>CAWDSB010000014.1:0-366954 GCA_963804905.1 uncultured Actinomycetota bacterium | reverse complement strand
CGACGGGCGACCTCGGCGCCGACCCCACGGGCGCCACCGGTGATCAGGGCGACTTTTCCGTTCACAGAACCCATGGCCGGAAACGTACTCCAACCCGCAGGTCCACTACAGCTTGATACCCAACAACGCGTCGACGGCGGTGGCCACCGTCCGCGGCGCCTCGGTGTCGTGGCCGCCGTACTCCAGTGCGTCGTTGGCCCAACCATCCAGTGCGGCAAGCGCTTTCGGCGTGTCGAGGTCGTCGGCCAGGTAGCGGCGCAGCCTGGCAACCACATCGGTGGCATCCGGCCCTGCGGGCAGCGCTGTCGCGTCCCGCCAGCGCTGCAGCCGCACTGTCGCCTCGTCGAGCACCGCATCACTCCACGACCGGTCCGCGCGGTAATGTCCGGCCAGCAATCCGAGGCGGATCGCCGTCGGTTCGACGCCCTCGGCGCGCAGACGAGACACCAGGACCAGGTTCCCGCGGCTCTTGCTCATCTTGTGCCCGTCCCAGCCGATCATCCCGGCGTGCACGTAGTGCCTGGCGAATCTCCGCTCCCCCGTGACACATTCGGCGTGCGCGGCGGAGAACTCGTGGTGCGGGAAGATCAGGTCACTGCCGCCGCCCTGGATGTCGAGGCCCGTGCCGATGCGGCTGAGCGCAATGGCCGCACATTCCACGTGCCAACCGGGTCTGCCGGGGCCGAACGGGGCGGGCCAGCTCGGCTCGTCCGGCCGCTGCGCCCGCCACATCAAGGCATCGAGTTCGTCGCTCTTGCCTGGGCGGTCCGGATCGCCGCCACGCTCACCGAACAGCCGCAGCATAGTGTCGCGGTCGTAGCCGGACTCGTAGCCGAACTGCGCCGTCGCGTCGGCCCGGTAGTAGACGTCGGGATGGCTGGGGTCGTCAACGATGTAGGCCGCACCGGAGGCCAGCATCTTCTCGACGAGCTCGACGACCTCGCCGATGGCTTCGGTGGCGGCGACGTAGTCGTGCGGCGGAAGGACCCGCAGCGCCCTCATGTCCTCGGAGAAAAGCGCGGTTTCGCGGTCGGCCAGCTCGCGCCAGTTCACGCCGTCGCGGGCGGCCCGCTCGAAGAGCGGATCGTCGACGTCGGTGATGTTCTGCACGTAGTTCACGCGATGGCCCGCGTCGAGCCACAGACGGTGGACGAGATCGAACGTCAGGTATGTCGCGGCATGGCCGAGGTGGGTGGCGTCGTAGGGGGTGATCCCGCAGACGTACATAGTGGGGGTATCGCCCGCGGCCACCGGCCGCACCTGTCGGTCGGCGGTGTCATACAGCCGCAGCTGGGGACCGCTTCCCGGCAGTACCGGGACGGTCGGCGCCTGCCACGATTGCATACCTTCGACTCTAGGGGGTTCGGTCGGGGCGGCCTCTGATGACCGACCGGATCCCGGTGAGCAGCACATCGGCCAGCTCCGAACGGCACATCAACAGGTCGGGCAGGTACGGGTCGCGGCGGTTGTAGATGAGCGGCGAGCCGTCAAGCCGCGACGCGTGAAGCCCTGCGGCCCGCACCACGCCCGCGGGGGCGGCAGAATCCCACTCCCACTGGCCCCCGGCATGCAGGTAGGCGTCGACATCGCCGTTGACTACCGCCATCGCCTTTGCACCAGCCGACCCGATGCGAATCAGCTGGATGTCCATCTGATCTCGAAGCCGCCACAGCACCGCGGGCGGACGGCTGGCGCTGGCGGTGATCCGGATGGGCCCGCCGCGCCGGGGTGCCGGAGGCGTGACCGAGTCTGTCCGGTACACCTCGCCTGCGGCGGGAATGGCGACCGCCGCGTCGGTGATGCCGCCGTCGGGTCCTGCTGGACCCGATGCCGCGGACCCGGCTGCACCGTTGCGCTGCCACAGCGCGATGTGCACGGCCCAGTCGTTTCGGCCGGTCGAGAATTCCCAGGTGCCGTCAAGGGGGTCGACAATCCACACCCTGTCGGCGTGCACCCGCGACAGGTCGTCGACGGCCTCCTCAGACAGCACGGCGTCGCGTGGGCGATCCCGCGCCAGGCCGTCGAGGATGAGGGTGTTGGCCCTCTTGTCGCCTGCGTCGCCCAGGTCGTAGGGATCCCAGAAGCCGACTTCATCGCGCACCTGCAGCAGCAGCTCGCCGGCGTCGCGGGCCAGCTCGGCGGCCAGCTCGGCGTCGGTCAGGCTCACCACAGCAGTATTGCCGAATAATGAACCCGTGACCGACCGGGGCATCAAGACCGCGCAGGTCCAGCCGACGACGGTCAAGGTGGCCGACCTCACCGGCCCCGGCAGCTCTGCGGAGAAGTTCGGCGTCGGTGGCACCGACCTCGGCATCGCGGTCGCCCTGGCCGACGGACGGACCGGGTTCATCTTCGGCGACACCTTCGACGAGTGCCGTGCAGGCGGCCCTGGTTGGCGCAGCCCGGTGATGCTGCGCTCACGGGACACCACGTTGCCGCAGCTGAACGACGGAATCACGTTCCACGACGCGGTGGGCGGCGACTACGCCCGCCAACTTTGGGACTACAGCCACGATGGGCCGCCGTGGAAAGGCGGGGGGATCTCGACGGTGCTGCCTGCCGACGCCATCACAATCGATGGGCGCCTCTACCTGTTCACAATGATCAACCGCGGGCTGCACAACGTGCTGTGGACCGAGATCAACTACAGCGACGACTGCGGCGAAACCTGGCACGGTGCCGGTCCCGATGCCCGGCGACTCGGCTCCCATAATGACGGACACCAGCAGCTCGTGACCTGGGAGCAGGACCAGGACAGCGAGTGGGTGTACATCATTGCCAGCGCGTTCACTCGGCGCGAGAACGCCTTTCTCTACCGGGTACGCGCAGACGACCTGCTGGACCGCTCGGCGTGGCATCCATGTACCGGCGGCTGGTTCCGAAACGACCCGGTGCCACTGCTGCCTGCGGGCACGACGGTCGGCGAGATGAGCCTTCGGCGAGTCGAGAACCGTTGGGTGTTCAGTTATTTCGAGTCAAGCTCGGGAGCAATACGGGTCAAGGTGCTGAACCATCCGACCGACGACATGGCCGCGGCGCCCACCACGACGGTGTTGCGCAACACGACATGGCCGTCGCCTCGATGCAGTCCGCCCGACGGTTGCACGGCCGGGACGCTCAGCCAGCTGTACGGCGGGTACATCGTTCCCGGCTCGACATTGCGCAACCTACATCTGGTGGTCAGCCACTGGAACACCACCGACGACTCCAATTGGCCCTACCGCGCGATGCAGTACCGGCACAACGCGACCGCCCGCTTGTAGCTCAGAACGCCGGCCACGGAACGGGCCGATGCCGGTCGGGAGACGGCATCACCGGATTGTCCAGCAGCGCAACGGCTCTGCGGCGCAGGGCGTGCACCTCACGCCTGGTGACGTGCTCACACAACTGGTCGCCCAACGAGCCCCGCACGTCGTCGCGCAACCGGGCGATCGTGTCCAGCGTCTCGTCGTCGACGGGCTTGCCCGACCAACCCCACAGCACGGTGCGCAGTTTGTCCTCGACGTGCATGCTCACCCCGTGATCGACGCCGTAGACGTGGCCGTCGACGGCGGACAGGATGTGGCCGCCCTTGCGGTCGGCGTTGTTGATCAGCACATCGAACACGGCCATCCGGCGCAGCCGGAGATCGTCGGCGTGCACCAGGGTCACCTCGTCGCCCGCGTAGTCGTAGGCGCGCAGCACCGGCAGGAATCCGGGCGGAATGTGGCCCGCCGGAAGCAGATCCACCAGATCGGGCCCGGACTCGGGGTCCTCGCCCACCAGATCGCCGGGCTGGTCCACCCACAGCTGCAACATTCCCGGGCCCGCCGGGCCGTCACGAATGATGGTGTAGGGCACGATGTCCCAACCCGAAGCGGCTGAGACCAGGTACGCGGCCAGTTCTCGGCCGGCCAGCGTGCCGTCCGGAAAGTCCCACAATGGTGCCTCACCGGCAATCGGCTTGTACACGCAGTGCACGGTCAGCTCGTCGAGGTGGGCCTCGCAGAGGAATGTGGCGTTGCTCGCGGAGCGGATTCGTCCGATGACGGTCAGCTCGCCGCGCCGCAAGGCCTCGCAGTCGCTATGCGTCGAGGTCATCGTCGGGCTCGGCCAGGCTCCGCCGATAACCGTTGGTGCGCACGCAGATGTGGCCCTCCGGATCCAGGGGCTCGTCGCACAGCGGGCACGGCGGGCGGCCCGCCGAGATGACGCGGTTGGACCGGGTCGCGAACTGACGCGCGGACTCGGGGGTGAGGAACACGCGCACCGCGTCGGGCCCGTCCTCGGCGTCGTCGAGCACGACCGACGCGTCGAACTCCGTATCTGAAACCGCCAGCAGCTCGACCACCACAGTCTGCGCCTCAGAATCCCAGCCCAGGCCCATCGTTCCGACCCGGAACTCGGCATCGACGGGTGTCACCAGCGGGCTCAGGTCCTCCACCTCGGTTTCGGGCGGGATCGGGGTGCCGAAGCGTTTGTTGATCTCCAGCAGCAACGCCGCGATCCGCTCGGCGAGCACCGCGACCTGCTGCTTCTCCAGCACAACCGAGACGACCCGTTTCTCGTGGACGGCTTGCAGGTAGAACGTCCGGTTGCCGGGCTGCCCGACGGTCCCGGCCACGAAACGGTCGGGTGTGCGGAAGACGTGGATTGCGCGGGACATGGCATCTCCAAAATACCGCGCTCAGTTCGTGGAGCCGCCCACCACCGCGTCGCTCGGCGGCAGGTCTCTCGACTCGCCGTCGGCGGTCTTCTCCGGTTTCGCCGTCAGGCCCGAAGCCAATTGGTCGCCGGTGTGGTTCACATGAACCACGAAGGGACGCAGCGCTGTGTAACGGATCACACTCATCGACGCCGGATCGGCGGTGATGCGCTGGAAGCTGTCGAGATGGGTGCCGAGCGCGTCGGCCACCACCGCCTTGATCACGTCGCCGTGCGTGCAGGCCAGCCAGAGCACATCGCCGTCGTGCGCCTCCGCCAGCCGGCGGTCGTGCTCGCGAACCGCCGCCACGGCGCGGGCCTGCACGGCCGCTAGCCCTTCGCCGTCGGGGAACACCGCGGCGCTGGGCTGCTGCTGGACCACCGCCCACAACGGCTCCTTGACCAGGTCGCCGATCTTGCGGCCGGTCCACTGGCCGTAGTCCACCTCGGATATCCGGTCTTCGACGATGGGCTCCAGCCCGAGGGCCGCGGCAAGGGGTCCGACAGTGTTGCGGCAGCGCAGCAGCGGCGAGCACACGATGGCGCGGATCGGCAGCGACCCGATCCGGCCCACAAGGGCTTCCGCCTGCTCCCGGCCCTTCTCGTCGAGGTCGACGCCGTCACTGCGCCCGGCCAGTGTCTGGGCAGTGTTGGAGATCGAGCGGCCGTGCCGCAGCAGGATGACGGTCATGTCGCGGCCACCACCCCGGTGCCAAGCAGGATCAGCACCACTGTGCCGAGCGCTACCCGATACGCCACAAACCAGTACATGCTGTGCCGCACCAGGAAGCGCAGGAACCAGGCCACAGCCGCGAAGCCGACGACGAAGGCGATCAGCGTGGCCACCAGAAGCTGGGCGCCACTGGCGCTCATTCCCTCGCCGACGGGGTGGAAGGCGTCGGGCAACGAGAACAGCCCCGAGGCGAACACCGCCGGAATCGCCAGCAGGAAACCGAACCGGGCGGACAGCTCGCGGTCCAGCCCGAGGAACAACCCCGCGCTGATCGTCGCGCCGGACCGCGACACCCCTGGCACCAGCGCAAGACACTGCGCCAGGCCGACCGTCACGCTGTCGCGCCAGCTGAGTTGTTCGACGTGCCGGGTCTGCCGACCGAAGTACTCAGCGGCGGCGATCACAGCGGAGAAGGCGATCAGCGCGGTTGCGATCAGCCAGAGATTCCTGGCGCCCGTGCGGATTTCGTCCTTGAACAACAGGCCCAACACGCCGATCGGGATGGTGCCGATGATGACGTACCAGCCGAGCCGGTAGTCGACATTGCGGGCGGCGGAGCTGAACAGGCCGGTGACCCAGGCCTTGACGATGCGCGCGATGTCGCGCGCGAAGAAGAACAGCACCGCCACCTCGGTGCCGAGTTGCGTTACCGCGGTGAACGATGCGCCCGCATCGTCGGCGAAGAATAGTCGGGACGCGATCGCGAGGTGGCCGGAAGACGACACCGGCAGAAACTCGGTGAGTCCCTGCAGCACCGACAACACGACAACCTGCCACCACGACATCGCCGGCGCCTCGACCACGACGACGACCGTACCGTGAGCGATCGTCAACGCGCTGTGCGCGGCACCTATTGTGCGTCGGTCAGCGCGTCACGCACAGCGGCGACGAGGCTGCGCTCATCGAACAGGTCGATATCGCTGACCCTACGGGCGGCCGTGGCCACGACGTCCTCGGCCTGTGGAACGGGCCCCGTCAGCCGCGGACGGTAGATCTCGACGATTAGCTGCTGATGTTCGACGTGGAACGAGAACGAACGTCCCTCAGTCAACTGGCCAAATCCGCTGGCATGCAGACCAGTCGAAATAACCTCGATAGCAAACCCCTGGTCAGCCGAATACCGGCTTGGCGCGAGGCTCATGACCGAACCATACCGCCGAGCATCGGCGCGGGCAGGCGGGACGCGGCCGATCCGGGAAGGTCGCCTTGCATACACTTGCTGTTCGATTGCCATCCAGTTCGCACGTCCGGAAGCTACCCACGTTGCCGTCGCGGTCAAACTACACAAGCCGGATTTTTCGCGGAGTGGCCATGTTGTTCGTTTTTGTGATTGCGGCGTGCACATCGAACCCGTCCGACGCGCCACCGCCGACGATCGCGCCCGCCGAGGCCGCGGCTTCTCCCGCGCTGACGCGGCCACCCGCGGGAGTGGTCCGCCCGCTGGCGGGCGATGCAAAGTCCGTGGTCTTCGACGCAGCGACCGCATCGCTGGTAGTGCTCGGTCCAGGAAAGATCGATCAGGCGGTGATCACCGCGATGCCCGCGAAGGCCCCGGCCCGTCCCGTGTCGCTACCCGGTCCGGCGACGGCCATGACCGGCGACAACCGGGGCCATGTCTACGTGTCGACGCACGGCGGCTACTTCCGGGTGGACATCGCGGCGGCCCTGGCCTCCCGCGTGGAGGTCGACGGGCGGGGCGACACCGACTTCACCGCGATCGCCCGCCGCGCCGACGGCAAGCTGGTCCTGGGCAGCGCAGACGGTGCCGTGTACACGTTGAGCTCCGATACCGCTGTCGGCGCCGAGCTCAAAATTTTTGCGCGCGTGGATGCACTTGTCACCCAAGGGAATACGGCCGTGGTGCTGGACCGCGGCCAGACGTCGGTGACCGCCGTCGACGCCGGCGGCGCGAAGGCCGAACAGGCGCTGCGCGCGGGTGAAGGGGCCACCACGCTGGCCGCCGATCCGCTCGGCCGGGTGTTGGTCGCCGATACCAGAGGAGAGGGCTTGCTGGTGTTCGGCACCGATCCGCTGATGCTTCGCCAGCGCTACCCGGTGCGGGATGCGCCCTACGGTCTGGCGGGTTCATCCCGGCTGACCTGGGTGTCACAGACACAGACGAATATGGTCATTGGTTACGATCTGGCCACCGGAATACCAGTCGAGAAAGTGCGTTATCCAACCGTGCAGCAGCCAAACTCCCTGGCCTTCGACGAGGCGTCTGGCACTCTGTATGTGGTGTCAGGTTCCGGAGCAGGCGTGCAGGTGATCGCCGACGCGGGAGTCAGCCGGTGACGGCGGTCCAGCGGGGCCGCATGCCGCCCGGCTGGGAAGCCGATCTGTCAGACGAATACGAGTGGGTGCCGCTGCGGCTGCCCCCTGACCTGACCCGGATCAGCGCGTCCACCCGGCTCTCCATCGAGGCGGAGTATCGCGGCTGGGAACTCACCCGGGTCCGGCTCTACACCGACGGCAGCCGCCGAGTGTTGTTGCGCCGCAAGAAGTCCGCCGTCAACAGCCTGGACGTCGCCGACCACCCGGCGATGTAGGCGTGATGTATCGCGCCGTACGGCGGGCGCTGTTCCTGGTCGCCCCTGAGCGCATCCACACCTGGGTCTTCGCCCTGCTGCGGACCGCCACCGCGCCGAAACCCATCCGTCGCGTCTTCACACGTTCGCTGGCGCCGCACGATCCGGTGCTGGCCAGCACGGTGTTCGGGGTGCGGTTTCCCGGCCCGCTCGGCCTGGCGGCCGGCTTCGACAAGAACGGGGTCGGGCTGACCGCGTGGGGTGCGCTGGGCTTCGGGTACGCCGAGGTCGGCACCGTGACCGCGCAGCCGCAGCCCGGCAACCCGGCGCCGAGGATGTTTCGGCTACCCGACGACAGGGCGTTGCTCAACCGGCTGGGATTCAACAACCACGGCGCGGGCGAGCTGGCGCTGCGGCTGGCCGGTCATACCCCGGACGTGCCGATCGGGGTCAACATCGGCAAGACCAAGATCGTCCCGGCCGAGGCCGCTGTCGACGACTACCGGGAAAGCGCCCGGCTGGTGGGACCACTGGCGACGTACCTGGTGGTCAACGTCAGCTCGCCGAACACGCCGGGCCTGCGCGACCTGCAGGCCGTCGAGTCGCTGCGGCCGATTCTGACGGCGGTGCGCGAAGAGACGCACCACGCCGGTCCTGGTGAAGATCGCGCCGGATTTGTCCGACTCGGATATCGACGAGATCGCCGATCTGACAGTCAAATTGGGGCTTGCCGGAATAGTCGCGACCAACACGACGATCTCCCGCGACGGCCTCAAGACCCCCGGCATTGCGGAGCTGGGACCTGGCGGCATCTCCGGGCCGCCGGTTGCACGACGATCGGCCGAGGTGCTGCGCCGGTTGTACAACCGCGTCGGCGACCGGCTGGTGCTGATCAGTGTCGGTGGCATCGAAACCGCCGACGACGCATGGGACCGCATCACCGCAGGAGCCTCGCTGTTGCAGGGCTACACCGGCTTCATCTACGGCGGCGGGCTGTGGGCCAAGCACATTCACGACGGCATCGCCCGCCGCCTGCATGAAGGTGGTTTCTCGTCCCTGACCGAGGCCGTCGGCTCAGCGGCGCGCTAGTTCTGCTCGTAGGTGCCGTGGATGAGGGCCCTTGCGATCGCCTGCTGGAACAGGTTGAAACCCAGGAACGCCGGGGTAGCCCCCTCGGGCAGGTCCAGCTTCTCGACGCCGACGGCATGCACGGCGATGTAGTAGCGGTGTACGCCGTGACCCGGAGGAGGGGCGGCGCCGATGAAGCGCTTAAGGCCGGCGTCGTTGGCCAAAATCATTGCATCGCCTGGCAATTCGCCGCCGTCGCCGGCGCCCGCCGGCAGGTCGGTGACCGTCGCGGGCAGATTGGCCACGGCCCAGTGCCAGAAACCCGACGCTGTCGGCGCATCGGGGTCATACATGGTCACGGCGAAGCTGCGGGTCTCCTCGGGAAAGCCCGACCAACTCAACTGCGGCGAGACGTCCTCTCCGCCCGCGCCCATGATGCCGCTGACCTGATCGTTGGACAGCGCCTGCCCGTCGCTGAACGTCTCCGAGGTCAGCGTGAACGAGGGCAGTTTCGGCAGGTGATCGTAGGTGTTGTAGGGGAACGCCATGATTGTCCTTTCGTGTGGTCAGCAGTGCAGCAGAAAATTCGCGAGAACCTGGGTGCCGAACTCCAGCGCATCAACGGGTACCCGCTCGTCGACGCCGTGGAACAACGCCGCGAAATCCAGGTCGGGCGGCAGCCGCAACGGAACAAACCCGAAGCAGCGAATGCCCAACCGCGCGAATGCCTTTGCATCCGTTCCACCGGCGAGCATGTACGGCACGGTACGGGCGTCGGGATCGGCCGCAAGGATCGCGTTGTTCATCGCGTCGAGCAACTCGCCGTCGAAGCCGGTTTCATACGACGGCAGGTCGACAATCCATTCCCGTGAGACGTCCGGGCCGATGATTTCGTCGACCTCCCGCTCGAATGCCGCGAGCCGGCCGGGCAGCACCCGGCAGTCCACGACGGCCTCAGCCGTGGCGGGGATGACGTTGGCCTTGTACCCGGCCTTCAGCATGGTCGGATTGGCGGTGTCACGTAGTGTCGCGGCGACGAGGCGGCCGATCGAGCCCAGCTTGGCGACCGCCCCGTCCAGATCCGGAGAGTTTGCGTCGAACGTATAACCCGTCTCCTCCGCGACGGCCTGCAGGAACTGCTCGACGGAATCGGTCATGACGATCGGAAATTGATGGCGACCCAGCTTCGCCGTTGCCTCGGCGACCGCGGTGACGACGTTGTTGTCGTGGATCAGCATCCCGTGTCCAGCATGGCCGCGTGCGGTCAGCCGCATCCACAACATGGCCTTCTCCGCCGTCTGGATGAGGTAGAGCCGACGTTCACCGCCCTCGCGGCGCGGCACCGTCAACGTGAAGCCGCCGACCTCGCCGATCGCCTCGGTCACTCCCTCAAACAGGTCGGGCCGCTTGTCCACCAACCATTGGCAGCCGTACTTACCACCGGCCTCCTCGTCCGACAGGAACGCGAACACCAGGTCGCGAGGTGGGACGATGCCGGCGCGTTTGAAGTGCCGGGCGACCGCGATCATCATGCCGACCATGTCCTTCATGTCGATCGCGCCGCGGCCCCACACGTAGCCGTCCTCGAGGGCACCTGAGAACGGGTGCACGCTCCAGTCCGACGCCTCGGCTGGTACCACGTCGAGGTGTCCATGCAGCATCAGGGCCCCGCGCGAGGGGTCCGCGCCCTTCAGCCGGGTGAACACGTTGGCCCGCCCGGGCGCTCCCGCCTCGATGTATTCGGTCTCGTAACCGACCTCGTGCAGCTGTTCGGCCACCCAATGGGCACACTCGGCCTCGCCCTTGGTGGTGGCGAGATCTCCGGTGTTGGAGGTGTCGAACCGGATCAGCGCACGGACGAGGTCGACCACCTCGGCCTCAGGTTTTGCGGGGTCGGTCACAGTGTCCTTTCCTACCACCCGTGGCACTGTCGGGTTTGAGCGCGGGCTTGCCGATCCGATAGCCTTAGCTGCTCCCAGCTGTTTGTTTGGGGGCTAGGTCCGAGTGGCGGAATGGCAGACGCGCTAGCTTGAGGTGCTAGTGCCCTATTAACGGGCGTGGGGGTTCAAGTCCCCCCTCGGACACCCAACAGACAGACACATCGACCGCAGCTAGACAGCAGCTTTCCTGCGCTTGCGACGACGGTCGGCAGGTGCCTTGGACACGCTTCGGACACTATCTGCGATCTTCGCTTCGAGATTGACGGCCACCGCATCAAGGTCGCTATCGAACAGATCCGCATAGATCCTCAACGTGACGCTGGGATCTTTGTGGCCGAGCATCCGCGACACCGCAAGGACATTCGCGCCGGAACTGACAGCCAGACTCGCGCATGTGTGCGCAGATCGTGCGGCGTGATCTTCTACTGCGCCCGCGCAACCGCCCGATTGAACCACCCCGTTGAGTCATAGCTCGGCGGCTGATTAGCTGTTCCGCCACCAGCGCAGCGGTGCTGCATTAACGTATGGAGTCCACCAGGACCCGTTATCGCGAGGCTCAATATGAGCAGTTCACCCCGAAGTATCGCACCTCTGCTTCTTGCCCTCACTACGGCCGCCGTGTGGGCGATCGGCATCGCCAGCGCCGCCCCGGTTGTCGCTGCGCCGGGTGACTCGTCCACCGACATCGGCTCTCCTAGCGGGACTTCCACCAGCGCCCTGCCCGTAATAGGCGTTATCGACGGCATGTGGAATCAGTACGTCGTGCCCAACGCTCCAGTGGCGCCGGGCCAGTTAGGTCCGCTCGAGCAGTTAATCCCGACGACCCCCCAGCTCGGCGACTTATTCGCGCTTATCCAGCAGTTCCGAGGGCCAGCGTCAATGCAGTGGCCCACCGGAGCGTCGACGCAGCCGCCCACCGGATGAGCCCCCAGGGCCTGCCCGCCACCCAAGCCGGATGACGGACGACTCTCTAGCTCAGCTAGGTAGCTCTGTGGGATTCAAGTCCCCCTCGGACACCCATCGGCTGTCGTGCTCAGTACACGTCTCGCACGTAGCGCTTTTCCGCCACCAACTCGCGCTTGTAGTGGTGCGCGGATTCCTCTGACATCTTCCCGTGCGTCCTGATGATGGATGTCAGTGTGGCGTCGACGTCGCGCGCCATCCGGGTCGCGTCTCCGCACACGTAGAAATGTGCCCCTTCTTGCAGCCAGCGCCACAGTTCGGCCCCGTGGTCAGCCATCTTGTGCTGCACGTAGACGCGGTCGGACTGGTCCCGGGAGAACGCGAGGTCCAGCCGGTTGAGGAAGCCGTCGCTGACCATGTCCTCCAAATCGTCTCGGTAGTAGAAGTTTTCGCTGCGCCTCTGGTCGCCGAAGAACAGCCAGTTGCGTCCTGTGTGGCCGAGCGCACGGCGTTCCTGCAGGAAGCCGCGAAACGGCGCTATCCCGGTGCCCGGCCCCACCATGATCATCGGCGTCGTGGCGTCCTTCGGCGGCCGGAAGTGCGGTGCCCGCTGCAGGAACACCGGCGCCGCGCTGGCGCGGTCGGCCAGATAGGTCGAGCACACCCCGCCGCGGTGCCCGCCGCGGCGTCCCCGGTATCGCACCACAGAGACCGTGAGCTGCACCTCGTGCGGACTGACCAGCGGGCTCGATGAGATCGAGTACTTCCGAGGCGTCAGCCGGACCAGCACTTCCTGCCATTGCGCGGGCTCGGCACGCACGGTGAATTCTTCGACGATGTCCAGCCCGTTGCGCCCGGCCAGCCACCTGTTCAGCCGCGCAGAGGGCGCCCGCAGCGCCTTGGCCGCTACGGGATCGTCACTGTTCTCCGCGACGAACCGAAGCAGGTCGGACGTGACGCGGCAGATGTCATACGACTCCGTCAGCGCGTCGCGCAGCGTGCGACGATCGCAGTCGACATCGACGATCTCGTCTCCGCGCAGGCCGGTTGCGGTCAGCCACGCGTCGACGACAGCGGGACTGTTGGTCGCGCACACGCCGAGGGAATCACCGACCGCGTAACCGACGTCGTGTTCGGAGATGTCAAAACCGAAGTGGCGCACTTCTTTCGGTGACAGCGGCGCGGTCAGCACGGTATTGCGGCAGAGCGGTGCGAGAACGGGAGCGGCCCGGGTGAACGGCTCCTCGATGCTGGTGCACGATTCGCCCCCAGCACCCAGCATTGTGGCGACCTGGTCCGCCCATTCCGCCATCGGCCCGTTGTCGTAGGCCTCGCATTCGGTTCGGTCAAGGAACTTCGTCGCGCCGAGATCGGTCAGCCTGCCGTCGATCGATTTCGCGTAGCCGCAGAAGTTGGCATACGACCGATCGCCGATGCCCAGCACGGCATAGCGCACTCCGTCGAGTGCGGGCGCATCGGGTGCGCCGAGGCGATCCCAGAAGCCTGCCCCGTTGTCCGGAGGGCCGCCGTCACCGAACGTGCTGGTGACGATCAGCACATCGCGGGCCCCCACCAGCAGCGACAGCGGCACTTCGTCCATGTTGGCCAGTTGCGACTCGCCCAGCCGCAGGGCCAGCCGGGTGGCGAAGTCCTCGGCTGTGCCGGTCTGAGAGGCCCACAGGACAAGTGGTCCATCCCCCTCGCGAACGGCCAAGGGTTCCTTCACCCGGGCGCGGCTCGGGGCCGGTCCGACGGGGCGGGCGCTCACCGCGCACACCTTGAATTCGGGTTGCAGGGAGTCGGCGTCGACGGCGTCGTTGGTCACCGCATTGATGGTCAGCAACTCGCCGTGTTCATCATTCCAGTGAAACGGCGCGAAACAATTACCCGGACGTACGCGTTCGGTCACCACGGCGGGCAGCACCGCACGACCACGGCGCGACGTGAGCTCGACGGCCTGGCCGTCGGCGATTCCCATTGCCGCCGCATCGGATGGATGGATCTCGACGAACGGTCCGCTGTCGAGATTGTTGAGCCTGGCCACCTTGCCGGTCTTGGTCATGGTGTGCCACTGGTGCTGCAGCCGACCGGTGTTGAGCACTAACGGAAAATCGTCGTCAGGCAGCTCGCGCGGGTCCATGTGTGGGCGCGCGTGAAACACCGCTCGTCGCGACGGGGTGGGAAATGCGAGCCGCGGTCGATGCCCGTCGGTGTCGACGAACAAGTCCTGGCTGACACCGTCGTTGAAATAGCGAATCGGATGGCGGTCCCCGTCATCGTCGGGCGGGCAGGGCCATTGCACGGGTGTCTGCCGAAGCCGCGAATAGTCGACGCCGCGAAGGTCGTAGCCGGTCTGCGGGTTGGAGAACCGCCTGATCTCTTCGAAAACCTGCTCGCTGGACGAGAAGTCGAAGTGCTCACCGAACCCCATGTGCGCGGCGACCTGGCAGATCAGCTGCCAGTCCGGGCGCGCCTGGCCTGCGGGAGGGATGGACGCCTGCAGCAGCGTCAGATTGCGTTCGGAGTTCACCATGACGGCGTCGGACTCGGCCCACAACGTCGCGGGCAGCACGATGTCGGCGTATCGGTTGGTGGCGGTCGCGTGGTAGGCATCCTGGGTGATGACGAGCTCGGCCGCTTGAAGCCCGGCGACCACCGTCCGCCGATTCGCCACCGTGGCAACGGGATTCGTGCAGATGATCCAGCACGCCTTGATGTCGCCACGGGCCAGCCCCTCGAACATCGCAATCGTGCCGGGACCGACATCGTCGCGGATAGTCCCGGCTGGCAGCTGCCACTGGGTCTCGACGAACTCGCGATCGGCAGCCGATGCCACCGACCGCTGCCCGGGCAGACCCGGTCCCATGTAACCCATTTCGCGACCGCCCATCGCGTTGGGCTGGCCGGTCAGCGACATCGGCCCGCTGCCGGGACGGCAGATCGCGCCGGTGGCCAGGTGCAGGTTGCAGATCGCATTGGTGTTCCACGTGCCGTGGGTGCTCTGGTTCAGCCCCATGGTCCAACAACTCATCCACTCCCCCGCGTCGGCGATCATTCGCGCCGCGGTACGGATGTCGGCCTCCGGGATGCCGGTGATCTGTGCGACTCGATGCGCGGGATAGTCCGCAAGGAACATCGGCATGCCGTCCCAGCCCTCGGTGTGCTCGGCGATGAAATCGGTGTCGATGTCGCCGTTTTCGACCAGCAGGTGTAGGAGCCCGTTCAGCAGGGCCAGGTCGGTGCCGGGCTTGATCGGCAGGTAGAGGTCAGCCCGCTCGGCGGTCGCGGTGCGGCGCGGGTCGACGACGATCAGCTTGGCACCTGCCTTCAATCGGTCCACCATCCTCAGGAAGAGGACCGGATGACAGTCGGCCATGTTGGAGCCGATCACGAAAAACAAGTCAGTGCGGTCGAAGTCGCTGTAGGACCCGGGCGGCCCGTCGGCGCCGAGCGATTGTTTGAATCCGGTGCCGGCGCTTGCCATGCACAACCGGGAGTTCGACTCGATGTGCACCGTGCGAAGGAAGCCCTTGGCCAGCTTGTTGGCCAGGTACTGCGCCTCGATGGACATCTGACCGGACACGTAGAGCGCGACGGCGTCGGGACCGTGTTCGTCGACGATGGCCCGCAGTCGCCTGCCGGCCTCGGCCACCGCGTCGTCGACCGGTGTGGGCACCGGTTCCTCGTCACGAGAGGGCCGGATCAGGGCCGATGTCAGCCGCCCGTCGACGGCGGCCATCATCTCCGCGTGGGTCGCACCCTTGGTGCACAACCGGCCGAAGTTGGCCGGATGCAACTTATCCCCGGACACCCTGGCGATGACGCGGGCGCCCGCGTCGGCCGTTGTGGTGACTTCGATGCCGCAGCCGACACCGCAGTACGAGCAGGCTGTACGGGTCGTGGTCATCAACCCGTAGGCGCGGGCACCGAGGAGACGAGGCCGCCCATACGCATCCTTGCGGTCCGCATCCGCAGGAACACCGCCCATGTCACCACCGCGCAGATGACGTAGAAGCCGAGGAACACCCAGAATGCGTTGGTCGCCGACTTCGCCTCACCCACATAGGAGGCCCGCAGCACGACGTTGATGAACACACCGCCCAGCGCCCCGATGGCGCCGGCGAAGCCGATCAGCGCACCGGACATGCTGCGCGACCACGCGGCCTTCTCGTCCCGGTTCCAGTCTTCGTGGCCTTGTGCCTTCGCCTCGAAGATCGACGGGATCATCTTGTAGGTCGAGCCGTTGCCGATCCCGGACAGGATGAACAGCAGGATGAAACCCACCACGTAGCCGGTCATTTGGCCGCCGGTTGGGGCTCCCGCCGCACCGTCGTCGACCACGCCGGTGCCGACCAGGATCCCGGCCGCGAAGATCATCGCAACGAAGGTGTACATCGTGACCCTGCCGCCACCGACGCGGTCGGACAGCTTGCCGCCGTACGGCCGGGCGATCGAGCCGAGCAGCGGGCCGATGAACGCGATCTGCGCCGCGTGCAGCGAGGCCTGGGCGGCGGTGTCGCCGCCTGCGAGGAAGTTGATCTGCAGAACCTGGCCGAACGCGAAGGAGAATCCGATGAAGGAGCCGAATGTGCCGATGTAGAGGAAGCTCATCACCCAGGAATCGCGGAATCGCAGCGCTTCGGCCATCGCGCCCATGTTGGACCGCTGATTGCGCAGGTTGTCCATGAACAGCGCGGCACAGGTCGCCGCCAGAGCGATCGCCACAAGGTAGATGGCGCAGACGATCTCGGGTGCGGTGTTGCTGACGGCGGCGATCACCAGGAGGCCGACCAGTTGAATGACCGGCACGCCGATGTTGCCGCCGCCTGCGTTCAAGCCCAGCGCCCAGCCCTTGAGCCGCTGCGGATAGAACGCGTTGATGTTGGTCATCGACGACGCGAAGTTTCCGCCGCCGAAGCCTGCGAACGCCGCGACGACCATGAACGTCGTGTACGACGTGTCGGGGCGCTTCATCACCCACATCGTCAACACGGTGGGTATCAGCAGCAGCAGGGCGCTGACGATCGTCCAGTTCCGCCCGCCGAACTTGGCCGGTGCGACCGTGTACGGGATCCGCATGACGGCACCGACAAGCGTGGGCAGCGCCACGAGGTAGAACTTCCCCGCGGCGTCGATGTGATAGGTCGCCTGCGGCATGAACAGCACCATCACCGACCAGATGGACCAGATCGAGAAGCCCACGTGCTCGGCGAAGATCGACCAGATCAGGTTGCGTTTCGCGATCTGGGCGCCGCCGGCTTCCCAGGCCTCGATGTCTTCGGCGTCCCAGTGCTCGATATTGCGGTCACGAGTGATTGTCGTCACGTTTTCCTCTCAATGGAAATCCCGTTGAAAGAGGTTTACGTCCAACCCATTCCGCGTCGATTGCCCCGTGGTCACCGACGTGTCAAAACCAACTCACCCTTACCCGCTGCGGCAGGTGCGCAACGGTATTCACGACCGACTCACGCCCGAAACAATCCGGAAACAATCAGTGGTCCGGCTTGACCGCGAGCACGGGCTTGGGGCACTCCAGCAGCAACCGCTGGGAAATGCTGCCCAGCAGAAGCTTGCCCACAGGGTTGCGATGCCGGATGCCGATCACCACAGTTCAGCGTCATCGGGCTCCATCGCCTTCAGCAGTTCCTCGGCGGCGTCGACCCCGACAGGCTGGGTGAGCTCGAATTCGACACCGCAGTTCGCGAGCCGCTCCTCGATGGTGTTTACCTCGCCGGACTGTGCGAATGCCGCGTCGACGTACGCGTCACCCGCGGTCGAGTTGACGATCCGCAGCGTGCTGCCGCGGAGTGTGGCCTCGGCGATGCCGTGCTCGAGCGCCGCGCGACCAAACGGGTCCGCGCTGTATCCGACCACGATCATGCCTGTGCCGCCTTCTCTTGCTGGTCCCGGTCGTCCTCGACGACCAGAAGTGTCTCTTCGCTCCGATGCAGCAGCCGCAGCACCAGCGGCATGAGGAGCAGCACCACCATCAGCACGTACACGACGATCGCCACGGGCTCGGTGAACAAGCCGGTCCAGTCTCCGCCGGCGAGCTGCAGCGCCTGCCTGAGCTGGCGCTC
Organism: uncultured Actinomycetota bacterium; assembly: GCA_963804905.1. Taxonomy (GTDB): domain Bacteria; phylum Actinomycetota; class Actinomycetes; order Mycobacteriales; family Mycobacteriaceae; genus Mycobacterium. The sequence goes on along the minus strand of CAWDSB010000014.1, from coordinate 349,019 downwards.
GATCCGTGGACCGAGGATGACGCCGATTATCAGCGGCAGCACCGGCAGCCCGAACCGCCGCATCATCAGGCCGAGCAGGCCGAAGACCAGCAGCAGCGCCAAGTCCACCGCTTGCACGTTCACCGCGAGCGCGCCGAGCGCTGCGAAGAACAGAATGCCCGCATACAGGTACGGCCGTGGCGTGCGCAGCAGTTTGGCCCAGATCGGCGCCAACGGCAGGTTGAGCACAAGCAGCAACAGGTTGCCGATGAACAGGCTCGCGATCAGCGTTCAGATCAGCAGCGGCTCCTTCTCGAAAAGAGTTGGTCCAGGCTGAATTCCGTAGGACACGAATGCGGTCAGCATCACCGCCGCGGTGGCGTTGGTCGGCAGGCCAAGCGAGAGCATCGGCACCAAAGTGCCTGCGGCCGAAGCGTTGTTGGCTGCTTCAGGTCCGGCGACACCTTCGATTGCGCCCTTACCGAATTCAGCTTTGTGCTTCGACAACCGCTTCTCGGTGATATAGGACAAGAATGTCGGAAGCTCGGCTCCCGGCTCGTCGTCAGCAGTGTGAGGCCTGGGCATGCCTCGAGCAGCCAGAATGATTTCTGCGCTTGCATCCAGCAGATGCTCGCAGTTGTCGAGCACAAGCAGCATCTGAGTATCGCCGACGAACCGAACAATGGTCTGCATCGTCGTGCGGCCCGGTTGATCCGGAAGGCCGAGAGCGCGCGCCACCGCGACGGCTGCCAGATCCGGGTCGGTGATCGGCGCGAGATCCGCATACCGAACGCTGTCGCCGAACTCGTGGGCAATCTGAACGGCCAACCGCGTCTTGCCCGAACCACCCGCCCCGGTAAGGGTGACCAACCGGTTGTCGGCCAATAACCCGCGCAGTTCGTGGATCTGTGCCTGCCTGCCGACGAAACTCGTCAGCTGCACTGGAAGGCGCTGTGCGGTCTCCGTTTCAGATGTTCGCAGCGGCGGGAAGTCATTGCGGATGTCGGGATGGCACAGTTGGACAACGCGTTCCGGGCGAGGCAGATCGCGGAGCGGATGTGAACCGAGATCGGCGAGCCAGCCGTCCTCGGGCAGGTGGTCGAGCACCATCGACTCGGTCGCACCCGACAACAGCCAGATCCCGAAGGCGCGCCGTCCTGTTGATCGTCGGACCGATGTAATTGCCCTCGTCGCGCAGTTGGATCTCGCCGGTGTTCACGCCGATGCGCAGGCTGATGGGCGCAAGGGGTGCGCGCTGTAAAGCCAACCCACACGCGACCGCGTCGCTGTCCCGCGCGAACGCCACCACGAAGCTGTCACCCTCACCCTGCTCAACCGGGCGCACGCCGCCATGGGCGGCCACCAGATCCGAAAGCGTGGCGTCCAGCCGCGCGATCGCGGCCGTCATCTCCTCCGGCTGGGTTTCCCAGAGCCGCGTCGACCCCTCGACGTCGGCAAGCAGCAACGTCACCGTTCCCGTCGGTAGCCCGCTCACGCCAAGTTCGCTCCACTCGAGTTGGCTCATGCTAGCCAGCATGCGGCCAGTACATGGGGCAAAACATCAGCGGATGCGCGTATATCCGCGCTGGAATATCCGCACTCACCACTCACGCTTGAGTCGAGCGCGATAGGACCGCCCGTCAGGGTCGTAGATCATCCGGTAGACCGGAACCGCCCACGACCGGGTCATCCGCCCGAGATCTTCCGGACGATGCGGACGCAGCCGGCCCGGCGGCCGGGGACCCCGGCGGCCGTTGGCATGCCAATCCTCGAGTGCATTGGCCGACGCTTCGATCGTTTCGACGACGGTGTCGAGATCGACCAATCCCTCGTCCTCGGTGCCGTCTGCGGCGCGGTCCAGGTGCTCACGCACCAACCGCAGCCGCAGGTCGCGCGCGAAGACGCCCGTGTCATCCAGTACCGCACAGGACAATTCGCTGTCGTGAGTCCACGACCTGCGATTGAGGTTGTCGCTACCCACGCTGGCCCAGGTGTCGTCGATGACACATACCTTGGCATGCACGTAAACGGGTGTGCCCTCATGGTTTTCGACGTCGAAAATGTGCACCCGCTCCGGGCTGGCGCTCCGGCACGCCTCGATGGCCTGCTGACGGCCGACGAGATTGGGCGGCAACGAGAGCCGTCCGTCGACATCGGGGTGTCGCGGTACGACGGCCACCAGGTGCAGCGCCGGATTGGCCGCCAATGCGCGCGCGAACAAGTCGGCGACCCTCTTCGACCACAGGTACTGATCCTCTAGATAAATCAGTCGCCTGGCGCGCCGGACCACCTTCGAGTAGCCGCGGGCGATGGTGCGCTCACCGTGCGGGGCGAAGTCGTACTCGAAGTGCGCGTCGGGGTAGGTGCGCAGCACCTGCACGGCGTGCGGCCCGCACGGCGGCGGATCGGGCGGCTGCTCCGGCAGCGGCCCCGGCTTCAGGTCTGCGCCACGCAGCTTGTCGGCAATCCACGCGATCGGCGAAAGCATGTCCAGCGGCGCGGGATCGTTCCAGCGTTCCCTGAACGTCGTGTCCAGCGCGCCGACGGCCGGGCCCTGCACTCGAAGCTGCACGTCGTGCCACGGCGGATGGTCCCCGTACTGCTCGGACATCCCCATCGCCTGCCGATCGCCGCGGTGGGATTCGTCGTCGCGGCGGGAGTGGCACAGGTCGATGCCGCCGGCGAACGCGACGTCGCGCTCGGGTTGGCCGCGGTGCCTGATCACCACCAGCTTCTGGTGATGCGAACCGCCGAACCGGACGCGCTGGTCCAGCAGCACCTCTCCGCCCGCCCGCTCGATCGCCTCGCCGAGGTGCTGGTTCTCCTCCTCGCTGTAGGCGAACTTGTCCAGGTGCGAGCGCCACACCAGCCCCTTGACGACGACGCCGCGCTCGGCCGCCTTGCAGAACAGCTCCCTGATGGTCGGGCCGTCGTCGCGCATCTTCTCGTCCGGGTCGCCGCGCCAATCGGTGAAGAACAGGTAGTCGCCCTCGCCGAGCGCCTCGACCTCGGTGACCAGTCGGTCGAAATAGGTCGCGCCGTGAATCAACGGCTCGGCGCGGTTGCCCACACACCAGGCGGGAATCTTGCTGGCCGGGTTGCCTCGCTCGTCTGCCGTGAGGAACCACTCTGCGAGCTCCGCCACGCCACCCGGATAGCCACAGGCGTTGATGTCCAAACTCACCGTGGCCGCGCGCCGGTCTGCCAAGATCGGGCATGCCCCGCACCCGTCGCTTGTTCGGCCTGGCCTGCGCGCTCCTGTTGGCGGCCGGTTGTGCCCCGACGGCGCAACCGCCCGAGGCACCCGCCCCCAGCACCGACCCCGGCAAGGCCGACGCGGTGATGAGGATCGTCCGCGACACGATGGCGGAGGCCCACCTGAAGGCCGTCATCGTCCGGGCCACCATCGACGGCAAGGAAGTCGTCACCCAGGCCGTCGGCGACTCGATGACGGCTGTCCCCGCGACGACGAACATGCACTTCCGCAACGGCGCGGTCGCGATCTCCTATGTGTCCACGCTGCTGCTGATCCTCGTCGACGAGAAGAAGGTCAGCCTCGACGACAAGCTGTCGAAGTGGCTGCCCGACGTACCGCACGCCGACCGCGTCACCCTCGGGCAGCTGGCCCAAATGACCTCCGGCTACGTCGATTACGTGATCGGCAACACCGCGATGAACGACGCGCTGTATGCCAACCCGTTCCGTCAGTGGACACCGGAGGAGATGCTGAGCTTCGCAACGTCGAAACCGTTGTTGTACAAGCCGGGCACGAATTGGAACTACGCGCACACGAATTACGTGCTGCTGGGTCTCGCACTCGAGAAGGCCACCGGCCAGGACATGCCGAAGCTGTTGCAGGACAAAGTCCTCGGGCCGCTGGGTCTGAGCAACACCGCGAACTCATACACACCCGAGATTCCTTCGCCCGTCCTGCACGCGTTCAGCTCGGAGCGGCGCGCTGCCCTCAAAATCCCTTCGGGCACACCGTTTTACGAGGAGACAACCTACTGGAATCCGTCCTGGACGATCACCCACGGCGCCATCGAGACGTCCAACATCTACGACGTGGAGGCGTCGGCCGCCGGTATCGGTTCGGGCAGGCTGCTTTCGAAGGAGTCCTACCAGAAGTTGGTGTCCACCGGGTTGCGCGGCAAGACCCACAAACAGCCCGGCTGCACCACCTGTACGGAGATGAACGACGTGTACACCTACGGCATGGGGATTGTGATCTCCGGCGACTGGCTGGTGCAGAACCCGTTGTTCTCCGGTGAAGCCGGCGTCATGGCCTACCTGCCGTCGAAGAAGATCGCGATCGCGATCACCGTCACCTACCAGCCAGAGGCCTTCGACGAGGCGGGCAATTACCGCAACGAAGCCGACACCCTATTCCGCAGGATCGCCAAGGAACTCGCCCCCGACGACGCACCGCCCCTCCCTCCGAAATAATCTCCCACCATGGCGCCGCAAGTGCTGTTCATCGTCAACGAGCACCTCGCGACCGAGGGCCTGCTCGGCGACGCGTTCATCGAATGCGGCTACGACGTCGCCACATTCGAGGTGGTGCCGGCCGAACGGGTGCACACGCCCGCAGGCGACGTGACGTTTCCCGACCCGACCGACTACGACGTGATCGTCCCGCTCGGCGCCCGGTGGCCCGTATATGACGAGGCACTGCGTCAGACCTGGGTCGGTGCAGAGATGCAGATGATGCGCGATGCCGCGGATGCGGGCGTGCCGACGCTTGGCGTGTGCTTCGGTGGCCAGCTGCTGGCCCAGGCCTTCGGCGGGTCGGTCGGCCGTTCGTCGACTCCGGAGATCGGCTGGTTCGACGTCACGAGCGACGACGAGATCCTTGTGCCCGGCGGCCCGTGGTTCCAATGGCACTTCGACGGCTGGACGCTGCCGCCGGGAGCCACCGAGATCGCCAGGACCGCGAACTCGTCGCAGGCCTTCGTGCTCGGCAAGGCGCTGGCGCTGCAGTTCCACCCCGAGCTCGATCACGACCTGTTGGAGCGCTGGCTCGCAGATGACCGCGACGGCGAGGTCGCAAGCGTCGGGCTAAGCCACGGCCAACTGCGCTCGGCGACAACGGAACTCGAAAGCAGCGCCGGCCGCCGAATACGCGGGCTGGTGCGGGGGTTCGTATCGCGGGTGGTCCGTCAGTCGTGTCCCAGTTGATGCGCGAGGGCGTCCTCGACTCGTTCGTGCCGGAACCGGTGCCCCAACTCGGTCAGCTTCGTCGGCACCACCCGCTGGTCGGCCTCGGCGAGTTCGCGGGCGCCCTGGCTCCCTAACAGCAGGCGCGGGCCGAACGACGGCACCGGCAGCACCGCCGGACGGTGAAGCACGCCCGCCAGCGCCTTGGTGTAGTCGACATTGCGCACCGGCGCGGGCCCGACCGCGTTGACGGGGCCGGTCAGTCGTGTGTCATACAGCGCGCGGTAGTAGACGTCGATCAGGTCGTCGAGGCCGATCCATGAGAGCCACTGCCTGCCAGTTCCCATCTTCCCGCCGAGGCCTGCCAGAAAGAGCGGCCGCAGCAGCTTCAGCGTTCCGCCCGCTGCGGCCTGAACGATGCCGGTGCGCACGGTGACGACGCGCAGACCGGCGTCGGCGGCGGGGCGGGTCGCGGCTTCCCAGTCGGCCACCACGTCGGCGAGGAACCCATCGCCGCGCACGCTTTCCTCGCACAGCACTGCGTCGCCGCGGTCGAATCCGTAGATGCCGACCGCCGACGCGCTGACGAACGTTCGCGGACCGTCGTCGGTGTCGGCCGCCGCCTGCGCGAGTAGCCGAGTCGGCTCGATGCGGCTGTCACGAATCGCCGCCTTGTGCCCCGCGGTGAAGCGCCCGGCGATCGACGCGCCCGCCAGATGTATCACTGCGTCGACCCCGGACAGCAGGTCGGGTGCGGGAGCGTCGGGCTGCCACTGCCGTTCGTCCTTCGACCGTGCCGGCCGCCGCACCAGCCGGATCACCCGGTGCCCGCCGGTGGTCAGGAGTGCCGTGAGAGCGGATCCGACGAGGCCGGACGCGCCCGTGACCGCCACGAGCATCGGCTTCGAGCCGGCCGCAGCGGCGTCGCGATGGGCGGCCAGGTCGTCTGCGAGCTGCCGATGCCGGTAGACGAACGTGGGCCGCAGCGCCACACCGGGCACGGTGGTGTCGACTTCGTCGCGGACCCTCGTGCCACCGCCCGGCGCTTCGGCGAACTCGTGGGTGTGCCGCCACCAGCCGATGACACGAGGCGGCAGGGACCTTGGCCCCGCCGACGACAGCGCGTCGACGAACCGGTGCGGTGGGTCGAAACCGTCCCGCTCATGCTGGGCTACCCAGCGCAGCCCACCGGGCAGGCCGAGCACCGCCTGGCCGTCGGCCAGCGATTCGGTCTCGGCCACCACCTTCATCGGCTGCCAGGGCGGAACGAGCCGGGTCATCGCGCCCGGTCTGGTGTGCCAGGCGAACACCTCGGTCAGCGGATGGTCGACGACGCTTTCGTACTCGATGCCCATAGATCCCTTTCCGTGATCGAAACGGTCAGCTTCAGTGATTCGGAGTCGCTGCGCAGTTGGATTGCCCGTCGTAAGCTAAAGAGTCCCCTGAATGGGAAAACATAGTCATGGCCGGGTGGAGTGGACTCGCACGACGCAGTGCGAGGCGTACCTTCCGGGACCGCCGCGAAGCCGGCCAAGTCCTGGCTGAAGCGCTGACGGCCTATCACGGGCGAGACGACCTGCTGATCCTCGGCCTTGCGCGCGGTGGCGTACCGGTCGGCTGGGAGGTCGCGGCCGCTCTGCGCGCGCCGCTCGACGTCTTCCTCGTTCGCAAGCTAGGCGTGCCGCAGTGGCAGGAGCTCGCGATGGGGGCCCTCGCCAGCGGCGGCGGCCTGGTCCTCAACGACAACCTGATTCGCAGCCTGAGCATCAGCGATGAGGCGCTGCGCGCCACGATCGACCGCGAGACCGACGAGCTCAACCGTCGCGAGCAGGCCTATCGGCAAGGCAGGCCGCCCGCGGACCCGAAAGGCAGGGTCGCGATCCTCGTCGACGACGGAATCGCCACCGGCGCCAGCATGCTCGCCGCCGTGCGTGCGGTCCGTGCCGCAGATCCCGCACAGGTGGTCGTCGCGGTCCCGGTGGGGCCGCCGTCGGCGTGCAATCAGCTGGCCGGCGAGGCCGACGACGTGGTGTGCGCGACGATGCCACCGTCGTTCGAAGCGGTCGGTCAGGTGTATTCCGACTTCCACCAGGTATCAGACGACGAAGTGCGCGAACTGCTGGCCAAGCCGACGGTTTAGCGCGTGTTGCGGTCTTCGCCCGCGACCTCGTCGTCGCCGGTTTCGACTGGGGCAGCGGCAGTTTCGGTCTCCGCATCGCCCTCTGGTTCGTCGGGATAGTCGGCGTCGAATTGGGGTTCGGCGTCCTCGGTTCGCGACTCGGCATCGCTAGCGTCACCACGGGAACGCTCCCGCAGCGCGTCGACGATCAGGAGCACGACGCCGATCACGCTTGCGGCGATGCAGACCCAGGCGATCAGCTCATTGCTCGTCACGACCGCAGTCACCAGCGCGGCGAGGCCGATGACCGCGAGTACAAGCGCAACGATCAACATCGATCAATCCCTTCGCCGAGGGGGCTGGGGGTCAGTTGTTACCGCGGTTGAACTGGTTGAAGCCGCCGCCGTCCTGGTTGGCGCCCGAGTCGACCGGTGCAGCCGAGCCGCGCTGGCCGAGTTCCTCGAGCTGAGACTCCAGGTAGGTCTTGAGCCGGGTGCGGTACTCGCGTTCGAACGTGCGCAGCTGCTCCAGCCGGCCTTCCAGCACGGTGCGCTGCTGGTTGATCGTTCCCATGATCTCGGAGTGCTTGCGCTCGGCGTCGGCCTGCAGCGCGTCGGCCTTCTCCTGGGCCTGACGCAGTTGAGTCTCCGAGCGGGTCTGGGCATCGGCCAGCATCGTGTCTGCCCGCTGCCGAGCCTCGGCCACGGTGGACTCCGCGGTGACCCGCGCCTCGCTGACCATCTGGTCGGCCTGGGCGCGCGCGTCGGAGAGCAGCTTCTCAGACTCCGCCTTGGCGGTCGTGGTCAACCGGTCGGCGGTGTCCTGGGCCAGGCCGAGCACACGCGCGGCCTTGAGGTGCTGATCCTCACTGACAGGGGCGGACGGCGGCGGCTGCGGCGGCGCCTCGTATACGGGCGCCGGTGCCGGTTCCGGTTCCGGTTCCGGCTCGGGCTGATACAGCGGAATGGCCTGAGTGGGCTGCGATCCGCCGCCGCCGGCTCGCGCCGTGGACAGCTCCTGGTCCATCTCTGTCACGCGCTGGCGTAGGTCGGCGTTCTCCTCGACGAGCCGGGTCAGCTCGTTCTCGACCAGATCGAGGAAGGCATCGACCTCGTCCTCGTTGTAGCCGCGCTTGCCGATGGGTGGCTTGCTGAACGCGACGTTGTGGACGTCGGCTGGAGTAAGCGGCATTTTCTGCCCCCTAGAAGGTCTGGACCGTCAATCGATCTCAAAGTGTAGAGCGTCAGTGGAGTAACTGGCGTCCATCCTGTCACACCAGACCCGGCGGTTGCGGGTGAGGCCAATAATTAAGAGCGAAATTCAAACTTCTTAGCGCAATTGCGACGCCCGGCAAACGTCGATGCCGACGTTCTCATGCCGCTGCGCTGAACGCCAACTGCATGCCGATGAACGCGACGAGCAGCAGCACCATGATCGACAAGTCGAAGCGGATGGCCCCTATCGTGAGCTGCGGAATGAGGCGGCGCAGCAGCTTAACTGGCGGATCGGTGACCGTCATGATGACCTCGAGGATCACCACGGTCACGCCCCTGGGATGCCAGTCGCGGCTGAACGAACGGATGAACTCGACCACCACGCGGGCGATGAGCAGCAGCCAGAACACGAACAGCGCGAAACCCAGAATCTCAAAGAACAGGGCCAACTAAGCCGACCTCACTACAGCCGATGTGTGACGTTCAATACAGGCCGCAGGCCGGTGCCGGCCAGCGCGACGCCGTCAGCCTACCTGGCCCGCCGCGCACGCGAGGAGCGCAGAAGGACTGAGCTGGCCGCCGACCTACTGATAGGCGTAGAAGCCGGTCTCGGCGATGCGCCTGCGGTCGTCGGGGGTGACGTCGACGTCGGCGGGCGAGAGCAGGAACACCTTCGTGGCGACCTTGTCGAACGATCCGCGCAGCGCGAAAGCCAGGCCCGCGGCGAAGTCGACCAGCCGCTTGGCGTCGGCGTTGTCCATCGTCACCAGGTCCATGATCACCGGGGTGCCGTCGCGGAACCGCTCCCCGATGGTGCGGGCCTCGCTGTAGTCCTTGGGCCGCAGCGTGGTGATCTTCGACAGCGGGCTGCCCTCGTCGAACAGCATCGCCATCCGGCGCGGATCCATCGCGAGGGCGCCCCGGGTGGAGCCGCGCAGGGAGCCGAATCTCGGTGCTGGCCGGTCGAACTCGCGAGGCCGGAACCTTCCCTCGTCCGGGTAGCCGCCGCGGTACCCGCCCGGCATGTCCTCGTCGTAGTCGCGACGGTCGTCGTAGCGGTCGTATCCCTCGTCGGCGAAACGCTCGCGGCGGGGGTAGCCGCGCGAGGGACGGTCCTCGTCGTCGTAGTACTCGTCGTCGTAGTCGTCCATAGGCGCCATACCGAAGTACGCCTTGACTTTATGCAGTGTGCTCATCGCTGGACCCTTCTTGAAGAGCTGGTGTCTGTGATGAAGATGTGACTGGAGTGACTACTCATGGTGACGTTAGAGGACGTTGCCCCAATAACGCGGTACCGACACGCACACACGTCGAGCCATGTTCGACCGCCACCTCGAGATCGCTGGACATCCCCGCCGACAGCCCGAGGCGCTGCTGATAGTTGCCCTGTACCCGCTGGTGTTCGGCCTGCAAACGCGCGAAGGCGTCGTCGGGGTCGGCATCCAGCGGCGGAATGCCCATCAGCCCGACGAACTCGAGGCCGCCGGCAGCGTGCACGGCCGCGCACAGTTCGTCGACCAGGTCCGGGCGGCCGATGTCGACCCCGCCGCGCTCGACGTCGCCGTCGAGGCTGATCTGGATGTACACCCGCAGCGGGTCGGACCGCGCTTCGTCGACCAGCGCCTGCCCGGACGCCCGGTCGAGCGCGGTGATCAGCTTGGCGCTGTCGACGGAGTGCGCGGCGTAGGCCCAGCTCGCGATCGACCGCGCCTTGTTGCGTTGAATCCGGCCGACCATGTGCCAGCGAATCGGCCGATCGGGATCGGCGGAATTGCATTCGGCCGATTTCGTCACCGCTTCTTGTTCGCGCGATTCACCAAAAGCAGGGCAACCCAATCGCGACAATATAAGGACATCGGTTGCCGGAAAGAATTTAGTAACCGGCAACAATTCAATTTCGTCGGTTTTGCGCCCGGCGGCGTCCGCGGCCCGCTGCAGGCGTTCGCGCACAAGGGTCAGCGCGTTGGCCAATTCGACTTCCCGCGTGGTTGCCACTGGGTTCATCGCCTCTTCGCGCGAGCGCTCATCGATGGTCATTCCATCCACACCACAGAGGCAAGGCGTCCGGTCGGGGCGTCCCGGCGGTGACTGAACAGATTGCGGTCCTCGACCGTGCAGCGCGGGTCCACATCGATAGCCTTGATGTCCAAATCCGTTAATTGACGGGCGATTCCGGCTCGCAGGTCAAGTCCTGGGGTGCCCCGCGACGTCGTGGTCCGGCTGCCCGGCAGCGTGGTCTCTACCTCTGCAGCCATCTCCGCGGGCACCTCGTAGTTGCGGCCGCTGACCGCGGGGCCCAGCAACACGGAGATGTCCTGGGCGTGCGCGCCCGCCTCGAGCATCGCCTCGACGGCGCGGGCGACGACACCTTTCTGTGCGCCCACCCGCCCCGCATGCACCGCCGCTACCACGCCCGCGCGTGCATCGGCCATTAAAACGGGAACGCAATCGGCGGTTACCACCGCCAATGCCAATCGCGGTGTGGCACTCACCAATGCATCGGTCTGCTCGACCGGGCTTTCTTGGGGGCCGTCTACGTGGGCCACTCGATCGCCGTGCACCTGGTTCATCCAGACCACCGCGTCGCTGCCCAACCCGATCGCGGCCGCGAGCCTTTTCCGGTTGGCGGCGACGGCGGCCGGGTCGTCGCCGACGTGGTCGCCGAGATTGAACGTGTCGAAGGGCGGCACCGAGACGCCGCCTGCGCGGGTGGTGGTCACGCGCCGAACCCGAACACTCACAGCCCCAGTATCCGGTGCCGCTCACGCGAGGAGCGCAAGGTACTCGAGTGTCAGTGCCGCATGAACGGCGGAACGTCGACGTCGTCGTCGTCGTCCCCCCCGATGCTGACCGTCGCGCCGTTGGTGTGCACCGGCACGCTGGCGGCATCGACCGGTTCGAACAACGGCGAGGTGACCTGGCCGGCCTTTCCGGGGGCGATGGCCTGTCCCGTTCCGCTGACCACCGGCTTGCGGCTGGGCCCGGTCGCGTCGAAGCCGGCCGCGATCACCGTCACCCGCACCTCGTCGCCGAGCGAGTCGTCGATGACGGTGCCGAAGATGATGTTGGCTTCGAGGTGCGCGGCATCCTGGACCAGCGAGGCGGCCTCGTTGATCTCGAACAAGCCAAGGTCGCTGCCGCCCGCGATGGACATCAGCACGCCCTGCGCGCCTTCCATCGACGCCTCGAGCAGCGGCGAGTTGATCGCGATCTCGGCCGCCTTGAGGGCGCGACCGTCGCCACGCGCCGAGCCGATGCCCATCAGCGCGGTGCCCGCGCCGGACATGATGCCCTTGACGTCGGCGAAGTCGACGTTGATCAGGCCAGGCGTGGTGATCAGGTCGGTGATGCCCTGCACGCCGTTGAGCAGCACCTCGTCGGCGCTGCGGAACGCGTCCATCAGCGACACCGCGGCGTCGCCCATCTGCAGCAGCCGGTCGTTGGGGATCACGATCAACGTGTCGCAGCTCTCCCGCAGCGCGGCGATGCCCGTCTCGGCCTGGTTGCTGCGGCGCTTGCCCTCGAACGAGAACGGCCTGGTCACCACGCCGACCGTCAGCGCACCGAGCTTCCTGGCGATGGTGGCGACGACGGGTGCGCCGCCCGTGCCGGTGCCGCCGCCCTCTCCTGCCGTCACGAACACCATGTCGGCGCCGCGCAGCAGCTCCTCGATGTCGTCCTTGGCGTCTTCTGCCGCCTTACGGCCGACCTCCGGGTCGGCCCCGGCGCCAAGGCCGCGAGTGGAGTCGCGCCCGACGTCGAGCTTGACGTCGGCATCACTCATCAACAGCGCCTGGGCGTCCGTGTTGATGGCGATGAACTCCACGCCCTTCAGACCCTGCTCGATCATTCGGTTGACGGCGTTGACGCCGCCGCCGCCGATGCCGACCACCTTGATGACGGCGAGGTAATTGTGCGGGGGGGTCATCATCGCCTTCCTCCCTGGTTGCTTTCGGTGTGCTGAACCCTCTCGGCAAACTCTCAACCTCAACCAGAGGCTTAGAGTTATGTCAAGTTGTTCCGCGCAAACAGAACGGTAGGGCGAGGTCAAGGACTATCCATGCAGGCGCGCCGACGGCAACGTAAAGAATTTCGGGCGATTTCGTGCGACGGCGACTACTTGACCGTCGGCAAATCGGGGCTCGACACGTCGTAGGTGTGCCCCGGCTGGGTCAGCAGCGCCGCAAGTTTCTGCGCCTTCTCCTCGGTGCGGTCGGTCGTCCCCCACACCACCTCCCTGCCGTCGACCAACGTCAACGTGATCGCCGCGACCGACGGCGCCGAGACGCGGGCGACCTGGCCGGCCACCTCCGGGCGCAGCGCCGTCATCACGGCCAGCGCCGCCTTCGTCGGCGGATCGGCCGGGCCGGGATTGTCGGCCTCCAAGTACGGCAGATTGGGTGGCGGCGGCGCGATCGCGAAATCCACGCCGTCGCGGTCGAACAGGTGCGGGCCGTCGGGATAATCCTTGACGACGATCGGCAGCCGCTCGACGACCGTAATCCGAAGTGTCGACGGGTATTCCCGCTGCACCCGAGCGCTGCCGACACGTCTTATCGTGGCCACCCGCTCGGCGACGTCGTCGGTGTTGATCTGCAGCAGCGGGGTGCCCTGCTTGACGGCGGCCGCGGCGATGACCTCGTCCTGGGTCACCGCGCCGAGACCGGTGATGACGACATTGCGCGCCGCCATGATCGGGGTGAAGTACAGCAGCAGGCCCAGTCCGACGAACAACGCGACGAGGACCACTGTCCAGACCATCACCTTGAGACCCCGAACCACGCCCCGCCCAGAGGTTTTGGACTCCTCGGCGGACTTACCCTCCGCGCGGCGCTTGGCCTGGCGGCGGGCCTGCTCGATGGCGGTGGCGCGGGCCTGAGCCTCGCGGCGCGCCTCGCGTTCCCGCCGGGCCCGCCGTCGCGGTCCCTCGAACTCCTCGGCGGGAGCGGCCGTCTCCGACTCCGCCTCCGTCGTGACCTCGGTGCCGTCCTCGGACTCGGTCATCGCACGCCCGTTTCGGGCCTGCGCGGCGTGGCACGGTTGGCCCTGACCTGGAGCGCTGCAACGATTTCAGGGCCCAGCATCGTGACGTCACCCGCGCCCATCGTGACGACGACGTCGCCAGGGTGTACGGCGTCGGCCACCAGATCAGCCACCGCCGAGAAGTCCGCGACGTAGTGCACCGGCTTGCCGACGTGCTCTGCCACCGTGGCTCCGCTGATGCCTGCCATCGGTTGTTCCCGCGCGGCGTACACATCGAGCACGAACACCTCGTCGGCGGTGTCAAGAGCCTGTCCGAAGTCACGTGCGAAAGCGGCTGTGCGCGAATACAAGTGCGGTTGGAACACCACCACCGAGCGACCGCTCCCGCTCTGCTCGGTCAGCATCTGCACCGCAGCGAGCGTGGCGCGAACCTCGGTCGGATGGTGTGCGTAGTCATCGAACACGCGCACGCCGTGCGCGGTGCCGACCAACTCGAAGCGGCGACGCACGCCCTCGAACCCGGCCAGCCCGTCGAGCACCGACTCGGCAGAGGCACCGACCTCCATCGCGGCCAGCAGCGCCCCAAGCGCGTTGAGCGCCATGTGCCTGCCCGGCACGGACATTCGCATCACCCGCGGGTACCGCTCGGCGGCCAGTTGGATGTGCGCAACGGCGCCGGTGTCCTGCTGCTCCCAGCTCAGCAGCCCGCCGGCCAGGTCCGGCGCGCCGTTGCTGCCATACTTCAGCACCCGTATCCCCAGCGCTGCGGTGCGCTCGGCGAGCGCCGCGGAGCCTTGGTCGTCGGTACACACCACCAGCGCGCCGCCGGGCGCCAGCCGCTCGACGAAGTCGTCGAACACTGCGCCGTATGCCTCGGCACTGCCGAAGAAGTCCAGATGGTCGGCCTCGATGTTGGTCACCACCGCCACATTCGGGGTGTATTCGAGCAGTGATCCGTCGCTCTCGTCGGCCTCGGCGACGAAACAGTCGCCACTGCCGTGATGCGCGTTTGTTCCCGCCTCACCGAGGTCACCGCCGACGGCGAACGACGGGTCGAATCCGCTGTGCTGCAAGGCGACGATGAGCATCGACGTCGTAGTCGTCTTGCCGTGGGTGCCGGTGACCATCAGCGTGGTGTAGCCGGTCATCAGCTTGGCCAGCACCACCGGCCGGAGAATCACCGGAATGCCGCGGCGCCTCGCCTCGACGAGTTCGGGGTTGGTCTTCGGGATCGCCGCATGCGTGGTCACCACCGCTGTCGGTCCACCGGGCAGGAGATCGAGGGAGGACTCGTCGTGGCCGATTCGAATCAACGCTCCGCGTGCCCGTAGCGCCGCCACACCGCGTGACTCCTTGGCGTCGGAGCCGGACACCAGCCCGCCGCGGTCGAGCAGGATGCGCGCGATGCCCGACATGCCCGCTCCCCCGATGCCGACCATATGCACCCGCTGCAGCTCGGCGGACAGCGAGTTCCCGTTCACCGCCGCCGCTTTCGGTTCTCACGCCCGCTACGGGCCACATCGAGCGCCACCTCGGCCACCCGCTGCGCGGCGTCGCGATGGCCCGCCATCGCCGCTGCGGCCGTCATCGCCGTCAGGCGCGGCCCGTCGCCCAGCAGTCCGGTCACCGTGTCGCCGACGAACTGCGGGGTGAGGTCGGCGTCGTCGACCAGCAGCCCACCGCCCGCGTTGACGACGGGCAGCGCATTGAGCCGCTGCTCGCCGTTGCCGATGGGCAGTGGGACGTACACCGCGGGCAGTCCGACCGCCGAAACCTCGGCGACCGTCATCGCTCCGGACCGGCAGATCGCCAGATCAGCGGCGGCATACGCCAGATCCATCCGATCGAGATACGGCACGGCGACGTATGGTGGATCACCCTCTGCGGGCTCACGCAACTCCAGCGTGTTCTTCGGACCATGCGCATGCAGCACCGAGATACCGCCCGCGGCAAGGTCTTTGGCGGCGGCCGCGACGGCCCGGTTGATCGACTGCGCACCCTGCGAACCGCCGAACACCAACAGCACCCGCGCGTCGTCGGCGAATCCGAAGTAAGCGCGGGCCTCCGCCCGCAGCGCCATCCGGTCAAGCGACGTGATCGCCGCGCGCACCGGGACGCCGACGACCTCGGCACGGCGCAGGCCGGGATCCGGAACCGCGGAGAGCACGCGGAGCGCCGACCGGGCACCCACCCGATTGGCCCAGCCCGCGCTGGCATTGGCTTCGTGGATCACCACCGGCACCCGGCGACGGCGAAGCGCTCCGCCGCGCGCGGCCAGGTAGGCCGGCAGGGCGACGTAGCCGCCGAAGCCGATGACCACGTCGGCGTCGACGTTGTCGAGCACGGTGCGGGTCTGCCTGACGGCCCTGCGCACCCGCACCGGCAGCCGCAACAGGTCACCGGTTGGCTTGCGGGGCAGCGGCACCGGCGTGATGAGCTCCAGGTCGTAGCCGCGCTCGGGGACCAACCGGGTTTCCAGACCGCGCCGGGTGCCCAGCGCGGTGATCCGCACCCCTGGGTCGAGCGCGCTGAGCGCATCGGCGACAGCCATGGCGGGTTCGACGTGGCCTGCCGTCCCGCCACCGGCGAGAACTACCGATATGGGGCCATTCACCCGTGACGTTGACCTTCCAATGTGCGAGCCCGTCGGCCCTGGTGGCGCTGTCCAGTCGCGTGAGAAGCGCGCTGGCCGCCTCCATGATGCCCTGAGCGTCGCACGGGCCGGTCGGCCGCATGGGGTTTGCGCTTGTTGTCCTTGGCGGGTTTGCGCGGCGCCTTGGGCGCGGGCTTGTTCGGCCGTTTCCGCAATCGGTCGCGCAGCGCCTCTGTCCGAGTGGGCGAGTAAGTCTCCGGCAGCGGCAGCCGCAGCAGCCGGTTCACCGCGGTCGTCGCGTCCGGCGCGCAGCGCGGCCACCGCCTCGTGGCTCGTGCCGCGCCGCGTTGGCGATCACGCCGATGATCAGAAGCGTTGTCGCCGTTGATGTTCCGCCCGCAGAGATCAGCGGCAGCTGCAGCCCGGTCACGGGCAGCAGCCCGATGACGTAGCCGACGTTGATGAACACCTGGCCGAGCACCCACATCGTCGCGGTGGCGGTGAGCAGCCGCAGGAACGGATCGGCCGACCGGCGCGCGATCCGCATTCCGGTGTAGGCGAACAGGCCGAACAGGCACAGCAGGCCCGCAGCTCCGACGAAGCCGAGCTCCTCGCCGATGATCGCGAAGATGAAGTCGTTGTGCGCGTTGGGCAGGTAGTTCCACTTGGCGGTGCCCTGTCCGAGCCCGTCACCGAAGACACCGCCATTGGCCAGCGCGAACTTGGCCTGCCTCGCCTGGTACCCGGAGCCCTGAGCGTCGGCGCCGGGGTTCAGCCAGGACATCACTCGGTCGGAGCGGTAACCCGCCGCCATTGCCAGGACCCCCGCTGATACCACGACGGCGAACAGCGAGGACAGGAACACTCGCAGCGGCAGACCCGCGTACCAGAGCAGGGCCAGCAGGATGATGCCGAGCGACACAGTCTGCCCGAGGTCGGGCTGGGCGACGATCAGTGCCAGCGCGATGACCGCCGCGGGCACCAGGGGAATGAGCATCTCCCGCAGCGACGCCCGTTCCATCCGGCGGGCCGCCAGCAGGTGCGCACCCCAGATCGCGAATGCGATCTTGGCCAGTTCCGAGGGTTGCATCGAGAGTCCGGCGACGACGAACCAGCCGCGGGAACCGTTGGCTTCCTTGCCGATTCCCGGGATCAGCACCAATACCAGTAGCACGATGCTGACGGCGAAGCCGGAGAACGCGAGGCTGCGCATGGTCTGCACGCGCATGCGCATCGCGGCGTAGAACGCGAAAAGGCCGACCAACGTCCAGATCAGCTGCTTGCCGAAGATCACCCACGGCGAGCCGTCTTCGTCGTAGGAGTGCACGCCGGACGCCGATAGCACCATGGTCAGGCCGAGCATGGTGAGCAGCGCGGCGACGGCGACGATGAGGTGAAACGACGTCATGGGCCTACCGAGCCAGGCGCCGAAGCGGGTCCGTGACGCGCCGGTGGCGGTCGTGTTGGCGGGGGTCGGGTCCGCGGTTCCGCCGGACCGGCGGAGCCGCAGCCGGGTGAGGACGCTGCTCATGCCTCGGCTCCCCGTCGCTGCGGTTCTCGTTCGTCCCTCGCTGCGATCCTCACTCGGGGTCGCCTTCGGGTGCTCATCCGCCGCTACCGCGTTGTGCGCACGGCGGCCGCGAAGGCGTCACCGCGGTCGGCATAGCCGCTGAACTGGTCGAAGGATGCACCCGAGGGGGCCAGCAACACGGTGTCGCCGGGGCGGGCCAGCCGGCGCGCGGCGGCGACCACCGCCGTCATCACACCGATTGAGGTGGGCGAATCGGCCACCTCAACCACATGAGTCACATCCTCAACAGTAGACTCAGCTACCTCAATTGTCTCAAGCACCCCAGAATCCTCCCCTGTCACAACCTCCACGACGGGGACATCCGGGGCGTGTCGCGATAACGCATTGGCTATTTGTGACCGATCCCGGCCGATCAGCACGGCGCCGACCAGCCGATTCGCCACCCGAGTAACCAGATCGTCGACCGATGCGCCCTTGAGCAGACCGCCTGCGATCCACACCACCCGCGGATAGGCGGCGATCGACGCATGTGCGGCATGCGGATTGGTGGCCTTCGAATCGTCGACGTACGTCACTCCGTCGACCTCCGCGATCACCTGGGCGCGGTGCGGGCCGAGATGAAATGACGTCAGCGCATCGGCGACGGCTTCTGCGGGCACGTCGACGGCGCGGGCCAGCGCCGCGGCGGCCAACGCATTGAGCACACCGATCGGCCCCGGCACCGGAATCGTCGCGGCGTCGGCGAGCACCATGCCATCGGCGAATGCGTTGTCGATCAACGCGCCGTCGCGGACTCCCAGTTCGCCTGCGGCCGGGTCGCCGAGCCGGAACCCGACGCGCACCGGCGCTTGGGCGTGCTCGAGCAACCCCGCTGCGACCGGGTCGTCGAGCCCGACGACCGCGACCCGGCCATTCAGCGCGCCCGCCTTGTCGCGGGCGTACGCGTCCATCGAGCCGTGCCAGTCGAGGTGGTCCTCGGCCACGTTGAGCACCGCGCCGGCCTCCGGCCGCAGCGACGGCGCCCAGTGCAGCTGAAAACTCGACAGCTCGACCGCGAGCAGCTCAGCGGGCTCGGCGAGCATGTCGATCACCGGGTTGCCGATGTTCCCGCACAGCAGTGCGCGCCGCCCGGCGGCGATCAGCATCGAGTGCAGCATCGATGTGGTGGTTGTCTTTCCGTTGGTGCCCGTCACCACCAGCCAGCGCTTCGGCGTGCCGAACAACCCCGCCTGGTCCATGCGCCACGCCAGTTCGACGTCGCCCCAGATCGGCACGTCCGCGGCGGCCGCGGCGGCCAAAACCGGTGCGGTGGGCGGAAATCCGGGGCTGGTGACCACAAGTGCGTAGTCGCGGATGCGCGCCACGGCATCGCCTGTGGTGACCACCGACGCGGGCGTTACCAGGCGCTGCAGCGCCAACGGGTCGTCGTCGCAGATGGTCAGCCGCACACCCGTCGGTTCCAGCGCGGCGCCAACCGAGCGACCGGTGATGCCCGCGCCGGTCACCAGCACGCGGGTGCCAGGCGCGAGCTCCGCGACAGCCGGATGGGTCACATCAGGTCCCGACGGTGGCGAGCCACTCACTGTAGAAGAGCGCAACGCCCAGGCCGCACGCGATTGCGGTCAACAGCCAGAAGCGGATGATCACTGTGGTCTCGGCCCACCCGACCAGTTCGAAGTGGTGGTGGAACGGCGCCATCCGGAACACCCGTCGCCCGGTGGTGCGGAACGCCAGGATCTGCACCACGACCGACGTCACCTCGGCGACGAACAGAGCGCCGAGCACCACCGCCAGCATCTCGGTGCGGCTGAGCACCGACAGCCCGGCGATGATGCCGCCTAGGGCGAGCGACCCGGTGTCGCCCATGAAGATCTTGGCGGGCGCGGCGTTCCACCACAGGAACCCGACGCATGCGCCCGCCGTTGCCGCGGCGATCAGCGCGAGGTCCAACGGGTCTCGGACGTTGTAGCAGCCGACGCCGGGAGCCGTCGCGCACGCGTTGCGGAACTGCCAGAAGGTGATCAGCACGTAGGCCGCGCAGACCATCGCCATCGCGCCTGCTGCCAGTCCGTCCAGCCCGTCGGTGAAGTTCACCGCGTTCGACCACGCCGAGACGATCACGACGCAGAACAGAACGAAGATCGCGGGAGCCAGTGTGACCGTGGCGATCTCGCGCACGTAGGAGAGTTCAGCGCTACCGGGCGTCAGTCCGTCGGCGTTGCGGAACTGCAACGCCAGCACACCGAAGATGACGGCCGCCAGCAACTGGCCGACGGTCTTGGCGGTCTTGTTCAGGCCGAGGTTGCGCGACCGGCGGATCTTGATCAGGTCGTCGACGAACCCGACGGCACCGAGCGCGGTCGCCAGGCCGAGGATCATCAGACCCGACGAGGACGGCCCCTCGCCGTCGAGCGCCAACCCCACCAGGTGGGTGCCGAGGTAGCCGGCCCAGATGCCGGCCAGGATCGCCACGCCGCCCATCGATGGAGTGCCGCGCTTCTTGTGGTGGCTCGGCGGGCCGTCCTCGCGGATCTCGTGCCCGAACCCCTGCCGGGTGAAGACCTGGATCAGGGCGGGGGTCAGCAGAATCGACACCGCCAGCGCGATGCCGACGGCAATGAGGATCTGCCTCATGAGGCGACCAACGCCTCGGCAAGCTTCCCGAATCCCGCTGCGTTCGATGCCTTGACGAGCACCACGTCTCCCGGCCGCAGCTCGGCCCGCAGCAATGCCAGCGCAGCGTCAGCGTCGGCGACCATGGTGGCTTCTCCTCCCCACGATCCCTCCATGACCGCCCCGTGGTGCATGGCGCTCATAGACCTCCCGGTTCCGACGACGACGAGTCGACTGACATCTAATCGCACCGCCAGCCGGCCGATGCGGTCATGCTCCGATATCGCGTCGTCGCCCAGCTCGGCCATCTCGCCCAGCACGGCCCAGCTGCGCCGGGTTTCGGTGCTCGCTGAACTCTGGCGTGCCATCCAGGCCAGCGACTTCAGGCCGGCCAGCATGGAATCCGGGTTGGCGTTGTAGGCGTCGTCGATGACGGTGATCCCGTCGCTGCGAGTCGTGACGTGCATGCGGTGCCGCGACGCCGGGCCCGCCCCGGCCAGCGCGGTCGCCACCTGCGCGCCGGTCGCACCGCACTCCAGCGCCACCGCGGCCGCACACAGCGCATTGGACACCTGATGGTCGCCGTGCACCGCCAATCTCACGTCGGCCTCGACGCCTGCCGCGTGAAGCGGAAAGCGCGGGCGTGCCACCTCGTCGAGCGTGACCGGGCCAGCCCACACGTCGGCGCCCGGTGAGCGCGACACCCGAACCACCCGGGCCGCGGTCTGCTCCGCCATGGCCGCAACGGCGTCGTCGTCGACGTTGAGGATGACCACTCCGGACGCCGGAACAGCTTGGGGCAGTTCGGCTTTGGTTCGCGCGATGGCTTCGCGGGAGCCGAACTCGCCGAGATGGGCGGTGCCGACGTTGAGCACGACCGCTATCGACGGCGGCGCGATCGCGGCCAGAGCCTTGATGTTGCCGGGGTGGCGCGCCGACATCTCAAGCACCAGATAGTCGGTGTCCTCGGTCGCCTGCAGCACCGTCCACGGATGACCAAGCTCGTTGTTGAAGGAGCCCGGAGGGGCGACCACCTCACCCAGCGGCGTGAGCACCGCGGCGACGAGGTCTTTGGTGGACGTCTTTCCCGACGAGCCGGTGATGCCGACGATCGTCAGGCCGCCCGCCACCAACTCGGCGGCCACCGCGGCGGCCAGCCGGGCCAATGCGGCGAGAACCGCCGCACCTGAGCCATCGGTGTCGTGCTCCAGAACACCGGCCGCCGTGTCGGTCTCACCGTCGATGCGAGGCGTGACGACGATCGCGGGCACACCGACCGGCCGGGCGGCCAACACGCCGACGGCACCGGAGGCCACCGCGGCCGCGGCGAAGTCGTGGCCGTCTGAACGCGCGCCGGGCAGGGCCAGGAACAGCCCTCCGGGTCTCACAGCGCGCGAGTCGAATTCGACCGTTCCGGTGATCTTCGTCGCGGCGGCGTCCGCAGCGGAGATGTCGGCCAGCTCGCCGCCGACGATGTCGGCGATCTGGGCGAGGCTCAGATCGATCATGTCCGAGGTCCCAATGCCTCGAGCGACTGCGCCAACTCGTCGCGGTCATCGAACGGCCGGGTGTGCCCGTGACTGGTCTGGCCGGCTTCGTGGCCCTTCCCGGCGATCAGGACCACGTCCCCGGTGCGTGCCCACCCGACGGCGTGGTCGATGGCCTCGCGCCGTTCGCCGATCTCGACGACCTGGGCCGGGCCGCCAGCGGCGCCCGCCATGATCGTCGAGCGGATCACGGCGGGATCCTCGTCGCGCGGGTTGTCGTCGGTGACCACCACCAGGTCGGCGAGCTCGGCCGCCACCCGGCCCATCGGCTCGCGCTTGCCGGGGTCGCGGTTGCCGCCCGCGCCGAACACCACCGCGACGCGACCGGTGGCCTGCTCGCGCAGCGTGTCCAGCACGGCACGAAGCGCGCCCGGCTTGTGGGCGTAGTCGACCAGCGCCAGGAAGTCCTGGCCGCGGTCGACGGGCTCCAACCGGCCCGGCACGCGCGCATCCCGCAGACCCGGGGCAGCCTGTTCGGGTGACACGCCGACCGCATCGAGTAGCGCCGCCGCGAGCAGACAGTTCGCGACGTTGTAGCGGCCGGGCAGTCCGATGCGCAGGCCGTGGTGCACCCCGGCGGGATCGACGGCGAAGAACTCCTGCGCACCGCGATCGACCGTGCGGACATCCTCGACGCGCCAGTCGGCGGTGCCGCCGGTCGCGCTGACCGTCACCGGGTTGGATGCGAGCGCGGCCATCGCACGGCCCGCGTCGTCGTCGACGCACACCACCGAAGCGGCTGCGTGCGTTGGGGATCCGGGCACGAAAAGGCGCGCCTTGGTGTTGAAGTAGTCCTCCATAGTCGGATGGAAGTCGAGGTGATCGCGCGACAGGTTGGTGAAGCCGCCGACGGCGAAGTCGACCCCGTCGACGCGCCCGAGACGCAGCGCATGGCTGGACACCTCCATCACCACGGTGTCGGTTCCCTGTTCGACCATCAACGCCAGCAGGGCCTGCAGATCCGGCGCCTCGGGTGTGGTCAGCGCGCTCGGCAGGTCCTCCCCCGCGATCCTGATGCCGACGGTGCCGATCAGGCCCACCACCCGGTCGGCGGCCCGCAGTCCGGCCTCCACGAGATACGTCGTGGTGGTCTTGCCCGACGTGCCGGTCACCCCGATCACCCGCACGTGCTGAGACGGGTTGCCGTAGATGGTGGCGGCCAGGCCACCGAGCACCGACCGCGGGTCGGGACGGACCAGCACGGGCACCGTCACCTCAGGACCCATCAGGTCCAATCCGTCCGCATCGGTCAGCACCGCGACCGCGCCGCGCCGGACGGCGTCCTCCGCATAGCGCCCGCCGTGCGACGACGCGCCCGGCAGCGCGGCGAACAGGTCGCCGGGCTCGGTGTCCTGGCTGCGCAGCGTCACCCCGGTGACGAGGGCATGCGAGCCCTCACTGCCCGGCTGAAAAACCGCGCCTATCCGGTCGGCCAGTGACCCGAGCGCCTGGCCGGCGGGATGCGAGGGACGCAGCTTCATGGCCATGACACAGTACCGACCGCCACGGCAGGCTTCCCCCGGACAGCTTGGTCAGGTGGCTACCAGCGTCAGCGGCGGCCCGGGGTCGGGTGACAGCGGCACGTTCTCCCGCTGCATCAACCAGCTCGCGATGTTGTGGAACAGCGGCGCCATCGTCGTCCCCGGCTGCCCCTCTGCGGTGCGGTGGGGGTTGTCGGCCATGATGCCGATCACGTAGCGCGGGTCGTCGGTGGTGACCATGCCGGCGAAGGTGATCCAGTAGACGTCGCTGTAGTAGCAGCCGCAGGCCGGGTTGATCTTCTGTGCGGTGCCGGTCTTGCCGGAGACTTGGTAGCCGTCGACGGCGGCGAGCGAACCGGTGCCCTGCTGTGTGCCCATCGGGTCGCGTTGCACCACCGCGCGCAACATCCCGCGCACGGTCTGAGCAGTCTGCGGCGAGACCACCCGGATTCCTTCGGGGCGAGGCTCTTCCGTGCGGCTGCCGTCGGGAGCGACGGTGGCCTTGACGATCCGCGGAGGAATGCGCACTCCGTCGTTTGCGATCGTCTGGTACATGTCCGTCATCTGCAGCAGAGTCATCGAAAGGCCTTGCCCGATGGGCAGGTTGGAGAAGGTGCTGCCCGACCACTGGTCGATCGGCGGGACCAGGCCCGCGCTCTCGCCGGGGAGCCCGACGTCGGTGCGCTGGCCGAGGCCGAACTTGGCCAGCATGTCGGCGTAGCGCTCAGGGCCGACCCGCTGCGCCAGCATCAGCGTGCCGACGTTGGACGACTTCCCGAAGATGCCGGTGGTGGTGTACGGCATCACGCCGTGCTCCCAGGCGTCGCCGACGGTCACGCCGCCCATGTCGATGGATCCGGGGACGTGGAGCACCTCGTCGGGATTGGACAGTCCGAACTCGATCACCGACGCGGCGGTGACGATCTTGTTCACCGAACCCGGCTCGAACGGCGACGAGACGACTAGGTTGCCCAGGTCGCGATTTTCCTGGCGGCCGATATCCTGGCTCGGGTCGAACGTGTTGTCGTTCGACATCGCCAGCACCTCACCGGTTTTCGCGTCCAGCACGACCGCGGAGAGGTTTTCCGCACCGGAGGCGTCCTTGGCCTGCTGCACCTGCTGCTGGACGTAGTACTGGATGTCGTCGTCGAGGGTCAGCTGGACGGTCGAGCCGTTGACGGCGGTGTGCCGGTTGCGATAGCTGCCGGGGATCACCACACCGTCGGAGCCGCGGTCGTAGGTCAACGACCCGTCGGTTCCGGCCAGTGTGGCGTCCAGCGAGTCCTCGAGGCCGAGCAGCCCGTGGCCGTCCCAGTCGATGCCGCCGACGATGTTGGCCGCCAGCGCGCCGCCCGGATACTGGCGCAGGTCTTGCCGTTCGGAGCCGACCTCGGGGAACTTCTTCGAAATCGCCTGAGCGATCGCGGGATCGACGGCGCGCGCGAGGTAGACGAACGACTCGTTGCTCTTGAGCTTCTTCAGCACGGTCTTGGCGTCGGGCTTGTTGTTGAGCCGCGAGGCCACCTCGGCCGCGATATCGCGCAGCCTTCTCTCGGGGTCGGGTGCCTCGGGCGTCTTCTGCCTGGCCTCCGCCAGTTGCTTGCGGATCTTGACCGGCTGAAAGGTCAGTGCGCGCGCCTCGATCGTGAACGCCAGCTTGTTGTTGTTCCGGTCGACGATGCTGCCGCGCACGGCCTTGTCGACGTCGGTGACCTTGAGCTGACCCGCCGCCTCGGCGCGCAGGCCCGCGGCCCGGGGGACCTGGACGTTGAACAGCTGCGCGGCGGCGACGATGAGCACCAGGAAGATGACGGCGTTGCCTGCCCGATGCCGGAACACGAACGATGCGCTGCGTAAACCGTTGTCGGTCACCGGCTTACGGGTTCGTCGCGCACGGGCGGACCGCTCCTGGGGTCCGCCGGTGCGCGGCTGCTGGGCCTTGCGGCCGCGCTGGCCCTTGCCGCGGCTCACGTCGGGGCGCCGGGCGTGGTCGCGGTGACCGGACCGAACTGCTCCGCCGTCGCCGGGGCGCCGGGCGGGGCCTGCTGCGGCGCTGCCAGCGGCACGGCCAAGGGCTCGGCGGGCGATTCTGCGGGTCCGAGCGCGGGCGGCTGGCCGCTGGTTCCGTGCGGGCTGTCCGGCAGCGGCCCGGTCAGCGGAACGGCGGCGGGATCGGGTGCCACAGCTGCGGGGACCGGTCCGGGCGCCGGCGCTGCGGGTGCTGGGACCGCTGCGGGCGCTGGCGCTGCGGGCGCACCCTGTCCCGGCACCCGGACGACCACCTCGCGGGGGTCGACGACGGGCGGCGCGGGCCTGCTCGCGGCGGCCTGAGCGGGGGGCGGCGCGGGGGTGTCGTCGGGAAGCGGTGCGTTAAGCGGTGGCGGCGGAACCCCTTCTGCGGGTTTGGGTGTGCCGACCACGATCCAGTTACCCGCCGGGTCCTGCACGAGATGTGCCGTGTCGCGGGACGGGATCATTCCGAGCTCGCGGGCGGACTCGGCGAGGGCGGGTGCGGCCTGCGCTTCCAGGACGTCGCGTTCGAGCGCTTCCTTCTGCTGCAGCAGCGCCTGGTTGGTCTGTCTTGCGCTGCCCAGTTGATACGACCGCTCGGCGGCGTCGGTCGAAAGCCAAAGCGTGACACCCAGCCCCAGTCCGAGCGATCCGATGACCAGCACCACGAAGGGGACCTTGGCCACCAGCGTGCGCGGGTTGAGATCGATGGCCGAAACCCGGGTGATGATCCGTTCTTTGAACGATGGACGGACAACCTTGGGCGCCTTGGCCTTTCGCGCCTTTGCGCGCGCCTTCGCCTGACTGGCGTTTTTCGGTCGGACGGGCTTGATCTGCGGTCGGGTTATCGGCGCGGTTTCTGCAGTGCGCGGACGGCCCCGTCGTGGCGGTGCATCCGGGGATCGGCGCTGTGTACCGCGGGCCTGCTGACGCTGCTTCCGTCGGCTCTCATCGGCGCCACGGGCGGTCCTTGCTCGCTTGGCCTTCATGAGTCCGTCCCTTCTGGCCTTCCGGCTACTTTTTCCAGAGCCCGAAGCCGCACGGAAGCGCTTCGTGGGTTGAGTTCGATCTCGGCCGTGCCCGCACGCTCGGCGCCGCGCGTCAGGCTCGCGAATTCCGGTTCGTGCCCGGGAAGCTCGACGGGCAGGCCTGGTGGCGTCCGGGATGCCGTTGCGGAGGCGAACTGGTTCTTGACGATGCGGTCCTCGAGTGACTGGTAGGCCATCACCACGATGCGACCCCCGGGCCTCAGTGTTCTCAGCGCGGCGGGCAGCGCGTCACGCAGTGTGTCCAGTTCGCCGTTGACGGCCACCCGCAATGCCTGGAACGTGCGCTTGGCCGGATGCCCGCCGGTGCGACGGGCCGGCGCGGGGATCGCGTCATACAGCAGTTCCACGAGTTCGCCGGTGCGGGCGAACGGTTGACGGGCGCGCCTGCGAACGATCTGGGCGGCGATCCGGCCGGCGAACCGCTCCTCACCGAACTCGCGCAGGATGCGCGCCAGCGCCTTCTCGTCGTAGGTGTTGACGACCTCGGCTGCGGTCAGCGCCGCATCCGGATCCATCCGCATGTCAAGCGGCGCGTCGGCGGCGTAGGAGAACCCCCGCTCGGTGCGATCCAGTTGCATTGAGGACACACCGAGGTCGAACAGCACCCCGTCGACTTCGGGATTGCCGGATTCGCTTGTCCAATAACCGGATTCGGCGAGAACATCCTCGATCCCGTCGAACCGGGTGCGGGCAAGCAGTACGCGGTCGGAGAACGGGGCGAGTCGCTCACCGGCGATCCACAACGCGTCGGGGTCGCGGTCCAGCCCGATCAGCCGCAGACCGGGCAGCTCGTTGAGGAACCGCTCGGCGTGCCCGCCTGCACCCAGTGTGGCGTCGACGAGCACGGCGCCGTGCGCCGTCCGGGGACCGCCCGGTCAGCGCAGGCTTGAGCAGTTCGACACAGCGATCGAGCAGGACCGGCAGGTGTCCGTGGTCGTCGGAGGACCGTTTAGAGGTCTCAGCCATGGCAAGCCCTCCGAGGAGTGGTGTCCCTGCACCGGGGTCCTCTGCCCGAGCGCGCGGACCTGGCGTTGGGGAAGTACGCCAGGGCCGGCTCGGGCAGAGACCGCGATGCACGGTCAGCCGCCGGATCAAATGATGTCGCGCAGAGTTTCATCGCTGGCCGCGGAGAAATTCTCTTCGTGCATCTCTTGGTAGTCCCGCCACGACTGGGCGTCCCAGATCTCGAGGTAGTCGACCGAGCCGATCACCACGCAGTCCTTCGAGAGATTGGCGTAGCGGCGGTGATCGGCCGACAGCGTGATCCGGCCTTGTGCGTCGGGATGTTGTTCGTCGGTTGCGGCGGCGAGGTTACGCAGGAACGCCCTGGCTTCCGGGTTGCTTCGGGACGCCCCCGACGCCCGCCTCGCCAGCTGCTCGAACTCGGCGCGCGGGTAGACGGCGAGGCTGTGATCTTGGCTCTTGGTCACCATCAGCCCCCCTGCCAGCGCGTCGCGGAACTTGGCGGGCAGCGTCAGCCGCCCCTTGTCGTCGAGCTTGGGCGTGTAGGTGCCGAGGAACATCTCGCCACCTCCCCGCGGTACTCCGGAGCCCCGGTCGCTCCGTTGCACGCCACTTTACCCCACAATCCCCCACTTTGCTCCAAATGCCGGCAAATGTTGCTGTCGTTTCCCCACGGGCAGGGATCAATCACGGCTGAGTTCAGCGAACGCCCTGGCGCGGATAGCCCAAAGCGGCTGGTGAAGCGGGTGTGGGGCGAAGTGGGGACCCTCAGGAACGAAAAAATGGGGCAGCCGAATTGGCTACCCCATCGTGATTGGGGCGTTATTCGTCGAAGCGGCGGCGGAACCGGTCTTCCATCCGGCTGGTGAACGACCCGCCCGAACCCTTGCCACGCTTCTGCCGAGACGCGCCCTGCTCAGTTCCTGAGCGGTCCCTTCCCCCGGTCATCCTCGGCCCGGTGATGGCGAACACGACCCCCCCGAACATCACCAAGAACCCGAAAACGGAAAGGATGGGAAAACTTCCGATCATGGTGGCCTTGAACGCCACGCCGCACACCAGCATCGCGAGACCTATCGCGAACAGTGCGGCGCCCTGCAGCCGACGACGGGCCGAGGGGGCGCGAAGGCCG
This sequence comes from uncultured Actinomycetota bacterium, assembly GCA_963804905.1. Taxonomy (GTDB): domain Bacteria; phylum Actinomycetota; class Actinomycetes; order Mycobacteriales; family Mycobacteriaceae; genus Mycobacterium. The sequence goes on along the minus strand of CAWDSB010000014.1, from coordinate 320,648 downwards.
CCACCACGCACGCTTGACGCGAACTTGGGATCCTCGGCGTAGAGCGCGCTCTCGATCTGATCGAGCATGCGCTGCTCATGATCGGAGAGTGGCATGCGTCCCTCCTTGCCGCCCGTCACTTGGTCTTCAACGCAGTCTATGCCCGCATTCACGGACAACTACCAGTCATGATACGAGGTGAATCTTAGCCGTACCACCTAGTTCACGCCCTGATTCTATGACGTACACCGCCCCTGTGACCCACCGCCTCGCCATGCCGATAATGGCGTTGGCTCTCCGAGGAGACTGCACTAGAAAGGCTGGGGCGAAGTTGGCGACATTTCTCATCGATCTGTCGCCGAGTGACATGCAACGCAGGCTCACCGACGCTCTCGGCGTCTACGTCGACGCGATGCGCTATCCGCCCGGCACCGAGGACCAACGTGCGTCGATGTGGCTCGAGCACACCCGCAGGCACGGCTGGAAGGCCGTCGCGGCGGTTGAGGTAGCGGACGCCGGAGACCCAGACGAGCTGAGCATCGCGCCGATCGTCGGCGTCGCGTACGGCTACTGCGGTGCCCCCGACCAGTGGTGGCAACAGCAGGTCGTCGCGGGGCTGCATCGGGTCGGGGCCGACCAGACCAGGATCGCCGAACTGATGAAGAGTTACTTCGAGCTGACCGAGTTGCACATCCATCCCAGCGCGCAGGGACGCGGGCTCGGCGAGGCGCTGGCCCGCCGACTACTCGAAGATCGCGACGAGTCTCACGTGCTGCTGTCCACCCCCGAGATCAACGGGGAGTCCAACCGGGCATGGCGGCTCTACCGCAGGCTCGGCTTCGCCGACATCATCCGCGGCTACCACTTCGCCGGCGACCCTCGCCCCTTCGCGATCCTTGGGCGGTCACTGCCGCTGTAGCGCTCCGGTCTGGCACGATGACCTCGTGCCGAACCGTCGCCGCGTCCGCCTGCTGGCGATCGTGTTGCTGTTGCTGATCGTTCCGAGCGCCGTCGGCTGTGTGCGGGTAAGGGCCAGCATCACCGTCTCGCCCGACGACCGGGTGTCGGGGCAGATCACCGCGGCCGCCAAACCCCGTGGAGCGGACGACAAGGGCCCACAGCTGCTGAACAACCTGCCGTTTTCCAACAAGGTGGCGGTGTCCGACTACGACAACGACGACTACGTCGGCTCCCAGGCCGTGTTCTCCGATCTGACCTTCGCGGAGCTGCCCCAGCTGGCCAACATGAACCGCGACGCGGCGGGCGTCGACCTATCGCTGCGCCGCGCAGGCGATCTGGTGATCCTGGACGGTCGCGCCGACCTGACGTCGCTGACCGATCCGGAAGCAGATGTGTCGCTGTCGGTGTCGTTCCCGGGCGAGGTGACGTCGACCAACGGCGACCAGGTGGCCTCCGACGTCGTCGAGTGGAAACTCAAGCCGGGCGTGGTGAGCACGATGAGTGCGCAGGCGCGCTACACCGATCCGAGCGCCCGCTCGTTCACCGGGGCGGCGATCTGGTTGGGGCTGGCGGCATTCCTGGTGGCAGGCATCCTCGCGGCACTGGCGTGGGTGAATCGGGACCAGTCCCCGCGCTTCGTCGACCCCGCGGCCTCGTCGCGCGACTAGCAGCTGTCCTGGCTTGCTACAAAGCCGGTGGCAGGCTCTACTCTGAATGCACCCACGGGCGAAATCTTCGACTGAAAGGGGCGCCGCGCTGAGCGTGGACACAGCGGCACCGTCAGCTATCGAGTTGGCCAGCGCCGTGACCGACCAACTGCGGGAGTATCTCGACGAGCGCCGCAGTCACTGCGCGTACATCGGCACCGACTACGCCGACCTGACCGCGGCGCTCGAGGAGTTCGTGCTGCGCGGCGGCAAGCGGTTGCGGCCCGCATTCGCCTACTGGGGCTGGCGCGCGGTTGCCGACCGCGACGCAAACCCGTCGATTCTTCGCCTGTTCGCGGCGCTGGAACTGCTCCACGCATGCGCGTTGGTGCACGACGACGTGATCGACGACTCGGCCACCCGTCGCGGACTGCCGACGGTGCACCGCCTGTTCGCCCAGAGGCATCGCGACCGCCGGTGGCGCGGATCGGCCGACCAGTTCGGGATGTCGGCGGCGATCCTCCTCGGTGATCTCGCCCTGGTGTGGGCCGACGACATCGTCGCAACGACAGACCTGTCCGCGGATGCGCAACGGCGTGTGCACCGGGTGTGGGCCGACATCCGCACCGAGGTGCTCGGCGGGCAGTACCTCGACATCGTCGCCGAATCCAGCGGCGCGACGACGGTGGCGTCGGCGATGACCGTCAACACCTACAAGACCGCGTCCTACACCGTCACCCGGCCGTTGCAGCTCGGGGCGGCCGCCGCGGCCGACCGGCCCGACGTGCAGGCGATCTTCCATCAGGTGGGCACCGACCTTGGCGTGGCCTTCCAGCTTCGTGACGATGTGCTCGGCGTGTTCGGGGATCCGGCGGTGACCGGCAAGCCGTCGGGTGACGACCTGCGGTCGGGCAAGCGCACTGTGCTGCTCGCCGAGGCGGTCGAGCTGGCCGAGAAGTCCGATCCGGTCGCCGCCGAATTGCTGCGGTCCTCGATCGGCACCGAGCTGTCCGACGTGCAGGTGCGCGAGGTCTGCCTTGCGATCGAGTCCGTCGGGGCGCTGGCCGCCGTCGAGCAGCACATCGAGATGCTCACAAGGCGGTCGCTGGAAACGCTGACCGCCGCGCCGATCGACGCCCAGGCGAAGGCGGGCCTTTTCGAGCTCGCCAGGTTGGCCGCCAACCGGTCCGCTTGACCCCGTGACCACCTTCGCGCGGCTGTCCGCGTTCACCACCTCGCAGGAGGCCCGCCCCGCCCTGCTCGGCTGTCTCGGCGCCATCTTGATCACGGCGGGCGGCCTCGGCGCGGGCAGCACCCGACTGCACGATCCGGTGCTGGAGTCGATGCACCTGTCCTGGCTGCGCTTCGGCCACGGGCTGGTGTTGTCCTCGGTGCTGCTGTGGGGCGGCGTCGCCCTGATGCTGTTCGCGTGGCTCTGGCTGGGCCGCCGGGTGATCGATGGCTCCGCACGTGAGTACACGATGGTGGCCACCACCGGCTTCTGGCTGGCGCCTCTGCTGCTTTCGGTGCCGGTGTTCAGTCGCGACACCTACTCGTATCTGGCGCAGGGCGCGTTGTTGCGCGACGGTTTCGACCCGTACCTGGTCGGGCCGGTCGACAATCCGAACTCGTTGCTGGACAACGTGAGTCCGATCTGGACGACGACCACAGCACCGTACGGGCCCGCGTTCATCTCGATCGCGAAATTCGTCACGATGCTCGTCGGCGACAACGTGATCGCGGGCACGATGGTGCTGCGGCTGTGCATGCTGCCCGGGTTGGTGTTGCTGATCTGGGCGGCGCCACGGGTGGCGCGCCACGTCGGCGCCGGCGGCGCGGCCGCGCTGTGGATCTGCGTGCTCAACCCCTTGGTGATCATTCATCTGATGGGCGGCGTGCACAACGAGATGCTGATGGTGGGCTTGATGGCGGCGGGCATCGCGCTGATCTTCCAGCGTCACCCGATCGCAGGTAACGCGCTGATCGTCGTCGCGGTCGCCGTGAAAGCCACTGCGGGACTTGCGCTTCCCTTCATGGTGTGGGTATGGGCGCGTCAACTCTCCGACCGGCACGGCTTCTCAGCGCGACGGGCTTTCGCTGCTGCGACCGCGGGATCGATAGCGATCTTCGTCGCGGTGTTCGCTGTGCTGTCGTGGCTGGCCGGCGTCGGCCTCGGCTGGCTCACCGCGCTGGCGGGCTCTGTGAAGATCATCAACTGGCTGACGGTGCCGACCGCGTTCTCGAATGTGGTCAACGCGTTGGGCGGCCTCTTTCTCCCTGTCAACTTCTACGCCGTGCTAGAAGTCTCCCGCATCGTCGGCATCGCGATCATCGCCATCTCACTTCCCCTGCTGTGGTGGCGGTTCCGGCACACCGACCGCCAGGTGCTCACCGGCATCGCATGGGCGATGGTGATCGTGGTGTTGTTCGTCCCCGCCGCGTTGCCCTGGTATTACTCCTGGCCGCTGGCGGTGCTGTCGGCTCTGGCGCAGAGCAGGGGGGCCATCGCGGCGATCGCCGGGTTCTCGACCTGGATCATGGTGATCTTCAAACCCGATGGCAGCCATGGCATGTACTCATGGATCCACGTGCTGCTGGCGACGGCCTGCGCAGCAGTGGCGTGGTACTCGCTCTACAAGACGCCGGGTCAGTACGCCATCGCCTGGGCGCGGCGCACCACCTCGCGGGCCTGATGCGAGTGCAGAGCGTCGACGGGTCTGGCGTTGTCCTGTCGTTCCAACGACCCGTCGCGCCTGATGGTCAGCGAGGGATCGGGGGTGAACAGCCAGCGGACGATCTCGGTGTCGCGATATCCGCCGTCGTGCAGGACGACGAGCAACCCGGGCAGGCTCTTGACCACGTGGCCGTCGTCGAAGAAGACCTTCGGCACCACCACCGCGCCTTCCCGGCGGACACCGACCAGGTGACCTTCCCGTAGTTGTTGTTGGACCTTGGTCACCGGAACCCCGAGCAATTCAGCGACGTGGGGCAGGTCGTAGACGTCTTCGCCGGGGTCGAGCACATCGTCAGCGGCCGGAATACTGCTCACCGCCCTGAGTCTAGGACGCGCGACGCGGTCTCGGAGGCACTCGGCGAGCACAATTGGCTCCGTACCATGTGTCCGGTGGAGACCCACCAGCAATCCGACCCACTCGCCGGGGTTGTGCTGGACGGGCGGTACCGCGTCGAGACCCTGATCGCCACCGGCGGGATGTCCGCGGTGTATCGCGGCTTGGACCAACGGCTGGATCGCCCGGTTGCGCTGAAGGTCATGGACTCCCGCTACGCCGGCGACAACCTGTTCCTCACGCGGTTTCAGCGCGAAGCCCGCGCTGTCGCACGGCTGAAGGACCCCGGCCTGGTCGCCGTGTACGACCAGGGCATCGACGGCCAGCATCCGTTCCTGGTGATGGAACTCGTCGAGGGCGGCACTCTGCGTGAACTGTTGGTCGAGCGTGGGCCGATGCCGCCGCATGCGGCGGCCGCGGTGCTCGCCCCAGTGCTCGGCGGCCTTGCGGTGGCCCACCGCGAGGGGCTGGTGCACCGTGACGTCAAACCGGAGAACGTGCTGATCTCCGACGACGGGGAGGTCAAGATCGCCGACTTCGGGTTGGTGCGCGCGATAGCCGATGCCAAGATCACCTCCGCCAGCGTCATTTTGGGCACCGCTGCATACCTGTCACCCGAACAGGTCAGCACCGGCGACGCCACCCTCGCCAGCGACGTCTACGCCGTGGGCGTTCTCGCCTACGAGCTGCTCACCGGCGCCACCCCGTTCACCGGCGACACCGCGTTGGCGGTGGCATATCAACGGATGGACAACGATGTCGTCGCGCCCAGCACGGTGATCGGCGGTGTGCCAGCGCAATTCGACGAGCTGGTGCTGCGCGCTACAGCACGGAATCCGGCCGAGCGGTATGCCGACGCCGACGACATGGCCTCCGAGCTCGAGACGATCGTCGACGAGTTGGGACTACCGGACTTCCGGGTGCCCGCTCCGCACAACTCCGCCCAGCATCTGTCCGCGACCATGCACCGCAGCCGGGTCAGCCAGCACGCCACCACCGCCGACACCACCAAGCCGGTGCCGCCGCGCCAGCACACCCGGGAGCTGACCCTGGGACCCGGCGACTGGCAGTCCGACGAGACGGAAGCCGAACATTGCGGTGTGGCAGCCCAATTCGCCGGAATAGAGATGAGCGAGTTCTACTGGGCCCGCCAGCGCGCCAAGCGGGCTCTGTTGTTCTGGGTGATCGCCGTGCTGGTGCTCACCGGTGCGCTCGCGGCCGCCGCATGGACTCTCGGCAGCAACCTGTCCGGATTGATCTAGTCGCGCAGCATCTCAGCGACCAAGAACGCCAACTCCAGGCTCTGCTGGGTATTGAGCCGCGGATCGCATGCGGTTTCGTAGCGTCCCGCCAGATCGGAGTCCGAGATGTCCTGTGCGCCACCGAGACACTCGGTGACGTTCTCGCCGGTGATCTCGACGTGGATGCCGCCGGGATGGGTGCCCAGCGCCCGGTGCACCTCGAAGAAGCCCTGCACCTCGTCGACGATGCGGTCGAAGTGGCGGGTCTTGTAGCCGGTGGACGACTCGTGGGTGTTGCCGTGCATCGGGTCGCACTGCCAGATGACCTGGTGACCGGTCGCCTGCACCTTTTCGATAATCGGCGGGAGCAGGTCGCGCACCTTGTTGTTGCCGAGCCGGCTCACCAGCGTAAGGCGGCCGGGCTGGTTGTTGGGGTCGAGCCGCTCGACGTATTCGACGGCCAGCTCGGGCGTCATCGTCGGGCCGATCTTCACCCCGATCGGGTTGGCGATGACTTCGGCGAACGCGACGTGGGCGCCGTCGAGCTGACGGGTGCGCTCGCCGACCCACACATAGTGCGCCGACAGGTCGTACAACTGCGGTTGGCCACCGTCGGCGCTACCTTCGTCGGACAGCCGCAGCATCGCGCGCTCGTAGTCGAGCACCAGCGCCTCATGGCTTGCGTAGATCTCGGCGGTCTGCAGGTTTCGGTCGTCGACACCACACGCGCTCATGAACGTCAGCCCGCGGTCGATCTCGCCTGCCAGCGCCTCGTAGCGGGCACCCGCGGGCGACGTCCGGACGAACTCCCGGTTCCAGTCGTGCACCAGGTGCAGCGATGCCAGGCCCGACGACGTCAGCGCCCGCACGAGGTTCATCGCGGCGCTGGCGTTCGCATAGGCCCGCACGAGGCGGGACGGATCGTGATCGCGCACCGCCGCGTCCGGCGCGAAGCCGTTGATCATGTCGCCGCGGTAGGACCTCAGGCCGAGCGCGTCGATGTCGGCCGACCGCGGCTTGGCGTACTGGCCGGCGATCCGAGCCAGCTTGACCACCGGCATGCTGGCGCCGTAGGTGAGCACCACCGCCATCTGGAGCAGGGTGCGGATATTGGCGCGAATGTGGGGCTCGGTGTTGTCGACGAACGTCTCGGCGCAGTCCCCGCCCTGCAGCAGGAAGGCCTCGCCGCGGGCCACATCGGCCAGTAGACCCTTGAGGTTCTCGATCTCCGACGGCACCGTCACCGGCGGAACGCTCTCCAGCACGGTCCGCATCGCCTTGGCTTGATCGGCGTCCCAGCTGGGTTGCTGCGCGGCGGGCTTGGCCAGCGCGGCATCCAGCCGGTGCCGCAGGTCGTCTGGCAGCGGCGGCAGCGACGGGAGCTGGTCGATGGGTACGTCGACGGTCCAGTTCACCCGTACATGGTAACCGGGCGAGACCACCCGATTTTTACCCCTCGGCCGAGGTCATCAGCTGAAACCGCAGCAGGTTGTGCCGCGCGTCGACCAGGGCGTCGTGCGCGTCCCGCGGTCGCGGCGGCATCCTTGGACAACCACGCTCTTCCCAGAACTGGCGCAGTTCGCGGGTGAACCGCGGAATCGCAGGCGGCAGCGCGGTCATCGCCCCCCACAACTGGCACAGCACCACATGGTCGTAGGCGCCGACCCAGGCCCACAGCTCGATCGGCTCGTCACCGTCGACGCCGAAGAAATCCTCGAGGTCCGACCGGATCTGTTTTCGCGACCGCCACAGTTGAGACGACGGGGGCGGCAGCTTGGGCAACACGTGCTCGCGCACCCAGCGGCCTGCTCGTTCGGGGTTGAATTCGGTTGATATTCCGTAGTATTCGCGACCGTCCTCGGCGGCGACGCCGATCGAGATGAGCTCGATGGTGCGACCGTCGTCGATGAACTCGGTGTCGTAGAAGTACTTCACGCGGGTCTACACGGTCGCTTTCTGGGCGACCGCAGGGCCCTCCGGCGGCGGCGCGGGGGCGGCATGAATCTCCAGGTCGAGCTGCTGGTCCACCTCGCGGTCGTCGGGGAAATGCGGCTCACCGGCGACGACGTGCTGCAACCACAGCTTGGCCTGGACCACCGGCCTGCGCAGCATGCGCTCCCGAACGAGGGACCGGTGCATCTTGCGGGGCTTGCTGGTGTAGCGCCAGCGCGCCCACGGCGCGTGCGGGCGGGACAGCCGGACCGCTCCGACGACGAGCAGCGGGGTGATGAACATCCCGATCAGCCCCGTCCATACCTTGCCCTTGAGCAGCACGATCACCGCGAGCCCCAGCGTCAGCACCGCAAGGGCGATGACCGCGGCCCGCGCCGCAAGGGTGTGGTCGGTCCGCCAGATCCCGATGTCGAAGAACGACAGCGGGTTGAAGCCGAGGATCAGCAACCCGGCTACGGCGATCGCGGCGAACACCGCGTCGACCGACGTCCGCCCGTCCTCGGCCCAGTACACGTCCTGCAGATGCAGGATCAATGCGAACTCGTCGAGGACCAGCGCTGCGCCGATCCCGAAAAAGGTTGCCGCGACCGTGAATTCGGGTACTCCCCCGTTGACGGCCAAAGTCACCATCGCGATACCGGAGATCATGACCAAGATCACACCGATCACCACGTGGTGGATGTGAACGCCGCCGGCGGCTGAGATGTTGCGCGGTTGCCACCACTTGCGTGGCTTGTCGCTGTCGGCGTGGCGACGGATGTACCGCACGATCGTGCGGGTGGCGAAGAAGGTCAGGATGAAAGCGACGAGGCAGAAGACCAGCGGAAGTCGCCCATGCGGGATCGCGAGGCCGAGGTCCAGCGTCAGGTGCACGCAGAAAACTTACGCCGCCAAGCCCGCGACGTGCCGGGGATATGGACCGGCGTGCCGCGGCTGGCCGATAGTCTGTTTTGCGACATGAGTATGTGGCGGTCGCCCGGCGGGGCTGGTTGGTGGCCAACCGTTGCGTGGCGGCTGTTTCAGCTGCTCACGCTGGCGGCGCTGGCCTGGGCCTGCTGGCGCTTGCTCGGCCACACCCCGTACCGCATCGACATCGACGTCTACCGCATGGGCGGCCGGGCGTGGCTGAACGATAGGCCGCTGTACGCCGACGGCGCGATATTCGAGACCCGCGGCGGGCTCGATCTGCCGTTCACATATCCCCCGCTGGCGGCGATCGCCTTCGCGCCGTTCGCCCTGCTGCCGCTGTCGGTGGCCAGCGTGGCGATCACGGTGACCACCTTCGTGCTGCTGATCGCGTCCACGGTGATCGTGCTCACGCGGCTGGACGTCTGGCCGTCGACATCGATCACCACCGAGCCCGCGTGGCTGCGGCGGTGCTGGCTGGCCGCCGCGGTCGTGGCGCCTGCCGTGGTCTACCTCGAGCCGATCCGGGCGAACTTCGATTTCGGCCAGATCAACGTGGTGCTGATGTCTCTCGTCATCGCCGACTGTGCGCCCCGCAGGACGCCGTGGCCGCGCGGCCTTCTGCTCGGCATGGCGATCGCATTGAAGCTCACGCCCGCGGTGTTCCTGCTGTACTTTGTGCTGCGCCGAGACACCCGCACGGTGGTCGTCACCGCGGCGTCGGCGGTCGTGGCCACCCTGGCGGGCTTCGCGTTCGCGTGGCGCGACTCCTGGGAGTACTGGACCGACACCGTGCGCAACACCGACCGGATCGGCACGGCAACGTTGAACACCAACCAGAACATCGCGGGTGCCCTGGCCCGGCTTGGCCTCGGCGAGGACGCGCGGTTCGCCTTGTGGATGCTGGCGTGTTTCGCGGTGCTCGCGGTGACGGTTTGGGCGGCCCGCAGGTTGCTTCGGGCTTCCGGGCTCGCTGGCTCGGCGACACCGGACGACGGACCGGTGCTGGCGCTGATCTGCGTGGCGATGTTCGGCCTCGTGGTGTCGCCGGTGTCGTGGTCGCACCACTGGGTGTGGGCGCTGCCGACAGTGCTGGTGTGCGCGGTGGTCGCGTACCGGCGCCGGCACGCGCTGCTGGGGACGGTCACCGCTGCCGGGGTGGCGTTAATGGTGTGGACGCCGATCACCCTGATGCCCGAGCACCACGAGACGTCGGCGTCGTTGTGGCGTCAGCTCGCGGGCGGTTCCTACGTGTGGTGGGCGCTGGCCGTGATCGTGGTCTCGGGGACGGTGTCGGCTCGGTCAGAAGCGCAACGACCTGCGGCGGTCACGGGCGTCGCGCCGGTACCCGCTACGAACTAGGCAGCGAGCTCCTCGGCGGGTTGTTTACCCTCCTTGATGTCCGCGGCGTACAGATCGACGTACTCCTGCCCGGACAGGCGCATCAGCTCGTAGATCACCTCGTCGACGACGGCCCGTTCGATGAACCGGTTGCCCTCGAGGCCGTCGAATCGGCTGAAGTCCATCGGCTTGCCGAACCGGACCGTCACCCGCCCGAACCGCCACATCTTGCTGCCCGGCGGGTTGACCCCGTCGGTGCCGACCATCGCGACCGGGATGACCTTGACACCGGTTCGCAGCGCGACCCGGGACAGGCCGGTCTTGCCCTTGTACAACCGGCCGTCGGGCGAGCGGGTGCCCTCGGGGTACATGCCGAGCAGCTTGCCCTCGTTCAGCAACCGCTCCGCGGTGAGGAGGGCAGCCTGCGCTGAGTCGGCGTCGGTGCGGTCGATGGGCACCTGCCCTGCCGCCGTGAAGAACCAGCGCTTGAACCAGCCGGAGAGGCCGGTGCCCTCGAAGTACTCGGCCTTGGCCAGGAAGGTGATCCTGCGCTTGACCACCAAGGGAAGGTAGAAGCTGTCCGCGACGGCCAGGTGGTTACTCGCCAGGATGACCGCACCGGAGTCTGGAACGTATTCCAGCCCTTCGACTTTGGGCCTGCCGAACAACGTCAGCAGCGGGCCCATGAAGATGTACTTGAACAGCCAATACCACATGGACCCTCCCGGAATGGGCGCACCGGACGGTGCTTGGGGATAACTGTACCGTCACTCCTCGACGGTCACCGGGATGTGCTGATACCTGCTCGGACCCGACGGCGGTGGCTCGTCGGGAGGCGGCTCGGTCGGTCTCCGCGGCGTCTCGATGTCGTCGACCATCGCGCGCACGACGGTCAGCAGCGCCACGCTGTGCTCGGCGATGACAGTCAGCAGGGGGTGCTGCTCGCCGCTCACCAGCGCCGCCAGCGCACACACCGGACACCACACCTGCTGACACTTGCCGGGGCCTTCGGCACCGGCAGCCGCGGCAGCCGCGATCCGCACCGCCGGGTCGATCCGGTCCAGGATCGACTGCGCCAGCTGCCGCAGTTCCGGGCCCAGGTCGGGATGAGCCCCATTCATGCCGGCCACACCTCCGGATCGGGTCGAAATCGCACGGTCAGCTCACTGCCTTTGAGTTGGGCATCCATCACGATGCATCGCCGCAGGACGGATGCCAGCCGAACCCGGCGCCGCATGCCGCCCGCGCCGATGATCAAGTCGTCGTCGACCCGGCCCAGGGTCAGTGCGCTCGAGTCGACCTGAGGCAACTCTAGCCGCAATCGATACACCGAACCCAACCCGGAACCGCTCTCGCGGTCGACCACCGGCCGCAGCGGGCCCGGCGGCGGAGAGCCATCACGCCTGCGCGCGAATAGGAGTAGTTCGCCCAGAGCCTTCGGTCCGATGGGTTCGCCTGCCAGGTGCGGCACCAGCACCAGCTGCACATCCCCGATGGTGGCGTCGAGCTCCTCGAGCACCGCCCGCTGTTCGGAGATTCGCTCGGCGTACCAGTCGAATGCAGGGTGGTCGGGCAGGTTGCGGTATTCGTACGAATCGTCTTGAACCAGAATCTGATTGACGATCAATTCGTCGACGCGCACCCCCATCAACGCCAGCGAGCCCAGCGTGCGGGCGGCCTCGGCGGCCACGACCCGCTCGGCGGTGAGCACCAGGTGTGCGCTCACCCAGTCTCCGTCGGTGAGCAGGCCGGTCAGCGCGCTGGTGCCGGCCTCGACGCGTTCCATCAGCTCGACGATCGCCGCCGTGCGCGCGTCATCGGCGCCCGAGCTCAGCCTGCGGTGACGGGGCCACCCCCGCTCCAGGTAGAGGCCGAACGTCGCAGGCAGGGTGAGCATCCGCAACGCATCGGCCGTCGACGCGCAGTCGACGACGACGTGGTCCCACTCCCCCGATTTCGCCAGGTCCCCGACCTCGTTGAGGCCGAGCACCTCCTGGATTCCCGGCAGTGCCGAAAGTTCCTCCGGGGCAATATGTCCCAGCTCGGATTCGTCGAAGCGGGCGGACAGCAGCCCGGCGACTTCGCGCCAGCGTGCTTCCAGCAGCGCAAGCGTGTCCATCGCCAGCGCGTCGAGGAAGCCACCCCCGGCGTCGGCGTCGTCGGCCATCACCCTGATAGGCTCCCGCCGGCCGGTGGGTATGACCGGCGTGCCCAGCACATCGCCCAGCGAATGCGCCTGGTCGGTGGACACCACAAGTACCCGCAGGCCGCTGCGCGCGTCACGCACCGCGGTCGCGGTCGCCAGCGTCGACTTACCTACCCCGCCCTTGCCAACGAAGAGACTGATCCGGGCATGGGTAGGCGCCGGGGATTCACTCAGCCTCGACTCGTTTCTTGAGGTCCTTCAATGCGGTGTCGGTCAGCCTGCGCTCGGCCTTGCGTTTGAGCAGGCCGATCATCGGGATGATCAGATCGACCGACAGTTCATATGTGACATCGGTGCCAGATCCCTTGGGCGTCAGGCGATATGCGCCCTCGAGCGATTTCAGCAGTGAACTCGACACCAGCTTCCACGTCACCGAGCCATGGTCGGGCGGCCAGTCGTACGCCAGCACCATGGTGTCCTTGAGAACCGCGGCGTCCAACAGTAGCCGGGCGGTCTTCGGGTAGCCCTCGTCGTCCACCTCCAGAACCTCGGTCTCCTTGTACTCGGCAACCCAGTCCGGATAGGAGCCGATATCGGCGATGACGTCCATCACCGTCGAAGGATCCGCATCTATGTAAATGGTCTGCGCCGTCTTGTCCGCCACGTAGTCGTTCCCCTGATCGCATCGCAGTCGATGGAAAGAAAATCTACCCGCCGCCGCTTGGTCTAACCCAGTATCAGGCCAGCGGGGGCATCCCCACCGGCCGCGACGCCTCCAACGTCCTCTTCAGCTCGAACGACATCGCCTTGCCTGCCACCCGGCGCTGATGGTTGAGCTTGGCCACGTTCATCTTGGCCAGTTGCCAGGCGGCCGCGCCCGCGGGCTCGGCGTGGAGGAAATAGTGCAGGATCACGCCGTCCAGCGACGGCTCCAGCCACACCTCCATGGTGCCGGTCAGCGCACCGCTGACTGTCCAGCGATGACCGACCGGACCGCGATCCTCGACCACCGTCAGCCGCAGGTCGGGCCACCATCGCCGCCAGCTCGCCCGGTCCGCGATGGCCTTGCCGACCGCCGCCGGGTCGGCCGCCACGAACGTCTGATCGGCGACCTGGATGCTGTTCATCGCCCCTAGCTTCACATATGGCACCGCCGCGACCGACCGCGGCCGACTAGGCTGGTCCAGGCAAAGCCGCTACCACCTCGGAGGCCACGACCGTGCGCGAGTTCAGTGTTCCCGCATCGTTCGAAGTCGGCGAGCACGACAACATCGTCAGCTCCGTCTACTCCCATGAGCGCGACGATCCCGACCACGTGATCTTCCAGCGCCTCGTCGACGGAACGTGGACCGATGTGACGGCAGCCGACGCGGCGAGCCAAATTCGTTCGGCGGCACTGGGCTTGATCGCCGAGGGGGTCAAACCGGGTGACCGCGTGGCGTTGCTGTCGGCGACCCGCTACGAATGGCCGATCCTCGACTTCGCGATCCTGTCCGTCGGTGCGCTCACGGTTCCGATCTACGAAACCAGCTCGGCCGAGCAGGTTAAATTCGTGCTGGGCGATTCCGGCGCGGTGCTGGTGTTCGCCGAAACCGACGCGCATGCGGAGAAGATCGAGGCCCTGCAGGGCGACCTGCCCGACCTGCGCAAGGTGTTCCGGATCGACGGGACGGGGCTCTCGGCGCTGGACGCGCTCGCCGAGGCGGCAAAGGCGGTCGACTCGGGTGACCTGGATGCCCGGCTGGCCGGGATCAAGGCGACCGACCCCGCAACGCTGATCTACACCTCGGGAACCACCGGCAGGCCCAAGGGTTGTCAGCTGACGCACTCGAATCTGGTTTACGAGATCCGCGGGGCCAAGGCGTCGTTCCCGACGTTGCTCGACAAAGGCGAGCGTCTGCTGGTGTTCCTGCCGCTGGCGCACGTGCTGGCCCGCGCGATCACCATCGCTGCGTTCGCGAACAAGGTCACGTTGGGCTTCACCAGCGACATCAAGAACCTGGTGCCGATGTTCGGGGTGTTCAAGCCGACGCTGGTGGTGTCGGTGCCGCGGGTGTTCGAAAAGGTCTACAACACCGCCGAGCAGAACGCCCGCAACGACGGCAAGGGCCGGATCTTCGAGACCGCGGTCAACACCGCAATCGAGTGGAGCCAGGCGCACGACAAGGGCGGCCCGAATCTGCTGCTGCGCGCCAAGCATGCGGTGTTCGACCGGCTGGTCTACGGCAAGCTGCGCGCCGCGCTCGGCGGCGACTGTCATGCCGCGATCTCCGGTGGCGCGCCGCTGGGCGCGCGATTGGGCCACTTCTACCGCGGCGTCGGGTTGACCATCTATGAGGGCTACGGCCTTACCGAGACCAGCGCAGCGATCACGGTGAACCAGATCGACGGCGTCAAGGTGGGTTCGGTCGGAAAGCTGTTGGGCGGTAACAGCATGCGGCTGGGCGACGACGACGAGCTTCTGGTGCGCGGCGGCGTGGTGTTCGCCGGCTACTGGCGCAACGAGGAGGAGACGAAGTCGGTCTTCTCCGACGGCTGGTTCCACACCGGCGATCTCGGGGCCATCGACGACGACGGCTTCCTCACCATCATCGGCCGCAAGAAGGAGATCATCGTCACCGCAGGCGGCAAGAACGTCGCCCCCGCCATCCTCGAGGACCGGCTGCGTGCCCATCCGCTGATCAGCCAGGCGATGTGTGTCGGCGACGCCAAGCCGTTCATCGCCGCACTCATCACGATCGACCCGGAGGCCTTCCCCGGCTGGAAGGAACGCAACGGCAAGAACGCCGATGCGACGGTGGCCGATCTGGCCGACGATCCCGACCTGGCCGCCGAGATCGACCTGGCCATAAAGGAAGCCAACCAGGCCGTGTCGAAGGCCGAGGCCATCCGCAAGTTCCGCGTTCTGCCCGTCGACTTCACCGAGGACACCGGCGAGCTGACCCCGACGCTGAAGGTCAAGCGCAAGGTGGTGGCACAGAAGTTCGCCAGCGACATCGACGCGCTCTACGACAAGGGCTGACGGGGCTCAGCGGCTCAGCAGGGAGTGCAGTCGCGCGGCCTGGTTGTGCCACTGCCAGTGGTCGACGGTCCAGCGACGACCCGCGGCCCCCATCTCGGCCGCCCGGGTTGGGTCTGCAAGTATTTCCGTGACTGCCGTGGCGATTTCGTCGACGTCTGACCCGTTAACGACGCGCCCCGTCTCGCCGTCCTGCACGGTCTCCGGCGCCCCACCCGAGTTGCCTGCGACGACCGGCACGCCGGTCGCCGAGGCCTCCAGGTAGACGATGCCGAGGCCCTCGACGTCAAGGCCTGCGCCGCGGGTACGGCACGGCATTGCGAACACGTCGGCCATCGCGTGGTGGGCGGGCAGTTCGGCGCCGGGCACAGCGCCGGCGAAGACCACGTGCTCGGTGACGCCCGCCTCACGGGCGAGCCGGTGCAGCTTCGCCAGATAGGGCCCGCCGCCGACGATGACGAGGGCGGCGCCGTCGACGCGTTCGCGGATCGCGGGCAAGACGCGAATCAACATGTCCTGGCCCTTGCGGGGTACCAGCCGGGACAGGCACACGATGACGGGCCGCTCTCCGAGGCCGTACCGCGACCGCATCTCCGCGCGGGCAGCCGGATCCGGGGTGAACCGGTCGGTGTCCACGCCCGGCGGCACGTATTCCAGCGCGGCATGCGACCCGAACGCCGACGCGAACCGGCCGCGCGTGTACTGGCTGACGTAGGTCACGACGTCGGTGCCGTCTCCGATGCGGCGAAGTGCGCTGCGCGCCAACGGCAGCATCGACCAGCCCACCTCGTGGCCATGCGTGCTGGCAATGACACGACGGGCTCCGGCGCTGCGGGCCCGCGGCGCGAGCAGTGCCAGTGGTGCCGCAGCGCCGAACCACACTGTTTCGATGTCGTTGCTCGCAATCAGCCGCCGCATCCGGTCGTCCACGCCGGGCCCGGGCACCATCAGCGTCGTCGGATGCCGCACCACCTGATAACCGGTCGTCTGCGCCTCTTCATCGAATTCCTCGCTGCCCTTCCACTTCGGCGCATACACGGTCAGCGTGTAGTTGTTGCCCGACTGCACGAGCTGCTCGACGAGTTCCTGGAGGTATGACTGGATCCCGCCACGCCGTGGCGGAAAGTCGTTGGTAACCAGCAGAACGCGGGTCATGGCGGTCAGGCTATCTCCGACAGCCAGCGCCGCCAGTCGGCCAGCACATCGCCGAGGCCGGCGCCGAGGGTCTCGGAGACGGCCGTTTCGACGTCGCGGTGGCCAGGCCCGCAGGCCCGTTCGTACAGGCGCCGCAGCGTCGCCGTCCCGTAGCGGTCGGCGACATAGCTGCTGAACCACCACGCGCGGTCGTAGGCGAGCGTCCGGGTCGGACCAACGGTATTCAGGTCGACGTCGGTCGGAAGTTGCGCCAGGCTCGCGGCCTGCTCGGCTCCCGGCCGCGGCGACGCGGGCCTTGCCACGAAGTCGGCGACGCCTTCTGTCAGCCAGCGAGGTGCATCCACCGCGGTCCGCGCCCTGGCCGCGAAATGAAAAAGTTCGTGGCGCAGCACAATTCGCAGCGCATCGTCGCTCATGCCTGCGGCGCCCGGCGCGAACACGATGCGCTTGTCCGTGGTTGCCGCGGCGATGTCGGACCCGCCGCCGGCCAACGCGCGGAACTGCTCGTCAGATGCGGTGGCCACGATGACGATGGCGCGCGGCCAGTCTGCACCCCAGAACGCCGTCACGGTGCGAGCGGCTTCGTCCATGTCTTTCGAGATCCGGTTCAGCAGCGGTCGGGTTTGCGGGCCGCCCAGGCTCATCAGCTCGACCGTGCGGCCATCGGAGAGCCCGACGGTGCTCGACGCCGCCGAGGACGTGGTGGGGGTCGTCGGGGGTGCGGGTGCGGGTGCGGCGGGCGGAGCAACCGGCCTGCCGACAAGCGTCAGCGCGACGATCAGCTCGAAGACGAGCAGGAGGCCCAGCAGTGGACGTTCAGTACCGGCGGACGTTATAGATCGGGGCATTGTTCACCGGCGCCACTCGCACCGGCGTGCCGTAGGTCGACGCGTGCACCATCATCCCGTCGCCGATGTAGATGGCGGCGTGCGAGGCGTCGGAGTAGTACGTGACGACGTCACCCGGCTGAATCTGCGACATGTCCACGGCCTGACCGCCATGGGCCAACGCCTGGCTGGAGTGCGGCAGCGAAATACCCGCCTGCTGGAAGGCCCACATCACCAGGCCCGAGCAGTCGAATGCGCTGGGTCCCGAACCGCCCCACGAGTATGGCGAGCCGATTCTGGTCAGCGCGGCCTGGACCGCGAGGATGCCCTCGCCGCCCGGTCCGCCGGGGGTGACGTCGCCTTCCGGCGGGGCGACATCGCCCGGCGGGATGCCGCTGGGCGGCGCGGCCACGATCGCGGGATCCTCCGGCGCAGGCGGCGCCGCCTGGGGCGGTGGCGGCGCAGGCGGAAGAGCCGCCATCGCGTCTCGCTGAGCGGGGGTCAGCGCCAGGTACTGCGTTTTGACGACGGCTATCTGCAACTGCAGCTGGCTTTGCTTGGATTGCAGATCCGCGCGCACCGCTGCGGCCTGCTCGGCCGCCGTCTTCGCTTCGCCGGCCGACTTGGCGGAGGCTTCCTCCGCCTTGGCGGCCTGCTCGCTGACGCTGCGGAAGTTGCGCATCTGCTCGGACATCTCGGCGGCCATCACCCGCTGCACCGAGAGCTGGTCGATGAGCCGCTGCGGCGAATCGGCGGTCAGCATCGCGTCGATGCCGCTTGTTCTGCCACCCATGTACTGAGCCGCAGCAAACTTATCGACCGCGGCCTGAAAGGTTGCTAGTTGGGATTTGGCCATGTCGACGGTCGCCTGGTCGGCGGTGTGCTTTGTCTCGGCTTCCTGCTGCGCTGCCAGCTTGTTGTTCAAGTCCAGCTGTGCCGAATGCATCGCCTCGGTGGTCCGCTCGGCTTGCCGCGACAACTCATTTAGCTTTGCTAACGCATCGTCGGCAGGGTCGGCCTGCACATTTGCGGCGAGAATGCTTCCGAAGATCAACAATCCTGATATTGCACCTATGATGGGTCGCTTAACTCCGCGCGTGATCCGCTGCGTTCGGTCGAGCGTCAAGATTTTGCGTCCTTAAACTGACGTTGGCGGGCCACCCCGAACTGTCTTAGGTCTCAGATAGGTTACGAAACGGCATCGGCGTTGTCCAACAGGAGACGCAAATTTAACAGGCTCTCAGAGTTTTTCGGCCACGGGCCGTTGCGTGGCGTGTCGTCAGGCAACAACCCCTGAATCACCCTGCCGGTGAATCGGCACCAACCGCAGTCGGGGCGCCAGCCCCGCCTCGGCGAGCACCTCCAGGGCCGCCCGCTCGTCGGAGAGCAGAGTGTCCGGCACACCCAACAACACGCTGACAACGCAGTCCTTGCACCCGGGGCCGCGCACCGCGCAGTCATCGCAATCGATGGTCACCGCGCCGGCAGCGGGATCCTCCTCGCCTGGCGCCCACTTCTCGTCCATCTGACCGTCCTCTCGATCGGTGTTAGCCGCACGGTATCGGGCACCACCGACATTTCCAGCGTGGCAACTGTGACCTGTCGGTGCGACTGCCTACCTTCAGCGCATGGGGCAGCTCAGCTTCGCCGACGTCGATCCGCAGGCGGACGTGTCGCTGCGGGAGACCACTTTCGTGGTGGTGGATCTCGAGACGACCGGGGGCCGCGCGACCGGTGACGGGCAGAACATCGACGCCATCACCGAGATCGGCGCGGTCAGGGTGCGTGGCGGAGCGGTGCTCGGCGAACTCGCCACGCTGGTCGACCCCGGCCGCAGCATCCCCCCGCAGATCGTCCAACTCACCGGGATCACCTCGGCCATGGTGTGCGATGCGCCGAAGATCGACTCCGTGCTGCCCGCGTTCCTCGAATTCGCCCGCGGCGCAGTCCTGGTCGCCCACAACGCGGGGTTCGACATCGGCTTCCTGCGTGCCGCCGCGGAGCGCTGTCAGATCGCATGGCCACGCCCACCGGTGCTGTGCACCGTCCGATTGGCGCGGCGGGTGCTCACCCGCGACGAGGCGCCCAGTGTGCGGCTCTCGGCGCTGGCCCAGTTGTTCGGTGCGGCCACCACACCGACACACCGGGCACTCGACGACGCGCGAGCCACCGTCGACGTGCTGCACGGGCTGATCGAGCGGGTCGGCAATCAGGGCGTGCACACCTATACCGACCTGCGCGCCTACCTGCCCGACATAACACCGGAGCAGCGCCGCAAGCGCATCCTCGCGGCTAACTTGCCGCACCGGCCCGGCGTCTACCTGTTCCGCGGGCCCGCCAACGAGGTGCTCTATGTCGGCACGGCGGTGGACCTGCGCAGACGGGCAAGCCAGTACTTCAACGGCACCGACCCGCGGGCGCGCATCAAGGAGATGGTGGCGCTGGCCACCGCGGTCGACCACGTCGAGTGCGCGCACGACCTCGAAGCAGGCGTACGCGAGCTGCGCCTGCTGGCCGCGCACGCACCGCCGTACAACCGCCGGTCGAAATTCCCGCAGCGCTGGTGGTGGATTGTGCTGACCGACGAGGCTTTTCCGCGGTTCTCGATTGTGCGCACCCCAAGGGGCGACAGTGCCGTCGGGCCGTTCCGGTCGCGGGCTGACGCCGTTGAGACCGCCGACTTGCTGTCCCGGTTCACCGGGCTGCGCACCTGCACCACACGGATCGCGCGGTCGGCGCACCACGGTCCCGCGTGCCCCGAACGTGAGATCTCGCCGTGCCCGGCGCCCCGCGACGTCGTCGCCGCCGAATACGCCGAGGCGCCGCGGCGGGCTGAGGCACTGATCGACGGCATCGAGAACACCGCACTGACCGCCGTGCTGTCGCGCATCACGGAACTGGCCGACCGCAACCGCTACGAGACCGCCGCGCGGCTGCGCGACCACGCCGCCGCCGCGATCGACGTACTGTGGCGCGGTCAGCGGCTGCGCGCACTGGCCGCGGTGGCAGAACTGGTCGCAGCGCGTCCGGACGGCGACGGCGGGTGGCATCTCGCGGTCGTCCGGCGCGGGCAGCTTGCTGCGGCAGGCGTCGCGCGTCGCGGCGTTCCGCCGATGCCGGTGATCGACGCGATCAGCGCTGCGGCACAAGCGATTCTGCCCGTTCCGGCGCCGCTTGGCGGCGCACTGGTCGAGGAGGTCGCCCTTGTCATGCGCTGGCTGACCCACCCGGCAGTGCGCATCGTGCGGGCCGAACCGGGGTGGGCGTCACCGCTGGGATCGGCCGGGCGGTGGGCATCGTGGGCCGCCTCGGCACGCTCGGCCAAGCTGGCCGCCGAGCAGGCCCTCGACGGTTCAGGCCTGCTGAGTGAACCGCACCCAACGCGCGAGCAACTGTTCGGCCGCCCCGGAGTCGATCGCCTCGGCGGCCCGGCCGAGGCCGGACTCCCACGCCGACAGCCATTCGGCGCCGCTGGTTAGTCCCGCGTGGGCCACCATCGCGCCCGCCGCGTTGAGGATCACCGCGTCGCGAACCGCGCCCTTGGCACCGGCGAGCACCTCCCGCACCTCCGCAGCGTTGGTCTCGGCGTCGCCGCCGACCAACGAAGACAGCTCGGCGCGGGCGAACCCGAAACCCGCCGGATCGAACGACAGCTTCTCCACGGTGCCCGCCTGCACCCGCCAGATCGTGCTTGTCGTCGTTGTGGTCAGTTCGTCGAGGCCGTCGTCACCGTGCACAACCAGCACACTGGAGCGTCGGGTGGCGAACACCCCCGCCATCACCTCGGCCAGGTCGGCCCATGCGCAGCCGATCAGCCCGGCGCGCGGAGAAGCCGGATTCGTCAGCGGCCCAAGAAGGTTGAACACTGTCGGGACACCGATCTCGCGCCGGGCCACACCTGCGTGCCGATATGACGGGTGGAACTGCGGGGCGAAGCAGAAGCCGATGCCGATCTCGGCGACACTGCGGGCGACCTCCTCGGGGCCGAGGTCGATGCGCAACCCGAGGGCTTCCAGCGTGTCGGCGCCGCCACTGCGCGACGACGCGGCCCGGTTGCCGTGCTTGACGACCGGCACGCCTGCGGCCGCCACCACGATGGCGGCCATCGTCGACAGGTTCACCGTATTCGAGCCGTCGCCGCCGGTGCCGACGACGTCGACGGTGTCGTTGCCGATCTCGTCTGTCGGCACCCGTCGTGCGTAGGACAGCATGGTGTTGGCCAGCTCGGCCACTTCAGCCGCCGTCGGCCGCTTCATCTTCATCGACACACCGAAGGCCGCAATCTGTGCCGGGGTGGCCGTACCGGTCATGATCTGGTCCATCGCCCACGCCGCCTGGCCCGTCTCGAGCGGCTGCTGGGTGGTCAGCCTGCCCAGTACCAGCGGCCAGGTCGGTGAATCGGCGGCGGCGGACGACTCGCCGGGTGATGAAGTCACGACGAGATTATGACGAATTGCTCGACCCGGGTGGAGATGAACAACTACAAAGCGTCATACTTGCGTTGTGACGAGTGCTGTAGGGACCTCGGGAACCGCGATCACGTCGCGTGTACATTCGCTGAACCGGCCCAACATGGTCAGTGTCGGCACCATCGTGTGGCTTTCCAGCGAGCTGATGTTCTTTGCTGGGCTGTTCGCAATGTACTTCACCGCGCGCTCCCAGGCCGGTGGTAACTGGCCCCCGCCCCCGACCGAGCTCAACCTCTATCAGGCCGTGCCGGTGACGATGGTGCTGATCGCGTCTTCCTTCACCTGTCAGATGGGTGTGTTCGCCGCCGAGCGCGGTGACGTCTACGGGCTGCGGCGCTGGTATGTCATCACCTTCCTGATGGGCCTGTTCTTCGTGCTCGGCCAGGGCTACGAGTACATCCACCTCGTCGGGCACGGCACCACGATCTCCAGCAGTGCATACGGCTCGGTCTTCTACCTGCCCACCGGGTTCCACGGCCTGCACGTCATCGGCGGTCTCATCGCGTTCATCTTCCTGCTGGCCCGCACCACGATGAGCAAGTTCACGCCCGCCCAGGCCACCGCCGCGATCGTCGTCTCGTATTACTGGCATTTCGTCGACATCGTGTGGATCGCGCTGTTTGCCACCATCTACTTCGTCCGATGATCGGCTCGCCGATGAGAAGGGGTTCGATGACCAGCAAGTCCCGCCGTCGGCTTCGTCGGCGACTGTCGGGGGCGGTTCTGCTGCTGTTCGGACTGGGGATTGCTGGCGGCCTGGCGGCCACCCTGACGCCGTCGCCACAGGTGGCCGTCGCCGACGAGTCCGCCTCGGCGCTGCTGCGCACCGGCAAGCAGTTGTTCGACACCTCGTGCGTGACCTGCCACGGCGCGAATCTGCAGGGCGTGACCGATCGCGGGCCGAGCCTGGTCGGCGTCGGCGACGCGGCCGTGTACTTCCAGGTGTCGACCGGCAGGATGCCCGCCATGCGCGGCGAGGCGCAGGCGCCGCCGAAGCCGCCGCAGTTCGACGAGGCGCAGATCGACGCCCTCGGCGCCTACGTGCAGGCCAACGGCGGCGGCCCCACGGTGCCGCGTGATCAGAACGGCAAGGTCGCCCAGGAATCGCTGCTCGGCGGTGACGTGGCCCGCGGCGGTGACCTGTTCCGGCTGAATTGCTCGTCGTGCCACAACTTCACCGGAAAGGGCGGTGCGCTGTCGTCGGGCAAGTACGCCCCCGAGCTCACCGATGCCGAACCCGCGCAGATCTACACCGCGATGCTGACCGGCCCGCAGAACATGCCCAAGTTCTCCGACCGCCAGCTGTCTCCCGACGAGAAGCGCGACATCGTCTCGTATGTCCGGATGGCGGCCGAGGCTCCCGACCCGGGTGGATACGGCCTCGGCGGCCTCGGGCCGACGTCAGAGGGCATGGCCATCTGGATCATCGGCATCGTCGCTTGCATCGCCGTTGCCTTGTGGATCGGAGCCCGCGCATGAGTGACGACGTCAAGGGCACGGACGCTCCTGGCCACGCCGGAGTACCCGGACAGCCCAGCGACGCCGAACTGGCGTCGATGTCGCGTGAGGAGCTGCTCGAGCTCGGTGGCAAGCTCGACGGCGTCGAGATCGTCTACAAGGACGACCGGTGGCCGGTGCCCGACACGAAGGCCGAGAAGCGCGCGGAGCGGTCGGTGGCGAATTGGCTTCTGCTCGGCGGGCTTTCGGGTCTGGCGCTGTTGCTGGTATTCCTGTTCTGGCCCTGGGAGTACAAGGGCAAACAGACCCCCGGGCATATCTGGTATGACCTGGCGACACCGCTGTACGGCCTGACCTTCGGATTGTCCATCCTGGCAATCGGTGTCGGTGCCCTGCTGTACCAGAAGAGGTTCATCCCCGAGGAGATCTCCATCCAGGACCGCCACGACGGGCGCTCCCCCGAGATCCAGCGCAAGACCATCGCAGCCAACCTGAGCGATGCCCTGGAGACCTCAACGATCAAGCGGCGCAAGCTGATCGGGCTGTCGCTGGGTATCGGCCTCGGCGCGTTCGGTCTCGGCACTCTTGTCGCGTTCGCCGGTGGGCTGATCAAGAATCCGTGGAAGCCGGTCGTGCAGACCGCCGACGGCAAAAAGGCCGTGCTGTGGACGTCGGGCTGGACCCCGAGATACAAGGGCGAGACCATCTACGTCGCCCGCTCCACCGGAAACAACGAGGCCGGAGCGCCGTTCGCCAAGATGCGGCCTGAGGACATCGACGCCGGTGGCATGGAAACCGTCTTCCCGTGGCGCGAGTCCGACGGCGACGGGACCACCACCGAGTCGCACCACCTCCTCAACGAGATCGCGATGGGCGTGCGCAATCCGGTGATGCTCATCCGCATCAAGCCCGGCGACATGGGCCGCGTGGTCAAGCGCAAAGGCCAGGAGAGCTTCAACTTCGGCGACCTTTTCGCCTACACGAAGGTGTGTTCGCACTTGGGTTGCCCCTCTTCGCTTTACGAGCAGCAGTCCTATCGCATCCTCTGCCCGTGCCACCAGTCGCAGTTCGATGCGCTGCACTTTGCGAAACCCATATTCGGTCCGGCTGCGCGCGCGTTGGCGCAGCTGCCCATCACCATCGACCAAGACGGGTATCTGGTCGCCAACGGCGACTTCATCGAGCCCGTCGGACCGGCATTCTGGGAGCGGAAATCATGAGTCCGAAACTGCCGAAACCACCGAGTCTTGCCGAAATCGCGGCCAAACAGGGCGACGACATCGACTCGCGCTACCACCCATCGGCCGCGGTACGACGCCAGCTGAACAAGGTGTTCCCCACCCACTGGTCGTTCCTGCTCGGCGAGATCGCGCTGTACAGCTTCATCATCCTGCTGATCACCGGTGTCTACCTCACGTTGTTCTTCGACCCGTCGATGGCCGAGGTCACCTATCAAGGCGTGTACCAGCCGCTGCGGGGCGTCGAGATGTCCAAGGCGTTCGCGTCAACGCTCGACATCAGCTTCGAGATCCGCGGCGGTCTATTCGTGCGTCAGATTCACCATTGGGCCGCACTGTTGTTCGCTGCGGCGATCATGGTGCACCTTGCCCGCATCTTCTTCACCGGTGCGTTCCGCCGTCCTCGCGAAACCAACTGGGTGATCGGCTCGCTGCTGCTGATCCTTGCGATGTTCGAGGGTTACTTCGGCTACTCGCTGCCCGACGACCTGCTCTCCGGCATCGGACTGCGGGCCGCGCTCTCGTCGATCACGCTCGGGATGCCGGTGATCGGAACCTGGTTGCACTGGGCGCTTTTCGGCGGCGACTTCCCTTGCGGCGGCGTCGGATATCAATGCGTGCAAGACGGCGTGATGATCCCGCGGATGTATTCGCTGCACATTCTGCTGATCCCAGGAATCATCCTGGCGCTCATCGGTGTGCACCTCGCGATGCTGTGGTTCCAGAAGCACACCGACTTCCCGGGACCGGGGAAGACCGAGACGAACGTCATCGGCGTCCGTGTGATGCCGATCTTCGCCGTCAAGTCGGGAGCGTTCTTCGCGATCATCACCGGCCTTCTCGGCCTGATGGGCGGCCTGCTGCAGATCAACCCGATCTGGCAACTCGGTCCCTACAAACCGTCGCACGTGTCGGCGGGCAGCCAGCCCGACTTCTACATGATGTGGACCGAGGGGCTTGCGCGTATCTGGCCGGCATGGGAGTTCTATCTGTTCGGCCACACCATCCCCGCGGCCGTATGGGTCGCCGTGATCATGGGACTCATCTTCGTCCTGCTGACCATCTACCCGTTCATCGAAGCGCGGGTGACCGGTGACCGGGCCCACCACAATCTGTTGCAGCGGCCGCGAGATGCCCCTGTTCGCACCGCAATCGGCGCGATGGCGATTGCGTTCTACATGGTGTTGACGTTGAGCGCCATGAACGACGTCATCGCGCTCAAGTTCCACATCTCGCTGAACGCGACGACGTGGATCGGCCGCATCAGCATGGTGGTGCTGCCCGCGATCGTCTACTACATCGCCTACCGGTGGGCCGTCGGACTTCAGCGCAGCGACCGCGCGGTGCTCGAGCACGGTATCGAAACGGGCATCATCAAGCGGCTTCCGCACGGTGCCTACATCGAGCTGCACCAGCCGCTCGGCCCGGTAGACGGCCACGGCCACCCGATTCCGTTGGAGTACCAGGGTGCTGCCCTACCGAAGCGGATGAACAAGCTCGGCGCGGCAGGCTCGCCGGGCTCGGGCAGCTTCCTGCGCGCCGATCCGGTCGAGCAGCACGAGGCGCTCGCCGAGGCGGAGCACGCCGCAGAGCGCAAGGCGCTCACCGCTTTACGCGAGCACCAGGAGCGCAACGGGTCGACCAACGGTGAGACGAACGGCCACACGAACGGCCATCACTAGCCGCGGCCGCTAGCGACCGGATGCGTCCAGCAGCTCGTGCAGCTGGCGTAGGAAGATCCACGGAATCGCGGGCATCGCCACCGTGACGAGTCCCGCGACGACGTAAGCGGCCCAGGCGAAGGCGTCGTGGCCGGCCGCCATCAGGTAGGTGGCGATGCCGACGGCCAGCAGGGCCACCCCCATCGCGGACGCAATGACCACAGCGCAACGCAGCCAGAGCCGGTCCACCGCAGGCGGAAGCGCGGCGTCTAACGTGCTGACCGCCGAGGGCGCGGTGTAGCCACTGCGCGGCCGGATCGGGTCGCTCCCGGGGCGGTACGACCGCAGCTGCTGCGCTTGCGGCTCAGGCGTCCGCGCGGTGGCCTGGGTCCGCCCTGCGGGGACGCGGACACCGGCGCCACGGTCGGCCCCGGGGTCATCGACCGCCGTCCGGCGGGCGCGCACCAGAAGCGGGATGGCCCCGACGATGACCAAAGCCGACACCCCGATCACGGTGTAGAGCAGCCATGGCGTGCCCGACGTGGTCGACGACTGCGGGTGGCCGCGGCCGAGATCGACCAGCGCCACCGTGGCAGCCACGGCCGACCCCAGCACGGCGAGCCAGATCGCCGCACAGGAGGCCAGCAGAATTCGGTCCAGGTTGTCGGCGCCGTCCGACGTTGCGCCGAACCGCGAGCGGGCCGCGGCCCCAGGGTTGTATGTCATCAGCAGCTTGTCTGTGCGGAGTTGCCGGTATTGGACGACAGTACGGTGCCGTCGCTCGTCGTGATCGAGCAATTGAGCCTGCTGACCAGAAACAGGCTGGAGGCCTGCACCGAGCCGACCTCGGACTGCGAGATCGGGGTCACCGTCAGCGACCACGGGATGTAGACGTTGCGCTGCGTGCGGCTACGGCCAGAGGCGTCGATGTAGGTGACCGTGATGATGTCGCCAGGTGCCTTGGTCCCGGTCACCGAGTACGTCACCTGGCGGGGAC
The DNA here is from genome assembly GCA_963804905.1 of uncultured Actinomycetota bacterium. Classification (GTDB taxonomy): domain Bacteria; phylum Actinomycetota; class Actinomycetes; order Mycobacteriales; family Mycobacteriaceae; genus Mycobacterium. The sequence continues at coordinate 293,583 of CAWDSB010000014.1, read as the reverse complement.
CCGCGCGCGTCGTCGTGGTCGTCGGCGGCGGGGCCGCGGCGGGGGACTCCGCCGGCGGCGGGGGCGGCGGCGGGGGCGGCGGCGCCTCCGCAGGCGGCGCAGGGGCAGGCGGGGGCGGCTCGGTCACCGTGACGGTCTCCGGTGGTGGAGGTGGCGGCTCTTCGCTGGACGGCGGAGGCGGCGGGGGCGGCGGTAGCGGCGTCGTTGTGGTGATCTCGTCCTGCACCGGCGGCGCCGACGTGGTCGTGCTCGTTCCCGGCGTCGCCAGGTTGTCGGACTCGGTCCCCATCACCAGCATCGACACCGACACGACGAGTGAGATCGCCGCGATGATCGCGACAATGCCGACCACCCAGGGCCAGCGCGGCGGGCGCGCGGTGCCGACCAGCTCGGTGGACTCGTAATCCTCGTAGTCATACAGATCCGGATCAGCGGGCACATACGGGCCGCTGGTGAACTGCTCGGACTCGGGCGCCGAATACGCCCGCGAGTGGATCTCGGTCTCGCCGGTCGCATCCGGTACGTCGACGTCCTCCGAAGCAGTCTCGTCGCCCGGTTCCTGTTCCGGGATCTCCGCCCCTTCGGAATCCGGGGGATTCGGCCCGCTCATTTACGCCTATCCTTCTCGACTACTTCATCGGCGCGACAGCAAGCGGCTGACGTTGCCTCGGCAACACTACCCAAACCGATGAGCGGATCGAATTCCGCAGCGCGGTAGCTGACCAACTGAAGCCCAGATGTGACCTTCCCCTACCTTCGGTGTGGGCCCAGGCCACGCGTTCAGTGCTTTTCGGCGCCGGTGTAGTACTCGAAGACCAGGCCTGCGGCCGAGGCGAGGACGAAGCACACGCCCGCAACGATCAGCCAGGGCAACCAGAGTGCCACACCGACGGCGGCCACCGACGCGGACAGCGCGATCACGATCGGCCACCAGCTGTGTGGTGCGTAGAAGCCGAGCTCCCCCGCGCCGTCGCTGATCTCGGCGTCCTCGTAGTCCTCCGGCCTGGTGTCGAGGCGGCGCGCCACGAACCGGAAGAAGGTGCCCGTGATCAGTGTCAGCCCCGCCGTCATCACCAGCGCTGTGACGCCTGCCCACTCCACGCCGCCGTACTGGAACATCGCGGTCAGCGTGCCGTACACCACCGCCGCCAAAACGAAGAACGCGGTGAGGAACTCGAACAGCCTGGCTTCGATGTGCATGAGATCCCTACTTGCTCGCCTGGGGTGCCTGCTCCCCGCGGCGGGTGTCGAACGGATGGGTGGTGACTGCCGTCGGCGGCTGGTCGATGGCCACCAGCGCCTCGGTGTTGGTCTTACCCGCGATGCGCTGCTGCAGGTAGGCCTTGAAGTCGTTGGGCTCCACGACCCGAACCTCGAAGTTCATCATCGAGTGGTAGGTGCCGCACAGCTCGGCGCAGCGGCCGACGAACGCGCCGGTCTTGGTGATCTCGCTGACCTGGAATTTGTTGTCGGAGTTGTTCGGTATCGGGTCGGGCATCACGTCGCGCTTGAAGAGGAACTCCGGCACCCAGAACGCGTGGACGACGTCGGCCGAGGCGATCTGGAACTCGATGCGCTTGCCCGTCGGCAACACGAGGATCGGGATCTCGGTGCTGGTGCCGAGGGTCTCGACCTTGTCGAAGTTCAGGTAGGACCGGTCCTCGGGGTTCTTGCCCGCGATGACGCCGAACTCTCCGCCGTGTTCTCCCTGCAGGCCTTCCGGCCCCGAGGCGACGGCTTCCTTGCGTGCGGGATCGGCACCGTCGTAGTTGAAGGTCCCGTCGGTGAAGTTGACCTTCTGGTAGCCGAACTTCCAGTTCCACTGGAACGCCGTTACGTCGATCACGACGTCGGGGTTGGACTCCTTGTGCAGCATCTTCTCCTGCACCACCACGGTGAAGTAGAACAGCACCGAGATGATCAAAAACGGCGTCACGGTGAGCACCAGCTCCAGCGGCATGTTGTAGCCGAACTGGCGCGGTAGCTCGGTGTCGCCCTTCTTGTGCCGGTGAAACGCCGAGGACCAGAAGATCAGGCCCCACACGATCACGCCGACGACCAGGGCGGCGATCAGGGAACCGATCCACAGCTCACGGTTGGTGTGCGCCTGCGGGGTGATTCCCTCTGGCCAGCCAAGGCCCATTGCCTCCGACCAACTACACCCGCTGATCAGCAGCGCAGCGCCACCAAGGACGACCGCTAACGCCGCTCTCCGTGCCACCACCCTGCGTCCGCGAGGTGTCACGCTGGCGCCTCCTAGAAGTCGGTAGAACTAGCCGAATACTACGCAGCGTAGACCACCCGTGGGTGCCGGTCTCGACACACCTCACGTACTTCGCTCCTCGCGTCCGCGAGACCATTCGGCATACTGGCGCGGTGTGCGGACTGCTGGCGCTGGTGACTGACTCGTCCGCCGATGTCTCGCCGGGTCTCATCGAAGCGGTTTCTGGGTCCTCGCACCTCATGCGCCATCGCGGTCCGGACGAACCGGGCACGTGGCACGACGACGACGTGGTGCTGGGCTTCAATCGGCTGTCGATCATCGACATCGCGCACAGCCACCAACCGCTTCGCTGGGGCCCGGCGGACTCGCCCGACCGCTACGTGCTCGTGTTCAACGGCGAGATCTACAACTACCTGGAACTGCGTGAGGAACTGGCGGCAGACCACGGCGCGGTGTTTCACACCGACGGCGACGGCGAGGCGATCATCGCCGCGTACCACTACTGGGGCACCGACGCGCTGAGGCGGCTGCGCGGCATGTTCGCGTTCGCGCTGTGGGACACCGTCGAGCGTGAATTGTTCTGCGCGCGTGATCCGTTCGGCATCAAGCCGCTGTTCATGGCCACCGGGTCGGCAGGCACGGTGGTGGGCAGCGAGAAGAAGTGCCTGCTCGACCTGGCCGACGAGGTGGGGATCGAGCTCGGCATCGACGAACGCGCCGTGCAGCACTACACGGTGCTGCAGTACGTGCCGGAGCCCGAGACGCTGCACCGCGGCGTGCGACGGCTGGAGTCCGGCAGCTATGCGCGGGTGCGGCCGGGCGGTCAGCCGGTGATCAGCCGCTACTTCACGCCGCGATTCGACGCGAAACCCTTCACTTCAGGCGCCGAGCAGAGCCGCTACGACGAGATCACCGCGGTGCTGGAGGACTCGGTCGCCAAGCACATGCGCGCCGATGTCACCGTCGGCGCCTTTCTGTCCGGCGGCATCGACTCCACGGCGATCGCCGCGCTGGCGATGCGGCACAACCCGCGGCTGATCACCTTCACCACCGGTTTCGAGCGGGAGGGCTTTTCGGAGGTCGACGTGGCGGTGGCGTCGGCCGAGGCGATCGGCGCCAGGCACGTCACCAAGGTGGTGAACCAGGCCGAATTCGTCGCCGCGCTACCCGAAATCGTCTGGTATCTCGACGAACCCGTCGCCGACCCCGCGCTGGTGCCGTTGTTCTTCATCGCCCGCGAGGCTCGCAAGCACGTCAAGGTCGTGCTGTCCGGCGAAGGCGCCGACGAGCTGTTCGGCGGGTACACGATCTACCGGGAACCGTTGTCGCTGAAGCCTTTCAACTATCTTCCCGGCCCGGTGCGCCGGTCGATGGCCAAGGTCTCCGCCCCGCTGCCCGAGGGGATGCGCGGCAAGAGCCTGCTGCACCGGGGCTCCCAGACGCTCGAGGAGCGCTATTACGGCAATGCGCGCAGCTTCTCCGACGCGCATCTGCAGGCCGTGCTGCCCGGGTTCCGCGCGGAGTGGACCCATACCGATGTGACGGCGGGCGTGTATGCGGAGTCAGAGGGCTGGGATCCGGTCGCGCGCATGCAGCACATCGACCTGTTCACCTGGCTACGCGGCGACATCCTGGTCAAGGCGGACAAGATGACGATGGCCAACTCGCTCGAGCTGCGCGTCCCGTTCCTCGATCCCGAGGTGTTCGCGGTGGCGTCCCGGTTGCCGTTGGACCAGAAGATCACCAGGTCCACCACGAAATTCGCGTTGCGCCGCGCGCTGGAGCCGATCGTGCCCGCGCACGTGCTCAACCGGCCGAAGCTGGGCTTTCCCGTGCCGATCCGGCACTGGCTGCGGGCCGGCGAGCTTTTGGACTGGGCATACGGGCTCGTGGCGTCGTCGGGTGCGGGCGATCTGGTCGACATCAATGCGGTCCGCATGATGCTCGACGAACATCGCAGTGGCGCAAGCGATCACAGCAGACGGCTGTGGACCGTACTGATCTTCATGCTGTGGCACGCGATCTTCGTCGAGGGCAGCGTGACCCCGAAGATCAGCGAGCCGACTTACCCCGTGCAGCTCTAACTGAGCGCCGCGGCTATCTCCGCGCCCGCGTCCTGCCCGTATGCGTCGGTCAGCCGCTTGATGCCGGCATCCTTGTCCCAGGACCACTCCTGCGGACCCGGGGCCTCCAGCACCAGGGTCGCGACCAGCGACGCCAGCTGGGCGGCGCGCTCGATGGACAGGCCCTTGTCGCGACCTGTCAGGAAGCCGGCGCGGAACGCGTCGCCGATGCCGGTGGGGTCGTCCTTGTGTGTCTCGGGCACCACGTCGATATGGACGAACGTGCCGTCGCGTCCAACGATGTCGACGCCCTTCTCGCCCAGCGTGGTCACCCGCATCTGGATCTGGCTCATCACCTCGGCCTCCGACCAGCCGGACTTCTGCAACAGCAGATCCCACTCGTAGTCGTTGGTGAACAGGTATTCCGCCCCGTCGATCAGCTTGCGGATCTGCTCGCCGGAGAGCCGGGCCAGCTGCTGGGACGGGTCGGCGGCGAATGTCAGCCCGAGCGCGCGGCACTCCTCGGTGTGCAGGAACATCGCATCGGGGTCGTTGGCACCGACGATCACCAGATCCGGTGTGCCCCTTCGGGATACCACGTCGGCCAGCTTGATGTCACGGGCCTGCGACATGGCTCCGGGATAGAAGGACGCGATCTGGGCCATGTCCTGGTCCGTGGTGCAGACGAACCGGGCGGTGTAGGCGGAGTCCGACACCAGCACGCTGTCGCAGTCCACGCCGTGGCTGGTGAGCCACTGCCGATAGTCGTCGAAGTCCTTGCCGACGGCGCCGACCAGTGTCGGGCTTCCGCCGAGAATTCCGATGGCGTAGGACATGTTGCCCGCCACCCCGCCGCGATGGATCACCAGGTCGTCGACCAGGAAGCTGACCGACAGCTTCTGCAGGTGTTCGGGCAGCAGCCCTTCGGAGAACTTGCCCGGAAACCGCATGAGATGGTCGGTGGCAATCGACCCGGTTACCGCGATGGTCACGAAGCGTCACCCTTCAATTAATTTAAGCCGTCTAGATAATCTTACCCAGCCTAACGGTCGGGCCGCTGTTCGGCGGTCTACGCTAACCTGCCTACATGGCTGGTCCGTATCCGCCCCAATACGGTGCTGGACCGGTCGGCCCTCCCGCGCCGTATCCGGGCCCGCCGCACCCCTATCCAGAGAATCCCGTTGCGCCGCCTATCTATCCGGGCATGTTGCCGCCGCCGATTCCGTATCCGAAGCGCAGCCGGTGGCGTGCTGTCATCGGTGTGGTCGTGGCCATCGCGGTCGTGCTCGCTGCCGTGGCCGCGATCGTTCTCGTGGTGCGCTCCGACGACGATTCGACCGGCGGGAAGCTGACGGCGGCCTCGGCCCAGACCGCGATCCAGGACTACCTGGACGCGCTGCAGCGCGGCGACGACGAGAAGATCGCCCGCAACGCCCTGTGTGGGCTGTTCGACGCGGTCAAGAAGCCCAAGTCGGACCTCGCGCTGGCCGACCTCAGCAGTGACGCGTTCCGCAAGCAGTTCAGCAAGGCCGAGGTGACATCCATCGACAAGATGGTGTTCTCGTCGCCCTACCAGGCGCAGGTGCTGTTCTCCATGCGCGTGTCTCCCGCGGGTAGCCGTACCCAGCACCCACCGGAGGCGGAGGAGCAGGCCGTGGCTCAATTACTCGCCCAGGACAACGAGGTCCTGGTGTGTTCCTACCTGCTGCGCGCGGCCGGCCAGTACTAGTTGAACGAGTCCCCGCACGCGCACGATCCCGTCGCGTTGGGGTTGTCGATGGTGAAGCCCTGCTTTTCGATGGTGTCGACGAAGTCGATCGTGGCGCCCTGCACGTAGGGGGCGCTCATCCGGTCGACGGTCAACGAAACGCCGCCGAACTCGGCGGTCAAGTCGCCGTCGAGGGTGCGGTCGTCGAAGAAGAGGTTGTAGCGCAGGCCGGCGCATCCGCCCGGCTGGACGGCGATACGCAGCGCCAGGTCGTCACGGCCCTCTTGATCCAGCAGCGCCTTGGCCTTTCCGGCCGCGGCGTCGGTCAGAGTCACGCCGTGGGTGGCGGTGGTGGTCGCCGACTCGTCCTGAACAGTCATTGCGTCTCCCTGAATGGCTCTTGTTGCGGGCGACTAACAGCCCACCTGCTCAACGGTACCTTGTCGCGCCGCTATTCCCGACTCGGTCGGCGGTGACCTGCGCCAATCCGGCCAGCTGGTTGGCCGCGTCGTCGATCGCGAGCTGGACCGATCCTGCGTGCTCAGCGACAGCGTAAGCGGCGGCGATGCCCGCATCCCGCAAAGCGGCCTCGTCCAGGGTGACCTGGCCCGCCAGCACCAGGACGGGCGTGCCCCGCGCCTCGGCGGCCAGCGAGCTGACGACTTTGCCGTGCAGCGACTGGTCGTCGAACCTGCCCTCGCCGGTGATGACGAGCTCGGCGGCGGCGACGTCGTCGGCCAGGTGCGTGTGCTCGGCGACGATCGTGGCCCCGGATTCGCGGCGGCCGCCCAGCGCCAGCAGGCCCGCGCCCAGGCCGCCCGCGGCGCCTGCGCCGGGCTCGTCGCTGACGGGCCGCCCGGCCGCCGCATTGAGCTCGACGGCCCACTCCGTCAGCCGCCGCTCCAGCTCGAGCACGGTGTCCGGGTCGGCGCCCTTCTGCGGGCCGAACACGCGTGCCGCTCCCATCGGCCCGAGCAGCGGATGCTCGACGTCGGTTGCGGCGATCAGCTCTACGCCGGCCAGCAGCCTGCGGGCCGCATCAAGCGCACCGAGCGCTCGATCATGCCGCGGCCGCCGTCCGTGCACGCGCTGCCGCCCAGTCCGACGACGATGCGGTCGGCACCGGCCGCCGCCGCGGCAGCGATGAGCTGTCCCACTCCCCTGCTGTGCGCTTCCAGCGCGGTCCGCACGGTCGGCGGACCGCCGAGCACCGCCAGCCCGCACGCCTGCGCGCACTCGATGTAGGCGGTACGCGGGTCGGCATCGTCGATCACCCAGTCGGCGTCCACCTCGGCGGTCAGTGGACCGCTGACGCGCAGCGTGCGCCGCTCACCGAAACGGCCGGCCAACACGTCGACGAATCCCGGTCCGCCGTCGGATTGCGGGGCCAGTGTCAGTTCGTCACCCGGCCTGGCCCGCCGCCAGCCGTCGGCGATCGCCTCCGCGGCCTGCACGGCGGTCAGGCTGTCGCCGAAGCAGTCGGGGGCGATCAGCACGCGGAGGCCGTCCGAACCGCTCATCCCAGCAGATTATGCTGGCGGGCGTGAACCTGCTGGGCCGCAAGAAGGACCCCAACCCGCCATCCGAGAGCACTGAGGATGCCGAGGCGGCCGCGGACAGCGACACCGGCGTCAAGGAGTCCGGCACCACCGCCCCGAAGGGCAGGCCGACCCCGAAGCGGGATGCGGCCCGGCGCCGCGGCCCCATCGCGCCCGCCCCGATGACCACCGCCGAGGCCAGGCGCAGGCGCAAGGAACTGCGCGGCCCGAAGCTGTCCCGCGAGGAACGCCGCGAAGAGAAAATCACCAGGCGCGCATCGATGTCCGATCGCCGCGAACGGATGATGGCCGGCGATGACGACTACCTCCTGCCGCGTGACAAGGGCCCGGTTCGCCGGTTGGCCCGCGATGTCGTGGACTCGCGCCGCATCAGCGTGCTCGGCCTGTTCATGCCCGCGGCGTTGGCATTGATCTTCATCATGCTCGGGGTTCCGCAGGTGCAGCTATATATCTCGCCGGCCATGCTGATCCTGATGGCGATCATGGTGATCGATGGGTTCTTCTTGGGCCGCAAGGTGAATCACCTCGTCGACGAGAAGTTCCCCGACAACACCGAAAGCGCGTGGAAGCTCGGTTTCTACGCCGCGAGTCGCGCGTCCCAGCTGCGGCGGATGCGCGCGCCCCGGCCGCAGGTCAACCGCGGCGACCAGGTCACCTGAGAGAAGGTGCGCGTTCTGGTGCTCGGCGGCATCCGGTCGGGCAAGTCCGAGTGGGCCGAGTCCGTCATCGCCGCATCCGTCGGCGCCGAAAGCCCGGTGCGGTACGTGGCCACCGGAACCGCCGCTGACGACGAAGCCTGGACGGCCCGTGTTGCCGCCCACCGAGCGCGGCGACCCGACCACTGGTCGACTGTCGAAACCGCCGATGTGGCAACGCAATTGCGATCCGACGCCACCCCAACGCTCGTCGACGATGTCGGCGGCTGGCTCACCGCGGCGATGGACCGCGCAGGGGCATGGACCGGCGGCACGGTGCGCGCAGATGTCGACGACCTTCTCGACGCCGTCGCCGCATTCACCGCGGAGCTGGTCCTTGTCAGTCCCGAGGTAGGCCTGACGGTGATCCCCGAAACAGTCGCCGGTCGCCGGTTCGCCGACGAGCTGGGCACCCTCAATCAGCGGCTCGCTGCGCTGTGTGACCGCGTTGTGCTGGTGGTGGCCGGCCAACCCATGACCGTGAAGGGGCCGTCGTGACGGAGTTTCCGCCGATCATGGCGCCGGACCAGGATGTCGCCGCGCAGGCACGGGCCCGGCAGAACACGTTGACCAAGCCGCCCGGCTCGCTTGGGCGACTCGAGGAGCTGTCGGTCTGGGCGGCGGCATGCCAGGGGGTGTGTCCGCCGCATCAGTTCGAGCGGGTGCGGGTGGTGGTGTTCGCCGGTGATCACGGTGTCACCGCAGCGGGCGTGTCCGCCTTCCCCGCCGAGGTCACCGCGCAGATGGTCGCCAACTTCGACGCCGGTGGCGCCGCGATCAACGTGCTGGCCGAGGCCGCGGGTGCGAGCGTGCGGGTGGCCGACATCGCGGTGGATGTCGAGAAGCCCCATTCGCCGTCGATCGGCGCACACAAGGTCCGCAGGAGCAGCGGCAACATCGCCGTCGAGGACGCGTTGTCCGACGACGAGGCACAGACCGCGATCGAGGCGGGCCGCCGGATCGCCGACGAGGAAGTCGATGCCGGCGCCGACCTGTTGATCGCCGGCGACATGGGCATCGGAAACACAACGGCCGCAACGGCATTGATCGCCGCGCTGACCGGTGCCGAGCCGGTGTCGGTGGTCGGCCGCGGCACCGGGATCGACGACGCGGGGTGGTCGCGGAAGGTCGCTGCGGTTCGCGACGCGCTGTACCGGGCCCGCGCCCTGTATTCGGATCCCGTCGGGCTCCTGCGGGTGTGCGGCGGGGCGGATCTGGCCGCGATGGCGGGGTTTTGCGCGCAGGCCGCGGCACGCCGGACACCGATGCTGCTCGACGGTGTGGTGGTGACGGCCGCCGCGATGATCGCTGAACTGCTCGCGCCGGGTGCCCGGCAGTGGTGGCGAGCGGGCCATCGGTCCACCGAGCCCGCGCACAAGCTGGCCCTGGAAAAGCTGGAACTCGAACCGGTCGTTGATCTTTCGATGCGGCTCGGCGAGGGCACCGGAGCGGCGGTCGCGCTGCCGGTGGTGCGGGCCGCGGTGGCCACGCTGGCGTCGATGGCCACGTTCGACGAGGCCAGCGTCTCGTCGTGATCCGCTCTATCACAGGGGCGTTCGCGTTCGGCACCGTGCTTCCGCTGCGCGCGAGGTCGGGCGTCGGCCGAGGGGTGTTGACGGCTCTGCCTGCGGTGGGTGTCGCGCTGGGTGCGATGGCCGCCGCGGTGCTGTGGGCCGCCTCGCACGCATTCGGGCCGGGCAACCCGCTGAACGGTGTGCTGGCGGTGACGACGCTGCTTGCTCGCCACGCGTGGGCTGCACCTCGACGGGCTCGCCGACACCGCCGACGGCCTGGGCTGTTACGGGCCCCCGCAGCGGGCCCTGCAGGTGATGCGAGACGGGTCGGCCGGCCCGTTCGGCGTGGCCGCGGTCGTGGTGGTGATCATCGTGCAGGGGCTGTCCTTCGCTTCGCTGCCGGTGGACAGGACCGGCTGGATCGCGGTGATCGTCGCGGTGACCGCGGGCCGGGTCGCGGCCGTCGCGGCCTGCCACAGGTCGGTGCCTGCGGCCGAGGGCAGCACGCTGGGTGCGATGGTGGCGGGCAGCCAGCGAGCCGCGGTGATCGGCGCCTGGCTCGTCGCGGTAGCGGCGCTGGCGGTGCTGGCCGGTTCGCGGCCGTGGCAGGGTCCGGTCGTCGTCCTGATCGCGGTCGCCTGCGGCGCTGCGCTGGTGGCGCACTGTGTCCGACGGTTCGGCGGGATCACGGGCGACGTGCTCGGCGCCGCGATCGAGCTGACGACGGCGGTGGCGGCAGTCGGGCTGGCGATCGGCTAGCCGGCAGGGTCGTCAGGACAGCCGAGACATCCAGCCGTGGGTGTCGGCGAACGTGCCGCGCTGGATACCGGTCAACGTGTCGCGAAGGGCCATGGTGATCTCGCCGGGCTCACCGTCGGCGATGGTGAACTCGCCGTCGCCGTTCTTGACGTGCGACACCGGGGTGATGACAGCGGCGGTGCCGCACGCGAACACCTCGGTGATCTCGCCCGCGGCCGCTTTCTTCTGCCATTCGTCGACATCGATCTTGCGTTCTTCGACGGCGAAGCCGGCGTCAGTGGCCAACTGCAGCAACGAATTCCGCGTGATGCCGGGTAGCAGCGAACCGCTGAGCTCCGGTGTGACCAGCCGCGCGGATCCGCCGCTACCGAACACGAAGAACAGGTTCATGCCGCCCATCTCTTCGACGTAGCGGCGTTCGATGGCGTCGAGCCACACCACCTGATCGCACCCGTTGTCGGCGGCCTCGGCCTGAGCCAGCAGCGACGCGGCGTAGTTGCCGCCGAACTTGGCCGCACCGGTGCCGCCGGGGCAGGCCCGCACGTATTCCGTCGACAGCCACACGCTGACGGGCTTGATGCCGCGCGGGAAGTAGGCCCCCGCCGGTGAGCCGATCACCATGTAGCGGTACTCGGATGCGGGCCGCACTCCAAGACCGGGCTCGGTGGCGAATATGTAGGGCCGTAGGTACAGCGACTCCTCGCCACCGGCGGGCGGCACCCACTCCTCGTCGACCGCGATGAACTGGCGCAGCGACTCGATGAACACCTCTTCCGGAAGTTCGGGGATGGCCAGCCTGCGGGCCGACGAGCGCAGCCGCGCCGCGTTGGCCTCCGCCCGGAACGACACGATGGAACCGTCCGCCCACCGGTAGGCCTTCAGCCCCTCGAAGACCTCCTGCGCATAGTGCAGAACGATGGCCGAGGGGTCGAGCTCGATGGGGCCGTACGGAATGACCCGCGCGTTGTGCCAACCCTTGCCGTCGAGGTAATCGATCGACACCATGTGGTCGGTGTGATGGCGGCCGAATCCCGGATTCGCCAGGATCTCGGCGCGTACCTCGTCGTCCGCCGGATTCGCGTTGCGATCGACGGTGAACTCGAGGTGGTCGGTCATGGGCCGATTGTATCTCCGCCCGCTACCGCGTTTTTGCCTCCACAAACGGTGGACGCACGACTTCGCACTCGACCGGGCGGCCGCGTACGTCGACCGCGACGCGCTGCCCGTCGGCGATGTCGTGGTCGGTGTCGAGCAACGCGAGTGCGATGCCGACTTTCAAACTCGGAGAGAAGGTTCCCGATGTCGTCACCCCGACCGGCGTGGAGCCGTCGAGCACGGTCAGGTCCGGCCGCAGCACTCCGCGGCCGACGGCACGCAGGCCCCGCAGCAGCCGCTTCGGGCCTGCCTCCTTCTCGGCAAGCAGCGCATCGCGGCCCCAGAACGCGTCCTTTCGCCAGCCGATCGCCCAGCCGCAGCGGGCCTGCAGCGGCGAGATCTCCAGCGATAGCTCGTGCCCGTGCAGCGGATAGCCCATCTCGGTGCGCAGTGTGTCGCGGGCACCCAGCCCGGCCAGCTGACCGCCCGCCCCGGTCACGGCGTCGACGAGCGCGTCGAACACCACCGCGGCGTCGTCCCAGGCCGGCAGCAGCTCATAACCGTGTTCGCCGGTGTAACCGGTACGGCAGACCCGCACCTCGGCTCCGCTGAACGCCGCGTCGGCGTAGCCCATGTAATCCATGTCCGTCGGCAGTCCCAATGCGCCGAGGACCTCCGCGGATTTCGGCCCCTGCACCGCAAGAACGGCGCGCGAGCGATGCTCGTCGGTGATGGTCAGCCCGTCGGGGGCCTTCTGCTGCAGCGCGGCGACGACGGCCGCGGTGTTGGCGGCATTGGGCACGAGGAACATTTCGTCGTCGGAGACGTAGTAGGCGATCAGATCGTCGACGACACCGCCGGATTCGGTGCAGCACAACGTGTATTGCGCCTTGCCGGGACCGATCCGGCCGAGGTCGTTGGTGAGTGCGGAGTTGACGTACTCGGCCGCCCCCGGTCCACGCACCGACGCCTTCCCGAGGTGGCTGACGTCGAAAAGGCCGACGGCGGTGCGGGTTGCCGTGTGCTCACCGACTGTGCCCGCGTAGGAAACCGGCATCAGCCAGCCGGAGAACTCGGCGAAGCTGGCGCCGAGCTCACGGTGCCGATCCTCGAGAGGGCCATGCTGGATTTCACTCACGCCGATCCACCCTAATCGGAGCGTCGACGCTGGCAGACTCCGGTGGGTGGTCGATTTCGATGCGCTGGAGGCGGCCGGAATCGCCAATCCGCGCGAGCGAGCCGCGCTGATCGAGTACCTCGACGGCCTCGGCTTCACCACCGAAGAGATGGCGGAGGCCGAGCGTCGCGGCCGCCTGTTCGGGCTGGCAGGCGACGTGTTGTGGGCCAGCAGGCCGACCTTCAGTTTTCAGACGGCGGCCGATGCGCTCGGCGTGACGCTCGAGGACCTCATGCGTGCGTGGGCGACGCTCGGTCTCACCGCCGCCCGCCCCGCCGAGCTCGCGTTGAGTCAGGCCGACGTGGACGGGCTGGCCGCATGGGTCGCGATGAAGACCGCCGTAGGCGAGGACGCCGCGCTCGGCTGGCTTCGGGTGGTCGGCTCATCGATCTCACGGCTCGCCGAGGCCGGGTCCACGGTGATTCGCCTCGGCCAGCCCGACATCCTGCTGACCCACACGCACGACGAGCTCACCACCGCGCAGGCGTATCGGGCCGTCGCGGACTTCATCCCCCGGTCCGCGGCTTTGATCAACGCGGTGTACTTCCACCACATCGTCAGCGCGCGAACATATTTCGAGGGTGTCATGCGTGATGCGTCGGCGAGCGTCGTGTGCGGCGTCGGGTTCGCCGATCTGTCCGGCTTCACTTCCCTGACTCAGCGGCTCACCCCGGCCGAGTTGTCGGACCTGCTCGCGGAGTTCAGCGCCACCGTCGCCGACGTGGTGCACGCCGACGGCGGGCGGGTGGTGAAGTTCATCGGCGACGAGGTGATGTGGGTGTGCGCGACGCCGCAGCAGCTGGTGCAAGTCGCGGTAGACCTGGTTGAACACCCGCGCGCACGGGACACCGGATTGCAGGTCCGCGCCGGTCTCGCGTACGGAGATGTGCTGGCCATCGGCGGCGACTACTTCGGCAATGCGGTCAACCTGGCCGCCCGGCTGGTGGGTGCCGCTGCGCCTGCACAGATACTGGCTGGACCTGATGTCCGCGACGAACTGGTCGACTGGCCGGCAATTCCCCAGGATCCGTTGATACTCAAGGGTTTCGATTCCCCGGTGACGGCCTATGACCTGCACCTGTCTCGCTGACCGATAGGCTGATCGCTCGTGAGCCCTGCGAATCCCGGCTATAAAGCCCCCGCCATCACCGTCAGCTCGTCGCTGCCCAAACACAAGGCAGACAAGACGGTGCTGATCGTGCCCGTCGTCAGCGGGCAGGACGACGACGCGACGGCGACGGTCGTCGACAACCCATTCCTCGACGCCGAGGCCGTCGGCGAGATCGAGGTCGCGCTCGAGTCGCTCGGCGCCAAGGGCGGCACCGACCAGCTCACGCGGGTGGTTGCGCCGTCACTCCCGGTGGCCAGCGTGCTCGCGGTTGGCCTCGGCAAGGACCGAGACGGGTGGCCCGCCGACCTGATTCGTCGCGCCGCGGGCGTGGCCGCCCGGTCGCTGAACGGCGTAGAGGCCGTCATCACCACGCTGTCGGACATCGACCTCGAGGGGGCGATCGAGGGACTGATCCTCGGCGCCTACCGGTTCAGCGAGTTCCGCAGCGAGAAGACCGCACCGAAAGACAAGGGCCTGCGCGAGATCACCGCGCTGGCGGCCGATACGAAGGCGAAAACCAAAGCGGCCGCCGCGCGAGCCAGCGCGATCGCGACGGCGGTCGCCACCGCACGCGACCTGGTCAACACTCCCCCTTCTCACCTTTATCCCGACGAATTCGCCAAGCGTGCAAAGGCTTTGGGCGAGGCGGCCGGCCTCGAGGTGGAGGTGCTGAACGACAAGGACCTCGTCAAAGACGGGTACGGCGGCGTCATCGGTGTCGGCAAGGGTTCGTCGCGCGCTCCGCGGCTGGTCCGGCTGGTTCACCGAGGCGCCAAGAATAAAAAGGCCAAGACGGTCGCGCTGGTCGGCAAGGGCATCACGTTCGACACTGGCGGCATCTCCATCAAACCAGCGTCCAACATGCACCACATGACCTCCGACATGGGTGGTGCTGCCGCGGTGATCGCGACCGTCGTGCTTGCGGCCCACCAGAAGTTGCCGATTGACGTGATCGCCACCGTGCCGATGGCCGAGAACATGCCGTCGGCCACCGCCCAGCGGCCGGGCGACGTGCTGACTCAGTACGGCGGCATCACCGTCGAGGTGCTCAACACTGACGCCGAGGGACGCCTGATCCTGGCTGACGCGATTGTGCGGGCCTGTGAGGACACCCCCGACTACCTCATCGAAACGTCGACGCTGACCGGTGCGCAGACCGTCGCGCTGGGCGCGCGCACGCCGGGAGTGATGGGCTCCGACGAGTTCCGTGACCGCGTCGCCGCGTTGTCTCAGGAGGTCGGCGAGAACGGCTGGCCAATGCCGCTGCCCGAGGAGCTCAAGGACGATCTGAAGTCGACGGTGGCCGACCTGGCCAACGTCAGCGGCTCGCGCTACGCCGGGATGCTCGTCGCGGGCACCTATCTACGCGAATTCGTCGCCGACGGCGTCGCCTGGGCACACATCGACATCGCGGCGCCGGCCTACAACACCGGCAGCCCGTGGGGTTACACCGGCAAGGGCGGCACCGGTGTGCCGACGCGCACGATGTTCGCGGTGCTCGAGGACATCGCCGACCGAGGTTGAATTGCCGGCTCAGCCGGCGCTGCTGAGCTAAATGATCTTTCTGCGGGCCGTGCTGCGCAGCGCCTGCGGCGCAATGCGCGATGTGCCGTAGAGCAAGTACGCTTCCGGGGCCACGGGCCGAATCGGCTTGTTCTTCTTGACCGCCGAGACGATCGCCTTGGCGGCCTTGTCGGATCCGTACCGTCGAAGCCGGAAAAACCTTTCCAGTTGTTCCCGTCGGCTCTCGACGGCCTCGTCCGTCCGGCCCGGTGTGTGAAACCGGGTGGTGTGCACGATGTTCGTGTCGATGACACCGGGGAAGATCGTGGTGAGCCCGATGCCTGCGGCGTCGAGTTCGGCGCGTAGGCAGTCGGAGAACATGTACACCGCGGCCTTGGATGTGCAGTAGGCATTCAAGTACTGCGATGGCGCGTAGGCGGCCATCGAGGCAACGTTGACGACGTGTCCGCCGGTGCCGCGCTCGACGAGACGCTTCCCAAACGCCCTGCAGCCGTTGACAACACCGCCGAGGTTGACGTCCAGAACGCGGTCCCACTGATCGGCGGGTGTGTCGAGGAACTCGCCCGCCAGGCCGATGCCAGCGTTGTTCACCACGATGTCGGGCACGCCATGCTCGGCGCACACCCGGTCCGCGAACTGCTCGACGGCGTTGGCGTCGGACACGTCGAGTACATACGGGCGTACGACACCGCCGCGCGCGACGATCTCGGCCGCGGCCTCTTTGATGCCGGCCTCGTCGATGTCGCTGATGACCAGTTCCGCGCCCTCGCGCGCGAATGCCAGCGCAGTCTCCCTGCCGATGCCGCTGCCGGCGCCGGTGACGGAAACCAGTGTGTCGCCGAAGTGGTCGCGCTTGCGGCCGACCTGCGCACGCAACAGCGCGCGGCTGGCCGGCTTGCCCTCGATGAAGTCGACGAGTTCACCGACGGCGGTGGCCATCACCTGTGGGTGCGACATCGGCGACCAATGGCCCGCCTTGATGTCGCGGCGCCACAGCCGCGGGACCCAGCGCGAGAATTCGTCGAACCCGTGCGGCCGAACCACCGGGTCCTTGGTGCCGACGATCAGTTGCACCGGAACCGTGACGTACGGGTCGGGCTGGAACTTGAGCGGCGGCGAAATGGCAAGTGCGCGGTAGATCTTCAGCGAGTTGACGAGGTCGGCGGCGGCGGTCTCGCTTCGATAGCGCTGCGCGGCGGGCACGCCGTCGGTCAATAGGTTGTTCTTTCTGGCGCGCATAAGGCCTTTGAAGACCGCGGGCGCGACGACCGGCAGGGCGAACGGAATCCAGTACAAGAGCCGCAGAAATCGGTCGATGGCGCGGACGAACTGCAGCGGGCGGTACGGGCGCTTCAGGCTGTCGAAGATGTAGGTGCCGTACTGCGCTTCACCAGGACCCGACACCGACGTGAACGACGCGATGCGGTCACTGGCACCGGGGCGGGTCAGGTAGTTCCACACCGAAACCGATCCCCAGTCGTGGCCGAGCACATGTACGGGCTCGCCGGGGCTCGTGGCGCCGATGACCGCCGCCAGGTCGTCGGCCAACTTCGTGATTTTGTATGCCGAAACCGGCTTGGGTACAGAGGATTTGCCGACGCCGCGGTTGTCGAACCGGATGATCCTGAACCGGTCGCCCAACCGGGCGACGACTCCGTCCCACAACACGTGTGAATCGGGCCAGCCATGCGTCATCACCAGCGTCGGGCCGTCCGGGTTGCCCTGCTCGTAGACGGCGATGCGAACACCGTCGACGCTGTCGACGAACTGCTCAGTGATCGTGTCCATCACGACCCGTACCCTAGCGGTCCTCCAGCTCCCTGCGGGCGGCGCGTTCGCGTTCGATGCGGCGGCGGGCGTCGTAGTCGCGCATGCGCTGCGGGTAGCCGACTTTCTGCACGTCGTATACCGGTATGTGCAGCCGTTCGTTCAGCCGCCTTGCGCCCGCGTCCCCGCCTGCGCGCCGCCGCGTCCACTCGCCGTCCCCCGCGACCAGTACGACGGTGACGTCGGTGACGGTGGTTTTCGGCTCGATGAAGGCCTCCACGCCGTCGTGCTGGGCGACCCATTGCCGCAGATATGCCAGGTCGGCCGCTGGGTCATTGCCGCCGCTTCCGCGTGCGGCGCGGCCACGCCGAAACATGCCGAACAGTCCCAACTGGGCCGTACTCCTTCCGGAACTCCCGCGCTCCACCACTTTCGATAGTGCCAGAGCAGCTGCTGTGCAGGTCTGGGGCGAGCAGCGCCGCCCGACGTGACAGGATGGGAACCGGCATTCGACCCGTGACGACCAACCGTTCGAGGGAGTCAACAGACATGGCAACATCCGTCCAGATGCCGGCACTCGGTGAGAGCGTCACCGAGGGAACCGTCACCCGGTGGCTCAAGCAAGAGGGTGACACGGTCGAACTGGACGAACCGCTGCTCGAGGTTTCCACCGACAAGGTCGACACCGAGATTCCGTCCCCCGCCGCAGGCGTGCTGCAGAAGATCGTCGCGCAAGAGGACGACACCGTCGAGGTCGGCGGCGAGCTGGCCGTAATCGGTGACAAGGGTGAAGACACCGGCGGCGGCGGCGAGGCGCAGGCCGCGGAGGAGCCCGCCGAAGAGGCCGCCGAGGAGGAGAAGCCGGCAGAGGAGCCTGCCGCGCAGCGCGAGCAGGCCGCCGAAGAGCAGGAGGAGCCGGACGAGCCGGAAGAAACTCCCGAGCCGGCGGAGAAACCGGCTGCCAAATCCGATGGCGGTGAGGCCGACACCTGTGCTGATGCCGGAGCTGGGCGAGTCGGTCACCGAGGGCACGGTGACCCGCTGGCTGAAGAAGGTCGGCGACAGCGTCGAGGTGGACGAACCGCTGGTGGAGGTGTCCACCGACAAGGTCGACACCGAGATCCCCTCGCCCGTGGCGGGCACCCTGGTGAGCATCACCGCCGAGGAGGACGACACGGTGGCCGTCGGTGGCGAGCTCGCCAAGATCGGCCAGGCCGGGGCGGCGCCTGCCGAAAAGCCAGAGCCTGAGCCGGAACCGAAGGAAGAGCCTGCCGAGGAACCCAAGGAAGAGGCGAAGGAAGAGCCCGAGCCAGAACCCAAGGAAGAACCAAAGCCCCGGAGCCGAAAGAGGAAGCCAAGCCCGAGCCGAAGGCTGAACCGAAGGAAGAGCCCAAACCCGAACCCACGTCGGAGCCGCAAGCGGCCCCGGAGCCGTCAGGCGACGGCGCTCCGTACGTCACGCCGCTGGTGCGAAAACTGGCCAGCGAGAACAACATCGACCTGTCCTCGGTGAAGGGCAGCGGGGTCGGTGGACGCATCCGCAAGCAGGATGTGCTGGCGGCTGCGGAGGCCAAGAAGGCGCCCGCGCAAGAGGCCCCGGCCGCCAAGGAGGCGCAGGCGCCAGCGGCGAAGGCGGCGGAACCGGCACCGGCCCTTGCGCATCTGCGCGGCACCACGCAGAAGGCCAACCGAATCCGGCAGATCACCGCGAAGAAGACACGCGAATCCCTCCAGGCCACAGCGCAATTGACGCAGACCCACGAAGTCGACATGACGAAGATCGTGGCGCTGCGGGCCAGGGCGAAGAACGAGTTCGCCGAGCGCGAGGGCGTCAACCTGACGTACCTGCCGTTCATCGCCAGGGCGGTCATCGACGCGCTGAAGGCCCACCCGAACGTCAACGCCAGCTACAACGAGGACAGCAAGGAGATCACCTACTACGACGCCGAGCACCTCGGCTTCGCGGTGGACACCGAGCAGGGCCTGCTCTCGCCGGTGATTCACAACGCAGGTGACCTGTCGCTGGCCGGCCTTGCGCGGGCGATCTCCGACATCGCGGCACGGGCACGGTCGGGCGATCTCAAACCCGACGAGTTGTCCGGCGGAACGTTCACCATCACCAACATCGGCAGCCAGGGCGCCCTGTTCGACACCCCGATCCTGGTGCCGCCGCAGGCGGCGATGCTGGGCACCGGTGCGATCGTCAAGCGTCCCCGAGTGGTGCTCGACGACGCGGGCAACGAGTCGATCGGCGTGCGGTCGGTCTGCTACCTGCCGCTGACATACGACCACCGGCTCATCGACGGCGCGGACGCGGGCCGTTTCCTGACCACGATCAAGCGACGCCTCGAAGAGGGGGCATTCGAGGCCGATCTGGGGTTGTGAACGCTGTGGCCACCGTTGCGATCTCGGGGTCCTCGGGTCTGATCGGCTCAGCGCTGGTGGCGGCGTTGCGTGCCGCCGACCACCGCGTGCTGCGCATCGTCCGTCGAGCGCCGTCGAATTCCGACGAGCTGTTCTGGAATCCCGACAGCGGCGAGTTCGACGCGAACGAGCTGCGCGGAGTCGACGCCGCGGTCAACCTGTGCGGCGTCAACGTGGGTTCGGGACGGTGGTCCGGCGCGTTCAAACAAAGCCTGCGCGACAGCCGTATCGACCCGACCGAGGTGCTCTCTGCCGCGGTGGTGGAGGCCGGCGTCGGCAGGCTGATCAACGCCAGCGCGGTCGGCTACTACGGCAACACCAACGGCCGGATCGCGGACGAGACGGCGCCGCCGGGCCGCGGGTTTCTCGCCCAACTGTGCCAGGACTGGGAAGCCGCGACGGCGCCTGCTCGGCACGACGGGGTGCGCGTTGTGCTGGCCCGCACCGGCCTTGTGCTTTCGCCGCGGGGCGGGATGCTGAGTCGGTTGCGACCCCTGTTCTCGCTGGGGCTGGGCGCGCGGCTCGGCAACGGCCGCCAGTACATGCCGTGGATCAGCCTCGAGGACCAGGTGCGCGCGCTGCTGTTCGCGATCACCCACGAGGAACTGGCGGGCCCGGTGAACTTCACCGGACCGGCGCCGGTCACCAACTCCGAGTTCACCGCGGCAATGGGCAGGGCGGTGAACCGGCCGA
Organism: uncultured Actinomycetota bacterium; assembly: GCA_963804905.1. GTDB lineage: Bacteria > Actinomycetota > Actinomycetes > Mycobacteriales > Mycobacteriaceae > Mycobacterium. The sequence goes on along the minus strand of CAWDSB010000014.1, from coordinate 273,270 downwards.
CAGTGCTCAAGGTTCCCGCTTTCGCGCTGCGCAGCCTGCTCGGCGAGTTCGCCGACGAGGGATTGCTGGGCGGGCAGCGCGCGATCCCGGCGGCATTGGAACGGGCGGGTTTCGAGTTCCACCACAACACCGTTGGCGAGGCGTTGGCCTACGCCACGAGTACCGTCGAATCGTGAGTTCCATCCGGTCGGCCACCACACCGATCGACGTACGGCGGCTCGGCACCGTCGAGTATGAAAAGGCTTGGGCGCTGCAGCGCGAGCTGGCCGACACGCGCGTCGCGGGCGGACCCGACACCCTGCTGCTGCTCGAACACCCGCCGGTCTACACCGCGGGCAAGCGCACGCTTCCCGAGGAACGCCCGGTCGACGGCACCGCCGTCGTCGACACCGACCGCGGCGGAAAGATCACTTGGCATGGGCCTGGCCAGTTGGTCGGATATCCGATCATCGGGCTGGCCGAACCGCTTGATGTGGTGAATTTCGTTCGGCGACTTGAGGAGTCGTTGATTCACGTATGTGCCGAGCTGGGCCTGGAAACCGGACGCGTAGAAGGCCGCTCGGGCGTGTGGGTTCCCGCAGACGACAAGGGGCCCGCGCGCAAGGTCGGCGCGATCGGGGTCAGGGTGTCGCGGGCGACGACGCTGCACGGGTTTGCGCTGAACTGCGACTGCAACCTTGGCGCGTTCGCGGCGATCGTGCCGTGCGGAATCTCCGACGCCGGGGTCACTTCGCTGACGGCCGAACTCGGTCGCCGGGTCGGCGTTGACGACGTGATAGGCCCCGTCACGGCCGCCGTGTGCGACGCGTTGGAGGGCCGGTTGCGGGTAGCGTTGAAGTCGTGACAGTCGCGCCCGAAGGTAGGAAACTGCTGCGTCTCGAGGCGCGCAATGCCGAGACGCCGATCGAGCGAAAGCCGCCGTGGATCAAGACCCGGCTGCGGACGGGCCCGGAGTACACGCAGCTGAAGAACCTCGTCCGTCGCGAGGGGCTGCACACCGTCTGCGAGGAAGCCGGTTGCCCCAACATCTATGAGTGCTGGGAGGACCGCGAGGCGACGTTTCTGATCGGCGGCGAGCAGTGCACGCGTCGGTGCGACTTCTGCCAGATCGACACCGGCAAGCCGGCCGAGCTCGACCGCGACGAGCCGCGCAGGGTCGCCGAGAGCGTGGCGACGATGGGGCTGCGGTACGCGACCGTGACCGGCGTCGCCCGCGACGACCTGCCCGACGGCGGCGCGTGGCTGTACGCCGAGACGGTGCGCTACATCAAGAAGCTCAACCCCGACACCGGCGTCGAGTTGCTGATCCCCGACTTCAACGGTGAACCGGCACTGCTCGAGCAGGTCTTCGAGTCGCGGCCAGAAGTGTTGGCGCACAACGTCGAAACGGTGCCACGCATCTTCAAGCGGATCCGCCCGGCGTTCCGTTATGACCGCAGCCTTGCGGTGCTGACCGCAGCCCGCGACTACGGGCTGGTCACCAAGAGCAACCTGATCCTCGGGATGGGCGAAACCCCGGACGAGGTGCGCACGGCGTTGCAGGATCTGCTCGACGCCGGCTGCGACATCGTCACGATCACCCAGTACCTGCGGCCGTCGGTGCGTCATCACCCGGTGGAGCGCTGGGTCCGCCCCGAGGAGTTCGTCGAGCACGCGGCTTTCGCCGAGCAGCTCGGGTTCGCCGGGGTGCTGGCCGGGCCGCTGGTGCGGTCGTCGTACCGGGCGGGCCGGCTTTACGCGCAGGCAGCGGGCTCGAGAGCGCTGGGAAGCCCACCCGTATCCTGAACTGATGGCGAAGACCCGCAACAAAGCCGAACAGAAGGCCGCAAAAGCCGAGGCCAAGGCGACTCGTAAGGCCGCATCCAAGCAGCGCCGCAGTCAGCTGTGGCAGGCGTTCCAGATCCAACGCAAGGAGGACAAGCGCCTGCTGCCGTACATGATCGGTGCGTTCGTGCTGATCGTGGCGGCTTCCGTGGTCGTCGGGCTGTTCGCGGGCGGCTTCACGATGTTCACGCTGATCCCGCTGGGCGTGGTACTCGGCGCGCTGGTGGCGTTCATCATCTTCGGCCGCCGCGCGCAGAAGTCGGTCTATCGCAAGGCCGAGGGCCAGGCCGGTGCGGCGGCGTGGGCGCTGGAGAATCTGCGCGGCAAGTGGCGGGTGACCGCGGGCGTCGCGGCCACGGGCCATCTGGATGCGGTACACCGGGTGATCGGCAGGCCGGGCGTGATCTTCGTCGGCGAAGGCTCCGCGGCGCGGGTGAAACCGCTTCTGGCCCAGGAGAAGAAGCGCACTGCGCGGCTCGTCGGTGACATCCCGATCTACGACATCGTGATCGGCAACGGCGACGGTGAAGTCCCGCTGGCCAAGCTGGAACGCCACCTGACCAAGCTGCCCCAGAACATCACCGTCAAGCAGATGGACTCGCTGGAGTCGCGGCTGAGCGCCCTGGGGTCGAAGGCCGGCCCCGCCGCGATGCCGAAGGGCCCGATGCCCACCGCGGCCAAGATGCGCGGGATGCAGCGGACGGTGCGCAGGCGCTAGCTTAAGCTAGCGCCGCACCACCGCGGTGTTCGTCAGCCGGTCCTGCAGTCCCCGCAGGTCGGTGTCGGTGATCAACGGCGGAACCACGAGCGCGATCAGGAACCCGCGCACCATGGCCCGGCCGAGCCCGACATGAAGCCTGTTGTCGACGGACACCACCACCAGACCCAGCGCGAACTGGCCCGGGGTGAACCCGAACAAGCGAACCGATGCCGCGCCGAGCACGAACCAAATGACCAGCACGGCGGTGGACAACATCGGCACGGTGACCCACCCGACCGTCATGGCCAGAGCGGCCAATCCGTAGGCGATCAGCCAGTCGACGAACAGCGCGGCTATGCGCCTGCCCATCCGCGCCAGGGATTTCGGTCCACTTTGGGGTAGACCCAGCCGATGACCTGGATAATCATTAGGTCTCTGGTCCGTGGTCCCCGGCTCGACGTGCGGCGGACCGGACAACCAGGAACCGAAGCTGGAAGCCATGGATCTAGCATAGGTCTGGCGGAATTGCGTAACTTCGGCGCAACATACGGTTGACTGCCGTGCAACATCGTGTCCATAGCGTCATCCCGCGGGTTAATAGACATAAGGAGAGTTTTCAGTGGCAGAAAAGACCGCCGACGACGTCATCAAGCAGATCAAGGACGAGGACGTCGCCTACGTCGACATCCGGTTCTGCGACCTGCCTGGCATCGTCCAGCACTTCTCGGTCCCGGCGTCGGTGTTCGACGAGAGCGTGTTCGAGGACGGATTGGCGTTCGACGGTTCGTCGGTGCGCGGCTTCCAGTCGATCCACGAATCCGACATGATGCTGCTGCCCGACCCCGAGACCGCGCGCATCGACCCGTTCCGCGCCGCCAAGACGCTGAACCTCAACTTCTTCGTGCACGACCCGTTCACCCGAGAGGCGTACTCCCGCGACCCGCGCAACGTCGCCCGCAAGGCGGAGAACTACCTGACCAGCACGGGCATCGCAGACACCGCCTTCTTCGGCGCGGAGGCCGAGTTCTACATCTTCGACTCGGTGTCCTTCGACTCGAGGATCAACGGCACCTTCTACGAGATCGACTCCGAGGCCGGCTGGTGGAACACCGGCGAACCGGTAGAGGCCGACGGCAGCGCCAACCGCGGCTACAAGGTCCGCCCGAAGGGCGGCTACTTCCCCGTCGCCCCGTACGACCACTTCGTCGACCTGCGCGACCAGATGTGCACTAACCTGCAGAACGCCGGATTCACGCTGGAGCGCGGTCACCACGAGGTGGGCACCGCGGGCCAGGCCGAGATCAACTACAAGTTCAACACCCTGCTGCACGCGGCCGACGACCTGGTGCTGTTCAAATACATCATCAAGAACACCGCGTGGCAGGCCGGCAAGACCGTGACGTTCATGCCGAAGCCGCTGTTCGGCGACAACGGCTCCGGCATGCATGCCCACCAGTCGCTGTGGAAGGACGGCAGCCCGCTGTTCCACGACGAGTCGGGCTACGCCGGCCTGTCGGACACGGCGCGGCACTACATCGGCGGCATCCTGCACCACGCGCCGTCGCTGCTGGCGTTCACCAACCCGACGGTGAACTCCTACAAGCGCCTTGTGCCAGGGCTATGAGGCACCGATCAACCTGGTGTACAGCCAGCGCAACCGCTCGGCGTGCGTGCGCATCCCGATCACGGGCAACAACCCGAAGGCCAAGCGGCTTGAGTTCCGCTGCCCCGACTCGTCGGGCAACCCGTACCTGGCGTTCGCGGCAATGATGATGGCCGGCCTGGACGGCATCAAGAAGAAGATGGAGCCGCAGGCGCCGGTCGACAAGGACCTCTACGAGCTGCCGCCCGACGAGGCCGCCAGCATCCCGCAGGCGCCGACGTCGCTGGCCGCGGTCATCGACCGCCTCGAGGAGGACCACGAATACCTCACCGAGGGCGGGGTTTTCACCGAGGACCTGATCGAGACGTGGATCTCGTACAAGCGCGAGAACGAGATCCTGCCGGTGCAGATCCGTCCGCATCCGTACGAGATCGCGTTGTACTACGACGTGTAAGTCAGCTACCCCTATGACCTGCGGCGACGAGGCAATCGTCCTTTACGGTACGCAGTGGGTACGCAGTAGATTCAACCGAGTCCATCCGCTCCGCGATCACAGAACCGATTGCCGAGCGGGTGGACTCGTCGGCGTCGGGCCACAGATGCCCGTAGGTGTCGAGCGTCGTGCGTGCCGAGGCGTGTCGCATCCGCGCCTGCACGGTTTTGATGTCCGCACCGGACGCGATCAGTAGCGACGCCATGTAGTGGCGCAGAGCGGCGGGATGCCTACCGGGGGAGCATTCCCCACCCCCGGGCCCGCCTTTAGTGCGCGACCGACTCGCGGCTGGGCCGCTCAATACCCCCCAAAAATTCTTGCTAATTCACTAACCGCGTTGGCGGCGACTGGCCCTCGGCGGCTTTTTGATTAGCGTAATGAACCATCCGTTCGCTCAGCCGGATGAGCGGGTCCTCATGACCGCGGGCATCGTGTAGGCCAACCTCCGCAACTCGATGGCGAACCCGTACAAATCCTGACTTAGCGACGCCACTCTCATGACGACCCCTCCGACAAAGAGCGAAAAGTGATTGTCCCAAACATCATTGGGTGCGGCGGGGCCACGCGGACTGCTTCACGGGAGAACCCCGCAGAACACTATTTTGCTCCCGTGGGTCCACCGTTCGGAACTAAAATTTCTACGAGACCGATGCCCACACCGGGGCACAGCCCTGTTCAGCGCCCGATCTTCCGGAAAGCGGTCCTTGCCGGCTCATGGGGCAGAACCGGCCGGACCATTGGTTGCGCGAACGGCCGACCACGTTCGCGCTCTCCCCCGGGGCGACTTATTACTCACGCTCGGCCCGCTTGTGTCAGAGGGTGGGGCGCGCGGGCCGACTGCTACCCAAGGCTAACGGGGCGACCATCATGATCACGAGAGTTTGTTCGTGACGACTCGGCCTCGCCATCGTGCAGAGCTAGGTGATGTTGGAGATGCTGCACTGTCGCTGGCCCTTCGAGTGCCGTGCAGTGTGTGTTGAGCGGCGGCCCATATGTCACGGCGTCGCAGGTTCGGCATTGCCAGGAGGCGTGTCCGCCGCCGCCGTGTCCGAGGCAGGCGACGTGACCGCCGAGGACTTGGTTGGGGCCAGCGGCGGCCCGTACACGACGGCGTCGCAGGACCAGTGATTAATCGCGCAGCCAACACAGCTAAGCGATACAGCCGCCATGCACGTAATTCGCGTTGTACTACGACGTGTAATCAGAACGGCATTGGGGCCGGGCGAGTCATTTCGCCCGGCCCTTCTGCACGTTAGGGTCAGCTATGACCAACCTGAACGCCCGCTTAGCGGGTTATCACTCCCCTGTCTTGAGCGCTTTTCGCATCATCTTTGGTCTGCTGTATCTGATACATGGCGCGCAGAAGCTGTTCGGGTGGCCGGTGGGCCCGGAGGCGCCGACCGGCAGTTGGCCGCTGTGGTGGGCGGGACTCATCGAGTTCGTCCTCGGCATCCTGATCACCGTCGGGTTCTTCACCCGCATCGCGGCGTTCATCGCGTCAGGCGAGATGGCGTTCGCGTACTTCTATCAGCACTGGCCGCCGTTGAAGGGCGGCGGGACGGCGAGCTTCTGGCCGATCGCCAACGGCGGTGAGCTGGCGATCATGTTCTGCTTCGCGTTCCTGTTGCTCGCGACGGCGGGGGCTGGTGTCGCGGCTGTGGATGCGCGACGACGGCCGATGGCGAGCAGGACGACCGCGACGGGTGCGACGACCGCGGGAGGCGTCGCACCGCGCCGACGGTTCGGTCGCTTCAGCCGCTTCCGGCGCTAGTGCGAGCTCGCGAACTCAGACATTGACGGCGGTGTCCGCGAAGGAAATCTCGGAAACGTTGCCTTGCTCGTCCAGCACATACACATGGTCACCACTCGGTGAGACGCGATTCTGAAGGGCGCTCCCCTGCCCAGGTGCCAGCCGACGAGCTATCAGCCGTCCAGCTGTAGGTCCTTGCGGAAGCGCTTCATGCCCTCGATCTTCTCGGCCAGCGTTGCCTCGGCGCCGGCGTGAAACATCCACGGCATCGTGATGACGCCCGTGATGCCCGCGGCCTCCGCGCGCTCGTAGTGTTTCGGCAGGAAGGCATCGGTCAACGGAGTCAGCACCTCGAAACCGTCCATCGACAAATCCTTCTCGGCGCGCAACTCCCGTATCCGCTCCACCAACGCGATCGCCCGGTCCGTCGAAATCAAATCGCCGATCCATCCGTCATTGCGCGCCGCCCGCCGTAACGCGATGTCGCTCAGTCCACCGACATAGATCGGAATCCTCGGCGGCGTCGGCTCCATTTCCAACCGCGGCGTGCGATAGAACTCCCCCTCGAACTCTGTCCACCCCGGCTGCCAGAGCTCACGAAACAGATCCAGCATCTCGTCCGTGCGCTTACCTCGTCGCCCAAACCGCTGGCCCATCAACGTGAACTCTTCTTCACACCAGCCCACGCCGATGCCCAGCTCAACCCGCCCGTCGGACAGATATGCGGCCGTTCCGACCATCTTTCGCCACCGAATACGGATCCCGCATCGCGGGGATGTACACCGTCGTCACAAACTTCAGATGCATTGTTGCCTGCGCCATCGCCCCGACCAACACCCACGGATCCGGCCAATCCGTGAACGGCTCCCAACGGCGCTTCCCGTCACGGGTATACGGATACGGCGTAGCGAGCGTCTCCAGATTCACGACATGATCCGGTATCCCGACACCGTCATATCCGAGATCGTCTGCGGCCTTCGCGATTTCGATGGCTTCTTTGGTTTCGCGGAACGCGGTGCTGACGTAGAACTTCATCCGACGTCTCGCGCCCACGCCGGCTTGATCCAGATACCCTCTGCCTCAACCGTCTTGCCCTCGGCGTCACTCACGTGACCACTCACGAACGTCTTATACCCGTCAACGCGCTCGATCGCCGCCTCAGCCCGGAGCCGCCCCAGCGGCGTGCCGCGCAAGTACCGCATCGTGATCGTTCCGGTGAACATCGGTTTCGACAATCCGTCGCTCGCAACCTCACCCAAGACCTGGTCGAGTATCAAAGCGAGAATGCCACCGTGAACCCACCCTGGCGGACCCTGGTATGCCTCCCCAAGCTCGAATTCGCTCCACCACAAGCCATCCGGCTCCTCGTGCATGACCAGTGGCGGCGCGACCGGATTCCGAAAGCCCGTCACGGGGTTTCCCCACACCACCGGGCGCCCGTCCACCGCCAAACGCGGCATCCCCTCGCCAACCGTCGCCTCGAGCTTGTCGGCCACCGCCTCGATCGCGATCTGCGCCTCGCGAATCGTCGCATCGTCTGCGCCTGTCCGAATACCGGCATCGATCAGACGCCGCACCGCCTGGGTCAGCGGCGTGTACAGCTCCTGCAACCGGTCGTGCTCGGCCGCACTGATCGCCTCGAACGAGAAATCAATACCCTCAGCCACCGAACACCTTTCGTACCACCGTCTTTGCGCGACGGGTCACCCGCAGATAGTTGTCGAGGAACTCGCCACCGTCGTCGGTGTCCCAGCCCGCGGCCAGAGCGACCGCATTGAGCTGCCGCCCCGGTCCCGGCAATTGATCAGTTGGCTTGCCGCGCACCAGCACCAATGCGTTGCGCGCCCGCGTCGCCGTCAGCCATGCATCCCGCAGCAGGTCCACGTCACCCTCTGGAATCAGTTCCGCCGCCCCGATCGCATCCAAAGACGCCAGCGTCGACGTGTTGTGCAGCGACGGCAACGTGTGCGCGTGGCGAAGCTGCAGCAGCTGAACCGTCCACTCGATGTCGGCAAGCCCGCCGCGGCCAAGCTTGGTGTGCGTGTTGGGATCTGCGCCGCGCGGCAGCCGCTCGGCGTCGACACGGGCCTTGATGCGGCGGATCTCCTGCACCGCCTCCGCGGACACCCCGCCGGGCGGATACCGCGTCTTGTCGGCCATCAAGAGGAACCGCTCACCGAGGTCCTCGTCACCAGCCACCCGGTGCGCCCGCAACAGCGCCTGGATCTCCCACGGCTGCGCCCACTGGTCGTAATACGTCGCATACGAAGACAAGGTGCGCACCAGCGAGCCGTTGCGCCCCTCGGGCCTCAGACCCGCGTCGACCTCCAGCGGTGGATCGGCGCTCGGCGTGCCCAGTAGCGAACGCACCTGTTCGGCGACCGTGATCGACCATCGCACCGCGGCGGACTCGTCGACGCCTTCAATGGGTTCGCACACGAACATCACGTCGGCATCGGACCCGTAACCCAGTTCCCCGCCGCCCAGCCTGCCCATGCCGATCACCGCGATCTTCGCGGGCGCCTCGCCGCTATCGGGTGTGTTCGCGCGGATCACCGCCTCCAAAGCGGCCTGCAGCACCGCCACCCACACCGACGTCAGCGCCTTGCAGACATCAACGACCTCGAGCATGCCCAAAAGGTCCGCCGACGCCACCCGGGCCAGCTCCCGCCGACGCAGTGTGCGGGCCGCCGCGATCGCGCGCACCGGATCGGGATGCCGCTCGGCCGACGCGACCAACGCCCGCGCCACCGCGTCGGGGTCGACCTCGAGCAGCTTCGGCCCGTTCGGTCCGTCCGCGTACTGCTGAATAACCTCCGGCGCCCGCATCAACAGCTCCGGCACGTACGCCGACGTGCCAAGCACCCGCATCAGCCGCTTGGCCACCGCGCCTTCGTCACGCAGCGTGGACAGATACCAACGATGTTCGGACAGTTCGTCACTGATCCGGCGATACGCCAGCAGCCCGGCGTCCGGATCGGGCGTATCCGACAGCCAGTCCAGCAGCGTCGGCAGCAGCACTTGCTGCACCCTGCCCCGCCTGCCGGTGTGCCCGGTCAGTGCCGCAAGGTGCGTCAGCGCGCTCTGCGGTCCCTCGTATCCCAGCGCGGCGAGCTGACGTTCGGCGGCCTCGGACGTCAAGCCGAGCTCCGGCTGCCCGACCGATTCCAGCAGCGGCTGATAGAAGAGCTTGGCGTGCAGCCGCGACACCCGCAGGCTCTGCCGCTTGAGCTCTTCGCGCAGCACCCCCTGCGCATCATGTTGGCCGTCGGGCCTCATGTGCGCGGCGCGCGCCAGCCAGCGCATCGCTTCGTCGTTGGCCTCGTCGGGCAGCATGTGCGTGCGCTTGAGCCGCTGCAGCTGCAGCCGGTGTTCGAGCAGCCGCAGGAACTCGTATGACGCGGTCAGGTTGGCGCAGTCGTCGCGACCGATGTACCCGCCAGCCCCCAGCGCAGCCAGCGCGTCGATCGTCGACGCCACATGCAGCGACTCGTCGTTGCGGCCGTGCACCAGCTGCAGCAGCTGCACGGCGAACTCGACGTCGCGCAGGCCGCCGGTGCCGAGCTTGAGCTCCCTGGCCCGTTCGTCCGCCGGCACCAGCGCCTCGACGCGGCGCCGCATCGCCTGCACCTCTGGCACGAAGTCCTCGCGCTCGCACGCCGTCCACACCATCGGCATCAGCGCTTCGATGTACTGCTCGCCCAGTTCTGCGTCGCCGGCCGCGGGCCGCGCCTTCATCAGCGCCTGGAACTCCCACGTCTTCGCCCACCGCTGGTAGTAGGCGATATGCGAGTCCAGCGTCCGGACCAGCTGACCGTGCTTGCCCTCCGGCCGCAGCGCGCGCGTCGACCTCGAAGAACGCCTCCGAAGCGAACCGCATCAACTCGCCGGCCACCCTGGTGGTGACCGAGTCGGCCTCCTCGGCGACGAAGATGACGTCGACGTCGCTGACGTAGTTCAGCTCGCGGGCGCCGCACTTGCCCATCGCGATCACCGCCAGCCGCGGCGGCTCGCCGTCGTCGCCGCACACCGACCGCGTCGCCACCTTCAGCGCGGCGCCCAGCGCAGCGTCGGCCAGGTCCGACAGATGCGCACCGATCTCGGTGAACGGCAGCACCGGCTCGTTCTCGACGACCGACGCCAGGTCCAAACCGGCGAGCACCAACAGCCGGTCACGATACAGCGTCCGCAGCACAGGCAGCGGATCGCTTGTGCCACTTGCTGATTCGACGGCATCGACGAACATGGTTCGCAGTTCGTCAGCCGACGGCAATGTCACGTCACCTGCCAGCAGGTGCCAGGACTGCGGGTTCGCGACCAAGTGATCGCCCAGTGCCAGCGACGAACCCAGCACACCGAACAGGCGCCCTCGCAGCCCCTTGTCCTTGAGCAGCGCCTGATTCAGTTCGTTCCAGTCCTTCGTCGCCTCGGCCAGCCGCACCATCGTCCGCAGCGCGACGTCGGCGTCGGGTGCCCTGGACAGCGACCACAGCAACTCGATGTGCGCGTCGGTGTTCCAGCCGAGCTGATCCAGATCAGCCGGGGCCGACGGTTCGACCAGCCCCAGCCGGCCTACGCTGGGCAGCCTTGGGCGCTGCGTCGCAGGTTTGGCCACAATTACGACGGTATCGCAGCCCGCTACAGCGACAGGTAGGTCTTCAGCTCGTACGGTGTGACGTGGCTGCGGTAGTTCTCCCACTCGGTGCGCTTGTTGCGCAGGAAGAAGTCGAATACGTGCTCCCCCAACGCTTCCGCGACCAGCTCGGAGTTCTCCATCTCCGCTCGAGCGCCACACCGAGGCTGCCCGGCAGCTCCTTATAGCCCATCGTGCGGCGTTCCTCGGGGGTCAGCGTCCACACGTTGTCCTCGGCCTGCGGGCCGAGCACGTAGTTCTTCTCCACCCCGCGCAGGCCGGCCGCCAGCAGCACGGCAAAGGTCAGGTACGGGTTGCACGCCGAGTCGGGGCTGCGCACCTCGACGCGACGCGACGACGCCTTGCGCGGCGTGTACATCGGCACCCGGACCAACGCCGAGCGGTTGGCGAAGCCCCAGGACGCGGCGGTCGGCGCCTCGCCGCCGTGCACCAGCCGCTTGTAGGAGTTCACCCACTGGTTGGTTATCGCACTGATCTCGGTCGCGTGCTCCAAAATGCCTGCGATGAAAGACTTTCCGGTGTCGGATAGCTGCAGCGGGTCGTCCGGGCTGTAGAACGCGTTCGTCTCGCCCTCGAACAAGCTCATGTGGGTGTGCATCGCCGAGCCCGGGTACTCCGCGAACGGCTTGGGCATGAACGACGCCCTCACGCCGTCACCGAGCGCGACCTCCTTGACCACGTACCGGAACGTCATCACGTTGTCGGCCATGGACAGAGCGTCGGCGTAGCGCAGGTCGATCTCCTGCTGTCCTGGCGCGCCCTCGTGGTGGCTGAACTCCACCGAGATGCCCATCTGCTCCAACGCGTCGATGGCGTGCCTGCGGAAGTTCGGCGCCGCGTCGTGCACGGCCTGGTCGAAGTAGCCGCCGTTGTCGGCCGGGATCGGCACCGTGCCGTCGTCGGGCCCCGGCTGCAGCAGGAAGAACTCGATCTCTGGGTGCACGTAGCAGGAGAACCCCAGATCGCTGGCCTTGGCCAGCTGGCGGCGCAGCACGTGCCGCGAGTCCGCCCAGGACGGCGATCCGTCCGGCATGGTGATGTCGCAGAACATCCGGGCCGAGTGGTGCTCGCCCGAACTGCTCGTCCAGGGCAGCACCTGGAAGGTGGACGGGTCGGGCCGGGCGACGGTGTCGGACTCCGACACCCGGGCGAAGCCTTCGATCGAGGAGCCGTCGAAGCCGATGCCCTCTTCGAACGCGCCCTCGAGTTCTGCGGGCGCGATGGCTACCGACTTGAGGTATCCGAGCACGTCGGTGAACCACAGCCGGACGAATCGGATGTCCCGTTCTTCCAGCGTGCGCAGCACAAATTCCTTCTGGCGGTCCATAACCGCAGCGTAGGCACCGGCTGTTAATTCTGTGTAACGAAGACGCAACCGCCGTGGTAGCGAGCCTTATCTCAGGTCGCCGTCCATCGTCATCCGCGTCATTATCCGACAGTCGGCAAACCTCCCTGGCGCCCGCCGGAGGGGTGGCCCTCGCCTCGGCGAGGGGGACGGGGGCCGAACACCGAAGCTACAAGGAGCTCCGATGTCCACTTTCATCATCCTCTGGCTGATCTGGGCCTGCTGCATGGCGGCCATCATCGCGGGCAAGAAGGGCCACAGCGCGGTGAGCTTCTTCGCCGGCCTGATCCTCGGCGTCTTCGGGGTGCTCCTGGCCTGGTGGCAGGACGACCTCACCAAGGCCGAGCCGCCCGCCGCCTGCAACCGCATCACCGAGATAGCCGCCTGCGGGGACCGGTCATGAGTGCGGAGCGCCGCGTGAGCGAGGCGGCTCTCCCGGCTGCGTTTCAGCTCGGGTGTTCGAGTTCTGTTCGGGCCTGGTCGATCTGGTCGTATGCGTAGGTCACCATTTCGGCGGTGGTCATCGTCTCGCCCTTGCGGGCGAGCGATTCGTAGGTCTGGTCGCCGAGGACCTCGCGGAGGTGGGCGATGGCGGTATTGATCTCCGGCTCGACTGACCGCGAGTAGGGGATGTCGGCGAATCCGCTCATGGTCGCGGCGACTTCGTCGTGCCCGAGTCGGTTGAAAAAGGCGGCGAGGTTAGCCAGGACGGCACGGATCGTGGTGCTGTTGCCGGACTCATGGAGGTGGCGGGTTGTCACAAGGAAGTAATCGAGCGCGGCCAGCGGATCGCCGTGTTGGGCTTCAAGTCGGGCCAGATTGGACGCCAGGTGAGTCTCGAAGGTGCGGTTGCCGCTGTCTTGAGCGATCACCACGCCCCGAAGCATGGCCTCCCGCGCACGGTCGGGATCGGCGTCGAGGAAAGCGAAGCCGTAGGCCATCAGCGCAAACGAGATCGCGTAGGGGTTGGCGGTGGCCTCGGCGGCGTCGATCAGACCCTTCGTGGCAGCCATCGCCTCGTCCTCGGAGCCCGCGATCTTCAGCGCAATGACCAGGAATGCCCTGGCGAGTGTGTGAGTGTCGCGACCGCGTGCGAGTTGGGCGCGGCACCACTCAACACACCGTTCGGGCTGGCCGATGTACACGTATGCACCGCCAACCCAGCCCTCGAGGCCGTAGGGCACCTCGTCGCGGCCATTGCCGAGAACCGTCTGGGCGGCGTCGCTGTAACCGACAGCGGCCTCGAGCCGTCCGGCCACGAAACACTGTGACGCCATCATGTACAACACGGCGAGCCGGGGGTGGTCGACGGCGCGGGCGGGTTCGATGAGTTCTTCGGCCCAGGCTATCGGCTCAGTGTTCTCGATCAGATAGCCGAGAAGCCCCGCGTAGGTGGCGATGGCGGCGGCGATGTCGAGGTCGCCGTGGTCGGCAGCCCACCGGAACGCGGTGCGCAAGTTGGCCAGTTCGGCGGCGAACCAGTCGTACGCCTCCCGTTGCCGGGGGCTGTCCCACAGCGCCATGATGTCGGTTTCACGCCCGGCGAAGTAGCGGGCATGGGCGGTGCGGACCTCGGTGGCCTCGCCGCCTGCGAAGAGTTGTTCCTCGGCGAACTGGCGGATCGTCTCCAGCATCGAAAACCGGGTCCGCCCCGAAGACCTGTCCGCGACGAGCAGCGACTTACGCACCAGGGCGTCCAGCAGATCCAGCACGGCGTAGTCGTCGGAGCCATCGAATCCGCCTACCGCGCAGGCGCTTTGGAGATCGAACCCACCCGCGAACACCGAACACCGGGCGAGCAGCGACTTCTCCGCGTCATCGAGGTGGTCGTAGGACCATGCCACCGCGTGGCGCAGCGTGTGGTGGCGCTCCAGGCCGCGCCGGGAGCCGACCAGCAGCCGGAACCTCTGATCCAGACGGTCACGGACCTCGCTCGCCGTCATCGACGCCATCCGCGAGGCCGCCAACTCGATGGCCAACGGAATCCCGTCGAGCCGTCGGCAGATCTCCACCACCGCGGCGGCCTCCTCAGCCGTGGCCACCGAGAAGCGCGAGGCAACGCTGCGGGCGCGTTCGACAAACAGGCTCACCGCCGCGGAGTCGATGCCCGCACCCACCGCCAGCGAGGGCACCAGCCACAACTGCTCGTCGGCGACCCCCAATCCTTCGCGGCTGGTCGCCAACACCCTCACCGTCGCCGAGTGCGCCAGGATCGCCTCGACCAGATCCGCCGCAGCGTCACGCACGTGCTCGCAGTTGTCGAACACCAACAACCGCACCCGGCCCTCCAGCGCGGCGGCCACGCTCTCGGCCACGGTCTTGCCCGGTTGTTGGGTGATGCCCAGCACCGCGGCCGCCGCGTCGGGCACCGCCGCCGGATCGGTGATCGCGGCCAGTTCGAACAACCAGACGCCGTCCGGGAACTCGTCGGCCAGCCGCGCCGCGACTTCGGTCGCCAGGCGGGTCTTGCCGACCCCGCCCACCCCGGTCAACGTCACCAACCGATGAGCCTTCAGCGCCTCTTGCACCTCGGCCAGCTCTGCGTCGCGTCCGATGAAGCTCGTCGTTGGAGGGCGCAGGTTTCCCGGTGTCGCGTCGAGCGTCGCAAGCGGCGGAAACTCGCTGCGCAGGCCGGCGCCCAGGACTTGGAACATCTCGACGGGTTTGGCGATGTCGCGTAATCGCCGCGGCCCCAAGGCAATCAGGTCGATGCTGCTGCACAGCCCGGCAGTGGTGCCGTCGAGCAGAACCTGCCCGCCGTGCCCGGCGGCCATCACCCGCGCCGCACGGTTGAGCACCGCACCGAAGTAGTCCGAACCCCGCAGCTCTGCCTCGCCGGTCGCCAACCCCATCCGCACCGGCAACTCCAGCGCCCGCTGCGCAGCCACCGCCGCATCGACCGCCGACGTGGGTGAGGCGAACGCGGCGCACACCCCGTCGCCGGTGTGCTTGAACAACCAGCCGCCGTGCGCCTCAATCTCCGCGCGCAGCACCTCGTCGTGGGCGGCCAGCGCCGCCCGCATCCCATCGGCGTCGGCCTCCCACCGACGGGTCGAACCCTCGACATCGGTGAACAGAAACGTCACCACCCCCGAAGGAGCAGCCGCCGCGATCAGCGGACACCCCCGCAGACTCTCACAACCGGACGCGCTCTACCTGGCACCTCGCCGGAACCCGGCCCCAGACACCCGCGCCCCCAGGCGCGGCGCAGCGCGCTACCCGCGGGCCTGACCGCACCGGTGATAACGCACATGTTGGCTGGCCAGCGGTGACACGATGTTGGCGTGAGCGGTGCTCATGACGGCAGTGTCGCAATATTCACGGCGATGAGGCGATGACATGACCGCAACCGGCACGGTGTGCGGGTCGTGCGGAGCTGAACTGCGAGCCGGCGACAAGTTCTGCCACGGCTGTGGCTCGCCCGTTGCCGAGCCCGACACACACGCCGAGTACAAGCAGGTCACCGTGCTGTTCGCCGATGTGGTGCGGTCGATGGCCATCGCGGCCGCGGTGGACATGGAGCGGTTGCGCGAGATCGTGACCGAGCTGGTGGAGCGCTCGGCGGCGGTGGTGCGCCGCTACGGCGGGAGCGTGGAGTTCACCGGCGACGGGGTGATGGCGATCTTCGGCGCCCCGGTGGCGTTGGAGGATCACGCCATTCGTGCCTGCTTGGCGGCCGTGGGCGTGCAGGAGGAGGCGAAGCGGCTTGCCGTCGAAGTCCGAGAGCGCGACGGTGTGGACCTCCAGGTGCGGGTGGGACTGAACTCCGGTCAGGTGATCGCCGGTGAAATCGGTTCGGGGTCGCTGGGATACGCCGCGATCGGTGAGCAGGTCGGGATGGCGCAGCGGATGGAATCGGTGGCCCCGCCTGGCGGGGTGATGCTGTCGGAGTCCACCGCGCGGCTGGTCGAGCACACCGTGATGCTCGCCGAACCGGAGCAGGTGCGCATCAAGGGCGCCGACGACCCGGTGCGCGCGCGCCGGCTGGTGGCGATCGGCCCGCGGGATGGCCTGGTCGGGCGCGCCGAGGCGAGCCTGGTCGGTCGGCGCTGGGAGATGGCCGCTGTCGGACGCCCTGCTGGAGCGGGCGATCGGTGGCCGCGGTGGTGTGGTGAATGTGGTGGGATCGCCGGGCATCGGCAAGTCCCGGGTGGCGCGGGAGGCCGCGGCGGCCGCGGCCGGTCGCGGGGTCGAGGTGTTTTGGACCTTCTGCGAATCGCACGCCCGCGAGGTCCCGTTCCATGCCGTGGCGCGGCTGCTGCGGGCGGGCAGCGGTGTGGCCGACCTCGACGACCTGGCCGCCCGCGCCCGGGTCCGGGAACAAGTCCCGGATGCCGACCTGCAGGATCTGCTGCTGCTGGATGATCTGCTCGGCATCGCCGACCCCGACGTGGCGCTGCCCGCAGATCGACCCGGATGCGCGGCGGCGCCGGTTGACCGCGCTGGTGAACGCGACAACGCTGGCGCGCACCGACACCGGCGCTGTTCGTCATCGAGGATGCGCACTGGATCGATGCGGTCAGTGAGTCGATGCTGGCCGACTTCCTGTCCGTGATTCCGCGCACCCCGTCGATGGTGCTGATCACCTCCCGCCCCGAATACGAGGGAGCGCTGACGCGGGTGCATGGCGCCCAGACGATCGCGCTGGCCCCGCTGGCTGATTCGGACACCGCGGCGCTGCTCGGTGAGCTGCTGGGGTCGCGATCCCTCGGTCGGCGAGCTGGCGGCGATCATCGCCGAGCGGGCCGCCGGGAACCCGTTCTTCGCCGAGGAAATGGTGCGCGAGTTGGCCCAGCGCGGGGTGCTGGCCGGCGAGCGCGGCGGCTACGTGTGTCGCGCGGATGTCGCCGAGGTCGAGCGTGCCGGCCACGGTGCAGGCGGCCATCGAGGCGCGCATCGACCGGCTGAGCACCCCGGCCAAGCGCACGGTGACCGCGGCGTCGGTGATCGGGGCCCGCTTCGGGGCCGAGCTGCTCGCCGCGCTGGGCATCGATCCGGTGTTCGACGAGCTGCTGGGCGCGGAGCTGATCGATCAGGTGCGGTTCACCCCGAGCGCCGAGTACGCCTTCCGTCATCCGTTGATCCGCGCGGTGGCCTACGAATCACAGCTGAAATCCGATCGCGCCGAGCTGGCACCGGCGCCTGGCCGCCGCGATCCAAGAGCGTGCGCCCGGCTCGGTGGAGGAGAACGCGGCGCTGATCGCCGAACACCTCGAAGCAGCGGGCGAACTGCACGCGGCGTATGGCTGGCACATGCGCGCCGGCGCGTGGTCAACCAACCGCGATCTCGACGCCGCCCGGGTCAGCTGGGAGCGGGCCCGCCGGATCGCCGACGCGCTGCCCGACGACGACCCCGACCAGTTGTCGATGCGCATCGCCCCCCGCACCATGCTGTGTGCCACCGACTTTCAAGCCCGAACGGTCCAGGAAAGCCGGGGCCGCTTCGCGGAGCTGCGCGAGTTGTGCAGCGCGGCCGGGGACAAGGTCTCGCTGGCTATCGGCATGACCGGGCTGGCCATCGAGCTCATGTACGCTGGGCGTTCGCGTGAGGGGTCGCGGCTGGCATCCGAACAGATGGCGCTGCTCGAGTCGATCGGCGATCCCACCTTGACCATAGGGTTGGCGTCCGGAGCGTTCGTCAACTGGTTCGATGCCGGCGAATTCGGCGAGATCTTGCGGTGGTCGCAGACCGTCATCGACCTGGCCGCCGGTGACCCCGCCAAGGGCGCCGGCTTCGGTTTCGGATCACCGCTGGCGGTTGCGTTGGCATGGCGCGGCATTGCGCGGTGGTGGCTGGGCCGTCCCGGATGGCGTCAGGACCTCCACGACGCCGTCGCGATGGCGCGAAACAGTGACCCGGCAACCTTCGCCACTGTCGTCAACTGGACCTACGCAATCCCGATGCAGTACGGCGTGCTTCGGGCCGATGACTCCGCGGTGCGCGCGAGCGAGGAGGCGGTGCAGACCGCCGAGGCAACCAGCAACTGGGTCGCCCTGATGCTGGCCGAGTTCACGCTGGGTGCCGCGCTGCTGAATCGGGACAGCGCAGCCGGCCGTCGCCGCGGGCTCGAGCTGATGGTGCAGTTCCGCGAGGTGGCGCGCGAGCGTGCTCCTTTCCTGGTGCCGGTCGCCGAGTTGTGGGTCGCCCGGGAGAGGGCCGGGCGCGGCGACCGCGATGCTGCCATTCCGGTGATGCGCCAAGCCGTGGACGAGCTGCACCAGGCAGGACGGCTCTCTTATGGCGTTTGGGGCACCGGCCTTCTGGTGGAGACGCTTCTGGAGCGTGGCGCCGAGGGCGACCTGGCCGAAGCCCAAGAAGCGATCGACAGGTTGGCGAACCTGTCGGCCGATGACGGTTCGGCGATGGTTGACGTTACGTTGCTGCGGCTGCGCGCACTGCTGGCCAGGGCTAACGGCGACGACTCCACCTACTGCGACTACCGGGATCGTTACCGGGCGATGGCCACAGAGCTCGGCTTCGAAGGACACATCGCCTGGGCCGAGGCGATGCCATGACGGCGATTGTTCTATGTCGTTACAGCTTCGGGTGCCGACGACGACGTTCTCGCGGACGCCTAGCACTCGGAATCTCTGAGAGCGTATGTCCGACGGCCGGCGTTTGTAGTTCGCCCTGCGTTTGACCTAGGTAGCAAGTCGGTGCGTTCAGGCTCGGGCTCAACCAGCTCGGCGTCCACGACTGGGGCGGCGTCGCCGCCACCAAGGAAGGCTGGCGTGTGCCACTCGTGCAACTCGTCGTCAGGCACGCCGCGATGTGGCGGACTCTGCGCGCGGTCCGCTCGTGATGTCATCGAAGGTGACCTCAAACGGCCGTGACGCATACCGCATCGTTACCGGACTGCTGCCCAGCCCGGTGAGCTGCGGAAACAAACCAGATCGGATGGGTGCGCTTTCTGCCGGCGCGTAATTCGGCCAGCACCGTGTCACAGACCGGCGCCTGTGCCTGCACGACGCGGCAGATCGAACGGATCGGGCATATCACCCACGGGTGCACAGCGCACCTGCTCGAGCAGGCATTGTGCCTGCTGAGTTATGCGGGTTCAGATTTACCGCGCTAGTCTGCTGCGGTGCTCGGGGGCAGTGTCGCTTCCACGAATCGATCAGACCGCCGAACCGAGAGGAAACCAATGCCGCTATCGTCGCTTGGGGCGAGCCTCGGGCCGGTGACCGCGTCAGAGGACCCCGCGACGTCGGCCACACACACCGCGGCAACGCCGCCCGGCGATACCGGTGCCCCGCCTGCAGCCATGCCGGAGACAGAACCCGCTGCTCGACGTGCGCGCGGCCGGTTGCGGCGCGGGTTCCTGTCGCGGGTCAGCATCAAATCCAAGCTGATCGTCATGCTGCTGGTCTCCAGTATCGTGTCGGCGGCCGTGGTGGGGTTAATCGGTTACGAGTCGGGCCGCACTTCGCTGCGGGCATCTGTGTTCGACCGGCTGACCCAGGTGCGGGATTCGCAGAGCCGGCAAATGCAGGACAAGATCAACGACCTGAGGAATTCGCTGATCATGTATACCCGCGGGTCGACAACCATCGATGCGCTGGGAGCGTTCACCGCCGGCTTCGACCAACTCGCCACGGCGAGCATCAACCCGGCGCAACAGCAAGAGGTCTTCGACCACTACAACCAGTTCGCCAAGAACACCGAACAGAAGACCGGCAAAAGGCTCGATCCGCACGCGCTGCTACCGGACTCCGACGCCCAGAAATACCTGCAGGCCTACTACAGTGCGCCGGTCGGCTCCGCCAACAACGCGATCGACCTCGACGATGCCCGGGACGGCAGCGCATGGACCGCAGCCAACACCCGCTACAACGACTTCTTCCGCGAGATCGTCAACCGGTTCGGCTTCGTCGACGCGCTGCTGCTCGACGGTCGCGGCAACGTGGTGTATTCCGCCGACAAGGGCGTCGACCTGGGCACCAACATCCTGACCGGGCCGTATCGGGAGAACAACCTGCGTGACGCCTACGAACAGACCATGGCGTCGAACGCGGTGGACTTCGTGGCCGTCACCGACTTCCAGCGCTACCAGCCGGCCGGGGATGCCCCAACGGCCTGGATGGTGGCGCCGGTCGGGGTGGACGGGCGCGTCGACGGCGCACTGGCCCTGCAGTTCCCGATCACCGGACTGAACCGGTTGATGACCGTCGACAAGCAGTGGCAGTCGACCGGCCTAGGTAAGACCGGCGAAACCTACTTGGCCGGGCCTGACGATCTGATGCGGTCCGATTCTCGGCTGTTCCTGCAGAACGCGGAGCAATATAAACGCGACGCCGTCGAGGCGGGCACCCCACCCGACGTGGTCGATGAGGCGGTCCGGTTGGGCGGCACCATGCTGGTGCAACCCGTCGCCACGGACGCCGTGCACTACGCTCAGCGCGGGCAGAGCGGCACGCTGATCACCTCGGACTATCTCGGACACCAGACGCTGCAGGCCTATGCCCCGGTCACGCTGCCCAACACCGACCTGCACTGGTCGATCATCGCCAAGATCGACACCTCCGAGGCGTTCGCGCCGGAGTCGTCGTTCACCCGCACCCTGGTGCTCACTTCGACCGCGATCGTGTTCGTGGTCTGCATCGCGGCCATGCTGCTCGCCCAGCTGTTCGTGCGGCCGATCCGCAGGCTGGAGGCCGGTGCCCAGCGCATCAGCCGCGGTGACTACGCCGTCGCGGTCCCGGTCGAGTCGCGGGACGAGATCGGCGATCTGACGGCGGCCTTCAACGAGATGAGCCGCAATCTCGGCATCAAGGAGCAGTTGCTCGCCGAGCAGCGCAAAGAGAACGACCGGCTGCTGCTGTCTTTGATGCCCGAGCAGGTGGTGCAGCGCTACCGGGAGGGCGAGCAGACCATCGCGCAGGATCACCAGGACGTCACGGTGATCTTTGCCGACGTCGTCGGCCTGGACGAACTGTCCGACGAGCTGCCGTCGGAGGAATCGCTGGCGATCCTCAACGAACTGCTGCGGCAGTTCGACGCCGCGGCAGAGGGCCTGGGCGTAGAGCGGGTGAGGACCCTGCGCAACGGCTACCTGGCCAGTTGCGGGCTGAATGTGCCGCGGCTGGACAACGTCCGGCGCGCGGTGGACTTCGCCCTGGGGATGCAGCGCATCATCGACCGGTTCAACGGGGAGACCGGCCGCCGCCTCGACATCAGGGCGGGCATCGACACCGGCACCGTGACCAGTGGGCTGGTCGGCCGGTCGACCATTGTCTATGACATGTGGGGTGCCGCGGTCAACCTGGCCTACCAGGTGCAGAGCGGTTCCCCGAAGCCGGGCATCTACGTGACGGCGGGTGTGTACGAGATCATGCGTGACTCGCGGCATTTCACCCGGGTCGGCGTGATCACCGTCGACGGGGCCGAGGAGCCGATCTGGCGACTGTCGGAGCGTCAGTCATGACGGCCCTGTTGGACTCATCGTGGTTCTACTGGGCGATCGGGGTCGCCGTTGGCCTGCCGGTCGGGCTGATTCTGCTCACCGAGTGGCAGCACGTGCTGGTCCGCAGGCAGAGCATCCTGGCCAGGCCGGTCAGCCTGCTGCGCAACTATCTGCTTCCGCTGGCTGCGTTGCTGTTGTTGCTGGTCAAGGCCACCGAGGTGTCGGCCGAGGCGACGTCGGTGCGCGTGGTGGCCACCGTGTTCGGCTTCGTCGTGCTGGTGATGCTGCTGTCCGGGCTGAACGCGACGGTCTTCCAGGGCGCGCCCGAGGGCAGCTGGCGCAAACGGATGCCGACCATCTTCATCGACGTGGCCCGCTTCGTGCTGATCGCGCTCGGCCTGGCGGTGATCTTCTCCTATATCTGGGGCGCCAACGTCGGAGGTCTGTTCACCGCGCTGGGAATCAGCACCGTTGTTCTGGGCCTGGCGTTGCAGAACTCCGTCGGGCAGATCATCTCCGGCCTGCTGTTGCTGTTCGAGCAGCCGTTCCAGCTCGGCGACTGGCTCGACACCCCGACGGCGCGGGGCCGGGTGGTCGAGGTGAACTGGCGGGCCACCCATATCGACACCGGCAGTGGCATGCAGATCATGCCCAACTCGGTGCTGGCCGGCGCGTCCTTCACCAACCTGAGCCAGCCTGCCGGCGCGCACAAGATCATGATCACCACGACGTTCTCACTGGTTGATCCGCCCGACGTGGTGTGCGCGATGCTCAACCGGGTAGCCAACATGCTGCCGTACCGCAAGTCCGACGTGGCGCCAGTCAGCGTCGCAGTCGGCGGCACCGAGTACCGCACCACCGTCGCGCTGCGGTCCCCCGCCGACGACGCCGCCGCCCGGGCCATGTTCCTGCGCTGGACGTGGTATGCGGCCCGGCGCGAGGGCCTGCACCTGGACGGGGCCGCGGACGAGTTCTCCACCCGGGACCGCGTCGAGAAGGCGCTGCGCGCCGTCGCACCCAAGCTGCGGCTGATCCACACCGACCAACAGGAGCTGGCCGCGTATGCCACGGTCGCCCGCTTCGGCGCCGACGAGATCCT
This sequence comes from uncultured Actinomycetota bacterium, assembly GCA_963804905.1. Classification (GTDB taxonomy): domain Bacteria; phylum Actinomycetota; class Actinomycetes; order Mycobacteriales; family Mycobacteriaceae; genus Mycobacterium. The sequence goes on along the minus strand of CAWDSB010000014.1, from coordinate 250,398 downwards.
TCTGCATTCGGGCGAAGTGCCCACGGCCATGGCCTTCCTCGTTGCAGGTCGGGTGCGGCTAACAGCGACGGTTGACGACGGATCACTGATCTCGGTCGGCACGCTGGAGGAAGGGGCGTTCCTCGGCCAGACCGCGCTGACCCGGCAGCCGGTGCTCGCCGGGGCATACGCCCTCGACGAGGTCACCGTGCTGCAAATCGACCGCGCGCACATGGAAGAGCTGGTACTGCGCAAGCCCGTGCTGCTGCAGGAGATCGGCCGCGCCATCGAAGATCGGCGGGCCAACGTCCTGCGTGTATTGGCTATGGCCGGCGATTAGGCGGTGGGCGCCAGTTGGTGGTCGACCCTGCACCGGCGCCATTCCACCTCCGCCGTCGCATGGGCGGATCGGACGACACCGTCGACCAAGTCGGTGAGGCGGTGGCGCCGCTTATCGCGGCAGGCCTCAGCAGGATGAAGACCTGACCCACGATGGCCGAGCAGACGCGAAAGCACCCCAAACTGCGGCTGGGGCGCCTTGTCGTCTGGTCGGTGGTGGTACTGCTCGTCGCGCTCGTGGTGGTCAACCTAACGGTCGCCCGATTGCCGGAAATGCCGCCAGCGGACGGCAAGTACATCAGCCTGCACGGCAAGGAGATTCACTACTTCGAGCAGCCCGGACAGGGTGTGCCGGTCGTGATGATTCACGGTCAGCCCGGTTCCCACAAGGATTTCGACCCTGTCGTCGCCGAACTGCCCGGGCTGCACCTGATTTCGATCGACCGGCCAGGGTTCGGCTGGTCGAAGGGCGGGTGGCTGCCCTATCAGGAGCAGATCGACGTTGTCCACGAGTTACTGACTGCGCTCAAGCTCGCTCCGGCGGTTCTCGTCGGGCACTCGTTCGGCGGCACGCTCGCCCTCGGTGTTGCGCGACGATACCCGCAGGACGTAGCCAGCCTGATCCTCGTGGCGCCCGCGGCAGGGGGATTGCGGTCGAAGACCATGGATGTGCTGCAGGCCCGCTTCATCCGGTTCAGTCAGTGGCCGGTGGTACGCACGATCGTCGACGCAACCGTTGGCGACGTGATCAAGCGCATCTCCGCGACGTCCGGCGCGGAGAACGCCTTCGCCCCCGAGCCGGTCGATCCCGCTTTTGAGCAGCGGCTGCTGTCGGTGGCCATGACGCCGGGTAATCTCGACGCCTTGGCCTCCGACGAACTGGAGTTCAACGACACTTCGCGCTGGGTCGATGAGAACGTGCCACAGATCCGGGTGCCCTCGGTGATCATCGGGGCGCTCGGCGATCAACTCGTCGAGATCGACCATGTGCGGCGATTGGCGGAGACACTGCCGGGTACCGAGCTGATCACGGTCGACGGCAACCACGTGATTCCCTACACGCACCCCGACGTTGTGGCCACCCAAATCCATCAGGCCGTCGCTAGGGCCGTGAGCTGAGCGCCTTGAGGTTCGTCTAGGCCGTGCGGCGGATCTGGAACATCAGGACGGGCGCGGCCAAGACCTATCGTCAAGTGGAGTGAACAGTGGTGGGCCCACGCGAAACCTAAGGTTCGAGCGCACCGTCGCACCGCCCACCGAAAGAACGGTGACAGATGCAAGCGCGCGGCGATTGTGGGCGGTCGCGTGTGTACGCACCATGGCGGCAGCGCCCCGGCCGTCAAAGCCAAGGCCAGACAACGCATCGAGGAAGCCGCCGATCGTATGGCGCGAGAGCTGCTGACGATGGCGGTCGATGAAAACGTCTCCGATTCAGTAGTCCTCGGCGAGGCGAAACCTACGAATCGCTCGCCCAGAAGGGTTAAACGATGACCACCGCCGCCATGGCGACCTACGCCTACGATCAAATCGACCAGGCCCGAGCAGAACTGAACGCCCTCTCGAAATAGAGTCTCGATAGTGCTTGCCTTCTTAGGTGCCACCGCGTGCACAAGCGTTTAAGGCAGGCGAAGTGAGTGTCGCCGCAACCCACCGCTACGTAGAGGTGACGGCGGACAGGTGCCATTCGCCAGGAACGCCCTTGAGCTGGTGAGCACCGCGCTTCTCGAACTCCAGTCCTGACCCGATCACCAGGTCGCGCAGCGTGCTGGACACGAGCACCTCGTTGGGCCCTGCCAGTGCGCTCACGCGCGCCCCAATGTGCACAGCGATCCCGCCGATGTCATCGCCACGGACTTCGCACTCGCCGGTGTGCAGCCCGGCGCGCACCTGGATGCCGAGCGCCTGCACCGCGTCGCGGATCGACATCGCGCATCGGATCGCTCGCTGCGGTCCGTCGAACATCGCCAGGAAGCCGTCACCCGTTCTGTTCACCTCGCGGCCGCGAAACCGGGCGAGTTGCGACCGGACGACGGCGTCGTGCGCATCGAGCAGCACGCGCCAATTCCTGTCGCCGATGTCGGCCGCCATTCGTGTCGAGTCGACGATGTCGGTGAAAAGCACGGTGGCCAACACGCGGTCGTCGTCCGCCTCAGGTCGGTGACCGGTGAGGAACTCATACATCACATCGAACGACTCACGCCACGGATCCACGAAGTGGTACATGTTGCGGCCCGGCAACTCGACGTACTTCGCGTCGGGTATGTGATCGGCGACGTACTTGCCCATCGCGGGCACAATCAGCGCATCGTCCGCGTGCTGAAGGACGAGCGTCGGAACCCGCACACTCGGAAGCACCGCGCGGACATCCATTTCCATCACGAGCGGCACCATCAGCGCAACGGTCGCGGGACTTGCGGCCAGCCGTTCCATGCGTGCCCACGACGCCCGGATCTCTTCGTTCCACGGCATGTCCGGATTCAGGAAGCGCTGAAACCGACCCGCGCCCCATAGCGCCAGCATCTCGTCGGGTACGTCCGGGCGAGGAACGTTGGTTTTCGAGTCCGCGTAACCCTCGAGCACGACGAGTGCCGTCGTGCGGGTCGGATATGTCGCCGCGAACAGCGCTCCGGTGGCCACCGTGCCGTCGAACGCAAGGAGCACCGCTTCGCGACTCCCGAGTTCGTCCAGAACGGCGGTGATGCTGTCGGTCCATTGCTCCAGCGTCGGCGATGCGCCCGGTGCAATGGGATCCGATGCGCCAGTACCAGGCTGGTCGAAGAAGATCAACCGACCGATAGACGTCATCGCCTCGACCCAACCCTGCATCGAGAGCACCTCTGGAAGCACTTCACAGCATGTGAACCAGTTCGGGAGAAAGACGATGTCGCGTTCACCTTCGCCGGACGCCCGGTAGGCGACGCGCAGATCGCCGTTGCGGGCGTACCGCGTCTCGGAGAACACGGCCGAAGTGTAAGTCCGCGAGCAGCGCGATTTCGCAGATCAGCAGGGTTCTACCTAGTTGGCGGACGCGACGGCGAACAGATGCCACTCGCCCGGCACGCCCTTGAGTTCGTGCGCGCCGCGCTTCTCGAATTCCAGTCCTGACCCGATCACGAGGTCGCGCAGCGTGCTGGACACCAGCACGTCGTTCGGCCCTGCCAGGGCGCTCACCCGTGCCCCGATATGCACCCCGATCCCGCCGATGTCATCACCGCGCACCTCGCACTCGCCGGTATGCAGACCGGCCCGCACCTCGATGCCGAGCGCCTGCACCGCGTCGCGAATTGCCATGGCGCAGCGGATCGCTCGCTGAGGGCCGTCGAACATCGCCAGGAAACCATCACCCGTGCTGTTCACCTCACGGCCCCGAAAGCGGTTGAGCTGCGCTCGCACGACGGCGTCGTGCGCATCGAGCAAGGCATGCCAGTCACGGTCACCGATCTCTGCGGCGCGGCGCGTCGAGTCCACGATGTCGGTGAACAACACCGTCGCCAGAACCCGATCATCGGCCACTTCAGTCCGATGGCCGGTGACGAACTCGGCGATCTCCTGGAAGGACGCACGCCAGCCGGGTTCGTAGAAGTGGGTGAGGTCGCGTCCAGGAAGCTCGACGAATTTCGCGCCCGGGATGCGATCAGCGAGGTCCTTTCCCCAGTCGGGCGGGACGAAGACATCGTCGCTGTGATGCAGGACGAGTGTCGGCACGCGGATGGTGGGAAGCACCGCCCGCACGTCCATTTCGGCCAGTAGGGGGAGCATGAAGGCAACGGTTCCTGGACTTGCGGCCCCGCGTTCCCAGCGTGCTGCCGCTGCCCGGATTTCCTCGTTCCACGGCATGTCCGGATTCGTTGCATGCAGGTGCTCGCCCGTCCCCCACACGGCGACCATGGCGGCAAAGGTCTCCTCGGGTTTGGGTCCCTCGGTGCGCTCGGCCATCGGATTGGCGTAGTCCTCCAGCACTATCAGCGCGGTGGTGCGGGATGGATGTGTTGCCGCGAACATCGCCGCTGTCGGAAGCGCTCCATAGCTAATCAGGGCTGCTTCACGACTCCCGAGAGCGTCGAGCACGGCGGTGATGCTGTCGGCCCATAGCTCCAACGTCGGTAGCGCGCCACCGGGGATGGGGTCAGACGCTCCAATGCCCGGCTGGTCGAAGATAATCAGTCGACCAATTGAGGTGATCGCCTTGAGCCACCCTTGAATGATTGGCATCTCAGGCAAGTCCTCACAATTGGTGAACCACGCCGGGACGAGCACGATGTCGCGCTCACCCTCACGCGATGCGCGGTAGGCGACGCGCAAGTCTCCGTTCATCGCGTAGCGCGTCTCCGAGAACACTGCGGAAGTGTAAGTCCCAGGGAAGCGTGTCGACACGTTTATGCTGTTCAAGAGTGTTTCCTGAAATGTTCTTCAGCAATCCGAAGCCATCAGGTGCACAAAACTCTGTCAACGCTAACCGGCCAATGCGGGATCGGCGATGGTCGGAGTTGCGTTAGCCCTACGCCAGGGTAAATAGCGCAACTGCTAGGCGGTGGAGAGCAAGCAGTTCTTTAGCATCCAGTCGTCGACGTGGCCCATGGTGACCGGCAGGGCCGCACCCGAAAACACCATGTGGTCGGACTCGGCAATCTCGACGGAGGAGCCGTGCTGATACCGCGCACCTGTCTGCCGCACGGCTCCGGCTGGCACGATGCGATCGAACTCGCCCCCTATCACCAGCACTGGGGTCGCGACCGCTGTGTAGTCGACAACGGTGGCTTTAGAAAGCTTGAGCGCTGCAAGGAGCATCTCGCATTGCGCCCGCCCGGATTCGCAGACCAAACCATGGTGTATTTCGCGTGCTGTGTCCTCGGTCTGAGTGTTGGCGATCCACTGCCGAAAGCGGTCGAACGTAGGCGGGGGTATCGGCTTGGCCCAGGGGCGAAGCCGCAAGAAATACGGGCTGGCCATGCGCCTGTTGGCGGCGGTCGAAGCGTTGATGCCTGCCGCTGGGGCAGGACATGCCGCCACCAACGCGGCATGTCGCGTGCGTGCGGCGACCAACTGCGCGAGAAGCCCGCCCATCGAGTGGCCCACCAGAAGCGGCGGCGAGTCCAGCGAATTAACCAAACTTACAAGGTCGTCGGTGTAGTCCCGAAGGCTAAGTGATGCGATCTTCATTGCGCCGTCGTGCATCGGTAGTTCGTGATGGCGCAGCGTTGGGGCGTGCGCCGTGAAACCACGCTCTTCGAAGGCGACGCGAGCAGCAGCCAGCTGTTCCCCACGGCCCCAATTGCCGTGAATCAGGACGACGTGGCGGGTATCGGACATACCCAGAGGATGACAGCTGACGGCAGCGCGGCTTTTCGATTTGGCTTGGAAGTCGTCGCGCAGAGCAGTCAAATGCTGCGTCTGTCTCGAAAACGAATCGTTTTCGAGACAGGCGGAGAGAAGGACACCTTGCTTCAACTCGTTGCATGACACCGAAGCTCGACCCACTCCTCGGCTTACATTGCCGCAATGTTCTCGGAGACGCGCTATGCCCTGAACGGCGACTTGGGCGTCGCCTATCGCGCGTCGCGCAAAGGCGCGCGCGTGTTCGTTCCGCCCTGGTTCACAAACTGTGAGGTCCTGCCGGAGCTACCTTCCGTTCAGGGGTGGGTGGAGGCGATGACGTCGCTCGGGCGGCTGATCTTCTTCGACCAGCCGGGGACGGGAGCCTCCGATCCCATCACGCCGGGCGCGCTGCCGACCTTGGAGCAATGGGCGGACAGCATCACCGCGGTGCTCGACGATCTCGGGAGTAGCGAATCGGTCCTGCTCGCGATGGGCGGCGCGGTCGCGACAGGGGCTCTGTTCGCGGCCACACATCCGTCCCGCACCACCGCGCTTGTTTTGCTCGAGGGCTACGCCGATCCGCTTGCCGAACGCACAGAGGGGCCTACACCCGAGGAAGTCCTCCCCGCATGGGTCGCCATGCATGGCACAGGGGAGTTCGTGCATGTCTTGAATCCGGAGATGCCGTGGAACGAGGAGATCCGGGCGACGTGGGCTCGGATGGAACGCCTTGCGGCCAGTCCACGGGCGCTGGCTCTCATGATGCCTCTGGTGACTGAAATGGATGTGCGAGCGGTCCTTCCGACCATCCGCGTGCCAACCCTGGTGATCCATCATGCCGACGATCCGTTCACCCCGCCCGCGCTAGGCAAGTACGTCGCCGATCACATATCGGGTGCGAAGTACGTCGAGCTGCCGGGCCGCAACATGTGGCACAGTGTTGAGCCGGACTGGCGACCGTCGTTTCAGGAGATCGCCCAATTCCTCACCGGCGAGCAGGCTGAAGTGGCCGACGACCGTGTTCTCGCCACTGTGTTGTTCACCGACATCGTGGACTCGACGCGACGGGCCGCCGACATGGGTGATCGTGACTGGAATGCGCTGCTCGATGCGCACGACGCCATCGTCCGGTCGCAGCTCGCTCGGTTTCGGGGCCGCGAGGTGAACACGTCGGGAGACGGTTTCCTCGCGATGTTCGACGGCCCTCAGCGAGCGATCCGCTGCGCGATGTCGATCCGCGACGCGGTGCAGGCGCTCGGCATCGAGGTGCGCGCCGGGTTGCACACCGGCGAGTGCGAGGTGCGCGGCGATGACATCGGCGGGATCGCCGTACACATCGGCGCGCGCATCAGCGCACTGGCAGGGCCCAACGACGTGCTGGTGTCCAACACGCTGCGCGACCTCGTGATCGGATCAGGGCTGGAGTTCGAGGAGCGCGGCGCTCATCAGCTCAAGGGCGTGCCCGGCGAGTGGCACCTGTCCGCCGTCACCTCTACGTAACGGTGGGGTTTACCGTGAGAAAACCGGACGCACTTTGCGTGAGGCACTGGAAGAGATCGACGCTATTGCGTGAGACTGGCAGCTATGAGTTTCGTTGAGGAAAGGGTGCTCCCGCAGGTGCTGCGGGTGCACGACGCGGTATATCGGAAGACGAACGGCTGGATCGGTCACCGCACGCTGTGGATACCGAGCTTGCTACTGCATACCGTCGGCGCGAAGACCGGTAAACAACGGACGACGTCGCTGACCTACGCCCGCGACGGTGACAACTATCTGGTCGTGGCCTCCAAGGGCGGCGCGCCGGAGGCCCCTGGCTGGTACCACAACCTGAAGGCCAAGCCCGACGTCGAGATCAACGTCGGCCCAAGGCGTTTCGCTGTCACCGCACGACCGGTGCTGCCCGACGATGCCGACTACACGCGCCTGTGGCAGATCGTCAACAAGAACAACCAAAACCGCTACATCGAATACCAGAAGCGGACGTCGCGATCCATCCCCGTCGTCGTCCTGACCCCGAAAGGCTAGAACAGCTCCTTCGCGAGTATTCCAGTGTCACCTCGCGCGCCGGTGCGTTCGCAGGGCCGGTTCCGCGATCGAGCAGTCGAAGCGCTGACCGAAGGATGACTAGGAGGCACGCCGAAACATGGCATCGCCTCCGAGACAGGCGGACCCCAGTGGAGCGGCGGTGGGGCGAACGGTCTCGGACGTGGCCGCCTATAGTGCCGACGGGCGTCTCATTCGGGTCTAGTTCGAGACTGCGTTCAGTTTTGCTCGGGCCCGGTCGATTGGGTCGTAGGCGTCGGTCGCCGTGGCGGCAGCGGTCATCGCCTCACCCTTGTGGGGCGAGCGATTCGTAGGTCTGGTCGCCTAATACTTCGCGTAGGTGGGCGATCGCGGTGTCGAACTCTGCCATGAAGGCGAGTGCAGCGAGAGGGCTCGACGAGAAGAATCCACTGTTTATGCCGGTGTCACGCCCCAGGCGCGGTAACTTCGGTGTAGCGGCGAGCGGCTCCAGGCGTGGAAGGCTCGGGCGTCCGCCGGGCAGTGCCGAGACGGCGGAACAGAGGAGGCAGCCATGGCGGAGAGCGTGTACCGGGTGACCGAGGTGATCGGTGTCAGCGACGAGTCGTGGGCGGCGGCGGCTCGAAGCGCCGTCCAGACCGCGGCCAACACCGTTCGTGACTTGCGCGTGGCCGAGGTGGTGCGGCAGGACGTCGTGATCGAGAACGGGCAGGTGTCCGGTTTCCGGGTGCGGCTAGCGATCTCGTTCAAGTACGAGTCGGGCGACTAGCAGCGAAGCACCTGCCGCGGCGGGAAGTCGGGTCGTCGCGGATCAACTACCGCGGGTAGGCACCACGGGCAGCTGCTGCGATGTCCATTGACCGGACTACATCGGCGAACAGCACCGTGACTTGCTTTTACTCAGCCGACTGGGTGGCCTGCGTGAGAGGCGTCCCACACTCGCTACAGAACTTGGCCGTCGGGCTTGACTGCGCGCCGCAGAACCACAGAACAGCCCCGTCGCGGTCAGTCCACCACCCATCCCCGCTGGGGTCCACGTCAGTATCGTGTCACCGCCGCTCGGTGATGTCCGTCATATCGCCTGGCCATCTCCGACACGAACTTTCGAGACCCTCGCATATCCTCTGTTCGAGAGGCTCCGAAGGGTCCTGCTGGCCGTTGTTCTAATAGGTGGGTGTTTCTCCGGTGACCTGAAAGACAACTCGGCGTCCGATCTCGACAGCGTGATCGGCAAAACGCTCATAGAACCGGCCCAACAACGTCACGTTGACGGCGGCACCCACGCCGTGTTTCCACTCTTTGTCCATCAGGACGGTGAATAGGTGCTTGTGCAGCTCGTTCATGGCGTCGTCGTCTCGGCTGATCCGAGCCGCCTGCTCGGGATCACGCGAGCGCACAACCTCCTGGGCACTGGTGGCGAGCTGCACCGCGACCGTGCCCATTTCGGCGAAGTACCCATTCACCTCCTCGGGCAGAGCATGGGCGGGATGTCGACGACGAGCGATCTTGGCGACGTGTAGCGCCAGCCCGCCCATCCGTTCTGCGTTGGCGACGTTCTGCATCGAACCCACGACCAGGCGCAAGTCTCGGGCGACGGGTGCCTGCAAGGCCAGCAGAGCAAAGGCGACCTCCTCGGCCTGGCTCTGCATGCGACTGAGCTGGTCATGATTAGTGATGACCTGCTCGGCAAGCACCAAGTCCGCTTGCAGTAATGCCTGCGTGGCCCGCTGCATCGCCTCGCCCGCGAGGCCGCACATTTGGCTGAGGGTCTCAGTCAGTGAGGCGAGTTGGTCATGGAACGCGGTGCGCATGGCCCCAACCATAGGAGCCCGGCCGCAGCGCAACGCACCAGATCGTAGGAGGTCGATGCAACGGGTTGCGTCGACTCCGGGGCGGTCTTTGCCGTATAGGCAGGCCGCTAACGCGGCCTGAGCCGAAAGACAGGGATCTGTCGCCCCACAGCCGCTGTCTTGGTTCGATAGTCGCCGTACCCGGCGTAGACCTGCTCGGCGAGCGCGTACAGGCGTGCGTATTCGTCGGGATCAGTCACCTGGGTCGCGACATATTGCTCGCCGCCAAATTCGCACTTGGGGTGTGCCTTCAGGTTGTAGTACCACTGCGGATGTTTGGGTCCCCCGTAGTTTGAGGCGATCAGGATCGGATCGCTTCCATCGTGAAAGTAGGTGAGCTGTACTTCTCGCGGCTGACCCGACTTGGCACCGGTAGCCATGAGCGGAGCCGTAGCGATTGTGCCCAAGATTGACGGATAGCGCCCGCCGGTCGCACGGTACAACCACGGGTCAATTCGAGGGGTCACGTGTCGCGCAAGGAACTGACCCGCACGGGAGCGCGCGAAACGCGTGTTGGCCTCATACCAGCGGCCGCGCTTCTTGTTGGGATCGAAATAAGGCAGCGGCATGCACGGACCCTACCCCTGAAAACCACAACACCGTGGTGATCCCGAGTTCACGCGACAGCGTGGGCAGCACGATCGCAGAACTTTGCATCTAGACGTCGATCACGTTGTCCAAGAGTCGACTTGACGGACCGCATCTCTGATTGCAGTCGCGGGATCAGATTCGTCCGAGCGCCTCTGCCAAATCATCGGGTCGAGACAGCTGCACCATGTGCGCGGCTGGTAATCGAACCACGTAATCGGCGTTGGCCGACGTCGCTTCCTGCGCAGCCACCGGGATGCAGTTGTCCGACTCTTGAGCAGCAATCACGTAAGTCGTCGGATGGTCCCGGTCGGGTGCCGTGCTTGACGCAGCGAATGACGCATCCGACTGCAGCACACTGCGCGAGAGCACCCCCTGAGTGCGGTCCCGGTCCAGGTCCGGACACAGCGATTCCCAGGCCAGCTCGAAATCGTCGGTGATCTCCAGCGCACCGTCATCGCGCCGAAGGATCCAATTCGGCAGCGCACCACCGAACAGGTCCAGCACGGACTCGCCGCGCTGCGGCCAGAGCGCGGTGAGATAGGCGCTGTGCCGCACCTTCGGGTGGTCGGCCAATTCGGTGATGACCATCCCGCCATAGGAGTGCCCCACCAGCACAACCGGCTCATCGCTCATGTCGAGCACCTGCCGCACATGATGGGCATCGGCGCTCAGGTCGCCGAGTGACCCCGCATCGGTGCCCGCACTCGGCAGTTGATCCACGACTCGGACCCGGTGACCAGACTTCTCTAACCGCTCGGCCAGGTCGTCCCACACCCAACCGCCGCAAAATGCGCCATGGACCAGCAGATAGTCGCTCATGGCAGGATTGTGTGCTCGTCATGGCAATTCCACAAGGTTCGTATTCGTCATCGTCCACGCGAACGCTAAGGCAACAAAGTTACAGATTGAGTTTGCGGGCAGCGGAGGCCGATCTGTTATTGACCGGTGCCGTGGGTGGGAGACGCCCATAAGGTGTGCGCGATGTCCGATTCCGGATTCTCCGAGGAGGCGAGGTACCTGATGAACAGCAAGTGGAACCCGTCGGACTCTTTCGGTTTCATGGCGGCAGCCGCGGCGCCTTACTGCTCCAAACACCTCAACGAGTGGCAGGGCCTCTGAGCGACCAAACCGAATGTCTTTGACAAACACAGCTACAGCCGACTTCCGCAGCGTTGTCCTGCGGGGGCGCAACGTGGCGTGCGACAAGTTCGCGCTGACAAGTCACTGCTGGCTCTTGCCCCGTCGGGCTTCAAAGCGGTACTGCCCTTGGACTCTGGTCGCTCCGCCCGGAGTGTGAGCTGCACCTCAAGTAGTGGTTGACGGTTGTCGACTGTGGGCGCACGCTGTCTTTGTGGCTGATATCACCGAGGCGGTGTTGAGTGCTGACGGTGGGCGACGCCTGATCAGTAAGTACTCGCAAGTCCCGCCGGAGGAAGTGTCGCCCCTCGGTCACGTCAGTCTTTTCTCCCGCACGACTTGGGATGACGACGGATGAAAAGGCGGATGAAACGCGCTGACGGGGCGGCTGGCGATATCGGCAACAGCGGCGTGGCGGTGGATACGCGGGTGCGTGTGTATCCGGGGACCGACGGCGAGGTCGGCGGCACTGTGGTGGAGGATTTCGGCGATCTGGCGGGGCACGCCGTGGATATCGGTGAGACCCGCATCGTTGGCCCCGCGCGGAGATGGGCAGTGGCGCTCGACAACGGCGGTCTGGTTTTCGTCGACAGCGACCAGTTGGTCGCCGAGTAGCTGCCATCGCTTCCCGTTGCGGCGCTAGGACGACACGTGCCAGCCAGTGTGCAGAACCGCAGATCGCACTCTGGTCAATGCTCCGACCGCTCGATCTCCTCAAGCTGTCTGTCGAGGTCCGTTAATTCGACTGCCAGGTGACGCAATTGGCGCGCGACGGCTGCGCGCCGCTGCTCCAGCAGCGCGCGGCGCTCCTCGTGGCCCATGTCGGGTGCGTTTGTCGGCATGGTGGTCGCTCCCGGTGGTCTGACGGTGAAGTCGCAGACACCGGCAGTGTGCCCCTGGTGCGCTGACCTGGCCGCCACGTGCCGCGACTGACAGCACAATTGACAAATAACCGACACCGACCCGTGACCGGGCTTCGTCGCACGCACAAAACTCTTGCGCGCCATCGAACTAGCGGTACCGGTCCCTCCGAACCCTGATCGCTATTCGAATCGCCTCGCCAGCCTCCCAGAGGAACTCGTCAGGGGCCTAGAAGACATCCTCGCCATACCGGTGGTTTTCGACGCGATTGCCTGGCGTCCGGACATGACCCACTTGGAGATGAAGAAGCTGGGACGCAACGAGCGGCGCGAGGCCTCGGCGCAGGCTTTCGTCGCCGGCCCAGGTGCCGAAAGGGTCCGCGGGCGTGCCGTACTCCTCGTCGATGACATAGCAACGACGGGCGGAACCCTCCGATCCTGCGCCCGTGTCCTAAAGGAGGCCGGCGCAGCCGAGGTATACGCATACTGCCTAGCCCACACCGAAGGCTGACTACGGGTTCAGCAGCGCTGTTGGGTTGATGAGTTAACGGATCGGACGGCAGTGACAAGACCCAGAGGAGCCGAATCACTTGGCCCAGTTGACAACCTCGTCGATTACGCCACGGATTGAGGGTAGTGGCACATTGTCAAGGTCGAGAGTGCGGACGATGTCCTCACTCCGGCTGCTGTTGTGATCGGCAGCCCGTAATGTTCCAGCGCATAGGATTTCCAATCGACCGAGTCTGACGGCCCCTTGCCCAACGCCTTACGGCATTCCGCGACAAGCTCCTTCCAACCGGGGAAGGGACCATTTAAATACTTGCGGATGGCGTCGGCAGGCAGGGCGAAGAGAAGATCGGCCTCGCGGACCCCAAACATCCTCGGCGAGGCCTTTCTCTTCGGCCATCTCAATCACCTTGACCACTTTACGTTCTTCGGAAGACCATTTCCTTCGGGATCGCTGCGCGATGGTCGTCGGGTCGGTGGCGTCGGTCAGGACGCCCATCTTGATCCCGAGCTGGGTCGCGAGTTCAGCGGAGACAAGGCCCTCGAGGTTCCTCGTGCCATGGATGGGGATGACCTTCACGCCTGCAGCATCCAGTCCCGGGCCGCCGTACTCGTCTAGGACCGCCTCATCGAGTGGTCCCTCAACGAACAAGATCGCCCGGTGCAGCGCCAGCACGTGCGCAGGGTGCATCCCGACGTCAGCGGCCAATTGCTGGAGCTGTGTCGTCGTCGGTGCATCCAGGGTGCGAGCATCCGTGCAATAAGTTCCGTCGATCCAAGTTGTTCTGGTGACGTGCACCAGCGTCACCTCATCGGCTGGTGCCCGGAGGAACTCCTCGTGATGTGATGCCGCCACGACCGTGAAGCCGTGTTGAACCATTCGCTGGCACCAACGGACTACGCTGCCAGCAGCCGAAGGGTGGAGATGCGCTTCCGGCTCGTCGATCAGCAAGATGTGCCTCGAGAATCCTTTGGGGCCCAGGTCATCCAACCTCATGATGTTGGGGTATTCCGCCATGAGGTGCAGCGCTATTTGCAATGCTGCGGCCGCCCACCGTGCCGCCGCACAGCCGGCCGCATCGACTCCAATCACGTGTGGATGATCGCCGTAGAAGAGGGCGACCTTGGTGGAGAATCCCCAGTACGCGGGCTCGATGACCCGAGCACGGATGGGATCGTCGACGAAATCGGGAAGCAGATCTGTCGCTAACGAGGCGAGTTGGTCGAGACGGCTGTCTATAGCGGGATTCACGCGCCATAACTGGGACCACTTCTCCAATTGGAGTCTATTGCCCAAGACTTCACTTAGGAGTGGTCTCGGCAATTCGATAAGCTCAAGCCATGGCCACGGCTCGCGCCATGATGGGGGTTTCCGGATCGGTGGGTATGGCTTCGGTTTAACAAGAGTGGTGATCGCGTCCTCGACCCGCTTGTTTAGCTCATTGACATCCCAGTCGAGAAACAGCGCGTGCAGGCTCTCACCGTCGACGGTGTGTCTCCTGCTCGTCGGGCTACGGTTCGGGCGGCCGTATTCGTCCAAGTTGTCCCAGGGATCGCGCCCTGAAGCAGGCCGTCCTCGGTGAACGCGATGCGCCGGGACGGAGGTGTAGTCGTCGGCCAGTCAAATTCGGCAGACACATAGTCATCGAAGAAAACGCCCTGTTCCAACTCCACATATACGTCGCCGCAAGGTGGGCCGATTTCACCGAATTGGGGAGCCACTGGGCTGTAATTCGTTGCGCGGATCATGCGTTTATCTGAGGGTTCGAATATGCCGTAGAGGGTCTCGAGAATGTTCGTCTTACCTGTGTTGTTCTTTCCGAACAGCACCGTGAATGGGCCTGCTTCGAACTCCAGCGACCCCATTTGCTCGGATGAATCCAATCGGTCGGATTTAAGGAAGACCCGGAGAAGCCGCACGAGGGTACGGTACCCGTGACCGCGGGTCCCCATCAGGAGTGACCCTTTTCGTTCGCGACTCTCGGATGTCTCCAGGCCTCGATCGCTCAGACTGGTGTCGGGTCGATACCCGTTGAGGAGTGCCGCCGGCCGCGACCGACTTTTGAGACTCTCGAAACTCGTCTATTTCGAGACGGCGTTTAATTGTGCTCGGCCTGGTCGATTTGGTCGTACGCGTATGCCGCCATTGCGGAGGTCGTCATCGCTTCGCCGCTGCGCGCGAGCGATTCGTACTGGTCGTCGCCGAGGACCTCACGGAGTTCGGTGATCGCGGTGCCGAGCTCAGGTACCCACCCTTTGGTGATGGGACTGAATGCGTAACCGGCGATGGTGGCGCCCGGTTTGTGGCGTCCGAGCCGGTGGAGCAACGCTGCTAGAGAGGCCAGGGGTACCCGCATCACCGCGAAATTGCCTGAGTCGTGATAGTTGTGGATGGCTAGGGAGAGGTGCTCCATTCCGGCCAAGGGGTCGCCGTATCGGGCCTCGAGTCGGCCGAGCACGTTCGCCATATGGGATTCGTTGTAGCGGTTGCCGCTTTCGTGAGCACTCGCCAGGCCCCTGCGCAGCGCTTCACGTGCGTTGAGGGGATCGGCGTCGCAGCAGGCCATGCCATAAATGAGAAGTGCGTAGGTGCGTGCCCACGGATTGGGAATCGCATCGGCGGCATCGACCAGTTGCTTGGCGACGGCGATCGCCTCCGCATCATCACCAGTTCTTATCAGTCCGAGGATCAATCCTGCGGAGACCAATCCGTACGGATCTGGACCGTGTGCAAGCAGTGCGCGGCACCACTCGACGGTCCGTTCCGCTTGGCCGATCATGTTGAACACCCCGGCGAGCCAGGTCTCGAAACCGGCGGGCATCGCGTTGCGACCGCTGAGGACAAGCATTTGACCGGCCTCGCTGTAGCGAATGGCCTCTTCGATCCGCCCGATTGCCCAGCACCAGGTTGCCATCACGTACAGCGACACGAGCCGGGGATGGTCGACGGCGCGGGCCGGCTCGATGAGCTCCTCGGCCCACGCCAGAGGTTCGGTATTTTCGACACAATTGCCGAACAACGCCGCATATACGACGATTGGGGCGGCTACGTCGAGATCGCCGTGTTCGGCGGCCCACCGGAACGCGGCGCGCAGATTAGCCAACTCGTTGGCAAACCATATGTAGGCATCAAGCTGACGAGGACCGTCCCACAGGGCGAAGATGTCTGCTTCACGCCCGGCGAAGTAGAGGGCATGCGCAGTCCGCGCATCAGTCGCCTCGCCACTAGCGGCAAGTTGCTCCTCGGCGAACTGGCGTATGGTCTCCAGCATCGAAAACCGGGCACGGCCCGTTGACCGATCAGTGACCAGCAGCGACTTGCGTGCCAGTGCATCAAGTAAATCGAGAACGGCAAAGTCGTCGCCGTCATCGAATCCTGCTACTGCACAAACACTTTGAACGTCGAATCCACCAGAAAACACCGAACACCGCGCCAACAGCGCCTTTTCCGCATCGTCCAGCAGGTCGTAGGACCACTGAACGGCCTGCCGCAGTGTCTGGTGTCGCTCCAAGCCTCGCCGAGTACCGACTAACAGCTTGAATCGCTGATCAAGGCGATCGCGGACATCGCTCGCAGTCATCGACGAAATGCGCGAGGCCGCCAACTCGATTGCCAATGGGATGCCGTCGAGGCGCCGGCAGATCTCCACGACAGCTTCCGAATCGTCCGCCGAAAAGCCCGGCGCCACATTGTGAGCACGTTCGACGAACAAACGGCTGGCCGCGTCGACATCCAGTGATTTCACCGGCCAGACTTGCTCGTCAGCGACACTCAAACCCTCGCGACTGGTGGCCAGCATGCGCACGGTCGTCGACTGGTCGAGGATTGCCTCGACGAGATTGGCCGTCGCGTCGAGGACGTGCTCGCAGTTATCGAACACCAACAATCGAACCCTGCCCTCCAAAGCGGCAGCCACGCTCTCGCTTACGCTCTTGCCAGGCTGTTGCGTGATGTTCAACACCGCAGCCACCGCGTCGGGCACCGCAGCCGGATCCGTGACCGTCGCCAACTCGAAAACCCACGCGCCGTCGGGGAATTCATCGACAAGCCGCGCAGCGACTTCCAATGCCAACCGAGTCTTGCCGACGCCGCCAACCCCGGTTAGCGTGACCAGCCGATGCTGCCGCAGCACCGTTTCGATGTCGGCAACCTCGGCTTCGCGTCCAATCAGCCTGGTGGCAGGGGACCGCAAGTTTCCTGGGTTCGGATCGAGCGTCCGCAACGGCGGAAAGTCCGTCCGCAAGCCCGGCGCCCGAAGCTGAAACACAGTGATCGGGTTCGGGACATCACGCAGCCGCCGTGGACCCAGATCCACCAGATCTACTCCGCTGAGCAGAACCGCCGTCGAGTCGGCCACCAGAATCTGACCGCCGTGCCCGGCAGCCATCACCCGCGCCGCACGGTTGAGCACCGTGCCGAAATAGTCCCCGTCCCGCAGTTCGGCCTCACCGGTCGCCAACCCCATCCGCACCGGCAACTCCAGCGCCCGCTGCGCCGCGACCGCAACATCGACGGCAGACTTCGGTGAGGAGAACGCGGCGCACACACCGTCGCCGGTGTGCTTGAACATGACACCGCCGTGCGACTCGATCACCCCGCGCAGCACCTCGTCGTGCACGGTCAGCGCTGCCCGCATCCCATCGGCGTCGGCCTCCCACCGACGAGTCGACCCCTCAATATCGGTGAACAGAAACGTCACCACCCCCGAAGGAGCAGCCGCCGTCATGGCATTGCCTCGGCCCATGCAATGTGCCCTTGGAAGCCAAGGGATCTCGCCATGTTGCGGTAACGATCGCGATAGTCGTGGTACGTGGCTTCGTCTCCGCGCGCTCGCGCCTGCGCCGCGCGCATCGGCAGCAGCCACAAGTCGTATACGACGAACCCGGGCTCGGTCGGCACGGCCGAGAGCCGATCGATGGCCGCCTGCGCTTCCCGAAGGTCCGTGCGTCCGCCCCTGCGAAGCAGCGCCTGCACCAGAGCGGCGGTGGTCGCCCCGCACATGAGCATGTCGGTGGTGGCGTACTCATCCTCGAGGGTAGCTCGTAACAGTTCGATCGCACCGTCAAGGTCGTCGGTGCGCAACTTCTCGTTGGCGACAAAGACGTTGACGATCATGGCCGCTCCCAGCGTGAAGCGCTCGCGCAAAGCGGCTTTACGGGCGGCGGCAAGCAAGGTGAACGCGTGTTCCCGCCGGGACCCGTCGCAGGTCGCCAGTGCGACGCCGTGAACGAACTGGGCACAAGCGAGCGCAAGATTGTCGCCAGACTGCTCAGCTATTTCTAACATCTCAGCCGTTTCCTGCACGGCCGCCTCGTCCGGCGACCACACTCCGTTCCCGACCAGTATGTATTTGAACAGCAGCAGTATCGCGCGCAATGACGGTTCGAACGCCCGGCTCATCGTTACGGCCTGATCCACATCTTCTTGCCAGTCCGGGTCCCCAAGGCAGCATCGTGCGCAACCCCTGATCATGATCGCGGCCGTCAGCGGGGAACCGATGACCAGATTGCCCTTTGCGGCGTCACCGTCAGCCAGGTCGATCATCTTTTGCGCCAGGCGCAGGGTTTCGGTCATCTCGCCGCGCTGGTATCTGGTAGGTAGCGCTGCGTACATCAACCCAAGGGCCAATGTCGGGTCGCCGATGGAATCGAGCAGACTCTCGAGTTCGGAGGCCAACTGTGAAGCTTCGTCGAATCGGACGTGAACGACGAGTGCCGGCAAATACCCGGCCATCGCCATCGCCAGCGACCGCTTGTCGCCGGCGGCGGTGGCGAGATCACGCAGTTCGTCGAACCCGGTGTCGGCCAGGCTGCCGCCGGCCAGCCAGGCGCTGGCGCAGAGCAGCGTCCGCGGCGCAATCCGCATTGCGGCGCGGTCGGCATCGGTGTCGGGCAGGCGGTCCGCGACGGACCGTGCGTGCCGCCAACTCGTTTGTGCCGCAGCGAGGTCGCGGTGGGTCAACCACGTCCCCGCGCGCATGTGCCAGGCGAACGCTGCGTGTAAATCGCCCGCCGCTTTCAGGTGTTCGGCGATCAGCGCGGCGTTCTCGTCGGACGACCCACGCTGCTCGATCGCCGCGGCCAGCCGCCCGTGCAAATCGGCGCGATCCGACTTCAGCTGTGACTCATAGGCCACGGTCCGAATGAGTGGATGCCTGAACACGTATTCCACCCGTGGGGTAAACCCGATTTGGTCGATCAACTCTGCCGCGACCAACTCATCGAAGACCGGATCGCTTCCCAGCACTGATACCAGCTCGGGGCTGAACTGTGACCCGATGACCGCCGCGGTATTCAATGTGCGTTTGGCGGCGAAGCTGAGCCGGTCGACGCGGGCCGCGATAACGGCCTGCAACGTCGCGGGTACGGTGACATCGCCCACGTCGCCGCGCAGCACGTAGGAGCCGCGGGTCCCGTCGATCACGCCGCGCTCGGCCAGATCCCGCACGATCTCCTCTGCGAAGAACGGATTGCCGCCGGCGCGTTGGGCGATGACTTCTGCCAGCCCATGGAGTGAGGAATCGGTGCCTACCAACTCCACGACCAATGCCTCGGCCTGCGCCGTGTTGAGTGGGCGCAACGCAATCGTCTGCGTGCCGGGGATCGTGGCCAGCGCGCCGCGGTACTCGGGGCGATAGGTGATCAGTACTAATGAGTGGGTTTGTCGGACGACTGCCATGAAGTCGGCCAGCATCGACTCGCTGACCTCGTCGATCCAGTGGGCATCCTCGACTACATACAGCGCCGGCGTGTGCCGCGCCATCGACGCTGCATTGACTAGCGCGGTAAGCCTACGGCGCCGGGCGTCACCCTCGACGTTGGGCACCTCGGCTTCTGGATCGGCAATACCCAGTAGGTCGTCGAGCAGGAGCAGGTCGTCCGAATTCGCATCAGAGAATCGGGCGCGCAGTTGTGCCCGCGCCACCTCGCTATCGAGTCCGTCGACACCGAGTCCGGCGCGCATGAGTCGGGTTACCGCGTGGAAGGGAATATCCCTTGTGTGGGCTTCGCAGTAGGCGGTAAACACGTCCACGCAGCGGCTATTGGCCAGTGCCGCCGCCTCGCGGACGATGCGGCTCTTGCCAATACCCGGCGGCCCAATGACACCAATTACGCAGCCGACCCCGTCAATTGCCTCATCGAGGAGACCGGCGATGGTGTTGAGCTCCCAGGTGCGCCCGACCAACCGCGGGTCGCTACGCCCGCGCTGATCGCTGGACGCGGCGATCAGGCGGTGCGCTGGGACCGGATGAGTTGCCCCTTTGATGTACACCATTTCCCGTTCTGCCAGCACGACGCCGCCCTCGACCAGCCGAGCCGTTGACTCACTGAGCATCACCCCACCCGCCGGCGCCACCGATTCCATCCGCTGGGCGATCCCCACTTGCTCACCGACGGCGGTGTATCCGAAAGCACCGGAACCGATCTCACCGGCGATCACCTGACCCGAGTTCAGCCCGACGCGCAACCGCAGGTCTATCCCGTCGCCGTCTTTGACCTCAGCAGCCAGCCGGGTTGTCTCTTCTTGAATGCCTAGCGCCGCCAGGCATGCGCGAACCGCGTGGTCCTCCAACGCCACGGGAGCGCCGAACACCGCCATGATCCCGTCGCCGGTGAACTTGTCCACCGTGCCCCCGTACCGCTTGACCACCGCCGCACAACGCTCGGCCAGCTCGGCCATGATCTCGCGCAGCCGCTCCGGCCCCACCGTCGCCGCGATGTCCATCGAATGAACGACGTCGGCGAACAGCACCGTCACCTGCTTGTACTCCGCCGACATCGCGGCGGCCCTGACCGGCGCACCACACTCGTTGCAGAACTTCGAGTTCACTGGCAGTTCCGTGCCGCACGACCCACAGAACAGCCCCGTCGCGGTCAGTCCACCGCCACCATCCCCGCTGGGGTCCACGTCAGTATCGTTTCACCGCTGGTCAGCGATGTCCGCCATATCGCCGTGCCACCTCAGCGCGAAGTTTTGAGACCCTCATATGTCGTTTGTTTAGCGACAAGGTGGGGGTTTCGGCGTCTTGTGGGCTACGGCCCGTACTCCCACGAGCCCGCGTCGTCAGGACCGGTCACGCTGCCGCCAGGTGAGCGCCTTCACTGGGCACCTGCCTATGGCGCCGCTTCGTACGCCGCCCTGTGCGTCGATCCCTGGCCGACGCCGAAGCTGCCGTCGTGCCAGACGATGATCACCGTCCAGCGCAGGCCCTCCGGCGCGCGCTCATCCTGGAGGGCTATGTGCGTACGAGGCCCGGTCGTGTGGATCTCGGCGACCCGTTCGTCGGCCAGCGCGATCCTCTTGACTTCCTTCACGTTCTCCCTTCCCGGGATTCGGCCTTCACCGTAACCTCCGGAAACGGCCCCGGAGGGCCGAATCCGCAAGCGGCGGTACTACGCGGCCTTCCGAACCCGCGTGATCGTCCAGACCAGACCGGCGGCCTCGATCTTGGCGTGTGCCCAGTTACCTTCGCCATTCGCTGCTATCGCTTCGACGGAGCCGTTGCCGTCGCACCAGCCGCCGTGTGGCTGCGCGGCAGGCTTTTGGAGGTAGCCATAGGGGCCTTCATGCTACTGCTCGTTTTCGCAGGACCCGCACGGCGATTAGCCCGCTCACGGGTAGCAGCCCTGGCATCAACCCATCGTTTTCGAGTGCCCCCTCGCGAGGATGCGAGCGAATGGCAGCAGCATCAGGAAGTCGACAATCAAGACGACGGTGATCATCACGATCACCTTCGCGTCATCGAAGTTCTGCCCGGCGACCACGAATGCAGCGGCGGCGTTTCTCTGTGCGGTCCCCAATGCCAGCACCCCCCGAGTGCTCTTTGCGGGTCCTCCAAGCAGCCATCCGATGCCGACGCAGACCACCGTGTACACGACGGCGGCCAGGACGCCGAAGGTACCGAATACCGACAAGACACTGTTGAAGTGGCCAGCCATGGTCAACACCACCACGAGGATCATGCTGATGTTGGAGATCCACCCAACCGTGGGTCGGATGCGGTCTGCCGCGCCCGGGCGGCGGGCCCGGACCAGGAGACCCACGGCCAGCGGGATGAGCATCAACACGATGAGCGACCGCGCGATCTTCACCGGGTTGACCGTGATTCCCTCGAGGAAGAACGGCAGAGCCAGGGGCAGGTAGCCCACGGTGACGACCATCAGCAGCACCATCAGGCCCACAGCGAAGGCCAGATCGGCCTTGGCGAACTCCGCGAGCTTGATCAGAAACGGCGCGCCCGCCGCCAGCCCGCACAGCAGCAGGCCGATCCCTAGCGGCTCGTCGAGACCGAGCACGCGCCAGAGCCCGAGCGCTACCAGGGGCGCGAGGACGAAGTTCGCGGCGAGGGACAGCACGACCAGCCGGGCGTTCTTGAGCGGGGCCAGGATCTGGCCGACGGTCAGACTGAGGCCAACACCCAGCGTGCTCGACACCACGAAGACGACGACGGCCACGCTCGAGGCCCGGATCAGCAGGTCGGTCAGCGCCATCGTTGCCGCCTTTCGTCACTTCATTGCGAGATGATCGCCAACCCGGAAGAGAAGTGATGGCTGGCCGGTCGCTGGAGAGTGACCTCCCCAGGCCACAATCCTCACAGCTCGGCCAGCTCCTTGGCGTGCGCCACAAGGATGCGGATCTCGGCGATGGCGTCGGCGCGGTCGCGGCGGGTCAACAACCAGGCCCGGTGCGCGGTCTCGGTGGCGCGCTGGTCCCCGACGCACCGCAGCAGCTCCAGCACGTACGCGATCTCCTGACGGTCGTGGCGCTTGGTGAACACCGACAGGACGCGCTTGCACCACAGGGCCTGCAGTTCGTACTCGTTGGTCTCAGCCATCGGAGTCCTCGTCCTCCTCGTCTAGCTGTCGTGACCTGACACGTTGTTGTCAGGCGGCGAGTCGGCTGATTGGTGGTTGTCCGCCTAGGCGGAGTGGCCTCGTCGAGTGTTGTAGCGGTGCAGGAATTGGTCAAGACCGCGTTGACGCAGGCTGTTGCTGGTCCAAGGGCGGTGGTAGGCCCACTCGTTGAGCAGGGTCCGGTTGAAGCGCTCAGCCTTGCCGTTGGTCCAGGGGCAGCCGGGTCTGATGAATCGGCGTTTGAGTCCCCAGGCCGAACACACCCAGCCCCAGTCGGTGCCGCGCCGGTAGACCAACGCGTTGTCGGTCAGTAGCCGACGCACCCGCACACCGTGGGCGGCGAACCAGACCATTGCCCGGTGCAGAAACCCCGCGCAGGTCGGGTCCTTCTCGTCGGGGAGAACTTCGCTATAGGCCAGTCGGGTGTAGTCATCGATGGCGGTGTGGACGTAGTCGTAGCCGATCTTGGTCTTCTTGTGCCGGTTGGCAACTGAGACCACAGCGTCGCGGCCGTGCAGCCGCCATCCCCCGCCGGAGGGGATGCGGCCGAGCTTCTTGACGTCGACGTGGACCATCGCCCCTGGCGTGGGGTGTTGATAGCGGTTGGGGCTGCGCCGCGAGGAGCGCACCGCCTCGCCGGTGATCGGGTCGATGGCACTTAGATGCGGCACCTGATGCCGTGCCAGGATCCGCCCGACCGTCGACGGATTCAGGCCGAGCTCGGCGGCCAGCACCACAGCGCCGCGCATACGGCGTCGACGGGCGGTGAGCACCTTCTGCTCAACCCGCTGGCTCGTATGGGTGGGCATCCGGATCGGCCGCGACGAACGGTCGGCCAGCGCGGCATCGCCGCCCTCGGCATACCGGCGCAGCCACTTGTACACGGTGGCCCGCGAAATCCCCAGTTGCTCAGCCACATGAGCGGCCGGCCAACCGGCGGCGACACGCTCGACGATCAGCCGTCGAGCGAACACATTGGTACGGGCGTTAGCGTGAGACACAAGGACCTCCTACGGGTGAATGCCAGACACATCCACTCCGTCAGGAGGTCCTCCCACTTTCAAGCAGGCACGCCGTCAACAACCTCTCCGGTCACGACATCTAGCCGGGCGATTAATTCATTGAACGCTCGGCATGTTGGCCGGTTTGACGTCACGGTGCAGCAAGCCTTTCTTGTGTGCGTAGTCCAGCGCGCTCGCCACGGCGGTGACGATCCGCATGACTTGATCGACTGCATCCCGGCCGGGTAGCGGTTGGTGAGGAGGCGCGCAGCGTCTCGACCGTCGACGGCCACGAGTACGCCATAACCGGCAAGGACAAGGCGTGGACCGCGACCGTGACGGTGGGTCGCAAGAAGACCGTGCTGGCCGCCGAGGGCAGCTTCGCCGCCGCGTGCAAGGCGTGCGTGGAGCACAACAGAGCGCGGTAAGCGCAAGCACCACGGCCCGGTTACGTACCGGGCCGTTGGTGTGAGGTGGTTGCCCGACACGGAGCGAGGAGCCGACGCGCCGGGCGACCGTTTCCCATCGGCGGGGATCAAGGACCGCCGCGGGAAGCTAAGTCGGCACGTCGGGCCAGTCGGCCACCTCGTCCTCGCGGGCGTATTAGGCAGCGGCCATGCGAGCCTCGATACCCAACGACGTAGGCCTGAGCGGCGTTTCGGATGGCTTAGATTTGGGCGGTGCGGATCGTTGACGTGGCGGGCACTCGGCGGCGGCGGGTCGCCGGGACGAGCAGCTTCGAGGATGAGTTGGCGGCGTTGCCGGTCGGGACGTTGCGTGTGACGTTGCGGTTCGAACCGAACGAGGCCAACGCGTACGGCATATCTGCCTACGTGGGCGAGTGTCACGTCGGCTACCTGCAAACCGATTGGGCCGCTGACGACCCACACGTCGTGTGGATGAAGCGGCTGCATGACGCGCACATTTGGCCGCGCTTTGAGGGTTGGGCCGGGGACGAGCGCGGCGAATGGCGATACGTGGACTTTATGACGCCGCAACGCGACGAACTGTCGGAGGTTGCCGACCGGCTGATCGGCGGGGCGTGATCGCTGGTTGTCACGGCTGGGGGGTCTGGGTGTCGTTGCGCCCTTGGCCGGGGGAGTTCGGTGGCGGTCATGACGGTGGCACCGGAAGATCGCGTCCCGCCCCACGTCTATGGTCATCACTCCCCAGGGGAGGGTGTCGGGGTGCTCGGTACACACCGCGACGGCAAGGGTGTCGGGATGTTGATTGATGCTGCCGGCTGGGTAGCTCATGACGCCTTGGTGCTCGACGACTTGGCCGGTGCCTTCTTGGGTTCGTCCCTTGTCGTCGTGGTCGCCGCGGGCAGGTTGCGACGGCCAGGATGGCGGGCGGCCGCGTGACGCACAGGACCAACCGCTCCTCGGCAACTGTTCTCAGGACGTTGTTGGTGAGGTCATCGCCCGCGTAGCCGAGCCGGCCTTCTCGCGGCCAAGCTGGACAAGGTGCCGCGGTCTGTTCTCGACACGGCTTCGCTGATGGAGCAGGCCCGGCGCGATGGCTGGGAGTTGACCACCTGCGATCTGGCCATTGACACCACAGTGCACCACCAGCATCGACGGCAGAAACCTCAAAATCGGACCGCATGACGCACTCCAACGCAGGGCCCGTAAACAGGCACGAAAACCACGCTGGCTCAACGAATATCGTCACCACCGCCCGATGGTCGAACGAACCATCGCCTGGCTGACCCGAGGCAACCGCAAAGTCCGCTACCGCGGCGTCGCCAGAAACGACCACTGGCTGCACCACCGCGCCGCCGCACTGAACCTACGACGCCTCATCGCGTTGGGGGTGACCCACACCGGCACCAACTGGGCCATCGCCTAACAAGCCCCACCGATTAAGGGCTTGCGTCACCGAACACCCGATGCCACGCTCAATGCGGCGGGGCGATCTCGTTGTGTCGGCCTACGGGTTTGACTTCCAATCGCGCCGATGAGCGCTTGAGACGCCCCGCCCCCAAACGCCCCTAATTCAGCAGCCTCCTAGTGTCCTGCGCCAGGAATTCGCTGTAGATATGTGGTGAGTCGTTCGAGTATTTCATCGGCGGTTTTGTTCCAGGCGAAGGGCTTGGGGTTTTCGTTCCACGTGGTGATCCAGTCGCGGATGTCCTTCTCCAGGGCGGGGACGCTGGTGTGGGTGCCGCGGCGCAGCTTCTTGTCGGTGAGTAGACCGAACCATCGTTCGACCTGGTTGAGCCAAGACGAATAGGTCGGGGTGAAGTGCAGGTGGAATCGGGGGTGTCGGGAGAGCCATCCGGTGATCGTCGGCGACTTGTGCGTGGCGTAGTTGTCGCAGATCAGGTGGACATCGAGGTCGGTGGGCACGGTGTTGTCCAACTTGGTCAAGAATTTCTTGAACTCGGCGGCGCGGTGCCGGCGGTGGATCGACCCGGTGATCTCACCGGTGGCCACGTTCAGTGCGGCGAACAGGGTGGTGATGCCGTGGCGGACGTAGTCGTGGGTGCGCCGCTCGGGCATCCCGGGCATCATCGGCAACACCGGCGCGGAGCGGTCCAGCGCCTGGATCTGGCTCTTCTCGTCGACGCAGAGCACCAGCGCCTGCTCCGGCGGATCGAGGTAGAGGCCGACCACATCGCGCACCTTGTCAATGAACTGCGGATCGTTGCTGATCTTGAACGTGTCGATCTGATGTGGCTTGAGCCCGAACGCTTTCCAGATTCGACCCACCGTCGACTTCGACAATCCGGTCTCGGTCGCCATCGACGCTCGCGACCAATGCGTGGCGTCTTTGGGTTGGCGTTCCAAAGTCGCCACGATCACCTCCTCAACCGCCTCGTCGGTGATCGTCCGCGGTGCGCCCGGACGTGGTTCGTCGGCCAACCCGTCGAGACGAGACTCCACAAAACGCCGACGCCACACCCCCACCGTCTGCGGCCACACACCGACTTCAGCAGCCACCTCTTTATTGGATTTACCTGCCGCACAACCCAACACGATCCGACACCGCTGCGCCAACGCCTGCGAGGACTTCGCCCGCCGCGCCCACCGCTGCAACGTCTCCCGCTCCTCGTCGGTCAACACCACCGCCGCTACCGGCCTACCCCTACTCGCCACACACCCAGTCTACAATTAATCATCTAATTTATGGCGCAGGACACTAGGGGTCGGCGGGCGAATGAGAATTTGCGGCTGCCAAACTCGAAGGCCCGAGGCTGAGACCGATCGCGCGCTCCGGCGAATCTGGCCTACTGCAGGCTTGGGAGAAGTGTCCCAGAACTGGGTTTCAGACGGCCCCGTACGGGTATTTCGTTCAAAGCGCGGCAGCGACCGACCCCCCGCCGTCAATCCCGCGTTAGGTGGCCGACAGCCGGACCCCCTGGGCTGTCGGCCACCACTTACAAGCGAGTAATGGCGGTAGCTGACAGTCTCACGCCGCCAAACGTCCCCTCGCCGGGAGGGCCGCCAGCCACCGCACAAACGTTTGTTCCCCCGGCAAGCCACTTCAAACTTTTTCTCGGAACACATTCGGCCCCTTGGGGCGTCCCGGTCTAGCCGCCGGCCAAGGTGGTGAGCTTGGCGACCCGCGCCGGGTGCATGAGGTCCCAGCCGGGGCGTCACGTGACACGGATAGCGACTACGTCTGAGCTGAAGTAGGCGTGGCCCGCCAGGACAGATCAAGAAGGCGATCCCCTTCTGTGGTCCTCCCGGCCAATGGTGGCCGGCGGGACCCCACTCAATACCGACGTGCATCTAAAACCACGTGAGGCATCTCAAACCACGTGAGCTTCGGTACTTGACGCGATGGTCGCCTTGCTACGGCAGGGCGGCCATCGTCGTCTCTCAACAGCGCAACCCGGCCGACGGCTGCGCCCTGTCGACGAGGAATGCCGCCACGGCGCTGTCGACGCAGGCGTTGCCGTTGAATACGACGGTGTGCTGAGTGCCGTCGAAGGTGATCAGATTGGCCCCCATCTGCTTGGCCAGATCGACGCCGGCCTGATATGGCGTGGCGGGGTCGTGGGTGGTGGACACGACCACGACCTTGCCCTGCCCCGGCGACACCGCGGGCTGCGGCGTGGACGTCGGCGGGACGGACCACATCGCACAAATATCACGTGGAGCAAAACCCGTGAAGGACCTATAGCTGAGGAAGGGTGCGAGCTCCCGGCTTCGTTGGTCGGCGGTGGCCCACACCGCGGGGTCGGTGGGAAACGGCGCGTTGACACAGCGGATGGCGTAGAACGCGTCCTGCGAGTTCTGGTAGTGGCCGGACGGGTCGCGGTTCACGTAGTCGTCGGCCAGCAGCAGCAGGTCGCCGGGATCGGTTCCGCGCTGCAGCCCGAGCAGTCCGCTGGTCAGGAATTTCCAGTACTGACGGGAGTAGAGCGCGTTGACGGTCCCGGTGATCGCGTCCTGATAACTCAGACCGCGGGGGTCCGACGTCTTGGCGGGCCGGGTGACGAGCGGGTCGATCAGCGCGTGGTACCGGTCGACGAACTTCGTAGGATCGGTGCCCAGCGGGCAGCCGGCTGACTGCGCGCAGTCGGTGGCATAGTCCTGGAAAGCCGTTTGGAATCCCGCCATTTGGTCCAAGTTCTCGTCGATCGGACCCTGAGTCGGGTCGATCGCCCCGTCGAGAACCATGGCCCGGATCCGGTCAGGGTAGGCCGCCGCGTACGCCGCACCGATTTCTGTGCCGTACGAGAAGCCGAGATAGTTGATCTGGTTCTCGCCCAGCGCCGCTCGTACGACATCCATATCCTTGGCCGCGGATGCGGTGCCGACACTGGCCAGGAACTGCTTGCCCACCCGTTCCTCGCAGTTCTGCGCATACTGCCGATACAGGGCTTCGATGTGTGCGACGCCTGCCTGGCTGAAGTCTGCGTTGGGTTCCCTACGGTAGGCGTCGAATTCAGCATCGGTGCGGCAGCGCAGTTCGGGCGTCGAGTGTCCGACACCCCGCGGGTCGAAGCCCACCAGGTCGAAGCGGCGGCGAATGTCGGTGTCGGCGAGCGCGGCGCCCATGCCCGCGACGGTGTCGACCGCAGACGCCCCTGGGCCACCCGGGTTCACCATCAACATCCCGATGCGGTCCCCAGTCGCCGGTATTCGGATAACAGCCAATTGTGCCTGTGCGCCTTCGGGATTGGCGTAATCGACAGGGACTGACACCGTGCCGCACTGTGCGGTCGGAATGGCGCTGGTATTGGCGACGAACCGTTCACAGCCACCCCAGACCGGCGGCTGGCCGTAGGTCTGCGTCGTCTGCCCTTCGGGCGTCGCCGATGCGGCCGGACACGCGACGCCCGCCACCAACATGCATGCCAGCAGCGCAGCGCCACTCCTCCCCACCCGCCACATGCCAGTCATCGTCGCACGCGCATCACGGCTTGAACTCGGACGCAACCCGACGGTGACCTTTCGGAGACCTTGGCGTGCTCAGTTATGGATTCCGTTGGTCAGCAACGGGTGTCCGGCGGCGGGACGGTCACGTCGACCAGGTATTTGGCGGCGATATCGTCGATGCACTTGTTGCCCTGGAAGACAACGGTGTGCTGTGTCCCGTCGAAGGTGACGAGCGTGCCGCCGAGCTGCTTGGCCAGATCGACGCCGGCCTCGTAGGGCGTGGCCGGGTCATTCGTCGTGGAAACCACAAGGGTCGGCGGCAGGCCCTTGACCGAAATCTCGTGCTGCTGGCTCGTCGGCGGGACCGGCCAGAACGCACAGGTGTCCTGCGGCACGTGACCGGTGAAGTCGCCGTAGCTCATGAACGGCGCGACTTGGCGACTTCGGCGATCCTTTTCGACGAGCTTGGCCTGATCCGTAACTGCCGGCTGGTCGACGCAGTTGACCGCGACCCGCACGTCGGTCGCATTGTCGTAGTGCCCATCGGAATCCCGGTGCATGTACAGGTCGGACAGCCTCAGCAGCATGTCACCGTGGCCGACTCTCAGCTCGTTGAGTCCATCGGTCAGACGGGGCCAGATGCTCGGCGAATACAGGGGCAGGATCGTGCCGACAATCGCGTCGCTGTAGGCGAGGCCGCGCGGATCCCGTGTCTTGGCGGGCTTGTCCACCAGCGGGTCGACCATGCTCTTGTAGACGTCGACGGCCTTGGCGGGGTCGGTGCCCAGCGGACAGTTCGGATCCTTGGCACAGTCGGCGGCATAGTCGTCGAACGCCTTCTGGAAGGCGGCCGCCTGGCGGAGGTCCTCCTCGGTCGGATCCGCATTGGGGTCGATCGCGCCATCAAGCACCATCGCCCGCACGTTCTGCGGGAACTCCTCGGCGTAGCCCCCGCCGATCCTCGTGCCGTACGAGTAGCCGAGGTAGGTCAGCTTCTCATCCCCTACTGCGATCCTGATCGCGTCGAGATCTTTCACGACATTGTTCGTGCCGACGTTTTCCAGGAACTCCTTGCCCGACTTGTCCAGGCAGCGTTGCACGAACGCCTTCGTCTCGCTGTCGATGTGCGCGATGCCCTCGGGTGAATAGTCGACCTGGGGGTCGGCCCGCAGCCGGTCATTGTCGGCATCCGAGTTGCACCACACCGCCGGGGTCGACGCACCGACTCCGCGCGGGTCGAACCCGACCAGGTCGAAGCGATCGCGCACCGACGATGGCAGCGTCCCAACCAGGTTGGCGGCCGACTCGATGCCGGACTCGCCCGGGCCGCCCGGGTTGATCACCAGCGAGCCGATCTTCTCGCCGGTGGCCTTGAACCGGATCATGGCGATCTGGGCGACGTCGCCGTCGGGCTTGCTGTAATCCACCGGTACCGAAAGCTTGCCGCATTCGGCGTCGGGCGGAACCGGGACCGTTGGATCGGCCGACTTGCAGGGGGCCCAGTGCACAGGCGTTCCCGGCGGCGGCACCGCGACGACGGCGCGACCGTCGACCACCTTGCTGCAACCCGCCACCAGCAGGACAACCAGGGCGGTCGCAAGGATCCCCTTGTTCAGGCTCATGGCACCACATGCTGCCATGAGGTTGCATCAGCCCTGGTAGACCGCCCCTGCCGGGGGTGCCTACCTGGTGCTCTTCACCAGCTCGTCGAGCGCCACCTCGAAGTCGTCGGCGAGATCCCAGAGATCTGGCAACAGTTCCGGGCACGACACGATGCCGACGTCCAGCTTCCCGTTCAGCGACATCACAGTGATGTTGAGGCCGGAGCCGTGGAAGATCGGCCCGAGTGGATACATCGCCTTGACCTCGGAACCCAAGAAGTAGAGCGGAACCTGTGGTCCCGGCACATTGGAGACGACCAGGTTGTGCACAGGGCGCGCCTCGGCCAACTTCGTGCTGGCGTACAGCCGCATCGCGACCCCGAACACCGCGGGCGCGGCGAACTGGGTCCAGTCCTGAAGCAGGGTCGCGCCGATCGCCGAGCTGTGTTGCTTGGCAACGGAATTCGACTCCGCGATGGACTTCAACCGTTCGGCGGGTGACTCGATGTGGGTTTCCAGGTTGGAGAACATACCGGACACCTGGTTGCGGCCCGGCCGGTCCGACTTGTCGTGCACCGAAACCGGAACCATCGCAACCAGCGTCGAGTCCGGCAGCTCGCCGCGGTCATCCAGGAACTTCCGCAGCGTGCTGGACACCAGTGCCATCACGACGTCGTTGACCTTGACGCCGTAGTGGTTCTTCACCGTCTTGATGTCCTCGAGGTCCAGCTGGGCGTAGGCGATGTTGCGGTGACTGGTCACGTTGACGTTGAACGCCGTCTTCGGTGCGGCGAACGGCCGCGCCATGGCCAGCCCGCTGCGGGCCCGCTTGACAGTGTCGACGACCGACGACAGCGTCGTGGGAACCACATTGATCAACTTCAGCGGCCGAGACGCGAACTTCATCGCCCCGCTGATCGCAATCTCCAGCTCGCTGCCGCCGCCGACGCCGTCGACCGGCTCGGGGGCAGGCGCGTCGGGTTCGGTGCTGCACAGCTGCGACATCAGGTTGGCGCCCGTCACGCCGTCCACGCCGGCGTGGTGCACCTTCGTCATGACCGCCAGCCGGCCGCCTTCGTGGGCGTCGGTGCCCGCGATGTTCTCGATGACCCACGTCTCCCACAGCGGGCGGGTGCGATCCAGGGGCAGCGACGCGATGTGGCCACAGATCTCGGCCAGTTCCTGGCGGCCGCCCGGCGCGGGGAGGCCGATGCGGTGCAGATGCCGGTCGACGTCGAAGTCGTCGTCGTCAACCCATACCGGGTGGTCCGGGTTGAACCGGCTGTCGGCGAGCTTCTCGCGGAACTGAGGCATCGCCTTGATGCGCAGCCCCAGTTCGTCGCGCATTCGGTCAAACGTGTAGCCGCCGGGAATGGTGGACGTGTCGAGCTCCAATATGGAGCACACATGCAATGGCTGTGCTGCGGTTTCGAGGTAGAGGAAGCTGGCGTCGAGTCCACTGAGCCGTTGCATGTGGCTGATCGTAGTGTGAGGAAATCCACTTAACCCGTAGTTCATCTTCTTGCCAGGTGGTGGCAGACTGACAAGGTCAAACGAACCCGGGGACCCGGATGGGCCACGAGGATCGACCGAACAGACACGAGGGACAACGATGTCTGAGCAAACTGTTTACGGTGCTGCCGAAACGAAACCGCGGACGAAGGTCCGCACCCATCACCTGCAGAAGTGGAAGGCAGAGGGCCACAAGTGGGCCATGCTGACCGCCTACGACTACTCCACCGCCAGCGTTTTCGATGACGCAGGCATCCCGGTGCTGTTGGTCGGCGACTCCGCCGCCAACGTGGTGTACGGCTACGACACCACGGTGCCGGTGACCATCGACGAGCTGATCCCGCTGGTCCGCGGCGTCGTCCGGGGTGCGCCGCACGCGCTGGTCGTGGCCGACCTCCCGTTCGGCAGCTACGAGTCAGGGCCGCAGAAGGCGCTGGAGACGGCGACCCGCTTCCTCAAGGAGACCGGCGCGCACGCGGTCAAGCTGGAAGGTGGCGAACGAGTCGCCGAACAGATCGCGACTCTGACGCAGGCCGGCATCCCGGTTATCGCTCACATCGGCTTCACGCCGCAGAGCGTCAACGGCCTGGGTGGCTTCCGGGTGCAGGGCCGCGGGGACGCCGCCGAGCAGACCATTCACGACGCGATCGCGGTCCAGGAGGCCGGCGCAATCGCAGTCGTGCTCGAGATGGTGCCCGCCGAGCTGGCCACGCAGATCACCGGCAAGCTGACCATCCCCACCGTCGGCATCGGTGCCGGACCGAACTGCGATGCCCAGGTGCTGGTGTGGCAGGACATGTCCGGCATGACGTCAGGCAAGACCGCCAAGTTCGTCAAGCGTTTCGGTGATGTCGGCGCGGAATTGCGCCGCGCGGCAACGCAATACGCCGACGAGGTCGCCAGCGGGACGTTCCCCGCCGAGGAGCACAGCTTCTAGGCTCGATTGTCGGACTCTCCGCCTACGCTTCGCGTGGGAGGTGACCCCCTCAACGCGGCATACTGCCGCTTGATCGTCGTCCGACTAGGCGAACTCCGGTTTGCGCTTGGCCATGAACGCGTCGACTCCTTCGCGCCCGTCGGCGGATTCGGCGCGCTCGGCGATGATGCGGCCCTCGAGTTCCATCTGTTCCTCGAGACCGTTCTTGAACGTCGAAAGCATCAGGGCCTTGACCCCGCCGTTGGATCCGCTTGCGGTGGCGGCCATTTGAGTGGCCAGCTCATCGGTCCTGCTGGCCAGCTCGTCGTCGGGCACCACCTCGGTGACCAGCCCCCACTGCGACGCCTCCTGCGCCGACAAGGTCCGGTTGGTGAGCATCAGCTCCTTCGTCTTGGTGATGCCGATCAGACGCGGCAGGAAGTAGGAGGAGCTGCCGTCGGGGCTCAGACCAACCTTTGTGTAGGCCATCGTGAACGACGCGGACTCGGCGGCGAGGACGAGGTCGCCGGTGACCGCGATGGAGAAGCCCGCGCCGGCGGCAGTGCCGTTGACCGAGGTGATCACCACCGCGTTCATGCGTGCGAACGACGAGATGGCACGGTGCAGGTCGTCGGCGACACCCTTGATGTGCTGCCCACGGTCCGGCGCCGTCGCGAACGACTTGAGATCGCCTCCTGCGCAGAAGAATCGACCCGAGCCGGTAATTACCACGACCTTCGTCGCATCGGTGTCGCAGCGCTTCGCGGCATCGGCCAGCTCGCGAGTCATCGTGTCGGTCATGCCGTTTGCGGCATCGGGCCGGTTTAGCGTGACCCGCGCGATGGGGCCGGACTGCTCGAGCGTGATGGTCTGGTATTCGGTCACACCTGGACTTTATCTCCGGCGGCCTTTTCGGCTGTTCACCCGGGTATGGCACCCTAGGCTGTCCGATGAGCGAACCAACGAAGGTGGAGATGGCTGCCAGCACGGCGAAGACGTCCCGGCACACCGAGGTCGAGCGGAAATTCGACGTCGTCGAAACCACTGTTTCACCGTCCTTCGAGGGCCTTTCGTCCGTGGCGCGCATTGAGCGCTCGCCGTCCCAGCAACTCGAGGCCGTCTACTACGACACCGCAGCCCACGACCTGGCCGCCCACCACATCACGCTGCGCAGACGGACCGGCGGATCGGACGCGGGCTGGCATCTCAAGTTGCCTGCGGGCCCGGACACCCGCACCGAGGTGCGGGTGCCGCTGGACGACGGCGTCGGCCGCTCGGTCCCGGACGATCTCAAGGACGTCGTGCTGGCCATCGTGCGTGACCGGCCGTTGGGGCCCGTCGCCCGAATCTCCACCGAACGCACCATCGACCTGCTCTACGACGCCGAAGGCTCGCCGATCGCCGAGTTCAGCGACGACAAGGTGACGGCGTCGGCGGGTGAGGGCAGCGAGCAGCAGTGGCGTGAGTGGGAGCTGGAACTCGCCGAAGGAGCGCCCGTGTCGCCCGACCTGCTGGACCGGCTGGCCAACCGACTCCTCGACGCGGGCGCGGTGCCTGCCGGACACGGGTCGAAACTCGCTCGGGTGCTCGCGGGCTCCGCCGACGACGGCGACGAGTCGAACTCCGACAAGGCGAAGAGTCGACGCGATACACCGGGCCGTCGCGCAACAGGTCGACCAGCTCATCGAGTGGGACCGGGCGGTACGGGCGGACGTCTACGACTCGGTGCACCAGATGCGGGTCACCACCCGCAAGATTCGAAGCCTGCTGCAGACGTCCGAGGACGCATTCGGCATCTCCGACGACGCGTGGATTCTCGAGGAGCTGCGCCAGCTCGCCAGCGTGCTCGGTGTCGCCCGTGACGCCGAAGTACTGGCCGAGCGCTATGAACGCGCGCTGGACGGCCTCCCGGAGGACCTCGTCCGCGGGCCGATCCGGAAGCGATTGGTCGACGGCGCCAAGCGGCGCTACCGGTCCGGGCTGCGGCGGTCGTTGATCGCCATGCGCTCGGAGCGATACTTCCGCCTGCTCGACGCGCTCGACGGGTTGGTGGCCGCCGAGCCGCCGGCGACAGCAGCGGGTGACGAGCCCGTCGAGGTGACCATCGACTCGGCCTACAAGCGCGTGCGCAAAGCCGCGAAGAACGCCGCCAATGCGGCCGACGAGGAACGCGATGAGGCACTGCACCGGATTCGCAAGGGCGCCAAGCGACTTCGCTACACCGCGGCCGCGACCGGTGCCGACAAGGTGTCCGATCGGGCGAAGGACATTCAGAGTCTGCTCGGCGACCATCAAGACAGCGTGGTCAGCAGGACGCATCTGAGCCAGCAGGCCGAGGCCGCCCATGCGGCCGGCGAGGACACCTTTACCTATGGCCTGCTCTACGCGCAGGAGGACGAGGTGGCGCACAGCTCACGTCGGCAGCTCGACGGCGCGCTGAAGAAACTGGACAAGTCGGTGCGCAAGAGCCGCTAGGGCGAACGAGTTGGCCTGTAAGCCGGATTAGGTTATCTGGGCGTTTGTACCGTCAAGCTGTGCTGGCTGTTCAACAAACAGCCTGGTCATAGAGTTGGTTCTGTTGGCTAATGAAAGCTGAGGCTAGATCTGCTGCGGACTGGCTGCGGACTTGTCCGGGCATGACCGAAAGGTGGCGGACCGCGTTGTTCAGCCGGTGCTCGGCCGACGCGTTGGTGGCCGAGCGCCGAACCGGGCGTCCGCTGATCGAGTCAGACGGGCGTCGGAGCACCGAATGCGTGACGCCTGATCACATTTACGAGGTCGTATTCATCGAGTTCCGATTGACGACCGGGTCGGTGCGTCCGGTGCGTCTTACGAAGCCGCCACGAGCTGTCCCTGCCGACGCTCGGCGGCAGCCTCCACGATCCGCTGCGCAGTTCGGTAGTTGATCCCAAAACTTTCGCGGCAGCGTTGATTGAGGCGCCGTCACGGCTTGTCGAGAGCACTGCATTCACCGTCTCGACGGGCTGCGTCGTGACCCCCGATGCAATCAGATCGAGCGCAATGTCTGCATCGGCCTGCACCGCCTCGGCTTGCGCTGAGTCCTGTACCGCATGTGCCGAGTTGCTTCGTTGCGGCGCAGAGAGTGGAGCCCGTCCAATACGCACCGGATCCAGCGGTACAAAGTGCTTGACTAGGGCTTTTGCACTCTTTGCGGAAGGCTGTGCTGTCTGTCGCGCCGATGCGATCTGTGTATTGACACGCGGTGTGCGGCGCGCCGGTTTGTCACCGAGCGCAACGAGCATCAGAGTGCTGCCTGCGTGTGCTCGCTTGACGCATTTCTCCTTCACTCGAAATGGATTCCGCGCCCGCGGACTGTCAGATCGGCGGCCAGCCATCCGGCCAGCCACACCGCTACGGCGAAGCCGATATGGACGACACTGCGGCCCGCTCCCGGCCCCATCGCGGGTCCCAGTGCGGCGGGCAATACAGTCCAGACGATGACCTGCGGCAATCCATAGATTGGGTCGGCCAGATAAAACAAGGCGTACGGCAGCGCCAGGTGCGTGAGCCAGCGGGCGGTGCGGCAAACCTGTCGGCGCTGCCGCCATCGCCGGATTCAGCGGCTCGTAACCGACCGCAAATAAGACCGAGATGATGTTCCCGACGCCAAGCCAGCACAGCAGGGGCACCGCGACATCGGGAACAGTCGATCAGCAGGCGCCCCGGCGTCTCCATCCATAGGGTCAGCACGATCGCTAGCAGCATGGTGGGCACGCCGACAATCACCACCAGCGTCATGTTCTTCACAAGCAGCAAGCGCCACAGTCGCGTTCCGTCGCTCAGGCTCTTCTCTACCCGGATGCGGTCAACCCCGAGCATGTTGGTCGTGGTGACGTCGGCCAGAATGAACGAGGAGAAGTACGTCGCGATCAACACCACCCAATCACGTTGACCATCATGCTGAACGGGTTGGACGACGAGCCACGCCAACGCCAACGTGAGATTGACGGCGACGCCC
This sequence comes from uncultured Actinomycetota bacterium, assembly GCA_963804905.1. Lineage (GTDB taxonomy): Bacteria > Actinomycetota > Actinomycetes > Mycobacteriales > Mycobacteriaceae > Mycobacterium. The sequence continues at coordinate 213,600 of CAWDSB010000014.1, read as the reverse complement.
GAGAGCCACGCACGGGGTGCGGCGAACGCCCATCGGATTTCGGCGACCACCGCGGCCGGGATTGGCTGGCGTAGTTCGACGGCTGCACTTTGTGCGGCGACCGGTCGGATCACCGACGAGCGAACCAGCCAGCGTGCCACGGCTCGGGCCCGACCGGGGATCCGGATGCGAATCGTCAATGTGGCAACCATTCCGGTCGGAAGATCTGGGCTCTGGTGATACCCGCGCGAGACGAAGGCCAACCGCGTAACCTTCCGCTACGCGATCGGCATTGCCGGTGCTCTGCGTCTTACCCGGACACGCCAGATAATGACCATGCGGCATGCGCCAACGCCTTGCTCTCCAAGCGAAACGACGCTGCAGAGCTACCGCAAATCGGGACCCCCTACAAAAGGCGTGCGGAGCTGCGGAAATGCTGATTGTAGCGACGCGAAATCGCGCGAAGGGACCTACGGGTACGCGCAAGGTGTTGATGACGTCACACACCTCCGGTCGCTGGCGAGCGGTTGGCGGTGGATCGGTGCCAGTACCGTCGGGTAGATGAGATATCTCGACGTCGGTGGAATCGGACGGGTCAGCCGGATCGGTCTTGGCACCTGGCAGTTCGGCTCACGCGAATGGGGCTACGGAGACAATTACGCCTCGGGTGCCGCACGCGACATCGTGCAGCGCGCCCGCGCATTGGGGGTGACGCTGTTCGATACGGCCGAAATATATGGCACGGGCAAGAGCGAGCGCATTCTGGGGGAAGCTCTCGGCGACGAGCGCGCCGAGGTTGCTGTAGCCACAAAGATCTTCCCAATCGCGCCGTTCCCCCCGGTGGTCAAGCAGCGTGAGCGCGCCAGTGCCCGGCGGTTGCAGCTGCAGCGAATTCCGCTCTACCAGGTCCACCAGCCCAACCCGGTGGTGCCCGATTCGGTGATCATGCCGGGAATGCGCAGCCTGCTCGACAGTGGCGACATCGGCGCCGCCGGTGTCTCGAATTATTCGCTTGCGCGATGGCAGAAGGCTGATGCTGCGCTCGGCCGGCCGGTCATCAGCAACCAGGTGCATTTCTCGCTTGCCCACCCCCAAGCGCTCGACGATCTCGTCCCCTTCGCCGAGCGTGAGAACCGCGTCGTGATCGCCTACAGCCCACTGGCACAAGGACTGCTGGGCGGCAAGTACAACCTCGACAACCGGCCCGGCGGTGTCCGGGCGATGAACCCACTTTTCGGCACGGAGAACCTGCGCCGTGTCGAGGCGCTGTTGCAGATGTTGCGCGACGTCGCCGCTGAGGTCGACGCTAAGCCGGCACAGGTGGCGCTGGCCTGGCTGATCAGCCTGCCGGGCGTGGTTGCCATTCCCGGAGCGTCCAGCGTCGAGCAACTCGAGTTCAACGTCGCCGCGGCCGACATCGAGCTCAAGGCCGATTCCCGCGACGCACTCACCGAGGCAGCCCGTGCGTTCCGGCCAGTGTCCACCGGCCGCTTCCTCATCGATACCCTCCGCGAGAAGCTCCGTCGCCGCTGAACCGATGACCCGACATCTGCAAAGACATCGCCTTGCGACGAGCAAAAAAGAAAACAGGTCAGAGCCTGTGGCCCTGGCCTGCTCGATGGAGCTGCCAGGAATCGGCCCCGCTCCAGAGGAGCGGCCTGAGCTGTGGAAACACTGAAACTGACCCACGAGATCACGCGGAAATAGGTGAAACGACCTGCGAATGCGCGACACGTGCTGCTGACGTCAACACGCTCGCCTGGCTTCAGGGTTTCCCGAGCAGCCGTGCCCCTTGATGGCCCAGAGTGGAGCATGTCCCGGGCCTCCATTCAGCGCGATCTTGTTGGCCTGCGAGCTGTTCGGGACGCATGCTCTCCGTCTCTAAGTCGGTCATCTCGTGTCCGAAGACCGCGACTCACCGCCGGGCGATCAACGCGTTTAGGGCTTACTTGTCCGTGCAATACCGCGGTATGACAGCTGCATTAATCGTTGCGAAAGGAAAGGACCAGACGTCAAATGGGCGCAGAAGAAATACCAACGCTACAGATTTCTGTTGGCGACGTAGTTGAGAGTCCGAACTCTGGCGATTGGATGACCATTACGCACATCAATGTTAATTCTATTGAGGTCGCTCAGGATCATTCACGTGGCGGTGAGACAGTAAATGAAGAATATCGCGTGTACCGGGACGAGTGCACTGGCGAACAGTTCGATTCGCGCGAAGCGAGCGTGTCCATCCGTCGCAAAGTTAGCGAGTAATCCCGGCGCCAACCTGCACAACCTATTACATTCGGTATGTGGTAATTCTTCACCGCTTATCCCTTTATTGATCGGCTCTTAATGAGAATAGGGGCTGCGGGGAAGGTAGCGGGGATTGTCACGCCGAGGGGCTAGCGTTCCTACCGAGACGTGATATGCCGACGGGGGGTGGACCCTCCTACAGCCCGTCGTGTCAAGAGATCACTGCGATGTCGCGCCGAGCGCATGTTCGCAGAAGCCCGTTCACTCGACATCATCCCCACGTTGGCGGCGATGAGATCGATGGACCGCTAGGAACTGATGTGGCGCGATTACTTCAAATCAAAGCTGTTGTGGGCGCAACCTCGTACAGAGGTCGAGCTGACACCAGTGCAGCTGCGTCGCTGAGCTGAAGGCGCTCGACAAGCCGGACGGGGCGTTCTGGCGGCGGCGATGTGCCACGGTGTAATGAACATGAGAGTGAAATGGCTAGGCGGGGGGCTCGGGTGGGAGTGCCGTAGACCTGCGGCCAGGTCGGCTTCACGGAGAACCGCTCCCGGAACGAGGTGTCGCTGGAGACGTCGGAGCGAAGAACCTTAAGGGCATCGTGGCGGGGCAGGCGGGGATGCTGGACCAGGTAGACCTCGCCCATTCCCCGGAGCCCCGCAACCGCAGAATCCGCCCGAGCTCGACGCGCCACTCGAACTCGACTCACCACTGGTGCCCGAGCTCGACGCCGGCCATGACCAATCCCGCACGGCCCTGGGCGATTTCCAGGCGTCGGCCCGACCGGCACCGGCCACGCACCGAGCGGAGCGCCTCGCCGAGGGACGACGCCAACGCGGCGTCGAGCGCAGTTTGACTGACGGATCCGGGCGCGACTGAAGCCGCCGATCCCGGGTCACGTTTCCTGAAGACAATCATGGCGCCAGTCTCTGCAGGGCTTGCGCCAGCCGTGTTGACGCGACCCCTTCGGCAGGCCGTTGACCGAAACGAGAGGGTGGTCGGTCGAGTTTATCAACGCGGTCTCCTCAAGTGACGACGCCCGGGGCCCCTTCCCGGCCCGGCGTTGTGATGTCCAAATAGCCAGCAGCGAGCTGGGAGATGATCGCACGACGTATGGGTCAGCCAGTTACCCAGTCCGGACTTCAATCTGTCCTGCGAAGGTCGGGTGACGTGGCAGATTGGTGGCGAGGGTGGGCGGGGCCGCCACGCGCGGTCCGCGGCGAGAGGGGTGTGACGGATGACCGCTGACATGCGTAGTCAGGCGGCGGATCTATTGGTGATCTTCGGCATTACCGGCGACTTGGCCCGCAAGATGACCTTCCGGGCGCTTTATCGGCTGGAGCGCCGGCAGCTTCTCGATTGCCCGATTATCGGCGTGGCTGCCGACGACATGTCGGTCGAGCAGCTCGTAACTCACGCCCGCGAGGCGATCGCCGACACCGGCGAGCAGATCGATGACGCGGTGTTCGACCGCCTGGCCGGTCGGCTGTCCTACATGCACGGCGATGTCAGCGACGATGCGCTGTACGAGCGGTTGGCCGAGCAGGTGAAGGGTCATCAGCTTGCCCTGTATTACCTGGAGATGCCGCCGGCGTTGTTCGGTCCGATCGTGGAACACCTGGGCACGGCCGGCCTGGCCCAAAACGCGCGGGTCGCGGTCGAGAAGCCGTTCGGGCATGACCTGGAGTCGGCCCGGCAACTGAACGAGCGGCTGCACCAGGTGCTGTCGGAAACGCAGATCCTTCGAGTGGACCACTTCCTGGGCAAGGAACCAGTCATTGAGCTCGAGTATCTACGGTTCGCCAACCTGGCGCTGGCCGAGATCTGGGACCGCCACAGCGTCTCCTGCGTGCAGATCACGATGGCCGAGAACTTCGGCGTCGAGGACCGCGGCAAGTTCTATGACCCGGTCGGCGCTTTGCGTGACGTGGTGCAAAACCACCTGCTGCAGGTGCTCGCACTGGTCGCGATGGAGCCACCGGCCGGCGCCACCGGCGACGAACTGCGCGACAAGAAGGCCGAGGTGTTCGCGGCGATACCTGCAGCCGATCCACGGCACTACGTGCGTGGGCAATACGACGGTTACACGAATGTCCCGGGGGTTGCGACTAATTCGAGCACCGAGACCTACGTCGCGCTGCGCGTCGACATCGACAACTGGCGATGGTCGGGAGTGCCGATCTTTCTGCGCGCCGGGAAGGCGCTGCCCGAGCGGACCACCGAGATCCGGCTGATCCTGCACCGCACGCCGCGGCTGTCGTTTCTTCCGAAGCCCGCGCAGGTCGAGCCAAACCAGATCGTGTTGCGCATCGACCCCGATCCCGGCCTGCGGGTACAGATCGCGGCGCGGGCCGGCGAATCGTGGCGCTCCGTGCACCTGGACACGTCGTTCGTCAAGGATCTCGGCAAGCCGGTGGAACCGTATGAACGACTGATACACCATGCGCTGATTGGCGATTCCCACCTGTTCGCCCGCGAGGACAGCATCGAGGAGACCTGGCGGATCGTGCAACCGCTCTTGGACGACCCGCCGCCGGTCCACGCCTACGAGCGCGGCTCGTGGGGACCCACAGAGGCCGATGCGCTGCTGCGCGGCTGCCCATGCTGGCACCCGCCCTGGCTGGCACACGGCAACTGACTCAACGACGAAGGAGATCAGCATGCAGTTGGGAATGATCGGTCTGGGACGCATGGGCGCCAATCTCGTGCGCCGGGCGATGCGCGACGGCCACGAGTGCGTCGTCTACGACCCGAACCCCGACGCCGTGAAAGTACTTGTCGGCGAGGGCGCGACCGGCGTCAGTTCGCTGAAGGAACTGGCGGGCAAGCTGACCGCGCCGCGTGCGGTCTGGGTGATGGTTCCGGCCGGCAAAGTCACCGACTCGGTTATCGACGAGCTTGGCGGCACGCTGGAGGCCGGGGACATTGTTATCGACGGCGGCAATTCCTACTATCGTGACGACATTCGGCACTCTAAACAGCTTGGCGCACAAAGTATCCGGCTGCTGGATTGCGGCACCAGTGGCGGCGTGTGGGGACTGGACCGCGGCTACAGCCTGATGATCGGCGGCGATGCGGACGCCTTCGCGCAGGTCGAACCCATCTTCGCCGCGCTGGCCCCGGGCGTGCAGTCCGCCGACCGGACCCCGGGCCGCGAGGGCGACGTCGCGCCGGCTGAGAATGGCTACGTGCATTGCGGATCCAGCGGCGCCGGGCACTTCGTGAAGATGGTCCACAACGGCATCGAGTACGGGATGATGGCCGCCATCGCCGAGGGCTTGAACATCCTGCACATGGCCGACATCGGGGCCAGCAGCCAGGCTGCCGGAGACGCCGAGACCGCGCCGCTGGCCGATCCCGAGTTCTACCGTTATGACCTGAATCTGGCCGATGTCGCCGAGGTGTGGCGGCGCGGCAGCGTGATCGGTTCGTGGCTGGTCGATCTCACCGCAGCGGCCCTGCAGCAGTCGCCGGATTTGAGTGATTTCACCGGACGGGTGTCCGATTCCGGGGAAGGCCGCTGGACCGCCATCGCGGCGATCGAGGAGGGCGTACCAGCGCCGGTGTTGACCGTCGCGCTGGACTCCCGCTTCGCTTCGCGCGATCTCGACGACTTCGCCGACAAGGCGCTGTCGGCGATGCGCAAACAGTTCGGCGGCCACGACGAAAAACCCGCTACATGAGATCAGAGCACGTTAATCGCAAGCGTCAGTGACTGAGTCTGCTTAGGCTCCTCTCAAACCCGGCGAAATCCGCATAGATTAGGTTCTGTGCCCAGCGCACCAGGCTGCGTCAGGGCTGGTGTTCACTCGTCGGGAAACCGATCACCCGGCCGGCGTTCGCACAAGTGGAGGGCAGCGGTGCAGACGGCGGGGCTTCCGGCCGGGACCGGCTTCCACGCGCTTCGCCACTACTACTACTACGCGAGCCTGTTGATCCAGCACGGGGAGAGCGTGACGACAGTTCACGCGCGTCTCGGTCACGCCAGCGCGGTCGAGACGCTGGACACCTACAGCCATCTGTGGCCTGATTCTGACGACCGGACGCGGGACGCGATCGACTCCGTGCTCGGATCTACTGCGGACCCACGGACCGAGGCGATGCCGAACGGGTAAAGGTGCAGGTCAGATGGTTGAGCGAACGAGTTGGCCTGTAAGCCGGATTCTGTCCCTCACCGCCGCGAAACGACCACGGCGACGAGGCGGCGACCATCCATCTGGGCACACCGTCACCGGGTGCCTCGAGCGGCCTACCCGCAGGCTCGGGCGAGCAGCCCTCGAACGCCTGCGCAGCCGCACCAGGTGCGGCCTTTTGGCCTTGCTTCGGGTGGGGTTTGCCTAGCCATCCTGGTCACCCGGGATGCTGGTGCGCTCTTACCGCACCGTTTCACCCTTACCACCAAAGGTGGCGGTCTGTTTTCTGTGGCACTTTCCCGCGAGTCACCTCGGATTGCCGTTAGCAATCACCCTGCTCTGTGAAGTCCGGACTTTCCTCGAATCACTTTGCACTGATCCGCGGCCGCCCGGCCAACTCGTTCGCCCGTACATAATATTCCCGTGCCCCAGGTGCCTCCGGCCCGTTACCTGATGCGGGCGAAAGATCTCGTCGATTCTCGCTACGCCGAGCCGATCACGGTGGACGATCTGGCCGCAGCCGCCGGCCTGTCGCGGGCCCACTTCAGCCGCATGTTCACCCGTACCTTCGGCGAGTCGCCGCGGACATACCTGCAGACGCGGCGGTTGGAGCGGGCGGCGGCGCTGCTGCGCCACACCGACCGGTCGGTCGCCGACATCTGTGTGATGGTGGGATTGCAGAGCGTCGGGTCGTTCACGACCAGCTTCGCCCGGGTTTACGGCTTGCCGCCGGCCGCTTATCGCGCGAGTCTCCCGCCGGCGTCGGTGTACGCCCGGGTGCCGAGTTGCATTCTGCAGCGCGACACCCGGCCACCGGCGGACACCCGGGTCAAGACAGCACACGGGGAGAAGACGCGTTCAAAGGGCTGACCGTAGCGTCATGCGCATGATCAAAATCGCAAGCGCCCACTTATGGGTACACGACCAGGAAGCGGCAATGAAGTACTGGACCGAGAAGGTCGGTATGGAAGTGCGCGAAGACGTTTCGATGCCCGAGCTCCAGTTCCGATGGCTGACGGTCGGGCCGCCCGGCCAGGACGACATATCGATCGTGCTGATGGCCGTGCCCGGAGAGCCGGTGATGGACGAGGCCACCAAGAAGCAGGTTCTGGACCTGACGGCGAAGGGGTTCGCAGGCACGGTCTTCCTCCAGACCGACGACTGCCAGAAGAGCTACGAGGCGATGAAGGCGCGCGGGGTCGAGTTCATCGAGGAGCCGCATCAAATGCCCTATGGCATCGACTGCGGTTTCCGCGACCCGTCGGGCAACAGTGTGCGACTCACCCAACTCGCCGAGACGTGGCCTAATACTTAGGGGGTGCGAACCTCCACCGCCGCGCTCGGGTCAGCGGCTTTCTTCGTCGTCGCACCCGGAACGTTCGTCGGGCTGGGCCCGTGGCTGATCACCCATTGGGAGATCCCCGAGTCCAGCCCGCTGCTACGAGTGATCTTGGGTGTCGTACTGATCGTGTTCGGCCTCATTCCACCGGTCCACGCCTTCATTCAATTCGTCAAGGCCGGCGGAACCCCCATGCCCGTCGCTCCGACCGAACGTCTGGTCGTCACCGGTTTCAACCGCTTCGTCCGCAACCCGATGTACGTCGGACTGCTCACTGCGATCCTTGGGCAGGCGTTGCTATTCGACAGCATCTGGCTGGTCGTCTACGCCTCGATCGGATGGATCGTCACGGCATCATTCGTCCGGTGGTACGAAGAACCCACGCTCGTACGCCAGTACGGAGAGCAATACGAGGACTACCGGCGCAACGTCCCGGCGTGGACCCCGCGACTCACACCATGGTCGCCAGGTCAGAACGGCGGTGGTTCGTAGTTGGCGGCGAGCCACATCCACTCATGTGCGCGTGTTCTGCGAGGAGTTCTGGTATTCACCAGGCACGCCCTTGAGCTCGTGAGCGCCGCGGTCCTCGAATATACGTGAGGACGGCCGTATCCCAGAAGAATTCCCGTGCCGCCCGGAAGCTGCCGAACCGTCCAGCCGAGTTCTGTGTAGAACGTCTTGAGCAGGTGGGGTCACCGATTGGCTTAACTACACTTCATCGGGACAGGCGTGGACCCTGCCGTATAGGCCTGGTGATGTGGTCGCGTGCCATCGACGATCCGGTCGCGTATAACGCTGAGCCCGATGCGCATCCGCCTAACGCCACCCCTTCCTGTGTCAGGCTCTCCGCGCCGCTCCCATGACGCGGCAGATATCGTGGGCATCCAATCCGACCAGCGCTCGACATCCATCAGTAGGTCATATATCTCTGCAGGCTTCGCACTCGACAGTTGTTCGACTCGGCACGTCAGAGACCCAGTCATGCCGCGAAATCTACAAGCTCTGAGAGAACATGTCTTGGCGGTGCGTGCGGCAATAGAGCTTGTTGTTCGACGGATGCGTGGGACCGTGGGGAACGGCTTCGTATCGTCGACATCGCACACCTCGGCCGGCGCATCACGCCCGGGGGACCGGCAGGTGAGATCCCGGCACCGCACGAACTGTGTCAGCGTCGCGGACGGCCAGGTTAAAGCCGCTGAGGGTCGCCTGCTCGGCGAGGACGTAAATCACGATATTGCTCAAGGCTTTCTCGACTCCTCGGATAAATCTCACGCGTGGCCCGGGCCCGTCGTCTGCAAGATGAAGGGAGAAAACCCATGAACACTCGACATGCTGTCATCGACAGCCCACTGGGCGAGCTGACGCTGGTCGCCGACGCCGACGCGCTGGTGGGCGTGTACTTCCGGCATCACTGGTATCGGCCGTCCGCGGATGCGTTCGGGCCCCGCGTCGACGCGGCATCCGACAGCCCGCTGGCCGAGGCGCAAGCGCAGCTCCGCGACTACCTGGCCGGCGCCCGATCCGACTTCGACCTGCCGACCGCGCTTGGCGGCGACGATCTGCAACGGCGGGTCTGGGACCGGCTGACCGCGATCCCCTTCGGCGAAACCATCACCTATGGCGAAATTGCCGCGGAGCTGGCCGACGGGTCAACGGCCCAGGACGCCGGAGTGGCCGTCGGCCGCAACCCGCTCTCGATCGTCGTTCCGTGTCATCGGGTGGTCGGCAAGAACGGCAAGCTGACCGGCTATGCGGGCGGGCTCGAACGCAAGAAGTTCCTCCTCGATCTCGAAGAGTCCGCCGAACTGCGGGAGGCGCGGTTGTTCTGATGGCTGTTACGAAATGGCAGAAACGGGTCGACTCCGCCGACTGGAACGCGGTCACGGCTGCGGTCAACGACTTCGGCGGTGCGCTGCTGCCGCAACTGGTGACCAAGACCGAAGCGGCAAAGATCCGCGGGCTCTATCCCGACGACGGTCTGTTCCGTGCGACGATCGAGATGAGCCGATACCGGTTCGGCGAAGGCGAATATCGTTACTTCAAGCGCCCATATCCCGACCCCATCGATCAGCTCAAGCGGGCGTTGTATCCACGGCTGTTGCCGATCGCACGGGATTGGTGGAGCAAGCTGGGCAGGCCTGTGCCATGGCCGGACAAGCTCGATGAGTGGCTCGACATGTGCCACGCCGCGGGACAAACCAAGTCGACGGCGATACTGCTGAAGTACGGGCCTGGAGACTGGAACGCGCTGCATCGAGACCTGTACGGAGACTTGGTCTTTCCGCTGCAGGTGGTAATAAACCTGTCCAAGCCGGGCGTCGACCACACCGGCGGTGAATTCCTGCTGCTGGAGCAGCGGCCACGTGCCCAGTCCCGTGGCACCGCCACTCTGCTCCCGCACGGTCACGGCTTCGTGTTCACCACCCGCGAGCGACCCGTGGAGTCGACCCGGGGTTGGTCGGCGGCCCCTGTCCGGCACGGTGTTTCGGTCGTTCGCTCCGGTCGGCGTTACACTCTTGGCCTGGTCTTCCACGATGCCGCATGAAGCTCCACGGCTCGATCCGCGTGGAACGTTAGGACGATGTCCGTCGACGCAAAACCATGACATTGTCCATCCACGGAATCACTTGTCCATCAGGCCCGACGGCCTGCCGTTCGACAGCTTCGACACGAATCCGTTCGAATTCGTCGGCGCGCAGATCCATTCCGGCAACCACCTCTTCGGCACTGGGGAATTCGTGCACGTGGTCCAGCTTCGATGCCCACGGCGGCGCCGAGCCGTGGTCGACGATCAACAGCAGGCCGCCCTGGCGCACCGCATCGGCGGCATTGGCGAGAATTCGCGACCGGTTCAGCCGGACGGTGGAGTGCAAGAATTGCGCAGAGACAAAGTCGAACGTTCCGTCGGGGAAGCCCTCCGACAGATCTTGCTGAACGAACTCGATGCGATCGGCGACGCCACGAGACCTTGCTTCCTGTATCGCCCGGCCAAGCGCGGTCTCGGAGATATCGACTGCGACAACATCCCAGCCCTGCTCGGCGAGCCACACGGCATCGCCGCCCTCCCCGCAGCCGAGGTCGAGCGCCCGTCCGGGTGGCAGTTCGGCGGCCACCTCCGCGAGGCGGACATTGACCCGACCGCTCCAGACCCGGTCGCGCTCTCCGTAGTGTTCTTCCCAGTGCGCCTGCGTCTCGTTCATGCTGCAAGCTTGCCGCGCGGTCGCGGATCTGCCAATCTGGTTTGCCATGCAGGCAAAGCCAGTCACCGAGAACGATGTCGACTTGCGGGTCCGTCGGCGGCTGCGGGAGCTACGCAGTCAGCGCGGCCTGACGCTCGAGGACGTCGCCCGCAGCGCCCGCATCGACGTGTCGACGCTGAGCCGTCTCGAGTCGGGCAAGCGCCGCCTGGCCCTCGACCATCTCCCCCGCCTCGCCGAAGCGCTGTCGGTCAGCACCGACGAACTCCTGCGGGCACCCGAGGCGCCCGATCCACGGGTCCGGGGCGCCTCCCACACCCACAACGACATCACCTACTGGCCGCTGACGCGACAGGAATCCGCGGGCGGCCTCCACGCCTTCAAGATCCGGATCGCGGCCAAGCGCCGAAAACCACCCGCCGAGTTACCCGTTCACGAGGGTCAGGACTGGATGTACGTGCTGTCCGGCCGAATTTCGACTCATCCTCGGCGAGCGTGACTTCGTCGTCGAGCCCGGCGAAGCGGTCGAGTTCAGCACCTGGACGCCCCACTGGTTCGGCGCCGCTGATGGACCGGCGGAGGCCATCTCAATTTTCGGCGTGCATGGCGAGCGCCTGCACCTGCACGAGTGACTACAGGTACGACGTTTCGTTGACGAGCCGGACCGACGAGGCCCCGTCGGGGTAAAACTCGGCGATGGACAGCGACGCCAGGTCCAGGTGCAATCGGTACAGGATGCCGGGTCCGGCGTCGAGCGCCAGTCGGAGCAGCGTTTTGATCGGTGTCACGTGCGACACCACAAGCACTGTCTCGCCGCCGTGTTCAGCAATCACCCGGCCGCGGACCCGCTGCACCCGATCCAGCACGCTGTCAAAGCTCTCGCCGCCCGGCGGGGCGATGCTGGTGTCGCGCAACCAGGTTCGGTGCAGTTCCGGGTCGCGCTCGGCGGCCTGCCCGAAGGTCAGCCCCTCCCACGCGCCGAAGTCCGTCTCGATCAGATCGTCGTCGACCGTTACGTCCAGCCCGAGTGCCTTGGCCGCCTTCGCCGCGGTGTCGTAGGCCCGTTGCAGCGGCGACGTAATGACCGCCGCGAGGCCGCCGCGCTGCCCGAGATACCGCGCGGCGGCCTCGGCCTGACGGCGCCCAACGTCGGTCAGCGCGGGATTCCCGCGACCGGAATACCGCCGCTGCGCGGACAATTCGGTCTGTCCGTGGCGAAGCAACAGAAATCGGGTGGGAGCGCCGCGGGCGCCGGTCCAGCCGGCTGGTGTTACGGGTGCTTCGGCGGGTTTGACGATCTTCTCGGGCTCACCGACGTCGGCTTCCTCCAGTTCTGCGGCGGCGTCCATCGCCTCGTTGGCCAGTCGGTCGGCGTGGGAGTTCTTGGCCCGCGGGATCCAGGCGTAGCTTATGCGGTCGAACTTCGCGTCGAGTGCCTTCGCCTGTTTGAGAAGCGCGCGAAGGTCGGGATGCTTGACCTGCCAGCGGCCAGACATCTGCTCCACCACCAGCTTCGAGTCCATCAGGACCTCGACCTCGGTGGCGCCTAGGTTGCCCGCTTCCTCCAGGCCCGCGATCAGACCGCGGTACTCGGCGATGTTGTTGGTCGCCCGCCCGATCGCCTGCTTGCTTTCGGCCAGCACCGTGCCGTGGTCCGCCGACCACACCACCGAGCCGTATCCAGCCGGCCCCGGATTGCCGCGAGACCCGCCGTCGGCCTCGACGATCACCTTCACCGGTCGCCGTCCTTGACCCGCAACAGAATTGCGCCGCACTCGGGACAGCGCAGAACTTCGTCGTCGGCGGCGGCGGAGATCCGGGCGAGCTCACCGCGGTCGATCTCGATCCGGCACGCCCCACAGCGGCGACCCTGGAGCCGCCCGGCACCCGCGCCGCCGCGCGACCGCTGGCGTTCGTACAGCGACACCAGATCGGAGTCCAGCACCGCGGTCAATTCGTCGCGCCGCGAGACACATTGGTGCCGAGTCTGTTCGATCTCCGCGAGCGCGTCGTCCCGCGCCCGCTGGGCGTCTGCCAGCTCGCTCTCCAGCCCGTCGATCTTGGCCAGCTCGCCATCCTGCTGAGCCTGCAGCTCCTCCCGGCGTTCCATCACCTCCAGCAGCGAGTCCTCCAGGCTGGACTGGCGACGCTGAAGCGTTTCGAGTTCGTGCTGCAGGTCGGTCAACTGCTTGGCGCTGATGGCTCCCGCCTCGAGCATTGAGCGGTCCCTCTTCTCGCGGGCCTGCACCGCTTCGATCTCGGACTCGAACTTCGCGATCTGGGCATCCAGATCCTCGAGCGCGAGCCGCAGCGACGCAAGCCTGTCGTTGGCCGCGCGGTGTTCGGCCTGAGTTTGCTCGAAGCGCTGCTGTTCTGCGAGGTGACCGGCTCGGTGCTCGAGCCTGCTCAGCTCGGCGTCGAGGTCTGCCAGCTCGAGCAGCGAACGCTGTTGAACGACTTCAGCTTTCATAACTCGTTTCTCTCGATGTTCCACGGGTCGGTGCGGATGGCGGACACCCGCACCGGCAGCGAGTCGCCGAAGTGGCCGCGGAGCAGCCCGGCCGCCTGATTGCACCACGGAAATTCGCTGGCCCAGTGGGCCACGTCGATCAGTGCGACGTCCGAGCGCCGCCGATGTTCGTCGGCGGGATGGTGCCTCAGATCGGCTGTCACATAGGCATCGACTCCTGCGCCCGCGACGGTGTCCAGCAGCGAGTCCCCCGCGCCGCCACACACCGCCACCCGCGACACCTCGGCGTCATCCTCGCCCGACGCGCGTATCCCCCATGACGTGCCGGGCAGCGCGTCGTGCACGCGAGAGACGAACGCCGCCAACGTCTGCGGTGTCAGCAGCGCCCCGATGCGGCCTAAACCGACGTCGGCGGGGACGGGTTCCAACGCGATGATGTCGAATGCCGGCTCCTCGTACGGATGCGCGGTCCGCATCGCCGCGAGGACATGGCCGCGCAGCCGGGCGGGGGCGATGATCTCGACGCGGTCCTCGGCGACCCGTTCGACGGACCCGACGCTGCCGATCGCCGGCGATGCGCCCTCGTGAGCGAGGAACTGCCCGGTGCCGGTGACGGCCCAGCTGCAGTGCGAGTAGTCGCCGATGTGGCCGGCGCCCGCGGCGAACATGGCCTCGCGCACCGCCGCGGTGTTCTCGGCGGGGACGTAGACCACCCACTTGTCCATGTCCGGGCCGCCGACCGCCGGTGCGAGCACCTCCTCCACGGTCAGGCCTAGCGCGTCGGCGAGCGCGTCGGACACTCCTGGTGAGGCGGCGTCGGCGTTGGTGTGCGCGGTGAACAGCGCTCGCCCGCTGCGGATCATCCGGTGCAGCAGAGCGCCTTTGGCGGTGCTCGCCGCCACAGTGTCGACGCCGCGCAGCAGTAGGGGGTGATGTGCGAGCAGCAGCCCGCGGTCAGGCACCTCGTCGACGACGGCCGCGGTGGCGTCGACCGCGATCGTCACCGAATCGACGTCATCGCCCGGATCGCCGCAGACCAGGCCGACGGAATCCCACTCCTGGGCCAGTCCCGGAGGATATGCCGCCTCCAGCACATCGATCACGTCGGACAGGAGGGCGCTCACGGCAGCACCTCGGCCACCGCATCGACCAGCACCCGCCAGTCGGGGCGGACCGCGGCGCGCAGGAACTGTCCGTCGAGCCCGATGAAGGTGTCGCAGCGGCGCAGCGCGATTCCCTTGGCGTCCAAACGCTTTCGCATCAACTCGGCGTCAGGCACGGTGAACAGGACGAAAGGTGCGCAGCCGTCGACAACCGTCAGCCCCACTGCGCCCAAGCCCCCCACCATCTCGGCACGCAGCTGCGCCAGCCGACGCGCGCCCGCCTCGGCTTCGGCAACCGCCTCCGGCGCGCAGCACGCCGTGATCGCCTCCAGCTGAAGGATGCCCAACGGCCAATGGGCACGGCGCGCCGTCAACCGATTTAGCACCTCGCGGGCGCCCAGCGCATAGCCCACCCGCAGGCCGGCCAAGGCCCACGTCTTGGTCAGGCTGCGCAGCACGACGACATCGGGCAGCGCGTGGCCGGCCAGGCTCTCGGTCTCGCCGGGTACGGCGTCGGCGAAGGCTTCGTCGACGACCACGATGCGACCCGGTCTGCGCAACGCCAGAATCTGGTCTGGGGAATGAAGGACGCCGGTCGGGTTCGTCGGATTGCCGACGACGACGAGATCGGCGTCCTCGGGCACGTCAGCGTCGGCCAGGCCGTACGGCGGGGCCAGCACGACATGCTGGAGTACCACCCCGGCCGCCGACAGCGCCGCCTCGGGCCCGGTGAACGACGGTGCGATCAACGCCGCCAGAGTCGGCTGCAGGTTGGCCAGCAGCGCGAAGCCCTCTGCCGCCCCGGCCAGCAACGCCACCTCGTCGCGGTCGCGGCCGTGCCTTGCGGCGACGGCGTCGGTTGCCCGGCGTTCATCGACCGTGCTCGGGTAGCGGCTCAGGTCCTTGAGGCGCGACGCCAGCCGCTCGACCAGCCAGGAAGGCGGCTCGGCGGTGCGCACGTTGACGGCAAAGTCAAGCATGCCGGGGCCCGCAGCTTGGTCGCCGTGGTAGCGGGCGGCCGCGCGGGTTCGACTTGCCACATCACGACCCTAGTGCGCCGTCGGAGACAATGGATGCGTGACGACCCTGGATGACACCGTGGCGGCGACCCGGCCGCAGCTGGTGATCTTCGACCTCGACGGCACCTTGACCGACTCGGCGCAGGGCATCGTGTCCAGCTTCCGTCACGCTCTCGGTCAGGTCGGCGCCGAGGTTCCCGAGGGAGACCTGGCGGGCCGCATCGTCGGGCCGCCGATGCACCACACGCTGCGCGCGATGGGACTCGGCGACGATGCCGACGCCGCGATCGCCGCCTACCGGGCCGACTACTCCACCCGCGGCTGGGCACTGAACAGCCTGTTCGACGGGATACCGCGACTGCTGGCCGACCTGCGCACGGCCGGTGTGCGGTTGGCGGTGGCCACGTCGAAGGCCGAGCCGACCGCGCGCCGGGTCCTCGCGCATTTCGGGCTCGACGAGTATTTCGAGGTGATCGCGGGAGCCAGCCTGGACGGTGTCCGGGCCACCAAGGCCGACGTGATGGCGCACGCGCTCGCCCAGCTCGAACCGCTGCCCGAGCGCGTTGTGATGGTCGGCGACCGAGCCCACGACGTCGAAGGCGCCGCCGCACATGGCATCGACACCGTGGTGGTCGGCTGGGGTTACGGACAGGCCGATTTCGACGACCCGACCGCCGTCGGTGCGCTGGCGCATGTGCCGACGATCGACGACCTCAGAAAGGTGCTCGGTGTCTGAGTCCAGCCTGCACATCACCTTCATCTGCTCAGGCAACATCTGCCGTTCGCCGATGGCGGAGAAGATGTTCGCCCATCAGATCAGCGAACGTGGCCTCGCCGACGAGGTGCGGGTCACCAGCGCGGGAACGGGCGGATGGCATGCAGGCGAGGGCGCCGACAATCGCGCGAGCCGGGTGTTGCGTGAACACGGCTATCCGACGAAGCACAGGGCGGCCCAAATCGGCGACGAGCATCTGTCCGCCGACCTGGTGGTGGCGTTGGGCCGCAACCACGAACGGATGCTGCGCGAACTCGGTGTCGCGCCGAGCCGGCTGCGGATGCTGCGGTCGTTCGATCCGCGCTCGGGTGCCCACGCGCTTGACGTCGACGATCCCTACTACGGCACGCACGAGGATTTCGAAGACGTCTTCACCGTCATCGAGGCCGCTTTGCCGGGTCTGCACGAGTGGGTGGACGAGCAGTTGGCGGGCCGCGGAATCGCCAGCTGATGAAGCGATTGTCCTTCCTACTGCGGCCACAATGGCTCGCGTTGTTCGTCGTGGTCATCGCGTTCGCGTACCTTTGCTTCACCGTCCTGGCACCGTGGCAGCTCGGCAAGAACACAAAGACGTCCCGCGAGAACGGGCAAATCACCCGGTCGCTCTCGGCCGACCCGGTTCCCGTGACAAGCCTTCTGCCACAGCAGGATTCGTCGGCACCCGATGGGCAATGGCAGCGGGTGACGGCCACCGGGCATTATCTTCCCGACGCGCAGGTGCTGGCTCGCCTTCGGGTCGTCGAGGGCGATCCCGCATTCGAGGTGCTGGTGCCGTTCGCCGTCGACGGCGGCCCCACGGTCCTGGTCGATCGCGGGTACGTCAAGCCCGAACAGGGCTCGCGGGTGCCTGCGATCGCGCCGCCACCGAAAGAGACCGTCACCATCACCGCGCGGCTGCGCGACTCGGAGCCCGCGGCGGATGGCAAGGCGCCGTTCCGCCAGGACGGGGCGCAGCAGGTGTACTCCATCAACACCGCACAGATCGCCACGCTCGTCGGGGTCCCATTGACCGGGTCCTATCTGCAGCTTGTCGAGAATCAGCCGGGCGGCCTCGGGGTGATCGAACTGCCGCATCTGGACGCCGGTCCGTTCTTGTCATACGGAATCCAGTGGATCGCGTTCGGCATACTGGCGCCAATCGGATTGGGCTACTTCGTGGTTTCGGAGATCCGGGCGCGCCGACGTGAGAGGGCTGCCGAGCAGAGTCGAACGCCAAGCGCGCCGCTCACCACAGAAGAGAAGCTCGCCGACCGCTACGGCAAGCGGCGCTGACTGCCGCCGTCGCCAACACCGCGCTGACGAGCTGCACGGCCCGCGACAGCCGCACAGCCCGAACCAGATCGGACATCCGCGGCGCAGGCCCGTCGCCGAGTGTGGGCCTGATCTCCAGCTGGTGGGCGTATTGCGTGGGTCCGCCGAGCCGGACGCCCAGCGCCCCCGCAAAAGCTGCTTCGACGACGCCCGCGTTCGGGCTGGGGTGACGGACGGCGTCGCGCCGCCATGCCCTCAATGCGCCCGCAGGTGATCCGCCGACCACGGGCGCACAGATCGCCACCAGCGCGCCTGTGACGCGAGCAGGGAAGAAGTTCAGCGCGTCATCGAATCGCGCTGCGGCCCAACCGAATCGCTGATACCGCGGTGAGCGGTGGCCGATCATCGCGTCAAGGGTGTTGGCGCCCCGGTAGACCAGCAGTGCGGGCACGCCGCCCACCGCGGCCCACAGCAGCGGAGCGACCTGCGCGTCCGAGGTGTTCTCCGCCACCGACTCCAGCGCCGCGCGGGCCAGCCCGTCAACGTCCAGGGCGGCAGGGTCGCGTCCGCACAGCGACGACAACAGTCGCCGTCCTGCATCGACATCGCATCGGGACAACAGGTCTGCCATCTCCGCGCCGGTACGCGTCAGCGACGTGCCGCCGAGCGCAACGAACGTCGTCACCGCAGTGATTACGGCAGTCCATGCCGGTCCGCGCCGCGCAGCGGCCCACTCCCCTACGACCCCAACCACCGCCAGCACACCGAGCAGCGCTCCGGTATGAATTGCACCGGCCCGGCGGTCGTCGGCGTATGTGAACCGCGCGAGGCCGGTCGCGGCGCGGCCGAACAGCGCAACCGGATGTCCGCGCCGAGGATCGGCCAGCGCCAGGTCGGCCAGGTACCCGGCCGCGATGCCCGCTGCCCGGCCGCGACAGTTCGACGCAAACACGATGCGAGCGTCTCACAAAGTGATGTACTCCAATCATGAGGCTGGGCCCACCGCGGCGGCCGACCCGTGTGGTCGATCTGATCAATCCTGCCGCGGTGCTGGCCCCCGCGGCGAACGTGATCATGCAGCTGTCCTTGCCGGGCGTCGGCTACGGCGTGCTGGAAAGCCCTGTGGAGAGCGGCAATGTCTACAAGCATCCGTTCAAACGGGCCCGCACCACGGGCACCTACCTCGCCGCTGCCACGCTCGGGACCGACGCCGATCGCGCGCTGATCCGCGACGAGGTCGACAGGGTGCACGCGCTGGTCCGCTCCACGAAGTCAAGCCCGTTGTCCTACAACGCCTTCGACCCGCGACTGCAGCTCTGGGTCGCCGCCTGCCTGTACCGGTATTTCATCGACCAGCACGAGTTCCTGTACGGGTCGCTCGACGACGAGTCCGCTGACACTATTTACGATGACGCCAAAAAGCTGGGCACCACACTGCAAGTCCGCTACGACATGTGGCCGGCAGATCGCGTCGCATTCGATGAGTTCTGGAAGCGGACGCTCGACGAGCTGAAGATCGACCCACCGGTGCGCGAGCACCTGCACGGGGTGGCCGCGATGGCGTTCCTGCCGTTACCGCTCCGGTTTCTGGCAGGCCGCTTCAATCTGTTCGCCACCAAGGGCTTTCTTCCCCCGAAATTCCGGGCACACATGAAAATGACTTGGTCGGCGGCGCAAGAGCGCCATTTTCAGAGATTGTTGACCGCGCTACGGATTGCCGACCGGGTCATCCCCCGCGAGGTGTGGATCCTGGGCTATCGAATGTATCTATGGGACATGCGTGCTCGTGCACGCCGAGGAAAGAGAGTCGTATGACAACACTCAACCACGTCGCCGTCACCGTGCGCGACGTCGCCGGAAGCGCTCCTTGGTATCAAGCGTTGATCGGCACCGATCCGGTGCTCGATGAGCACACCGACGCCGGTTTCCGGCACGTGGTGTGGGCGCTGGACAACGGCACCCTCTTCGGGATCCACCAGCACGACCGCCCGTTGGAGGGTGGCGAATTCACCGAGTTCCGGGCCGGCCTCGACCACGTCGGCTTCGGCTGCGCGGACCGCGCGGAGCTGGAGACATGGGTGGACAAGCTCAACGGCCTTGGAGTCAAACACGGTGGCATCGTGGACGCCCAGTACGGGTCGGGACTGAGCTTCCGCGACCCCGACGGCATCGCGCTCGAGTTCTTCGCTCCGCCCGCCTCGTCGTAAACGGCCTCAGCGGCCGTCAAGGGGCATATCCTCCAAGAATTCTGGGACTCTTGGGCCCGCGACGAGCGGGGGTCGGATGACTGCCGTAACGGCCTGCCGTACATGCGGCACCGAGCCGCTGGAGAACGCCCGGTTCTGCCACGGCTGGGGCTCTTCTGTGGCCGATCCCGAAAGCCACGCGGAGTACAAGCAGGTCACGGTGCTGTTCGCCGATGTGGTGCACTCCATGGATCTCGCAGCATCGCTCGGCGCGGAGCGGCTGCGCGAGATCATGGCCGATCTGGTCAACCGCTCGTTCGGGGTGGTCGAGCGCTTCGGCGGCACAGTGGACAAGTTCACCGGCGACGGCATCATGGCGGTGTTCGGTGCGCCGGTCGCACTGGAAGACCACGCGGCGCGCGGCTGTCTCGCCGCCTTGGGCATTCAGCAGCAGGCTGTGCAGTTGGCGACGGAGATCCAGCGACGAGACCGAACTGATTTCAGTCTGCGGATCGGCCTCAATTCGGGTGAGGTCATCGCCGGTGAGGTCGCCTCTCACGCAATGGGCTACACCTCTGTCGGAGAACACGTAGGACTGACCCAGCGAATGGAATCCGCCGCGCCGCCCGGCGGCATCATGCTCAGCGACTCGACCGCCCGGCTCGTTGAGAACGTCGCCGTTCTCAGCGATCAGGAAATGGTCCAGGTCAAAGGGTCCGACGATTTGGTGGCCGCACATCGACTGCTGGGTATGGAGATACCCCACGCGATCACCGGAAGCGGTGAAACAAGGCTCGTTGGACGGCATTGGGAAATGACAGCGATCGAGGCGAACCTCGAACGGTCGATCGACGGCGACGGCGCAGCGGTGGCCCTTGTCGGCCCTGCGGGGATCGGGAAGAGCCGGTTGGTGCGCGAGATTGTCACGACGGCAGTCGGCCGCGACGCAGACGTGTTCTGGGCATTCTGCGAATCCCACGCAAGCGACATTCCGTTCCACGCGGCAGCACAGCTCCTTCGTGCGGCCGCGGGCCTGCCGGAGCTGGGCGACGACGCGGTCCGCGCGCGGTTGAGAGATCGGTTCGCCGACGCCGACGAGCAGGATCTAGCGCTGTTTTACGACTTCCTCGGAATCCGCCACCCCGACACGGCGTTGCCCACCATCGACGCCGATGCGCGACGGCGCAGGCTCTCCGCGTTGGTCAAAGCGGCGGCCATATCCCGCTCCACACCCGCGGTCTACATCGTCGAGGACGTGCACTGGATCGACGAAGCGAGCGATGCGATGCTCGCCGACCTAATGACGGTGATACCGCAGACCCACTCGATGGTTCTGCTCACCCATCGCCCCGAATTTCGCGGCGCACTCACCCGAGTTCCCGGCGCGCAGACGCTGACACTGGCACCGTTGAGCAACCGGGAATCGGCCACGCTGGCAACAGAATTGCTCGGCGAGCACCCGTCGGTGCGAGAGCTTGCGTCCGCGATCACCACGCGCGCGGGCGGCAATCCGTTTTTCGCCCAAGAGATCGTGCGCGACCTCGCCGAGCGCGACGTCCTTCGTGGCAGGCCTGGCGCCTACACCTGTGATCGAGACGTTGCCGACGTCAACGTCCCCGCAACCCTGCAAGCGACCATCGCCGCACGCATCGACCGACTACCGCCACTTGCCAAGCGCACTCTGTGCGCGGCGTCCGTCATCGGCATGCGGTTCGACGACGATCTGCTGGCGTCCATCGGAGTCGATCCGGTGCTCGATGAGCTGCTGCGGGCCGAGCTGATCGACCAGGTGAAGTTCGCCGGCCATGCCGAATATGCATTCCGGCATCCGCTGATTCGGACGGTCGCCTACGAGTCTCAACTGAAAGCCGACCGCGCGGCACTGCATCGCAAATTGGCCAATGCCATCGAGTCGCACGCTGACTCCCTCGACGAGCACGCCGCGCTGATCGCCGAGCATCTGGAGGCCGCGGGTGATCTGCGGGCCGCGTACAGCTGGCATATGCGTGCGGCTGTGTCGTCGCAGCCGCGTGACATCGCAGCGGCACTATTGAGTTGGGACCGAGCGGCTCGACTCGCCGACGGATTACCTACCGCGGACGCGGATCGACTTGCCATGCGCATCGCACCCCGAACACTGTGGTGCGCCAACGGTTGGCGGGTTCGTAAACCCATCAGGGGCAACCGCTTCGAAGAGCTGGAAAGCCTGTGCGCGACGGCAGGCGATAAGTCATCAATCGCCATCGCGACGATGGGTCTGCTGGGTGATTGCCTGTTCGCGGGTCGGCTTGTCGACGCCTCGCGGTTGGCCGGCGAATACATGGCGCTGATCCAGTCGATCGGCGACCCTGCGTTGACCGTCGGGCTGACTATCGGGCCTGCTGCCGCCAAGATCCTGACCGGGGATATGGCCGAAGTTCGGCAGTGGTGTGCCGACGTCATCGATCTCGCCGAAGGTGACCCAGACATCGGAAGTTACGTAGTCAATTCGCCGCTGTCGGCGGCCTACGGTATGCATTGCACCGCCAGTTGGTGGCTGGGCCACACAGGGTGGCGTGACGACTTCGACCATGCCGTCGCGATGGCGCGAGATGCCGATCCAATTTCACGTGCGGTGGCCGTCACCTACACCTACGCCAACACGATCGCATGTGGGGTGATCGCCGTCGATGATCTGGCACTCCGCGATATCGATGATGCGCTGCAGAGCGCTGAGCGAGCAGCCGACGACCTGGCGCTGGCCACCGCTCTGTACGTCAAGTCAAGTGCGCTGTGGAATCTCGGTCCGGTCGAGCACGAGCAGGCGGTCAACCTGTTTGGACGGTTTTTTGAAATGGCCGTTGCCGGACGATATTACCCGTTCATGTTGCCGGTCGCGGAGATGCGTTTCGCCGAAGAGCGGATCAGCAGAGGCGACCGCGGCGCGGTTCCGCTTCTGGTCGCCGGCCTCGACGAGTTGTACGACAGCGGACTGCTGTCCTACTGCCCATGGGGTACTGACTTGTTGGTGGAAGCCCTGCTCAAGGGTGGCACCGAGAAGGATATTCAAGACGCCGGCGTCGCACTCGACCGCTTGTCCGCCCTATCTCGACTCGACGGATCAGTGTTCCGCGATCTCATTCTGCTGAGATCACGGGCGTTGGTTGCCAGAGCCCGCGGCGACGAAGCCGGCTTTCGGGATTTCGCGACCCGCTACCGCGACATGGCGGTATCGCATGACTATGCAGGGCACATGGCTGTCGCCGAGGAGATGGTGGGCGCGGACGGTATCGAACCGCCGACCGCTGGTGTGTAAAGGCGAATCACACCGCTGGTCAGCGTCCCTCACCCTGTCTGAGCTGCTGAACGACATAACCGTAGTTCACCGGGATTATCTGTAACTGTGGGCAGATTGTGGGCACGATGTGGGCACGGTGCATACCAGCGCTGTGCAGGTGTATTGGGCCGGTACGCGGTCGGTTGCTATTGCGCCGTACGGATACAAAGGCGTCTATTGCGCCGTACGGATGACAAAGGCGTCTATGTTCTCGTCGTAACCGACCGCGTCGTCCACAAACAGTTCTCCAGCCGTATGGCCGTCCTCAGCGACCGCAATGAAGTTGGCTTCCTCCTCGTCGTATGTCACGGATCCTTGCACGAACATCGCCGCTACCTCGCGGCCATCCGCTCCGAAAATCACAAGCTTCAAGTGGGATTGACCCCTGAGGGTGGACACCTGACTGGTAGGACTGCTGGTCCTGCGGGAAGGTTGTCCCTATGTCGGGCAAGCGTCGGAAGTACACCCCGGAGTTTCGGGAGCAGGCTGCCCGCCTGGTGATTGAGACCGGCCGGCCGGTGGCCCATGTGGCGGCCGAGATCGGCGTGGGTGAACAAGTGCTGGGTCGTTGGGTGCGCCTGGCCCTATCTGGACTGGACTGACGCGGCTCGCGAGCCACGCTCACCCCCAAACAGCTTCCCAGGCTGAATACGCGGGTTCGATTCCCCTCATCGGCGCCACCGGAAAGACCCTTACCTCGTTCATCAGGGAGAAGCTCGACGCCGAGCCCGCCGCTGAGCGTGGCTCTTAGTACCTGTTGCAGCTACCGGCGACTTGAAAGATCACCGGAATGTATGGCTGAAGCTCCGGGATGCCCTGCACCTGCTGGACCATCTGTGCGCGCTGATTGGGCGGCGCGGCGACGAGTCCCTGCAGCCACGCGACCGTCATCGGGTTGGCGTTGAGCTCGCTGGCGACGCCAGGGTTCAGGTCACTGAGCGCAGCCATTACCTGCGGATAGGTGCATGTTGAATTGACGATGGTGCTCACGTCGGGTTGTGCCGATGCGATCCCGGCTCCGGCACTCAGCGACAACGCCAAACCGCCAGAGCAAACAACCAGTTTCGTCCTTGACAGCATCGATTCACGCTAACAGGTACCGGGCACGGCGCCCACCTCGAACATCGCCGGAATCGGCCCCAGACACCGACGCGCCGAGGCAGGGTGCAGCACCCTGCCCGTTGACGGGATGACCGGCTATCACGCGCCGTCCCTCTCAGGGCGGTCGCGCACGTCATTCCAGAACGGGGAGTTGGGGTCAGGGGACGGCCAAGGGATGGCGGTGCGTCCCTACTCGCAGCGCACGATGGAGTCGATGCTGCGACTGGTGTAGGTGGGACCTTCGGCCCTACTTCCCGAGCGTTCGTGGCCATTAGTGTCCGGCAGCGGGGGTTTCTACTAGTCCCTCAACAGAACAACGTAGTTAGGGGAGTCGATTATGAAGTTCTTGATGTCATGGACATTGCCGCACGGTGAGGCCTACCGGGCAGCGGTCGCGCGATTTCTCGAGACCGGCGGTTCCCCTCCTGCTGGCGCTCAATTGATCGGCCGCTGGCATGGCTCCAATGGCAAGGGCTTCGCTATCGCGGAAAGCGACGATCCGAAGGTCATCTTCCATTGGATGGCGGAGTGGTACGAGTTCATGGCGATCGAGGCCACCCCCCTTGTTGAAGACGCGGACGCAGGGGCAGTGCTCCAGTCGCTGTACGGCTAGAACGCGGATGCGGCCCTTGCTGGTGTAGTAGCCGGGCGGGCGCAGCGAGTGAGGCCAGTGTGCGATCGCCTCGCGTGTCGGGTGCCCGTCGAGAGGCTCCTGCACCACGTTGGATTTACCGTTGACCTTGACCCGGCGGGGTTTGACCGGGGCGGTTCTTGGTCGGCTTGAGGGCGGCGGCGAACATTGGCAAGCGCTTTTCGGTGTCTTCCCTGCTAACTCCGCAGATGACCCAGGTCACGATGGTCGCCGTGGGGGCGAGTACGCCCCTGGCCGGTGTGCGCGACCCAGGGAGCGGCGGTGCGGCGCAATCACCCAAGGGGGAACCGATGATCTGCGAGGACGGGACTTGGAGGGTGCATTGGGGTTGAGCTGATAAGGGTTTCACAAACCTCATATGGATAGTGCTGTCACCCAAGCCGATGACAAGAACCACAGTGTCGTTCAGAGGCACCTGATCAGGGAACGGGAAGGAGAGGTGTCTAGCGCCCTGGGTTACCGCTGAGGGTCGGCGTGCCGCAGTTCGACCAGCGTTCTATGCCTAAATCCCATACTGTTTTCTTAGTACGATCAGGGCTGGCGCGATTTTCTCCCGGTCTTCCTTGACCTGCCTTGATACTTCGTCGGCTTGTGCCAAAAGCTTTTTGTTTAACGTCGTGTATTGACGGACGATCCCTCTGCGCTTCTTCTCCTCTTTGCTCGGAATTTCGGCAATCTTCTCCAGTACTAGAGATACCAGAGAGAACGTGATAAGTGCGCCGCCAAGGGTGACTAAAAACGTCTGCCAAAACCCAGTGCTTATCATCGAACTACGCCAAAGGCTGAGAACACCTGCAATTAGCGACAGTAAACCGATCACGAGAATCATGCGAATACGGCTCGTTCTGGCCTTCGACTGTTCGTCGATCGCCGATAGCAGGTCTCGCAGGTAGGTTTTCGAAAGGTTGTACAGCTCTTCAAATTGTGCTGTGTATCCTTCTTCCACATTGATGGTCTCGATGGCTGAGCGGATCGTCTCGTCCTTCATCTTCAGCAATTCGTCTACGGTCGGGTTCACGCTCATTCTGAACCTAACCTCCCCCAAATGACCTGAAGCTGTGAAGAACGATCCCACAACAATCGGGATTATGTACCCAAAATCGCGGTCACCCCAAGATGAATGGTGGAAGCCGACCACCGCCGCGACCGTCGACCACCCCGCCCAGGCCCCCCCGGCACCCACCTCCTCGCACGGCCAGCACTGTGGAAACCGCTCGGCGCACGCATGGCGCTGGTTACCGTGCCGACATGACAACAGTCGACCAGGCCGACCAAGCCTCATCCATGCCTACTTCGCGCAAGTTTCTCTGTGTCGTCTACGGCGTTATCGCTGTCGCCGCGCTCATTGCGACGTTCAGTCAAACTCTGGCGTATTCGGACAAGGGCGCCGGGTCTCTACTCGCCTACTGGAAAGACGCCCGGATGTTGCCTGCGTCGCGGGCGCTCACTTCCGACCTTATGCTGTTCGGTCTTGCCGCCGTGATTTTCATGGTGGTGGAGGCCCGTCAGCGTGGCATCAAATTCGTTTGGCTGTACGTAGCGGCGTCATACATCGTTGCGATCAGTGCTGCGTTTCCCGCCTTTTTGATCGCCCGCGAAATACGCATCAGCAAGTCCGACGCGCCAGGCATTCGCGCAATAGACGCGATACTGCTGGCGGTCCTCGCCATTTTGACCGCGCTGTTGACTATCTGGATAGACCTCGGGTGAGCCTTTGAGTTGTTTCTCGCGCACCAAATGATGTATGAGTGGGGCGTTCACTGGAGGCGCGAGATACGCTGCGGCGGTTGAACTCTGAGCTTACCGCGTCCTCGGAGCGATCCGGTCAGTCGTTGTCGTGGACCGCCGCCGAACGTGCCATGCGGTACCGGTGGGCGCTACGCGGCTATCTCTTGAAGGTACCGGTACAACGTCGCACGGCTCACTCCCAGGTACTTGGCTACATCCCGCGCAGTGTGACCGTCCGCCCGCATACGCCTCGCGGTCGCGATGTGACCGGCATCGGCCACCTTCTTGGGCCGCCCGAACTTGGTGCCGCTGGCCCGAGATGCGTTCCGCTTCAACGCTTTTTGTTCCTTGATCAGCTCGCGCTCGTATTCGGCAAGAGACCCCAGAACCCCAATCATCATGCGTCCCGCCGCAGTCGAAGAGTCAATCCCATCGCTTGTGGAGATCAACGTGATGCCGCGATCCGTCAGGGCCTTAACCGTCTCCAAGATGTGTAATGCGTTGCGGCCCAGCCGATCTAGCTTCCACACCACTACCGTGTCCCCCTCGCGCACGTAATCGAGGAGTGCAGCCAAGCCTGCCTCTCGTCGCGCACCCCAGACATGATGTCCGAGAACGTCTTCGTGACTCCTGATGCGGCGAGAGCGGTGTTCTGTTGTTCCAGGGTCTGGGCAACGGTGCTGACGCGTGTGTACCCCACACGCGTGCCACCATCTGCGGTTACTGCCAACCCCGAATCACCGTGTGTCATAATGGATTCAACAATAAATATGAGACATTTATTCCGAGACAAACATTTGAGACAACACGACCTCGGGAAATGCCGCGTGGAGCGGCGCTCTACACAAGTCTCATATCAGTTCTATTTCGAGACGACGTTCAGCTCTGTTCTGGCTTGGTCGATTTGGTCGTATGCGTAGGTCACCATTTCGGCGGTGGTCATCGTCTCGCCCTTGCGGGCGAGCGATTCGTAGGTTTCGTCGCCGAGAACTTTGCGCAGGTGGATTATCGCGGCGCTGATGTCCGGCACGACTGACCGCGTGTAGGGCATATCGGCGAATCCGCTCATGGTCGCGGCGACTTCGTAGCGCCCGAGCCGGTTGAAAAGGGCGGCGAGGTTAGCCAGGACGGCACAGATCGTGGTCGTGTTACCAGAGTCGTGGTAGTTGCGGATTGACACGAGGAAGTAATCGAGCGCGGCCAGCGGATCGCCGTGTTGGGCTTCCAGGTCAGCCAGGCGGGCCGCCAGGTGGGTTTCGTTGGCGCGGTTGCCGCTGTCTTGAGCGATCACCACGCCCCGACGCATAGCCTCCCGCGCGCGGTCGGGATCGGCGTCGAGGAAAGCGGCGCCGTAGGCGACCAGCGCGAACGAAAGCACTTGCGGGTTGCGGGTGGCCTCGGCGGCGTCGATCAGACCCTTCGCGGCAGCCATCGCCTCGTCCTCGGAACCCGCGATGTTCAGCGCGATGACGAGGGCTGCCCTGGTGAGTGTGTGAGTGTCGCGACCGAGCGCGAGTTGGGCGCGGCACCACTCAACACACCGTTCGGGCTGGCCGATGTACACGTATGCACCGCCAATCCAGCCCTCGAGGCCGTAGGGGCCGTACGGCACCTCGCCGCGGCCATTGCCGAGAACCGTCTGGGCAGAGTCGCTGTAGCGGAAAGCGGCCTCGGGCCGTCCGGCCATGTAGCACTGTGACGCCATCACGTACAGGAACGCCAGCCGGGGATGGTCGACGGCGCGGGCGGGTTCGATCAACTCTTCGGCCCACGCTATCGGCTCGTAATTCTCGACCCATAGGCCGAGGAACCCCGCATAGGTGGCGATGGGGGCCGCCACGTCGAGGTCGCCGTGGTCGGCGGCCCAGCGGAAGGCCGTGCGCAGATTCGCCAGTTCGGCGGCGAACCAGTCGTAAGCTTCCCGCTGCCGGGGGCTGTCCCACAGCGCCATGATGTCTGCTTCGCGCTCCGCGAAGTACCCCGAGTGGGAGGTCCGGACCTCGGTGGCCTCACCGCCCGCGACGAGTTGCTCCTCGGCGAACTGGCGGATCGTCTCCAGCATTGAAAACCGGGTCCGCCCCGATGATCGGTCGGGGACCAGAAGGGACTTGCGCACCAGGGCATCCAGCAGATCCAGCACGACGAAGTCGTCGATGTCCTCGGATCCCGCTACGGCGCAGGCGCTGTGCAGGTCGAATCCACCGGCGAACACGGAACACCGATCCAGCAGCGCCTTTTCCGTGTCGTCGAGCAGGTCGTAGGACCACGCGACGGCGTGGCGCAGGGTGTGGTGGCGTTCCAGTCCGCGCCGCGAGCCGACCAGCAGCCGGAACCGTTGATCCAGACGATCACGCACTTCGTTTACCGTCATCGACGCCATCCGCGAGGCCGCCAGCTCGATGGCCAATGGAATCCCATCCAGGCGCTGACAAATCTCGGTGACTGCGGCGGCTTCATCGCCGCCGACCATCGAGAAGCTCGGCGCAATGCCTTGAGCGCGTTCGACGAACAGACGCACTGCCGGAGAATCGATTCCCGCTGCGGCATCCAGAGAACGCACCGGCCACACCTGCTCGTCGGGGACTCCGAGTCCCTCGCGGCTGGTGGCGAGGATTCGTACCGTCGCCGAGTGCGCGAGGATGGCTTCGATCAGATCGGCGGCAGCGTCGAGAACATGCTCGCAGTTATCGAACACCAACAGCCTCACCCTCCCTTCCAATGCGGCGGCCACCGACTCAGTCACGGTCTTACCCGGCTGCTGGGTGATGCCCAGCACCGCCGCCACCGCATCGGGCACAGCCGCCGGATCAGTCACCGCTGCCAACTCGAAAAGCCAAACGCCGTCTGGAAACTCATCGACCAGGTGCGCCGCGACTTCCAACGCCAGACGGGTCTTGCCGACCCCACCCACGCCGGTCAGCGTCACCAACCGATGCGCCTTGACCGCCGCTTCAATCTCGGCGACCTCGGACTCACGTCCGATCAAGCTGGTGGTCGCAGGCCGCAGATTCCCCGGAGTTGTATCGAGCGCCCGCAACGGGGGAAACTCCGCGCGAAGTTCCGCTGCCCGGACTTGAAACACCCCTACTGGCATCGGTACATCCCGCAACCTTCGCGGCCCCAGATCGATGAGGTCTACTCCACTGACAAGAACCGCTGTCGAGTCGGCCAGCAGGATCTGACCACCGTGCCCGGCCGCCATCACCCGCGCCGCCCGGTTCAGCACCGCACCGAAATAGTCGCCCTCGCGCAGCTCGGCTTCGCCGGTCGCCAACCCCATCCGCACCGGCAACTGCAGCGCCCGCTGCGCGGCCACCGCCGCATCGACAGCGGACCTCGGAGAGGCGAACGCCGCGCACACACCGTCACCGGTGTGCTTGAACAGAAACCCGCCGTGCGCCTCCATCTCGTTGCGCAACACGTCGTCGTGTGCGGCCAGCGCCGCCCGCATCGCATCGGCGTCGGCCTCCCACCGACGGGTCGAACCCTCAATATCGGTGAACAGAAACGTCACCACCCCCGAGGGGGCAGCCGCTGTCATGGCATCGCCTCGGCCCACGCGATATGTCCTTCGAAGCCGAGCGTTCTCGCCATTTCGCGGTAGCGATCCCGATAGTCCCGATAGCCGGTCTGGTCGCCGTCGGCCTTGGCCACCAGAGCGCGCAGCCGCAACAACAGAATCGTGCCGGTGGCTAAAGCGCCTGCAGGGCTCGCCGCAAATCGGTCAAGTGCGGTCTGCGCTTCCAGCACGTCCGCTCTGGCGCCTCGGGCCAGAAGTGCCTGCACCAAGAACTCGGTGGCAACCCTGCATCCGGGAAGTCTTCGCTCGAACAGTTGTTGCGCGGCCGCTCGCAGTGGCGGTACCGCGGCATCCGGATTCCCACGCGTGGCCGTCAGGTGTGCATCGTACATGTCGATAAGCGTTATCACCGTCAGGGGAAACCGCTGTTGCACGCTCATCTCGCGCACCTGCGACAGCATCTCGAATCCGCGTTCGCAGTCGGGTTCGCCGCGATGTACCAGCGCGAGACCCAGCGCCAATCGCGCACTGCCCAGGGCGATGTCGTCGGCCGCTTGCTCGGCCATCTCCAGCGCGTCTTCGATGTCGCGCAGAGCGTCGTCGTCAGTTAGAAGCACCCCTGCCCCTATGGCCGGAGTGTACGTCGCGTTCACGACGGCTGCGTGTGACAGCGGGTCGGTGCCGCGAGCCGTCATGACAGCTTTATCGAAATCCTCTCGCCATCCGTCTTGCCCAAGGCTGAATCGCGCAATACCACGCGACACGAACGCCGCCGCCAACCGCGAACCCATGCCGGAACGGGTTCCGGCGGTGTCGCTTTCGACTAAGTCGATCACGGTTTGCGACCAGCGCAGCATGTCGTCCATCTCGCCGGCTTCGCCCTTCGTGTGAAGAGCCGCGGGTGTCACCCGGACTGTGAGGGCTCGATCGCCGATCGACTCGACGACGGCCATGTATTCGGATGCCAGAAGTGACGCCTCGCGCACTCTGTCATGAAATATGTGGTGCATCGTCAAGCCGGTCATGCCGACTACCAGAGACGCCTTGTCCCCCGTCTGCGCGCACAACCGTCGCAGTTCGTCGAAGTGCTCCGAGATGCTCGCATTGACGCGCCAGGCGCTGCTACACAGCAATGTCCGAGGGACGATCCCCATCGCGGTCCGGTCCGGGTCTTGGGCGGCCAGCGCGTCGGCGACGTGGCGTGCGCGGCTCCAACTTATACGCGCGGCACGGATGTCGCGGCTGGCCGACCATGCGCCGGCACGCATGTGCCAGTTATACGCACCATGCAGGTCGGCGGCGGCCTCGCAATGGTCGGCGATCAGCGCCGCATTCGCGTCGGCTGAGTTGGGGTCACGCTGCTCGATCGTGGCGGCAACACGCCGGTGCAGCGCCGCGCGGTCGGACCTGAGCCGTGATTCGTAGGCCACCTTGCGGATCAGCGGATGGCGGAATGCGTAATCCGCGGGCGATGTGAAACTCAACTGGTCGATGAGGTCGGCCGCGATCAACGGTGCCATGTCCGCGTTGTCGACCAGGGCGCCCAGCAGATCGGCGTCGAAACGCGATCCGATGACTGCCGCGGCGGTCAATGTTTGTTTGGCGGTGGACCCGAGCCGGTCGATGCGGGCGCCGATCGCCGCCTCCAGAGTGGGGGGCACATCGACGTCAGCGACGTCACCCTTGATCAGATAAGCGCCAGGCCGCCCGTGCACCACGCCGCGTTCGACCAGATCACGCACCATCTCCTCGGCAAAAAACGGATTGCCAGCGGCCCGTCCGGTGATCAGCGCCGTGATGCCCGCCACGACCGGATCGACCCCTAAGAGGTGACGCAGAAGTGCCCTGATTTCCGCATCGGTCAGGGGAGCCATCGAAATCGTCTCGGCGGCAGGGACATCTGCCAGTAACCCGCGGTACTCGGAGCGATAGGTGATCAATACGAGAGAAGTGGTCCCTGAAATGACGGTCAAGAAGTCGGCAATCAGTGACTCGCTGAACTCATCGATCCAGTGCGCGTCTTCGATCACGTACACCGCCGGCTCACTGTGGGCCAGCGCCATCGAGTTGATCATCGCGCTCAACCGCCGCCTGCGTGCGTCCGGATCGATAGTCGGCAGCGGCAGATCAGGGTCGCGAATGCCCATCACGTCAAACAGCAGCGCCAGATCCTCATCGCTTGCCTCGGCAACCTGCGAATGCACCTGCGCTCGGGCGGCCGCATCGTCGAGTTCGTTCACGCCGGTACGTGCGCGCAGCAGCTGCGCGACGAGATGAAACGGAACGTGGCGGGCGTGTGACTCGCAAAAGCCGGTGAACACATCGACACCACGGCTGCGTGCGATCGCCACGGCTTCGCGAGCCAGTCGTGTCTTGCCGATACCCGGCGGACCGCCGATGCCGGCCACGCAGCCGGGACCACTCGCCGATCGGTCCAAGATGGCCGTGAGGGTGATCATTTCGGCGGAGCGGCCAACCAACGCGGTGTCAGACCTACCGGTCGGCCACGCCTGTCCCGACATTCCCAAAAGCCGTTGGGCGACAATCGGTTTGTTGGCGCCCTTGATATGCACCGATTCCGCGTCTGCCAGCGAAGCGACATCCTCCACCAGACGTGCAGTGGTCGCACTCAGCATTACCCCGCCGGCCGGGGCAACCGACTCCATCCTCTGTGCCATCCCGACGTGCTGCCCCACTGCGGTATAACCCAATGAGGTCGAGCCGATCTCGCCCGCGATCACTCGTCCAGAATTGAGGCCAATGCGCAGCCGGAGCTCGACACCGTCGCGACGGCCGACCTCGGCGGCCAAGGGTTGAGCTTCTTTCTGGATGTCCAACGCCGCCAAGCACGCTCGGATTGCGTGGTCCTCCAATGCAACCGGCGCACCGAACACCGCCATGATGCCGTCACCGGTGAACTTGTCCACTGTCCCGCCGTAGCTCTGCACCACGGAACTCGCGCAATTGACCAGATCGGTCATGATCTCGCGCACGCGCTCCGCACCGACGGCTGCCGCAATGTCCATCGAATGAACGACATCGGCGAACAGCACCGTCACCTGCTTGTACTCCGCCGATGCAGCGGCTGGCGTGATCGGCGCACCGCACTTGTTGCAGAACCGTGAGTCCGGCGGCAGCTCCGTTCCACACGACGTGCACGACAGTGTCGTCGCAGTCAGTCCAGCGCCGCCGTCCCCACCAGGGTCCACGTCAGTATCGTGTCACCGCTGGTCAGGGATGTCCGTCATATCGACGGGCCAGGATCGATACGAAGTTCCGAGACTCTCGACAGTCCTCTATTTCGAGACACGGAGCCCGAAGGAGCAGCCGCCGTCATGGCATCGCCTCGGCCCATGCCATGTGCCCCTCGAAGCCCAGAGATGTCGCCATCGCCCGGTAGCGGTCCCGATAGTCGCGATAGCCGGTCTCGTCCCCGTGGGCGCGGGCCAGCAGCGCGCGCAACCGCAGCAGCCAGATGTCTCGTATCACCAGACCCTCTTCGGCTGGCGCGGCCGCTAACTGCTCGATTGCGGCTTCGGCTTCGGTCACGTCACCCTCGGCCCCGCGATCCAGCAGTGTCTCCACCAGAACACCTGTCGCTGGAACGCCCCACGCCAGTAGTCGTCCCTCGCGGAAGAGATGGTCGACGGCGGCGCGCATAAGCGGTATGGCGTCATCGTGATCGCCACGGCGCGCCCTCTCACGTGCCAACCACACATTGACGAGGGGTAAATCAGCCAGGTTATGTTCCCGGATTTGGAACGCTTCGCTGCCCTCGGCCAGCAGCTTTTCTCCCCGGTCATGATCCGCATCCGTTTGGCGGTGCACCAGCGGGACGCCCAGCGTCGCCCGGGCGAGGTCCAACGCCAGATCGTCAGCGGCTGGTTCGGCAATCCGTAGCGCATCCTCGATCTCACGCATCGCCGAATCGTCGGGCCCGAGCACGCCAGCCGCTAACCCGGGGAGGTAGACGTAGGCAACAACCCCGGCGTAGGACAACGGGTCGGTGCTGCGGGCCATGTCCAGGCCGTGGCGCAGGTCCTCTTGCCATCCGGGACGACCCAGGCAATACCGGGCCCCAGCCCGCGTCGTCAAGGCGAGCGCTAGCGGAGACCCGATAATGATGTTGCCTTTAGACGGGTCCCCGTCGGCCAGGTCGATGACCCGCTGTGACCACCGCAGCACGTCACACCACTCGCCGCTTTCAAACTTGGCGTATATCAGCGGGAAGGACAGCCCCACCGTCAACGTCGCATCGCCGATTGACTCGATGAGGGCCCAGGCTTCCGATGCCAGCCGCGACGCCTCGCCGATCCGGTCCCGCCAAGCGTGAGCCTGCACCAGCCCCGCCATCCCGATGGCCAGTGACGCCTTGTCCCCGGCGGCGGTGCACAACTCGCGCAATTCATCAAAGCGGTCCATTCCCGCATGGTCATGGACTCGCCAGGTGGTCCCGCACAACATGGTGCGAGGAGCGATGCGCATGGCTGCCCGGTTTGGGTCATCGGCGGGCAGGGCGTCGGCGATCCTTTGGGCACGCTCCCAACTGCGTCGTGCTGCGGCGATGTCGCGGTTGGTCGCCCACGTTGCGGCGCGCATGTGCCAGCCGTAGGCGGCGTGCAGATCACCGGCGGCCTCCAGGTGCTCGGCCATCAAGGCGGCATTTTCATCAGCCGAGGCCGGGCTACCGGCCGACTTCAAGCTCCACGAATTGAGGCACACGGCGGCAAGTTTGGCGCTCCGGTCAGGGGCGAATGTCAAGGCGCTGCAGAACATGTTGGGGCACGCCTCGGCGGGGTTGACGCTGGACCGCTACGGGCACCTCTACGACTCCGATGTGGACGCCGTAGGTCACGCGATCAACGAGGCGATAACTGTAACTTGTGGGCACGGCGTGGGCACGGGGCCTGCGGGCAGCCGTCACCTGCACGCGGTTAGTGCCGCTGACCTGCAATAACTTTGGTGGGCGCGGACGGTATCGAACCGCCGACCGCTGGTGTGTAAAACCAGAGCTCTACCACTGAGCTACGCGCCCGTCGGAGGAAAAATACACGTCAATGACGTGCGACGAGAAATCGGTTGTCAGGATTTCAGCGTCTTCAACGCGTCGGTCCAGACCGTCTGATCTCGCGCCTCCCCCGGCTGTTTCATCTCGGCGAACCGGATGATGCCGGACGGGTCCACCACGAACGTGCCGCGGTTGGAGAAGCCGGCATCGTCGTTGAACACACCGTAGGCCTGGCTGACGGCGCCGTGCGGCCAGAAGTCTGACAACACCGGGAACAGGAATCCGCTCTGCATCGTCCACACCTTGTGCGTCGGTGGCGGTCCCACCGAGATGGCCAACGTTGCGGTGTCGTTGTTCTCGTATTCCGGCAAATTGTCGCGGATCTCGTCGAGCTCGCCCTGGCAGATGCCGGTGAACGCGAGCGGGAAGAACACGAGCAGCACGTTCTTCGCGCCACGGAAGTCGCTGAGGCTGACCTCCTGCTGATTCTGGTCGCGCAGCGTGAAGTCGGGGGCCTCGGCGCCTACGGCCAAGGGGCTCATCGCCTGTGCGCCCCGGATTTCGGCTGAACCAACCGGCTGGCGCTCCAATCGCCGAGGTTGGCCGACGAGGTCTGCATCAGCCCGGCCGTCGGCGCCGATTCGGCGATCTCGGCGGGCAGCACATGGCCCGGCTTGCCCGTTTTAGGGGTCATCACCCAGATCACGCCGTCATCGGCCAGCGGTGTGATGGCGTCCATCAACCGGTCGACCAGATCGCCGTCGTCGTCACGCCACCACAGCATCACGACATCGATGACCTCGTCGGCGTCCTCGTCGAGGAGCTCGCCGCCGCACGCCTCCTCGATATCGGCCCGGATGTCGTCGTCGACGTCGTCGTCCCAGCCCAGTTCCTGCACAACCTGATCTTTTTGGATGCCCAGCCGTTGGGCGTAGTTCGGGGCGTCCTCCGCCGCGACCACCGTCGGTCCTCCTTCTGCCTGCTCGTGCGATCCGTCTATCGTCGCATGACCTGGGCATCCGGCAACGCGCGGCGCACCAGGTTCATCGATATGCGGCGTCACACAAGTCCAGGGCGTGTGTCTTGACGTCGTTCAGCTTGCTCACCGCGGCGTTGAAGTCGTCGGGTCCATAGTTGCCCGCTATGGCGGTCGCCACGCCGCGCGCGGCGTCGACCCAGGCGTTGAGGGCGTCCTTTAGGTCCTGCGGCAATGGATCGCTGATGCTGGTGGCTACCGCGTCGGCGCTGTGGTTGAGGGCGTCGACGGCCGGTCCCGACTTCGCCTGCACGTCGGCGGCATTCTCGTTGAACGCCTTGACGTAATCGTTGACTGCGGTGATCGAGTCCACGCTGCTGGAGCTGAGCGCCTCACAAGCTGTGTGGATCGCTTTGGTCGCCTCCGACGCCCGTCGCTTGGACTCCTGGGCACTGGACGAGGCGGCCGACTCCTCTATCGAAGCCGAGACGGAGGCCCGGTAGACGGGCGCGTCCGTGGCATTGACCTTCGGCGTTCCCTCGGTGACCGAGCTGCACCCGACGATGACCATGGCGAGGGTGGCAAGGCTTCCGAGCACCAGCGCGACAATCCGCAGCCGCGGCGACCCGGTCAGCCCTCCCATCCGCACAGTCTGCAGACGTTACCGGTTTGGGCGGTCGATCGGCGGTTCATTCCACTAGGCACCACCGGCGGTGCGTGTGGGGCACGATAGGTGGACGATAGAGGTGTCTCTAGCCTGTACCTCCGACTGAGGAGTGGAAGTTGACCACCGAGTTCGCGCGCCAGGACCTGGCTCAAAACTCCGGCACCGCAGCCGAACCCGACCGGGTACGGGTGATCCGCGAAGGCGTCGCGTCCTACCTGCCCGATATCGATCCCGACGAGACCACCGAGTGGCTGGAATCGTTCGACCAACTGCTGGAGCGGCAAGGCCCGGCACGGGCCCGCTACCTGATGCTGCGACTGCTCGAACGCGCCGGCGAACAGCGGGTGGCGATTCCGTCCCTCACGTCGACCGACTACGTCAACACCATTCCGACCGAACTGGAGCCATGGTTCCCTGGCGACGAGGAAATCGAGCGCCGCTATCGCGCCTGGATTCGGTGGAACGCAGCGATCATGGTGCACCGGGCCCAACGCCCGGGAGTCGGTGTGGGCGGGCACATTTCGACGTACGCGTCCTCAGCCGCACTCTACGAGGTCGGCTTCAACCACTTCTTCCGCGGCAAGTCCCACCCGGGCGGCGGCGACCAGATCTACATCCAGGGCCACGCGTCGCCGGGCATCTACGCCCGCGCGTTCCTGGAGGGGCGGCTAACCGCCGACCAGCTCGACGGCTTCCGCCAGGAACACAGCCACCCCGGCGGCGGCATCCCGTCCTATCCGCACCCGCGGCTGATGCCGGACTTCTGGGAGTTCCCGACGGTGTCGATGGGTCTGGGCGCGATGAACGCCATCTACCAGGCCCGGTTCAACCACTACCTGCACGACCGTGGCATCAAGGACACCTCTGACCAGCATGTCTGGGCGTTCCTCGGCGACGGCGAGATGGACGAGCCGGAGAGCCGTGGACTGGCCCACGTGGGCGCCCTCGAGGCGCTGGACAACCTCACCTTCGTTATCAACTGCAACCTGCAGCGCCTCGACGGCCCGGTGCGCGGCAACGGCAAGATCATCCAGGAGCTGGAATCGTTCTTCCGCGGCGCGGGCTGGAACGTCATCAAGGTGGTGTGGGGCCGCGAATGGGACACCCTCTTGCACGCCGACCGCGACGGCGCGCTGGTGAACCTGATGAACACCACGCCCGACGGCGACTATCAGACCTATAAGGCCAACGACGGCGG
Source organism: uncultured Actinomycetota bacterium (assembly GCA_963804905.1). Lineage (GTDB taxonomy): Bacteria > Actinomycetota > Actinomycetes > Mycobacteriales > Mycobacteriaceae > Mycobacterium. The sequence continues at coordinate 175,738 of CAWDSB010000014.1, read as the reverse complement.
CTATGTCCGCGACCACTTCTTCGGCCGCGACCCGCGGACCAAAGCGCTCGTCAAGGACATGTCCGACGCCGACATCTGGAATCTCAAGCGCGGCGGGCACGATTACCGCAAGGTCTACGCCGCATACCGCGCCGCGACCGACCACAAGGGCCAGCCGACGGTCATCCTGGCCAAGACCATCAAGGGCTATTCGCTGGGCGCCCACTTCCAGGGCCGCAACGCTACTCATCAGATGAAAAAGCTTGCGCTGGAGGACCTCAAGCAGTTTCGCGATGCCATTCGCATCCCGATCGGCGACGAGGAGTTGGAAAAGAATCCCTACCTCCCGCCGTACTACCACCCCGGCCCTGACGCACCCGAGATCCGGTACATGCTCGACCGGCGGCGGACGTTGGGCGGCTTCGTGCCCGAACGGCGAACGAAGTCGAAGGTGTTGACACTTCCTGGCCGCGACACCTATAAGGCCCTCAAGAAGGGCTCGGGAAACCAAGAGGTCGCGACCACCATGGCCATGGTCCGCACGTTCAAGGAACTGTTGCGGGACAAGGAGATCGGGCCGCGGATCGTGCCGATCATTCCCGACGAGGCTCGTACGTTCGGCATGGACTCCTGGTTTCCCAGCCTCAAGATCTACAACCGCAACGGCCAGCTGTACACCGCCGTGGACGCCGAATTGATGTTGGCGTACAAGGAAAGTGAAATCGGCCAGATCCTGCACGAGGGCATCAGCGAGGGCGGCTCTGCAGCGTCGTTCACCGCCGCAGGCACGTCGTACTCGACACACAACGAACCGATGATCCCGCTGTACATCTTCTATTCGATGTTCGGTTTCCAGCGCACCGGTGACAGCTTCTGGGCGGCCGCCGACCAGATGGCGCGCGGCTTCGTGCTGGGCGCCACGGCCGGCCGCACCACGCTGGTCGGCGAGGGACTGCAGCACGCCGACGGCCATTCCCTGCTGCTGGCGGCCACCAATCCGGCGGTCGTCGCCTACGACCCTGCGTTCGCCTTCGAAATCGCCTACATCGTGGAGAGCGGATTGGCCCGCATGTACGGCGAGGACCCGGAGAACGTCTACTTCTACATCACCCTCTACAACGAGCCGTACCGGCAACCGGCCGAGCCCGAGGGACTGGACGTGGAGGGGCTGCTGCGCGGCATCCACCGCTACCGGCCCGCCCCCGAGTCGAGGTCGAAGCAGGCACACATCCTGGCCTCGGGGGTGGCGATGCCGGAGGCGATCCGGGCCGCGGACCTGCTCGCGTCGGAGTGGGACGTCGGGGCAGACGTGTGGTCGGTGACGAGCTGGGGCGAACTCAACCGCGATGGCGTAGAGATCGAGAAGGAAAAGCTGCGGCACCCCGACCGTCCGGCGCGGGTGCCCTACATCAGCCAAGTGTTCGCCGACACCCGCGGCCCGGCAGTGGCGGTGTCGGACTGGATGCGCGCCGTTCCCGAGCAGATCCGGCCGTGGATGCCCAACACCTACGCCACGTTGGGCACCGACGGCTTCGGCTTCTCCGACACCCGGCCCGCCGCGCGGCGCTTCTACAACACCGACGCCGAGTCGGTCGCGGTGGCGGTGCTGGAGGCGCTGGCTGCCGACGGCGAGATCGACCAGTCGGTGGCCGTTGAGGCCGCGAACAAGTACCAAATCGACGACGTCCTGGCCGCCCCGGAGCAGACCTCGGACCCCGGGGTGGCGTGACTCGCGCCTTTCCCCTGGAGGACTTGGAGGGATCTGCCAGAAATATGGCGTAGCTTTTAGGGATGGTCGACAACCGGTTCGTGCCCCCAGCCTCGACGCTCGAGGTGCTGGAGACCGTCCCCGACTCGGTGCTGCGCCGGTTGAGTCAGTACTCGGGGCGGTTGGCCACCCAGGCGGTGCACGCTATGGAGGAGCGCCTGCCGTTCTTCGCCGGTCTCGAGGCGTCACAGCGGGCCAGCGTCCAACTGGTGGTGCAGACCGCGGTGGTGAACTTCGTGGAGTGGATGCGCAACCCCGACAGCGACACCGGCTACACGGCGCAAGCGTTCGAGGTGGTGCCGCAGGACCTGCGTCGGCGTATCGCACTGCGGCAATCCGTCGAGATGGTGCGGATCACGATGGAATTCTTCGAAGAAGTGGTGCCGCTGCTGGCCCGCAACGAGGAGCAGCTGACCGCGCTGACGGCCGGAATCCTCAGGTACAGCCGTGATTTGGCGTTCGCGGCGGCCACCGCCTATGCCGACCAGGCGGAAGCGCGCGGTGCATGGGACAGCAGGATGGAGGCCAACATCGTCGACGCCGTCGTGCGCGGCGACACCGGCCCGGAGCTGCAGTCCCAAGCCGCGGCGCTGAACTGGGACGCCACCGCGGCGGCCACTGTCATCGTGGGGATGCCGCAACCCGACCGGCAGGACTTGGCCAGCGACGACGTCCACGAGGTGGTCGGCAGGCACGGGCGGGCGGCGCTTTCCGACGTGCACGGCACCTGGCTGGTGGCGATCGTGTCGGGACCGCTGTCGCTCAACGACCGATTCCTCGCCGAACTGATGGGCGTCTTCGCGGAGGCGCCCGTGGTCATCGGGCCGACCGCACCGACCCTGTCGGCCGCCCATTGGAGCGCCACCGAAGCGATCGCCGGAATGAACGCCGTCGCAGGCTGGACCGGTGCGCCGCGCCCAGTCTCGGCCCGCGAGCTCCTCCCCGAACGCGCACTGCTGGGCGACGCATCGGCGATCGCCGCGCTGGAAACCGAGGTGATGAGGCCGCTGGCCGACGCAGGACCGGCACTAACCGAGACGTTGGACGCGTATCTGGACTCCGGAGGCGCGATCGAGGCGTGTGCCCGCAAGTTGTTCGTTCATCCAAACACCGTCCGTTACCGGCTCAAGCGCATCGCCGACTTCACGGGCCGTGATCCCACCACCCCGCGCGACGCCTACGTCCTTCGAGTGGCTTCGACGGTCGGGCGCTTGACACGGCAAGCACATCATTCGAGCACGTCAAACATCGCTTCTGGACGGACGCCCAAGCCGCCGAACGCCGCTGACCGGCAGGACCGCGCAGGGTAACAGATTTCGGAGCGGTATCGATGGCGTCGCATCACATGCTGTTTTGTGTGATCTCCACAAAAACTTAAGACGAGGTTCATAATCTCTTACACCACGCAAACCCGTCTTCACAGTGTTCTCTTAAACACGTGCTCGCATTGCTTGCTCCCGGACAGGGATCGCAGACCCCCGGCATGCTCGCCTCGTGGCTTGAGCTGTCCGGGGCGGCTGAGCGTCTCTCCTCCTGGTCGCCGTCCAGCGGTCTTGACCTCGTCCGGCTGGGCACCACCGCGTCGGCCGAGGAGATCACCGATACTTCCGTGACCCAGCCGCTCGTCGTGGCCGCGACGCTGCTGGCGTGGGAAGAGCTAACCAAGCGCGGCCTGCTGGCCGGACGCGATTTTATCGCCGCTGGACACTCCGTCGGTGAAATCGCCGCCTACGCGATCGCGGGCGTGATCTCCAGCGATGACGCCGTCGCGCTTGCCGCCACCCGCGGCGCCGAGATGGCCAAGGCGTGTGCGACCGAGCCCACCGGCATGTCCGCGGTGCTCGGCGGCGACGAGGCCGAGGTGCTGAGCCGCCTCGAGGAACTCGACCTGGTGCCCGCGAACCGCAATGCGGCGGGCCAGATCGTGGCGGCGGGCAGCCTGGTCGCCCTTGGCAAGCTGGCCGAGGATCCGCCTGCCAAGGCACGAATCCGCCAGCTCGCCACCGCGGGCGCGTTCCACACCCGTTATATGGCGTCGGCCATCGACGGCTACTCCGGCGCGGCGCAGGGCGTCGCTACCGCCGAGCCGACCGCGACACTGCTGTCCAACGCAGACGGTCAGCCTGTCGCCTCGGCCGCGGACGCCATGAGCAAGCTGGTGGCCCAGTTGACGCGGCCGGTGCGCTGGGACCTGTGCACCGAGACTCTCCGTAATTCCGACGTGACCGCGATCGTCGAGTTCCCGCCCGCCGGGGCGCTCGCCGGTATCGCCAAGCGCGAACTTCGGGGGGTGCCGACGTACGCCGTCAAATCGCCCGACGACCTGGACGGGCTGACCGAGCTCACCCAGAGCTGATTCCCGGCACCGCCGGGTAAGCGACAACCGCATAGAACATCCCGAATAGCTCCGAAGTACGGAGCGCAGTAACAACCCGATAGAAGGAGCCAAAGTGCCCGCCACTCAGGAAGAAATCATCTCCGGTCTCGCCGAGATCATCGAAGAGGTCACCGGCATCGAGCCGTCGGAGGTCACCCCGGAGAAGTCGTTCGTCGACGACCTAGACATCGACTCGCTGTCGATGGTGGAGATCGCCGTGCAGACCGAGGACAAGTACGGCGTGAAGATCCCGGACGAGGACCTCGCAGGCCTGCGCACCGTCGGTGACGTGGTCGCTTACATCCAGAAGCTCGAAGAAGAGAACCCCGAGGCTGCTGCCGCGCTGCGCGAGAAGATCGAAGCTGATCGTTCATGACCAAACCTTCCACTGCTAACGGCGGTTTCCCCAGCGTTGTGGTCACCGCCGTCACGGCGACGACATCGATCGCGCCGGACATCGAGAGCACGTGGAAGGGCTTGTTGGCAGGCGAAAGCGGCATCCACATCCTTGAGGACGAGTTCGTCACCAAGTGGGACCTGCCCGTGCGGATCGGCGGCCACCTCAAAGAGAACATCGACGACCATATGGGGCGGCTGGACCTGCGGCGCATGTCGTATGTCCAGCGGATGGCCAAGCTGCTCGGTGAACAGATCTGGGAGACCGCGGGAACACCCGAGGTCGACGGGGACCGCTTCGCCGTCGTTGTCGGCACCGGTCTCGGCGGCGGCGAGAAGATCGTCGAGGCCTATGACCTGATGAACGAGGGCGGCCCCCGCAAGGTCTCGCCGCTGGCCGTTCAGATGATCATGCCGAACGGTGCTGCGGCGGTCATCGGGTTGCAGCTCGGGGCCCGCGCCGGCGTCATGACCCCGGTGTCGGCCTGCTCGTCAGGCTCCGAGGCGATCGCCCACGCGTGGCGACAGATCGTCATGGGCGACGCCGACATCGCCGTCTGCGGCGGTGTCGAAGGCGGCATCGAAGCGCTGCCCATTGCGGCGTTCTCGATGATGCGCGCCATGTCGACCCGCAACGACGATCCCGAGGGCGCTTCTCGTCCGTTCGATAAGAATCGCGACGGTTTCGTGTTCGGCGAGGCCGGTGCGCTCCTGGTCATCGAGACCGAAGAGCACGCCAAGGCTCGCGGCGCACAGCCGCTGGCCCGGCTGATGGGTGCAGGCATCACGTCGGACGCCTTCCACATGGTGGCGCCGGCCGCCGACGGCGTACGCGCCGGCCGGGCGATGACACGATCGATGGAGCTTGCGGGCCTTGACCCCAAGGACATCGACCACATCAACGCTCACGCCACGGCTACGTCGATCGGCGACACCGCTGAAGCCAACGCGATCCGCGTCGCCGGTGTGGAGCACGCCGCGGTGTATGCGCCGAAGTCGGCGCTGGGCCATTCCATCGGTGCGGTCGGCGCGCTCGAGTCGGTGCTGACAGTGCTGTCGCTGCGGGATGGTGTCATCCCGCCGACTCTGAATTACGAAACACCCGACCCGGAGATCGATTTGGACGTCGTCGCGGGCGAGCCCCGGTATGGCGACTACAAGTATGCGATCAACAACTCGTTCGGATTCGGTGGGCACAACGTGGCACTCGCCTTCGGCAAGTACTGAGGCGTTGGGGGAAAGGAACCATCTCAGCGAAATGATTGAGTTGGCTACGGGGAACGGGTTCCCCAACGTCGTCGTCACTGGCGTTGCCATGACGACTGCCTTGGCAACCGACGCGGAAGAGACATGGAAGAAGCTGCTTGACGGGCAGAGCGGGATCCGGAAACTCGAGGATTCGTTCGTCGAGGAGTACGACCTTCCTGTTCGCATCGGTGGGCATCTCTTGGAGGATTTCGACGGTGAGCTGACGCGGGTCGAGCTGCGCCGGCTGTCGTATCTGCAGAAGATGTCGACGGTGCTGAGCCGGCGGGTATGGAACGACGCCGGCGAGCCGGAGGTTGATCCGAAGCGGTTGATGGTGTCGATCGGCACCGGCATGGGGTCCACCGAGGAAATGCTCTTCGCGTATGACAGCTTGCGGGCGAAGGGGCTGCGGGCGGTGTCGCCGTTGGTCGTGCAGATGTACATGCCGAACGGCGCGGCGGCTGCCGTCGGGCTGGAGCGGCACGCCAAAGCCGGGGTGATGACCGCGGTGTCGGCCTGCGCATCCGGCTCCGAGGCCATCGCGCACGCCTGGCGCAACATCGTGCTTGGCGAGGCCGACGTGGCGATCTGCGGTGGCGTCGAGACGCGGATCGAGGCGGTGCCGATTGCTGGATTCGCGCAGATGCGAATCGTGTTGTCCACCACCAACGATGACCCGGCCGGTGCATGCCGCCCGTTCGACAGGGATCGCAACGGGTTTGTATTCGGCGAGGCGGGCGCGCTCATCGTCATCGAGACCGAGGAGCACGCGAAGGCACGTGGTGCCAAGATCATTGCCCGGCTGATGGGCGCCAGCATCACCTCGGACGGCTATCACATCGTCGCGCCCGATCCCAACGGCGAGCAGGCTGGCCACGCGATGACACGTGCCATTCAGCTGGCCGGTCTGCAGCCCACCGACATCGCCCACGTCAACGCGCACGCCACCGGCACCAGCGTCGGCGACGTGGCCGAGGGCAAGGCGATCAACAACGCGATGCACGGCCACAAGCCGGCGGTCTTCGCGCCCAAGGGCGCGCTCGGCCATTCGGTCGGCGCGGTTGGAGCGGTCGAGTCGATCTTGACGATGTTCGCGTTGCGGGACGGTGTTATTCCGCCGACGCTCAACCTGAAGAATCAGGATCCGGAGATCGACCTCGACGTCGTCGCCGGTTCGCCGCGACCCGGCAACTACAGCTACGCGATCAACAATTCGTTCGGATTCGGTGGGCACAACGTGGCGCTCGCCTTCGGGAAGTACTGAGCGCCCGATATCCGGCCCCTACAGGAGGTTTCGATGACTATCACGGCCCCCGAGGCAGTCGGCGAATCGCTGGATCCACGCGATCCACTGCTGCGCCTGCGCACGTTCTTCGACGACGGCTGCAGCCTTGAGCTGCTGCACGAGCGGGACCGGTCGGGCGTCCTGGCCGCAGCGGGCACAGTCAACGGTATGCGCACCATCGCGTTCTGCACCGACGGCACCGTCATGGGTGGCGCGATGGGTGTGGAGGGCTGTGCCCACATCGTCAACGCCTACGACACCGCCATCGAGGAGCAGAGCCCGATCGTCGGCATCTGGCACTCCGGCGGTGCCCGACTTGCCGAGGGCGTCAAGGCGCTGCACGCGGTCGGCCTCGTGTTCGAGGCGATGATCCGGGCATCCGGCTATGTCCCGCAGATCTCGGTGGTCGTCGGCTTCGCCGCGGGCGGCGCCGCCTACGGGCCCGCGCTGACCGACGTCATCGTGATGGCACCGGACAGCCGCGTGTTCGTCACCGGACCCGACATCGTGCGCAGCGTCACCGGAGAGGACGTCGACATGGCGTCGCTCGGCGGCCCGGACACCCACCACAAGAAGTCGGGCGTGTGCCACATCGTCGCCGATGACGAGCTCGACGCCTATGTGCGTGGCCGCAGGCTGGTCGGATTGTTCTGCCAGCAAGGTCATTTCGACCGCAGCAAGGCCGAGGCGGGCGACACCGACCTGCACGCGCTGCTGCCCGATTCCCCTCGGCGCGCTTACGACGTGCATCCGCTCGTCGACGCGCTGCTCGACGACGACGCACCGCTCGAGGAGTTTCAGGCCAAGTGGGCGGCGTCGATGGTCGTCGGCCTCGGCCGGCTCTCCGGGCGCACCGTGGGTGTGCTCGCCAACAACCCGCTGCGCCTCGGTGGCTGCCTGAACTCCGAAAGCGCGGAGAAGGCAGCACGTTTCGTGCGACTGTGCGACGCGTTCGGAATTCCGCTGGTCGTCGTCGTCGACGTGCCCGGCTATCTGCCCGGCGTTGATCAGGAATGGGGTGGCGTGGTGCGGCGCGGCGCCAAGCTGTTGCACGCGTTCGGCGAGTCCACGGTTCCGCGGGTCACGCTGGTCACCCGGAAGATCTACGGCGGCGCCTACATCGCGATGAACTCGCGCTCGCTCAATGCGACGAAGGTGTTCGCGTGGCCCGATGCCGAGGTCGCCGTGATGGGCGCCAAGGCGGCCGTCGGCATCCTGCACAAGAAGAAGCTGGCCGCCGCACCGGACGACGAGCGCGAAGCGCTGCACGAGGAGCTGGCCGCCGAGCACGAGCGCATCGCAGGCGGTGTGGACTCGGCCATCGAGATCGGCGTGGTCGACGAGAAGATCGACCCGGCGCATACCCGCAGCAAGCTGACCCAGGCACTGGCCGAGGCGCCCGCGCGCCGCGGCAGGCACAAGAACATCCCGCTGTAAGTCAATTCCGCAAAAGGCGGCGGTCGGTCTTCGCTCCCGTAATGTGGGAAGCGGCCCGTCGGGGGACAGCCGGGTCCTGACACAAGGAGTGACGAATGCAGATCTTTGGGTTCACCATGCGCCGCGGAATCGTCGGCATGCTCGCCGCCGGAGCACTTGCAGGACTGACCGGAACGATCGCGATGCCGACGGCTGCCGCCGCTCCCCCGTGCGACGCAGCCGGACTGAACACCGCGGTCAGCACCGTGGCTTCGCAGACGGCCGGATACCTTTCCAGCCATCCTGGCGCGAATGACGCCATCACGAACGCCGGCGGACAGGGCGGTGGCGCTGAGGCTGCCATTCGGAACTACTTCGTCGCGCATCAGACCGAGTGGGCGGACCTGCAACGTATTGCGCAGCCCCTGAGGAGCCTGCGTCAGCAATGCGAAGTGGACGTGGCACCCACTGACATCGCGCGGCTGTACGACGCTATGGCCTCATAGCGGCGGCGACGACCTCGGCATCCGCGTCTCGACGCGCGCGCCTGCGAGACTCATCGCGTACCTCCTGCGAGCAGTTCCTCTGCCACAGTCAACACCGTGTCGCGATCGGCGTCGACCAAACCGATGCGGGTGCGTCGGTCGACGATGTCGTCGACCGTCAGTGCGCCTTCGTGCGTGACGGCGTACTCGAACTCCGCGCGGATCACGTCGATCCCGTCCGTCACCGAATCGGTGGGCCGGTCACATGTGGCTGCGGCAATGACATTCGGCGCCTCTGCGCCGAACCGGGCGACCAAGGACGAGGGCAGTTCAGTGGGAACCCGCAGTGTCGCAACCGGATTCGACGGTGCGCCGACGAGCGGCAGATTCCGCGTCCTGCAGTGGTTGGCGTCGAGGCCGCGCAGTTCCACGGACCTGTCGAGGACATCCTCGGCCATGTAGCGGTACTCGGTCAGCTTACCGCCGATCACACTGATGACACCCGACGGCGACTCGACGACCGCGTGGTCACGCGACACGTCGGCCGTGCGGCCCCCGCCGGTGTCGATCAACGGCCGCAGGCCCGCGTAGGCACCGATCACGTCGTCACGTCCGAGCTTGACGTCCAGCGCGGTGTTGACGGTGTCCAGCAGGAACCCGATCTCTTCCGAAGTCGGCTGCGGGACATCGGGTACCGGGCCGGGTGCGTCCTCGTCGGTCAGGCCGAGGTACACCCGGCCCAGCTGCTCGGGCATGGCGAACACGAAACGGTTCAGCTCGCCGGGGATCGGAATGGTCAGCGCCGCAGTCGGGTTGCCGAACGATTCGGCGTCGAACACCAGATGTGTGCCACGGCTGGGCCGCACCCTGATCGACGTATCGACCTCCCCCGCCCACACGCCGCTGGCATTGATCACAGAGCGGGCGGTCACGTCGAGAGACTCTCCGGTCAGCTGGTCGGTCAGGCGTACCGAGGTGCCGGTCGCCTCCGACGCCGCGACCCGGGTCAGGATGAACGCGCCGTGTTGCGCGGCGGTGCGCGCGACCGCGGCGACCAGGCGTGCGTCGTCGATCAGCTGCCCGTCGTAGGCCAGAAGCCCTCCGCCGAGGCCGTCGCGCCGCACAGCGGGCACCAGTTCGGCGGCCCGGCTCGCGGAGATTCGCCGTGAGCGGGGCAGCGTCGACGATCGCGTGCCCGCCAGACAGCGCAGCGCGTCGCCTGCCAGAAACCCTGTGCGCACCAACGCCCGTTCCCGCGTGCCCATCGCGGGCAGCAGCGGAACGAGCTGGGGCATGGCGCTGACGAGGTGAGGTGCGTTGCGCGTCATCAGGATTCCGCGTTCGATGGCGCTGCGTCTTGCGATACCGACATTGCCGGTGGCCAGGTAGCGCAACCCACCGTGGACGAGCTTGGAGCTCCACCGGCTGGTCCCGAACGCCAGATCATGCTTCTCCACCAGCGCCACCGTCAGCCCGCGCGATGCGGCGTCCAAGGCGATCCCGGTACCGGTGATGCCGCCGCCGATCACGACGACGTCGAGCGCCTGACCGTCGGCCAGTGTCGCCAGCTCGCGAGCGCGACGAGATGCGTTGAGGGCGGCCGAGTTCGTCATGGTTTGAGGTATCCGTTCAGCGAGTGGGCGAGTTCGACGGCCAGAGCGTCGGCATTCAGGATCGGCTCGACGATCTGTGCGGACTGGATGGTCGACTGCGTGATCAGCAGGCACATGGCGGCGAGCTGGCGCGGGTCACCCGCGCGCACACCGCCGTCGCCTTGGGCGACCCGCAGCTCGGCGGCCACCGCGTCGATGAGGATCTGCTGGCTGGTGCCGAGGCGTTCGGCGATGTACACCATGGCCAGCTCAGGCGCGGAATGGAACACCGACATCACCACCTCGTCGTGCCGAAGCCGTTCGGCGACGCCGACGATGCGCTCCACCAACGCTTCGCGGCCGCCGCCGCGGCTCGGCACATCGCGCAGCACGCCGACGATCCGCGCGGTCAACAGCGCGGCCAGCAGCGCCCGAGTGTCCGGCCAGCGGCGGTAGATGGTCGGCCGGCTCACCCCGGCCCGCCGGGCGATCTCGGCGAGTGTCACACGGTCCACCCCATAAGCCAGCACGCAGCTCGCCGCGGCATCGAGAATCCGGTCCCCGAGGTCCGGCGACATGTCGTTACTGATTGACAACATATGTAATACTGTAACGCATGATGAAGTGGGATGCATGGGGAGACCCGAACGCGGCCAAGCCACTCTCCGACGGGATTCGGAAGCTGCTCGAACAGGCGCTCGGGGTCGGGGATTCCCCGGTTGCCGAGTTGCAGCCGGACCAAGTCAAGCTGCGGCCGTCCGCGCTGTCGCCCGCCGACCGGGACGCGCTGGCCGGCATCGTCGGCACTGAGCACTTCGGCGTCGACGACCGCGCCAGGCTGCTCCGCGCAGGCGGCAAGTCCACCCTCGACCTGTTGCGACGGCGAGATCCCGGAGTCCAGGACGCGCCGGACGCGGTGCTGCTGCCCGGCGATGAAGACGAAGTGGCCGGAGTGGTCCGCGTCTGCGGCGAGCGCAGCATCGCCGTCGTCCCGTTCGGCGGCGGCACCAGCGTGGTCGGCGGCCTCGATCCGCTGCGCGGTCAGTTCAAGGCCGTGATCTCGCTCGACCTGCGCAGGCTGAACGAACTGCACTCCCTCGACGAGGTCTCCGGCGAGGCCGAACTGGGCGCGGGCGTCACCGGACCGGATGCCGAACGCCTGCTCGGCGAACGCGGCTTCTCGCTCGGGCACTTCCCGCAGAGCTTTCAGTTCGCGACGATCGGCGGATTCGCCGCGACCCGTTCTTCCGGGCAGGACTCGGCGGGCTACGGCCGCTTCAACGACATGGTCCGCGGGCTGCGCGCGGTGACACCTGCGGGCGTGCTCGACCTGGGCCGGGCTCCGGAATCCGCGGCGGGCCCGGACCTGCGCCAGCTGTTGATGGGCTCAGAAGGCGTGTTGGGCATCATCACCCGCGTCCGCGTGCGCGTTCACCCGACGCCTGGCGCCACCCGCTACGAGGCGTGGTCGTTCCCCGACTTCGCCGCCGGTGCCGACGCGCTGCGCACTGTCACGCAAACCGGTACGGGCCCAACCGTTCTGCGCCTCTCCGACGAGGCCGAGACCGGCGTCAACCTGGCCACCGCCGACAGCATCGGCGAAGACAGCATCACCGGAGGCTGCCTTGCGATCACCATGTTCGAGGGCACCGAGGCACACGTCGAGAGCAGGCACGCCGAAACCCGGGCACTGCTCGAGGCCAAGGGTGGCACCTCGCTCGGCGAGACGCCTGCGCGCGCCTGGGAACGCGGCCGCTTCAATGCGCCGTACCTGCGTGACTCACTGCTGTCTGCGGGAGCGTTGTGCGAGACGCTCGAGACCGCGACCAACTGGTCCAACATCCCCGCGCTGAAGTCCGCGGTGACCGATGCGCTGACCACCGCGCTGGCCGAAACCGGCACACCGGCATTGGTGCTGTGCCACATTTCGCATGTGTATCCCACGGGCGCGTCGCTTTACTTCACCGTCGTCGCCGGGCAGCGTGGCAATCCGATCGAGCAGTGGCGCAAGGCGAAAACCGCGGCGTCGGAGGCGATGATCCGCACCGGCGCGACCATCACCCACCACCACGCGGTCGGTGCCGATCACCGGCCATGGATGCGCGACGAGGTCGGCGACCTCGGCGTCCAGGTGCTGCGAGCGGTCAAGGCGGCGCTCGATCCTGCCGGAATCCTCAACCCGGGCAAGCTGATTCCGTGACCATCGGTCGCGTCACGATGTTGACGAACCCCGCTTCGGGGCACGGCAGTGCGCCGCATGCGGCCGAACGGGCGGTCGCGCAGTTGCAGCGATGCGGTGTAGACGTCGTCGCGATCGCGGGAACCGACGCCGGGCATGCGCGACGGCTCGTGGACGGTGCGCTCGAGCGCGGCATGGACGCGCTCGTGGTCGTCGGCGGAGACGGCATCATTGCGCTTGCGCTGCAAGTCCTCGCGCAAACCGACATCCCGCTCGGCATCATTCCCGCGGGCACGGGAAACGACCATGCACGCGAATTCCGCATTCCCACAAGGAATCCCGAAGCGGCGGCTGACGTCGTCGTCGACGGGGTCGTCGAGACCGTCGACCTCGGCCGCATCAAGGGTGCGGACGGCACCGACAGGTGGTTCGGCACCGTGATGGCCGCCGGGTTCGACTCGCTGGTCACAGACCGCACCAACCGAATGCGCTGGCCGCATGGGCGGATGCGTTACAACGTGGCCATGGTGGCCGAGCTGTCCAAGTTGCGGCTGTTGCCGTTCCGGTTGTCGTTCGACGGCGACGAGTTCGTCACCGACCTGACGCTTGCCGCGTTCGGAAACACCAAGAGCTACGGCGGTGGCATGCGGATCTGTCCGAACGCCGACCCCACCGACGGGCAACTCGACGCGACCATGGTGGCCTCGGCGTCGCGCACCCGGCTGATCCGCCTGTTCCCCACCGTGTTCAAGGGCACCCATGTCGATCTCGACGAGGTGCGCACCGCGCGAGCGCGCACGATCACCGTCGACTCCCCAGGTATCAACGCCTACGCCGACGGCGAGTTCGTCTGCCCGCTACCGGTCGAAGTGTCGGCGGTCAGCGGCGCGCTGAAGATCCTGCGACCCACTAGCCCACTCCCCGGCTGAGCCAGGTCACCTCGCCCGTGTCGCCGCCGCTGCGATAGGGCTCAAGTGCTTCATCCCATGCGGTGCCGAGCACCGAGTCCAGTTCGGCGGCCAGGGTGTCGGCACCGGAAGCCATCAGCGTCCGCAGCCGCATCTCGCCGACCAGCACATCGCCGTTGGCGCTCATCGCGCCGGTCCACAGTCCGAGCTGCGGGGTGTGGCAGAAGCGGTGGCCGTCGACACCCGCGCTGGGATCCTCGGTCACCTCGAACCGAAGCACCGACCATGAACGCAACGCATTGGCGAGCTGTGCGCCGGTGCCGACGGGTCCCACCCAGTTGGTGACCGCGCGCAGCTGGCCGGGCATCGCCGGCTGCGGGGTCCATGTCAGGTTCGCCCTCGACTGGAGGGTCGACGACAACGCCCACTCGACGTGCGGGCACACGGCCGCGGGCGAGGCGTGGATATAAACCACGCCCGACGTCGAGTCGGCGAACTGGTTTGACGCACGCATCTGCTGCTCCTTCGGCTCCACGAGGGACGTCTTCCCCAACGACCTGGCGGATAAATGAGCTGCAGTTGTGTCGTACGTGCCTATTGTGCCTTGTGAGGCCCCTGTTGCGCTAGTCCTCGCGCGATTTGCTGCCGAATTCCGCGACGACGGCGTCGGAGAGCGCAGGCCAGCACCCGTGCGTCCAGTCGCCGAATGCGCGGTCGGTGAGCGCTACAAGGGCCAGCTCCCCGTCGGGATCAACCCAGATAAATGTCCCTGACTGGCCAAAATGTCCGTATGTTCGGCCGGAATTGGCCGATCCGGTCCAGTGCGGCGACTTGGTGTCGCGGATCTCGAACCCCAGCCCCCAATCATTGGGTCGCTGAACTCCGAACCCCGGCAGCACACCGTCCACCCCCGGAAACTGGACCGAGGTGGCCTCAGCGTGCATCTCGGCCGAAACCAGGGCGGGTCGCAGCAGGTCAGAGGCGAAAAGTGCCAGATCAGCCACGGTCGAAGATGCGCCGTAACCCGCTGCCTTGAAGCCCCCTTCGAGTTCGCTGGACGCCATGCCGAGCGGCTCGAACACCGCCTCGGCGAGGTAGCGGCCGAATTCGATACCGGCTTCTTTCGCCACCGTTTCGGCCGCCACTCCGAATCCGTAGTTGGAGTACACGCGACGCTTGGCCGGCGGCGACGTCACCTCGTCGGAGTTCATCGAATACCCGGATGTGTGGGCCAACAGGTGACGCACCGTGGAGCCGGGAGGGCCCGCGGAACTGTTCAGCTCGACCACACCCTCCTCGATCGCGACCTGCACGGCGCGGGCGACCAACGGCTTCGTCACCGACGCCAGCGCGAACCGGTGCGCGGTGTCGCCGTGCTCCGCGAGAACACCCGACGGCCCGACCACGGCCGCGGCGGCAGTCCGAACCGGCCAGTCTGCGATCGCGTCGAGCGCGCTCATTCAGAAGCGCCCGCCGACGGAGTCGATGTCGATAACAACGCGGGTGATCGAACACCAACTCTGCATCGACTGCTTCCATGCCTGTCGGTGCTGCGCGTCCACCTCGTCGCCCGTGCGAAGCACGAGCCGATAGACATCGCCCGCCCATTCGAGCGCAACCCGTTCATCGAGCACCGGCAGAAGCGCGTTATCGATGAGCCGGTACCCGTCCCCGATCCGCGATTCCAGTAGTGCGGTGACCCCGTCGATCACCCGCGCGAGCACGGCGAGCGTCGCGTCAGCCTCGTTCACGGCCGTATCACGCAACGCGGTCGCGGCACGGGTCACCGCGACATCGTCTCCGGCAGCAAGTGCGGCAACGGCGTCGAGATAGGCCAGATAACCCATGGTTCCGCCCGCGGGCACACCGGCGAGCAGTCCGCGCGCCCGATCTGCCCACAGCTGTGACACCGCGTGATGACCGCGCGCGTGCCATTCCAGCGCGAGTTCGGCGGCCTTCATTGCCGCGGCGGCGGGATCGGCGCGCACCAGCCGGTCGTAGACTCGCTCGGCGAGCCGGACCGCCTCATTTCCGTAGCCCAGGCGCCATGCGGCGGCGCTGTAAGCCTCGAGGTCGTCGGTCGGCATCGCGCCGAGTCCGTCGGCGCGCACGAACGCCGCATAGCTTGCGCGCCAGTCGTTGCGCTGGTGGGCGCTGCGCGCCTCGGCGAGGAAGTCGATCAGTGTTTCCATTTCGCCTCCATCACACCAGCTGTATCGAACGCTTCGCCAGACCCATCCAGTAGCCATCGATGATCTGTTGAGGTGGCTGCTCCGGATCGCTTGACGCGCCGAGCGCCACGAACAGCGGCGCGAAGTGCTCGATGGTCGGGTGCGCGTACGGCATCCCCGGCGCCTTGTTCCGAAAATCGATGAGCGCGTCGAGATCTCCTTCCGAGAATCGCTCCGCCGCCCACCCGTCGAACTCCACCGACCAGCCCGGCGGGATGGCCGCCGGCGACGGATCCTCAAGGAACGGCAGTCCGTGTGTGGTGAACCCCGAACCGACCACCAGCACCCCGGCCTCGCGCAGCGGACGAAGCCGCTCACCGAGTCGCAGCAGTCGTTGCGGGTCCAGGGTCGGCATCGAGATCTGCAGCACCGGGATCTCGGCATCGGGATACATGACAGTCAGCGGGACGTACGCGCCGTGGTCGAGCCTTCGGTCCGGGTCATGGGTGACCGGCTCGCCGTCGGGCATCGACTGTTCGATGCGGGCGGCCAACTCCGGCGCGCCGGGCGCGTCATAGGTGACGTCGTAATAGTGAGAAGGGAAGCCCCAGAAGTCGTAGGTCAGCGGTGTTTCGGTGGTGGTGGAACCGATCGTCAGCGGCGCGGCCTCCCAGTGCGCGGAGACGACAATGATTGCGTTCGGGACCGGGATGTCGTCGGCCCATGCTGCGAGCTGCGACACCCACAGCTCGTCGTCGACCAGCGGCGGCGCGCCATGGCTCAAGTACAGCACCGGCATCATGGCTCCATTATCGGCTCCCGTTGCGTTCCACTAGCGACTCGCCAATTACTCCGCTACCGGCTCGCCGATGTGTCCCGCTAAGGTTTGACTCATGGGTCAAACAGTGCGCGGTGTGATTTCTCGGAAGAAAGGTGAGCCCGTCGAGGTGGTGGATGTCGTCATCCCCGACCCGGGACCGGGCGAGGTGGTGGTCGACATCCAAGCCTGCGGCGTCTGTCACACCGACCTGACCTATCGCGAGGGCGGCATCAACGACGAGTACCCGTTCCTGCTCGGGCATGAGGCCGCAGGCACCGTCGAAACCGTCGGCGAGGGTGTGAGGAACGTGGAGCCAGGCGATTTCGTGATTTTGAACTGGCGCGCGGTATGTGGTCAGTGCCGTGCCTGCAAGCGTGGCCGTCCGCACCTGTGTTTCGACACCTTCAATGCCGAGCAGAAGATGACGCTGACCGACGGCACCGAGCTGACGCCCGCGCTGGGCATCGGGGCGTTCGTCGACAAGACGCTGGTGCACGAAGGGCAGTGCACGAAGGTCGACCCCGCCGCCGACCCCGCTGTGGCCGGACTGCTGGGCTGCGGAGTGATGGCCGGCATCGGCGCAGCGATCAACACCGGCGGGGTCAGCCGAGACGATACCGTCGCAGTGATCGGCTGCGGCGGGGTGGGTGACGCCGCCATCGCGGGCTCCCGGCTGGTCGGGGCCAAGCGGATCATCGCCGTGGACACCGACAACAAGAAGCTCGACTGGGCACGGGGCTTCGGTGCCACCCACACCATCAACGCTCGCGAGCTCGATCCGGTGGAGACCATCGCCGACCTCACCGACGGCAACGGCGCCGACGTGGTGATCGACGCGGTCGGGCGGCCGGAGACCTGGAAGCAGGCGTTCTATGCCCGCGATTTGGCGGGGACCGCTGTCCTGGTTGGTGTTCCGACGCCGGACATGCGAATCGAGATGCCGTTGGTGGACTTCTTCTCCCGTGGCGGATCGCTGAAGTCGTCGTGGTACGGCGATTGCCTCCCCGAGCGCGACTTCCCCACTCTGATCAGCCTCTACCTTCAGGGCCGGCTGCCGCTGGAGAAGTTCGTCTCCGAACGCATCGGCCTCGACGACATCGAAGACGCATTCCACAAGATGCACGCCGGTGAGGTGCTGCGGTCTGTGGTGGTGATGAAATGAACGGCGGGCCGATTCAGCGTGTGGTCACCCACGGCACCTTCGAACTCGACGGTGGAAGTTGGGAAGTCGACAACAACATCTGGATCGTCGGCGACGAGAACGAGGTGGTGGTTTTCGACGCCGCGCACGATGCCGGTCCGATCGTCAACGTCGTCGGCGGCCGCAACGTGGTCGCGGTGGTCTGCACTCACGGCCACAACGACCATGTGACGGTGGCACCCGAACTGGGTGATGCGCTGGACGCCCCTGTACTACTGCATCCCGCCGATGACGTCCTGTGGCGAATGACCCATCCGGACAAGGATTTCCGCGCGGTCGGCGAGGACGAAACATTGCGTGTCGCAGGTACCGAACTGCGCGCGCTGCACACGCCGGGGCACTCGCCGGGCTCGGTGTGCTGGCATGCCCCGGAGCTGGGCGCAGTGTTCAGCGGCGACACATTGTTCGAGGGCGGGCCGGGGGCGACCGGCCGGTCGTACTCGGACTTCCCGACCATTCTGGAGTCGATCGCGGGCCGGCTCGGGAAGCTCCCCGGCGACACAGTCGTCTACACCGGCCACGGCGACTCCACCACGATCGGCGACGAGATCGTGCACTACGACGAATGGGTGGCGCGCGGCCACTAGCTGTCGAGGAGGCGACGCTTCTCCGTCTCGAACTCCGCCTCGGTGAGCGCACCCGAATCCCGCAGCGCCGCAAGGTTCTTCAGTTGTTCGATGCGGATACGATCATCGGTCGGTGTGTGGACGGAGGGGCGCGTCGCCTTTCGAGCGCGGACCGCCCAGAGGATCGAAGCGGTCAGTTCGAGCAGGCCGACGACGAACAGGCCGGCGAACGCCCACGCCAGCCAGCCATACGAGGAGTCGTGCCCGAACGCCAACTGCGGGTTGATGTAGCCGTTGACCTTGCCGTCGGTGTTGATGTCGTAGGTGCCCTCTGCCGGAATCTGCACCACCCACACCCGGATGTGGGCGTCGTTGTTCACGGTGGTGGTGGTCCCGTAACTTTCGGTCACCTGTGGGTCCGGTATCCCTTCGGGCGGAGCGATGGTCAACCCCAGCGGCGGAACGGGCAGGCCGCCGCCGCTGGGACTGCTGATGGTCTGGGTGTGGAAGCTGACCGTCGCCTCGCCCGCAGGTAGATGCAGGCTGCTCGAGCCAGGGATCGGCACCTCGCCGTAGGCGTTGAATTTGTCCAGCACGAAGGCGTTCAGAACCATCGTCACGATGAACCCGACGACAGCCACCACCAGGGTCAGAACCGACGCGATAACGAAAATCCGCGGTCTCGTTCGTCCGCCAGCCATGGGCGCAGTCTGTCATGCCTCGCCTTGTGCCGGGGTCCAGAAAGCCCATCCCGGCCATCGCGAGAGGACCCGACATACCCGAAGCCGAACAGACCGGTCTCACCCCGGGGACGGCGACTACCGTAGTCGCCATGTCCAAAGAGGCATCCGCCGTGCCCGAGTCGAGCGTGGTGGTTCGACCGGAGCCGATGGACAGCGAGACCTACACGGCCAGTTCGCGGCTGAAGGCCGCCGGATTGCGTCCGACGATAGCGCTTTTCGAGCACGCGGCGGAAGCGGTCCCGCTCCCCCGACCACCCACCCCGATCGTCATCGCCGACTACGGCGCGTCGACCGGTCACAATTCCCTGCTGCCCATTTCGG
This sequence comes from uncultured Actinomycetota bacterium, assembly GCA_963804905.1. GTDB lineage: Bacteria > Actinomycetota > Actinomycetes > Mycobacteriales > Mycobacteriaceae > Mycobacterium. Next base: position 156,283 of record CAWDSB010000014.1, on the reverse strand, counting down.
CGGCACTCCCGGTGCTACGCAACCGGACCCGCCCCGAACATTCAGTCCTCGTGGTGCACACCGACGTGCCGGACAACAACTTCACCGTGCTGTTCGAGACGCTGGCCGACGATCCAGACACTTACCTGCGCAAGGACGCGGCGACCTTCGCCTCGGCCGTCGGCCGATCCTTCTACACCCAGATCATCCCGTCCAACAGCGTGCACCTGGGCTGGTCCTCGTGGGCGATTCAATGGCTGTCCAAGGTTCCGACACCCATTCCCGACCATGTACATGTGGCGTATAGCGTCGACGAAGCGGTGCAGGCGGCATACACGAAGCAGGCCGCCTTCGACTGGCACGAATTCGTCGCATTCCGCGGCCGCGAACTGTGTCCTGGCGGCCGGCTGGTGGTGCTCACCATGGCTCTCGACGAGGATGGCGAGTTCGGTTACCGTCCACTGCTCAGCGGCCTGGTCGACACGCTTACCGAACTGATTGCCGACGGACTGCTGACGGAAGAGGAAGTTCGCCGCATGTGCCTGCCGACCGTCGGGCGCCGGGAGACGGACTTCCTGGCGCCGTTCGCGCCATCGGGCCGGTTTGAGCGCCTGTCCATCGAGCATCTCGAGGTATTCGACGCAGAGGATCGTTTCTGGACGCAGTACCAAGTCGACCACGACGCAACGGCTTTCGGTGCGCAGTGGGCGGCGTTCGTCAGGGCTTCTGTGTTTCCCACGTTGGCGACCGCGCTGGCGGGCGGCCGAAACGACGAGCGGTCAACGGAGTTCTTCAACCGGCTGGAGGCCGGTATCACCGATCGGTTGGCCGCGGCTCCCGAGGAGATGCAGATCCCGCTGGCCCAGCTGGTATTGACCAAACAACGCAGGGCGAAATGACGCCGGCCGATCAAGGCCGCATCTCGTAGGCGCCGTCATAGGCCTTGACCCGCTCCCACACCCGACCGAAGCGCTCCGCGTCGGACACCGGCTTGCAGATGGCACCGAGCGCCCAGTCCTGCTGCGCCTGCGTCGAAGTCGGCTTGCCGTGCAACGCAACGGCATACGTGCTGAAGTCGCGGATCTGGAAGTCGAAGATCTGGTCGACGATGTCGTCGTCGGCGCCGGTCAGGGCCGCCTGCTCGAGGATAAGTTGCCCGTAGACGATCAGCGAGAACAGGTGGCCCACGTTGAGCAGGAAGTCCAGATCCTTCTGCTGATCGGCATCCGGGGCGGCCGTGACGAGTAACTGCTTGAACGCCTGGGCCTGCTCGTAGAATCGCGCCACGTTAGGGATGCTGGCGTGCTTCTCGTACACCGGCGCCCAGTCGGCGAACTGCACCTTTCCGGCACCGCGCGTGGGTCCCTGATTCCAGAAGAAGACGTCGTCGGCGGGGTCGTTTCGGGTCGGGATCTGCGGATAGTCCTTCGGGTTGAGCATGTAGTTCGGCATGAACTTCAGCACCAGGCCCACGTTCACGTGCACGGTGCCCTCCAGTCGCGGCAGCGCACCGATGAGCTGTGCCACTTCGCGGAACATGGTGCTCTTCTCATACCCCTTGGCGGCGACGACATCATGCAGCGTTCGCACGATCGTCTCGCCCTCCATCGTGACCTTGGCCTTGGTCACGGGATTGAACAGCAGGTAGCGCCGGTCGTCGAGACTCGCGCTGCGGAGGTAGTCGACCGAACGCTGGCTGAACAGTTTCATCGCCACCAGTCGCGCGTAGGAGTCGACGAAGTTCGCCCGAACATGCGCGAAGTCGGTCACGGGGGTGCCGTAGAGAATCCGGTTCTGCGCGTGGGTGATCGCCTCGTAGAAGGCGTGCTCGACCATCCCGATTGAACACGAGCACAGGTTGAACTTGCCGATGTTGACCGTATTCAGCGCTGCTGCAAAGGCTTTCACGCCGGTATGCAGAATGTCCTCGGCGCGCACCGGGTAGTTCTCCAGCCGGAACGTGCTCACGTAGATCTGCATGTGAACGACGTTGTCGATCAGATGGTAGTTCTCGTGTCGGCTGTCGGCGGCGAAGAAGACGTAGGCTTCGTCGCCGCCGATGTCGCCGCGCCGGCCGAACACCGAGACCATGCTTGCAACGTTGCCGTTGCCGATGTAGTACTTCTCCCCCGACGCCCGGTAGAGGACGCCATCGGCGACGTCCTCCTCGCTCGCGGGGGTGAGGACCATGTCGGTGTTGTAGACGTCGGCGCCGTGTTCACGCTCGGACAGCCCGAAGGCCATCACCTCGCCGGCCTCGAGGTCGTCAGCCGCCTTGAGCTTGGCGTCCTTGTTCTCACTCTGCCAGACCGGCCCGAGCCCCAGGATGGTGACCTGCTCGGTGTACCAGTAGGTCAGCCCGTAAAACCCGAAGATCTCCGACAGCGCGGCATTGCGCGCGGCGTCCCAGCGCTTATCGGGATTCCCGTCTGCGAATTCCGAGGGCGTCAGGAACGTCGCGAACAGCTTCTCCCGCTTGACGAAGTCGACGAACTCGCCGGGCCAGCGCACCGTCAGGTCGTCGTCGAGCAGGCGCTTCTTGCCCTGACCCTCGAAGAAGTCGATGGTCGCGCGCAGCAGCCGTCGGGTCTCGGCGTCGAACTGCTCCGGGTCGTATGTGTTCGGGTTGAACAGCAGGCCGTCCGTCTGAGTCATGGACGCAGCCTAGGGAGCCGGAGGCTGAACGGGTGCCGGAACGAACGGCAGACCCGGGATGGTCGGGTACGGCAATGTCGGAATGAGCCTCGGCGGGGTCGACGGCGACGACGGCTGCTCGGGCTGGGGCGGCGGCGCCTCCGACGTCGGGGGCGGCGGCGGGGGCGCCTCGCTGGTCGGAGGGGGTGGCGGCGGCGCCTGGGTCTGCGTGACGATGTCCGGCTCACGGGTGATCGTCTGCGTGACGGGCGGCGGGGGCGCAGGCGCTGGTGTCTCCTCCGCCGGCGGTACGGCCGACGGCGGCGACGGAGCAGGTGTCGTGGTAGCAGTCGTCGACGATGGCGACGGCGTGCTCTCGTTGTTGCGCAGCACCAACCACACCGCCACGGCGACGGCGGCAAGAACCAGGATCAAGCCGACGATCAGCAGACCCGTTGAGCGGCGCTGCGGTGCCTGGTATTGGTCGGTCTCCGGTTCGGCGAACCGCATCTCGGGGCGGGGGGCGCCCATCGCGTCGGTGGCGGCGGAGCCCGGGTAGTAGTCGTAGGGATTGGTGACGGGGGCGACGTCGGGAATGTCGTCGGCCTCGGACCAGGCCAGACCCGCCGAGCCGGCAGACCCCATCTCCTCCGCGTGGACTTCCGGCGCCATCTGGGTGGCTGCCACAGCGGCTGCCGCCGCAGCGGTGGGCGCGGCCTCGGCCATGGCGGCTGTGCCCTCGTCGACGGTTCCTCGCGCGGCCTGCAGGCCGCCGCCTATCGCCGAAGTCAGTTCCGGCTGGGCGGTGGTGATCACCGGAACCCCGAAGTGCTCGGACAGCGTCGTCGTGATCAGCGGGATCCGGGCACCCCCACCGGCGGAGGCGACGGCGACCAGATCGGCCGACCGGGCTCCGTTGCGGTCCAGCGTCTCATGCAGCACGCCGGCGAAGTCGGTGAGCGGCTGGCGGATCGCGTCGTCGAGCTCATTGCGGGTGAGGCGCACGTCGCCGTGGTGTCCGGGCAGCTCGGCGACCAGCGAGGTGGCCGCGGTGGTCGACAACCGTTCCTTGGCCGCGCGGCACTGCGCGCGCAGCCGGGTCAGTGGACCGATCGCGGACGTGCCCGATACGTCGATCGAGCCGGCATCGGACAGGTCGTCCAGTACGCGCGTCAGCACGGCCTGGTCGATGAGGTCCCCGGACAACTCGGTGTGCCGGACGGTCGGGCCGAGCGGCTGATTGCCATTGGCGGCGTCGACCAGGGTGATGCTCGTCCCGCTGCCCCCGAAGTCGCACAGCGCGATCAGTCCGCCTGCCGGTACGCCGGGATCGTCCCGCAGCGCCGTGAGGGCCGCGGTCGCGTCGGAGACCAGCGCCGCGCCGGACAACTCGGGGATGCCGGAGAGGGCATCGCGCAGCGCGTCCACCACGGCCGGATGCCAGTGTGCCGGGTGGGTCACGACGAGCGGGCCCGCGGCTCCCCGCCCGTTGGTCGCCTCATAGAGCATCGCGTCAAGCGCCTCGGCGAGTAGCACCTCGCCGCGATGCGTGGTGCCGTCGGACGCCACAATGCCCACCGGATCGCCGACGCGGTCCACGAAGTCGGTGATGATCACGCCACGCTCGCCGGAGCTCAGCCTGGGATTCTCGCTGGGCACCCCGACCTCGAGCGGCCGGTTGGGAAAAAGGGTCACCACGGCGGACCGCGTCAGCGCGGTCCGGCCTACAGCAACTGCCGTCAGGTTGGTCGCGCCAACCGACAGCCCTACCCCATCAGCCATCACAATCCAATCTCACGGCACACCCTATCGTCCATCTCGGAAGGAGTCGCAGCCGTTACTCAGCGAATGGTGCCGGGCCCGGCGATCAACGGAAGGTCCAGGGGTGTCACCCAGCCCGGCGACAGGTCGTTGACGGCGGGTACCGCGTTGAGCGCCCGCATGCCGGTCGCCAGACAGCCGGCGGCCGCGGCGTCGCGACCCGAACCGTCGGTGAACCGAAACGCCGTCTCCTGGAAGATGCTTGGTGTGCCCTCGATGTCGACGCGGTAGACATCGTTCTCATTGCCCGACGGCCACTCCGGGGCCGCGTCGTCGCCGATGCGGTTGACATGCTCGAGCTGGATGCGAGTTTCGCCCTGGTAGACGCCGTTGACGGTGAATCGCACCGCCGCGACGTTGCCGGCCGCGATGGTGCCCTTGGCCGTCTTGCGCTCGGTGGGAGTCACCCACTTGTCGTATGTGGTGGTGATTTCGTCAAGCATGATCCCTGCGCCGTGCGCGATCATCGGAACCGTTGCGCCCCAAGCCAAGATGAGGATATCGGGTGTCTCGAGCAGAGCCCGGTGCTCGGGCGGTTTGCCGATGCCCATCTCGAAGTCGTAGTCGCCTTCGTAGTTCGTGTAATCCAATAACTCTGACGCACGCACCCTGCGCACCTCCGAGCACAGGCCCATCAGCGTCATCGGGAACAGATCGTTTGCGAAGCCCGGATCGATTCCTGTGGTGAAGCACGAAGCTTCGCCCAACTCGCATGCCTCGGTGATGGGTGCAATCCAGTCCGGTGGATTCAGGTGCATCGTCGGCCACACCCATGGCGTCATCGCCGTCGAGCAGACGTCGATCCCGGCCCGCAGGAAGCGGGTGAGCAGTGCGATGTTGTCGCCGGCGTGGGCTGCCGTCGGCCCGTAGTGCACGAGCGCGTCGGGCTTGAGGTCGATCAGCGCGTCGACGTCGTCGGTCGCCGAGAGGCCCAGCGGCGCGGCAAGGCCGCAGATCTCGCCGATGTCGCGGCCGACCTTGTTGGGATTGCTCACCCCGACACCGACCAGTTCGAACAACGGGTGCTTCACGACTTCAGAGATGACCATCTTTCCGACAAAGCCGGTGCCCCACACCACAAGTCGTTTGGTCATCCGCTGCCTTCCACTCGGCTACCGTCATGTTCTTCGATGTGAGGCCTCACGGATGCCGCGAGGTGCCGAATCTCGTCGCGCAGTGCATGGATCTCGGCGACGGTGACCGCGTCGCTCGCGGCATCCTCTTCGCTGACGCGCTGCACGATCCAGGACGCCAGGGTCGCCGTGACAATACCCAGCAACGTGATGCCTGCGAGCATCAGCGCCACCGCGACCATGCGCCCCGTTGTGGTGACAGGACTCAGATCGCCGTACCCGACGGTGGTGACTGTGGTCATCGCCCACCACAGCGCGTCGCCGAACGTGTTGATCTCTGAATGTGGTTGACCGCGTTCGGCCTCGAGGATCGCCAGCGACGCGGCATAGACGATCGCCACGCCGCCGAAACCGGTGTAGACGATGACCCGACCGCGGATCGTGTGGCCGACGGCGTGCTCGAGCGTCTTGACCACGACGGCGAGGCTGAGCAGGCGCAGGGGACGCAGGAACGGCAGCAAGATGATGGGCAGTTCCCAGAGGTGCCTGGAGAACCAACGGCTGCGCGGTTGGGCAAGCCACAACCGTGCGATGTAATCGACAATGAATACGCCGTAGACGGCGCGCAGGGCGACACCGACCGCCTCGCTGGCGCTCCCTTGCGGGTCGACCAGGACGCGGATGGAGTACAGAGCGAGAAACGCAAGTGCGACGGCCACGAGTGGCCACTCCGTGCGCTGCTCGTAGCGCTCAAGTCTGGATTGCGAGCTCATCAACCGATGACCCTAACCCGGCTGGGAATCTTCGCGCGCTCATCCGGCTTTACTACGGCATGACGATTCTGCAGGGACGACGTGCATTGGTTACCGGCGCTTCGCGCGGCATAGGGGCGGAGATCGTGCGGCGATTGGCCGCCGACGGCGCCGCCGTCGCCTTCACCTACGGAAGCTCGGGTGCCGAGGCGGACAAGCTGGTCGCCGAGGTAGCGGCCGCCGGCGGCACGGCAGTCGCCCTACAGGCAGACAGCGCGGAGCCCGACCAAGTCGCGAAGTCGGTCGACGAGACCTTCGCCAAGCTCGGCGGGCTCGACATCCTCGTCAACAATGCGGGAATCGCCTCCATGGGTGACATCGAGACCTTTCCGCTCGGGGAATTCGACCGGCTGGTCGCGGTCAATGTCCGTGCGGTCTTCGTCGCGATTCAACGGGCGCTTCCACATCTCGACAGCGGTGCGCGGATCATCAATATCGGCAGCATCAACGCCGACCGGGTGCCCGGTCCGGGGCTGGCGGTCTACGCGATGACGAAAGCCGCGGTCGCCGGCCTGACGCGCGGGCTGGCCCGTGACCTCGGGCCTCGCGGCATCACGGTCAACAACATCCAACCTGGGCCGATCGCGACGGATATGAATCCCGATTCCGGCGAATTCGCCGAGGGACTCAAGCAAGTCATGGCGCTCGGGCGCTACGGGCACCCGCGTGATATCGCGGGTGTAGTCAGTTACCTGGCGGGTCCCGAAGCGGCGTACATCACGGGCGCCAACTGGAACGTGGACGGCGGATTCACCGTGTAGCGGCGATCGCCCTCACCTGCAGTGACGTAAGCCGGCTGGCTCACATACCAGGGGGTACTGCTCGACGGGGATCGGCAGCGGTCCGTCGAATGCGAGTGTGAACGGCGTAGTGGTCATGCCTGCGGTACGTCACAATCGGCGTTATTGGTGGCCGTGAGGGTACCGGTGAGCGTTACATCATCGAATTTGTAGGTTCGGAAAAGGGGTGCCGTGCTGCCGTCCGGGCACTGGAAGCCGTCCGATCTGTTGACCAGAATTGTCCAGAACCGCCCGTCAATGTGCGTCACCGCCCCAGTTCAGCGACTCCAGCACGGGGGGTGGTCTTCTTGCTCGTGGCACTGACCACGTGCATTGGCACGCCACCGGCAACTCCAGCGGCACGCGCAGGTCGCCGACCACGTTCACGCACACGGGATAGATCGTCCACGTCGCGGGCCGCTGTCCGGCCGCGGTGTAGGTGTAATTACCCTGCATGGTCTGGTCGGCCGACGAGGCACCCGCCGATCCCAGAGCCCCGCCGGCCAGAACAACGGCAATGCCCAGCAGACGGGCGAGCGTCCTCATGTCCCTCCCTCAGGCCATTGCAAGGAGTATCACAGCGCCGCCCACCGCCAGCAAGGATGGATTCGCCGCCGCCGGATGGGCGCGTCTTCTAGACTCCCGCCATGACGAGGCTGGTGGGCGTACTTGCGCTATGTGTCGCTGTCTCACTCGGCGCGGCGACGACCGGATGCACCAGCAGCGTCCATGGCGCGGCGGTGAAGTCGAAAAGCTCGGTGCCTGCCGACGACCTACCGCCACTGCAAGAGTCCGCGCTGGATGACCTGCTGCTCAGCAACAACGACCTCAACGAGATCAGCGGCATCGAGTTGGAGTCGTTCTATACGGCGGAGGAGATGAACGACAACGCAGATGTGGTGTCCGACGCCGACTGTCTAGGCGCTATCTATCCCGGCGAGGACGCCTACTACGAGAGAAGTGACTGGACCGCGGTTCGTGACGAGTTGCTGCTGGAGTCCAGCGCCGGCGACGACGCGCGTCTCGTCGAGCAGACGCTCGTCCTGTTCGACACCCGCGACGATGCCGTCGAGTTCTTCGAGACGTCCAAGGACGCCTGGGACAAGTGTGCGCAGACGAAAGACATCACCGTCGACGAGGCGGCGTGGGTTCCCGACGACGTGCAACAGGTGAACGGCCGAATGATCGCGCAAAAAGCCGAGGTCAGCGGAACCCATGAGGGAATATGCCAGCACGCGCTGGGGGTCGTGTCCAATGTGATCGTCGAGCGGTACTCCTGCGACGTCGCCGACAATGACGACGCTCAGCAGATCGCCACACAGATTTTGGAGAACGCGGCAGAACAGTAGGCGTGCAGGCATTGTCAGTGACGCAGATACCATCGATACGGACACGCAGGCTCCGTTTGTTGTCGTGCCTGTGCGCGTCGTTGACCGCCCTGACGGCGGTGCCGTCATGCGGCTCAAGCGATTCCAGTAAGTCATCCACTTCGACATCTGCGGTGTCGACGACGACCACGACCGTCGCCGCGCCGCCCACGACTCAGACACCGCAGACCAAGAACTGGTTCGACCTGCAGGTCGGTGACTGCCTGACCGAGATACCGGCGATCGATCTCGGCGCCGTGACAGCAACAGTCGTCGACTGTGCGACACCGCACCAGGCGGAGGTCTATCTACTCGCGCCGTTGACGGTCAACACGGCCATCGCCGATGTCGCCGATCACAAGTGCGCCGAGGGATTTCCGCCTTACACCGGACACCCCGTCCTCGGTAGCCCGTTCACGGTGACATACCTGATCGACTCCAATCAGGACAGGACGTCGAACAACCCAACCCCGAGCACAGCCATCTGCTTCCTTCAAGCCGCCAACGGCGGACCGCTGACGGAGTCGGCGCGCCGCTGAATCACTCGACGCGGCATTTCGTGTTCCTGGTGAGGAACCACAATGGCTGCCGTCGCGCTCGGGCTCTACGTCGCATTCGGGGTACTGGCCCTCGGGTGGCGCTGCTTCATGTAGTGGAGCCGCACGGGATCGACTGGGTATCGGGGCTTGAGCCGCCAGCTCGGTCCGCTCGGATTGGTGGGCGGCATATCGTTCATCGTCGCCATGGTGGGTGGACTCGCCGCTCCCCTGCTGCAACTTTCCCGCGTGGTGTCGCCGTTGCCCGTCCTCAACCACGGCTGGGTCAGCGGCGCCGGCCTCACGCTCGCGGCGTGCGGCCTTGGCGCCACTCTGTACGCGCAGCTCGACATGGGCGAGTCTTGGCGCGTCGGCGTCGACACCACAGAGACGACGGCGCTGGTGCGTGGTGGCACCTTCGGCCTTGTGCGCAATCCCATCTTCACCGCGATGATCGTGTTCATGTTGGGTCAGCTCTACTTGCGCCCAATCCCGTTGCGATCGCGGTCTTCCTGATCTTCGTCGCGGCGGTCGAGATATCCGTGCGCACGGTCGAAGAACCCCACTTACGGCGGATCCACGGCGACGACTACCGCGGTTACACGGCGAGCGTCGGGGGCGATTCTTGCCGGGAGTGGGTCTCACCCATCGCTACGAGCTGGATCGCACCCGCTGAACGATCCCATGGACGAAGTTGACCGGTGCTAGTGCCACTCGCCACGCAACCCCCTGCCACGCCGGTCCCGAACCGACGAACGTGACTACGGCACCGCGGGTCCTGCCTGCGGAGCCGGGTATCAACTCAAATGTTGCGTGTGCAAAGACTATTCGTCGATCACTGCGCAGCGTCGGGACTTTGTACGTCTTCCCCGGGTTGCTCAACCGGCCCCGCTGCATCGCCCGGTCGAACCCGTGCCAATGCAAACTTCGAAGAACTGGTGGAATGACGACATCGAGGCTGCGGCCGAGCGCCTCGTCCGCAGAATAACCTGCAACCTCGGTTACCGCGTCGTCCCACTGCCTGATGATCCCGTCCCGATCGACCGTGACTGTCGCCCGCTGCTCTTCACGCGTCCCCTCCATAGCGTCCATACTTTGAATACGGGCTGCACCCGCAGCAAGTTCACATGACGGGGTGGGGGCGTTTCGCCGCCGCCGTCACGCATCGGCGCTCCTGGGTCGTTGCGCTGCTCATCGTTGCCGGCGCCGGCGTCTTCATGGCGCTCGCCGGATCCAACCCCGATGTCGACAAGCCTCCGCTTCAACTGCCGCCGTCGGCCGAATCAGCAAGGGCGGCAGAGCTATTGAAGTCCTTTCCCGGAGGGCACATGGCGCCTGCGATGCTCGTGGTATCCCGGCACGACGCGTCACCGCTGACGCCGGGCGATTTGGCCGCTGTCGCCCGTCCAGCGCTGACGGTTTCGCCGGACGGCCGCGCGGCGGTGTCACCGATTCCCGTGGCGGCGACGTCCGGCTCTGAGCTCAACGAGGCGATCAACGCGCTGCGGACCTCTGCGGCAGCCGGTTTGCCGGCTGGCGTAACGGCCGAAGTGACCGGTGGTCCGGCTTTCGGCGCCGACATCGGCAACGCGATGTCCAGTGCCAACATCACGCTGCTGGTGGTGACGGCGTCGGTGGTGGCGGTGCTGCTGGTGGTCACCTACCGCTTGCCGATCCTCTGGCTGGTTCCGCTGGCCGTCATCGGGTTTGCTGACGGGTTGTCCACCGCGGTGGGCACGACCGGTACCGACGATCACCGCGTCGCGTTGAGGACTGCGGTAAGCCGCGCTGGTCCCGCAATCGTGGCGAGCAACGCAACCGTCGTCCTGGCGCTGTTGACGCTCGTTTTCGCCACCGCGCCTGCCACCCGCAGCCTCGGCGTGCACGCCGCCTGCGGCCTCGTGATCGCGGTGCTTTTCGTCCTGCTTGTGCTGCCACCGCTGCTCAGCCTGCTCGGCACGCGGCTGTTCTGGCCGTTCATTCCCCACCGCGGTGGCCGCAGCGCAGTCACGACCGGTGGGTGGCATGGCATCGCCGCATGGGTCACCGGGCATGCCGGGCGGGATACCATAACTTCAGTTGTGGTCTTTGGGCTGATGGGCATTGGGCTGCTCGGCACGCCGATCGGGTTGTCTCAAACCGAGCAGTTCCGGGTGAAGGCCGAGTCGGTGAGTGGCTACGAGACGCTGTCCGCCCACTTCCCCACTGGCATGACCGATCCCACGCTCGTGATCGGCGACACCGGTCTCGCCCCCGCGATCCGGCAAGCGATCACAACGACACTCGGCGTGGCCTCGGCCAGCGACGCCGGATGGTCGGCAACCGGCCTGACCCGATGGTCGGTGATTCTGGGCGCTGCGCCCGCATCCCAGGAGGCCTTCAAAACCGTTGCCGCGCTTCGGGAGTCGGTGACGACAGCGGACCCGAACGCAATTGTCGGCGGACCGGATGCCCAGGCGCTTGACTCCCGTGACGCCGCCGTCGGTGACCGGCAACTGCTCATCCCGGCCATTCTCGCGGTGGTGTTGGTCGTGCTGTATGGGTTGCTCCGTGCGGCCCTTGCCCCTCTGGTTTTGGTCGCGGTGATGGTGCTCAGCGCGCTGTCGGCCCTGGGCCTCGGCGGTTGGGCCAGCGTGCACGTGTTGGGGATGCCCGCGCTGGACTACACCACCCCGCTATTCGCATTCCTGTTCCTTGTGGCGCTCGCCGTCGACTACACGATCTTCCTGGTGACCCGCGCTCGTGAAGAACCCCCTGCGCACGGCACCCGGAACGGCATCGTGCGCGCGGTCTCGGCGACCGGCCCGGTGATCACCAGCGCGGGAATCGTGCTGGCGGCCGTTTTTTGTGTGCTTGCCGTGCTTCCGCTGATAGTGCTCACTCAACTCGGCGTCATTGCCGGATTGGGCATTCTGCTCGACACATTCGTCGTGCGCACCGTGGTGGTCCCGGCCCTCTTCACTCTGATCGGAGCGCGGATCTGGTGGCCCGCGCATATCGACGGCCCGGATTCGGTGAACCGATCGGTGCCCTCGCACGTGACCTAGACATGACCGCCCACCAGCCCGGGGCGGACGCGGATGACGCCCTGTGGTCGCCTGCGCTTGCGCGCGGGCTGATCCGGCACGAGGCGCTCCGCTCGCTTCGGCACTGCGACGGCTACACCGACCTGCTCGGAATGGACCTCCCGACCCGCCTCACTCTCGCGCAGCGGGTGCGCCTGCACGGGTTCTCGGTCTCCGCCGAGCGCGAAAAAGCCGCCGCCGCGCTGCGTCTCGAGGGCGGCCAGCGGGTCCTCGACGTAGCCTGTGGACCCGGCGACTTCACCAGCTTCTCCGCGAGCAGGCTGACCGGAGACGGGTTCGTCATCGGTGTTGACGACTCGGTGCAGATGCTCCAGCGCGCGGCGAACCACAACAGCCACGACCGGGTGGTCTACATGCGTGCCGACACCCTCGGTCTTCCCTTTGACGACGGCGCGTTCGACGCCGTGTGTTGTTTCGGCGCGCTTCATCTCGTGCCGGAGCCGCTGGGTGTGCTGAGGGAGATGGTTCGGGTGCTCGCACCGCTCGGACGGATCGCGGTACTCACGAGCTACGCCCGCGAGTCCTCGCTGGCGCGCAAGGCCCTGGCCCTCGGCGCGACAGTGTGCGGGGTGCAGGTGTTCGATCGCACGACGGTTCCGGCGTTCTTCGCGGCGGCGGGGTTGACCGGCATCGACCAGCAACTGCGCGGGGTCTCCCAGTTTGTCGCGGCTTCCAGGCCGGAACACGTTGCCGCGCTGGACCGTTGGCGGCTTCGATCGGGTTGGCCGAGCACCGAACGGAGTTGAGTTGGCCACCGACCACCGCAGGATCAATGCGGAAATCTGCTACGAGATGTTCTCGGTGTTTCGAGTCGAACCCGGGGCTCTCGGCGAGGACAGGGCCGCGGCGATCGTTGACGCCCGGACCTATTTCGACGGGCTCGCCGACAGCCAGGTAACGCTGCGTGGGCTCTACTGCGTGGCCGGTCTTCGCGCCGATGCCGACTGGATGATGTGGACCAACGCCGAGCGCATCGAGACGCTGCAGTCCGCCTACAACGCGCTGCGCCGATCGTGCACGCTGGGGCGGGTGAGCACGCCGGTGTGGAGCTCGGCGGCCGTGCACCGGCCCGCCGAGTTCAACAAGACCCATGTGCCCGCGTTCCTCGCCGGCGACGCACCGGGCGCCTACCTGTGCGTGTATCCGTTCGTCCGCTCCTATGACTGGTATCTGCTTCCCGACGCCGAGCGCCGAACGATGCTCGCCGACCACGGAAGGCAGGCGCGCGGCTACCCGGACGTGCGGGCCAACACCATGGCCGCGTTCGCGCTCGGCGACTATGAGTGGATACTCGCGTTCGAGGCGAAGGAGATGCATCGCATCGTCGACCTGATGCGTGAGCTGCGCGCCACCGAGGCCCGCAGGCACGTGCGCGAAGAGGTCCCGTTCTTCAGCGGACCCCGCGTATCGGTCGACCGGCTTATGACAGAACTGCCGTGAGGTTGCGGCCCTTCTAGCTTTTCTGGTGCTGATCGACGTAGGCGGCGATGACGTCGGTCAGAGCGCGCAATTCACGGCCGACGTCGACGGGCCCGGGCACCGCCATCTTGGCCACCATGGCGCCCATCAGCGTGGTCCAGATGAGATTGCCGACAGCGTCGGCACGCTCGGTCTCGAGTCCGTCGGCGACGTATCGGCCGAGTCGGGTGAGGGTGGCGAACAGCTCGAGCAGGTGCTGCTGGTCGACGTCGGCTCGGTCGGCGCGCGTTGCGATCAGGATCTCAAGTGCGGCAACCGATGTCGGACTCAAGAACGCGTCGGCCACGGCGTTCACCACCAGCTCGGCGCGGGAATGTCCAGAGGTAGAGCTCAATTCGGGCTCCATGCCGTTGAGCGTCTCCAGGAGCTCGGCAAACCCGCGATCGACGACCGCCATCAACAAGCCGTCGCGGTCGCCGAAGTGGTATTGGACCACTCCCCACGTGACACCCGCGCGCTCGGTGATGTGTTTGGCGGAGGCGGCGCCGAAACCCTCCTCGATGACACATCGCACGGTCTCGTCGATCACCATCGCGCGTGTGCGATCCGCCCGCAGCTGCTTTCCGTTTGTTGGACGGCGCGGCGAGACGTTGGTGGCCATGGTCGGGTTCTGATTCTATTCAGGGTGGGCGAATGCGGGAGAGATGAAGCGCTTCAGCATCTGACGCTCGGCGTCCACATCCCCGATCGGCCAACACAGCATTGACAGCACCACGCGGACAATCCACTGCGCGGCCTGCGTGTCGTCGTCGGTGAGACCGTTCAGTTCGGTCGCGAACCTGCCGACGACCGGTGATTCGGTGAGCCACGCCTTTTCTTCGCCGGCGCGACTCGCGCCGAACATCAGCTGACCGAGCGGATCGGATCGAATCTCTTCGAGCGCCACCGTGATCGCGGTGACGATCCGCTGCGACCCACTCAGGTCGTCGACGGCCGTCCGCACCGCATCGACGATGCGCGAAGCCGAACGCACCATAACGGCGTCGCGAATCTCGGCCTTGCCGCCGGCGTGGCGGTAAATCGTCGCGCGGGAACAGTGAACTCGGGCGGCCAACGCGTCTATGTCGAATGCCTCGTATCCGTCGCGGGCGATGACATCGGTCGCCGCCGCGTAGATGCGTTCCGCGGCCGCGGTGCGCCGATCACCGCCAACCAACCAGTCGCTGCGAGCCACGGGCTCACTTTCTCACGCTGAGACAGATCTGACCAGAATTCTCACCCCTTCTGCAGGTCCGGACCGCGTTGTGAGACGGCGAGCCAAAGGGTGACGAACCTGCGCTTTTCAACTTTCCCGCCGAACGTTGACGCAGTTGACCTGCCCCGATCAGCCTTGAGGAATGCGCGCACGGGAAGACCACCTCGGCCTCGACTTGTTCGACGACCGATTCGTTCAGGACCCGTACCCGTTGTATGAATGCATGCTCGCTGCGGGGCCGGTTCATCCGGTCGGTGACTCGGGCTTCTACGCGGTGTGCAGCTGGGACGCGGTCAATGAGGTCATCGCCCGGCCGCAGGAATTCTCCTCGAACCTCACCGCCACCATGACGTACCAGAACGGAAAGGTGCGTGCGTTTCCGATGGGCGAGCTCGGCGGAGACATCCAGGCCCTCGCGACCGCGGACGATCCTGCCCATGCCGCACACCGGAAGTTGTTGGTGCCGCAGTTGGCTGCCAAACGCATCAACGAACTGGAGTTGTTCGTCGGTGAAACCGTGGACAGACTGTGGGATGAAGGCGTCCAAGGCGGCACCATCGAGTGGATGTCGGCGATGGCGAACCGACTCCCGATGATGGTCGTCACGCGACTGATCGGTGTGCCCGATGTCGACATCGAGCAGCTGATGCGATGGGGGTACTCAAGCACCAAAGTGGTCGAAGGATTTGTAGACGAAGATCAACTCGCGGCTGCGGGCATTGCGACTCTGGAGCTCGCCAGCTACATCGTCGAACATTTCGATCGGGCTGCCGCCGAACCCCGAGACGATCTGCTCAGTGTCGTTGCAGCGGCTCGTGCCTCAGGTCAATTGGCGGAATTGACTGCGCTGCCCATGATCATCACATTGTTCAGCGCGGGCGGCGAGTCCACCGCATCGTTGATCGGGTCAGCGGCCCATATCTTGGTGAGCCGTCCCGACATCCAACGGCAGGTTCGCGAAAACCCGGATCTGTTGGGCGTATTCCTCGAAGAAGTTCTGCGCTATGAGCCGCCATTCCGGGGCCACTACCGCCACGTGGTCAACGACACCACGCTGCGTGGCGTGGAATTGACCGCCGGATCGCGCCTCCTGCTTCTGTGGGGCGCGGCTAACAGGGATCCGTCACAATTCGACGATCCCGACGAATTTCGTCTGGATCGTCCCGACGGCAAGGGCCACATCAGCTTTGGCAAGGGCGTGCACTTCTGCGTCGGCGCCGCACTCGCCCGCCTGGAGGCCAGAATCGTGATTGGCCAGCTTCTCGAGCGCACGACGCATTTGGAGGCGATCGACACCGGGCGGTGGCTACCCAGCCTGCTCTCCAGGCGGCTCGAAAGACTCGAACTCAGTGTCGCCTGACGCCAATCACAGCCTGAAGCGTCCGGCGAATCCCCGTAGCGGCAGATCGGCGCTCGTCACGAGACCCGGCGGCGCCGCGACGACCGACTTTATCGCGTACAGCGCGGGCATTCCGGTAATCGTCATGCCGATCGAGGCGAAGTTGTCCGGGTTCGACAGGTCGACACCGGGCTTCGGGAAGATCATGTGCTTGTTGTAGATGCAGGGGTCGCCTTTGATCTGAGTGATGTAGCAGCCCTTGATATTCCAGCTCGGGTCCGTGTGTGGCGTCATCTGCCACTCCAGGTGCGTCTCGACTCGAGGCACCCCGTTCACCATGCCCTGGTACTTGATGTAATTGCCGCCCAGCGAGCCCTTCGGCAGCCTGTACCAGCCGAGGTCGACATCCTTGGTGCAGGCGCCGAGTTCGTAGGTGAACTTGACCTCGTCGAGCCGCAGGTCGAAGCAGTCGGCCATCATCAGCACGCTGTCGGCGAAGACGCGGGTGTACTTCTCGAGCTTGCCGGGGATCTCGGGGTCATCGACCGGCTGGCCGTACCCGACCTCGATCCAGGTGTCCCTCGAGTGATGACATGACACGTCGACGGACTCGATGGTGGTGATGTTCTCGATCTCGGCAACGTCGGACGAGCACACCACACCGAGGATCTGGTTCACCCCGGGGTTCATCCCGGTTCCGTAGAAGGTGGCGCCACCCTTCTCGCACGCCTCTTGAAGGAGTTGTGAGACCGGCTTGCCAGAGGGATGCGGGTGGTTGGTGTCGCGGTGCCAGCCCGTGATCCAGTCCGCGGTCGTCACGATGTCGATGCCTGCTTCGAGGACCTTCACATAGAGGTCCTCGTCGGGGAACACGCCGTGAAAGGTAAGCACATCGGGTTCGGCGGCAATGATGTCGTCGACGGAGCCGGTCGCGATGACACCGTTCGGTCCGATACCGACGAGATCGCCGACGTCTTTACCCACTTTGTCCTGCGAGTAGCAATGCACGCCGATCAACTCGAGGTCGGGTTGATGCGCTATGCGTCTGATCATCTCCGAGCCGACATTGCCCGTGGCCACCTGGAACACGCGGATCGGTCGGCTGGCAGGAACATTCATCGCGGGTCAGCCTTTCTGCAATGCTTCGTAGACTTCGGCGGCACTACCGCCGATACCGTCGGGATAAAACTGCTTGGCCCAGTTGCGAATTGCGGTGAAGCCCGCCGACTCGGCGCTGGACAGCGCGGGTGGATCCGAATAACGCTGGTGCTGCCAGATATGGATGTCCTGGGCGAACTGCCGGATGACCTCTTCGCCGAACTCTGCTGCCTTCGCTTCGGCACGCGGGGTGTCCTTGCCCGGTGAGCGGCCGATGTAGACCATGAACCGCACATCCGATGTGGACTCGTCGACCGGGGTGATGGCCGAGATGGTGCGGTTGTCGACCATGCCCCAACTCTTGGTCACTGCGATACCGAGGCCTCCGTTGATGGCTTCCACACCGCTCCTGACGTCCTCGATGTTCTGCTGGTCGTCACCCTCGAATGTGATCGTGAAGTCGACATAGGACACCGGTTGGTCGAAGTCGTGTCGGGTGAACACCGGCACGATCGGAGTGTTGTGCACGAACTTGAAATGTGCGAAATCGACCCCGTTCTCGAGGACGTACTGCGGATGCATCTCCAGGCGTGCCCGGAACAAGCGCTGCTGCGGGTAGTAATCGGCAGCACTGCGGCTGTCGTCGAAGCTCGAGAACACGTCGGGGACATCAAAATAGGGCTCCCGGCCGTCGACGTCATGCCACATGTACACGGACTCATTGCGTTCGGTCGCCGGGTAGGTCTGCATGCGCCTGCCCCGGTTGGGCCGGTTCTCATAGGGGATGCAGACGTTGCGGCCGTCGTGGTTCCACTGCCACCCGTGGAACGGACACTGAATGACCTCGCCCTCGACATGGCCGCCGTAGCCGAGGTGTGCACCCAGGTGTTCGCAATAGGCGTCCATGACCGTCAATCGCCCTGACTGCGCACGCCAAGCGACCATCTCGCGGTCGAAGTACTTCATCCGGTGCACGTCGCCGACCTTTATTTCGTCGGACCACGCGACTTGGAACCAACCAGTCGGCTTCATCGACAATGGCGGCTTGGCCATGGACAAATCATAGAGCACTTAATGTAAAGGTGAACAGCCGGGGCCGGGCGTTTCGATCACTACGGAACCCGGGTAATAAGCGGAGGGCGACGAATCCGGGGTGATGGTGATGACCAGAGCGGCGACGCGCACCGCTGTCGGCATCGTCGCCTCGCTGGTGATGGCCCTCAGCGCCTGTTCGACCGGGGAGAGCGTCGACCTCGGCGGTGGTTCGTCGGGACGGCTGGTCGCGGCCATCGCGGGTGAACCCGATCAGCTCGACCCCAACAAGACCAGCGCTTACTTCTCGTTCGAGGTCCTCGAAAACGTCTTTGACACGCTCGTCGAACCCGACGCGGACCTCCAGATGCGGTCGGCACTCGCCGAGTCGTGGCAGGTCAGCCCCGACCAGCTCACCTGGACCTTCCATCTTCGCCGCGGCATCACCTTCCACGACGGCAGCCCGTTGACCGGCGAGGACGTCGTGTACACGTACCGGCGCATCATCGACGAAGAGCTCTCGAACGCCGACAAACTCAGTGCGGTGACCGATGTCCGGGCACCCGATCCGTCCACAGTCGTCATCCGACTCAAGCAACCCACACCGAACCTGTTGACCAATCTCGGTGGCTTCAAGGGCATGGCAATCGTGCAGCGCAAGAATGTCGAAAGCGGTCAGATCGCCACGCACCCGATCGGCACAGGGCCATTCGCCTTCGAAAGCCAAAAGAGTGGTGACTCGATCACGCTGAAGGCCAACGGAAGCTACTGGGCCGGCGCACCAAAGGTTTCGGGCGTGATCTTCCGATTCATACCCGAGAAGTCAACCGCGCTGTCTGCGCTGCAGGCCGGTGAAATCGATTGGACCGATTCGATTCCGCCGCAGCGCGTCAACCAGATCAATGACGACGACTCGGTCAACCTTGCGGTCACGCCGAGCAACGACTACTGGTACCTCGCGCTCAACGAGGCCCGCAAGCCATGGAACGACGTGCGGGTTCGCCAAGCCATCGCCTACGGAATCGACCGGGACGCCATCGTTGCGGCCACCAGTTACGGCACCGCCGCCGGGAATCAACTCGCGATTCCCAAAGGCAGCTTCTGGTACACCGACTACAACAGATATCACTACGACATCGAGCAGGCCAAGCGCCTATTACACGAAGCGAACGCGTCACCGCAGAACCTCGACATGTTGGTCACCACCGAGTATCCGGAAACAGTCACCGCAGCGCAGATCATCGCAGATAACCTTGCCCCACTTGGTATCACGGTTAACATCCGCACCGTCGACTTTGCGACCTGGCTCGACGAACAGAACAGCGGACACTTCGACATGTTGATGATGGGCTGGTTGGGAAACATCGACCCAGACGACTTCTACTACGCACAGCACCACACCGACGGCAGCAGCAACGCCCAGAAGTATTCGAATCCCGAAGTGGACCGACTCCTGGACGCGGGCCGCGTCGAGACGAACCAAGATGCCAGGGCGGGGATCTATCGCAAGGCCGCGACGATCATCGGCGACGAATGCAGCTACATCTACCTCTACAACCCGTCGGTCATCCAGGCGTGGACCAAGGACATGTCCGGGTACGAGGCACGTCGCGACAAGGCCATCCGATTCCGCACCGCGAGCATCACCGAAGGCGGAACACAATGACCCGGCTGGTGACGAACCCGGTCGTGCGCTTTCTTGCGCGTCGGCTGCTGTACTCGATCGTCGTCCTGATCGGGGTGCTCGTCGTGGTTTTCGCGCTCGTGCACCTGGTACCCGGGGATCCCGTGCGGATCGCGCTCGGCACCCGCTACACACCGCAGGCCTATGACGCGCTGCGTTCGGCAAGCGGCATGGACCGCCCGCTGATCGAACAGTTCTTCGGCTACATGGGTTCGGCCCTCACCGGCGATCTCGGCGTGAGCTTCCGCAACGGCGACCCCGTGACGGTCACGCTGCTCGAGCGCCTGCCCGCGACCGCCTCGCTCGCGTTCGTGGGGATCGTCATCGCCTTGCTCATCGCACTGCCCGCAGGCATCTGGTCCGCGCTGCACGAGGGCCGCGTCAGCGACGCGATCGTCCGCGTCACAAGCCAATTCGGAGTGTCGATCCCAGACTTCTGGATGGGCATTCTGCTGATCGCCTTGTTCGCGTCGACCCTGCACTGGCTGCCGACGTCGGGTTACCGGCCGCTGTTCGACGACCCCGTGGGCTGGTTGTGGCATGTGATCCTTCCCGGGCTGACCGTCGGCCTCGTCGCCGCGGCCATCATGACGCGCTACATCCGTTCGGCGGTATTGGAAGTGGCGGCAATGGGATATGTGCGCACGGCGCGCTCGAAGGGGCTACCGCCACGAGTGGTCACGATGCGGCACACCGTTCGGAATGCGGCCATCCCGGTCCTGACGATCACCGGCATCCAGCTGGCAACGATCCTCGGCGGTGTCATCGTCGTCGAGGTCGTGTTCGCATGGCCCGGCCTGGGCCGTTTGGTGTACAACGCCGTCGCGGCCCGCGACTACCCCGTCATCCAGGGCGCGGTGCTGCTGATCGCGGCGCTGTTCCTGCTCATCAACCTGATCGTCGACGCGCTGTATGCGGTGGTGGACCCGAGGATTCGGCTGTCATGACGACCAGCACACCCGCTGACACCGCGCCGGTCGAGGAGCAGACCCGGCTCTCGGCCGTGCGGCTGATGGCGGGCAATCCGGTCACCGTGGGGAGCGCAATCGTCCTCGCCGTCCTGCTGTTCGTCGCGATCACCGCCCAATGGATCGCACCGTTCGGCGTCAATGACATCGATGTGCCGAACGCCCTGCGCCCACCGGGCGGCGAACATTGGTTCGGCACCGACGAACTGGGCCGCGACGTGTTCTCGCGGGTTCTTGTCGCCATTCAGGCGTCGTTGCGAGTCGCGGTGGTCAGCGTGGCGTTCGCTGTGGTGGTCGGCGTGACGGTCGGCCTCATCGCCGGCTACCGGGGCGGCTGGCTGGACACTGTCGTGATGCGGGTCGTCGATGTGATGTTCGCGTTCCCGGTGCTCCTGCTCGCGCTGGCCGTCGTGGCCGTCCTGGGACCCGGTGTGACGACGACGATCCTGGCGATCGGCATCGTGTACACACCCATTTTTGCGCGCGTGGCCCGCGCCAGCACGCTGAGCGTGCGGGTGGAACCGTTCGTTCAGGTGTCACGCACGATGGGCACCGGCCACCTCTACATGCTGGGACGGCACATCCTGCCCAACGTCGCCGGGCCACTGATCGTGCAGACGTCGCTGTCGCTCGCATTCGCGATTCTCTCGGAGGCGGCCTTGTCGTTCCTCGGACTGGGGATTCAACCGCCGCAACCGTCGTTGGGCCGGATGATCTTCGACTCCCAGGGCTTCGTCACACTCGCCTGGTGGATGGCGGTGTTCCCCGGCGCCGCGATCGTCGTGACGGTGCTGGCGTTCAATCTGCTCGGTGACGGATTGCGCGATGTACTGGATCCCAAGCAGCGCACCATGATCGAGGCTCGGAGGCGCAGTGGCTGACCCTGTTCTGAGTGTGCGCGATCTTCGGGTTCGGATCGGTCGACGCGAGATCGTCCGCGGTGTCTCCTTCGATGTGGCGCGCGATCAGACGCTCGGCATCGTCGGCGAATCTGGCTCCGGCAAGTCGATGACCGTATTGGCGGCCACCGGGCTGCTCGACGCACCGGGCGCGGTGATCAGCGGCACAAGCACGCTTGCCGGTGTGACGGACTCGGCACCGGCGCAGCTCGTTGGTGCGTCGCCCCGTCTGCTGCGCGAGGTGCACGGTGGCCGCATCGGTTTCGTGTTCCAGGACCCAGGAACATCTCTCAATCCCCTGTTGACAGTCGAGCGTCAGATCACGGAATCCCTTGAAGCCCACCGCAACATGACCAGGCAGCAAGCCAAGGGTCGCGCACTGGAGCTGCTGGAGGCGGTCGGGTTGCCGCAACCGCAGACCCGGCTGAACTCCTATCCCCATCAGCTGTCGGGAGGCCAGCGGCAGCGGGTCATGATCGCGATCGCGCTGGCGTGTGACCCCGAGTTGCTGATCGCTGATGAACCGACCACTTCGCTGGATGTGACGACCCAGGCGCAGATCATCGACTTGGTCCGCGATCTGCAACGGGATTTCGGCACCGCTGTGGTGTGGATCAGCCACGACCTCGGGGTGATAGGCCAGGTCGCAGACGATGTGACCGTGCTTCAGGACGGTCAAGCCGTCGAGCAGGCGCCAGTCCTCGACGTGTTCGACAGTCCGCAGCAGCCCTACACGCGGGAGCTGTTGAAAGCGCGCCCGCTCGTCGGTGCGCCCGGTCCGCCGCCTGCGGATTCCGAGGCACCGGTCTTGCTGCGGCTCGAGGGGCTCGACGTCCGCTTTCCGGTGACGACGCCGGTTGGCCGATCGACGGTGCACGCGGTGAAGGGCTTGACTTTTCAGATTCGGCGCGGCACGACACTCGGCCTGGTGGGCGAATCCGGTTCGGGCAAGTCGACTGTCGCGGCCTCGCTGACGGGATTGGTCAAGCCCGACGCCGGCACCGCCTCACTGGACGGGGAGGACGTGCTCGGTGTGCGGGGAGCCCCCGAGAAGGCGCTGCGTCGGCGGATCAGCCTCGTGTTCCAGGATCCGTTCTCGTCGCTGAACCCTCGCACAAGGGCGGGAGCGGCGATCGGCGAGCCGCTATGGGTCCACCGGCTCGCGAAGGGCAAGCGGGCGCGTCAGGAACGGGTGGCGGAACTGCTCGAACTCGTCGGACTGTCCGCGTCGTTCACCTCGCGCTACCCGCACGAGCTCTCCGGCGGACAGCGTCAACGGGTCAGCATCGCCAGGGCGCTGGCCACCGAACCCGACCTGCTCATCCTCGACGAATCGACTGCGTCGCTAGACGTCTCGGTCCAAGCGCACGTGCTCGACCTGCTCGCGGATCTGCAACGCGAACTGAATCTGACCTACCTGTTCATCGGGCACGATCTCGCGGTCATCCAACGGATGAGCCACGACGTGCTCGTCATGCGTGATGGCGAAGCCGTCGAATACCGGCCCGCCGCGCAGCTGTTCGAATCTCCCGAACAGGACTACACCCGTGCATTACTGGCTGCGGTTCCACCCGCACGGCCTCGCAGCGCGCTGCCCGGGTAGCTGCGAGCAGCACGCCGTCTGACTACCAGCCCGTCGACCCTGGCACGCCCTTGAAGGGTCCCCTGATCCAACTCGTCACCCATCCGCCGTAGAAACCGCCGGGCTGCGGTACGACGACCTCGCCGTTGACGGTGCAGCGGTCGACCGCAGCGGCCATCACCGCGACGGCGCCCGCGATCGGCTCGAAGCCGGACGTGGGGCTCCTGTACGTCCAAGCGGCCGCCTCCGCCCGATCGGTGTCGGTCACCAGGTCGAAATAGCTTGCCTGGCCTTTCCATTCACACCAGGATGCGCCCGACGTCGGGCACAGCACTCCCTCGGAGAAACACTCTCGGGGTAGGTAGTAGGTCGGCGGATGGCTCGTTTCCAGCACCCGCCAACCACGATTCGTGGATGCGATCTGCTTGCCGCCGAACTCGATCGTGATCTCACCGGCGAAGTCCTCCAGCCGAGGCGGACGGGGATAGTCCCACACCGATTCCTGACCTGGCTTGGGCTTTTCGGGTTCAGGCCACCGAGTCATGGTCTGCCCGTCCGGTCGACATCGCCCATCGAATGCCGCCGACGACGGCATTGCCCGCCATCCTGATGACGGTGGATTCGAGCGGTGGAACGTAGGGCAGCCACAGGGGTGCGCGCGCCCAAGCGGGCAGCATCGCGACCGACGTCGCAGCAAGGATCCCGTAGGGGGCCCGCGCCACGATCGGCAGTGGCGGCGTGAGCAGCAGATAGCGGGCCGCATCCCTGGCCGCCGCCGTCCCGTACAACTCGGATCGATATTCGGAAATACGTTGCTGCAGTTGGCGTTCGGTGCGTGGCGGGTCGGGGACCCCGAGCGCCTCGGCGACACGGGCGGCATCGGCCACATATCCGTCGCGGCCGGACTGATCGAGCGGCGCCGCGCCGTAGCGTTGGTGCGCCAGCAGGAAGCTGTCCACCTCGGCGATGTGCACCCACTCCAGTAAATGCGGATCGGACGCGTGATAGGGCGTGCCGTCCGGGGCGACGCCGTGGACCCGCCGGTGGATTCCGCGCACCTTGTCGACGGCGCGCTGGGCGTCGTCCGCCGGACCGAATGTGGTCACCGCCAGGAACGTGCTGGTGCGTTGCAGCCGTCCCCAGGGGTCACCACGGTAATCGGAGTGCTCGGCGACGCCGGCCATGGCGAGCGGGTGCAGCGATTGGAATAACAGCGCCCGCAAGCCTCCGACGAACATCGAGGCGTCGGCGTGCACCCGGCGGATCGGGCGGTCCTCACCGAACCAGCGCGGGCCAGGGGTGTTGTGGATACGGGCCCTGTTGCTGGGGCCGTCGGGGCCGGCGACCAGGCCGAACAGCGCGCGGCCAAGTCCGACGCGGACCCCGTCCAGGTCGCTCAACAGGCTCATGGCAACGACGGTACCGCCGTCTGACCTCAGCTATGCGAACGCTCATGCCTTTCGGCAACTCGTTGTGCGAACAAGTTCCGAGCCTCGGTCATCAACTCGCGGAGGCCTGATGAATCGGCGGAAGCCAGCAAGTCGTTCGCTCGCTGGCCCACTTCCTCCGGAAGCAGTGCCGTCATCGTGTCTATGGGCGAACGATCGGGTCGTGGCGCATCCTTCTTGTCGAACAGTTCGGGATGGATATATGCGCCTTTTTCGCCTGCCGGCTTGTCCTCCTCCACGGGAATGCGGTTGGCCGCAGCCCAGGCGTCCCGTCGTACACCGGTCACCTGCCACGAGACTTTGACCTTGGGGGGTTCGGACTTGATCGCGAACTGGTTGTCACGGATTTCCTCGGAAACCATGACTTGGGCGAACTGGCCGATGGCGGTCAGCTGGTAACGGAAATCAGCGTTGAGCGCCTCGAAGTACTTCGGTAGGTTCACACGGGCGTTCCCACGCGCATCCGTCGTCACGGTTCCGTTGTAGACGTTCAACATCTCCGGGGACTCGACGAATGAATGAGAGAGCGCCTTGTTCTTGGGGTCATCGGGATGGTCGATGCGGAATCCACCGCCGCCCTTCATGATTGAGCCAGTCACCTTGACGTTGCCGATGAAAAGTCCCGCATTGCCGCGTGCGCTACGGCCGTGCACCGCGGCGGTGTTGGGATCTTCACTGTACGTGAAACCCTCGACGCCGTTGCCCAGGACGCTCTCGCCGAGAACACCTGCACCCGGGTCGGTCGAGAAGTGCACACCCGTAACGGCGTAACCGTCTCCGTAGGTAACGCCCTCGACGCCGTTGGCCGAAATACATTCGCCGCGAACGCCGGTGCCTTTGTCGCTCACACCCCTCACACCGTAAGGGGCGCCGGAGATGTTGCCGGCATAGCCTTCGCCGAGCACTCCCGTGCCAGCCGAGGTGGTGGCACGAACCCCCGTTCCGAACCAGCTCACCCCGACGATGCCCTCGCCATCTCCAGAGCTCCCCGCGACCGCGATCCCACCATTGCTGGCCAAAGCAAGGATCGACGCCACGGTCGGGTCGCCGTCCTGATTGTCGCTGTAGGCGTACAGGCCGGAGAACTTGTCGCTGAATGCACAGACCCCACACGCTGCCTGGCTATGGCCGATGATCCCTGGACGATCCGTGCCATGGCCTATCACACCGGCCTTGAGCATGTTTGCGACGATGATGTTGCCGCCTGGAGGTACGGCCCCGCTGGTTCCGAAAACTCCGACGTCGGTGTCGGAGTCGCCCCAGACGCCTACCGGCACCTTGTTTCCGTACTCGTCCCTGGGCTCCTGACCGCTGACTGACGGATCGAATCCTGTGACGTTTACCATCGTGTCGCCCCCTCCTGTCGCCCTGCACTTGCACCGGTCATCTTGCTCGGGATCCGAAGCTTCGGGCGGAAATTCGCACGATTGAATCGACTACTTCAACCTTGGTTTGTGTTTGGATGACCGCGTGGTGATCGGTGACGGCTCGCCGGCTGACCTGGAGCGAGCGACGGCAGAGTTCGTCGCGGTTCGACGGCGTCTGTTCGGCATCGCGTACTGGATGCTCGGAAGCCGCACCGAGACCGAAGACATCGTTCAAGAGGCCTGGATCCGATGGCAGAACTTCGACCGCAGCACGGTCGTGGACCCGGCGGCCTTTCTGGCGACCACGACCACACGGCTGTGTCTCAATGCTCTGCAATCTGCGCGTGCGCGGCGCGAAACCTACATCGGCCCATGGCTTCCCGAGCCTGTCGACACCCGCGCCGACCCGGAACTCGGCGCCGAGCGCGGCGAAGCACTCGAGTTCATCGATGCCCGGTGCTGACCAGCGGGTACTAGTGGAACGGAGGGCAAGACAAATCCCCGGAAGAGAGAGCAAAGTCAACGTCACTTAGCGGCCGTCTGAGCAGACCTCCAAGAATCTCCCAAGGCGTCCACCGCAGCCTTGTAGCCGTCCCACACGCAGCGGACAGACAAGGACTATTCCAATGAAGATGACCACCACAGCGATCGCCGCGCTCGCGGCGATGATCGTCGCAGGATGTTCGTCGTCGACCGGATCGACGGCCGTGCACAGCGTGGCCGGGAGCCCGGCTATCACTACACCGACGGCGGCCGCGCGGCCTGCGGCTCATGGGGTCGACGCCGCGCACGAGACCATCCCGTGGTCCCAGGTCGGTCCGGGTTGGATGCTCGCCACGTGGAGCCCGGTCACCGGCACTCGCCCAGGCGAGGAACGACCGCCGAACGAACCGTCACGTGACGCGGCGACCACGACGCTGTACCTGGTTAGCCCGGCGGGTGGCCGCTACCCGATCACCACCTTCCCGCCGCCGGGCGACAAGCCGGACGTCGAGCTGGTGGATTGGTCGGGCGACGGGAGCAAGGCCCTTTTCTATGCGGAGTACTCCAAACCGTCGCAGGCCATCGTGGTCGACCTGCACACCGGCAAGCAGACCGCGGTCGCCGTCGACGGCTTTCCCCGCTTCACGCGCCCCGACGGCAAAGCCCTGCTGCTGAGCCATGTCGGCGACAGCTCTCACCCGAGTTCGCTCCAACGGGTCGACCTGGCGGGCAAACCGCAGCTGACGTTTCCGACGGACAAGCTCGAAAATCAGTTCAGCGGGCGCTATCTGTCCACACCCGACGGCACGCGGCTGGTGCTCGGGACGTCGGCGGGTCTTTCCCTGATGGGCAATGACGGAGTGCGCGGGTCGACCCTTTCGATTCCCGGTCAGTCCGACTGCAGCCCGGTCCGGTGGTGGGATGGCGCACCAGAAACGACAGTCCTTGCAAACTGCACCAGCAGCGACAGTTGGTACACGTCGAGTCTGTGGCGGGTGCCCATCGACGGCGGCACACCGACCGCCCTCACCGCGCCGAACAACGGGAAGAACGGCGGCCGAGATCTGGGTGACGTCAACGCCTGGCAGCTGCCGGCGGGCACGTTCGTTCAGGCCCTTGGCGCGTGCGGCGTGATCTACCTCGCCAGGCTCAACGACGACGGCACCACAACACCGGTGTCGGTGCCCGAAGTAGGCGACGGCAAGAGCATCCAGGTGATCGGCGTCGACGGCGCGGGCCTCGATCTGCAGGCACAGGCTGCCTGCGGCGGCGGTCAGTCGCTGCTGCGGTACGACCCGGCGAGCGACACGTCGACCGTCCTCCTCGGTCCACCGGTGAACGGCGGCGGTGTCATCGATGCGGTGCCGTTCGCGGGTCGCAGGTAGCTGCCATGAAACACCAACTCCTCGTCGGGCTTTCAAGCGCGATCGTCATCGCCGGCGTCGCGGGGTGCGGTACGTCGGGCACCCCCAGCCCGGCGTCGTCGATGTCCGCGCCGTCACCGGCTGCCGTTGCGCCATCGCCGTGCACCACGCTGGGTGGAACGAGCGACCCCGACCAGACATGCCACGTGCATAGCGAAACATCAACCTACACACTTGATTTCCGCTTTCCCGTCAACTACCCCGACATGCGACCGGTCACCGACTACATCGCACACCGCAGCGATGACTTCGTCGACTGGCTGAAGCAGTACCCCGTTCCCGGTGGCACTCACAGTGAACTCGACATCGTCGGGCGCTCATATGAGTCTTCAAGCACCCAGAGCCTGGTGCTCGACGTCCACACCGAAGGTGGTGTGCACCCGGTGACGACCTTCAAGGCGTTCAACTACGACGTCGGCAAGCGCGCCCCGATCACGTTGGACACGCTGTTCAAGCCGGGCGCTCAGCCGCGGAGGTACTGAACCCGATCGTTCAACGCGAGTTCGACAAGCGCCAAGCCTCGGATGTGTCCTCCGACGACTTCGGCCTAGACGCCTACCAGAACTTCGCGATCACCGACGACTCGGTGACCTTCTTCCTCGACCAGGATGGCGTGATTCCCCACTATCTCGGATCGCTGGAAGTTCCGGTGCCCCGCAGCGAACTCGCGCCGATGCTGACCGGTTCCGACGCGATAACGCCCTGCGGCTCTGACCAAGTGACGGTCACCGCCGAGGGCCACAGGCTGCCGTCACGCATCGCGCGGTGACACTGACATTCGGTCTGGCGGCCGGCGCCGGGCCGTGCACGATAACGGGATATCCAGGCGTGGACTCCGGCGCAGGCGGCCCGCTTCTGCACGCCCAGCGCACGCCAAGAGGTTATATGGGTGGGCTGCCCAGCGGCGTCGATGAGCCGCCGACCATCACGCTGGGACCGTCGGTGCAGGCGCATGCGGTCGTTGAGGGTCTTGCTGCCGACAGAGTGGAAACCAGTGTCCCACCTACACCGATCTGCGGGTCACTCCCCCGGGCACAACCGAAACATCAACCGTGCCAATAACTATCGACACCTGCGATCTGCAGATCCACCCCGTCGTCAAATGACCTTGAGGACAGCGCCGATCGCGAGGCCGAGCACCAACAACGCACCCGCCTGACGCACGTGCAGCCACGCCAGCGCCGCGTACCACAACGGCCAGACAGGGTAGTCCGGCGGCGGTTCGTCGGGCGGCGGGCGGCGGAACCGCGGCCAAACCTTCCATAGCCGCGGCACCGCAAGGAGAACGAGAAGCGCGGGCCACGGCATGGCCCCGAGCGCGACGGCCAGCGCGACCAGCACGTAGAACCCGATCATCATGGCCAGCGTCACTACCAGGGCGCGCCTGGTGCCGAGAATCACTGGCAGCGTGCGGATTCCGAGCGGCTCGTCGAACGGAATCTTGTCGATGTGCTTGCCCATCAGCACCGTGGTACACAGCAGCCCGTACGGAAGCGACGCCAGCACAACGTCCCAACCGACCGAGCCGACTGCGGAGTAGTACGTTCCGCAGACCATCAACGGACCCCAGACGACAAAGACGTCGGGCTCGCCGAGACCGCGCTTTTTCAGTCGCAGCGGAGGCGCGGTGTAAGCGACGCTGAGCACGAAGCCCGCGACGGCGAAGGCCAGCACCGGCCAGCCACGAGCCAGCGTGAGCACGATGAGGATCGCCAGGTCGACGACGTTGACCAGGAAGATCGACACCAACAGAGTGCGGCGGCTGACCAGTCCGGACAGCACGGGATGTGGCGCGTAGAGGGCGCGCGGGTAGGTGGCGCTGTCGGTGCCGACCTGGGTGTCGAACAGATCGTTCATCAGATTGTTGGCGACGTGGGCCAGGGTGATCCCGACCAGCGAGAGGACGAGCCAGCGCCAATCCAGGCCCGGCTCCCCGATCGCGAGTAGCGCCGCCACCAGGCCGGATACCAGTGTCATCGGCAGTACAGCCGCCCTCGTCACCACTAGCCAGCGGGTGACCATATCGATCCGAGCGTCAGGCGGCGGATTGGTGGTGCGCAGCGCGTACGCCCAGGAAGAGAGCCGGGAGCGGGACTTGACCTCAGTCATTCCCGAATCGTATGCCCAACCGCGCGCCATCTGGACGGGTTGCGACACGGTCACGGATGCATACCCATCAATGCATCACTGGCCACAAATGCACCATTGATCACTATCGTCACAGCAGTCAACTGCGGACGTCAAATGCGACGTCCTGCTTCTGAAAGGTGTGACATGTCGCCGCGTCCCCGAATTGCGTCGATGTCGACGGCGTCGGCCGTCGTCATCGGACTCGCTGGGATCGGCGTCGCGCCCCCAGCGACCGCCGAGCCGTGCACAGGTGCGGCCGCGGAGGCTCAACCTCCCGCGGCTCCGAACACCGGCGTGACTCCGGAATTGCCCGGCCTCAACGGCCCGCCGATAGGCCACAAGCCGCGCAACGCAAATGAGCGCGCGCCGCTGCCCAACCTCGGTCGGTTGTCGCGGACGATCCTGAACGCTTTTTCGCCGCAGTCCGCGCGGGTTCAACAGCAGGCAGGCGTGGCGCCTCCACCGGTTCCTCCTCCTGGGGCCCCTGATGCCGCGGCGATAGCTCAGCCGGTACCCGCACCACCTCCGGCTCCCGCGCCACCGCCCGGCCCGCCGCCTGGGACATCGCTTGTCGGCTGGGTGACCGGGCCGGAGAGCCCGAACGAGACCATCAAACGTTTCGCCATCACCGGGACCGACCTCGGGATCATGTGGGACAACGGCGATCCCGGCAACAATCAGGTGTTGATGGCCTTCGGCGATACGATCGGCTACTGCAGTGTCCGCGGCAGGCAGTGGCGGTACAACACCATGTTCCGCACCCAAGACCGCGCACTGTCCAAAACGGTCAGCATCCCGAATGGCGTGGTCAACAACAAATACTCGGGCTCACCGCTGTGGGCGCCTGCGCTTTCGAAGCAGATCATCAACAGCATCAAGTTCGCTCCATCGGAGACCGGAATCATCCCGACGTCTGGAATCGCTGTCGGGACAACGCAATATCTGAGCTTCATGTCGATCAATAACTGGGACAGTCCAGGCCAATGGACGACGAACTTCTCCGCGATCGCAGTGTCCCCCGACAACGGCGAGCATTGGGGGGTCTACCCGCAGAGCATCCGGGCGGCCGCGCCGGACCGAGTCAATCGAGCCCCGTTCGTTCCGGGTAACGAAAACTTTCAGGTGGGGGCTTTCCTCAAGCCGGGCGACGGATACCTCTATTCCTACGGGACACCGTCCGGACGGAGCGGGTCGGCATTCTTGTCGCGAGTCCCGCAGGGCTTGATCCCGGAACTGAGCCGGTACGAGTACTGGGACGGGGGGACGTGGGTCCCGAACAATCCGGGGGCCGCGCAGCCGGTGATCCCCGGACCGGTGGGTGAGATGTCGGTGCAATACAACACCTATCTGAAGCAATTCCTGGCGTTGTACTGCAACGGGAATAACGATGTCGTGGCAAGGTCCGCGCCGGCTCCGCAAGGACCGTGGGGTCCAGAGCAATTGCTCGTGTCGTCGAACGACATCCCCGGAGGCATCTACGCGCCGTATCTGCATCCGTGGTCGACGGGTAAGGAGCTCTACTTCAACTTGTCGCTGTGGTCTGCATACAACGTGATGTTGATGAAGACCGTGCTGCCATAGCGATACGACCTCGGCGCAAACCAGTTATGAACTGCAAGCACGACGGCTTTACTCGATCTTGACCAGGTGTTGAATCGGCCCACCGACGATAGCTTCGTGAGTACGCTTCGAGCCGTGGAGCTGGGGGTTTTGGGACCTCTCCAGGTCCGGCAGGGCGGCGCGCCGGTCGGGATCCCTGGCGCCAAACCGCGTGCCATCCTCACGATGCTCGGGTTGCATGCCGGCTCGGTTGTGTCGGCCGACACGCTGGTCGAACTGCTCTGGGCCGATGATCCGCCCCGCACTGCAGCCAAGGCCGTGCAGACCCACATCTCCGCTCTGCGTCGCACCCTCGGCGACGGCTTTGTATTAACGGAGGGTGCGGGCTGGGCCCTCGCCGGGACAGAGGTGGACGCGTCGCGTTACAAAATGGCCGCGAGACTGGGCCGTGACGCCGCCGTCGCCGGCGATACCAGCCAAGCGGTCGCCCGCTTCGAGGAGGCGCTCACCCTTTGGCGCGGTATCCCGGAACTGCCGGATGGCCAAAGAGGGTCGTCGGAGAAGACACGTTGGTTAGAGGCCCACGCCGCGCTGGTGGAAGACCGGGCGGATGCGCTGCTCGCGACCGGCCGTGCAGCTGAGCTCATCGGCGAACTCGAATCTGCCGTGGCCGACGCACCGCTCCGCGAGAGACGGTGGGGCCAGTTGATGCTCGCCCTCTACCGCGCGGGCAGGCAGGGTGAAGCTCTGGGCGCGTACCAACGGGCACGGTCGCTGCTGGCCGACCAGTTGGGTGTCGACCCTGGGCCGGATCTTCGGCGGCTCGAGACTGCCATCGTCAGCCAGGATGCGACGCTGGATATGCCTGTGGCGCAACATGTCTCGACCGCAACGCGCGCCGTGACGTTTCTCCTCACCGACATCGAGGGATCGACCGCCGCATGGGAGGCCGATGCCGACGCCATGGCGGTGGCACTCGCGCGTCACGACGAGCTCGTCGAACAAGTCGTGACGTCGCGCGGCGGGCGGCTGATCAAGACGCGCGGGGAAGGCGATGCCACGTTCTCGGTCTTCGAGCGGCCGTCGGCAGCGGCCGCAGCAGCCATCGAGCTACAAGACGCGATCACCCATGAGCCGTGGACGCTTCGTGAGCCCATGCGTATCCGCGTGGCATTGCACACCGGCGAGGTCGAGCTTCGCGACGGCGATTACTTCGGTCGCGCGGTCAACCGCGTCGCCCGCCTGCGGTCGTTGGCCTCGGGCGGGCAGATCCTGTGCTCGGGTGCGACCGCCGAACTCGTCATTGACTCGCTACCTGACGACGTTGTCCTTGCCGATCTCGGGATGCGCCAACTGCGCAACCTCGCGCGCCCGGAGCACGTTTTCGAGCTTCGCCTGCAGACCGCCGAAGATCGGTCTTCGGCACCCACCAGCGAGGCACCCATCGAGCGGCCCGACCTGCCCGCCGTCCTGACCGGCCATGGGCCGTTCGTCGGCCGCGGCCGCGAACTGGAGCGACTGTCGTCGACGTGGCAGACCGCGCTGGCCGGTGGCATGCGAGCGGTGCTCATCGCCGGGGAGCCCGGTGTCGGCAAGACTCGCCTTTCCGGCGAGTGGTCCCGAGCGGCCTACGAACAAGGCGCGGTCGTGCTGTACGGCCGGTGCGACGAGGATCTCGGCGCGCCGTACCAACCGTTCGCGGAAGCGCTGCGTTCGCTCGTGCCGTGCCTCGGTGCGAGCCGGCTGCGGGGGCTGCGCGGCATCGAAGCCTTACTTCCGCTGGTTCCCGGGCTGATCGATGTGCTGCCCGATCTCGCTGCGCCGACGCGCGCCGACCCGGACACCGAACGCTACGCACTTTTCGACGCCGTCGTCGCCCTGCTCGAAGTCGCCTCCGCGAGCGCGCCCGTGGTCCTGGTGCTCGATGACCTTCACTGGGCAACCAAGCCCACCCTCCTCCAATTGCGGCATCTCCTGCGATTCGGCGAGCAGGCCCGCGTCCAGATCGTCGGCACATACCGCAGCACGGACCTCGACCGCTCGCATCCCCTTGCGGCGATGCTCGCCGATCTTCACCGGGACGGCACCGCCGACCGCCTGCAACTCAGCGGCCTCGACGAGGACGACGTGACGGCGTACGTCGCCGAGGCAGGTTACGACGACGAAGAACTCGCCCGAGCGTTGGCGTCAGTCACAGGCGGTAACCCGTTCTTTCTCATCGAGGCCTTGCGCCACGTGGACGAGAGTGGCGGCGTATGGGATCAGAGCACGTTGCCGCAGGGCGTGCGGGAAGCAGTCAGCCGTCGCCTCTCCCGACTTCCGGCGGAAACAAACAAGGCCCTTGCCGCGGCCGCGGTCGTCGGCAGCCGGTTTGCGGTCGAGCTAGTCGAGCGAGTGGTCGGGCAAGACCTCGTCGACGCGTTCGACGAGGCGTCGAAAGCGGGCATCGTCATCGAGGAGCCCGGCGGCCGTTACCGGTTCAACCATGCAATCGTGCGACAGTCGCTGCTCGCCGAGCTGGCATCCGTTCGACGCATGCGGCTACATCAGCGCATCGCGACCACGCTCGAAACCATGCCCGGCACCGACGACGAGCTGCTGGCTGAACTGGCTCACCACTACTTCGAATGCGCGTGGGCGGGCAACGCCGCCAAGGCTGTTGAGTACTGCCGACGCGCCGCAGACCAGGCGATGGCTCGCCTGGCCTACGAAGGGGCCGCCGACCTCTACGATCGGGCCCTTCACGCGCTCGAGGAACTCGACGACGAGCTGCCCGACCGCGACGACCAGGCCACCGGGCTACTGGTCGCGCGCTGCGAGGCGCTGCTGGCCGCCGGCGACGTGGTTTCAGCGGCAGGAGCGGTCGCACAACTGCAGGAGGCGACGCGCGATTCGGCTCGTCTCGCGGCATGGGCGACATGTTTCGACGGCGAGCTGTCGATGCTGATCCACCCCGAACGGTTAGACGAGGTCGAGGCGGCGGTCGAAGCGGCCGCCGACAAGCTCGCCGAACTGGACGACGCTTCCGGGGAAGCCAAGGCGCACACCGTCCGAGCCGCATGCCTCGCGCGTCTCGGGCGAATCGGCGATGGCGAGATCGCGTTGGACCACGCTCTCACCGCGGCGCGCCGGGCGCGCGAACACCGCCGGGTGAACGCCGTTTTGGCTGGTGCGCCACTCGCGGCGCTGTGGGGCCCCAACCCGGTCCCGCGAGCGGGAGGTCGGTGCCTTGACGTGGTGCGGCTGCTGCGAATCACGACCGACTCCCCCGCAGTCGAGGCGACGTCGACGCGGTGTCAGGCCGTGCTGGAGGCGTTTCGCGGTCGCGCGGCCGCGGCCCGACGGATGATCGATTCGGCCCGGCGCACGGTCACCGAGCTCGGCTTACGACATGCGTTACTCGAGGTCGAGCAGTTTGCCGGCATCGTCGAGCTGGTCGTGGACGATCCTGCCGCAGCCGAGCCCCATCTGCGCAAGGCGTACAACGGCTTTCGCCGCATGGGCCTCGACGCCGACACCGCCGAGACCGCCGCGCTGTTGGGTCGGGCATGCCTGGCGCTCGACCGAGAGGGCGAGGCCGACGAATTGTGTACGGAGAGTGAGCGACTCGCTGGCCATGCTCTCAGGGCGTCGATCACGTGGCGCACTGTTCGAGCGCTGCTGTTGGCGCGCCAGGGTACTCACGACGAAGCCCGGCCGGTCGCCGAGGCAGCGGTCGGCCTGGCCGAGCGCACCGACGCCTTGGTCGATCACGGTGACGCCTGCCTAGCACTGGCGGCGGTGTTGAGTGCGGCCGGCGACGCCGCGGGGTCACGAGCCGCTGCCGAGCGTGCGGTGGACCTGTATGAACGGAAAGGTGCTGCGGCACTTGCGGAGAGGGCGCGTCGCCTTCTCGGAGAGTACATCTTGCCAGCCGCCCAGGCTCAACCCGAAGCGCCGAGCGTCGAGCCGGACAACGCATGTGTGCGAGCGTTCCGCAAGCTAGAAGCTGCTTTCGATCGCGAAGCTTGGGACGAGGTCGAGGAGATGTACGCGCCCGAGGTGTTCGTCGAGAGTCGCCGCAAAACACTTGGCTTCACTCGGATGGATCTCCCGTCTGGCGATTGGCCAAGCAAGGCAAGACGTCTTCACGAGATCGGCGGGATGCAGCACCGTCTCATGGTTATCGCCGTGCGAGGTGAACGCCTGGCTCTTACGCAATTGGATGTCGGCACTTCAGATCTGAGCCCGGGGGCGCCGCACGACGAGGTGTTTCAGCTATGTGGCATCGACGACGAAGGCCGAATCGCGCTGCAAGTGTGGTTCGACATCGAAGACATCGACGCCGCAATGGCCGAGCTTGATACAGCCCACGCGCAATTCGAGAACGAGCGACCAGAGGCGAGGCGACTGGATAACGAGGCAAACCGAGTGGTCGAGGATTATCTATCGCATTTCCCGTCCCGCGACTGGGAGGTCATGAGGGCGATGCTGGCCGACGACTTG
Organism: uncultured Actinomycetota bacterium; assembly: GCA_963804905.1. Lineage (GTDB taxonomy): Bacteria > Actinomycetota > Actinomycetes > Mycobacteriales > Mycobacteriaceae > Mycobacterium. The sequence goes on along the minus strand of CAWDSB010000014.1, from coordinate 120,023 downwards.
ACGGCCGACGATCGTCGGCGGGTCGTGAACGCCGAGAAACGAGGCGGTCGAGATGCCGAAATCGCGAATGTGCAGTTCATCGCCGAGCTCGGCGGCGAAACCATCACCTCGACCGCGATTGCGACCCGCGGGGAGCGCCTCGTCCTTGCTCGACACTGTTTGTCCTCGCGCGACTGGCCTGAGCCGATAGGCGAGATGATCGACGTTGTCGAGATCAACGCCGATCACCAGATTTCGACGCAAGTCATATTCGACCCCGACGACGTCGACGCCGCTTTCGATGAGCTCGATGCCCGCTACCTCATCGGCGGGGCAGCACCGTACGCGCATACCTGGCAGCTGATCATGGAACCGTTTAGCGCCATCAACCGTCGCGAGCCGGGGCCGGCGGCGTGGAACGTTGAGGTCACCGATCATCGCCGAGTCCCATTCGCCCCGGGGGACCTCGAGCCGGCGATCAAGGCGATATTAAAACTCGTGCCCGACGTCCGCTATCGGGTAAAGGCGGTGCATGCTCTCGACGCCGACGGCGCCGTCATCAACCTCCTCGTCGAAGGCGCCGACACACATGGAAATGAATTGCAGTGGGCCACCCTCAATGTCATTTCGTTTGCTTCCGGAAAGCCGCGGATGGAGGTTTACGACGAGGATGACCTCGACGCCGCGCTCTCCCGGTTCGAGGAGCTACACCCGCAGAGGCGAACGCCGGAGAACTCTGCCAGCCGAGCGTTCGAGCGCCTCCAGGCGCACTTCGCGGCCCGCGACTGGGACGCGATGGGCCAGGCGATGGCCGACAACTATTACAGCGACGACCGCCGTCACGTGCTTGGCGCGGGAGTCCGGCACGGTCGGGATGCGGAAATCGCGGGCCTGCGGGCGACCGCTGATCTTGGGGTCACAAGTCTCACATCAGTCGCCATTGCAATCCGCGGAGATCGCCTCGCCCTCTGCACTACTCGGGGTGCCACCAGCGGCGTCGACTCGTTCCACACCGAGGTGCTCAGCATCGTCGAGATCGACGCCGACGACCGGATCGCGGCGGTCCTCGTCTTCGACCTCGACGACATCGACGCCGCGTTCGAGGAGCTCGACGCCAGGTACCTCGCCGGTGAAGCTGCGCCGTACTCACACACATGGTCGGTCATCACGGCGGGCTACGCCGCGCTCAACCGGCACGAACTTCCTGCGTTGACGCAAGACTGGGTAAACATCGATCACCGACAAGCGAGAGCATTCGCGCCCGGTGACAATGAGCGCATATATAGACGCCACGTGGGACGTCGCGCCTGACGCGAAGGTCTACATCGAGGCCGTGCATCGGCTGAGCGATCTTGGAGTGATCGTCACCCATTTGGGAAGCGGGACCTCGCAACGGGTTTTGAGGCCGAGTGGCGGGAAATCACTCTGTTGACGGTCGACGGCGACCTGGTCAGCCGCGGCGAGATGTTTGATGAGACAGACGTTGACGCGGCGCTCGCGAGGTTCGATGAGTTGTGCTCACCGGCGCCGCGGCTCCAGAACGCGGCAAGCGAGATAGCCGAGCGCCTTTGGACACACTTCACTGCCCGTGAGTGGGCCGCGATCGCGGAGATGGTGGCCGTCGATTTTTACCGAGACGACCGCCGTCGGGTCGTGAATGCCGGGATTCGACACGGTCGCGACGCCGCGATCGCAGATTCCCGGGCGGCCGCAGATGTCGGATTAACCAGCGCAACATCGGTCGTCATTGCGACCCGCGGGCAGCGCCTCGCCCTCATGCGGACACACTTCTCCGGTGCCGACCCGCGACCGGAGGTGTTTCATAACGACGCCCTTCACATCTTCGAGATCGACATCGACGAGCTAATAGCGGCGGCCGTAGTGATCGACCTCGACGACTTCGACGCTGCCATCGCTGAACTCGATGCGCGCTATCTCGTCGGCGAAGCGGCGCCGTACTCACACACGTGGTCGGTCATCACGGCTGGCTACGCCGCGCTCAACCGACACGAACTCCCCGCGACGACACCGGATTTGGTGAGTATCGACCACCGACGGGGCTCAGCGTACGCGCCCGGTGAATTGATCGCATACGTCCGCGCCGGGTGGGACCTGGACCAACACATCAACACCTACGTCGAGACTGTGCATCGACTAACCAACCTGGGAGCGGTCACCACCCACGCTTCGTACGGGAGTTCGCGAGAGGGTTTCGACGCCGAGTGGCGAGGGGTTGACCTTAATACGGTCGAAGGTGAAATGGTCAGCCGCTCCGAGGTATTCGATGAGGCGGACCTCGACGTCGCGCTAGCGCGATTCGAGGAACTACACACGCAGAAACCGCGACTGGAAAACGCAGCGACCCGAGTAACCGAACACGTCCAGGCATCCCTCGCGGCCCAGGGCTGGGACGCCATCGCGGAGATCCTCGCCGACGATATATCCACTGACGATCGTCGCCGTGTGGTTAACGCCGGGATCCGACGGGGTCGGGAGGCCGAGATCGACAACATGCGCGCAGTCACCGATCTTGGGGCTACGCTCACCACGTCGGACGTCATTGCGACCCGCGGGGAAAGCCTCGCGCTCATTCGTATCTGCCTGTCGATTCGTGACCGGGAGCCCAGGGCATTCGACGCCGAGTCGCTGAACGTCGTCGAGATCGACACCGACGAGAGGATGGCGGCGATCGGCGTGTTCGATCTGGACAACTTCGACGCTGCCATCGCTGAACTCGATGCGCGATACCTCACGGGCGAAGCCGCTACCCATGCGCAGACATGGCGTGTCATCACGCGGGCCTTTGCCGCGCTCAATCGGCGCGAAACGCCCGCGACGACACCTGACTACACGATCGTTGACCATCAGATGCACAACGAGGCGAGCGGCATCACCGACTATCTGCATGCCTCATGGGACATCACACCGGACCTTCGCATGTACATCGAGGTCGTTCATCGGCTGAGCGACCTCGGAGGGGTCGTCACCCTGGTGTTGCACGGGACCTCGCGGGAGGGCTTCGATGCTGAGTGGCGGATCGTCGAAGTTCTGACGCGCGAAGGTGACTCGGGCAAGCGCTGCGAGATATTCGACGAGGCGGACATCGATGTCGCGATCGCGAGATTCGATGAGCTACAAAAGCAGAAGCCGAGACTGGAGACCGCGGCAACCCAAGTCGCAGAGCGCTTTTACGCGTACTTCGCGGCCCGCGACTGGGTCGGCTTGGCGGAAACACTGGCCGACAACATTTGCATGGATGACCGTCGTAAGGTGGTGGGCGCTGGCATCCGACGCGGGCGAGAGCTAAACATCGCGGACGTCCGAGTGGTGGCTGACCTCGGAACGCTGAGCATAACTCCGCAAGTTGTCGCGACCCGCGGGGAACGACTTGTACTCGGTCGGGTTCATTTCGCGGTCCACGACCAGCGGCCGCATGAGGGATTCCAAATCGAGGTGCTTCGCGTTATCGAGACGGGAGCCGACGACCGGATTAGTGACGTCGTCATGTTCGATCCCGATGACATCGACGCTGCCTTCGAGGAGCTTGATTCCCGGTACCTCGCCGACGAAGCGGCGGCCCACGCACGTACGTGGTCGGTCATCACAGAGGCGTATGCCGCGCTTAATCGGCGCGAAGTCCCTGCGTTACGGCCGGACTGGGTCGATATCGACCATCGGCCGCTTGCTATCGAATCGGGTGACCTGATCGCATACATCCGTGCCACGTCCGACCTCGCGGACCTCAACACTTACATGGCGGCTGTGCATCGGTTGACCGACCTTGGGGCGGTGGTCACCAGTGTGGGAACCGGGATCACACAGGAGGGCTTCTCGGCCGAGTGGCGCATGGTCGGCATCATCACCGTCGACGGCAACCTGATCGACCGCTGCGAAATATTCGACGAGTCCGACATCCACAACGCGCTAGCCCGGTTCGAGGAACTAAGCCGCTGCGACTAGCCATCACCGCCTGAAGTGGACGGGCAGCGGCCTTCGAGCTCCGCTCGCCGAGCTGACCGGGATCGATCCGTCGGGCCGAGCCTGTCGAAGCTTCACACCTCTGAAGTGGTGCGGCCGGGGATCGAACCGCGACCAACGGATTATGAGCGGGTAGGCCTGCGGTTGCAGCTCAGCCGCTGCCGACGCCGACGCCGACGTCGCGTTCGTCTGCGCAGACGGCCGGCACGCGCCGGTTGGCGAAGTGCTCCGACCAGGATTCTATTTCGGGATGCTGCTTGATCAGCTTCCGGCGTTGACGTTCGGTCATGCCGCCCCAGACGCCGAACTCGATCCGGTTGTCGAGCGCGTCGGCCAGGCACTCGGCTACGACGGCGCACTGGCGGCAAATCACGGCGGCCCGCTTCTGCGCCGCGCCGGTCACGAAGAGTTCGTCGGGATCAGCGGAGCGACACCGCGCCTTCGAAATCCAAGCGAGCCGCTCTTCGCCAGGCCGGGGAGCTGACAGCGTCATGTGGACATCTTCACCGGAGCAGGGCGCAGCAGACGTGAGTAGTCGGCTACTCCAAATGCGGCTAGTGGACCCAGGCCTTATTCACGCAACAATTGAGTGGGCCTCCGCGGCCTTCAGTCACTTTCGCGCCTCTTCGAGGGCAGCCTTGACGTCCGCCTGGGTCTTGGCCAAGAAGCTCTGAAACTCGTCACCGATCATGAACGTAGTGACGAAGTGACTCCGCTCCGCGATCTGCTTCCAGGTGGGTGACTCCACCATCTCGCCGAGCACCTTCTGCCAGTACGCGACTGCGAACTTCGGCATGTCCGGCGGGCCGTAGAGGCCTCGCCAGTTCGAGAGGGTGACGTCGAGTCCCTGCTCCCTCGCGTGGGAGCGTCAAGACCGGGTAATCGTTTCTCGGCCAGTACACCAAGCGCGGTGAGGCCTCCCGACTTCAACAGGCTGACGAACTCGCTGACACCGCCGATCGCCACGCTGATGTCGCTATTGACAAGCGCGGTGCTCTGGTCGCCACCACCCTCGAGGGGGACGTAATGGACAGTTGAAGGGTCACCGCCTGCTGCCGACACCAATAGGTCGAAAGGGGCCTGGTCGTCGGTGGCGGCACCGACCGCGACGGAGCCGGGGTCGGACTTGATTGCCGTCATGACGTCACCGACGTTCTTGAACGGCGAGTGAGAACCAGTGACGACGACGAAGTACTCCGTCATCAGGCGCGCGATCATGGTGATGTCGTCGTAACCGTACTTCGACTTGCCGCGGAGCTCGTTCATCATCATCGACAGGGGCGTGAAGCGACCTGGTCGTCCTTGCCCTTGTGCCGCTCCACCATGGTGGCGAGAAACTCCGCTCCGCTCGCGCCCGGCCGATTCTCCACCGGGAGCGGCACATCGACGATGCTTTCCTTCCGCAGGGCTTCGACGACCGGGCGGATGGTGAGGTCGAATCCACTCCCCGGGTTGGCTGGCGCCGTCATCGTCACGGGTCCCGAGGGATAACCCTCTCCGCTGGAGGCTTACTCAGTGTCCTGGCAACCTGTCAGAATGAGCGAAGCAGCCAGCATGGCGCCGAGTGCGGATTTGATCATCAGGCCGTGAACTCCTAGGTCGTGGTATAGCTGCCAGAACCGTGTGGTCAGTCGTGGTTCTCGAGCGGGTTGGCCGCGATCCGCCCGGCAGCGTCTTTCGCAATCGATGCGGCGGCGGCGCCACCCGGCTTTCGCGTCGCCTGATCTTCGAAGCACGCGAGAAACTCTGCGCCGAATCCCTGCCGGGGATATCGAGCGAGTACCTCCGTCCGCGCTTCGGGCGGGAACTCCTCGGGTCGCCGTCCGACTACCTCCCAGCTTGTAGCGACCTGCAGTATGTGGGACTCGGGGTCGGCGGCTGCGGACACGTCGTCGCGCATGTGGAGCACGATGATCTCCGTGGCTCTGGCCGCACGATCGGCTGACCAACCGGCCGCGACGCCGAAAACCCAGGCCAGGTCGCCTCCCGCCTCTTCGAACTCCACCGTGTGGCTGTCGAACACTTTCGTCAGCCCGATGTCGTGAAGCAGCGCCGAGACGTAGTACAGCTCGTCGTCGAAGGTGATCCCATGCGCGGCGCCGTACATCGTTCCCCACAGGTAGGAGCGGATGCAGTGGTTCAGTAGCGCGGGCGAGTAGAACCTGGTGGCCACCGACAGCGCGGCCGTGGCAGCGGGAGTCTGCGGAAACATGGAGTTATTTTCCCACGCGCTCAGCGGGCAGCCTGCGAATCACCGTCGATGGCGTTCACCGGGCCGCCAGTCATAGCACGTGCATGACGAACAAGACCGCCGCGATCACCGTGACGACCACCAGCAACGTCGCAAGGATCGCCACAACGACTTTCATGTTTGTCTGCGACGGCTTGTCGACTGTTTGCTGTTGCTGTGCTCGGTGCCTTGGTCCCGACGCGGGAAATGCCAGCGCGGTGGCCTCGGTCGCGCCGGTCTCATCAGCCACGGTTCCCAGCCGCCTGGCAAGCGCGTCGGCGAACTCCACGCAGGTGCTGTAGCGATCATCGGGTGCCTTCGCCAGAGCCTTCGAAAACACCGGGCCCAGATCGGTCAGGGCTGGCCGCCGCGTACCGATCGCCGGGGGCGGAGTGCTGAGGTGTTGGCTGATCACGACGGCCGGGTTGGTATGCTGAAACAGCTGCGAGCCGGTGAGCATATGAAAAGCCGTGGCGGCTAAAGCGTATTGGTCCACCCGTCCGTCCACTTGCTCGCCCATCAACTGCTCGGGCGCCGCGTAAGCGACCGTCCCGACGGCCATGTTGGTGCCTGTGAGCCCGCTCTGGTCATCGATCCAGCGAGCAATCCCGAAGTCGGCCAGAAAGATTCGCTCATCCGCTTCTTCGGGATGCGACAGCAGGATGTTTGACGGCTTGACGTCGCGATGCAGTAATGATTTCTGGTGCGCATAGTCCAACGCATCGGCGACCGCCCTGATGATCTTCACCACGACGTCCGGTGGCATGCCGTTCGGGTAGCGCTCCTGCAGCAGGGACGCGGCGTCGGTGCCCTCTATGTAGTCCATCGCGATCCACAGTCGGCCGTCCAGCTCTCCGCGGTCGTGGACTTCAACGATGTGCGGGTGCCACAGCGTCGCGGCGATATCCGCCTCGCGGTTGAAACGGTGCCGATACTCGTCGTTGACGGTAAGGGCCGCGGGAAGCACCTTCAGTGCGTCACGACGCGGCAACCTCGGATGCTGGGCCAGGTAGACAATGCCCATGCCACCGGCGCCGAGCTCACGCAAAATCGTGTAGCCCGCATAATTTTGGCCATCCGCCAGTGGCATATGTGAATCCTACAAGTCTCGGGCCCTATGAATTCCGGTTTGGCCTGCTTAGGGCCGGTCGTCGCGTCTGGAATGCTCCGCAAGGGCGGTGTCAACGATCAGCCGATACTACTGTCACGCATCAGCCGACGTCAGACAATCCGTTTTCGGCTCCGACGGCGTTCAGGCCATTAGTTCACGCCGGAACATCAAATACCTCTGTCGCGACAGACAGTTAGGTACGATCCCAATGCGGCTACGGTACGGCCATGACATTTCCCCGGTCACCGGAATCGCCCGGTGCAGCCGGCTCGACGGGCTCTCGCCTACGCCGGCTAGCGGTTACCCCGACCATCGTCCGCCGAGCGGGGTAATTCGTAGAAGCGGGCAGTGAACTACCAGGGCAAATGTGATGATGCGAGCGGCACCGCGACTATCTGACGACAAGGATTTCATGATCATCGCCATGGGCCTTTATCAGGGATTCACCGCCCTAGACGCAATTGGCCCCTATGAGGTACTCGCCTATCTGCCCGGCACAGAGATGGTCATCTGCGCCGAGCAGACGGGCGTGGTCGACGACCACAACAACTTAGTGCACCTTCGCGTCGACACGACCTTCGCCGATGTGCCGCGTCCGGATGTGCTGCTTGCGCCCGGCGGTCCCCTCGCGGGCCAGTACGCCGCAGACGGGCACCCGATCGTGGACTGGATCCGTCAGGCGCACCCGCACACCGCATGGACAACCTCTGTATGCGCCGGCGCATTACTGCTCGGCGCCGCCGGGCTGCTTAACGGAGTGCCCGCCACCACCCACTGGAGCGCCTACGACGCCCTCGCCTCCTACGGCGCCCAGCCGACCGAACAACGCGTGGTCACCTCTGGGCGCATCGTGACCGGCGCGGGCGTCTCAGCCGGCATCGGCCTTGCCCTCACCCTCGTCGCGAAGATCCGGCCCCGAAGTCGCCCAGACCATTCAGCTTGCGATCGAATACGATCGCATCCCCCATTCGATGCCGGCTCGCCGTCGAAGGCGCCAAAACCGATCTACGACATGGCGGTTGCGGCCCTCGGCGATTGATATCCGGGCGCGGACACCAGCCCGCCGCGACCGGGTATTCACCGGTGGCGCTCAACGCAGCTGGTCAGATCGACGAATTCGCCTCGTGATACTGCAATAGGCGAACCGGTAACGCCGGGCGGCGCGAGAGATAGTTGGTTCTGGGTGCTATGCGACACTGTTTCCGAAAGTGACTGGAGGGATGTATATGTCGGGCTGGACGATGGGAAGCCGCTCCGCCGCTCTGAAGGCAGCCGGAGTGGCTTTGATATTGAGCTGGGTGCTGGTGCTGAGTACGGGTCCCGCGCTGGCGGATCCGGATCCGGCTCCCGGCGATCCAGGGGTTGTCGCGGGCCCCGCTGCGGGGCAGGACCCGACAGCGTTCACCGGCACGGCGCCATTCGGGCCGCCGCGGTTCGTGCCTGCCAACGGCTCGACGGTGGGTGTGGCCCAGCCGATCATCATCAATTTCCCCGGGCTGGTCGATGACGCCGACGCAACCGAAAGCGCCGTCCACGTCTCTTCAGTCCCGCCGGTTCCCGGCAAGTTCTACTGGATGACCCCCACGCAGCTGCGCTGGCGCCCGCTGAGCTTCTGGCCCGCCCACACCGCGGTGACCGTCGATGCGGGCGGCACGGTGTCCAGCTTCCATACGGGAGACACGCTGGTGGCCACGGCCGACGACGCCACGCACCAACTGACCGTCACCCGCAACGGGACCGTGGAGAAGACCATCCCGATGTCGATGGGTATGGCAGCCGGCGGCCACCAAACCGCAAACGGCACCTACTACGTTCAAGAGAAGATGCCCTCGGTGGTGATGGATTCCTCGACCTACGGGGTCCCGGTCAACTCGGCGAACGGGTACAAGGTGACGGTCGACCTAGCCGTCCGGTTCGACGACAGCGGCAACTTCGTACACAGCGCTCCATGGTCTGTGGATGACCAGGGTAAGCGCGACGTCAGTCACGGCTGCATCAACATCAGCCCCACCAACGCAAGGTGGTTCTTCGACAACTTCGGCGCCGGCGATCCCATCATCGTGAAGAACTCCACCGGCACCTACACCAGGAGCGACGGCTCCAACGACTGGCAGAGGTAGCTCCCGGCCCTATGGTCGTCTCCGCTGCGCTTTTGATCGTCATTAGCGTCGATTAAACGACGATTGATGTGGCGCTCTGATCCCGCTTCGGAATCCTTCATGGCGCTGGAAGGGGCGAGGTAGTTAGTTAAGGCTATGCGAAACCACTGCGGACTGACTGCGGATTGCACCACCGCGCGCTTGCAAGGCAGCCATGTGCTGAGACGGGTGTCCGCGCGCATCCCGCTGAGACCTGGACCATCGCATGTACTCGCATTTGCGATCGTCCACCGAAGTTTCAGTGACCTGAGACAACGTCTGATACCGCGGCACGTCGTTGAAGCTACGAACTGACGGCGGACCAGCGGACTGGCCACGGTCATCCTCATACAGGCATGGTGACTACGCCGGGGATGGCGACAGCACGTGGATTACCTCGCGTAGGGGTTCTGGGGATGTCGCAATATCGCCGAGGTACGGGTGCGAAAGTTGCACGACGAGAAACAGTTCGGCAGCTACCAGCATCCCCAGGGTCGCGACCATCGCGTAGTGCATGGTGGGTTTCTCCACGCCGTACACGATCGCGCAGCCAAGGAGCAGCCCGCTGGTCAAGAAGATGACCGCCCACAACAACCAGGGTGGGCCCACGTCGGTGCGAGCTTGGAGTACGCGTTCTGTGCGTGCCTGGCTCATCTTGTCCAGGTTGCTGAAAGACGTAGCCAGGAGCTTCGTTTGGGCATCGGTGCGCGGCTGGACTTGCTCGTATGCGGTGTAGAGGCGCTGCAAAGCGTTATCGGCCTCAGGGAACTCGCCGCCGCTCGCGGCTACGGGCCACTCGGTTACGGCTGCGCGTTCGTACTCCAGCAGGCCCTGGCGAATCCGGTCGCTGTCGGCCTTCTCGAAGACGGTGAGGTCCCTGGCCAGCTGCACCCCGGCCGCGCCCTCGATCCGGGACTTGCCGTCTGCATTGTTGATCTGACCCCACATCGCGGAAACGACGAAACCGACGAAGAACGCGAACACGAATCCGACAACGCCGAATGCGAACCTCGTGGCATCGTTGTGCTCGTCGCTTTGAGCCCGGGGAACCGACGCCGGACAAATAACTGGACGAGCACTGCTCCACCGGCGACGACGACGATGAGTCCAAGCAATATCAGCCACGACGGGACGTTGCTCACCAACCAACGACTCACAAGCCAAACTCCTCCCGCATCGCGCCAGGCAACCCAGGCCGGGATCGGCGAATTACGCCGGCGTGGATACGTGGTCGGGCGTTCCGACTTTAAAGGTTTGTCCCCGACGTGACGGCCACTTCTTCACATCTCGGCCGCTTCTCCGGGTCATGGGCGACAACGGACGATAAGTCTGCGGTGGTTCTTACGAGCTGTGATCGTGGAACTCACACAGCGAGATTTCGGCCGAGCGAGACGGCGCTTGCACGGCAACGCTTTTGGCCCGGTCGAGGTCGTGCCACAAGTCGGCCCAGCCGTCGGCCGGGAAGATCTGCTTCGCCGAGGCGATGGTTCGAGGCCAAGGCCGCCATCAAGGCCGGGTCTTGGTTCTGCATGCCTTGAAGTGCGGCCAGGAAGTCAACGGCCGCCCGTTCAAGCGCGGCCGGCTCGGTCGTGGTCCGGGTAAAGCTGAAGTCCGGCCCGTAGACCCGGTCGAAGGCGTCGTATGTGGTCGTCAAGCACGGCACCGAGCGCGGCGGCGGCGAGGCCAGGCCCGAGGCCAATGGTTTCGACGTCCGGCACGCTGGGCGTGAACAGGACACCGCCGTTGGTGGCGGCAGCAAGCCGCAGCAGGTCGATCTCGTCGAGGTGCCACTGGCCGGCGCTGTCCCGGCAGCTGCCGAGCGGTACGCCGCCGAGGAAGCGCACGTCGTCTTCCAGGCCCAGCCGATGGACGGTGTCCACGACCTGTCTGGCGTAGTCGGGGTCCTCGTGCAGGCTGCCGAAGACCAGCAGGTACGGGACGGCCAGGCCGCGGCTGCGCGCCTCACGGCGCAGCGTCGCCAGGACTTCGACGGCGAGGTGGACGCCTTTGATGTGGAAGACACGGACCGGGTTGAGCAGGACCGGGCGGCCGGGATCGAGTTGGCACCGGCGCCTGAACTCAGCGTGTCGCCCGTCCAGGCCTGCTGGAATGCTCGGCAAGAGGTTGCGGGATCACCGTCGGCACCAGGTCGGTGGGGTAACAGCTGGTCTCCTCCGCCAGTCTGGAAGACACCACCGCCCAGCACGTATGGAGCTGCTTCGCTGGTACCGGCGTCACCTCGGACGGGCGCTCTGGATACACCCGCAGGCCGGTGGCAGGGTCGCAGACGCTGGCACTGGCGAACAGGTCGTGGTCCCAGAAGACCACGCCGCCAGGGCGATTGGCGTAGAAGGCGTCGGCCGCCCGGTGTAGCGCCAGCGTCGCCGGCACCGCATCGGACAGCGTCATGTTGATGGCGATGACCCACGTGGGTCGATGTTCCCGCAGCCAGTCGGAGAAGTGGCGCTCATAGATCTCGGCGATCCTGGTGATCCGGTCGTCCAGCCGCACTCGGGTGTCCGGCGGCAGTTCATCGAACCTGGCGACGTCCTCGCGGATGGCGGTCAGCTCAGCCGCCAGCTGGTCGGCGTCGATGTATTTGTCCGGCCGCCAGTCGGTGAGCTGCATCCACTCCGGCGTCAACATGTCGCTGCGGCCGCCGGGAAAGAAGGCCGGTTTGTCCGGCCGCCACGAAAACCCGAGGTCGGTCGGGACGGCGGCGTCCGGCTCCAAGGACGCCGAGGTCACGGCCCAGGCTGAGTGCACTGCGAAACGTGGTCAGCAGGCCCGACACGGGAAGGCCGTCGCCGCAGATGACGCCGATGCGGATGGTCATATCTCGGTGTTGATGATCGCTTCGATGAGCGTCGCCCCAAGCTCGGTGACGGCCACCACGCCCTGGTTGCGGTCAATCCGTCATGAGCCCCCGCTCCTGGAGTGAGTCGAAGACCGTGCCCGAAGCGGCCCGACAGCAGCGGACTGTCCGGAAACCGGCGGCGGTGCTCGTCCTCGCGTACCGGCTGGCAGGTGGATAAGGCCATGCGGACCGCCCGCCGGGACCGGGACTCCGGGCTTATCTGTGTCACCGTCACCAGTGGGATGCGGTCGGCCGCTACTGCCTCGATATATTCCGCCGGGTTGGCGGTGGTCTGGGCCTCGGAGCGGCTGCTCCAGGTGTAGCCGCCCAGCCCGATCCCCACCTGGGGATACTGCTTGTCCTGGTCGAGGTTCAGCGCTCGCCACTTCGTGACCCCGACTCCCTGGCTCGGAAAGTAGGTCGTCGGGTGTTCGTGGTATCCGGACCGGCCCAGCCGCTCGACCGCCGCTTCGCGCATCTGGTACTGCTCGCCCAGGCTGGGCCACCGGTACCCACGCCGGGCCACCGCCTCCTGGCCGGTGGGCTGCTCCCACGCCGACGGCCGCACGTTGCCGACCGCCGAGTCCACCTCAGAGGGTGAGCGCAGGTGCAGCTTCATCGCCACGACGGTGTCAAAACCCAGCGCGATCATTCGCTCGACATCGGCCACGAATCCGGCCACGCGCTGCCCCGGCAGGCCCCAGACCAGGTCGCCATCGACGCGGGTGAAGCCGGCACGGCGGCCCTCGGTGATGGCGGCTTCGGCTTGCGCTACCGTATGGCGCCGGTTGGCCAACGCCAGCAGTTCATCGTCGAACGACTGCACGCCGAACGTCAGTGTCGAAAACCCCAGTTCCCGCAACGCACCCAGCGTCTCCGGTGTGAGCGTGTCGGGGCTGCCTTCGACTCGCAACTCGGTCTGGTCGGTGAAGACGAAATGTGTCCGGTAGAACTCGAACAACCGCGCCAGCTCAGCCATGGGGATAGCCGTGGGAGTGCCGCCGAAGAGGCAGAACTCACCGACCGGCGTAGACCGCAGCGCCGGCACCGCCTCAAGCCACCGGCCCGCTTCCCGGATGTTGGCATCAACCCAACGGCGCGCGAGCGCCTCCCCCTGCTTGTGGTCGTGGCCAAGTACCAAGATTGGGAACTCGCAGAAGTGGCAGCGGTACCGGCATAACGGAATCTCGGCCCACAGATGAAAACACGGCGAACGGGCCAGTTCGGCGTCAAGGTCCGAGAAGAACTCGTCGGCCCGGTAGCGGTGGTTGTCACCGGGGAAGACGTGGGTAAAGGCATCGCTGGAAACACACCGCAGCAGCTCGTCATTCACCGGCTCGGCCAGCAGCGTCCCGGCTGCGCTGGGCGGGAATTCTGGATCAGCGTAAGCAAGGCTCGCCAGCGCCGCTTCGCGGTTATACGCGTCGCGCTGTATCGGCAGAAAGAGCGGATCGGCGGCATCGCTTATGCGGGCGGATACGGCATCCACTAGTCCTCCTTGCATGTGTTCGCGCAACCCGAGGGTCGTGCACGAAGCCGCGTCACTTGGAGCTGATGTGCCTGTTCGCGTGACAGCGATCGAAGTAGCATGATGATCCCATGTTTGGGCGCTCCGCAAGGGCGCTCGCTGGTTTTATTTCGCGCCCTCTCCCTTGACTAAAAAGAAGCCCGTGGACGCTCCTGACGACCCCACCACCCGGCTTGCCCCGCCGAAGATCTCTTCAGATGACCTAATCCTTTGGTGCCAACATCATCTCGGCGCCACGCCAGCGGCGGAGCTGTTCACCACCGGGCACCTGTCGCTGGTTATGGGACTGCGCTTGTCGGACGGTCAGGAAGTCGTTATCAAAGCCCGGCCCCCGGCCCGCCGGCTCAGCGGCTGCTTCGTTGCCCAAAACATCGTGCACGCCAGGGGCTTCCCCTGTCCGCAGCCGCTCGTGGCGCCGGCACCGCTGGGCGCGTTGAGTGCGACGGCTGAACGGTATGTGCCTGGCGGCGAGCCGCTGGCCGCCGCACCGCACACCACCGAGTTGTACGCGTCGGCGCTCGCCCGGCTGCTGGCCTGCGCGCCCACGCCAACAGAGCTGCCCAGCGTCGAGCCCGCACCGCCGTGGGCGGCTGGGACCACGGCGAGCCCGGCGTCTGGCCCGTTCCCGACGATCGCGACGCCGATCTCAACGCGCATCCCGGCCCGCTGTGGCTCGACGACCTCGGCCGGCGCGTCCGTGCCCGCTTGGCCAACGCCACCGCGCCCGATGTCATTGGTCATGTGGACTGGGAAGCACACAACCTGCGCTGGATCGGGGAGCAGCTCCACGCCGTCCACGATTGGGACAGCATCGCTGCCCGGCCCGAAGCCACCATCGTCGGCCTCGCCGCGGCCGTCCACACCGCCTCCGGTGAACCCCTGACCGAAGCTACCGACGACCAGGTCGACGGCTTCCTGACCGCCTACGGTCAGGCCCGCGGTCACGCCCTCACCAGCGACGAACGCGAGCTTGCCTGGGCCGCCGGCTTGTGGGTGCGGGCGTTCAACGCCAAGAAAGATTCCCTCGACGGCGATGGCCCCAGCCTCGATCGGCTGGCGGTCGAAGCACCCGGTCGGCTATGCCTGGCCGGAGCCTGACAACACGAGCCCGCGGATACACGACGCAAGCCACTGCATCGATGTCGAACTAAGGAGACTGCCGCGCGTGATCAACGCTGCGGCAGGACGAACGCCGAGGTGCGGTTCATCGACAGCATAGCTACGCGGGCAGATCCACCCGCAGCGCCAGGTGCTCATCGAGTATCCGGCGCAGCGCGGCGTCCATGGGATGCGCGGATGCGAGATCGCGGCCGAACCGGCTGTCCACCACGACTACCGTGCCCTCACGCAGTTCGGCGGTGTCGACCTGATCGACGAACGGATCGAACAATGCGGGCGGCGTGGCGAGGTAATACAGCGCCCGGCGCGACTCGTTCAACCCGGCGGCATACATCAGTCCGTGTTGGGTGATCACGAAGAGTTCCGAGGTGATCCTGGCGTTCGGGGTCTCGGCTTCGGCAATGGGTGCGCTATGTGGCGTGTGGATGTGGCGCGAAGCGGTCGTGGGGGGTTTTTAGTCGTCGCCGGTAACGGGTTGCTCTACCCGCTGTCGAGGTGGATGGACCGCAGACATCACGAGCCCGGTCTTGAGAAACGGGCCGACTCTTGACACCCTGCGCCAGGACGGGGCTTTCCATCCTGTGACAGGTGTCCGTGTGGAACGTCGCTTCCCTCAGTAGCGCTCAGGCACGAAGCGCCACGGATAGTCCGGTTCGACATAGCCCTGGGGCTTCTGCCGGGCGGGCAGCTTGACCTTGTTAGGCTCGGCCCGCTCGTAGGGCACCTGGTCCAGGAGGTGCGCGATGCAGTTCAGGCGGGCACGGCGCTTATCGTCCGCCTGAATCACGTACCAGGGGCTGACCTCCGTGTCCGTGGCGGCGAACATCGCATCGCGGGCGCGGGAATAGTCGTACCAACGACGGTGCGACTCAAGGTCCATTGGGCTGAGCTTCCAGACCTTGCGCGGGTCCTTCGCCCGGTCCTCGAAGCGGCGGGTCTGTTCTTCCTGGCTGACCTCGAACCAGTACTTGATGATCTGGATCCCGCCAGCGATGAACGCCTCCTCCACCTTGGGCACGAGCTGAAGGAACCGCTTGTACTCCTCGTCGATAGCGAACCCCATGACCCGATCAACGCCGGCACGGTTGTACCAGGAGCGGTCGAACAGGCAGATCTCACCGCCCGCTGGAAACCGCTCGATGTAGCGCTGCGCGAAGACCTGGGTCTGCTCCCGCTCCGACGGCGCCGGGAGGGCGACGACGCGGAAGACCCGGGGACTAGTCCGCTCGGTGATGCGCTTAATCACGCCGCCCTTGCCGGCGGCGTCGCGGCCCTCGAACAGGACGGCGACCTTTGCCTTCGCTTCCTTGACCCAGAGCTGCATCTGGACGAGTTCACCCTGCAGGCGGGTCATCTCCTCCTCGTAATACTTCCGGCTCAACTTGCCGGTCGGAACATCCGAATCCTTCTTTTCTGCCATCGCGTCCCTGCCGATCATCGCCACACCTTCCGACAATCATCCCGCTCGGCCAGACTCAAAGCGAGTGTGCGTCCTGCTCAGCCACGCTCAACTCCTTCATGGAACGAAGCCGAACGTCAAGCATCAATCGACGTCATTCAAAATGATGGTGACTCTCACACAGCGACGGCTTGTTCAAGGTCCTTTAGCGCCGCTTCCAGATGGCCGAGCAGACGCTGAAGGTGTGGCACACTGCGGCGGCATCCGACAAGTCCGAAATCCATGCTGTTCGCGCTGCTTGCCACCGTGATGTTGAGCGCCTGTCCGTCTAAAGCGATTGACAGCGGATAATTGCCGTCGAGACGGGCCCCGTTCCAGTACAGCGGCTCCCGGGGGCCAGGGATATTGGAGATGGTGATGTTGTACGGGGGAGGGCTCGCCCTGCGGAAACCAGGAAGACCGCTGACCACCGGCAGCGCCAGTACGAGCATCCCCAATGCCATTGCTTGCGCCCTGGGCATTTGCGCCAACACCTTCTTGTTTTCCTGCATTGACGTGTGAATGGTTTCCAGGCGTTTCGCAGGGTCATCGAGGTGGGTTGCCAGGTTGCACAGCACCGTTGACACCGCATTTCCGCCGCCGGGGTCGTTCTCGGTGCGCACGTTCACCGGAACCATCGCGATCAGCGGCGTATCGGGCAGGGCATTGAGATCGATGAGGTAGGAACGCAGCGCGCCGGCGCACATGGCCAGAACAACGTCGTTGACAGTCGCTCCGACCGCGCCTTTGACCGTCCCGATGCGTTCCAGCGACCAGGACTGCGCCGCGCACCGCCGCGCTCCGCCGATCGGAACGTTCAGTATGGTGCGCGGTGACCGGTACGGCAGGGTCAACTGTTGCTCGCGCAGTCCAGCACGAATCGACGACAGCGTTGACGGACCAAACGCGCCGAAGGATCCCTTTGCACGGCTCAGCCTTGACCTCGCCTTCAGGGGCGCCTCTGCACGCTGGCGGGGTCGCGGCGGCAGCGCCCACGGCACCCGGATCTCGGTTTCGCCGGGATCGGTACTCAGTGACCGCTGCATCAGCTTGAGCGCGGACACGCCGTCGACCAACGCATGGTGGACCTTCGTGTAGACGGCGAAGCGCCCGTCTCTCGGGCTCTCGATCACATGCGCTTCCCACAGCGGCCGGTGTCGGTCGAGCAGGGTGCCGTGCAGCCGGGAGGTCAGTTCCAGCAACTCCCGGACCCGTCCCGGCGTGGGCAGGGCGGAGCGGCGCACGTGATACTCGACGTCGATGTCGTCGTCGAATTCCCATGCCATGTTGGTGAATCCGCCGAGCGTCTTGGCCGGATGCTTGCGGAAAGCCGGCTGGATGTCCCCGCACGCCAGCATCGCTTCGTAGATCTCCGGAATGAACTCCGGTCCGGCGCCGTCCGGCGGCGTGAACACCTGCAAACCGCCGACGTGCATCGGGTGCTCGCGGGTTTCGCCGATCAAGAACATCGAATCCATGGGCGACATGAGTTTCATCGATCTTTCCCCTGTTCGTTTGGCACCGGCGCAGGCGGGGTCAGGCGCTTATCGCGATGCCAGCTACTAGCGGTCGTGCATCGAAGGTGGTCATCCGCTACCGGCCCCCTTCGCTTGGCGATATTCGTGTGACGGGTGATCCCATAGGCGCTCTTGCAGCCGACCGGCCGTGTGTCGATCCTGTCCGTTTGGACGGGACCGGCACGAAATATGTCGGGAAGCGCTGCAGCATCGTCACGTGCGCGGCGGTGTCGGCATGGCCGGCAACAACCTGACCGCGGTGGCGCCGCTGCCGATGGTCACCACGCGCTGCCACTGTAGTCGAGATTCTCCGGCCAGTGCTGCGGATGAACGATTCGGCACCGATGCGTCAGTCGCTTGACAATGCGCTGCTGCGCCGAGGTCGCGGTGGCAGTGGTGCGGCGCGGCGTTCAGCTCGTCGTGGCGCGATTTCGGCGTCTTTGCGCTGTCGTAGGTCTCGCGCCGGAACCATGTTGCCGGCGGCCCGGTCGCGGCGTTGCTTGGTTACGTGCTCGCGCAAGATACGCCTTGTCTGCTGTCTGTCAGTTCCGTTGTGCTGTATGCGTTTCGCCTACCTTCGTTTTGAGCCGGTGGTCTGCTCAATTTGTTTGCTGTCGTCGTGCTGAACGTTGCGGACCAGGCACAATCCGCTGCTGTTCGACCCGGGCGGTTTCAACCCGGAAGACCCCAAGGGGGCGACCGCTGGCAATTCATACTCTTCGGCGCCGGCCCGCGATCGTGCATCGTCGCTTGGAATACACTGTGGCACAGTATATTCCGGCTAGCAAAAGATGGCTGACGTTTGTTGCGATCCGTTGTGGGGGTGGTGTTCTTGCGTGCTCGGATTCCGCTGTGGCGTAGGGGGTTTCGGGGTCATATCCGAAAATTCGCGGGCCACGGTCCCGGGTTCTTCTGGTGATCGGGGTGGCAAAATACCGCAGGTGGCACACCGTGGTCCACTCGGTCGTGGATCCGGTTATTGCGCCTTGCATCCCGCCAAATTCCTGCGGAACCTCTACCGGCTACGAGACGCCCGCCGGCCCGCACAGGTCCGTCTTTGAACATGAGCACGGCCGGGATGCCGCGGAAGTTGGAACCGCTCCTAGATGCCTTCGAACTGGTCGACGTCGATCTTGTTGACGACGATAGCTGGTGGCCTAACTCGAGCCGCACCTCACTTGAAGCGGCACCGTCTGGCAGCACTGGTCGTGCTGGCGGCGCTGTCGTCGCCGACCGGTGCCGCCGCAGGTTTTGCTGATTCACGGTGGCTGACGACACTGACCAGTGTGTGCAGATTCAAAGGCTGACCACCGCGGCGAAAAAATAGCTACGCGGGCAGATTCACCCGCAGCGCCAGGTGCTCATCGAGTATCCGGCGCAGCGCGGCGTCCATGGGATGCGCGGATGCGAGATCGCGGCCGAACCGGCTGTCCACCACGACTACCGTGCCCTCACGCGGTTCGGCGGTGTCGACCTGATCGACGAACGGATCGAACAATGCGGGCGGCGTGGCGAGGTAATACAGCGCCCGGCGCGACTCGTTCAACCCGGCGGCATACATCAGTCCGTGTTGGGTGATCACGAAGAGTTCCGAGGTGATCCTGGCGTTCGGGGTTTCGGCTTTGCCCCATGCCATTGCGGCGCGCCGGGCCTGTGCCAATCGATCCGGGACGTCATCAGTCAGCGTGAGCAACCTGTCGACGAGTGCTCCACCCATTCGCGGATATGCGTCGATGGGTCTGAAGTACCGCTGGAAGATCTCACCGAAAAAGTCGTACAGTTGCTCGCTCATCGCGACTCCCAGGTTTCAAGCACACACCTCAATTGTGCGCCCGAACCGTCAGCTGAGCACGAGTTTGGCTAGGACGGTTGCCTCGCTGATGTCGATGTCCTTGGTCGTGCTTGTGAGTCCTCGCCCCCGTCGGCCATGCCGGAATCCCAACGAGATCTGTTCAGGCCCACCCCGGAGTCGCCCGGATGCTTGCCCGAATCTCGTTGAGCGCGTCCAGCTTGCTAGGCGCCGCGTGCCCCCCTGCAAGAGGCGCTCGGGCACGTCTCGGTGGCGACGACGCAGCGCTACCGCGGTGTCGGGAGCGCGAAATTCGGGCGGTGTCTGGGGCTGCGGACTGGCGCGCCGAGGCGATCGACCGGCTCGATCCGCTCGAGCGGGCCCTAATCGCGGGGTTCCGTCTCGTACGCGACCCGGTACTTCCTCATGCCCGGAGCGTTTTCCACTGCGTGACCACCCCCTGGATCCCAGTCGACCACGCGCGTGAGCTGCCTATCGGTCGGAAGTTGCCTTCTTACTTCCTCCTCAAGAGCCTCCCGCAGTCGTTCCCGCTCGAATGGCGTGATGTCCTCCGTTACCAACGCGTCCGTAAGCTCCATACACCGCATTCTGCTCCGCTCTTGACCCTCCGGGGTCACAGCGTGCAGCGACGCCAGTTGATAGCCACCTGGTCGATGGGCGTACCGGTACTGACTGCGATGTACTCGCGTGCCATTGGCTCGACCTCGCGGGGAAAGCGAGCTTGTGTCAGCCCGCCAAGCTTAGGAATGTGGACCATTCACCAGCCGCCGTCGCGGGTGACGTCGATATCGAAGCTGGACATTGGTCCCTCTCTGACGAGGCGGTCGGGTGGTCTTCACTTACGAGCACGAGATCGGCCACGCGCCGGTTCAATGGAATAGTTCCCGCGCGTCGAGATGTCCAGGCAGCCGACCGCGATGCGTGTGTGGAGTTCCAGGCCGGGCGTCGTCGGGAACCCGTGGTGCGCTCAGTTCCGGCGTCACCGTCTCGCCGTTGGACGCGCCCGCGTCAGTACCGTGGCCTTGTCCCGGCGCACGGATGCTCGCCGGTGTGGCGCGTTCCAGAAATCGGAGCAGTTCGACAGGGAAGGGAAGCACCAGCGTGGAATTCTTCTCTGCCGCGACCTCGACGACGGTCTCCAAGAGCCGCAGTTGCAGCGCGGCCGGGTGCTCGGCCATGACCTCGGCTGCTTGGGCCAGCTTTTCGGACGCCTGAAGTTCGCCCTCGGCGGTGATAACCCGAGCCCGTCGCTCACGCTCCGCCTCGGCTTGGCGTGCAATCGACCGCTTCATCGAATCGGGCAGCACTACATCCTTGATTTCGACGCGGTCGATCTGAACACCCCAGCCCAGCGCGGGACTGTCGATCATCAACTCCAGCCCCTGATTGAGATGCTCGCGGTTAGACAGCAGGTCGTCCAGATTGCTCTTGCCGATGATCGAACGCAGTGATGTCTGTGCAACCTGGCCAATAGCCGACACGTAGTCCACGCTCAACTCCCTCATCTCGGGAGTGTCAAGGATCAACCGAAGCAACTGTCAAGCATCAACCGACGTCATACACCCTCTGAGTGGGGCGGGCGGGGCTCGAACCCGCGACCAACGGATTATGAGTCCCTAGACAGCGCCCACGCGACCAGCGGCGACAGGTAGCTGAAACCAGTGAAATCGCCTGTGCAACGCCACTTTTAGCCGTTGCGGGTACGGTCGCGGTACGCCTACGGTGCGGCTACAAAGCGCCCCCGGACGCCGGGGTGACGCCGGGGTGAGGGGCACAAAGGCGGCGTTAGCTAGCTGAGGCGCGACCGGCGCCGACACGTCGACAGTCACGAGCTAATGTGACTTCGACGGTCACGTCCGACCAAGTGGCCGATCTACCAGCACCCGCTGTCCGCCTCGCCACTGGACGACGCGAATCTGATGGCCGGTTTGCACGCCGGTGACCCGATCAACACGAAAACGACCGAACAACGTAGTTGTATCGAGTCGTTGTGACGCCGATAGCACCGGCAAGGATTCAACGGTGCCGGCCTCCTTCACGCCGCGCTGCCAAACGACACCCGCCGCGAAGGCCGCGGCAGCCGGATAGGGCCCCCGCGGCGACCAATCCAACTGCACGCCAACGGCGTTCGCTGCCCCACTGTGCGATGGCGACGTCATCGTCGAAGGAACCGGCCGATAACAGCACATCGCCCGCCGGGACTTGTGCCAGCACGTCTCTGGCCCGGCCTGGCTGAAAAGTGACCGACCGCCGCAGGAGACCCAGTCGCCGTCGCCGCGCAGCCATCGCCGCCCCGTCGGCCACCTCGCGGCCGAACCCAGCGAAAACCTGCCGAGCATCGGTGACCCGGCGGGGAGCAGGTGGCCCACCGGCCTCAGCGCCTACGAGGGGCTCCTGGAAGCGTTCTCTTTCAGTCAATGATCCGTGGCGCAGACCCACCGGCGCGAGTATCGAGCTCGAACGCCGACTCGAGCAGGTCAGACTCGGGCCGCGACGATGCGGAGTGCGATGTCGGCGTATTCCTCGCCGATCTCGTCGGGCGTCCAGCGGCCGCCGTCGCGGTACCAGCGGGCCAGGTCGATGCCGAGGGAGAGCAGGGCGGCCGTGGCGATCCGCGGGTCACGTGCGTGGAACTCCCCGGTGTCGACCCCGCGCGCGACAAGGCGGCGGATCTCGTCCTCGGTCTCGTGCCGGAGGCGGCAGATCTCTGCGAGGTGGTCGGGAGCTAAGGCTGCCAGCTCGTAATTGATCACGCGGGCGCCGACGTGGTCGCGGGCGTGGTGGGCGGCAAAGTCGTGGACCACCCTGCGGAGCGCGTCGACGGGCGTGGCGCTGGACGCGATGGCCTCCCGTATGAATCGTAAGACGTGGTCGTGTCCGTCCTTGGAGATGAGGTAGAGCAACTCTTCCTTGGACTTGTGGTGGACGTAGAGCGCCGCAGGGCTCATGCCGGCCGCCGAGGCGATGTCGCGCGTCGTCGTGGCGTGGAAGCCCTTCTCCGCAAACGCGATGACCGCGGCTTCGAGCAGTCGGGCGCGCGTCGCGTCGGCGCGGGAGAGGTCGGGCTGTGCTGTCATCGCGAATCCATTGTCTCGGTCGGTGCGGACGTCATCGAGGAGGGACTAGTGGTGCGACTCACAAGAATCCTGCGCCTCTGCCTGTTTGACGAGCGGCAGTGTCGTGCCCCATAGTAGCGGTAAGCAAGCGCTTAGTCATCTTGGAAGGCCCCATCCATGCCCGAAGCCGTGATCGTCTCCACTGCCCGCTCGCCGATCGGCCGGGCCGTCAAGGGCTCGCTGAGGGACATGCGTCCTGACGGCGGCGTGCTCACCGGTCCGGTGAAGCACTCGATCGCCGATTGGCTGGCCGCCGACGGATCGAGCCCAAGTCGTTCTCGCGCACGCTGCAGACGTGGCTGTCCCGCAACGCCGAGGACGGTACGCCGGTCCACCGGCGTCTCGCGGCGCCTCGCCGCCGACGGCTTCGCCCCGGCTTCGTCACGTCTGGCCTGATCCTCCACATGACAAACGGCCTTACAGAACGTCCGATCGGAGCGAAGCAATGAAATTGAACGTCGGCGGCGACATTCCCCTGCTCAACCCTCGGGATCTCAACTTCCTGCTGTACGAGTGGCTCGACACTGAGGCATTGTGTGAACGGCACCGGTATTCCGAGCACTCGAAGGATACGTTCGACGCAGTACTGGAGCTGGCAGCCGACATCGCCATCGAATTATTCGCTCCGCATAACAAACTCGCAGACCAACACGAGATCTCCGTAGCGGCAGACGGTTCGTTCGACATCCTGCCGGAGGCACGCAAGGCGCTGGAGGCGATCTGTGAAAGTGGTTTACTTGGGTCGGATTTCGATGAACAGCTGGGAGGAATGCAGCTTCCACACGTGATGACACGGGCGACATTCGTCTGGCTTCAGGCAGCAACATAAGCACGTCGTCCTACGTAGGGCTAACCATCGCAAATGCGCACTTGCTGGCCCACTACGGCACCGCGGAACAAGTCGACACATGGGTGCGGCCGATGATCGAAGGCCGCTATTTCGGCACGATGTGCCTCTCCGAGCCTGACTCGGGATCCTCGCTGGCCGACATCGGTACCAAAGCAGTCCCCCAGCCGGACGGCACCTATCGGCTTACTGGCACCAAGATGTGGATTTCCGGTGGGGACCACGACTTGACCGAGAACATCGTGCATCTCGTCCTCGCGAAGACACCGGGTGCGGCATCAGGCGTCAAGGGCATTTCGTTGTTCATCGTTCCCAAGTACCTGCAATCGCAGTCCGGTGTGGTCCGCAATGATGTGGCCCTGGCGGGCTTCAACCACAAGATGGGCAACCGCGGAACCGCGAACATCATGCTTAGTCTCGGCGATGGAACATACTCCCCGGACGGCCAACCGGGAGCAGTCGGCTACCTCGTTGGTGAGGAGGGCGCTGGGCTAGCGCAGATGTTCCAAATGATGAACGAGGCGCGCATCATGGTCGGCATCGGTGCCGCCGCCCTCGGCTATACCGGTTACCTGCAGTCCCTCGAGTACGCACGCACAAGAATGCAGGGTCGATCGCTGGACGCGCCCAAGGGCGCCGACACGGCGCAGGTAGCAATTGTCAGACATCCTGATGTGCGGCGAATGCTGCTGGCGCAGAAGAGCTATGTCGAAGGCGGTCTGGCGCTGGCGCTGTATGCCGCGCGATTGGTGGATGAAATCGCCACCACCGACCACGATGCTGTTCGTGACCATGCAAGCCTCCTACTGGAGGTGCTCACACCGATTGTCAAGAGCTGGCCGTCGCAATGGTGCCTGGAGGCAAACAATCTGGCCATCCAAATACACGGTGGCTATGGGTATACCCGTGATTTCAACGTCGAGCAGCTCTACCGCGACAACCGTCTCAATCTCATCCATGAAGGAGCGCATGCAATCCACGGGCTGGATCTGCTCGGCCGCAAGGTGACGATGCAAAACGGCGCCGGCTTGCGCGCGCTGCTGGAGACCATCGGGCAGACGGTAATCCGCGCCGAAGCTACCGGCGATACCGACCTGGTGCGGTGGTCCGTGGCGTTGCAACATTCGAGTGCCCGAATCGCGGAAGTCACCTCGCGACTCTGGGGTAGCGGTGATCCCGCCACCGCGATGGCGAACTCAACTGTCTACCTCGAGGGTGTCGGACACGTGGTGGCGGCCTGGATCTGGCTGGAGCAGGCACTCGTCGCCCACGGCAAGGACGGTGATTTCTACGACGGCAAGCGCGCGGCTGCCAACTACTTCTTCACCTACGAACTACCGAAAACCACCGCACAATTCGACCTGCTCGAATCATTGGACCGATCACTGATAGATCTGTCCGAAAGCTGCTTGTAACCAAAGAAATTCGGCGACGGATAAGGACACTATACCGCCTCCGACCGGCCGAACCGCAACACTTCCACCGACTGTGTGTGGCGAATCCGAAGACGGCGACGAACTCGTGGCGATAAAACGGTTCGTCGAGACCGCTTTGCCATGTTGGAGAAAGAATCGAACAGACCCCTCCCGTTCGGCGGAGCGTGTTCGACCATGAACGCGATGGCGCTCTTCGTCTTCATTGCCGCTGGAGATGCCTTGGAGGATGCGTGCAATCAGAAAAAGAACCGGTGCTGCGTAGCCGATCGTCGCAAACGGGAGGTGAGGCCGATGATCAGAGAGCCGAGCGCCATCCCGGAAATTGGACAATGTCAGGACGGTCCTTCGGCCGAAGCGGTCCGCCAGTGGGCAGATGATGATTCCGCTAAGTGGCCGTGCGACAAACCCGATTGCCGGTGAAAGTGCAGTTCTTCCAACGCCGTACGGCCGACGGGGCGCACCGCTTGGTCATTCAGTCTCACGCGCCCGGCGTCTGCCGCGCTGACCATCAGTGCCTGCTCGCAACGCCGATCTCGTCGCCGGTGTCCGCGCGGCCAAGCAGTTCCTCAGCTATGTCGGTGGCGCACCGTTTCAACCCGCCGTCGCGCTGGCCCTCGCCACCCAGCAGAACTGGGTGATCACGCTGCGAAAAACGTTGCAGGCCAGACGGGACCGGTTGGCGGCGGGTCTGAGGGACATCGGCTGCGATGTTCATCACAGTGGCGGCACCTATTTCGTGTGCGCCGACCCGCGTCCCTCTCGGTTACTCCGACCGCACCACGTTCTGCGCGGAACTACCGCACCGCGCCGGAGTGGCCGCGATCCCGCTGGCGGCGTTCTGCGATCCCGACGGCGAGCACGCCGAGACATGGAACCATCTGGTGCGGTTCACGTTCTGCAACAGGGACGACACCCTGGACGAGGCTCTGCATCGGCTGATGATATCTCAGCATCGGCGCCTGATGTAGTCGAGCGGTAGCGTTGCGGCGCAATCGATTCGAATTAACAGTACGCGCCCATGTCAGGGGACGAGGATGGCGCGGCCGGCAATTCGGCCCGCCTCGAGGTCGTCGAATGCTTGCTGGAAGTCGGCGAGCGGGTATCGCACGGTCTCGACCGTGAGCTTTCCCCTGTCGGGCGAGCGCGAGCACCTCCAGCAAGTCCACTCGGGTGCCGCCGAAGGAACGCTGCACGTTGACTCCCCAAGGCAGGCTCGCGCCGTCGGGGTCGGCCCCGAACGAGAGCTTTCCGCCGCCAAGCCCGACGAAGCGGATCAGCCCCTCTGGCGCGATCACCTGTGCCGCGAGGTCGACGGTCGGCTGCACGCCGACGAAGTCGATGACCACGTCGGCGCCGTATCCGCCGGTTTCGTCGAGGATTCGCGGTGCGGCGTCGTCGTCGCTCTTCAACACCAGGTCGGCACCGTGTTCGCATGCCGCGGCGAGTTTCGATTCGTCGATGTCGAGCGCGATGATCCGCGCGCCGGTGGTGGCCGCGAGGATCTGCAGCCCCAGATGCCCGAGCCCGCCAAGCCCGATCACCACCACCGTCGCCCCCGGCGTGAGGCGATGCCGAGCCGAGTTGATGGCGTGCATCGGCGTGAGCGCCGCGTCGGCCAGCGGAGCAGCGGTGGCTGGGTCCAGGTCGCCCAGCTTCTCCAGGTAGCGTGCCTTGACGAGCATGTACTCGGCCATCGCCCCATCCGGTCCGAGACCGGGAGTGGTTGGGAACGTGGTGCGGCTGCCGTTCACCTCGCAGGCGTTCTCGCGACCCTCGATACAGGCCCGGCAACTGCCGCAGCTCCAGAGCACCATCACGATCACCGGGTCGCCCTCTGCCAGGCCGTCGACGTCGGCGCCGACCGCGTCGACCCAGCCGGCTCCCTCGTGCCCGACGGTGCCGCCGACGAACGGCCAGTCGGCGCCGGCATGCAGAACGTGCAGGTCCGAATGGCACAGACCGGCACCTGCGATCTTGACCCGCACCTCACCAGAGCCGGGCTGCGGTACCTCCGCCTCCTCCAGGCGGAGGGCGCCCGGACCTGCGAGTTTTACTGCGTGCATAGTCAATTCCTTCCTTGTGTGCGTTCGTCAGAACAAAGAGCTGACGAACCCGCCGTCGAGGACGATGCTGGTGCCGGTGCACCAGGAGGACTCATCGGAGGCGAAAAACGCTGCGGCGGCGGCGGCTTCCTCGGCCTTGCCGTACCGGCCCTGCTTCTGCGCGATCAGTTCGGCGAAGCCGCCGACGGGGATGCCGAGCGTCCGCGGCGAGCACATTAGGCCCGCCGCCCGACACAATCGCGCTACTCACGCCAGTGCTCCGTGACCACGTAGCTGCTCCGTCCGTGTCCAGGTGACGTGGGTCGGAACGATGTCGGAGAGGTCAGCATGATCATCACTTGGTCCGGTTCGGCTTCCTACAGTCCGGCGCCGTGGATTCCATGGAGGGCGTCCTTGTTGGCCGACAACCATTCGGTCTCATCGCCGGGGCGCGGAAGAAACAGCCCGTATTCCATGATCACTTCAGGTTCGATCTCGGTGACGCCGGCGACCACCTGTGCGAGCGGCTGCCCGGTGATCTGTGACCACGATTCGACGATGGTTTTGACCAACTGCTGTTTGACCTCGATGCTGCGCCCGGTGCGAATGCTGCCCGAGATCAGTGACAGCGTGGTGTCCAGTTGTCCTGCGCTATAGGCCGCGCCTTCCGGCACCGCGGTGAAAACGACGTGTACAAACTCTCGGGGAGCTCCGGTCGCTGCGACATGGGCATCGGTGATGGCCTGGGCGAGTTCGGATTTCATGTGCTCGGTGAGCAACCCAATCGGCGATGCACATTGGTAGAGGGGCACGGACTCATCTCCTTTCTCGACGCGGACGCAGGGCCCGCGCGGCCGTCAGGTCAGTGGTTTGGGGGATCCCCCGGCAACGATGGTGGCCGTGATCGACCCCAGAGTCGGGGCGGCCAAAGCGACGCGGTCGTGCTCCTTGAGCCACGGGTAATTGTCGACGCCCTTAGTCAAGGAGAGCTCGAGAATGCAGCCCGTGCCCACCGTGCCCGACCCCAGGATGTCGCCAGGGACCAGGGTGGTTCCGCGTGAGGCGTAGCTGATCATCTGCTCGAACGTCCAGTACAGGCTCGACCAGTTGCCCGCACTGTAGGACACACCGTTGACATGAGCGCTCATCGCGATGTCGTAGCCCTTATCCGTGCGGACATCAATGAGCTCATCAGGCGTCACCAGCCATGGGCCGAAACTTGTTGCGCCGTCCTTAGATTTGGCCGGTCCCAAACCGACTTTTATCTCCTGCATCTGTAGGTCGCGCGCCGACCAATCCGCCATCAGCATGAAGCCACCGATGTGGGCGCCGGCAGCATCAACAGCGATATCGGAGCCTGCCTTGCCGATGACGGCCGCCACTTCCAGCTCGTAGTCGAACCAGGTGCTGCCCGGCGAAATCGCGATGTCGTCATCGTGGGCCTGCACAGCGCGAGGATTGGTGAAGTAGAAGACCGGCACCTCGTACCAGACCGGGCTCAGCGAAGCTCCGCTGGCCTTCATCGAATTGACCGCATGATCCTCGAACGCCATGAAGTCACGAATGGACGGTGGAACAGGCACGGGCGCAAGCAGTTTCACGCTCGACAGCGCGACGACCTCGTCAGGGACGGAAATGACGGCCTGCGCCAGTTGCGACATTCCGTCCGCGCCCAGGCCCATCGCGTCGATGATGGAAAGTTCGGGCGTTGCACCGCACACCGATTCGCCGTGCACGATGCCGCAGCGTGGTTGTGTACTGCCCGGCGAGAGATAGGTAACCCACTTCATGCCGTCACGCCTCGTTGACGACTTCAGCCGGCGCTGCCGAGGCGCCACCGATCAGTGCGGACAGTTTGTAGAGCTGCTCGATATCCTCGTCGCTGAGACCGATTTCGCGCAGAATCTCCCAGTTGTGCTCGCCCTGTAAGGCGGGCACCTGCGGTGGAAGCGCTTCGTCATGCGCACTGAAATGCCACGGTGGGGCGGGAATCGTAATGTCTCCGCCCTGGCGATCCGACACCGTGCGGGTCGCACCCCAACTCTGCGCCCACTCGGTCTTGGCGAAATCCTTGATCTCGCGCACGGTGCCCGTCGCCAGCTTCGCCTCGTCGAATTGGGCATCAAGCGATGCCATGTCCTCAAAGGTCAGGATCCACTTCTGCACGATGTCGTGGAGGGCCGCCAGGTTCTGCTTGCGCAGCGCGGAAGTCAAAAAGCGCGGATCCTCAGCCAGATCCGGCCGGCGCATCACCTTCAGGTAGAAGTCGAAGGTGCCCGTACCGACCAGCGACATCGGGACGACGAACCGCGCCCCATCGGGGCTAGTGAAAAATGGCGTCTGCGTCGCGCCCAGAACGGGCGGCTCGTCGCCAAGATCGACCTCGGACAGATCGTAATGAACCCGTTCATTCATCGACAGGATCACCGACGCCATCGCGATGTCGACGTACTGACCCTCGCCAGTGACGTTGCGGTGGTTGAGCGCTGCGAGCACAGCGATCGTGGCGTGCAGACCGGAATAGACGTCGGCGTGTGAAAGCGCATCGGTTTGACGCTGCTCCTCCCCCAGACTGAACTGCCGGTGGGTATTGACGGTGAACCCGGTCTCTGCCTGAATCGATGGGGCATAGGCCATGCGGTTGCGCCACGACCCCTTCTGGCCGTAACCGCTGATCGAGGCGTACACCACGCCCGCGTTGCGCGCTGCGATCGCGTCGTAGCCCAATCCGAACGATCCCAGGGTGCCCGGCCGAAAGTTCTCGACGATGACGTCGGCAGTCTCGCACAGTTTGAGGACGACCAGGCGGGCCTCGGGAACGTTCAAATCGATACTGAGGTTGCGCTTTCCGGAATTCTGCTGGGCGTAGTAGCCGCTGACCGCACCGAATACCGGCTGCGCCAAGCGCGACATGTCCCCCGTCGGAGGTTCGACCTTGATGACCTCTGCGCCCAGATCGAGTAGGTGCTTGGCACAATGCGGCCCAGCTAGAACCCGCGAAAAGTCAACGACGCGAATCCCTTTCAACGGTGGTGGCATCACTTACCCTCGAATCGCGCTGCACCGGGCCCGTTTTGGAACAGCGATGTGAGTCCCTCTTTCAGATCGGCTGACGCCCAAAGATCCTTTTGTAGCTCGCGCATGGCCTCATCGGCAGCGTGCACGCCCTGGTTGACCGCCACGTTGATGATGCGCTTGGTGGAGGCGTGAGCGACCGTCGGCCCATGCGCGAGCTCCTGGGCAAGGACATTGGTCGCATCGACCAGCTGCTCGTCGGGAACCACGCGGTTGATCACATTCCAGCGTTCCAGCGTGCGCGCGTCGTAGCGGCGTCCCAGCAGCGCCATCTCCTTGGCTCGCGTGGCGCCGGCGCGCTGGGTGACCCGCTGCATGGCGCCCATCAACGGATTCATCCCGATCGTCGCCTCAACGGAGCCGATCTTGGCCGACTCCGCGGCGATGATCAGGTCGCATGCCAGCGCGATCTCCAGGCCGCCGCCGACACATACACCGTGCACCGACGCGAGGACCGGAAGGGGCAGCTCCTCGAAGGCCCGCAGGAGCTCCGTGACGTCTTCGTCGGGGGCGACGCCGTCTTGTGCGGTCGCGAACAAGCTCACATCAGCGCCGGCACAGAAGTGGCGCAGCGCGCTGCGCAGCACCACTGCGCGAGCCCCCTGCGCCTGCGCCCACCGGATTCCTTCAACGAGGCCCTCCATCAGCGCGAGGCCCAGGAAGTTGTGCGGGCGGTGCTGCATGATCAGATGCGCGACCTGTCCGTCCATGTCGTAGCGCACGGCACGGGTGTCCTCGACGGGCAGCTGTTCGGTGGGCCTAGCAGCCTGCGGGGTGCCTTGTAGCGACCTGTCGCTCATGATCGGTCTCTCCAGTCGATGTGCCAAGACCTCTGCGTAAAAGGCAATTCCGGCTCAGCCGAAATAACGTCCTCCCGATGTGGCCTTAACCATGAACGGTAGCTATGCGACCCACACCACACTAGGACCACTGTGACGCCGACTAGGAACGCGCTGCCAACATCTCACGCTGCGGGGAGAGTCCGTTCGTCGTTGGCGTTGTCAGCGGTTGTGCGCCGCGGCTACGCCAGCCTCCAAACGGCCTGGTTTGTGCCCGTTATTACATAACGTCTAATGACCACGTGGTGCAGTACAGTTGGGCCGCCTTGCCGCGGCCCGGCCTCACCAGCCGTTCGGCTAAGTGATCGTGATTCCGCCGTCGACGGCGACCGTCTGTCCGGTCACATATCCAGAGGCATCCGAAGCGAGCCAGATTGCGCTGGCCGCGAGCTCATCCGGATTACCGATCCGTCCCAGCACCATGCGTGGCGTCATGCGGTCGAGATAGCCGTCCGGATATTCGTCCGTCATCTCCGATTCGAAGAACCCGGGCGCAAGGGCATTGACCCGAATGCCTTTGCGAGTTCCCCACTGCTGCGCGAGGTCGCGGGTCAAACCGATCAGCCCGGCCTTGCTTGCCGAATAGGCGGCCTGCGGGAGGTTCGCAGTGGTCAGCCCGAGGACGCTCGAGATGTTGACGATGGTGCTGCCCGGCCGCATCACCCGGGCGCAGGCCTGCGCGGCCCAATACGCGCCGTTTAAGTTGACGTCGATCACCTGGCGGAACTGCTCAGGTGTTTCGCGAGTGGCAGGAATTGCGGTTCCGACGCCGGCATTGTTGATCAGGGTATCGATCTTGCCGAACTGCGTCATCGCAGCCTCGACCATGTGCTGTACCTGAGCGGGGTCGGCGATGTCGGTCGGCACGCATAGCGCGGAGCGGCCGGCAGCCCGCACGCTCGCCGCCGTCTGCTGCAGTCGGTCCGGCCGTCGGGCCGCTAGCACCACATCGGCGCCTGCCTCGGCGAATGCGCGGGCAAACGCAACACCGAGTCCTGACGACGCGCCCGTCACCACCGCAACACGATCATCAAGCCTGAACCTGTCGAGAATCGCCACGGTCACATATCCCTTCGAGTTGCGGTCGCTGGTCTTCTGTCCTGAAGATTCGACGCCGGAGCAGATTCGAGTTCACGGAGGCTGTGTTCGAGATCGTCGAGAAGCCGTTGCAGATGGGGGATGCTGCGTCGGCAGCCGATCAACCCGAATTCGATGTTGTCGGCATAGCTGACGACAGTGATGTTGAGCGCATTGCCCTCTGCCGGTATGGATACCGGATACCACCCGACTGCGCGGGCTCCGTTCCAATACAGGGTGCTGCGCGGTCCCGGGACGTTGGAGATGACAAGGTTGTAGGCTGGCCGCGCGCGGCCGGCGAAGCCGGGCAGGAGATTTGCTGCCGCAGGCCCAGTCGCAGTGGCAAGCCCAAACAGGGAGATCTGCAGCGCGCTGCGGCCGGCCATCACGTTCTTGGCCGCCAGCATCGACGTGCGAATCCGGCGCAGCCGCTCATGCGGATCGTCGATGTCAGTTGCCAAGCGGCACAGCACCATCGTGACGGCGTTGCCGCCATCAGTGTCGCGATCCACCGGCAGCGCGACTGGTATGGCAGCGACCAAGGATTCCGCTGGAAGTGCGTCGGCGTCAAGCAGGTAACGACGCAACGCGCCTGAGCACATAGCGAGCAGAACGTCGTTGAGCGTCGCCCCGTGCGCCTTCCCGACCGCGCGCATGCGCTGGAAGGACCAGGACTGCGCGGCGTAACGACGCGCTCCGCTCAGCGGCACGTTAAGCATCGATTTAGGAGCCTGGAATGGCAGAGCGGTGTCATCGCTGCGCAGCCCGTCGGCGAGCAGGCGCGCCAGAGTCGGTGTCAGTCCAGCGGCTTCACCGATGCTATGCAGCACGCTCGGTATCTCGCCGACCGCGTTCGCGAGCTGACGACCAATTGACCGTTTGACGGCGATCGACGACGACGGTGATCCCGCAGGATTCCGTTCGGCCCAGATCGGGGGTGGTAACGGTGCCGTCGGTTCAGCGGAGAGCATTTGCGCTATCTGACGGGTGGAGTTGATGCCGTCCACCAGCGCATGGTGAACCTTGAAGTAAAACGCGAATCGGGAGTCGGCGAGGCCTTCAATGAGATGGAACTCCCACAGCGGTCGGTGCCGATCGAGCAACGTGCCGTGGAGCCGCGAGACGAGAGTAAGCAGCTCTCGGATCCTGCCCGGCCGCGGTAGCGCGGAAAGCCGCACGTGATATTCCAGATCGACGTCGTGGTCGTCATACCAGCGCATCGCACCTATTAGTGGACCCGGTGTTGCGGGCCGCCGGCGAAACGACGGGCTAACTCGATCCCAGGTGAGCAGGCGCCGGTACAGGTCACCGACAAAGTCCGAACCTGCCTCGTCGGGCTGTTCGAATAGAAGTAACGCGCCGACATGCATTGGGTGTTCGCGTGTCTCGCTGATGAGGAAGGCTGCGTCGGCGGGAGCGATCAACATCATCGTCCTTTGCTCTGCCAGGTGGCGGGGTCTACGGCGGGAAGTTCGGGGGTGATGAGTCCCATGGGAAGCCTCGTGTGGTTGAAAGTTGTTGGCTGCTTGGTCTTGTTCGATGTCCGTTAGGCGTGGCCGGCGTCGGCGAGGTCGTATGAGACCGTTGGCCCGAGTCGATCGCCGTTTCATCGATGTGGACCTCCGGGAGGCGCGGCCACAGCGGCGCCCTCGTTAACCCTCTTGCTCTGCGGGCCGCCAGGCGACGACCCGTTGACGCCGGACGGTTCGGCGGTAGTGCATGGCCGCAGTCAAGTGACGCTTTTTCCGACCGGCGTGATCGACGAGCGTGACGGCCAATGGGATCAGGATTGGGAACAACACGACCGCAAGAAAGCCGAGAAGGGTCAGATAGTTACTCATCGCTGCCTCATTTATGTTGTAGGGGAACTAAATTGGATGATTGCGGTGCGCTGAACTCAATGTCTTCGGGATTCATGTTTCTCCAAGTTCCATGTGAAAACATCCACCAGCCCGACGGTTAGCCCCGCCACCCGCAGATTCGACGGACCCTCAGCGGGCCACGACCAAACCGACGGTAATCAAGCCACCGGCCGTCCCAATAGAACCCCGCTGACTTGCAATGGGACCACGCTGCCAACCACGAACGAACACACCCGAATGGGGCCACGGCGGGGCAGAGATCATCTGATCCTGGCCCTACAGCCGTGACCGCTGTCAACGCAGTTGCGCGACGCGGCAACCTCGCCCAAGCGCTTTTTCATCGCATACATGTTCACTGCAGGCAGCGCCCACAAATAGGTCTGCACCGCGCGTTGGAAGAAGAGCTCCTCGTCGAGGGCCTGCGCTGCGTCGTCCGAGGGGTAACCGCCTTCGAACGTGAGATCTGCGAGGGAGTGGAATCGGTCAGCGGAGAGTGCCACGGGTGGCGCGTTTCGATTGTCTGTACGGTTCGATCCGGTATTTGACGGCAGTTTCAGCCAATGACCAGCGTACGTGTGACGGCCTGGGTGCCAGGCCATCGGAACAACGAGCTGGTGAAGCCGCCGTCGAGGACAAGGCCGGATCCGGTGCACCATTACGAGTTGTACTCGAACACAACGAAATCCGGCCCGGAACAGTCTGCCGAGGGTGTTCAACGCCACAGTCCAGTTGTAGGTTCCGTGCCCGAGAAACCTTCCCTTTCGCTGGAGATGTCGCAACCCCAGATACCGCAACTTTCATCGCGGCGTCGTTGTCGGGAAATGACCGTGGTTCTTGGTGATCTTGCGCAGCTGGAACTTCCACCGACTGTTCGAACCGCTGTCTCGGATACACCACACACTTGCCAACCGCATCATCATGGTCGACCGACGACCGCGTGGCAGTCATTGGGGCGAGTGGGATCAGTGTCGATGTGAGCGGGTTTCCCACTCACGAGACGTCGCCGACACTGAATCTCAATGCCTGCCAACAAGATAGGGCGTGTGCGAAGATGTGCACGCGCGAGCCGCGCTGACCACGCCGCCACCGAAAGCGTCATCGCGCGAGGTATCCCGGTGATGCGGTCGAATTCTCTGCGCGTATTCGCGGCAGCGATGCCCGCCTCATGGTTGAGCTGGGCGGTGCTGGGAGATCGGTTCGTTGGTGTGACGGGACACCTGTCAAGCGAGCACTTGGTCGACACGGCGGCCCGGCAGCCGTCAACGGCCCTCGAAATCGACCTCGTGGTGGTTCTGGATGAACTTTCGCGCGTCCTGCTCGAGAAGTTGACCGACGACGTTTTGCATGTCGCGGGTTCGTACAGGCGCGTCGCCTCGTCGAACACAAGACGGTCAGCCGAGCGTGAGTCGTCCGTCAGTGCAGTCCGAATGATGCGCTTGGTCTAGGCGTGCGCCCGACCCACTACGTTACGCCGTGCTGTTCGCCGCTGACACACCATTTTCGCGCAGCATCATCGCGCCCATCGCGGAGAATTGCAGGGTCCACAGGTTGCCGTGATACGGATACTTCGCCGCCATGGCGGAGACCAGCGCGTCGGCATCCTCTGCGACCTCGTATTCGGCCGCGAAATCCTTGATGTACGACCGGGTCTGCGCAATCATCCGCTCAGTCGCGTAGTCGTCCCCGTCGGGCCTGCGGTGCCCGGCCACGATCATCCGAGGCTTGAGGCTCTCCACGACGTCGACCGTCTCGAGCCAGTCCTGCCATTCTGCCGGCGTAGACAATCCGAGCATCGCGTGGATTTCGTTGTAGACGGAGTCGCCGGCCACCACAACATCAATTTCGGGTATGTGGACGATGGTTGTGGGATGGACGTCAGCCTGCTTGACCTCGATGACGTTCAGCGGCAAACCGTCGACGAATAGCGTGTGGCCGTCCATCGGTTCAGGCACCGGTCCAGCCGTTACGCACGAGTCGCCGAACATCATCTTCCACTGCTCGGTCTGCATGTCCATGGTGTCCTTTATCGCCTCGATCACATGCGGCAGCGCAACACATTTCGCACCCGGAAACCGCTCGAGGAGGGGACCGAACCCAAGGTAGTGATCCTGGTGAGCGTGGGTGATGTAAATCGTCGTGAGTTGCTTGCCGGTGCGCTCGATGAGGTCTCCGAGGTCGCGGACGTCATCTTTGAGGTACTGGGCGTCGATCAGAACCGCCTCCGTGGCCCCGGTCACCAAGGTCGCGGTCGTTGGCGAGAACGTGCCCGTGGGGATCCCAGGAACCTCAACGACGGGAATGTTCGGCCAGCGACCGACGAAAACAGTTGCGCGGATCGGCGGGGCGTCCGTCGATGATCCCGTCGAGGTTGCGGCGGATGAATGGGTTGCGGACTCCACGGAGTACCTCCAAATATTGCGGGGCGGTCAGTCGGCGCATCTGAGGCCGTACACGTTGTACTGCGGCGACATACCCACGGTATGAACCAACGTCTTCTCTGGAATAGAACAGCTACGCCCGTCAGTGGTACAGAAGCGCCACGGTGGCCGCCGACATCTAGAAGGGTCACCGGCTCGCGTGCAAATACCGGGAAACCGCTCGTCGGGCCGCCGTCAGGCTCGCCCACGCAGTGAGGTCGATAAGCGCGGCGTCGTCAGCGCAGTCGTGTCGTGCGGATGCGACCACATCGGCATCGACCTGGTAGGAGGCTAGCGCCGTGAGCAAGGCCAACTTCGCAACGGCCCGGTCACCGGTAGGCAGCTCGGCGACTGCATGACCGACCCAGCTGCGACTGAGGCCGAAGCCAACAGCATCACCGGACAGTCGCGTGTGCACCAGATCCCGGACGTGCAGTGGCAGTGACCGGGCACCCGCGGAGTCGATGACCGCGCTCGCTTTGGCGAACGCGCCGGCAACCGTGGCGTGTCCGGCCGACCATGACAAGTCCTCGGGCAGTGGGGCGTCTGGAAGCAGCGCGAGCGAGCCGCCAGGCTCGATAGCCCGCTTGCCGCGGGCCGCCACCCCGCCCAGTATCCGCCGTACTTGATTGCGTGCGCGTGCCAGGGCCGGAACCCGGGCCGGAACGGGACTCTCGGGCAGGAAGACATTACTCATGCGGTTGACGTACTCGAAGGTCACCGCTACACCGACACACTCCTCGAGCTGGTCGTCTGGAAAGGGGCGTGGGCCGCCTCCTACCCAGGCCCGTACCGCGTCGGCGTCGTAGGCGCCGTCAATGCTCTGTCGCGTCGCGTCGTGGACTTCGACGCAGTATGGGCAGGTGTTCGCTTCGGACACGGCGGATGCGACGGACTCCTTGAGGACACGATCCGCCCGCCCCGATGCGAGCAGCGTCTCGCACATCATCAACCAGCTCGCCGCCATCACCTCCGGCGAGGGCGAGTGCAGCGTGATCGGCGGAGCCAGGAAGCCGTAGTCGCGTTCGATTTGCTGGTATACCTTCGCGACAAGCCCCCGTGCCGCGCTCGGCCGCACCGGTCTCACATATCTGATGGACCCCTGCGCAGTTCGCAATCCCCTGGCGAGCAGGCGAGCTCTCACTACGGTATTCGGCATTCAGACCGGCGGCGCGTCGTCGGCTGCCGCCACGCAACACCCTTGCTGGCTGCGTCTACTTCTAACCTCGGGTGAGTCCCGTGTGCTTCGCGGTAGTCGCCGGGCGACAAGGACAAATGTCGTCGGAATTCTCGGCCGAGGTGGCTTGCATCGCAGAATCCCCAGCGGTGCGCAATCGCAGTGATCGAGAGATTCGTGTGCACGAGGTCATCTCTGGCGGCGGCTAGGCGGTGCTTTCGGACGACCGCTCCGACGGTGTCGCCGGTTGCTTCGAATGCGCGATGGACGGTTCTGGGTGCAACATTGTGTGCGGCCGCGAGGTCCTGGACCCTGACGGCACCGCCCGAGAGGTGATTCATGATCCACGTCTCGAGCTGTCGCCGGAGCAGCGGCAAGAGCTCGCCCTCGCCCGCGTCGGGGAGCTCACTTGCCCGGATCATCCCCGCGATCAAGGTGAGTAGAGCGTTGCGCGCGGTCTCGGTCTCTACCGATGACATGCGACCGTAGTGGCAGTCGATACCAATGAGGAAGTCCTGCAGGATCTTGGCGAGCGGATTCTCCGCAGTGTCCATGAGTAGGCAATCGGGTACGCGGCTACCCGTATCGAACGAGGCGAGCGCCGTCATGGGCACTCTGATGGTTCGTTTGGTCAGGCGGTCGGGGATGACGAAGCTCCCCGTTGCCCGGGTACTTGTGATCACAACCGCTCCGGGTCGGAGCACAACCGTCTGACCCGCGAGTTCGATGATCTGTTCGCCCGCGGAGGCTGTGATTACCAGCAAGGCGTCATCGTCGCGACGCGCCAAATTGTTGCCTCGAACTCCCTCCACCGGGGGGCACTCCCAATCGGTGATGAGGAGATCGCCGAGGTCGCGGATCCTGAAAGAGCCAAAGCTTCCGACCCACTCCTTGCGCCGCAGTTCCATACTGGCAAAGCGGTCACGAACGGCTGCCCGCCAGTGAAAGTCATGCTCTTCCAGTGCAGCGCGGTCGGAACGGGCCAAGGTTGCTTGAGCTGGCGTCACGGCCTGCCTCCTGCCGGGGTTGCTGCTTACTACACCGCAAGGCCAGTCCGCGCTGGCCAGCTTTGCAACTCCGCCTCCACCGAGTTGCTCATGCTCTAGTTTCCTCGCGTATATTTGCCATTACTTGTCCCAAGACGACAAGGATCTGTCTGTGCGCGACAGCGAGGTGCCCATTCGGGCGTCAGCCTTGCGAGGGTTTGCCGCTCTCGTCAGTGAGTTGGGCGGCTCGGGCCCCGAATTTCTTGCTGCGAGCGGTTTGGATGAAACGGAGATCGCTGGGCGCGACGCGTTCCTCAGTCTCGGGGTAGTCGAGCGCCTCCTCGAAGGTGCGGCCTCACAGTTGTCGGTCCCAGACTTCGGATTGCGCATGGCGGCGCAGCAGGACCTCGACTTTATGGGCCCGGTCGCGGTCGCGATCGAGAATTCGCGAACGATTGGGGAAGCTCTCGAGTGCGCGAAACGCTACCTGTTCGTTCACAGCCCCGCTTTGTCCCTCGCACCGATAGCCGATCCGTTAGGCAATCCGGAGGTGATCGGGCTTCGCTACCGGCTGGGCACAGCCGCTCAAAGCATCGACTACGGCATCGCGATCGTCCATCGCATCCTGTTTGTGATCAACGGTGCAGCGCCATATGGGCTGCGATCCGTGCAACTTCCGCATCCACCTCTGGCGCCCGAAGCCGTTTACAAAGATTTCTTTGCGGCCCAAGTCACGTTCGGCAGCACGAGCGCCGTTCTGCGAGTACCGCGCCATTTGCTCTTGGCGCCGGTCAGCGGAGGCAACGCGTTGCTTCGCGACATTGCGATCGACTACCTGGAGACCCACTTCGGTCACAAAGGTTTACCGGTCTCCGATCTGGTGGCTGAGATAGTCGTTGACCACCTTGGCTTCGACACCCCTGATCTGTCGAAGGTCGCGCGCCTGCTGAAGCTGCACCAGCGTACGCTGCAACGGATCTTGTCTGCAGAGGGCACTTCCTTCAACAACATCGTTGATGAGGTGCGTCGGGATCAAACGCTGAAACTCATTACGACAACCCAATTGTCGTTCTCGCAGATCGCGACGCGGGTGGGAATGCGCGAACAGTCGAGCTTGGCTCGTGCGGTCCGCAGATGGTTCAATACGTCACCTTCGCGGCTACGCGGCGAGACCGCAAATGCCAGTGATAGCGGCATTGACAAACGTTCATTCCAATGAGGTCTGACGAGTGGCCGGTCATTCGCCCGGTCAAGCCGGCGTTACTCAACGATGATCCCCACCTCGCCCGCTGACTGCTTCATGGCCTCGAATGGTTGATGACCGCGGATGGTGCCGCGC
Organism: uncultured Actinomycetota bacterium; assembly: GCA_963804905.1. Taxonomy (GTDB): domain Bacteria; phylum Actinomycetota; class Actinomycetes; order Mycobacteriales; family Mycobacteriaceae; genus Mycobacterium. The sequence continues at coordinate 80,105 of CAWDSB010000014.1, read as the reverse complement.
ACCTGCGCGACTTAACCACCGCGCGAGATGGTTGGCAGCGCGATCCCACTGGGCGTCAGAATCGTTCTATTGTGGCGGACCTCGCTTGAATAGCGTCGATATGGTCGCGGCCACAGCGGTCAGACAACCTGCGGCCGACGAGTCCAATTGAACGCCACCGCGAGAATTCTTCGCGTCGAACTGGAGAAACATGAAGCCCGAGGACGTCGAGTTCAGCACTGGAGATGTGACGCTGCGTGGATGGTTCTTCGCCGCACAGGGAAGCACAGGCCCTGCCCCGGTTGTCGTCATGGCACACGGCCTCTCGGCCGTCAAGGAATTGTGCTTGGCGGATTATGCGGAGGTATTCGCAGCTGCCGGCCTGAATGTTCTTGTCTACGATCACCGTAACTTTGGAGCGAGCGACGGTACTCCTCGCCAAGAGGTGGACCCGGTCGCGCAATATCGTGGCTATCGGGACGCCATCTCCTATGCGATCAGTCGTCCTGAGGTGGATGCGGATCGTGTCGGGGTCTGGGGGACGAGCTTTTCCGGTGGCCTGGTGCTTACCGTGGCGGCGATCGACCGCAGGGTTAAGGCAGTGGTGTCGCAGGTGCCGTTCATCGACGGTTACGACACCGCGCGTCGGATGGTGCGCCCGGATCTGCTCGGGCACTTGCTGGACAATCTCGACGCCGACCGGGCGAATCGGTTTGCCGGCGGTGAGCCGGCGACTCTTCCTGCGGTTGATCCAGACCCGATGGCGCCATCCATGATGCCCGATCCCGAGGCGTGGGAATGGTTCAGCACCGCAGCGGCCGCGCGGGCGCCGACGGTGGAAGAACGAGGTAACGGCACGTAGCTTTGATCTCATATCGGAGTTTTCGCCGCGGTCCTACGTGCGTCGCATCTCCCCGACGCCCCTGCTGATGATCATCGCCAGGACCGACGTGTGCGCCCCTCATGAATTCGCGTTCGAGGCCTTCAACATGGCGCAGGAGCCCAAGCGGTTGCTGATCACAGAAGGCGGACACTTCGGACTGTACGCGGGGGAGGGCCTCGTCATTTCCTCTCGTGCGGCTCGCGACCATTTTGTGGAGCACCTCATAGGGGCCGACGTTGCCAGCCCGGTGGCGCCTGCTCGCCAATTGTCACATCACTGAAAGGAAACCAAACATGCCGATGTGGATCATTCACGCCCCTGAGGGTGTGTACAGCACCGAAGACAAGAAGAGCCTCACCGAGATCATCACGCAGTTCTACGTGGAAACCGTCGCTTTGCCCAAGTTCTACGTGGTGGTGCGTTTCGACGAGTATCCCGCTGATTCGATGTGGCTGGGCGGGGAGCCGGCGAACGATTTCGTGCGCATCGTGGTCGATCACATCGCACGCCAGATGGACGATCCAGCAATTAGAGAACTGTGCATGTCCATGTTGTGCGAACGGCTCGCGCCCTTCACCACAGACCGTGGCTTGCGCACAGAGATCCACCTCGACGAGACAGCGATGGACCTGTGGTGGGTAAATGGAATAAAGCCGCCTCCGCCGGACTCAGAAGCCGAAAAGAAATGGGCCAAAGACAACGCGCCCAGCCCCTACGAGCTGGCCGACGCCACCTAAACCGTAAACCTCACCGACACACCACCATCCGGGTTAGAGCCCTCGGGAGCATCATGACTTTTGCGTATCTACCCTGGATGTCTGAGCGGGATCGGTCGGCGCCGGCGGTGCGCGATGACGCGGTCACGTTGACTTACGGGCAGCTTGATGACTGGTCGGCGGCGGTCGCCGGCCAACTGGCCGCGCAGGGCTTCGGTGAAGGAAGCGTCTTGGCAGTGATGTTGCCCAACCGCGTTGAGCTGGTGGTGGCGATGCTCGCCGCCTGGCGGTTGGGAGGTATTGCCACACCGGTCAATCCCGCATTCACCGCCACTGAGGCCGATTTTCAGATCAACGATTGCGACGCTCACCTCGTGATCAACGAGTCGCCGGACGTGTCTAGCGCTGGCCGCCCCACCATTCACGTCGATGAACTCGTGGGGCCGGGGCCTGGCCCCCAGCCCGTCACTTTGACCAAAGACCATGTGGCGTTGCTGATCTACACCAGCGGGTCGACGGGCAAGCCTAAAGGTGTGATGCTCGATCACGCCAACATCGACGCGATGACAGCAGGTTTTGTCGAGCACATGGAACTTACGCCGCAGGATCACAGTCTGTTGGTTCTTCCGCTGTTCCACGTCAACGCGCTAATGCTCGGCACGCTGAGCCCGTTTCGCGTGGGTGCTCAGACGAGCATCGTGGGCAGGTTTTCGGTAAGCCGATTCTTCGAGCAAGTGGAGAAACTGCGACCGACATACTTCTCGTCGGTGCCCTCCATTCTTTCGATGCTGGTCGCATTGCCTGATGACGTCCAACCCGATACTTTATCGCTGCGCTTCGCCGGGTGCGGCGCGGCACCGCTGTCCGAGGAACTGATGACGCGTGCTCAGGAACGCTTCGGAATCGTAATCGTCGAGGGCTATGGCTTGACCGAAGCCACCTGCGCCTCGGCGGTGAATCCGCTACGTGGTCCTCGAAAGCTCGGCACAGTGGGGCCGGCGATGAGCGGCCAGCGCATCGAAATCATGTCTCCCACAGGGGAGATCTTGCCCAGAGGTGAGCGCGGCGAGGTAGTAATCTCGGGCCCTGTCGTCATGCGCGGCTATCTCAACCTGCCCGAGGTCACCGCGCAGACCATTGTGGACGGGTGGCTGCACACCGGCGATGTCGGAATCTTGGACGATGATGGGTACCTGCGCATCGTCGGGCGTATCAAGGACATGATCATCCGCGGGGGCGAGAATATCTACCCCAAGGAAATCGAATCCGTATTGACCGCTTTGGACGGTGTGCTGGATGCCGCAGTAGTCGGACGCCCCCACGAGATCCTCGGTGAGGTCCCGGTTGCCTACGTGCAGGCATACCCCGGCGCAGTGCTCGACGTCGACAGTCTCGCCGCTCACTGCCGTCGCAACCTGGCGAAAGTGAAAGTGCCCGAGGTCATCACACTTATCGAGGAACTCCCGAAGAACCCGGTCGGAAAGCCCGACAAGCCCGCCCTGCGCCGGATCGCCGCAAACGCGGTCAGCGCGGTCGCGACGAACTGACGGCAACCTACTTCCTCAGTGACCGTTCGGTTCGACGACAAGTTTGATGGCTGTCGCCACCGCGGCCAATGTGTGCTTGTCCGTATGGAAAGGGCGGCCACGACCGCGCCCTGGATAGCAGTTCGGCCGCGTGAGTGTCTCAGCGTAGTGAGTCACGTATTCGCCATCGGGAACGTGAATGAGGTGTGGGCCACGCTGTACTCGTCGAGATCCTCTTCCCGCCTGGCGAAGACGTGATATGCGCGCTCCGCCGCGTCAATCGCCGAAGCCGTACCGGTCAGTCCCATGTAGCGGGTGTCGGTCCGGCCCGTCGGCGGGCGCCGCGCAGCTCGTCAAGGTAGACAAAAAATCCGTCCATTCGAGCAACTCGACCGTCTGCCTGCGTTGCCTCTCCCGCTGTGAAGATTGCCATTGGCGGCGAACGCCCGTACGCCTTCGTCGGCCATGTCGATGATGTTCTTCTGCGGAACCACGGTTACGCGGCGGTCAAGGGTGTCGGGCGCTTGTTCTGCTAGCCACTCGATAAGCGCGCCAGAATCCGACGCCATCGGTATCCATGCCTTCGCTGTCGCTGTTGGTGCGGGTCTGCGGATTGCCACCAGTCGATTGTCCCAGCTGTCTCCGACACCTTTCGGCGTGTCGCGCGCAGCGGCCGCTCAGCCTTCGGGCGGTGGCGTGTCGGCGCGGCGCTCAAGCTCGGCTGTAGTCGCAGACAGCTGACATGCGAGTTAGCTAGCGTCGCTGCCCTCTGGCCAACGGTTCGCCCACACGCCGGGGTAGCGCCGGGGTGAACAGCCTTCCGCGACTACATTCGGCTCGACTAAGCCGATTACCAGGCCTTTTATGGTGGGGCGGGCGGGGCTCGAACCCGCGACCAACGGATTATGAGTCCGCGGCTCTAACCAACTGAGCTACCGCCCCGGTCCAGCGTGCTGGCCGCTGCACGGGCCCCTACGTTAGCGCCCCGCCGGAATCACCGGGTTGCAGACCGGCCATCCGGCGGCGACTTACGATCAAACCGCCATGGCGTCACAAACGAACACCGAGACCGGATCGTCGGCTCGCGCGGCCGGCGGCTCGCACTCGGTCCGGACGGCTGTCGTCCTCGCCGCGCTCGGAGTCGTGTTCGGCGACATCGGGACCAGCCCGATCTACACCATCCAGACGGCGTTCAGCCCAAGCGACCCGCATCCCGTACCGCTGAACACCGACAACGTCTACGGCATCGTTTCCCTCATCTTCTGGTCCGTGATGATCATCGTGACGCTGACCTACATCAGCCTCGTAATGCGCGCCGACAACGACGGCGAGGGCGGCATCATGGCGCTCATCACGCTGTTGCGCCGCTGGGGATCGAGTACCGGCCACCGCACGGCACTGTCATTGGCCGCACTCGGCATCTTTGGAGCATCGCTGTTCTTCGGTGACAGCATGATCACTCCAGCGATCTCGGTGCTGTCCGCCATCGAAGGAATCGAGGTCGTCGACCCGCACTTCGAGAAATGGGTTATGCCGATCACGCTTGTCATCATCGTCGGGCTGTTCGCGGTGCAGCGGCACGGCACGGCTGCCGTCGGACGATTCTTCGGCCCGATCATGGTGGCCTGGTTCATCGCTATCGGCGCGTGCGGAGTGAACGGGATCGTCGGCCATCCAGAAATCCTCAAGGCGCTGTCCCCTACGTACGCCCTGACATTCATCGTGGGCCACTTCGAGATCGCGTTCTTCGCGCTGACAGCCGTCGTGCTTGCGGTCACCGGCGCCGAGGCGCTCTACGCAGACATGGGTCATTTCGGGCGGAAGGCGATCACCCGGGGCTGGCTGTTCGTCGTCCTGCCGGCCCTGACCCTCAATTACTTCGGCCAGGGCGCGTTGCTGATCGCAGACAAGAAGGCCATGTCAGCACCGTTCTTCCTGCTGATTCCGGGTTGGGCGCTGTGGCCGATGGTGTTATTAGCTACTGCCGCAACGATTATCGCGTCACAGGCCGTGATCACCGGCGCGTTCTCGCTGGCATCGCAGGCCGCTCGAGTCGGGTACCTGCCGAGGCTGCGCATCATCCACACGTCAGCTGCGCGCGAAGGGCAGATCTACGTGCCGTGGATCAACGGCCTGCTCCTGGTCGCCGTCCTCACCCTGGTCCTCACCTTCCGTAGCTCAGAACGCCTGGCGTATGCCTACGGCATGGCCGTAACGGGGACCATCACGATCACCCTATTGCTGTTCCTGTACTACGCCAGGACCCGATGGGCTGTCCCACTCTGGCTGGTGACGATCGGCGGCGGCATCCTGCTGTCGATCGATCTGCTGTTCGTGGCGGCGAACCTTACGAAGGTCATACACGGCGCATGGCTGCCGCTGTTGATCGGCGTCGTGGCGTTCACCGTGATGACAACCTGGCATCGCGGACGTGAGATCGTCACCGTGGCACGGGAAGAGGCCGAAGGGCCGCTCGACGACTTCATCGATGAGATCCGAGACTGTGATCCTTCGTTGGTGCGCGTGCCCGGGACCGCGGTGTTTCTCAACCGCGGAAAAGAGACCGCTCCCCTGGCAATGCGGACCTGCGTCGAGCACACTCACGTGCTCCACAAGCACGTGGTGATCGTGTCCATCGAAACACTGCCGCAGCCCCGCGCACCGGAGTCCGAGCGAACGGTCGTCGACGCTCTCGGCTACAAGCGGGACGGGATCATCTACGTCACAGCAAATTACGGCTACATGGAGAAAACGCACGTCTTGGATGCACTGCGCAGCCTCGATCCGAAAAAGACCGAAGGCCGCATCGCGATCGACGATGCGTCCTACTTCCTGTCGAAGCTCGAGCTTTGTCGGGGACGCAAACGCACCATGGCGAGGTGGCGCAAGCGGCTTTTCATCGTTACGTCCTACATCACCGCCGACGCCGCCGAACGTTTCGGTCTGCCCCGCGACCGGACGGTGATCATGGGAGAACGCATCGAGGTGTAGGCAATTCAGCTGTAAACCGTCTGCCCGTTATCGTCGATGAGGTACCGCTCGGTCCCCTCCCGGACTCTGGGGGCGTCAGCTGCAAGCGAGACGGCAATCTTGTTGCTCGCGTTGCGCATCACATCCACCGTCAGCTCGAACGCTTCGGCCTCGGTGAAGTACGTTCGCACCCCGGCCGCCACCTCTGGTGCGAGGTCTGCGGGTGTCCAGATCAATGCGTCTGCATACCTCAGCGCTGCCTTGTAGCGATCGGTCAGTGCGTCGGAGGTCTCGTAGCGCTCGATCTGCTCATACAGCGACTCCGACCCACCGGCGTCCAGCGCGTTGCCTTCACGCAGTGACTTACACAGCCGGCAGTTGTGTTGTGTTGCCCCACGCAGTCGCACGATCTCCGTTGTCACCGGATCGAGTTCACGCAGGCGGGCCACACCCGGGAGGAACCGATTAAAAAGCACGTCTCCCAGATCGCTGTCGTGATCCCAGTCGACGGTGTCCGTCCACGGCACCGGTAAGCCGATCGCCTCGAGGCCGGCCCGAACCCTCGGGAGGAAGTCGCCGATGTATGTCAGCACCACCGCGGGAAACGCGCGCGGCCCGAGCGCGGACGTGAACCGGTTCCGCAGATCGTCGCCGATCGATGACACGTCCATGCTGAACTGCTCGGCGAACTCGACGAGAACCGATTCGGCCTCGTCGGCAGGACCATCGGCCGTGACTTCGGCAGGCAGCGGCGACAGCGACAGCGTCTTGGCGCAGGTCTGTCGCGCCAGCGCGGTGATTCGGCCGAGGTCAGGCGGTGCCAGCGTCACAAGTTGGCCGAGCTGACCGTTCAACGGATCGTGCATCGTCGCATTATTGCGCCTGGCTGACCGACGACATGTGGAAGTCGGGAATCCGCAACGACGGCATCGTCGCCCTGGTGGCCCAGTCACCCCATTCGCGCGGCAGCGTGACCTCACTGGCGCCGGCCTGGGAGACCCGGCGCATCAGGTCGAGCGGGCTTTCGTTGAACCGGAAGTTGTTGACCGCCGCCGTCACTTGACCGTCCTCGACGAGGTAGACGCCGTCGCGCGTCAGCCCGGTCAGCAGCAGCACGGTGGGGTCGACTACCCGGATGTACCACAGCGTGGTCAGCAGCAGCCCGCGCTCTGTGCCTGCGACCATGTCGGTCAGGCTGTCGGTCCCGCCGCTCATCAGCAGGTTGTCGGCGGGCACGGCGACCGGGACGCCGAACTCCGCGGCCGCGGCCCGCGGATAGACCAGCGCGTTGATTGTGCCGTCGCGGATCCAATCGACCCGTTCGATGTCCATGCCGTTGTCGAAGACCGACGACCGCTGCGAGGAACTGGGTACCGCCACATAGGGCATGCATTGCAGATCGGCGGCCGTCGGATCGGAGTAGAGCGTCAACGGTAGATCGCTGAGCGTCTCCCCCACCCGCGTGCCACCGCCGGGCGCCGACAATGCGGTGCGACCCTCCTGCGCCCCGCGGCCGTCCATCGACCACGCGAGATAGATCATCAGGTCGGCGACCGCCGAGGGCGGCAGGATCGTTTCATACCGACCAGCGGGCAGTTCGACGGAACGCTGTGCCCAATCGAGTCGCATCGAGAGAGTCTCGAGCATGGAATCGGTTGGCACATCGACGAAATCGGGGGTACTGGTGCCGACCCACGCGCTGGCGCCGTCGCGCTTGGCGTTGATCTCGACCGAACCGGTCGGCTGGGTGTATCGCCGCCGCAGGCCGGTGGAGGTGGCGACGAACGTCGTTTCCACGATGTGACGCGCGTACCCGTACAGCAGGTCGGCTCTGGGAAAGCCGCGCTGCAAGGCGTCTGCGACGTCGCCGAACACCTCCACGCCCGTGCCCGGAATCGGTGCGTCCCAATCGTGTGGCACCTCGCTGGCGGGCAGTGGCGGAGCGCTGTCCCGGGCTTCCGGCGCCGACAGCGCCGCCTCCTGCGACGCCGCAACCAACCCGGCAATGACCGACGGATCGACCTCGCTGGACGTCAGCGACGCGACATGACCTCGATCACCGCGCCGCACGACGGAGATCACCGCCGTCCTTCGCTGCACCGAAACACCGTTGGTGGTCATCGAATTGTTCGCCCACCGCAGCGCCGCGTCGGCGCGGTCGGTGATCAAAACGATCGTCTCGTCGGCCTTGCCCAGCCTCGCCGCCTCCGCCAGCGCCATGTCGACGACCTGCTGTGCGCCGATCACCGCTACCGTCCCCCTTCGGCGCGAGTGTTGAGCACGTTGACGCCGCGGAACAACGCGGAAGGACAGCCATGGCTGACCGGCGCCACTTGCCCCGGTTGCGCCTTGCCGCAATTGAATGCACCGCCGAGGCGCCAGGTCGGCGAGCCGCCGACGGCGTCCATCGCGCCCCAGAAGTCGGTGGTGGTGGACTGGTATGCGACGTCGCGCAGCTGGCCGTCGAGCTTGCCACCACGTATCCGGAAGAACCGCTGGCCGGTGAACTGAAAGTTGTAGCGCTGCATATCAATCGACCACGACTTGTCACCGGCGATGTAGATTCCGTCGTCGACCCGTGCGATCAGATCGTCCGTGCTGATACCGTCGGCCCCCGGTTGCAGCGACACGTTGGCCATCCGCTGGATCGGGACGTGGTGTGGCGAGTCGGCATAAGAGCAGCCGTTAGACCTCGGCATCCCCAGCCGTGGCGCAAACACCCGGTCAAGTTGGTAGCCCACAAAGATCCCGTCGCGCACCAGATCCCACCGCTGTGACTGCACACCTTCGTCATCCCAGCCCACGCTGGCGAGCCCGAATTCCTCGGTGCGGTCGGCGGTCACGTTCATCACCGGCGATCCGTACCGCATGGTGCCCAGCTTGTCCGGGGTGGCGAACGACGTGCCCGCGTACGCGGCCTCGTAGCCGATCGCACGGTCGTATTCGGTGGCGTGCCCGATGGATTCGTGGATGGTCAGCCATAGGTTGGACGGGTCGATCACCAGGTCGGTGGGGCCGGCCGTCACGCTGGGCGCCTTAACCTTCTCGGCGAGCAGCGAGGGTAACTGCGCCAACTCCCCGGTCCAGTCCCACACATCGTTCCCGTCGACGGCCTCCCAGCCCCGCATGGTCGGCGGTGCGAGCGTACGCATGGTCTCGAAGCTGCCCGCCGAGGCGTCGACGGCAACTGCCTCCAGCATCGGCTGCACCCGCACCCGCTGCTGCGTGATCGACGAACCGAAGGTGTCGGCGTAGAACGTCTGCTCCTTGACCGCATGCAGGCTGGCCGAGACGTGGTCGACTCCGTCGGAGGCCAGCAGCCGTCCCGAGTATTCGCCGAGCAGGCCGATCTTGTCGGCGGCTGCGATCGTGAACGGGTCGATCCGGTAGGTCGACACCCAGCGGACGTCGGCGTACACCGGTTCGGGCGCCAGCTCGATCGTCTCGGCGTTGAGCGGCGCCAGCGCCCGCGCCACCTGCACCGCGCGGCGCGCGGTCTCGGCTGCGACGTCGGCGTCCAGCTCGGCATGCGACGCGAAGCCCCAGGTACCGTCGACGATCACCCGCACCGCCAGCCCGACCTCGCGGTCGACGATCGAGGTCTCCAGCTCACCGTCGCGCAGCTGCACGACCTCGTTGATGATGCGGTGGATGCGCAGGTCGGCGTGACTGGCGCCGGCCGCAACAGCGGCCGCCAGCGCTGCATCGGCGAGCCTGTGTCGCGGCAGCTCGAGGAAGTCGGCATCGACTTGTCTGCTCGCTGTCACGGCTAACACCGTAGTTCGACCGTGCTGCGCCCGCTTTAATGACTCCGTGGCTGCCAATCGGGTCCGCTCGACGGTGCTGGGGTAGGCGTTGCTGGCTCCCAGCCTGTTCGGGGTCGTCACCTTCCTGCTGCTGCCGATGCTGGTCGGCCTCTGGCTCAGCCTGCACCGCTGGGACCTCTTGGGGCCGATTCGATATGTCGGACTGGACAATTGGCGGTCGGTGCTGACCGACTCTTCGTTCGCGACATCACTGGTCGTGACGGCACTGTTCATCGTGATCGTGGTGCCTGCCCAGTCGGTACTCGGCCTCATTGCCGCGGCGATGCTGGCCCGAGGACTGCCTGGCAGCGGGTTCTTCCGCACGCTGTACGTGCTGCCGTGAATCTGCGCACCGCTGGCCATCGCCGTGCTGTGGCGGTGGATCCTCGCGCCGACCGACGGCGCGGTCAGCACGCTGCTCGGCCGGCGGATCGAGTGGCTGACCGACCCCCATCTGGCATTGCCCGTGGTCTCAGCGGTGACGATATGGACCAACGTCGGCTATATCACGCTGTTCTTCCTGGCAGGCATCCATTCCCGGCGACATCCAGGACGCTGCGCGCACCGACGGCGCCAACGCATGGCAGCGGTTTCGCCGTATCACGTTGCCGATGTTGCGGCCGACGCTGTTCTTCGTGCTCGTCACCGGAGTCATCAGCGCCGCCCAGGTGTTCGACACCGTCTACGCACTGACCGCGGGGGGTCCGCAAGCCCGCACCGATCTGATCGCGCATCGCATCTATCGGCCTCTGTCGGTCGTCGTCTTCGTCCTCGGGTTCGTGCCCTGGCAGATCGAGCTGGCGTACCAAGGCGGCGAACTGAGCCCGGAACACTCTCAGCGACTCCAGCTCCGGTATCGCAACGTCCTGCCCACGACTTCCTCGTGTTCAACATGGGAGCTTCGTCCACGATCTGCTGTAGCCGCGCTACACCGTCGGCGGTCTTGGCAGCCTCTTTCACGAGCATGACCATCTCCGGTGAGCCGGGGAACTCGTACTCGGCGAACAAATCCACCCAGAAGCGCGAGCCCGCATCCTTCAAACATGCAGGCAGCTCCGGTGGCGGTGTCGTGTCTTCCATAGAGCGAAAGTCCTTTTCGTAAGCTGGCGCAGGGGCCTAAAACGCCTCTTACCAGCGGTTTGGTAAATCTGAAACTCGTATGCGTCGCATCGGATCGGGGCATCCGCATTACCATCCGGTCACGCGGGGATGGGTAGGGGTAATACCTGGTCCTTGGCGGGTCTGCCGACCAGACGCACGCCCTCGCGGTAATCCACGATCCCCAGCCCTCAGACCGACTGGTAGGCGGTGACCCCGAGAGACACGCCCCACTCGGTAAGGCATCGCATCTGGATCCGTTGCTTACCAGCCGATGTGCCATTCGATATGGAAACTATTTCCGTACTATTAGCATTATTGCTGTTTGTTTCCTATTATTGAAGGCACACCGCCGCTGGCAACGGGGCCAGCGGCGGTCACACACTCCGAACGACAGCAGCGGGAGACCCTAGTGACCGCCCATTTTGGGCACACATCACGTCGCCAGTCTGGCGGCGAAACCGGCACGGATGGCCCAGCACCCGGGGGCTTTGGATGGTGCGCTCCTAGGCGGCCCGCCGCAGCGCGTCGGCACCTTCGAATACCGCTACGACACCGACACCTGGACGTGGTCGGACACGGTCGCAAAGATGCATGGCTACCAACCAGGCGAGGTACAACCGACCACTGAACTTGTCTTGAGCCACAAGCATCCCGAAGATCTCGCGCGTGTGAAAGCACTGCTCAAACAGTCATCCGCGCCTTTCAGCAGTCGGCATCGCATACGAACCACCACCGGAGAAACCCGCAAAATCGTCGTTGTCGGCGATGCCGTCACCGACCCTTCCGGACGGACCGTCGCAACCCACGGCTTCTACGTCGATGTCACCGAAGCATTCCACGCCGATCTGCAACAAGAGGTCGGTAACGAATTGCAGGTGATCGTCGCTCACCGGGAAGTAATTGAACAGGCCAAAGGCATGCTGATGGCGATCTACGAGCTCGACGCCGAGTCCGCGTTCGGCGTTATGACGAGGCTGTCCCAACACTTCAACGTCAGACTTCACGACCTCGCCGCCAAGTTAGTGGCCGACCTGCCGTCCTTATTGCAGAGCAGTCTCACTGCTCGCACACCGGTCGACCACTACCTGATGACGTTGACAGCCGACGCCATCTAGCAACAACGTCAACAACAGTTGCGCCACAGAGGAATTGGCACCTACCGAGGCTAGGCGGCTGGCGGCCGTATCGTGTCGCGGCCACGCTACTCACGCGGCTAATTATCGTTCCGTGCCAAACCACACTGTTGGCTGTCGCCGCGCTTGATCGCTTGCCACTGCTCGTAGGTGATCCCGACCTCGCGGGCTGCGAAGTAAGATCCACCTGTCGCTGTCGCAGTACGCGGTTAGCGCATCGTTCAGCGCTACCGCTGTAAAGCCCTGGCAGGGCATAAGCTGAAGTCCTGCCGAGTCGGGCACGGTCTTGGGGAGGCCTGTCATGAGGAAGTTCATTTGTCGTGTGGCAACCGGCATCGTGGTTGCCTTAGCGCCGGTGGCGATCGTGACGGTCGCGACTCCGGGAGTCAGTTCCGCGCAATGCGAGAACGGCGGGTGGTGGAATCCGCTGGCCAACATGTGTGAGCCAGCACCTCCGGTATGCGAGAACGGTTGGTGGTGGGATCCGGTCGCCGACGTCTGCAGGCCACCGTTGGTAACGGACCTTACGCCTCGGCTATGCGAGAACGGCTGGTGGTGGGATCCGGCGACTAACGTGTGCCAGCCACCAGTGCTGGCGCCAGGACCCTAATAGGCACGCCGAGGGTGGCAGCACAAAGGCCCCGGCACTATAACCGGGCCTCTGGCCTATTCAGTATTCAGTTGTTCCCGTTGCGATTACGCAGCGTCGTATCCGCGAACCACGCCGGCCTCGTTCAGGAACGCCAAGCCGAGCCGGGACACGGCGCGAATCCAGGTGCCGTCCTGCTGCACATTCGGGAACCGCTCGACCGAGGTTCCCTTACGCTGCACGAACATCACGTGCCGCTTCGGGATACCCCAGAACAGGGTGGAAGCGTCCACCTGATCCGAGACCAGCACGGGCAGACCGGAACCACGATGCCATCGTCAACGAACTGGAGCAGCGATTGGTTGGAGCCGGAAGCGACCTTGAGCTTGCTCAGCGCCTCAGCGATCGCGGGGCGAACGATCCAGTTGGTCAGCGTCGAACCTGCAGACAGCGCGGCGTACGAGCCGCCAACAAACGGATCGAGATTGGTCAGCGAAGCACCAGTATCAACCTGGGTGTACTCGATGCTCTGGAGACCGTTCGGACCCTTGGTCGTGGTGTCGCCGAAGTAAGCAGCGTCGATCGCGCGAGCGATCTGGTTGGCCAGTGCAGCGCCAGCGAGGTCCGCCACAGCGGGGTCGGAGTCGTCCTTCAGCTCGTTCGAGAGCAAGAACAACCCAGCCGTCTTGGTCGGGATGCACTCGACCTCGCCTGTCGAACCATCGGTGGTCCCAGCCGTTTTTAGGCTGAGCCGTGAATTGTTGGAGTCATCCGGTCACAGACCGAGATCGATCGCACCACAGGTGCTCACGTGGTTCTGCCGCTGCCACAGACAGCTGTGCAGCGACCAAGCTTGTCGCGGCGGCGACGACGGGTCAACTGCGAGAACGCATCGAGGCGTCCTGCCACTAGAACATTCCGCATCCGGCCACACCGCACATAAGCGAACCGACCAACAGGAACGGCCAGAACGCCACCATCACAAACAGTGCTGACAGGCTGGCGAAGACGGTGAATCGAGTGCTGAGCGCAGTTTCAAGCTGGCCCGTCAGCTCGATGTGGAACGCCGCATACACCACCCCGATGATGATGTAGAACAACAAGATCCACAGCGCGAGCTCCAGCACCGTATTGATACCCAGCCGAAAGAGTGCCCGCTGCGCCCGCTCCCACATAGCGCGGCATCGTCTCACCCACCGAGGTATAACAGATCGCTCCACCCGGGTTGAGACTTACCGGACGATCCGCCGCTGCCCTGCGTCGGGTCGGTAGGTTCAACTTACACAGACCCGGACGCTCGGTAACCAAGAGCTTGGCATCCTCCCGGACTCGTTCGACGTCTACGTTGCCGTCGTCGTCTAGGTAGTCGGCTACGGAATTGTTGGACAGCCAGAAGTCCACCGCAGCCGAGAGGCTCTCGGCTGCGACTCGTTCGATGTCGAGTCGCTGGAACTACATCGGCTCGGCAGGGTGCATGTTCTCCGACGGCGACCGGTTCGCCTTCGACAACCCTGGCTCGGTCGCGGCGTTCGACTATCTGGTGGGGCTGATCAACGACGATCATGTCGCCCCGCCGGCGTCAGACACCAACAACAAATGGTGACTTCTCCCGCAACCAGTTTCTGCAGGGCAGGATCGCGTTGTTTTAATCCGGCACCTACAACCTGGCGACAATCGCCGAACAGAGCCGCTTCCGGTGGGGAGTGGTCCCGATGCCGATCGGGCCGGTGGGCCGGGTGAGCGTCACCAACGGCATAGCCGCTGCAGGCAATTCGGCGACCAAGCATCCGGACGCTGTGCGGGAGGTTCTTGCCTGGATGGGGAGCACGCGTGGCAGCCAGTACCTGGGCGGTGCCGCCATTTCCGCGGTACTCGCGGCGCAACGTGTCTACTTCGACTACTGGACGCGCCGCGGCGTCGACGTCCGGCCGTTCTTCAGCGTGCTCGACGGTCCGAGCATTCCGGCTCCCGGCGGGCCCGGCTTCCCCGCCGGCTACGAGGCGCTGCAGCCGTACTTCGACGAGATGTTTCTCGGACGCGCGGACGTGGCGCATACCCTGGCCGATGCGCAGGCGGCGGCGAACGCTGCGGCCGAGCGCTAACTCGTTCCCAGCAGCGTGAGCTCCAGGGCCAGTGCCGCGCCACACACCGCCACGACTATTGAAAGCGCCACCCAGTCGCGTGCTTTGGGTCCCGACGGCGCGGCGGAGATCTGGCCGGCACCGCCGCGCGTGGTGATGGCGTCACCCATTTCGTCGGCGCGCCGGAGCGCGACGATGACCGCAGCGGCGATCAGGTCGATGATTTCCAAAGCCCATCGACGCCTGCGGTCTCGCCGCCTGGTGAGTACCGGCTTGGGGCGCAGGCTGCGTGCCGCATACAAAATCCGGAACTCGTCGATCAGCATCGGAAAAGCACGCAGCGCGAGAGCCAATGCGACCGCCCAGTCGTCGACCGGCACCCGTAGCGGGCGCAGTGGCCTACCGAGTTTGGCCACGGCAGGCGCGATCTCGGCGACGTTCGTCGTCCACGACACCATCGCACCGAGGCCGAGCAGCACGATCGACAGCGCGGTGATCCGCAGGAACTTGAGCAGCCCACCCAGGCCGAGGTCGAGTGCGGCCAGTTCGATGACGGGACTGCCGCCCGCCATGGCGGCGGTGACGCCGCCCAGCATCAGCAGGTACCACAGCCAGTGCGGTATCGACGGCAGGGCACCGCGCGGAATTCGCGCCAGCCGCGCCACCGCAAGCACCAAAGCCGCGACCACCCCGATGGGCACCCAGCCCGGATAGAACGTCAGCAGCACGCCGATTCCGGCCACCACAATGAGTTTCGTGCCTGCCCACAGGTCGTGGATGACCGTGCGGCCAGGCACCGGTCGCAGCAGTACGACCGGTTTGCGTGGCTGACGGGCCGGCGCGGTCATGACACGCCGCCTGCCGTCGTCGGTGCGGTCGCCAGCACACCGTCCTGCAGGTGCAGGGTGCGCGGGCACAGGTGCTCGAGCCCGGAGAAGTCGTGCGAGATGACGACAACCGTCAGACCCACGTTGCGCCGTAGATCCTCGAGCAGTCGCAGCAGTCCCCGTGCGCTGGCGGCGTCGAGTCCTGCCAGCGGCTCGTCGAGGATGAGGGCCCGCGGTGATCGCGCCAGCAGCCCGGCCAGCACCACGCGACGCATCTGCCCGCCGCTGAGCTGGTCGATCGGTCGCGTCGCCAGCGTCGCATCCAGCCCGACGGTGGTCAGCGCATCGATCACCCGCGCGCGGTCGCGCACCGAAAACCCGGCTGCCGAAGCAACTTCGAGGTCCACGCGGCTGCGCATCAACTGCAGCCGCGCCGCCTGAAACGAGATGGCCACCGCACCCACCTGATCGGACACCGGCGCACCGTCGAGCAGGCAGCTTCCACTCGTCGGGACGGTCAGACCGGCCATGATCCACGCCAGGGTGGACTTTCCCGACCCGTTGAGGCCGTGGATCAGCACGCCGTCGCCCTCATGCACCACGAAGTTGATGTCGCGCAAGGCCGTTGTGGCCCAGGGCGTTCCGCTGCCGTACTCGTGGTTCACGTCGACGAGTTCAAGAACCGGGGCGTCACCGTGGGGCCTGATCGGCGCCGTCGCCGCCGGCGCCGCGGTCGTTTCCACCATCTCGGTGTTGTCCGCCGCCCCGCCGTTGCCGGTGAGGTCGATCGCACGGTCGGCCGAGTCGGCCTCATTGTTGTAGTGCGTGATGTGCACCAACGACATGCGGTGATGCTGAGTCAATCCGGACAGCACGGCCAGCAGGCCGTCGCGGCCGTCCTGGTCGACCATGCTGGTCACCTCGTCGGCGATCAGGAGCGACGGCTCGCGGGCCAACGCCGCTGCCACCGCGAGGCGCTGCAGTTCGCCGCCGGAGAGGCCGCCGGTGTCGCGTTCGGCCAGGCCGTCGAGGCCGACCTCGGTGAGCAGTTGATTCACGTCGGTGCTCATGCCCGGCGGCAGCCCCCACACCACATCGTCGGCGACGCGCGTGCCGAGCACCTGACTTTCCGGGTGCTGCATGATGACCGCCGTGCCACCGGGGCGGCCGAGTCCGACCGAGCCGGGGCGCTCGACTGTGCCCGACGACGGATCGCGTCCGGCCAGCATCAGCATCAGCGTCGTCTTGCCGGAACCGTTGGGGCCGGTGATCGCGACGTGTTCGCCGGGTTCGACGCTCAGCGTCACCGGGCCGAGCGCGTCACGGTCGCCCTTCGGGTAGCGGAACCGCACGTCGGTCAGGCGTACGGGCACGGGCGCAACCGGACCGGGGTCGGGTGCCGAATCCAGCTTGTGCACGTCGGGTATCACCAGGAGCCGCGCCATCACCTGGGACAGACCCCACCACCCGATCAACGTGACGATGGTGATGCTGAGCAACGACGACCCGCCGATCAGGAACGGCCAGTAGTGCAGCGCGGCGGCGAAGCCGCCCCTCAGACGCTCGGCGAAGTCGTTCATGTCCGGCAACAACCACCAGTTGGAGATGCGCGCGAGGACGGCGGCCACGCCGTCGACGTTGGCGGTCATCGACTCGAAGATCAGGTGACGCAGCCGGACCAGAATCGACAGAGCTGCGACGGAGACGGCGCCGAAGAGCGCCCCCGCGGCGAGCCCGACGACGAGGACGGTCGGCGTACCTCGACCGCGCCGCTTGATGTTGCCGGTGAGCAAGCCGATGTAGGCGCAGTTGATCACCGTCATGAAGCCGCCCATTCCGGCGATCAAAAACGCGATCGTCCCGCCCGCGACCGTCGCCGCGATCAGTACCCGAAACCGGTAACGGTAGACAAGCAGGCCCATCGGGACGGTGCCCAGCAGCGAAACGCCTGCTGCGAACGGCACCACGACCGCAACGATCGCCGTGGCCGCGCACAGCGCCGCCATCACCGATGCCTGCGCCAACTCAACGGGTTGCAGCGACCCCGCGCGCCGAGTCGTGCTCGTACGGCGGCTCGCAGTCATTTCACGATTCTGCCAGGAGCCGCTGTCAGAGACCCGCGGCCCGCATCCGTCGCTGTGACCGTCGACACGTGCCCCGGGATTTGATACGCATAGCAAAACTATGTAATTATGGAGTGGTGACCCCGACCCTTGGCGCAGACCTGCTCGCTGTGGTGGCGCGGCTCAATCGCCTGGCGTCACAGCGGGCCCGTATACCGCTGCCCTTCGCGCAGGGCCGCCTGCTGTCCACGATCGAGGACCAGGGCGTCGCGCGCATCTCGGATCTGGCCGCGCTCGATCACTGCTCGCAACCGACGATGACCATGCAGGTCCGCCGGCTGGAGGACGCGGGGCTGGTGTCCCGCACCGTCGATCCCGACGACGCACGGGCTGTGCTCATCCGCATCACCCCGAAGGGTGTCGACACGCTGCGGCAGGTCCGCATCGACCGCGGCGTCGCCATCGACCCGTACCTGGAGCGGCTCGATGACGCCGACCGGCAGACGCTCGACGACGCCGTTCGCGTCATGCGCAAGCTTCTCAAAGACGCGGCAGCCCCGAAACCAACCGTCAAATAGCTGAAAAGGTTGGAGCGATGGCGGCCGGTGTGCTGGCGCTGACGCGTCGCCATCTCGTCGGCATCGACGTCGAGGAAACAGAGCTCGACGAGATCGCCGACCACGCGGAATCGATCACCGTCGGCAGCGACGCCTGATCACAGCGCGAAAGCGTAGAACTGCGTCATCTGAGTGGGCGAGAAGTTGTCGTCGGTGACGAGCACGACGGACTGTCTACCGTCGGATAGCTTGGGACCCAGCGTGATTCCCTCGACGTTGTCGAGGTTGCGCACCTGCGGCATCGCGGAAAGGTCGGCGAGCAGGTTCTTCGTCATCGGCGTCGCGGGCGCGTCGACCAGCGACGGTCGGCCCAGGACGTTTTCGGCCCCGGCGATACTGGTCCGATAAATCCGGGCGACGTTGTGCGTGCCGTGAGAGCGCTCGACCGTCAGAAAGTTCTCGTCATCGAGCGCCACGAGGTCTGACAACCCGTTGGCCTCACCGTTGGGCGCCGGGATCGGGTCCAGCGGGTAGGCATACTGCGCGGTCGGTTTCCCGGTCGCCACGTCGAACCGGGTGATGCGGGTCAACGCACCCGCGTCCGGCGTCGGCAGGTTGCCGTCGTTGTAGCCCGGGTCCTCCATGCCTGCGAACAAATGCTCACCGCTCGGCGTCAGCGTCAACCCCTCCAGCGTCATGTTCTTCCGCGGCCCGGTGTCTCGCGCCGACATGGTCAGGCCGGCCGGCAACTCGAACTGGGCCCGGAACGCCCCGTCCAGTCCAGCGACGCGCACCCACGGGTCCAACAACATCGGACGATCCGGATCCATGACGATCCGCTCACCCTCGCTTGACCAGTACAACTGCTGACGGCCCTGGTCGAACGCGATTCCCTCTGGATCGGGCGGGATCACCGCCGGGGCGGTACCCGCGGACAACGGCGCGAACGGCTTACCCGTTCGGTCCAGCAGCGGAGTGGTGGCAACCCACTGCACGCTGCCCAACTTGTTGTCGGGGAACGTGATTCGCACGGTGTAGAACCGGGCCGGGTTCTTCTCCGATCGGTCGTCGCTGATGACGTAGTACTGCTGTCGTCCCGGGTCGTAGCTGATGGCCGACAGCCCGCCGACGGTCGTGTTGTCGAACAGGAATCCGTTCGGGAACTCGACCTGTCCGAGGTAGCCGAAGTGCGATGGCGGCGTGGTCGCTGGCGGGTTCGTGCACGCTGCGAGCGCCAGAGCGCATGCCAGGGCGGCGCGAAGCAGCATTCGCCTCAGAGGATCGAATCGACGAGGCTGCCCACCGCGTAGGTGGCGGCGATCGCGACCGTCCCGAATAGCAGCTGCCGTAGCGACGCCCACCACATAGGTCTACTGGTGAACCGTGCCGCGACGCCACCCGCGATCATCAGCCCGACGCCGCCGCATATCAGCCCCGCCCACAGCGATTCGAGTCCGAGCAAGTACGGGATCAGCGGCACGATGGCGCCGACGGCGAACATGACGAATGACGAGATCGCCGCGATGTACGGGGAGGGCTTCTCGGTCGGGTCGACGCCCAGCTCCTGGACGAGGTGGAAGTTGACCGCTCTACTCTCGTCGCGGTGAATTTCGTCGGTCGCCTTCGCGGCCGTGTCGTGGCTCATCCCGAGATTGACCAGCATCGCGATGAGTTCGGCCCGCTCCGCCTTGGGATGGCGTTGGAACGCGCCGCGCTCCACCTCGACCTCGGAGTCGATCTGCTCGTTGGCCGTGGTGACCGATGTGTACTCGCCCAGTGCCATCGAGAAGGCCCCGGCGAGCAGCCCCGCCACGCCACTGATGACGACGGTGTGGGCGCTGGCGGCGGCCGCCACCCCCGCGATCAGCGCGGTGTTGCTGACCAGTCCGTCCATCGCGCCGAACGTCGCCGCACGCAGCCAACCTCCGGACACGTCGGAGTGCCGGTGATCGAAGGTGTGGGGTGCGCCCGTCGGCGTGATCGGATGCCGCCCGTCCCACTCAGCCATGTCCCAGATTCAACCGCCCTGGTTTCGTCAGGTCTAGCCAGGATTGCCTACGTTTGCCACATCACAGTTTCCGCGGCCGCTCCACGGGCTACCGTCGAGGTATGACCACCACTGCGGAGCATCTACGCAACACGCTGGACGGCCGATGGCGCGATGTGAAGAACAGGATGCGGCAGGAGCTCTCCACCGAGATCTTCAAACCCCACTACACCCCGAACACCGTCATCGCCCGCACGAAGGTGGCGGAGCAGTTGAAGATCATGGCCGCCAAGGGCGCTGCCGAGGACGGCTTCAAGAAGGAGCACGGCGGCAACGGCGACGTCGGCGCGGCAGTCACGCAGATCGAGATGCTGGCGATGTCCGACCTGTCGCTGATGGTAAAGGCCGGCGTGCAGTGGGGGCTGTTCGGTGGGGCGATCGAGAACCTCGGCACCGAGCGCCATCACAAGGAGTACGTCAAGAAAATCATCGACTTGGACCTGCTGGGCTGTTTCGCGATGACCGAGACCGGCCACGGCAGCGACGTGCAGGCGCTGGAGACGACCGCGACCTACGACCCCGAGACGCAGGAATTCGTCATCGACTCCCCCACCCGCACCGCACGCAAGGATTACATCGGCGGTGCCGCCGAAACCGCCCGGGTGGCAGCGGTTTTCGCTCAGCTGATCACCAACGGTGAAGGCCACGGCGTGCACTGTTTCGTGGTGCCGATCCGTGACGACGAGGGCAAGGACCTGCCCGGCGTGACGACGTCGGACTGTCACTACAAGGGCGGGCTCCCCGGCGTCGACAACGGGCGCATCCAGTTCGACCAAGTCCGCATCCCCCGCGAGAATCTGCTGAACAAGTACGCCGACGTCGCGGAGGACGGCACCTACTCGTCGCCGATCGAGAACCCCGGCCGCCGGTTCTTCACGATGCTGGGCACGCTGATCCGCGGCCGCGTCACCGTCGGCGGCAGCGCCGGTGCGGCGGGGCGGGTGGCGCTGGACATCGCGACCCGATATGCGTTGGAACGCAGGCAGTTCGAAGCACCGGGTGACGATCACGAGGTGCTGATCATGGACTACCTCGTGCATCAGCGCCGGTTGTTCCCGTTGATCGCGAAGTCGTATGCGTTGCAGTTCGCACAGAACGAACTGGTGGCCAAGTGCCACGAGTTGCAGACGTCGGACAACCCGGACGCCGAGGAGCAGCGTGAATTGGAGTCCCGCGCGGCGGGTCTCAAGGCCGCCAACACCTGGCACGCGACGCGTGCGATCCAAGAGGCCCGCGAAGCTTGCGGCGGCGCAGGATATCTCGCCGAGAACCGGTTGATCGCCCTGAAAGCCGACACCGACGTGTTCACCACCTTCGAGGGCGACAACCACGTGCTGACCCAGCTCGTGGCCAAGGAGCTGCTGACCGCCTACGCCGACGACATCAAGGGCATGAGCCCGGTGGAGTGGGTTCGGTTCGCGGCCAACTTCGCCGGTGAACGGGTCCTGAAACGCACTGCGGCAGAGACGATCATGCAGACCATCCTCGACACCCGGCAGGACAACGAGGAGGAGGGCAGCCTGTTCAACCGTGGCACCCAGGTCAAGATGTTCGAAGACCGTGAGGAGTACATGCTGGCCACGGTGGCTCGTCGCCTGCAGGGCAAGTCAAAGGAGATGAGCGCGTTCGAGGCATTCAACTCGGTACAGGACCACGTCCTGCACACCGCGCGGTCGCACATCGAGCGGGTCATTCTCGAGTCGTTCGTGGCGGGCATCGACTCGTGCGAGGACGAGGAGGCCCGCGAGATCCTCGGGATGGTGTGCGACCTGTACGCGCTGTCCGTGATCGAACAGGACAGGGCCTGGTTCATGGAACATCGCTTCCTGTCCACCGAGCGCGCAAAGGCAGTCACCCGCGGCGTCAACGAACGTTGCCGCAACTTGCGGCCGTATGCGGAAATGCTCGTCGACGGATTCGGGATTCCCGAGCAGCTGCGGTACGCCGAGATGCTGCATCCGGAGAACATCCCCGACGCTGACGACCACACCGAGCAGGACGCGGTCAGCTCCGGCACGATCGCGCCGAAATAGGACTTTCGTGTAACTACGGCTGGGGAATCGGGTCGAGCGACTTGATCTTGCCGTCGTCGCCGATCTTGAACCGGACCGTGCCGATGCCGGTCGGGCAGCACGCCGGGTCCTGGCCCTGGCGCCACTGATACTGCACGTTGGCGATGTCGTTGCGCATCGTCGTCACATTGATGTACGGACGAGGCTCCGAGGTGGCAGGCCCGAGAGAGGTGTTGCGATCGAAGAACAGCACCTGGTGCGGGCTGTCCGACGCATCGCCTGAGCCCACCACCACCCAGTTCAGCCGGCAGTCGGGGGTGTGTCCGCGCGAGTCTTCTTTCCACTGCGTGCCCTGCGGCAGGCCCGCGATCGCCTGCTGCACGGTATCGGGGCTCGGCGCGTCGGATGGCGCGCAGGCCTGCGTGCTGGTCGGCGGTGCGGACGGTGGGCTCCAGCCGCAGCCGACGGAGAACAGACCAAAGGCCGCCACGAAGCGGGTAAGTCGCATGTCCACGAGCTTACGGACTGCGCCCTGACGGTCAGAAGACGATTGTCGGCCTGTACATGTCGATCCACACCGCGAGATCCAGTACCCGTTCGATCCTGGTCCGTTCGACAGGCGCGAGGTTGTGCGGATCCAGTCCGATGATGTGCTCTAGAGTCGCGGGGTCGATCAGGCTGAACAGCAAGTCATCGCCAGAGCCGAACAGATCCTTCGCGTGCGCCTGGATCGCCGCGCCGTACTGGGGATCTGAGGTGGACGGGTAAGGACTCTTGACCCGGTTCACCACCGACTCCGGCAGCACGTCACGGGTCGCGCCGCGCAGCAGGCTCTTCTCCCGGCCGTCATAGGTCTTCATCGCCCACGGGGTGTTGTAGACGTATTCGACGAGGCGGTGGTCGCAGAACGGAACACGCACCTCGAGACCGACGGCCATGCTCATTCTGTCCTTGCGGTCCAGCAGGATTCGCACGAATCGTGTCAGGTGCAGGTAGCTCATCACCCGCATCCGGTGGGTGAAGTCGTCTTCACCGTCGAGTCTGGCGACTTCCGCGACCGCATCGGTGTAACGGTCGCGCATGTAGGTGTCCAGGTCGACGGCGGAACGCACAGCAGGAGTGAGTATTTCACCGGTCGTGTCGATGGGGCCGTCACCGATCGCAATCCACGGGAATGCATCGGTCTGCTGCACCTTGGGATCGTGGAATTGCCGGTAGCCACCGAAGATCTCGTCGGCCGACTCTCCGGAGAGCGCCACTGTGGACTGCTGGCGGATCGCCTTGAAAAGCAGATAGAGGGAGGCGTCCATGTCGCCCAGCCCCAGTGGCATGTCGCGCGCCCCAACCACTTTGCGCCGGATGTCCAGGTCCGCAAGCTGGTTGTGATCAAGCACGATGTCGGTGTGGTCCGAGCCGACATGCTTGGCCACATCGTGTACGTACGGCGTGTCCATGGTCTCGCGCATCGGGCTGGGAGTGAAGTTCTCGGCCTGGTCGACGAAGTCGACGGCGAAGGTGCGGACAGGTTCGCTCAGTTCACGGGCCGACAAGGCCGTGATGGCACTGGAGTCCAGGCCACCGGACAACAACACGCACTCGGGAACATCGGCGACCAGCTGGCGGCGGACGATGTCGTCGAGAAGCTCACGAACGCGACCGACCGTCGTATCGCGGTCGTCGGTGTGCAAATTCGACTCCAACCGCCAATAGGTGCGATGTCGGACGCCGCGCTCATCGGCCGTGACGATTGTGCCGGGTTCGACCTCGCACATTCCTTGCCACACTGCATGTTTGGGAGTCTTGACGGGCACGAGGAGCTCGCGAAGTCCGTCCGCGTCGACGACACGCTTGGCGAGCGGATTGGCCAGGATCGCCTTGGGCTCCGAGCCGAACAGGACTCCGTCGGGTGTGCGGTAGAAGTAGAAGGGCTTGATTCCCATCCGGTCACGGATCATCACAAGCTTGCGATCACGCGAGTCCCAGATGGCGAATGCGTACATGCCGTTGAGCCGGTCAGCCACCGCGTCGCCCCATTGCAGGTAACCCCGCAGCACCACCTCGGTGTCGCTGGACGTGGTGAACCTATGGCCCGCCTTCTCAAGCGCGTCGCGCAGTTCGGTGAAGTTGTAGGCCTCACCGCTGTACACCATCGCCACGTCGCCGCGGGGTGTTGACACCGACATCGGCTGAGTGCCGCCGGGCAGGTCGATCACGGCGAGTCGGCGGTGCCCGAGCGCAGCGTTCTGATCAGTCCAGACGCCGGATGCGTCCGGCCCCCGGCACGCCATGGTCGCGGTCATCGCTTCGACCGTGGGTCGCTCCTGCCGCACATCTCGCGAGTAGTCCACCCAACCGGTGATTCCGCACACGATCTGACCTCCACATGTTTCGGGGATGTAACTACATTGATACGCTATATAAATAGCGGCCGCAATTACGGGCCCCGAGCACTCAGGGATCTCACAGGCGAAATTCGAAGCGACAGATCGTGGTTGGCGCGTGCCGAGCGCAACTATGCCGGTGCATGCTGGGCGTGCAGGACCGACGCTCGAGCACCTAACGTTAAATCACCGGCCAATACGTCGAAGCCGGTGGCGGATTCGACTTGGTGCCGACTCGGTAATGCTGGGCTAGCCAGAGGCGAGCTGCTTCTTGCCGTAGACGCGTTCCAGCATCGCCGTGTCTCCGTGCATCTGCGCGCGGACCGTCTTGCCGTTACGGACGGTGAACACGTCTGCGTCCTGGCTGGTTTCGCCTCCAGCGCTCACCTCGGTGAGCGCGACGACCGTATCGCCTTCGGCGACAAGGTCATTGAGCTTCACCGTCAGTGACTTCTCGGCCAACCGTCCAAGGTGTTCCATGACTTCGGCCTTGCCGTGGAAGGTGCCGCTGACGGCACTGTCACCCGGCTGCACCCATTCGATGTCGTCGTCGAAAAGATCCATCACCGATTCCACGTTGCCCTCGGAGAAAGCTGCGTAGCCCTTCTTGATGAGTTCTTTGTTTTCCTGCGCGGACATTTTGGAGCCCCTTTTTACGTATCCGATATTTCGGCCGCGAGAGGAGTGGCCGGGCTGGGGAGTTGCACGTCGCAGCTCCTAGATCAGTCAGGCCGTTCGCCGCCGAACACATTGTCTGTCCGCGATGCATTGCGTTTTGGCGAATCCGCACGAATGAAAACGGCCCTATTGCACACGCAAGTAAGTCTTAGGTGGGCCTTGCTCGGTTGTCGACGACCATTGAGTCGTGTCGTCCTCGTGGTGGCTGCTCCCGCTCGGTCTCGTCGGCGGGCTGATACTGCTTTGGCAGCGCTTATCGTCGCGTTATGGGTCGTCAAACCGGACGACATCAGCGTTCAAGACGCTGCGCGGCTGCTGCCAGACCTGGTTCGGCTGCTCAAGCGACTAGCCGCCGACCCGTCGATGCCCTGCAGAATCCGGATCGAACTGGCGCTCCTTCTCGGCTGTCTGGCACTTCCGATCGACCTGATTCCTGACTTCACCCCCGTCGTCGGTTACGCCGATGACGCGACAATCGTCGCGATTGTGTGCGGTCGGTCACCCGAACCGCCGGCGCGGCCGCCCTCACCAGACATTGGCCAGGGACGTCGCAGGGACTGCGCGCCATCCGCTTGCTCTGCCGACTCCCGGACACGGACTGAGCCTTCCTATGCCACCACTGGTGTCCGACGGGTTAACTTCGCGCGAATCGCGGGGCGGTGCGGAGCGGGTTACGCTCCCCGAGTGGGGGATGAGCGAGCCGACCTTGCCGACGCAATGCAGGCAGACGCTTTCCGTGATTTCTTCGCTCGAGAACGTGCGGAGCTCGTCGCAAAGCACGCCAAACTCGTGCGGATGGGTGATACGCGGCGCGAGATTGTCCGAGTCGAAACCGACATACGCCACATCGACCGCATGGTCGAGGCCCTAGAGCGGCGCTTCCCGGTCAGTGAAGTCAGTCGCGGCGCTTAGCGCGGTTGGGTCTGTGACGTCCAGGCCCGTCCGTCGAAATAGCGCATCGAATTCTGATCGTTCTGGTCTGGATACCACCCAGGTGCCAAACCGCTCGTCGCAACGGGCGGTTGCGCGACAGGCTGTTGCACAACGGGCGGCTCGCGATACGGCTCCCTCGTCCTCGGCGCCATCATCGCTCGGAGGACCATCACGACCGCCGCAATGATGAGGATGACTATCAGGACCCCGATCAGCGAGTTCAACGAGCTGAATATGTCGGTCATCGGTGACACCCCTCATGTGGCCAAAGGCGTTGGTTGTGTCCAATATCGCCGTTCAGATACCCCCGCCGCCCGCCTCGCAAACGTGTCTTGACCCAAGGCATCTGCACCCCGGACTGCACTGATGCGCCTCCACTCCCAGCGGCTTCCCAGCCGCTCCCAACTACACCCCAAGGTGGCGCTGGTATGCCTGCCATAGCGCACGACCGTTCGCCGGGGGGTCACGCAGCGAAGGACAACGCGATCGGAGGGGGAGAAATGCAAAACCGATGGCTCAAATGGCAAGCCGCTGCGATAGCGGCGAGCGGCATCGTCACCCTGGGCGTCATAGTTGCAGCCAAAGCCCAAGAACCCCCAGCGGCCACCTCGGGAATGTCCTTCGGGCAAACCACCACCTCAACGACACCCTTGCGCGCATCCCCGACGATGAAAGCTACGAAACCCAAAGGCTTCTGACACCTGATCCGATTCGAACTCGTCTAGGTCGGGGTAAGCGCCCTGACCCTGTCAGAGCTCTTCGCCATATTTCCAGCCTATGTAGGGGACCGGACACGGAAATGACTCGGCCCGCCCGCGAGGCTTCGGCGGTGAAGCCGGCCGGGCCGGCACATCGGAGATGATTGGGTCATTTGCTGTGTCTTCTACCCAATTTGGTGACCGATCAGCTGAGAATCACCAAGCAGGCTGTTCGGATGACATCCGGAATAACACAAACCGTGTTTCGCTGAGCTACATATCATGATCTAGCTGCGTGACCATCGGCTCCCCCGGCTGGACTCGAACCAGCAACCCTTCGGTTAACAGCCGAACGCTCTGCCAATTGAGCTACAGGGGATTGCCCCGCCCTTGGGCTTCCGCCGCGGGCCGAGGGTTGACTTTAGCTTACGTGCGGGTGGGCCCGCCAATACTCTCCCGGCCCGGCACGCACCCCCTCCGATGAGGCAGGATGGACATCAACGCACCGTCGTCTTTAGGGAGGAGCCCAGTGTTCCGGTATGTCTTCGTATTGGCCGTCGGCTATGTGTTGGGTACCAAGGCCGGCCGGCGCCGATATGACCAGATCGCCGGCACCTATCGCGCGGTGACGGAGAGCCCCGCCGCCAAGGCCGTGATCACGGCCGGGCGCCGCAAGATCGCAAATCGGGTCTCACCGGACCCGGAAATGGTGACGTTGACACCCATCGACGCCGATACGGCGGTGCTCAAACCGGAGCCGACGCCGACGGCCGGAGAACGCTAGCCGATGCCCTGGTTGATGGTGTAACCGGGCGCGATCGGCCCGGTGGAGATGCCGATACCGTTCCCGTTAGAGCCGTTGATGCCGATGCCGGGTGTGCCGGCACTGATCGGCTGGCCGTTCGAGTAGCCCAGGCACTTGCCGTCCCCTTGGTTACCGAACCACGCGAGGCACTTGCCGGGATCGGCCTGATAATCCTGGGGCGCAGAGGTCGAAATCGTGGTCGCGGCGATAACCGGTCCCGCCGCGGCGACGACTGCGAAGGCGCTCACAGCGATCAACCGACGAGTTGTTTTCGATGCCACCTGCTTGCCTTTCACCTGGGGGCCAGGGCGTCTACACCATAACGTGTGACCCCAGGTTACGCAGTAAGGTCGTCGCCGCTGGCCTGTTCCAGCAGGCTGCGGCGATAAGCCTCCATCGCGACCAGGTCGCCGAACAGCGCGTGGTATTCGTCGCCCTGCTCCACCGGCGACATCCGCTGCAGCCTGGATTTGACCTCGGCGATCTGCCGGCCGACCGACACTTCCTGCAGGCGGGCGAGCACTTGACTGATGTATCGCGGCAGCCTGTCGTCGTCATCCACGCTGATCGACTCCACGCCTAGTTCGTTGACCAGGCTGGCGGCGGCCTCCGACCCGGTCTGCCCGCGGACCGCCTCGATCCATTCACCGCCCGAGATCCCGGCCGAAGCACCGCCTGCCGCGGATACGGCCGTCCGAACCGCCGCATAACCCGGATGGGTGAAGCTCTCCACCGTCAGCGCGTCGAATACCGGGCCGGCCAGCGCCGGGTACTGCAGCGCCGATTTCAGCGCCTCCCGTTGCGGCCACAGCGTGGGATCCCGCGGATCGGGGCGTGCCACCGCCGCGGCGCCCCTGGCCGGTCGCTCGGCCCGCGTGCCCTGCGTCGGCGAGCGACCGCGGCCGCCCTTTGCGTGGTCGCGCACCCTGCCCACGACCTGCGCTACGTCATCCCATCCCACCCAGCCGGCCAGCTGGCGCGCGTACTCGTCTCGCAGTGTCGGGTCCTTGATGCGGGCCACCATCGGCACGCACCGACGCAACGCATCGACTCGGCCTTCCGCATTTTCCAGGTCGTGGTCGGCAAGCGCGGTGCGAATTGCGAACTCGAACAACGGGGTTCGGCGTGCCACCAGGTCGCGCAGGGCTCCGTCACCTGATTTCAGCCGGAGGTCGCATGGATCCATCCCGTCGGAAGCCACCGCGACGAACGACTGCCCGGCCAGGTTCTGTTCACCTTCGAAGGCCTTGACCGCCGCCGCACGCCCAGCTGCATCACCGTCGAACACATAGATCAGTTCGCCGCGAAAGAAGTTGTCGTCCATCATGAGTCGGCGCAACATCGCCAGGTGTTCGTCGCCGAACGCGGTGCCGCAGGAGGCCACAGCGGTGGTCACCCCGGCTACATGCATCGCCATCACGTCGGTGTAGCCCTCGACGACGACCGCCTGGTGCCCCTTGGCGATGTCACGCTTGGCGTGGTCGAGGCCGAACAGCACCGACGACTTCTTGTACAGCACGGTCTCGGGCGTGTTGACGTACTTCGCCTGGTTCTGGTCATCGTCGAACAGCCGGCGGGCACCGAATCCGATGACCTCTCCGCTGGACACCCGGATCGGCCAGAGCAGCCGACGGTGGAAGCGGTCCATCGGGCCCCGTCGACCCTCCCTGGAAAGCCCGGCCGCTTCGAGCTCCTTGAACTCAAAACCCTTGCGCAGCAAGTGTTTTGTCAGCGTGTCCCAGCCTGACGGCGCGAAGCCGCAGCCGAAATTTGCGGCGGTCTCCGCATCGAAATTGCGCTCGAGCAGATACTGGCGCGCAGGCGCCGCCTCCTCTGACTTCAGCGCTTCGGCGTAGAACTCCTGCGCGGCGATATTGGCGGCCAGCAGTCGGCTTCGGCTGCCGCGGTCGCGCTGCACGCTGGTCGCTGCGCCGGTGTAGGTGACGGTGTAGCCGATCCGGTCGGCGAGCAGCTCGACCGCCTCGACGAAGTTGACGTGCTCCATCTTCTGCACGAACGCGTACACGTCGCCGCCCTCGCCGCAGCCGAAGCAGTGGAAGTGGCCGTGGTTGGGCCGCACGTGGAACGACGGCGACTTCTCGTCGTGGAACGGGCACAGACCCTTCAGCGAGTCGGCGCCGGCGCGGCGCAGCTGGACGTAGTCGCCGACGACCTCTTCGATGCGCACGCGTTCACGGATGGCCGCGATATCGCGATCAGGGATACGGCCGGCCACCGAATCAGTCTAGGCCCGGTTCGAGACGCTCCAGCCGGCCTTCGGTGAAGGATGCGATCTGGTCGATGACGACCCGCAGCCGGCCGCCGTCATCGGTCGCGGCGTTGAAGGCCGGCACGAAGATCGGATCGAGCGTCGCGGGCGCACCGGCCAACAACCACTGCGCGATGCGGTGGATGCGATCGCGCTGCTGGGCCTGCAGTTCCAGGTGCCGCGGGTCGGACATGATGAATTGCAGTGCCAGGATCTTCAGCACCGCCACCTCGGCGCGGACCAGTGCGGGGACCCGCAGGTCGGCGGCATAACGGACAAGTGGGCCGGGCCCGGCCACCGCGCGGGTGGCGGCGATCGCGGCCGAGGCGAAGCGCCCGACCAGCTCGCTGGTCAGCTTCTTCAACGCGACCGACGCGGCGAGAGTGGCATCGTACTTGCCGACGGCGGCGACCACTGGCAGCTCGGACAGCCGCACCGCGGCCGACACCAGATCGTCGCCCGAGAGTCCACCGCCCATCCCGCTCGACTCCCCCAGCCGGCCCAGCTCCGCGGCGGCGTCGTCGTCGGCGAGCACCCGCATGTCGATGCGGCCGGACACCACTCCGTCCTCGACGTCGTGCACCGAGTACGCCACGTCGTCGGCCCAATCCATCACCTGCGCCTCAAGGCATGGCCGGAACTCCGGCGCCCCCTCCCGCATCCAGTCGGCGGCCGCAATGTCGTCGGCGTAGAACCCGAACTTGCCGCGGTCGGGAGTCCGCTGCCAGGGGTACTTCGTGACCGCGTCGAGCGCGGCGCGGGTCAGGTTAAGCCCGGCGCTACGGTCTTGGAGGGTAAGCACTTTGGGCTCCAGTCGGGTGAGGATCCGGAAGTTCTGCGCATTGCCCTCGAAGCCGCCGTGCGCTGCGGACACCTCGTCGAGCGCACGCTCGCCGTTGTGCCCGTACGGCGGGTGCCCGATGTCGTGCGCCAGGCCCGCCATATCGACGAGATCGGGATCGCAGCCGAGTCCGATCGCCATGCCGCGGCCGATCTGCGCCACCTCCAACGAATGGGTCAGCCGGGTGCGGGGGGTGTCGCTCTGACGCGGCCCGACGACCTGCGTCTTGTCGGCCAGCCGGCGCAGCGCGGCGCAGTGCAGCACCCGCGCCCGGTCCCTGGCGAAATCGGTGCGATGTTCTGAGCCCGTATCTGGCAGCGCGGCACCCTTCGGCGGCTCGACCACCAGCCGCTGCCGGTCGAACTCGTCGTATGGGTCGTTGTTCATCGCCACCGACGCACAGTCTGCCAGGAGTCTTCGCCGGTACCTGGTGGGCCGGCCCTGCCGTCGCACTACATTGACGGTCATGCGCATCGCCCGCTTGCTCAGCCTGGTCCTCTCGATCCTGACCGCCGGGTTCTTGCTGGCGCCCGCCGCAGGCAGCACACCTCCGTTCCGGCTGCCGGGCTATGTCACCGACGACGCAGGCGTGCTCAATGGTACGCAACGAAGCGATGTGCAACAGGCCGTCGACAAGCTGTACAACGACCGCCGAATCCGGCTGTGGGTGGTCTTCGTCGACAGCTTCTCGGGTCAAGGCGCCGTGAACTGGGCCGAAAGCACAAGGCGCACCAGCGACTTGAATGACGAGGATGCCATCCTCGCCGTCGCCACCACGGATCGTTCGTACGCGTTCCTGGCGGGCCCGGCGACCGGATTGGCCAGCGGCGACGTCGACAACGTCCGCCGCAATGACATCGAACCCGCACTGCGCAAAAGCGATTGGGCAGGAGCGGCGGTCGCTGCGGCCGAGGGACTCAACACCGCGGCCGCCCCCGCAGCAGGGATCTCCGGGTTCGGAATGGCGGTTGCGCTGGCCATCATCACCGTCCTGGTGCTTCTGTTGTGGTGGTGGACGAGGCGTCGGCGCCGCAAGCGCCGAGAGGCCGAGTTCGCTGCGGCGCGCCGGGTGGACCCCGCCGACCCGAACGCGCTGGCGTCGGTTCAGATCGACGCGCTCGACGACCTGTCCAAGTCGATGGTGGTCGACGTCGACAACGCCGTGCGCACAAGCGACAACGAATTAGGGCTGGCTGTAGAGGAATTCGGCGACAAGGAGACGGCGCCGTTCAGCCTCGCGGTCAACAATGCGAAGACGGCGCTGGCGCAGGCGTTCAATGTCCGCCAGATTCTCGACGACGCCATCCCCGAGACGGCTGCGCAGCGGCGCGACCTGCTGACCCGGGTCATCGTGGCGGCCGCGAAGGCCGACCGCGAGCTCGACGCCCAGCGGGAAGCGTTCGCGCAGCTGCGGGATCTGGTCATCAATGCGCCGACCCGGCTGGATGCGATGACCCAGCAGATGGTTGATCTGACCGCGCGGCTGGAACCGTCGCAGCAGGCGCTCAGCGCGCTGCACAGTCAATTCGCCGATTCCGCTCTGGCTTCGGTCGCGGGCAACGTCGAAACCGCCAAGCAGCGGCTGGCTTTCGCCGACCAGAACATCACCAACGCGCGCAATTTGGTGTCACGGCCCGTAGACCGCCAGACGGGGCTCGTCGACGCGGTCCGCGCGGCCGAGTCGGCGCTGGGCCAGGCACGCACGTTGCTTGACGCGGTGGACAGTGCGGCGACGGACATCAACCGTGCGATCGCCGCCCTGCCATCGGCCATCGCCGATATTCAGAACGGCATCAAGGCCGCCGGGGATCAGCTGGCGCAGGGCGACACCGGGCACGCCGACGAACTCAGCGCTGCCCGGGACGCCGCGGTGAAGGCCGTCGCTGACGCGCAGAACACCGGCACCGCAGACCCGTTGGGCGCGTTCACCAAGCTGACCCAGGCCGACGCCGAGCTGGATCGCCTGCTGGCGAGCGTCGCAGAAGAACGAGAGGCGGCGGAAAGGCTCAGCCGCGCGTTCGACCAAGCGCTGTTCGCCGCGCAGTCCCGGGTACGGGCGGTGTCGGACTACATCGACGTGCGTCGCGGCAGCATCGGCCCCGAGGCGCGCACCCGGCTCGCCGAAGCGGTGCGGCAACTGCAGGCCGCAGAGCAGAAGCGGGAGACCAACCTCAACGAGGCGATCGCCCATGCGAACGGCGCGGCGATGCTCGCGTCGCAGGCGCAGTCGATGGCCAGTGCCGACCTTCAGTCCGCGCAGCGGGCATACGCCGGTCGATACGGCAACACCAGCGGATCCAACATGGGTGCCGTACTCGGAGGAATCATCCTCGGCAACATCCTCAGCGGCTCGATGCGCGGCGGCTTGGGCGGCAGCATGGGTGGCGGCTGGAGCTCGACGTCATACGGTGGGTCCGGATCGTGGACCGGCGGAGGCGGCCGCTTCTAATTATCCGCGAGCGTGCGTGTCTGCGGCCGACACACCGGAACTTTTCACGATTTTGCGCACGCTCATGCAGCACGGTGGAGCTCTACTTCAATGCGCCGCAACATATCCCAGGCTCGTTGTCGCACTATCGTCGGACACGATTGACACCACGGCCCAGCCGATCTCATACAGGGCGGCCCGCTTCTGCCGGTCTCGGCGAAACCTGTCCGGTGCGCTGTGCCAATCGAACCCGTCGTATTCGACCGCAACGCGACGGTCCGGCCACGCGAAGTCGACCCGCCACGTCTGCCCGTTGCGATCGATGATCTTGTATTGCAGTACAGGCGGCGGTAGGCCGCCGTCGAGCATCGCCAACCGCGCCTCACTCTCCATCGGCGATTCGGCTTCCGCGGCGGCCAGCGGGATCAGCTCACGCACATTGACAATGCCGCGCCTGCCAGCGTGACAGGAAGCGATAGCGCGCAGCCGGTCACGGTCGCAGGTGCCACTTCGCAGAGCCGCGTCGAGGGCGGCGAGCGCGCGTGGCCGACGCAGACCTCGGGCTACTTCGACGGCCGTCCACTCCGGCGTGGTCGACGGCCGACCGCCTATATCGGTCAACGGCGCCCCTTCGCGGCGGTGCACAACCAGGCCGTCGGAGTTACGCAGTTGATGGCCGACCGGGTTGAGGACGTGTAGGTCAACCACTTCTTCGGTGTCGAATCCGTATGCGGCGGCCGCGGTGCCCAGGCAGATCGCGACCGGCTCCCCCGCCCGCAAATCAAGTCCATGCAGCCGCGTGATCGTGTCGGGTTCGTCGGATGCGTATACGCCCGGCCAGACTTTGACGAACTCACCGCGCTCGATCCTGATATCGAGCTGGCTTCTGCTGAAGAAGCTGAGCAGCTGAGCTGTTGTCGCGACACCGCCCTGCGTGTTGAAAAGGGTTTCGAGGCCGACTGGCATGCCGATGATCGTCGATCATTGCGGCGAAATACGTTGGCGCGCAGACGCCAGATGTGGACGAACCGCTCACTGGGGACAGACGACCCGACCTGAGCGTGCGCAAACTCGTGGAAATTACCGGCGTGTCGGCCGCAGACACGCACGCTCGCGGGGAGGTTAGCTGCCTTTGAGTCGCACCGCCAGATAGTCGGACACGGCATCGATCGCAATGCGCTCCTGCGACATCGCGTCGCGTTCCCGGATCGTGACGGCCTGGTCGTCGAGCGTGTCGAAGTCGACCGTCACGCAGTACGGCGTGCCGATCTCGTCTTGGCGGCGATACCGCCGACCGATCGCGCCGGCGTCGTCGAATTCGACGTTCCAGGACTTGCGCAACTCGTCGGCGAGGTCACGCGCCTTGGGCGACAAATCCGCGTGGCGCGACAGCGGCAGCACCGCGGCCTTGATCGGGGCCAACCGCGAATCCAGCCGCAACACCGTGCGCTTGTCGACGCCGCCCTTGGCGTTGGGCGCCTCGTCCTCTGCGTACGCGTCGACCAGAAACGCCATGAACGACCGCGTCAGACCGGCTGCCGGCTCGATCACGTAGGGCACATACCTGGTGTCGGTGCCCTGGTCGTAGAAGGACAGGTCGACGCCGGAATGCTTTGAGTGCGTTGACAAGTCGAAGTTCGTGCGGTTGGCCACGCCCTCCAGCTCGCCCCACGGGTTGCCCTGGAAGCCGAACTTGTACTCGATGTCGACCGTGCGGTCCGAGTAGTGCGACAGCTTGTCCTTGGGATGCTCGTACAGCCGCAGGTTATCCCGATCGATGCCGAGATCGACGTACCACTGCAGCCGATTGTCGATCCAGTACTGGTGCCATTCGGGCGCGGTGTCCGGCTCGACGAAGAACTCCATCTCCATCTGCTCGAACTCGCGGGTGCGAAAGATGAAGTTGCCCGGCGTGATCTCGTTGCGGAAGCTCTTGCCGATCTGGCCGATACCGAACGGCGGCTTCTTACGCGCCGTCGTGACCACGTTCGCGAAGTTGACGAAGATGCCCTGGGCTGTCTCCGGCCGCAGATAGTGCAGACCCTCCTCGGTCTCGATCGGGCCGAGGTACGTCTTGAGCATCATGTTGAAATCGCGGGGCTCGGTCCACTGACCCTTGGTGCCGCAGTCCGGGCACGCGATCTCGGACATCGGCACCGACTCGGGATCCTCGATCCCCTTCTTCTGCGCGTAGGCCTCCTGCATGTGGTCCTGCCGATGGCGCTTGTGGCAGTTCAGGCATTCGACCAGTGGGTCGTTGAACACCTCGACGTGTCCGGAGGCCACCCACACCTCGCGTGGCAGGATGATCGCGCTGTCGAGGCCGACGACGTCGTCGCGGCTGGTGACCACCGACCGCCACCACTGCCGCTTGATGTTCTCCTTGAGTTCGACGCCCAAAGGCCCGTAGTCCCAAGCAGACTTCGTGCCGCCATAGATCTCGCCGGATTGGAAGACGAGGCCTCGGCGCTTGGCCAGATTCGCAACGGTGTCGATGATGGACGCCACGGCTCAACAGCGTAACGATGGCGCGTGCGCGCCTCACGACGCCGTTGACATGCGCGATCGCGCATGTATCGTGGCTGACATAATGAAAACGGTTTCCACTTTGGCTTCGCGGGCCGACGACCGCCATCAGCACAGCGATGCTCCGTCGCCGGAACTGCCGCCTCGGGAGGTCCTCGACACCGCGGGTGACCTGCTGCGAGCGCTGGCCGCGCCGGTGCGGATCGCGCTCGTGCTGCAGCTGCGTGAGTCGTCGCGATGCGTGCACGAACTCGTCGATGCGCTCGGGGTGCCGCAACCTCTGGTCAGTCAGCACCTTCGCATCCTCAAGGCAGCGGGCGTGGTGGCGGGCGAGCGCTCCGGCCGCGAGGTGCTCTACCGCCTCGTCGATCACCACCTGGCCCATATCGTCCTCGCTGCCGTGACCCACGCCGCGGAGAGCAGCGAGTGAGCAGCGCGCCCGGAGTGCGCGCCACCAGGCAGCGCGCGGCGATCTCAGCACTGCTGGAGAACCTCGACGATTTTCGGTCCGCCCAGGATCTGCACGACGAACTGCGCCGCCGCGGCGAAGGCATCGGCCTGACGACCGTGTACCGCACCCTGCAGTCGATGGCGGCCGCCGGGCTCGTCGACACCTTGCGCACCGACACCGGCGAATCCGTATACCGGCGGTGCTCCGAACATCACCACCATCACCTGGTGTGCCGGATGTGCGGCTGCACGGTCGAGGTGCAAGGCGGCCAGGCCGAGAAGTGGGCGGCCGACGTCGCCCGTGAGCACGGCTTCTCCGACGTCAGCCACACGATCGAGATCTTCGGCATCTGCGGCGACTGCGCGCCCGCGCACGCGCCGGGTGGCTAGGCGTTCAGTTCGCCGACCAACTCCCGGCGTACGTCGGCACCTGCGCTGAGCACCATCATGACCAGGGTCCGCAGCGCCTCGTCGGTCAGGCCCGCGGCTGGAAAGTTGTACCGCAGCGTCACGTCGGCGACGCCACCACCGGCCACCTGCTCGGCGAGCGACACCGTGCCCAGCACCGTTTCGTGCGTGAGCCCGGCGACTTTGTCACGAATGTCGTTGTCCAGCGGCAGGTCCCACGCCAGGATCTGCGTCAGCGCCACCATGTCGAGGCCCTCGGCGATCGTCACCACTCGCAACGAGGCGAACGTGTGGTCGTGGTGCGCGGTGAGTGCGCCGTCGTCCTCCACCTCGTAGGGCACCACCCCGTCGAGAACGGCGCGCAGCCGCTCGGCAAGCTCCATCAGGCCCTGCCGCTCAAGCACATCATTCGGCTCTGCCGAAGCGGCGGTTGCGGTTCACGTACTCCTCGCACGCGTCCCAGAGATCGCGGCGGTCGTAGTCGGGCCACAGCTTGTCCTGGAAGACGAATTCGGCGTAGGCCGCCTGCCACAGCAGGAAGTTGCTCGCCCGCTGCTCCCCCGACGTCCTGATGAACAAATCGACATCGGGAATGTCGGCACGGTGCAGGTGTTTTGCGAACGTCGCCTCGCTGATCCTGTTGGCATTGAGCCTTCCGTCCGCGGCCTCCTGCGCGAGTTCGCGTGCGGCCTCGACGATTTCGGTGCGGCCGCCGTAGTTGACGCAGTAATTGATGGTGATGACGTCGTTGCCGACCGTCATCTGCTCGGCGATGTCGAACTCCTTGATGACACTGCGCCACATGCGGGGACGCGAGCCCACCCAGCGCATCCGCACGCCCATGTCGTTGAGGTTCTCCCGCCTGCGCCGGACGACTTCGCGGTTGAAACCCATCAGGAAGCGGACCTCTTCGGTGCTGCGTTTCCAGTTCTCGGTCGAGAAGGCATAGACCGTCAGGTGCTTGATGCCGATTTCGATGGCGCCGCAAGTGATGTCGATGAGCACCGCCTCGCCCATCTTGTGGCCCTCGGTGCGGTGCAGCCCGCGTTGGGTGGCCCAGCGGCCGTTGCCGTCCATGACGACGGCGACGTGTTTGGGCACCTGGTCGGCGGGAATCTGGGGGGCGGCGGCCTTTGAGGTGTGCTGGGGCGGGCGGGCGAACCTGCCGTTGCTGTGGGCCGGCAACTCCGGAAAGACGACCGGCCAGGTCGACTTGTCGGGAAAGGTCGGATAGTCGTCAGGCGCCGGAGGCAGCTGTGGGTACGTGGTCTTGGCCGCCCGTTTCATCGCCACGGATGCCATCCTGCCCGAATAGCGAGACCCGATGGTCGGCGACCGCGCGATCGACCCGATACACCCGTTCGACCAGCGGCAATGTCCGGAGCTGACGCTCGAGATGCCACTGCAGATGCGCGGCCACCAACCCGCTGGCCTGGTTGCGGTGCGACTGTTGCGACGCCTGCGCGGCGTCCCAGTCGCCGTCGTGAAGCGCGGACATCAGGTCCAGCACCGCCTGCGGCGGCGTGGTCGATCCGGACGGCCGGCAGTGCACGCATACACTGCCGCCTGCGGCGATGTGGAATGCCCGGTGCGGACCAGGAGCGGCGCAGCGAGCGCACTCCGTCAGCGCAGGCGCCCACCCGGCGATTCCCATGGCGCGCAGCAGGTAAGCGTCCAGCACGAGTTCCCGCGGCCTGCCGCCATCGGCCACCGCCCGCAACGCGCCGACGGTCAGCTGGTGCAGCGCGGGCACCGGGGCGCGCTCCTCCCCTGCCAGCCGTTCAGCGGTTTCCAGCACGGCGCACGCGCAGGTGTAGCGGCCGTAGTCGCTGACGATGTCAGCGGCGAACGCATCGATGGCCTGCACCTGGGTGACGATGTCGAGATTGCGGCCGGGGTGTAGCTGGACGTCGATGTGCGCGAACGGCTCCAGCCGGGAACCGAACTTGCTGCGGGTGCGCCGAACCCCCTTGGCCACGGCGCGGACCAACCCATGCTCACGGGTGAGCAGGGTGACGATCCGGTCGGCCTCGCCGAGCTTGTGCTGGCGAAGCACCACCGCCCGGTCCCGGTACAGGCGCATCCGATCAGTTTCCCATCGTGATCCGACAAGGGCGGTAGGCAGCGCCGGGATAGTCTCGACATTGATGGCCCGGCCTCCCCTGCGTCTTTCATCGTCCGCATCCAGATCGACCCTGCCAACCCTGACGAGCCTGCTCTATCGGCTGGCCAGTGGCAGCGTGACGTCGGCCGAGCTGGTGCGGCAATCCCTGGATGCCATCGAGGCCAGCCAACCGACGCTCAACGCGTTCCGGGTGGTGCTGAGGCGGCAGGCGCTCGCCGAGGCGGCCAGGGCCGACCGCACGCGCGCCGCCGGACGGCAGGCTCCGTTGCTGGGAATCCCGATAGCGGTCAAGGACGACGTCGACGTCGCAGGCGTGCCAACGATGTTCGGCGCGGCAGGCAGGGTGCGGCCGGCGACGGCCGACGCCGAAGTCGTGCGCAGGCTGCGCGCCGCGGGCGCGGTCATCGTCGGCAAGACGAACACCTGTGAGTTGGGTCAGTGGCCGTTCACCAGCGGGCCCGCATTTGGCCACACGCGAAACCCGTGGTCGCGCAACCATACTCCGGGCGGCTCGTCGGGTGGCAGTGCGGCGGCGGTGGCTGCCGGTCTGGTCACCGCGGCCATCGGGTCCGACGGCGCGGGCAGCGTGCGGATCCCCGCGGCGTGGACGCACCTGGTCGGCATCAAGCCGCAGCGGGGCCGCATCTCGACGTGGCCGCTGCCGGAGGCGTTCAACGGCATCACCGTCAACGGGGTCCTCGCCCGCACCGTCACCGACGCGGCGCTGGTGCTCGACGCGGCGTCGGGAAACGTCGACGGCGACCGGCACAAACCGCCCCCCATCCAGGCCGCCGAGGCCGTCGGTCGGGCGCCGGGCCCGCTGAGAATCGCCCTGTCGACGAAGTTCCCGTACAACTTCTTCCGGCCCAGGCTGCACCCCGAGATCCGGGCCGCGCTGCACGCCGTCAGCGAGCAGCTGACCGACCTCGGGCACACCGTCGTCGCAACCGACCCGCAGTACAAGTTGGGGATGTCGTGGAACTTCCTGTCCCGATCCACGTCCGGGCTGCTGGACTGGGCCGACCGCCTCGGCCACGACGTCGAACTGGACCGGCGCACCGTCGGCAACCTCCGGATGGGCCGGCTGCTGTCGGAGGACGTGCTGCGCAAGGCCCGCGCCAAGGAAGCCGCCACGCAGCGACGCGTCGGCTACATCTTCAATCTGGTCGACCTGATCTTGGCGCCGACGACCGCGCTGCCGCCACCGACGGTGCACCATTTCGACAAGCGCGGCGGCCTGTCC
This sequence comes from uncultured Actinomycetota bacterium, assembly GCA_963804905.1. Classification (GTDB taxonomy): domain Bacteria; phylum Actinomycetota; class Actinomycetes; order Mycobacteriales; family Mycobacteriaceae; genus Mycobacterium. The sequence continues at coordinate 40,030 of CAWDSB010000014.1, read as the reverse complement.
ACCGATCGGGCGATGATCCGCGCCTGTCCGGCGACGTGGCCGTGGAACCTGCTGGGTTGGCCGTCGATCAACGTCCCTGCCGGCTTCACCTCCGAAGGGTTACCGATCGGCGTGCAATTAATGGGTCCAGCCGATAGCGAGCCGCTGCTGATCTCGCTTGCCGCCGAGCTAGAGGCAGTCAGCGGCTGGGTGACCAAGCAGCCCGAGCCGTGGTGGACCGAACCCACTGGAGACGCGTAGCGCTTTGTGGAGTGCTGGCCGCGCTCAGCGCGGTCCAGACCTCCACAAAGCGCTAGAAGCCCAGGCGGCCGAGCTGTCTGGGGTCTCGCTGCCAGTTCTTGGCGATCTTGACGTGCAGGTCCAGATACACCTTGGTGCCGAGCAGTTTCTCGATCTGCGTGCGCGCGGCGGTGCCCACTTCGCGCAGCCTGGCGCCGCCCTTGCCGATGACGATGCCCTTCTGGCTCGACCGCTCGACGAACAGGTTGGCGTGCACATCGATCAGGTCGTCACGGCCCTCCCGTGGGCTGACTTCCTCGATCACCACGGCAAGCGAGTGCGGCAGTTCGTCGCGCACGCCCTCCAGTGCGGCCTCGCGGATCAGCTCGGCCATCAAAACTTCCTCGGGCTCGTCGGTGAGCTCCCCTTCGGGATAGAACGCGGGTCCCGGCGGTAGCTGCTCGACGAGCACGCCGATCAGCACATCGACCTGCTCGCCCGTGGTCGCCGACACCGGCACGATCTCGGTGTCCGGCCCGACGAGCTCGCTGACCGCCATCAGCTGCGCGGCCACCCGTTCCTTGGACACCTTGTCGATCTTGGTGACGATGGCCACCAGCGTCGTGTTGGGGGCGACGGCCCGGATCTGCTCGTGGATCCATCGGTCGCCCGGGCCGATCACCTCGTCGGCTGGGATGCACAGCCCGATGACGTCGACCTCCGAATACGTGTCCCGGACCAGATCATTGAGCCGCTGGCCCAGTAGCGTCCGTGGTCGATGCAGGCCGGGGGTGTCGACGAGGACGATCTGGAAGTCGTCGCGGTGCACGATGCCACGAATGGTGTGCCGCGTCGTCTGCGGCCGGGTCGAAGTGATCGCCACCTTGGTACCGACCAACGCGTTCATCAACGTCGACTTGCCTGTGTTTGGCCTACCGACGAAACAGACGAAGCCGGAACGGAATTCGCTCCCGCGGACGGGAGAAGCAGAGTCGGTCATCGCACGGTTCCGGTCCGATCCGTGATGATGACCTTGGCGTCCCCGGACAGCTCGCGGACGGCGGCCACCCCCGCGTCGTTGTCCGATCCGCCGACAAGCACCGCCGCCTCGAGACCGGTCGCACCGCTGGAGACCGCCGCGGCCACCGCCGCCTGCAGCGCGGTCAGGCTCAGGGCATCGAGAGTCACCGGCGCACCCGCATATGTGCGGCCGTCCTGATCACGCACGGCCGCACCATTACTCGCCTCGGCCCGGCCCATCGCACCGCGAGCCAGCACCACCAGCTTCACGTCCTCAGCGTCGAGTTCAGCCATCGTCATCCTTCTGCTGCTCGGGCTCGGTGGGGCTGACGAGGACGGTGCCTATCCGCACCCGGCCACGGTGGTCGCGCCCGCCTTCGGCGCGCAGCTGGAGCCCGTCCCACATCACCTCGGCACCGGGTAGGGGAACGCGGCCGAGCTCGAGCGCCAACAACCCGCCGACGGTGTCGACGTCGAGGTCCTCGTCGAACTCGATGTCGTACAGCTCGCCGAGGTCCTCGATGGGCAACCGGGCCGACACCCGATAACGCTTGTCCCCCAGTTCTTCCACCGGGGCGACTTCGTCGGTGTCGTACTCGTCGGCGATCTCGCCGACGATCTCCTCGAGCACGTCCTCGATCGTGACAAGGCCGGCGATCGCGCCGTACTCGTCGACCAACAACGCCATGTGGTTGCGGTCGCGCTGCATCTCGCGCAGCAGCGCATCCAACGGCTTGGAGTCCGGCACGAAGACGGCGGGGCGCATCACCTCGACCACCTTGGTGTCACGCCCACCGTTGTTCGAGTAATAGGTTCGCTCGACAAGATCCTTCAGGTACACCACGCCGACGACATCATCGACGTTCTCCCCGATCACCGGGATGCGGGAATGCCCGCTGCGCACCGCGAGCGACGTCGCCTGGCCTGCCGTCTTGTCGTTTTCGATCCAGACCATCTCGGTGCGCGGCACCATCACCTCGCGCGCCGGAGTATCGCCGAGCTCGAACACCGACTGGATCATTCGCCGTTCGTCATCGGCCACCACGCCGCGCTGCTGGGCCAGGTCGACGACCTCTCGCAGTTCGATTTCCGACGCGAACGGCCCGTGACGGAATCCGCGCCCCGGCGTGAGAGCGTTACCTATCAGCACGAGTAACCGGCTGATCGGGGTCAGCAGAATCGAAATCGCTTGTAGCGGAACGGCCGCCCCCAGTGCGATCGTGTAGGCGTTCTGCCTGCCGATGGTCCGAGGTCCGACACCGATCACCACGAAGGTGACCACGACCATGATCGCGGCCGCGGCGATCAGGCCCCAATCCAGTCCGAGGTGCTCGTAGAGATAGTCGACCAGCAAGGCCGTTGCGGTGATCTCGCACGCGATCCGCAGCAGCACAACAAGATTGATGTAGCGCGGCCGCTCGTTGATCACGCGGGCCAGCCGGGCCGCGCCGGGCCGTTCGTCGCGTACCAGCTCTTCGACGCGGGCGATCGACACCGTGCTGATGGCCGCGTCGATGGCCGCGAACAAGCCCCCGAAACAGATCAGCGCGATCGCCCCGAGCAGCGAACCTATGCCCGTCACGGCTCGTCGAAGAAACGAGACTTGTCCAGCAGCCGCCGATCCTTTTCGGTCTGGCGGTCCTGGCGATAAGCCTCGACCTGATCGGCGACCCACTCCTCGAGCAGTTGGCGTTGCAGCGCGAACATCTCCTTCTCTTCGTCCGGTTCGGCATGGTCGTAACCCAGCAGATGGAGAACACCGTGCACGGTCAGCAGCGCGAGCTCCTGGCCGAGGGTGTGTCCGGCCGTTGCGGCCTGCTCGGCGGCGAACTGCGGACACAACACGATGTCGCCGAGCATCGACGGACCCGGCTCCGGTGCGTCGGGCCGACCGCCGGGCTCGAGCTCGTCCATCGGGAAGCTCATCACATCGGTTGGCCCGGGCAGGTCCATCCACCGCATGTGCAGGTCGGCCATCGCGACGGTGTCGAGCAAGACCATCGAAAGCTCCGCGGCGGGGTGAACTTTCATCTTCCTGATGACGAAGCGGGCGACGCTGACCAGTTCCTCTTCGGAAACGTCGAGGCCCGATTCGTTGGAAACCTCAATGCTCATGACCGCCCGCTTATCGCCGGGGCCGACTGCCGCTGGCACGGCGTTGCGCCCGGTTCATCAGCCCGGGCTCCTCGGATCTCGCGTAGGCGTCGACGATCTCGGAGACCAGCCGATGCCGCACCACGTCGGCGCTGGTGAGTTCGGCGATGTGGATATCGTCGATCCCGTCGAGGATCTGCACGGCGGCACGCAGTCCGGAGTTGGCGCTCCCCAGGTCGATCTGTGTGACGTCGCCGGTGACAACCATTTTCGACCCGAAGCCCAGCCGGGTGAGGAACATCTTCATCTGCTCGGCGGTGGTGTTCTGCGCCTCGTCGAGGATGATGAACGAGTCCGATAACGTTCTTCCACGCATGTACGCCAGCGGGGCCACCTCGATCACACCGGCACTCATCAGCTTCGGGATCAGCTCGGGATCCATCATGTCGTGCAGCGCATCGTAGAGCGGCCGCAGATACGGGTCGATCTTCTCGCTCAAGGTGCCGGGCAGAAAGCCAAGGCGCTCACCGGCTTCCACCGCTGGACGGGTGAGGATAATCCGGGATACCTGCTTGGTCTGCAGCGCCCGGACGGCCTTGGCCATCGCCAGGTACGTCTTGCCGGTGCCCGCCGGTCCGATGCCGAACACGACGGTGTGCGCGTCGATGGCATCCACATATCGCTTCTGGTTCAGCGTCTTTGGCCGGATCGTCTTGCCGCGCCGCGACAGGATGTCGAGCGTCAGCACTTCTGCAGGCGACTCCCCTTCGGTGCCGGTGAGCATCGCAACGCTATGCCGCACCACCTCTGGAGTCAGCTGCTGGCCACTGGCCACGATTGCGATCAGTTCGGTGATCACTCGCTCGGAAAGCGCCACATCGGCGGGCTCGCCGGACAGCGTGAGCGCATTGCCACGGGCATGGATATCGGCCGCCAGAATGCGCTCGAGTGCGCGTAGATTCTCGTCGGCGGAACCTAGCAGGCCCACGACGAGGTCGGGCGGAACATTGATGCTGCTGCGGACGGGTGTGGCCGAGTCAGCGTTCGTCTCGCTGGGCGTCACGTGGGGTTTTCTGCCTGCTTTCTGGGGTCTGGCCTGGTCGGTTGCTGCTGAATACCCAGTTTACCGCCGCGTACCGACGCATCCCAAGGTTTAACCTGCGACGACGTCGGTCTGCGCCACAATGTTTCCCGTCATCGACGGGGCCGTGGTGATGATCTCGTGCGACCAGGGCAGCGTCGCGCCGTTGATCTGATTCGTCTCGCCGTCGTCGTCGACGTAGTTGATATCGGCAACCGCTCTCGCGGGACCGAAGATTTCGTAGACGACGTGTTTTCGGGTCAGAGCGGTGCTCGTCGCCGGACATGCTGCCCGCATAGGTCGGCAGCTGATGTGTGAGCCGAAGATGCCGCACAGGAATAGTGCCCGTGAGTTTTACCGGCGCTGGTCTGTTAATCCCAGCGGGTCGTCAAGACTCCCAACGCACCAAGTGCGACGGCTGCCGCGGTCGATGTTCGCAGGACGCTCGGGCCCAGCCGCACCGGTTTCGCCCCCGCTTCGGACAGCACCGTGATCTCGTCGTCGGCAAGGCCGCCCTCCGGTCCGATGATCAGCATCAGCGAAACAGCCTGCGACAGAGGCAGTTTCGTCAGCGGGTCGGTCGCGGACTCGTGCAGCGCCAGCACCGTCGTTCCCGCGGAGACAGCGTTGCGGACGTCGGCGACCAACTCTTCGGTCGTCGCAACTCCGGTAACGGACGGGATGTGCGGTCGCCGAGACTGGCGGGCAGCCGCTCGGGCGACCGCACGCCAACGCCGCAGGCCCTTGTCGGCACGGCTGCCGTCCCAGCGCGTCACACAGCGGGCCGCCTGCCACGCCACGAACACATCCGCCCCTGCCTCGGTGGCCAGCTCGATGGCCAGCTCGGAGCGGTCCGACTTGGGTAGCGCCTGCACGACGGTGACCCGCGGGGAGGGGGGTTCGACGGTCCACTGGTCCAGCACCCGCGCCGACAACCTGCCCTTGCCGACGTCCTCGATGACGCAGTTGGCCATCGCGCCTGCGCCGTCACCGAGGTGGAGCTGTTCGCCGGCCCGGATCCGGCGGACGTTGGCGGCATGGAAGCCTTCGTCCCCATCGACGACGGCCAGCTCACCGACCTCGGGCAGGGCGCCGACGTAGAAGAGCGCCCGATGAGCGCCTGCGCGAAGAGAATCAGGCACAGCACTCATTCCGCTTTATCGGCCGGTGAAGGTTTCGCGAAGCCGGCTGAACAAGCCACCGGCACTACTCGTCTGGGTGGACTTCACCTCGGCGGCGTCTCGGGCGCGGTGTTCCTTGAGCTTGCGCAGCAGCTCGATGTCCTGATGGTCGAGCCGCGACGGAACCGTCACCTCGATGTGCGCATGCAGGTCGCCGCGCACTCCGGAGCGCAGATGGGGCATGCCGTGGCCCCGCAGCGTGGTGACCGAGCCGGGCTGGATGCCTGCCGGAATGGTGATCTCGGTCGGTCCGTCCAGAATCGCGTCGACGGCGACCGTGGTGCCCAACGCCGCGTCCACCATCGGCACCGAGATGGTGAAGTGCAGATCGTCGCCGTCGCGGATGAAGATGTCGTGCTGCTGTTCATGGACCTCGACGTAGAGATCGCCTGCCGGTCCGCCGCCGGGGCCGACCTCGCCCTGGGCGGCCAGCCGCACCCGCATTCCGTCACCGACGCCCGCCGGGATCTTCACGCTGATCTCGCGCCGTGCCCGCACCCGGCCGTCGCCGCCGCAGCGGTGGCAGGGGTCGAGGATCACCTCGCCGACACCGCCGCACACGGGGCACGGCCGCGATGTCATGACCTGACCGAGCAGCGAACGCTGGACGGTCTGGATCTCGCCCTGCCCGCCGCAGGTGTCGCAAGTGGTCGGCGTCGATTTACCGTGGGTGCCCTTGCCCTGGCAGAGGTCGCACAGCACGGCGGTGTCGACGGTGACCTGCTTGGTCACGCCTGTGGCGCACTCGGCGAGGTCAAGGCGCATCCGCAGCAGCGAGTCGGCACCGGGCCGGACCCGGCCGATCGGCCCGCGGGAGGTGGCGCCGCCGCCGAAGAAGGCCTCGAACACGTCGCCGAGTCCGCCGAAACCGGCGAAGCCGTTGCCCCCCGCGCCCGCGGACGCCAGCGGGTCGCCGCCGAGGTCGACGACGCGGCGCTTCTCCGGATCGCTGAGCACCTCGTAGGCGACGCTGATCTCCTGGAAGCGGGCCTGCGCCTGCTCGTCGGGGTTGATGTCGGGATGCAACTCGCGGGCCAGCTTGCGGTAGGCGCGCTTGATCTCCGAGTCACTCGCGCCCTTGCTCACCCCGAGCAGGCCGTAATAATCGCGTGCCACTCCCTGACCTTCCCTACCGCCCGCGGCGGTTTGTCGTGCTCCTCGCGTGCACCGTGCTCATCGGCCGCCTAAGACTTCGCCTATGTACAGAGCAACCGCTGCGACATTAGCGATAGTTCCCGGATAGTCCATTCGGGTGGGCCCGAGCACTCCCATGCCGCCGTAGACCTTCCCCATACTGCCGTAGGTGGTGCTGACCACCGAAGTGCCCGCCATCTCCTCGGCCTCGGTCTCGTGCCCGATGCGCACGGTGACCTTGCCCGCCTCCTGCTGCGCGGCCAGCAACCGCAGCACCACCACTTGCTCTTCGAGCGCTTCCAGGACCGGCCGCAACGACCCGCCGAAGTCGGCGGTGTTGCGGGTCAGATTGGCGGTGCCGCCCAGCAGCAGTCGCTCCTCGCTGTGCTCGACGAGCGATTCGAGCAGGACCGTCGCAGACCGGCCGATGGCGTCGCCGAAGCCGCCTGCGCCGTCCATGTGGACGGCCAGATCCGACACCGCAACCGACGCGGCGGCCAGCCGCTTGCCTTCCAGCGCCTGGCCGAGCATCTCGCGCAGCTGACCGACCTGATGTTCGTCGATGGTGTCGCCGAGTTCGACGATGCGCTGGTCAACGCGGCCGGAATCGGTGATCACCACCAGCAATAGCCGGGCCGGGGTCAGCGCCACGACCTCGAGATGCCGGACGGAAGACGTGGACAGCGTCGGGTACTGCACCACCGCGACCTGACGGGTCAGCTGTGCCAGCAGCCGCACCGCGCGGCGCAGCACATCGTCGAGGTCGACACCGGATTCGAGGAACTTGAGGATCGCGGAGCGCTCCGACGCCGAGAGCGGCTTGATGTCTTCGAGCCGGTCGACGAACTCGCGGTATCCCTTCTCCGTCGGCACCCGGCCCGAGCTTGTGTGCGGCTGCGTGATGTACCCCTCCGCCTCCAGAACGGCCATATCGTTTCGCACCGTCGCGCTGGAGACACCCAGGTTGTGCCGTTCGACGAGCGACTTCGAGCCGATCGGCTCCTTGGTCGACACGAAGTCCGCGACGATGGCGCGCAGGATCTCGAACCGCCGGTCGTCGGCACTCGCCATATGTGTTCACCTCCCGATTGTGTCTATTTTACGGTGATCAGCTGGGGCAACGCCTCCGCGCATCTGTTCGCGTGGCGGATCGGCCGGTTGCGATTAGCCTCTGATCATGGTGAAGCCATCGCCACGCAGGACGACTCGAAGGATTTCTGGCAGGTGATCTTCAAGGGCGTTCTCGATGGCAAGCCGTATCCCAACCACGGGCTGACGTACCGCCAATGGGCGCAGATACCCCCGCGGCAGATCCGCCTCGACGAGTTGGTGACCACCACGACGGTGCTGCAGCTGGACCGACTGCTGTCTGAGGATTCCACGTTCTACGGAGACCTGTTCCCGCATGCCGTGCGGTGGCGCGGCGTGATCTACCTCGAGGACGGGCTGCACCGCGCCGTGCGGGCCGCGCTGCGTAATCGGACGGTACTGCACGCCCGCATTTTCGATATGGACACCCCGTTCGCCCCGCAGATGTAGCGTCGAGGCCGGCGGTGTCGGCTTAACCATCGGGACCTGGACAACGCGCGTGCTTCTACGTCTGCTCATCAGTGCGGCATTGAGTATCGGGACGTGTTGCTTTGCAAGAGAAGTCGCGCGCCGATATCAGCCCAGACCGCTGAAATCTTCGACCGTAATTCGGTCACCCCGGATGTGTACGTGTCTGAAATTGACGTGCTCGAAAGTTATTTACTCATCGTGTGATTGACGACTCATGAACCAGTCACGGCTCTAGATCGTTTTTCGAGTGAGAAACCGTGACGACGGTGTCATGGCGTCGCAGTTCGCGCGGGGAGTAAGTCTGTTGAAATCGTCTGCACATGCGCTGACCGTCGCTCCACCGCTGGTGCTACTGCATCCGCTGGGCTCGACGGGAGCGATGTCATGGGCCCCACTCGCCGAATCGTTTCGGGCCGCTGGCCATTGCGTCGCGGCGCCGGACCTGCCAGGGCACGGGACCTCTCGCGAAATGCCGTTTACGTGGGAAAATGCCAGGGCCACCATCCGTCTCGCCGCCGAACAGTGCGCACCGGAGAAGCCGATCCTCATCGGTCATTCCCTCGGGGCGGCGGCGGCCATTTACGCCGCTCAACGCGAGCCGACCGCCTTTGCCGGGCTGATACTAAGTGGTGCGGGGGCCTGCTGGAACGACCCGTACGTCAAGTGCGGGTTGCCGGTCGCGGCGGCCGTCGGAGCGCTCTCGGCAGCGATCGGCCGCCGCGAACTCCTCGCTCACGCCGCAGGCCTCCGAGGCCGTCACCTCGTGACTGCAGCCCGTACCGCCGACGTCGCACCACTTCAATTATGGCGCGCCGCAAGGCAATTGATGCTTTTCGATGTACGCAATACACCGGCGCCCCCTCTACCGTGCGCTGTCATTGTTCTGACCGATGACCGGCGCATGCCGCCCGGACTGCAGCGGGCACTCGCCAGGTACCTGGGTTGCCCGCATGTCGACGTCGCCGCGGATCATGACGCACCGGTCCGCCAGACCGCCCGCTTATGCGACGGCGTGCAAACCGCTCTCACGATGCTTCGGGGTAACGGACCTTCGAGAGGAACAGATCCGCGATGATCATACAGGTCCCAAACCACCGCGACGCGGTTGTCATCGGTGCGGGCCCTTCCGGCCTCGCCGTCGCCCGTGAGCTCGAGCACAAGCACGGCGTTGAGACACTCGTCATCGACCGAGCAGGGGCGCCGGCCATCTCGTGGCGCAGACGCTATGACAACTTCCGCCTCAACACGACCGGGTTCCTGTCGCACCTTCCGGGACAGCGGATCCCGCTGACCGCGGGCCGTTGGCCGACGCGCGAGGATATGGTTCGTTACTTCGACGACTACGTGCAGCGGCAGAACATCACGCTCGAGCTTGGCTGTGAGGTCAACGGAATCGTTCCCGCCGCGAGCGGTTGGCGCCTTGAAACATCATCAGGGGAAATACGAACGCGAGCAATCGTCCTCGCGACCGGCAACTACCGCACGCCCATCATCCCTGCGTGGCCGGGCCTGAGTGAGTTCACCGGCGAGGTTGTTCACTCCGGCAGTTTCAGAAACGCCTGGCCCTTCCGCAACCGCGATGTGCTGGTTGTCGGCGCCGGCAATTCGGCAGCCGACATCGCAGTCCAGCTCGCCAACAGCGGCGCGCGGCGGATCTGGCTTGCGGTCCGCACGCCGCCGCATCTCGTGCGACGCGCCATCGGACCGCTTCCGTCCGACATCCTCCTCGAGCTTTTCGCCTGGGCACCTGCCAGCGCGCTCGATCCGCTAGTGGGGCTCTCCGAGCGCTTGATGTGGGGCGACCTCTCGGCCTACGGCTTCAACCGGCCGCCTGCGGGCCTGAAGGCGACCGTCGAGCGGACAGGGCGGATCCCCACGCTGGCCGACGAGCTCATCGACGTCGTGCGAGCAGGCCGCGTGGAGGTCGTGCCGTCTGTTGCGGCCGTCGAAGCGGGCCGGGTGATCCTCGCCGACGGCAGCGGCATACCGGCTGCAGTGATCGTCGCCGCGACCGGCTTCAGCATGGATCTCGACGGCTTGGTCGGCACACTTGGCGTCCTGGACGAAAACGGCAAGCTACGAGGCGGATTCGCCTCGCACGTCGGCAACGGGATGTTCGCGATCGGCTACGGCATTCCGCCCAACGGCCCGCTCCGCGCAATTCGCCGCGCTGCCTCGCCACTGGCCCGCGAGATCGCCGCCTATTTACGCGCAAACCCGCGCAACGCGGCTGTGAGCTCAGCCACTCCCGCTGAACGAAAACTGCTCAGCAGCCGTTTCATCTGATAACCGCGGTATGAAAATCAAGAGGACGCAATGGTTCTGACTTCCCTCGAAAAGACCTATTTCCGGGGCGCACCGGGATACGAGGCGGCCCGCCGGGCAACGGTATGGAACGGCCTCCTACCGAACCGCTTTCCCGACGTGATCGTGCAAGCTCACGACACCGCAGACGTGGTAGCGGCTCTCGGCTACGCGCGTGAAAACGGCCATAAAGTCGGCGTGCGTTCAGGGGGGCACAGCTGGGCGGCCAGTCACCTGCGCGACGGCGGCCTGCTGCTCGACGTAAGCCGACTCGACCACTGCACGGTCGACACCGGCCGGATGACCGCGGAGGTGGGACCGGGCAAGAGCGCCAGCGGTTTCGCGGCCGAGCTCGACTCACAGGGGCTCTTCTTCCCTTCGGGCCATTGCGAGGGAATTCGCCTCGGCGGCTTTCTCTTGCAGGGTGGATACGGCTGGAACAGTCCTGCGATCGGCATGGCATGTGAGAGCGTGCTTGGGCTCGACGTCGTCACCGCCGATGGTGAGCAGATCTACTGTGACCCCGAGAACCACCCCGATCTGTATTGGGCCGCGCGCGGCGCGGGACCGGGGTTCTTCGGTGTGGTCACCTCCTTCAAGCTGCGGATTCATCCGCGTCCTGCGGTCGTGGGCACCTGCCTCTACATGTACCCGATCGACCTTGTCGACGAGGTGTACACCTGGGGGCGCGAGATCAGTTCGGAGGTCGACCCCCGGGTCGAGTTGCAAATCCTCGCTACGCTCGCGAACCCGGCGGCCGGGATCAATCAGCCCACGATCACCATCGCCTCGCCGGTGTTCGCACAATCGGACGAGGAGGCGGCGAAAGCCCTTGCCTTACTGGGTACTTGCCCGGTCGCAGACAAGGCGATGATAAATCTGCCCTACATGCCGACCACCCTGGCGAACTGGTACACCGCCGTGATGACCAATTACCCGGAGGGGCATCGCTACATCGCCGACAATATGTTCACGTCGGCCTCGGCCACGGAACTGCTGCCAGGCATCCGCAAGATCATCGAAACAATGCCGCCACACCCCTCGCATTTCATCTTCACGGGGTGGAACGCATCGCCGGATCGTGCGGACAAGGTGTACGGCTTGGAGGACGAGATCTATATGGCCTTGTACACCGTCTGGCAGGATCCGGTCGACGACGATCGTTACCGCGATTGGGCTGCCTCCAACATGGCGGCGATGTCGCACCTGGCGACGGGCATCGCGCTCGCCGACGAGAATCTCGGTCGCCGCAAGGCGCGATTCATCACCGAGCCGAACATGGCGCGCCTCGACAAGGTACGCGCGACGTATGACCCGGACGGTCGCTTCCACAGCTGGATGGGTCGCTGAAAATGGCTGTGCGGTATAAAGATTCGAACCGGCGATCCACGACGCAGATGCCGATGCCGAATGCGCTTCGAATTCTCGTCGTCGGCGCAGGGGTCGGCGGCATCTCCATCGCTAGGGGACTACTGCGCGACGGACATGACGTCACTGTCTTCGAACAGCGACCGGATATGCGGCCAGGTGGCGGCTCGGTGACCATCTGGTCCAACGGCTCCACAGTTCTCGAGCAGCTCGGCGTCGACATGGACGGGGCCGGTCAGCTGCTGTCCACCGTGCGGATCGCGACATCGACAGGCCGTCCGCTCGCCACCATCGATCTGACCGCGATCGTGGACCGGCTCGGCGGACCGGTTCGGCAGATCCCACGTCGCGTCCTGCTCGACCGTCTGCTGGAAGGCTTTCCGGCCGATCGCATCCAATGCAACTCCCGTGCGGTGGGGGTGGTCGATACGCGCGACGGGATGCGGATCGACTTCGAAGACGGCAGTTCTGCCGAAGGGGACCTGTTGATCGGTGCGGATGGTCTGCATTCGAAGGTCCGAGACATCGCCGGTGCGAAACCCGCCACGCCGACCGGCTGGTGCAGCTGGCAAGGACTGGTCACCCTCCCACACATCGCCGACGACGACGTCGCAGTGCAGATCATCGGCGAGCACGGAAACCTTGGCCTGTGGCCTGCGGGCGGCGGCGATCTGCAGTGGTGGTTCGACTTGCCGTGGTCGCCCGACTTCGTCAGACCGGAACGTCCGATCGACATGATCCGGTCCAAATTCCAAGGCTGGTCCGACTTGGTCGACGAGGTACTCGCGACGTTGACCGACGACGATCTGGGACCTTCGCCATTCCCTCATTTCCGGCATCCGATTCCCCGCTCGCCGCGCCTTGGCGCGGTGACGTTGCTCGGCGATGCCGCACACACGATGCCGCCCGTTCTCGCTCAGGGGACCAATCAAGCGCTGCTCGACACGATGGTGCTGTGCAAGGCGCTCTCGGATTTCCGGAATCCGAAGATCGGCGGCCCCGCTGATATCTCCAGCGCGCTGCGCTGGTACGAGAAGACCAGGCGGCGCAGGCTCTCCGCGGTGTCCTGGGTGACTTCGCGACAGATGTCCCAAAGCGAATCGGTGCTGAAACCGGCGGCCATGATCTCGGATTCGTTTGGTACATGGGCGATGACGACGTTTCTGCGTTGGCTGAGTCACCGGCGGATATGCGGGGAAGTCAATCAAGACCTGTCTGGCCGGTTCGTCCGCTGCTGATGATCGCCCCTACGAGTGCGAAGGGTCAGGCGATGTCGACGACCCCACGGGTGCCGCCCGCCAAGCTGGCCCGCGTCATCGAGTGGACTCGCCATCACCTGTATCGACTCAATCAGCGACTGATACCGGCACCGGCAGCGATGATGGAGATGATCATTGCCACCTGGACATCGCAAGCGATCACTGTGGCAGCGCAACTCGGGGTCGCCGATGCCCTCGCCGATGGGCCGCTGACAATCGACGAGCTGGCCGCGCGGGTGGACGCCGACGCGGACGCGCTGCGCCGGCTGCTGCGAGCGTTGATCAGCCGGGGCATCTTCCTCCAGCGCGGTGACGGCCGGTTCGTTCTGAATTCCCTTGCAGGCACGCTGCGTTCGGATGCACCGGTCTCGATGAAATCGGCCGCACGGTTCTACGGCTCGCAGGAGCAGCGCGAACGCTGGACCCTTCTGGTGGATTCGGTCAAAACCGGGACTTCGGTCGTTCCGGCATTACGCGGCAAATCGAGCTTCGACTACTTCGCCGACAAACCCGAGCTTGCCGAACTCTTCAACCAGACCATGACGAGTGTTTCGGAGATGACGGATGCGACCGTCGTCGCCGGCTACGACTTCAGCGTCTACCCGACGATCGTCGATGTGGGAGGCGGGCATGGCCCGCTGTTGTCCGCCATCCTGGCGGCGGCGCCGGCCTCGCGCGGTGTCCTGTACGACCTGCCGCGGGTCGTCGCGAACGCTCCGGTCCTGTTGCGGAAGCAGGGTGTCGCCGACCGGGTTGCGATCGCGGAGGGGTCGTTTTTCGACAGCGTTCCCGGCGGTGGTGATGCCTACCTCCTCAAGAACGTCATTCACGACTGGCCCGACGAGACCGCGCTACACATCCTGCGCAATGTTCGCGCGGCGGCCGGCCCCGCAGCCACGGTGTTGCTGGTCGAATTCGTCATCCCCAAGCACGACCGAGACTTCCCCGGGAAATGGGTCGATTTGGAAATGCTGTTGAATCTGGGCGCCCGTGAACGCACCGCGGCCGAATACCGCGACCTGCTCGGCGAAGCCGGACTACGGCTTACCCGGGTCGTGCAAACCGCTTCACCCCTCAGCGTGGTGGAAGCCAGACCCGCGTAGCGTCACGCCACAGGCACCGGGGTGGTGGAAGCCAACTGCTCGTTCTCCCCCTCGCTCAAGCCAATGCGATCGTGCAGCCACACCAAGGGTTTCGGTGCCCACCAGTTCCACCTGCCGAGGACGTGCATGGAGGCGGGCAGCAGCACCATTCGCACCAGCGTGGCGTCGACCAGGACAGCCAGCGTCAGGCCGAGCCCGAGCATCCGCATGAACTGCACGTGCGCGCCGAACAGGGCCGCGAACGAGATCGACATCACCAGGGCCGCGGCGGTGATCACCCGGCCGGTGCGAGCCAACCCCAGTGCGACGCTCTCGTCGTTGTCGGCACGGGTCCGCCGCGACTTGAGCCAGTACTCGCGTATGCGCGCCAACAGGAACACCTCATAGTCCATCGACAGACCAAAAGCGATGCAGAACAACAACACCGGGATGTTGGCGACGAGGGTTCCGGTGGGCGTCGTTCCAAGCGCAGTCGAGGTGACCGTCCTGGAAGATCCACACCAGGGCACCGAACGCGGCGGTCAGCGACAGCACGTTGAGCACCAGCGCCTTGAGCGGAAGCACGACGCTGCCGGTCAGCAGGAACAGCAGTCCGAATGTGATCACCGCGATCAGCCCGAGCACGCCGGGCAGTCGCGACGTGATGGCCTCGACGCTGTCACGGTTGGTCTGCGCGGTGCCGGTCAACTCGACCGGGCGGCCTGCCGGTCCGCGCACCGCATGCAGCGCGTCGAGTTGTTTCTGCGAGCTGTCGGAGAACAGTGGGGCCGTGCTGCCGATGGTCAGGAAGGCGCTGCCCTGCGCTACCCCGGTGGCCGCCGAGGGCGCACCGCGCCCTGGCGCCCGCGACGAACGTGCCGTTCGGTGCCGACACCGCCGAAACATCTGGGACGCGGGACAATTCAGCGGCGTAGCGCTCCAGATCGGCCGGTGTGAGTCCGTCGGCGTCGGGGATCACCGCGATAACGGCGGTTGCCGAGTTGTCGGCGAAGTCGTTGCGCAACTGGTCGCCGACCTGATGCGCCGACGCCGACGTCGGCAGTACCCGGTCGTCGGGGAATCCCCACTTCACTCCGAGAAATGGTGCGCCGAGTGCCAGGAGCAGTGCGACAACGGCCAGGCCGAGCGGCAGAGCGTGGCGCATGACGAACGTCGTCGACCGGTACCAGAACCGCGCCTCGATCGGAACGCTGACGGGGTCAGGCCGGTGCAGACGTCGCCGCGCCCACCGCCGGACATCCAGGGCGTTCAGCCGGTCACCAAGCAGCACGATGGCTGCGGGCGTGACGACAACCGCCGCGACCGCGGCGAACGCGACGGTGGCGACACCGGCGTACGCGAACGACTTCAATACGTGCATCGGGAACAGGATCATCGCCGCCATCGACAGCGCCACCGTCGTCGCGGAGATCAGCACCGTGCGCCCCGCCGTTGTCATCGTCGCAATCAGGGCGGTGTTCCTGTCGGCACCGTCGGCCAGTTCGTCGCGATAGCGGTTGACGATCAGCAGCGTGTAGTCGATCGCCAGGGCGAGGCCCATCGCGGTGCTGAGGTTCGGCGCAAGGTTCGACACATCGGTGCCGAAGGCAATGAAGCGCAGGACCGCCATCGAGCCCAGGATCGCCATCAGCCCGACCGCGACGGGCAGCGCGGCCGCCAGCAGGCCGCCGAACACCCAGATCAGTACGAGGAAGCTCAATGGAATCGCGATCGACTCCATCAGCAGCAGGTCGTGCTGCAGCTGGGAAGTGATCTGCGCGTTCACCGTGGCCGTCCCGCCCGGCCGGACGATAACCCCCGTCGCCGCGACCGGATGGGCGCGCACCACCGCGTCGGACAGCGTTTCAGCGGTGTTCTGCGCAACGCTCTCTCCGCCGCTGAGGCCCGCGACGATCAGTCCAGTCCTGTCGTCCTTGCTGACAAGGTCTTTCGCCTCGGCAGGCGGCGCACTCCACGCCGACCTCACTCCGGCGACGTTCGGCGCCCGCCTCAGCTGATCCACGATGCTCAGACCCACCGCGCGCGCGGCGGGGCTGTTAGCACTGTCGGATGCGGTGACCGTGATCAGCATCTGCAGGTCGCCCTGGTGAAACTTGTCGGTCAGCAGTTGCGTCGCCCTGGCAGACTCCGAGGCCGGGTCCTGGAACCCGCTCGAGGACAGGCTGTTGGCGACCGGGACGCCGAAGATGCCCGCTGCCAGCGTGACCAACACGGCCGCCGAGACGACCCACCGGGGCGCCGCGATGGCCAGCAGTGCGATTCGTCGCAGCAAGTTGCGTCCTCCCTGTGCCCGCGGACGCAAGATCGGCGGCAACCCAATTCATTCGGTCATTGATAAAACGAATGGCGACTTCGCCGGGTTCAGCCGGTGATACGGGTCATAGCCGCGGCGGGGGCTGCGAACCGGCGGACTCGGGATCGACCTCCACCGCGTACGACGTGATCGCGGTGATCTCCTCGCCGGCGAACTCGTACATGTCGCAGCTGGCGACGGCGGTGTGACCGCCGGGGCCGCTGTAGTGCGCGAAGGTGTCGACCGCGACGACGTCGGATCCGGCGGCCACCACGCATCGGTCATACGTAGTTGTGATGTCTTCCAAACTGGCCGCGGTCTCGCGGCACGTCTGGCGTACCGCTTCGGCACCCTCGAGGACCATGTAGCCCACGATTGTCCAGCGCACATCCTTGGCGAGATATCCGAGCACCTCGTCGAAACGATGCTCGGAGAACGCGCGGCCGACGGCGCCGGGGTCGAATGCCATGTGCCGACGGTACTGCGCGCGCCTCAACCGCGGGCTATGTCGTCAGTCATCTGACAACGCCGGTTTCCTGCAAGGTGTTTCGCAGCGCGCGCAGCGCATAGTGAAGCCGCGATTTCACGGTTCCTTCGGGAATGTGTTCGTGTGCGGCGATATCGGCCACGGTTTGGCCGAGGTAGTAGGCGCGCACCACCGCGACGCGATGGTCCCGGCCGAGCGACCTCAGCGCATCCGACAGCATCCACCTGTCGCACGCCGGGCCGATCGCATCCGGCGACGCCTGTTCGGGGATCTCGGCGGTCCGCAGCTCACGCGCGTACCTGGCGCTGCGCCGATCGTCGATCACCTGGTTTCTGGCCACGGTGTACAGCCAGGCGCGTACCCCGTCGCTCGGCTGCTGCAGCACGTCGGGCTTTCGCCAGAGCCGCAGCAGCGATTCCTGCACCACGTCCTCGGCAAACGGCATGTCTCCCCGCGTGAGACTCAGCACGTAGCGCAACAGCGCCTTGCCGTGGGCGTCGTGGATCACGCGCAGAAGCTCAGCGTGATCATGGTCGCCCATGACCTCATGCTCCGCGCATTTCTGTGTATCCCCTGTGCCCGTACGCCGCGCCGAGCAGCGCGGATCGTCAGTCGAGCACGCTGCGAACGACGGCGTCGGCCAGCAGTCGTCCGCGATCGGTGAGCACCAACCGATCGCCGTCGGTGCGCAGCAAGCCGTCGGCGACGGCGGTTTGCGCCCGGTGACGCTCAAGATCTGTCAGCGCGTCGGTCGGCAGCCCGCGCCGCAATCGCAGCCGCAACATCACGTCCTCGGTGTGCGTCGCCGTCGCGTCGAGCTCCTCGAAATCGGCCATCGGCAACCGGCCGTCGGCCAGAGTTTGCGCATATGCGTTGGGATGCTTGACATTCCACCATCGCGTCGACCCGACGTAGCCGTGCGCTCCCGGCCCGGCGCCCCACCACTCGCCACCGTCCCAGTAGCCCATGTTGTGCCTGCACTCCCCGCCGGGCCTGCTCCAGTTGGACACCTCGTACCAGTCGAAGCCGGCCGTCCGCAGCCGCTCATCAGCCAACTCGTAGCGATGCGCAACCACGTCGTCGTCGGTCGGCGCAACCTCGCCGCGGCGCACCCTTCGCCCAAGCGCGGTGCCCTCCTCGACGGTCAGCGCATACGCCGAAATGTGATCAACGCCTCCCTCGACCGCCGCGTCGATCGACCGCCGCAGGTCATCGTCGGACTCCCCAGGCGTTCCGTAGATGAGGTCGATGCTGACGTGGTCGAACCCCGCCGCGAGCGCCTCGCGGGCGGCCGCGGGCGCACGCCCTGGCGAATGGACCCGGTCCAGCGTGGCCAGCACATGCGGGGCCACCGACTGCATGCCCAGCGACACCCGCGTGTAGCCCGCGCCGCGCAGCTGCGCGAACAGCTCCGGCGACGTCGACTCCGGGTTGGCTTCGGTGGTCACCTCCGCGCCGGGCGCCAGCACAAAGCGCTCTCGGATCGCGTCGAGCACACCGGTCAGGCCCGAGCCGCCCAGTAGCGACGGCGTTCCGCCGCCGACGAACACCGTCTGCACGTCAGGCGGCGAGCCAAGCAGCTCGGCTGGCCTGTCCGCAGCTCGGCGCGCAGCGCGACCAGCCACCCGTCGGGATTCGCGCCGCCCAGTTCGGCGGGCGTGTAGGTGTTGAAGTCGCAATAGCCGCAGCGCGTCGCGCAGAACGGCACGTGGATGTAGATGCCGAACGGCCTGCCTGGCGTCGGCACAAGGCCGGGCAGGTCGGCTTCCGTTCGGACGGTCATGTGACCAGTTTCGCAGAGGGCTTTTGCTCAGCCTGAGCGCAAATCACTCCCGGTTAGGGCATATGTCGGTGTCCGTGGCACAATTGGACACGTGATCGCCGCCCGCATCTTCCCCCAGCGCGTCTCGCTGGTGGCGCGGCGGCACGTCGACTTCAAGCGCGTTTGTACCTGTTGTTGTCTGCCTTGATGTCGTAGACCTGCCCACCTGTCTTTCAGCTGGCCGCCGGATCTGCGCCGCCGGACAGCCGCCGGTGAATAGCGCGTCCGAAGGCCGGCTCCCCGAAGGAGCCACACCAGATGACCACCGCCAAGCCGGTCAAGCGCCCACGCGGCGAGGGCCAGTGGGCGCTCGGCTATCGAGAGCCGCTCAATCCGAACGAACAGTTCAAGAAGGATGACGACGCGCTGAACGTGCGGGCCCGCATCCTCGACGTCTACTCCAAGCAGGGCTTCGACAGCATCGACAAGCAGGACCTGCGCGGCCGGATGCGCTGGATGGGTCTGTACACGCAGCGCGAGCAGGGCTACGACGGCACCTGGACCGGCGATGAGAACGCCGACATCCTCGAGGCCAAGCACTTCATGATGCGGGTGCGCTGCGACGGCGGGGCGCTGACCACCCAGGCCTTGCGCACAGTCGGCGAGATCTCCACCGAGTTCGCACGCGACACCGCCGACATCTCCGACCGCGAGAACGTCCAGTACCACTGGATCCAGATCGAGGACGTCCCGCAGATCTGGGAGCGCCTCGCGGCCGTCGGCCTACAGACCACCGAGGCCTGCGGCGACTGCCCCCGCGTTGTGCTGGGCGGCCCGCTGTCCGGTGAGTCCCTCGACGAGGTCCTCGACCCGAGCTGGGCGGTCGACGAGATCGTCCGCCGCTACATCGGCAAGCCCGAGTTCTCCAACCTTCCGCGCAAGTACAAGACCGCGATCTCGGGCCTGCAGGACATCGCACACGAAGTCAACGACATCGCGTTCATCGGCGTGAACCATCCCGAGCACGGCCCGGGTCTGGACATCTGGGTCGGCGGCGGTCTGTCCACCAACCCGATGCTGGCCCAGCGGCTCGGCGCCTGGGTGCCGCTGGAGGAGGTGCCCGACGTCTGGGAGGCCGTGACGTCGGTGTTCCGCGACTACGGCTACCGGCGGTTGCGAGCCAAGGCGCGGCTGAAATTCCTCATCAAGGACTGGGGCATCGAAAAGTTCCGCCAGATCCTCGAGGACGAATACCTGGGCCGCAAGCTGATCGACGGACCCGCCCCCGAGCCGGTCAAGCACCCGATCGACCACGTCGGCGTCCAGAAGCTCAAGAACGGCCGCAATGCCGTCGGCGTCGCCCCGGTCGCGGGCCGAGTGTCGGGCACGATCCTCACCAAGGTCGCCGATCTCGCCGACGCCGCGGGTTCGAACCGTGTGCGCCTGACGCCGTACCAGAAGCTGATCATCCTCGACGTGCCCGACGACAAGCTCGACGAACTGGTCGCCGGGCTGGACGCGCTGGGGTTGCCGTCGACGCCGTCGCACTGGCGCAAGAACCTGATGGCCTGCACCGGCATCGAGTACTGCAAGCTGTCGTTCGCCGATACGAAAGGCCGCGCGCAGGTGCTGGTGCCCGAGCTGGAGAAGCGGCTCGAGGACATCAACGCCCAGCTCGACGTGCCGATCAGCGTGAACATCAACGGCTGCCCGAACTCGTGCGCGCGCATCCAGGTCGCCGACATCGGGTTCAAGGGCCAGATGGTCGACGACGGCCACGGCGGCTCCGTCGAGGGCTTCCAGGTGCACCTGGGCGGCAGCCTTGGCCTGGACAGCGGTTTCGGCCGCAAATTGCGCCAGCACAAGGTGCTCTCCACCGAGCTGGGCGACTACATCGACCGGGTTGTTCGCAATTTCGTGAAACAACGGGAGCAGGGCGAGCGTTTCGCTACTTGGGCGGTACGAGCAGACGAGGCGGATCTGAGGTGACGATGACCGAGACAGAACTGCAGCAGCTGGCCGAGCGCGGTGCCGTCGAGCTCGAGGGTGCCAGCGCGAACGACCTTCTGCGCTGGACGGACGAGAATTTCGGCGGCGACTACGTGGTGGCGTCGAACATGCAGGACGCGGTGCTCGTCTCGCTGGCCGCCAAGGTGCGGCCGGGAGTCGACGTGCTGTTCCTGGACACCGGCTATCACTTCGTGGAAACCATCGGCACCCGCGACGCGGTCGAGGCGGTCTATGACGTCAACATCGTCAACGTGACCGCCGAGAACACCGTCGCCAAGCAGGACGAGCTGTTCGGCAAGGACCTGTTCGCCCGCGAGCCCAACGAATGCTGCCGGATGCGCAAGGTGGAGCCGCTGGGCAAGGCGCTGGACGGATACTCGGCGTGGGTGACCGGAATTCGCCGCGTCGAGGCTCCGACGAGGGCCAACGCGCCACTGATCAGCTGGGACAAGGCTTTCAACCTGGTGAAGATCAACCCCATTGCGGCGTGGACCGATGAGGAGATGCAGGCCTACATCGATGCCAACGACGTCCTGGTCAATCCCCTTGTCTTCGAGGGCTATCCGTCGATCGGGTGTGCGCCGTGCACGGCGAAGCCGGTCGAGGGCGCCGATCCGCGCAGCGGTCGCTGGGCGGGCACGGCGAAGACGGAATGCGGGTTGCACGCTTCGTGACTCTCGTCCTGACGGCGCACGGCAGCGCGGACTCCAGGTCCGCGGCGAACGCCCATGCGATCGCCGAATGCGCGCGCCGGCTGCGGCCGTCACTGGATGTGCGGGTCGCCTTCTGCGAGCAGAACTTTCCGAACCTGCGCGATGTGCTTCCCACCCTGCCGCGGCGCGCGGTCGTGGTCCCGCTGCTACTGGCCGACGCCTACCACGCCCGGATCGACATCCCCACGATGATCGCCGAGTCCGGCGTCGACGTCCGCCAGGCCGACGTGCTCGGCGAGGACGATCGGCTGATCCATGTGCTTCGCCAACGGCTCGAACAGGCCGGGGTATCGCGACTCGATTCCGTCGGCGTTCTGGTCACCGCGGTGGGATCGTCACGTCCGGCGGCCAACGGCCACACCGAAACGGTGGCTGAGGAACTCACCCTTACGACGCGCTGGACAGCCGCCACGGCATTCGCCACCGGACCACAGCCCGGTCTTGCCGAGGCCGCGGATCTGCTACGGCGCCGCGGCGCAAGCCGCCTGGTCATCGCGCCATGGTTCCTGGCGCACGGCAAGATCATCGATCGCGTCGCGGAATTCGCTCGCACACAACATATTCCAATGTCAGCACCGCTAGGCGCGCACCGCGAGGTCGCCGAGACGGTGTTGGATCGCTTCGATCAGGCACTCGCCGCTCGCGTCGCGGCCTAAGCCGCGGGATGCGCCCAGCGTGCATCCACTGCGAAAAATGGCCAATAAATCGCGGTGAGTTCACACCGGATGTGTCCGCACATTCAGGCTTTCGTCAGCGCCTCGTCCTCGTCCGCGGTGTCGGCCTTCGGAACGTCGGTGCCGCCGGGCAGCGTCGGCACGCGGGTGGCCCGCACATAAACGGTGTCGCCTTCTTTGAGCCCGAGCGCCTCTGCGTCGCCACGCGTGATCTGCGCGGTGAACGGGATGTTGTTCGTCGCGCTGGTCAGTTCGACGCGAACCTCGAAGCCCAGCATGACGATTCGGTCGATCGTGGCCTTCAGCACGCCGGTAGCCTGAACCGAATCGTCGGTGCTTGCGATGGCCATGTCAGGGTTACGACCGACGCGAATGTCGTGGGGTCGAACCAATGTCCCGTTCAGCGAGGACACCGCGCCGAGGAAAGACATCACGAACGCGTTGGCCGGTGTGTCGTAAACGTCTGTCGGAGAACCGACCTGCTCGATGCGGCCCTTGTTGAGCACCGCGA
Organism: uncultured Actinomycetota bacterium; assembly: GCA_963804905.1. Taxonomy (GTDB): domain Bacteria; phylum Actinomycetota; class Actinomycetes; order Mycobacteriales; family Mycobacteriaceae; genus Mycobacterium. The sequence continues at coordinate 17,257 of CAWDSB010000014.1, read as the reverse complement.
TCCGGTCGGCCACGTCCAGCGCCTCGGACTGGTCGTGGGTAACCAGCACGGTGGTGACGTGCACCTCGTCGTGCAGCCGGCGCAGCCAGGCGCGCAGATCTTCGCGGACCTTCGCATCCAGCGCACCGAACGGTTCATCCAGCAGCAGCACCTGCGGATCGACGGCGAGGGCGCGCGCCAGCGCCATGCGCTGCCGCTGCCCGCCGGAGAGCTGGTTCGGATAGCGGGTCTGGAAGCCGCTGAGGCCGACCACCTCGAGAAGGTTGTCGACCTTCTCCTTGATCTCGGCCTTCGGCCGCTTGCGGATGCGCAGACCGAAGCCGACGTTGTCCCGGACGGTCAGATGCTTGAACGCCGCATAGTGCTGGAACACGAAGCCGATACCCCGCCGCTGCGGCGGGATGTGCGTGACGTCCTCGCCGTTGATCGTGATCGTGCCGGTGTCGGGCTGGTCCAGGCCGGCGATGGCGCGCAGCAGCGTCGACTTGCCCGACCCGCTCGGCCCGAGCAACGCCGTCAGCGAACCGGACGGCACGTCGAAGTCGACGTTGTCCAGCGCCGCGAAGTCCCCGTAGTGCTTGTTCGCACCCCGCACGGTGATCGCATTCGTCATATCAGCTGTCTCCTGGGCCTAATTGTCTGTCTTTGCGCGCCGGGCGTCGAGGATCACCTGAACGATCAGAACGATCACTGCGACGGTCATCAACAGTGTCGACACCGCGTAGGCGCCGTATTCGGCACCGCGGCTGTACCGGTCCGCTACCAACAGTGTGAGGGTTTGCGACGTTCCCGGCAGGTTGGACGAGACCATGATCACGGCGCCGAACTCACCGAGCGTACGGGCGACCGTCAACACCACGCCGTACGTCAGGCCCCAGCGGATGGACGGCAGCGTGATGCGCCAGAATGTCTGCCACCATTGCGAGCCCAACGTCGCGGCTGCTTCCTCCTGATCGGTGCCAAGTTCGTGCAGCACTGGTTCGACTTCGCGGATGACGAAGGGCACGGTGACGAAGATGCTGGCCAGCACGATGCCCGGGAAGCCGAAGATGATCTTGAAGCCGAGGTCGTTCTCGACGAATCCGAAGATACCCGCAGTACCCCACAGCAGGATCAGCGCCACGCCGACGACCACCGGCGACACCGCGAACGGCAGGTCGATGACCGCCTGCAGCGCACCCCTACCGCGGAATCTGTTGCGCGCCAACACCAGTGCCGTGGGCACCCCGAAGATCACATTGAGCGGAACCACGATCGCGACGACGAGTAGCGACAGCTGCAGCGCCGACAATGCAGCAGGGGTGGTGATCGACGAGAAAAATGCACCGACGCCCGGCTCGAAGGTGCGCCAGAGGATCAGCCCGACCGGGACGATCAGCAACAGGAAGAGATACCCGAGCGCAACGTAACGGGTGAGATATCGCACCGCGGGAGAAATATTCAACTCGCCTGCTCCTCCCGCTTGGCCGCCCGCGACCCGATACTGCGCAGGATGAACAGCACGACGAAAGAGATCACCAGCAGCACAATCGAAATGGCGGCAGCACCGGTACGGTCATCATTCTCGATCAGCGTCCGAATCCACTGCGACGAGACCTCGGTTTCACCTGGCACGGCACCACCGATCAGCACCACCGACCCGTATTCGCCGATCGCGCGGGAAAACGCCAGTCCCGCACCGGAAAGCAACGATGGCAGCAATGCGGGCAGGATGATCAGTGAAAAGATGGTGCGGTTGTTCGCGCCAAGCGACGCCGCCGCCTCCTCGACCTCCCGGTCCAGCTCGAGCAAGACCGGCTGCACCGAGCGGACAACAAACGGCAGGGTGACGAACAGCAGCGCGATCCCCACGCCCCACTTTGTGTGCTGAATGTGAATGCCGACCGGACTGTTCGGCCCATACAGCGCCAGCATCACCAGGCTGGCCACGATCGTCGGCAACGCGAACGGCAGGTCGATGACCGCGTCGACCAGGCGCTTGCCGGGAAACTCATCGCGCGTGAGCACCCACGCCACCAGCAGCCCGAAGAACAGGTTGATCACCGCCACCGCGAACGAAATGGTCAGCGTGACCTTGAACGACTCGATCGCCGCATTCGACGTGACCGTCGTCCAGAACGCGTGCCACCCACCGCCCGCCGACTGCCAGACGATCGCGGCCAGCGGCAGCAGCACGATGATTGACAACCACGTGGTGGCGACGCCGACCCGTAGCGACGTGCTGCCATACCGGCTCTTGAAGAAGCCCCGAGGCCGACCGTCGCCGCCGTCGCCGGTCAGCTCGGGCCGGTCGGCCTCGGGACTCGAGAGCAGTTGTCATCCAGTCGCCTGCTTGTAGATCTTGGTGACGCTGCCGTTCTCCTTGTCGAACAGCGCGGGATCTACGGCGCTCCAGCCGCCCAGGTCGGCGATGGTCCACAGCTTCTGCGGCGTCGGGAAGTCGTTCGCGAAGTCCTCGGCGACCGAGGGGTCGACGGGCCGGAAGCCGGCCTGAGCCCAGATCTTCTGACCCTCCTTGGTGAAGAGGAAGTTCTTCAGTGCGTTGGCCTGATCCAGATGCGTGCTGGAGGTGACGACCGCGACCGGGTTCTCGATCTTGAACGTCTGCGGCGGGATGACGTGCTCGACCGGCTTGCCCTGACGCTCGACGTTGATGGCCTCGTTCTCGTAGCTGATCAGCACGTCGCCGGTGCCCTGCAGGAACACGTCGGTGGCTTCCCTACCCGAACCGGGCCGCGTCTTGATGTGTTCGGAAACCAGCTTGCTGACGAAGTCCAGGCCAGCCTGCTGGTCCTTGCCGCCGTTGCTCTTGGCGGCATACGGCGCCAACAGGTTCCACTTGGCCGAGCCGGAACTCAGCGGGCTCGGCGTTACCACCTCGAGGCCGGGCTGCAGCAGGTCGTCCCAGTCTTTGACGTTCTTCGGGTTGCCCTTGCGGACGACCAGCGAAACCACGGAGCCGAACGGGATGCCCTTGGTTGCGTCGGTGTTCCAGTCCTTGGCCACCTTGTCGGCCTTGACCAGCCGGGCGACGTCGGGCTCTACGGAGAAGTTGACGATGTCGGCGGGTTTGCCGTCGACGACGGCGCGTGACTGGTCGCCGGAGGCGCCGTAGGACGTGGTCACCGCCACGCCCTTGCCCTCGTCGGTGGCCGCGAATGCCGGGATGATCTTGCTCCAGCCCGGTTCCGGCACCGCGTAGGCGACCAGGGTGAGCGTGGTTTTAGCGCCGCCGCCCTGATCGCCACCGCCTGCGACGTCACTCGACCCACCGCCGCATGCCGCCAACAGGGTCGCTGTGGTGGCGAGTGCGGCGGCGTGAAGCCAGGTTCTACGGATGTTCATAAATGACCTTTCCTTGCGTGGACGAGCGGACGGGTCCCGCCACGCGGAAAGGCGAAGGATCAGTACTCGGGCGCAGAGACAGCCACTACCTACACCAAACCGCGGACGGAGGTGGAATCAGCGACAACAACAGACATCGGCGACAGCACTGAATCCCACGGCAATGAGGGCCAGGATGTGGCCACTCTTGTTGCCGGACGCTGCACGCATGGCGCGAAGAATAACAGAATCTGTGAACGATGCTGACTTGGGGCTTAGTCGACCTAACGAGTCAGCAGCCACGTAACGAGCACCAACACCACCAGGATGACCAGCACCAACGTCACCCGAGACCGGGGCATCCCGGTCATTGCGGATCCTCGTCCTGGTGGCGCGCCCGTCGCAGTAGCCGAATTCCGTTTCCCAGCGCCCCGTCGAGCAGTATCGCGGTCCCGTAGGCCAGCGCCAGCACCACCGGCATCACGACGGCGACCTGGGCGACGAATCCGAGCCCCGACAACCACAGCTCGACGCCGTCCCACCAGTTCAGGAAGCCACCCACCCGGCCAGCCTACGGTGCGAAGATTGCCGGGTGTCCGATGGAACCGGCTGCATCATCGCCGGCGGCGGCCCGGCGGGAATGATGCTGGGCCTGCTGCTCGCCCGTGCCGGCGTGGCCGTGACGGTGATGGAGAAGCACGCCGATTTCCTTCGCGACTTCCGCGGCGACACGGTGCATGCCAGCACCTTGCGGTTGCTCGACGAGCTGGGCCTCGGTGACCGCTTCGCCGCGCTGCCACACCGCGAGATCGACGACCTCGTGATGAAAATCCAAGGCGCGCAGGTCCATGTCGATCTCACCCGGCTGCCCGGGAAGCACAAACACATCGCGTTGGTTCCCCAGTGGGACTTTCTGGAACTGCTGGCGCGCGCCGCAGAGACCGAGCCGACGTTCCGGCTGCTGCGCAGCACCGAGGTGCTCGCACCGATTCGCAACGGCGACAAGGTGATCGGCGTGACCTACCGCAACGCGGCGGGAGAAACCGACGACGCTGCATGCCGACCTGACCGTGGCCTGCGACGGCCGCTCGTCGACATTGCGTGACGCCGCGGGCCTGCGACCGCGCAATTTCGGTGCGCCGATGGACGTCTGGTGGTTCCGGCTGCCGCGCGAACCCGACGACCCGCACGGTCTAGCCGGTGTGATCGGCACAGGGCACGCATGCGTCGTCATCGACCGCGGTGACTACTACCAGATCGCGTACGTGATCCCGAAGGGACGCGACGCCGAACAGCGCGCCCGCGGCATCGAGGACTTCCACCGCGCGGTGGTGTCGCTGGTGCCGTGGCTGGCGGGCCGGGTCGACGCGTTGACGTCGTTCGACGACGTCAAACTGCTCGACGTGCAGCTGAACCGGCTGCCGCGCTGGTACATGGACGGGATGCTGCTGATCGGCGACGCGGCGCATGCGATGTCACCGGTCGGCGGGGTCGGCATCAACCTGGCCGTGGCCGACGCCGTCGCGGCCGCGCGGATCCTGGCCGGCCCGCTGCGCGAGGGAAAAGTGGACCGCAGACGATTGGCGCTGGTCCAGGCCCGCCGGTGGGTGTCGGCCGCCCTGGTGCAGGCGGCCCAGCGGGTCATTCACGCCAAGGTCATCGCCGTCGCCGTTTCCGCTGATAGAGCCGTGAAACCGCCTCTTGCGGTGCGGATCGTCACCAGAATTCCCGCCCTCCGGCGCCTCGCCGGCTACGCCATCGCGATCGGACCGCTGCCAGAACATGCGCCGCGCTACGCCCGCCGCTGAGCCAGCAACGCCGGACACACCCCGCGACGAGTAGACGGCGGGCAGGTCGGGAGTCGATGATGTGCGGATGGTTCTGCAACACAATGAACAGGCCGGCGAGGCGCCCGGCCCGGCGCCGTTGACCGTGACGGCCCCGGTGCCGTACGCGCCGAGCGGATCGTTGCGAAACCCGTTCCCGCCGATCGCCGACTACGCCTTCCTCTCCGACTGTGAGACCACCTGCCTGATCTCTTCCGCCGGTTCGGTGGAGTGGCTGTGCGTGCCGAGGCCGGACTCGCCGAGCGTGTTCGGGGCGATCCTGGACCGCGGCGCCGGGCACTTCCGGCTGGGGCCCTACGGGGTGTCCGTGCCCGCAGCGCGCCGCTACCTTCCGGGCAGCCTGATCCTGGAGACCACGTGGCAGACCCACACGGGCTGGGTGATCGTCCGCGATGCGCTGGTGATGGGCCCCTGGCACGACATCGAATCGCGGTCGCGCACCCATCGCCGCACGCCGATGGACTGGGACGCCGAACACATCCTGCTGCGCACGGTGCGCTGTGTGAGCGGCACCGTCGAGCTGGTGATGAACTGCGAGCCGTCGTTCGACTACCACCGCGTCAGCGGCAGCTGGGAGTACTCGGCGCAGGCCTACGGCGAGGCGATCGCACGGGCCAGCAAGAATCCCGATTCGCATCCGACGATGCGGCTGACCACCAACCTGCGCATCGGGTTGGAAGGCCGCGAGGCCAGGGCGCGCACGAGGATGAAGGAAGGCGACAACGTCTTCGTCGCCTTGAGCTGGTCGAAACACCCTGTGCCGCAGACCTATGACGAGGCCGCCGACAAGTTGTGGCAGACCAGCGAGTGCTGGCGGCAGTGGATCAACATCGGCGACTTCCCCGACCATCCGTGGCGGTCCTATCTACAGCGCAGCGCGCTGACGCTGAAGGGGCTGACGTACTCACCGACCGGCGCCCTGCTCGCCGCGCCGACGACGTCGCTGCCGGAAACCCCTCAGGGCGAACGCAACTGGGACTACCGCTATGCGTGGGTGCGCGACTCGACGTTCGCGTTGTGGGGCCTTTACACCCTCGGCCTGGATCGCGAGGCGGACGACTTCTTCGCGTTCATCGCCGATGTGTCCGGTGCCAACAACGGTGAACGTCACCCGCTGCAGGTGATGTACGGCGTCGGCGGCGAACGCAGCCTGGTCGAGGAGGAGCTGCACCACCTGTCCGGCTACGACAACGCCCGACCGGTTCGGATCGGCAACGGCGCCTTCAACCAGATGCAGCACGACATCTGGGGCACGATGCTGGATTCGGTGTATCTGCACACCAAGTCGCGGGAGCAGATTCCCGAGAACCTGTGGCCGGTGCTCAAGCAACAGGTGGAAGAGGCGATCAAACACTGGCGCGAACCCGACCGCGGTATCTGGGAGGTGCGCGGCGAGCCGCAGCATTTCACGTCCAGCAAGATCATGTGCTGGGTCGCGCTGGACCGCGGCTCCAAGCTCGCCGAGCTCGAGGGCGAGAAGTCCTACGCTCAGCAGTGGCGTGCCATCGCCGAGGAGATCAAGGCCGACATCCTCACCAACGGTGTCGATTCCCGCGGGGTGCTCACGCAGCGCTACGGCGACGACGCACTCGACGCCTCGCTGCTGCTGGCGGTGCTGACCCGATTCCTGCCGCCCGACGACCCGCGGGTGCGTGCCACCGTGCTGGCCATCGCCGACGAGCTCACCGAGGAAGGCCTGGTGCTGCGCTACCGGGTCGAGGAGACCGACGACGGGCTGGCCGGCGAGGAAGGCACCTTCACGATCTGCTCGTTCTGGCTGGTGTCGGCGCTGGTCGAGATCGGCGAGTTCCACCGGGCCAAGCACCTGTGCGAACGGCTGCTGTCCTTCGCCAGCCCGCTGCATCTGTACGCCGAGGAGATCGAGCCGCGGACCGGACGGCATCTGGGCAACTTCCCGCAGGCGTTCACCCACCTGGCGCTGATCAATGCGGTGGTGCACGTCATCCGCGCGGAGGAAGAGTCCGACAGCTCGGGCGTCTTCCAGCCCGCCAACGCGCCGATGTAGCGGTCAGATTGTCGCGAAGTTGTCCTGCCAGCACCGAGGCCAATACGCAGATGGCGATGGACTACCTGGCGCACTCGCCGGCAGTCCAGGCCGCACGCGAGCGGGCACAAGCACATCGTGAGCCAACCGGAGTTTAAGCACGGCCAGATCGATTGCCGGCGGAGGGCCGGCGGGGAGAAGTGGAGTCTCAAGTGAAGGTTTCTGTGGACTTTGACACCTGCGATGGGAATGCCGTCTGCATGAGCATCTGCCATGAGGTTTTCGAATTGGACGATGATGGTCTTCTTCACCTGCAACAAGAGCACCCAAGTGACAAGTTACGCACCAAGGTGAAGGGCGCCGAGCGGTCCTGTCCTACGCAGGCGATCAGCGTGGAGGACTGAGTCATGCCGTCAGCTCTTCCGCTCAAGCAGATAGTGGTCGTCGGTGCAGGCGTGGCGGGAACACGTGCAGCCGAGACTTTGCGAGAGGACGGTTATGACGGTGCCCTGACAATCGTCGGTGATGAACGGCACGCGCCTTACCACCGGCCGCCCCTTTCCAAGAAGTTGCTCACCGGTCAGGTACACAGAGCAGGTGTCGACCTGGCGCCGCGCCTTGACGTCGATGCACGGGTGCTGCGAGGGACTTCGGCTGTGCGACTGGACCTGTCGTCGCGCACCGTTCACCTGCGCGACGACGGCGATGAACAGACCGTGCCATTCGACGGACTCGTCATCGCCAGCGGCGCGGTCCCGCGCGAATGGCCGGGCGGCGCGGTCCCCGATGGCGTGATGCTGCTTCGCACGGTCGAGGACTGCCTGGCAATCCGAGAACGACTCGGCGCGCGGCCTCGCGTCGTCGTCATCGGAGGCGGTTTCATCGGCGCCGAGGTCGCCGCGAGTTGCCGATCGCTGGGCTTGGACGTGGTGGTGATCGAAAAGTCTGCTGGCCCACTGCTTTCCGCGCTCGGTGGACAAATGGCGCAATGCTGGGCGGAGCTGCACCGTGGGCACGGCGTGGACCTGCGAGTCGAAGTCGGCGTCGACGCATTCATGGGCAACGGGCACATCGAGGCGGTTCGACTCACCGATGGCTCCGAGCTGCCCGCCGACCTTGTCGTCATCGGGCTCGGCGTGAATCCAGCCACCGAGTGGCTGAGCGACTCCGGATTGCGAGTCGACGATGGCGTGGTTTGCGACGCCACAGGTGCGGTCGACGGCGGCCCCGGGGTCGTCGCCGCCGGTGATGTCGCCCGCTGGTGGCATCCGCTGTACGAGCGCGCACCTGCGTATCGAACACTGGGACCACGCCGCGCGTCAAGGGAGCGGCCGCGGCGCATACTCTGCTCGCCGGACCGGAGGGTGGCACTGCGTACGACGAGGTGCCATATTTCTGGTCAGATCAGTACGACGTCAAGTTGCAGACGCTCGGTGTGACAACTGATTACGACGCTTTCGAAATCATCGAAGGCGATCCCCGTGGATGGCAGTTCGTCGCCGCGTACGGTCGTGGCGGTCGCACCATCGCGGTCCTGTCAACGATCCCAGGGCGGGTGCACGCCTATCGCGATGCCATCCGGCAACGTGCTGAGTTTCCGCCGAAGCAGCCGGATTAGGGGCTGTCGGCGCCGCTATTTCTCAGCGGCGTTGGTGACGATGTCGACGGCCATCGTCGCCGCCTCGTCGGAGGGGCTGTAGGCGCAGGCCCACGTCTCGACGGTCATGTTGGACACCACCGCGAGGGCATGCTGGCATCCCCAGCCGTCGGCGTCCTCCTGCCTCGCCATCTGGGTGATCAGACCGTCGTCGGTGGTGACGTCGCCGATCTCCCACAGCGAGCTGGAATCCGAATCGTCCACCGCGAGTGACGTGCCAGCGCACTTCTGCAAGGTCGACTTGAACTTCTCGAAGAATCTGTTCGCGTGTCCTTCGTCGGGGTACAGGACCGCGGTCTGCTCGACCCAGTGGTCGTTGTCCTCTTCGGGTTCGCGGGCCACCAGGTCGCGCACGGTCGTCCACCCGCTGCCGTGATAGACGGGATCCTCGGCGCCGAACATCGCGCCAAGGCAATCCGGGTCGGACACTTTGTCGGAGGAGTCGGTCATCTCGTCCATGTCGCTGGTGACCTCGATGCGCTTGGTCCCCATGATCTGGTTGACCTCGTCGACGGGGAGCAACACCTTCTTCAGCGCCGACTCGGCCAGCCGTGGCACATCGGTGGGCACCGCGTGCCCGTTTCGCACGGCCGTACCTGCCACGGTGCTCACGCAACCAGAGAGCGGCAACACGGCAGCGACGACTACCCCGACGACCAGAGCCCGCGTCGTCATTTCTTCGGTTTGTCAGCTGCGGCGTCGGTCGAGAGCGCCGCGACGAAGGCCTCCTGCGGCACGTCGACCCGCCCGATGGTCTTCATCCGCTTCTTGCCTTCCTTCTGCTTCTCCAGCAGTTTGCGCTTGCGGGTGATGTCGCCGCCGTAGCATTTCGACAGCACGTCTTTGCGAATGGCGCGGATGTTCTCGCGGGCAATGATTTTCGAGCCGATCGCGGCCTGAACCGGGACCTCGAACTGCTGGCGCGGGATGAGTTCTTTAAGCTTGGTGGTCATCTTGTTGCCGTACGCCGCGGCGGAATCCTTGTGCACGATCGCGCTGAACGCGTCGACGGCCTCACCCTGCAGCAGGATGTCGACCTTGACCAGATCGGCCTCTTGTTCGCCTGCGTCCTCGTAGTCGAGGCTGGCGTACCCGCGGGTGCGCGACTTCAACGAGTCGAAGAAGTCGAAGATGATCTCGCCGAGCGGCATGGTGTAGCGCAGCTCGACCCGCTCCGGCGACAAATAGTCCATGCCACCCAGTTCCCCGCGGCGGGACTGGCACAGCTCCATGATGGTGCCGATGAACTCGCTGGGCGCGATGATCGTCGTCTTCACCACCGGCTCGAACACCGTGCGCACCTTGCCATCCGGCCAGTCCGACGGGTTGGTGACGACGAACTCGCTGTCGTCGTCCTTGATCACCCGGTACACCACGTTGGGCGACGTGGAGATCAGGTCGAGGTCGAACTCGCGTTCCAGCCGTTCGCGGGTGATCTCCATGTGGAGCAGTCCGAGAAAGCCGCTGCGGAAGCCGAACCCGAGCGCCACCGACGTCTCCGGTTCGTAGGTCAGCGCGGCATCGTTGAGCTGAAGCCTGTCCAGCGCGTCGCGCAGGTTCGGATAATCCGATCCGTCAACGGGATACAGGCCGGAGTACACCATCGGCTTGGGTTCGCGGTAGCCGGTGAGCGCGTCGGTGGCGCCGTTGCGCGCGGCCGTCACCGTGTCGCCGACCTTCGACTGGCGGACGTCCTTGACACCGGTGATGAGGTAACCCACCTCACCCACACCGAGACCCGCGGCGGACTTGGGTTCTGGCGACATGATGCCGACTTCGAGCAGTTCGTGGTTGGCGCCGGTGGACATCATCTTGATCCGTTCGCGCGGCAGGATCTTGCCATCGACGACACGGACGTAGGTGACCACGCCGCGATAGATGTCGTAGACGGAGTCGAAGATCATCGCCCTTGTCGGCGCGTCGGCGTCGCCCTGCGGCGGCGGCACTTCACGCACCACGTGGTCGAGCAGGTCGCCGACGCCCTCCCCCGTCTTGCCGGACACCCGCAGCACGTCGCCGGGCTCGCAGCCGATGATGTGGGCGATCTCGGCGGCGTAGCGGTCGGGGTCCGCGGCGGGCAGGTCGATCTTGTTCAGCACCGGAATGATGTGCAGGTCGCGGTCCAGCGCGAGATAGAGGTTCGCCAGCGTCTGCGCCTCGATGCCCTGGGCGGCGTCGACGAGCAACACCGCGCCCTCGCACGCCTCCAGCGCCCGCGACACCTCGTAGGTGAAGTCGACGTGGCCGGGCGTGTCGATCAAGTGCAGCACATAGTCCGTCTCGTCGACCTTCCAGGGCAGCCGGACGTTCTGGGCCTTGATGGTGATGCCGCGTTCCCGCTCGATGTCCATCCGGTCCAGGTACTGCGCGCGCATGTCGCGGTCCGCGACGACGCCGGTGAGCTGCAGCATCCTGTCGGCCAGCGTCGACTTGCCGTGGTCGATGTGGGCGATGATGCAGAAGTTCCGAATCTGCGCCGGCGCGGTGAAGGTCTGGTCGGCGAAACTGCTTATGGGAATCTCCTGGTCAGGCTTTGTATAGCGGGGTGCTATGCGCATCCAGGGTATCGAGCGAGCGCCGTGGCGACACAATCGCGCGGATTGCACTTCACATATGCTGCGAACATGGCGTCGCAGTGGAAGACGTTCCAACGGTTGGCTGGGAACGCAGCCAAAAACCTCGTGTTCAACGAGGCACCGAAGTTCATCCGCCAGCTCCAGCGGCCCGAAACCCTGCCGCGCGGCATTCAGCAGGGCATCAAGATCGGTCTGGACGTCCTCGCGGGCACCATCGACGAGCCGAAGACGGCCATCACGGCGGGCCGCCCGGTGACGAAGAACAGCGTTCCCACCGCCCACCGCGCCCGCAAGCTGGTGTACGCGCCCGATCTCGACGGCCGCGCGGACCCGGGCGAAGTGGTGTGGACGTGGGTGGTTTACGAGGATGACCCGTCCAGGGGCAAGGACCGGCCCGTGCTCGTCGTGGGCCGCGACCGCCGCACCCTGCTCGGGCTGATGCTGTCGAGCCAGGAGCGCCACCAGAACGATCGCGAGTGGGTCGGCATCGGTTCGGGCCCTTGGGATTACGAAGCCCGGGCCAGCTGGGTGCGGCTGGACCGGGTGCTGGACGTGCCCGAGGAGAGCATTCGCCGCGAAGGCGCCATCCTGGAACGGGAGACGTTCGAGATCGTCGCGGCGAGGCTGCGCGCCGAGTATTCGTGGAGCTGAGCTACCTCGGCGCCCGCCACATCGGCCACATCTTCGGGCCGTCGGGAATTTGGATCTCGCCCGTCTGCTCGAAGCCGAACCGGCTGTAGTACGGAACCAGTTCTTCCCTGCTCGCTTCCAGGTAGGCCGGCGCATGCTCGCCGTCGCAGCGGTCGAGGCGGGAGCGCATCAGCGCCTGGCCGAAGCCCGCGCCGCGGACCGTCGGGTCGCTGCCGATGACCATCAGATACCAGTGCGGCTCCTCGGGATGAGCCTCCTCCATGATCCTCCCCAGGGCCTGGGTCTCCTGACCCCGCGAACGAAAAAGCCACGCCATCGTTGGCATCATCATCAGATCTTCCAGCTGGGACGACTTCCGCCGGCCGGGTGGATCCCACAGCGTCGCGGCGCCGATGGCGCCGTCACGACTCGCCACTTCGGAGCTGCGGCGGGATATGAAGTGATGCCTGGTCAAGGTCGCGAACAGCCGGGGGAGGCCCTTCGTCCTGGTCTTGCCGTCCGGCAGCATGAACATCATCACCGGATCGTCGTAGAACGCCCGGGCCAGCACTTTTGACAGCGCGCGAACGTCGGCCCGCCTGGCGGGCCGTAGTTCGATCTCAGCCACGCGTGATGTAGTCCTGCAGGGCCCGCTGCTCGGTCTCCATCTCCTCCATCCGCTGCTTGACCACGTCGCCGATGCTGACGATGCCGACCAGCTTGCCGTTCTCCAGCACCGGGATATGCCGAACCCGCTTGGTCGTCATCACCGCATTGAGGTGGTCGACCGTGTCGCTCGGTGCACACGTCGCAACCATCGTCGTCATGATCTCGGACACCGGGAGTCGCAGCAGGTCCGCGCCGTGTTCGTGCAGTTTGCGGACGACATCGCGCTCCGAGACGATGCCGACCAGGCCATCGGACGACACGACCACCATTGCGCCGATGTTGTGCGTGGCCAACTCGTTGAGCAGGCCAGAGACCGAGGTCTCGGGGGTGATCGTCGCCACCGCCGTACCCTTGCTTCGCAACACGTCCGCGATACGCATGGTCGCCTCCGGCTCATCGTGATCCAGTTCACACCAGGTTAGGTCGAACTTGGTCGCGGGGAAAGCATGTTGGCCGGAACAGACGCATGGCCGTGCCGGTTGGAGGATCGTGGAAATCACCGCCGATACTTCGACAGGAGAAGAATGAAAGCATGACTAACAAAGCTTCCGGCGTGCCCACCGTAACGCTTGGTGACGAATTAACGGTGAGTGCAATCGGTTTCGGAGCGATGGCACTCACGCCGGTGTACGGCGAAGTGGACGACACCGAATCGCTGGCCACCCTGCACCGCTGCCTTGACCTGGGCGTGACCTTCATCGACACCGCCAACGTGTACGGCGGCGGCAACAACGAGCGGCTCCTCTCCCGACTGCTCGCCGACCGGCGTGACGAGGTCACGCTCGCGACCAAGTTCGGCATCGCAAGCAATCCGGCCGACCGGGCGGCGGGAGATCTGGTCGTCCACGGCGACGCCGCCTATGTGCACAAGGCCATCGACGAGAGCCTGTCGCGGTTGAACACCGATGTCGTCGACCTCTACTACATGCATCGCCGCGACGCGTCGGTGCCCATCGAGGAAACCGTCGGGGCGATGGCCGACCTGGTGACCGCGGGCAAGGTGCGCCACCTGGGATTGTCGGAGGTGACGGCCGAGGAGCTGCGCGACGCGGTCGCCGTGCATCCGATTTCCGCCGTGCAGAGCGAGTGGTCGATCTGGAGCCGCGATGTCGAGCGCAGCGTCGTCCCAACGGCCGCCGAGTTGGGCGTGGGCTTCGTCCCGTATTCGCCACTGGGGCGCGGCTTTCTGACCGGCACGGTCCGATCGGCCGCCGACCTCTCCTCGACAAACGACTTCCGCAGCACCATGCCCCGGTTCGCCGAGGGCGCACTCGACGCCAACCTCGCAGTGGTGGAAGTCGTGACGTCGGTCGCCGAGGCGGCGGGCGCGACGGCCGCCCAAATCGCGCTGGCATGGTTGCGGTATCGCGCCGACGCCTTGAGCATCGCGTCGGTTCCGATTCCCGGCACACGGCGCGCCGCTCGGGTCGAGGAGAACCTCGGCTCGTTGAGGGTGACGCTGACCGCCGATCAAGTCAGCGCGCTGGATGAAGCAGCAGATGCGGTGTCCGGGAACAGGTTCCAAAACATGAACTGGGTTTCGGGCGGGCGCGAATAGCCCGTCACGGGTGGTGAACGGCGAACCATCGAACCCGGGTTGCGGTATTCGGGCGGCGACGGCTGGGTCTCCACGCCGATTCGGTAGCGCCGGCCCTGCGCCTCGCAGAGGTCGAGAATTCCACGTCGCGATCGCTCCCGCCGGGTGCGCGCTCACCGGACTAACGTTAGGTCATGATCGAGGTCACCCTGCTCGGCACAGGCAGTCCGGTGGTCGACCCCACCCGCGCCGGACCGGCCACCATGGTGCGGGCAGGGGATCAGACATTCCTGGTGGACTGCGGCCGCGGCGCACTAATGCGTGCGGCGGCTGCCGGTGTCGGCGCCGCCAATATCTCCGCCCTGCTTCTGACGCACCTGCACAGCGACCACATAACCGATCTCTCCGACGTCATCACGACGCGATGGGTCACGACCTTCACCCGCGCCCACCGCTGCGAGTGATCGGTCCGCCAGGAACCGCGGCGGTCGTCGACGCGACGCTTGACGCGCTGGCGCCGGACATCAGCTACCGGATCGGCCATCATCCCGACATCACCGAACCCCCCACCGTCGAGGTGGAGGAAGTAACCGAGGGCGTGGTGTGGGCGGGCGACGGCGTACGGATCACCGCGGCGCCGACAGATCACCGTCCGGTCGAGCCGACTATCGGATTCCGAGTCGAATTCGAGGGAGCATCGGTGGTACTTGCCGGCGACACGGTGCCGTGCGCGAGCCTCGACGTGCTCGCCGCGGGCGCGGGCGCTCTGGTGCACACCGTGATCCGCAAGGATCTCGTCGAACAGATGCCTGTGCAACGCATCAGAGACATCATCGACTACCACTCATCGGTCGAGGAGGCGGCGGCCACCGCCGAGCGCGCAGGCGTGGGCATCCTCATCCTCACCCACTACGTGCCCGGCATCGCGCCCGGTCAAGACGAGGACTGGCGCGCGTTGGCGGCGGGGGTCTTCAGCAGGCAGATCGAGCTGGGCGACGACCTGCACAGGGTCGAAGTGCATCCCGGTATGTGCGGAGCACGCGGCGGAGGCTAGCAGTGCGATACCGCGGTGGCGGCCCGCGTGCTAAGCCAGCCGGGTGATTTCGACGACGACATCGAGGTCGGTCGAGCCCTCTCCCGAGTAGACGCCCTTGAGGGGAGATACATCCGAATAGTCCCGTCCCACACCGACACTGATGTACTGCTCGTTGATGTCGCTGTCATTCGTCGGGTCGTAGTTCCACCAGCCGCCTGTCCACGCCTGGATCCATGCGTGGCTCTGGCCGTCGATGGTGTCGCCCACCGTCGCTTCTTGCTGGGGATGCAGGTATCCCGAGACGTACCGTGACGGAATTCCCATGCCGCGCAGCAGGATCAGCGACAGGTGCGCGAAGTCCTGACAGACCCCCTTACCCTCGCGGTGCGCGTCGAGTCCCGACGAGTGCACGCCAGTAGTCCCTGGGACGTACTCGAGCTCGCTGTGTGCCCACTCCGCGGCGGCCAGGACGGCATCGGGCGCGTCGTTGTACTTGGCGATCCGCCGACCTACTGCCTGGATGCGCCTGCTCGCCGGCGTGTAGTCGGTCGGGCTGAGCATCTCGTCGAACCTGTCGATCACTGCCTCCGATTTCAGGTCATCCCAGGTGACCTTCTCCTCGGGCATCTCCCCGCTGTCGGTCTCCACCACCGACGACGAGGTGACCTCGAGTTCGGTGTGCGGGGCGTGCAGGTCGAACGAGGTCACCGCGGTACCCCAATAGTCGACGTAGCGGTACGAGCGGGTCGCAGGAACGCTCTCGATGCGGTTGAGGATGACGTTCTGCCGGGAATCCGACCGTGGCGTCAGGCGTGCTTCGTTGAACGACGCGGTCACCGGTGACTTGTAGGCGTAGCCGGTCGAGTGCACCACCCGCATGCGCCACATCTACAGCTCACCTTCCTCGATGACCAACGAGCCGCGCGCCCGGCGTCCGTCCACGCCACCCATGGCGCGGCGTGGAAGTACTCCAGCGCCAACGCTTCCCCGACGTCGCGGCACGTCTTCTGCAGCGCGGCGAGGCGCTGTTCGAGTGATTCGAGCAGCACGCCGGGGCGAAGAAACTCCAGCTCGCTGCGCGCCCGGCCCAGCAGGCGCTGGGCTTCCGCCGTGGAACCGACGCGGCTGAGCGCTCGGTTGTGCAGTTCGTCGAGGCTGTGCTCGGCCAGCCGCAGCGAATAGAAGACCGAACGCGGGAACAGCCGGTCCAGCAGCATGAACTCGACGACGCGGCTCGCGTCGAGTACGCCGCGATATGTGCGCAGATACGTGTCGTGAGCGCCCGCCGAACGCAACACCGTCACCCATGCAGGCGAGGACGCGCTGTCGCCGACTCGGGACAGCAGCAGCCGCACCGTCATGTCGATGCGTTCGATCGCGCGGCCGAGCACCATGAACCGGTATCCGTCGTCGCGGGATAGCGTCGAGTCCGCGAGCCCGGCGAACATCGCGGCGCGGCCCTCGACGAACGACAGGAACTCCCCCGGGCCTAGACGTTTGGCGGCGCGCTCGCGTTCCGCCAGCGCGTTGAAGGTGGTGTTAAGGCATTCCCAGATCTCAGTGGACGTGACTTCGCGTGCGCCCCTTGCATTTTCGCGTGCAGCGGAGATCGAGTCCACGATGGAGTAGCCGCCATGCGTATCGCGGCTGAAGGCGACGATGTCAGTCAGCGACCACACATCCAGCGTCTCTGTCGGCGGCTCGATGCCGAGAACGCGAAGCAGCGTGCGGCACGCATGGTCGGGGTCGACGCTGGAGTCTTCTAGAAGTTGATGCACGGTGACGTCGAGGATGCGGGCGGTGTCGTCGGCGCGCTCGACATAGCGGCCGATCCAATACAGCGATTCGGCGTTGCGTGCCAACATCATCGGCTCCTTTTCGCGGGAGCGTTCATCGGATCCATCGCGGCCTGCCGTTGCTGCTGCTGCTGCTGAGTCTGGCCCTGGCTGGGCGACGGCGACTGTTGTTGTTGCTGC
>CAWDSB010000013.1:0-89142 GCA_963804905.1 uncultured Actinomycetota bacterium | reverse complement strand
AGCAGTTCGATGGGTGCGCGTATCAGCCTGCTGCGTGTCCTGCTGACCCGGGGTGAAGGCGCAGCGGCGGCACCGGATTCGACGATGGTGCTGGAGGGATGGCACAACCTGCTTGTGGCCCCGGAGGATTCGGCGGCACCTGGCCTGGGTGCGGTGCCGAGCGGCCCGATCACCGATCCGCTCGATTTCGCGCAGCACACCGCACCGGTGATCGCCGGGGTCGCCGGACTGTGGGCAGGATTGGAGCAGACACCGTTCGACACGTTGGAAATCTTGCCCGGGCAGACGGTGCGCGCGGTGCGGGCGTTCTACCGCCGGCTGGACAGCAGCGAGGTCGAAGAGCGCCTGCGCGCCCAGCTGTTCGACCCTGCCGGACGCCTTCCGCTGCCCCGCGGCGGTGAGGTGCCCGTCGTCTATGTGGAGGATGTTGCGGCGGCCACCCAGACCATGGCCAGGGGGCTGTGGACCAAGCACCGAGACCTGCTCCGCGGGCCCCGACTTTCTGTGAGTGATTCTGGCGCCCAAGCCATTTCAATTTGGGCAGCATTGAAGATGTTCTTGAAGTTCATGGGCGCAGCGCTGCGGCAGGCGCCGGGGGCATGGTGGTCGGCCGTTACGGGTTCGGTGTCGTCGGTGCTGGCCAGCACCGTGCAGGGCACGGTGTTCGGCGGGAGGGATTCCGCTTTCGCGGTGGTCACCAACACTGATGTGGCCAACTGGCAGCACCTGGGTCGAAGCGCCGACACGCTGAACACCGCGCTGGGCGGAGCGCCGCCGCAACATCTTGCACAGCGGGACCTCAGCGCGCTGTGGATGGATTTCGTCGCCGGGGCGCTGACCCTTTCCGACGGGGGCCGTCGCGCCGCGGGGTTGGAGCCGGTGCCGGTGGGTTCCGGGGTCGGCGTGCTCGCCGTCGCCTCCGACGTGGTTCCCAGTGCCGCTGAATCGTTTTCGTCGATTCCCACGTCGCTGTCCGCAGTCATCGGGGTCAGCTCGGTGGAACCGGCCGATGTGCTCGGCGTTGCCGACCTGCGGGAGCGGCTGCAACGCGCCTATTCCGATCCCGCGGCCGGCGTCGAGGCGCGTACTGCGGGAACCGATTTAGAAGGCTGGCAACGGTTCGTGTCGAAAAGCTATGCCTGGCAGGTGGGTTCCATCCTGGCGGACTTCTTGCACCGCGCCCGCGGCGAGGTCGCCCGACTGGTGGGCGAGATCCAGCAGGCCACCGACCGGGTGTCGGCCGACGCGCGACTGCAGGCGCGCCAGCGGGCGATCGGCGTCATCCTCAAAACGTTCTTCTGGGCACTGGTTCTGATACTCGTCGTTCTCGCCGGGATCGCCGCCGCCGGCTGGGTCCGCTGGCCGTTCGCGCTGTGGACAGGCGGCGTGATGCTCGGCCTGTACATCCTGGCGTCGCTGGCGCTGTTCCTGTTCTCGCAGCGAGATCTGTTCGCGGAGACGCACTTACGACAATCCCAGCTTGGTGAGCTGGAGACGATGCAGGCCAATCTGCGCACGGCGCTGCAGGACGTCAGCCGGCTTTCCACCGCGTACGGACAGCTGTTGTCGTGGTGCCGGGTGCTGGGGGCGGTGCTTCGAGCGCCGTTCGGGCCCGCGCCGGCGGCGCGACCCTCACCCGGCCAGCTCTTCGACGGCCTGCCGCGCTCGACCCAACTCGGTGTCGCCGACCCGGACGCGCTGCAGGCCGGCGACGCCGCTCACGCGATTCAGCGGCGCCTGTACGCATTGGGCTGGCTGACCCAGCCGTGGCGGGACATGATCAACGAGGTGGCAGCGCGGCTGCGTGAGGAACCCGAGATGCTGTTCCGGATGCCCGGGCATCGGCACGCAATCCGGGCTGGATCAATGGTCGTCTGCGGTCTCCTCGGGGCAAGTTAAGCCCACCGGTGCCGACGCGCTGTGGGGGCGAGTCGAGCAGATGTTCGCCGAGGGGCAGGGCGAAGTCGCCGATGCGCTCACCGGCACGGTGCTGATACCAGGGGAGGACCGGCATGCGCCTGCCCGGCAATTCGGCGCGGGCATCACGGAGCAGGGCGACGGGCGGGCCGCCCCATTCGACGCGTCGCTGTTCACCCACGCCGCAATGACTGCGGGTCGCTCGAGCGTTGCGGTCGACGAGACGACGGTCGCGCGCGCCGGGTTGGGGTATCGCGCCGCGGTGGTGCAGGCCAGTGATGGGTTGCCGCCCTACGACTTTGCGCTGTTCGCGCCACGCGTCGACGTGGTAGCGGACGGCGAAGAGGACGCGACGTCGGCCGGCGGGCGGGAGCGCCGCGACGTCCCGCCCCGTCAGGACATGGTGTTCTAGCGATGCCCGACCCGCAGTACATCGACGCGTCCGACGATCCGCGACTGCCGGCGCTGATGGCGTGGCGCCAGCGGCTCATCGAGTCCGGTGCGGTGTCGCGCACGAACTTCAAGGAAGCCCATCTGCGTCTGGTGCTGCGCTCCGGTCGCACCGACGTCGCGCAGATCCGGGCCATGCTGCCGCCCTCGGTGGCCGAGCACGCCGAGGATATGACCAGGTTGCTAGCCGAGCTCGAAAACCAAAGCGGCACTGGCGAATCGGGCCGCACCCGGGCGGATGTCGTCGCCACCGACGCGCCTCGGACCGATGCCATTGACGTGGAACTCCACTATCGGGCAGGCGATTTCGCGCCGTTCCGATTGGGTGAGCAGGTCGGTGACCTGTACCCCATCGGGTTGCGGCGGCGGCGCGACGAAGGCCAGTCCGGTGCCCTCGAGTTGACCTGGCCGCCGTACCCGCCCGCCGGCGATGGCTCTGACACCGTAGTCATCTACCGGGTCGTCAGCGACGAGGACGACCCGCCGTACTCACCGGACCGTGCGCATCTCGTCGACGCCACCACCGCTACGTCGGCGCTGGACGACCGGCCGACGCGCGGCGCGGTGCGCCACTATCAGGTGTGGGTCAACAGCGGACCCACCCGCGGCCAAGCGCTGGCCGCTCAGCCGGTCAAACACGCCGAGGCGGCACTGGTGAGCCCGGTGCGCGACTTCGCGATCCGAGAGGACAGCGGCCAGGTCATCGGCCGGTGGAACGTCCCGTCGGCGGTGAGCGAGGTGTTCGTCTATCGCATACCGGCGCAGGAGGCAGGGCGCGAGGGACTGGAGCACCGCATCCTGAGGGACAGCGACACCCGCCGCGGGTTCGTCGACACCGAGGCGTTGCGTGGGCAGCGCTACATCTACCGGGTGCGCTGCGCGGTCACCGTCGGCGGCGTCATGCGGTTGTCGGAGGCCAGCGAAGCCACCGTCGAAGTGTCGGCGGTGCTGGCGCCGGTCACCGATCTGTCGCTGGGCGACCACAGCCCTGACGGATCGCGCTTCGAGCTGACGTGGACGCCGCCGCCGACCGGCGCAGTGGTCATCTACCGCAGCCAGACCGCGCCGAGCGCAGGCGCAGAAACCGTCGAGTTGCCCGAAGCCACGCTCGAGCAGATCGGGCTGCAACCGGTCCAGCGGTTGACGCAGCCGGTGTCGCAGCGCCACGACGAGGACGGCGGGCACCGTGCGGTGATGTCGGGGGTGTCGTGGCCGGAGCGCTGGAGCCGCGCCTATTTCACCCCGGTGACCCTGCTGGCCGGGCGCGCGCTGCTGGGCAGCACCGTGTCCGCGGTCCGCACGGGGATCATCCGCGACGTCAATCTGGCCGAGTACTGCAACAAGCAGGTGCTGACCTTCGATTGGCCTGCCGGTGCGGCGGCGGTGGTCACCCATCTGGCCCCAAAGGGCCACGATCCGCGAAACGGATTGACCGGCAAGTCGTTTGAGATCTCACTGGAGGAGTATGAGAAGTACGGCGGTATGCAGCTTTCCCGGCAGGAGTTGCCTGCCGCCGGGTGCTCGCTGCACCTGGCCCCAGTGGCGTTTTCGGCGGGGCGCCGCGTCGTCGGCGCGATTCGCAGCGTGGAGTACGCCGGGCTGCTGCGCCTGCAGTACGCGGTGCGGATCGCGCGCGACCCCGACGGCTGGTTCACCTACGCCACGGTCGCGTTGCGATCGCAGTACGAGCTTCCCGGCTCTCCGGCGTTCGTCTTGATCAACAATCCGCAACGCATTCCGCTGTCGATGCACGACGGGCAAGCCGTCGACGCGACGCCTGTCAACGAACACGGTCAGATCATCGGGGAGGCGTCGAAGGAACTGCGGTGGTCGGCGCTGACCACGCACGGCGTCGGCGAGATGTGGACGGCGAATGTGGATGGCCTGCACGGCTGGATCCGACTGTTCGTGAACACCCCTTCGCCGGCGCGACTGCGGACGATCGCGCTGCTGGATCCGCCGGTCGAGAATCTGCGGCTCTCCGCGGTGGCGCCATGAACACCCGCTACGGCCAGCTGGCTTACACGTCGTTCGACGCGCCCGGCTCCGCAGGCGGCTGGCAGATCAAGCAGGTCGCCGGCGCGTTGAGCGCCGCAGAAACGCAAACCCTGCTTGCCGGGATGCGTACCGCGTTCGATGCCGTCGAACCGCTGCCCGCCTACCCGACACCTGAACAGCTCGAGCGGGGTCCGCGGCGGCTGGCCTATCGACGCATCGACGCCGGCACGGCCGCTTACTGGCATACGGTTCCCGCCGGATCGGACAGCACCGGCCGGCCCGGCAACGTGTTCGCCCACGCGGTGCTGGACCGCACTGCGGAGGCGGAGCCACAGCACCGGCCGATTCAATGGTGGCGGTCACCGCGATGGGTGTGTCCGTACGGGGCGGCCGCGGTGGCGCGCGCCGTCTTGCCCGACGAGGTGCCCGGCCCGGCGGCGGCGGTGACCAAGGACAGTGTGCTGACGTTCGCACTGGACACCACCACATGGCGGCTGGCCACTTTGTTCGGCCTGCTCGACGCGGTCGCCGCCGCGCTCGACGGCGGCCCGCCGGTGGTGCTGGGGGTCGAGTCCGTGGACGCCGCCGCTCAGTGGATCGGCCTGGTGAGTTTCCTGATGTCGCCCGGCACGGCCGCGCTTTTGAACTTCTCCACCTTCGATCGCGCCGACCAGGTGGCCGCGGCGCTGCAGAGCAAGCAGCACCTGACCGCGGTCCCGGTCGTCGACGTGACCGCGGTTCCGGCCGGGGTTGTGGTGATCGACGAGACCGCGACCTTGTCGTTGGGCGAGCTTGGGGGAGAACCACATCGCACCTCGGCCGGACAACCCATTGCGGTGACGCCGTGGTCGGCGATGGCGCAGGTGGTGCTGCTCGAGCCGGGCTCGGCGCGCGCCGTGCTCGACGACATCGACCGCTACGCCGCGCAGGTGGAGGACACCGCGCTGCCACCCGCCTGGCCGATGGCGATGGCGGTGGCGAGCGCCGGGAATTACGCCGACGCCCACACCGAAGCCCGCAGCGTCATCGCGGCGCATACCCCTCGCGGGGTGGACCCCGCCTCGGCGGTCGGTGCCACCATTTCAGAAGTCATGACACAGTTGGTCGGCACGAGGACCGCCGATGCCTGGGAGGCGGTGCAGAACGCACCTGCCGGTCTGGCGGCAGAGCATGCCGACGTGACGTACGCGTGCCGCGCCATCACAGATGACACCTGGTTGAGTCAGTTGGGCCCAATCCCATTGGGCCCGAGACAGTTTGACCGCAGCTCAGTGCCGGCCCAGCTGTCCGAGGCGATCGGGCCGGCCCTGGAGCAGGCGCGTGGTGTCGGCCCCGAGCAGGTGCTGCGGCTGGTCGATTTCTTGATGCGCGCCGGTGTGGACGACGAACGGCTGTCGGTGGCGCTGAGCCGCGATGTGGTGCCATCCCTGACCGACCCGCATTCTGGTCCACGGCTGGTCCATCGGCTCGGGCAGCGCATCGGCACGCAGGCTCGGCTGATGCTGGCCGCCGAAGCGCTGAAGGGCACCCCCGGATGCACTCAGCTGGACGAAGACGTGCTCGGCTGGCTCGCCGAGAACATCGCCGCGCCTGCTCCATCGGAGCTGGCGCAGGCCTGCCCTTGGGATGCCGCGTGGACTCGTGCGGCGCTGCTCGGCGCGCGCGCCCAACACGCGGGGGCGGCCGATACCGCCGGACGCTGGCTGTTGCTGTGGTGGCTGCGGATCTGTGGGTCACCGCGCTTTGAGCAGATGGCCGCCGCAGAAGTCTGGGAACCGGCAGCGCTGCTTGCGGCTGCCGGTGGTGCCCCGCCCGGCCTGTCCGCGCTGCCGACCCTGGTGGGCGCACCGGACTCGGAGGCACTGAGAGAGTTGGCCTCTGCAGTGACGGAGGCCAACGCGGACGATGCCGCTGTGGCGTGCGCGGCGGTGCGGCTGCTCGAACCGCGAATGTGGGTGAAGGAAGGCCGAATTGAGACGTACTTGTCCACCTGCAGCGCGCACTGGGACGCCGCCCTTTCGGTTGCGCCCGACCGGTTGCATCCAGACTTCACGGTGCGCCTGTTGACGTTGGCGGTGCTGGCGACGATCACGGGTCTGCCGTACCCGGCGGGATGTGCGGCGCTGGCCGGGGACCCGGCGCTCGGCGCGCAGGCGGTAGGGCAGGTGGTGGCGTTGACCGAGCATCACGTCGTCTTCGCACCGGCGGTGCTCGCCGCCGGTCTCGTGCGTTCCGCGGCCGATGAGCAGTCAGCGACGTCGGCCGGCGGTGTTGACGGTCTGTTGGGGCGAGTCGCCCGACAGCTCGCCGCCACAAGGGTGTTCACCGACCGGGAGATCGACGACGCTGCGGTATTGATGGCGAAGATGTCGGGCGCTGAGCCGGACAGCTCATCACTGCGCCGAAACCGAAAGCTGGTGGCCAAGCTGCTGGCGCACCGCGTGCAGGCGCAGCCGTCACCGGCGGCCCGGACGACAGAGCGTCGCTGATGCCGATTTATGTTGTTGGCGAGCGTAATCAGCGTGTGAGCATTCCGAATGAGGCGCTGGCGGTGTCGATCACCGGTTCCGTTGCCGAAGCCGAATTGGATGTACGCGCCAGTGCACAACAGCTGGTGGTGCGCCCGACCGCGCATCGCGCGGTGTTGCCGGAGATCGCCGGCGAGGTGACGATCGGTGTGCGACCGGTCGGCGCGGCGAGATTCGGCGCTGGGACCGTCGTTCATCTCGAGATCGCGCATGACAACCCCACCGAGGTCGATCCGGTACAGGTGCTCTTCGACCCGGTCGACGTCAGCGGCGAGTCGGGCGTGGTGTTCGCCGCGTTGCGGCCGCAGGGATCCCACGTCGAGGTGGGCGTCCTCGCGGTGGCCGATGTGCCGCTGAGCCCGTTGGGGTCGGCGGCGCGCAGTTCCGCGCGACAGCTCATCGGTCGCACGCCGGCGCAGTCCGACGAGTCGGTTGTGGTGGCCCTGGATGTTTCGGCGTCGATGCGGCCGTGGTTCGCCGACGGCAGCGCCGCCGCGGTCACCGACATCGTCGTCGGCGTCGCCGCGGCGGCAGGCATTCGCAATGTGTCGTCGGTGTTCGTCGGGGCGGAGGTCACGCCGGTGGTTGTCGGCGGGTCCGATGCGCGCGGCACCGACAGCGTGGGCCTGGCCGACGCGGTGCGGCAGGCGCGGCCGCGCTGGTGCGCTGGTGCGCGCTGGTCGCAGCTGGCGCCTGGTCCCCGCACCATCGCCTGCGCCGACTTTCCGACTTCGGCTGTCCAGCAACGCTTTCCGATGATCATCTTGTCCAATGACCGTCGGTTCGATGCTGCGGGGACGCGGCTGCCCGCACCGCGGCAGGGCCACGACGCGTCGGCCGAATTGCTGGTGCACCCGCAGGTGCTGGACCGCATCACCGCCTTTCTGGTGGGGTCGCTGACGTGACGAAGTGCCCGCGGTGCTTTTCGGTGCTGAACTCCGAGCAGCACTTGTGGATGGTGCCCCCGCGAGCCGGGGCCACCCGCTATTTCGACGAGGTCGGATCGGCGTTCAATGGCGCGCCCGCCGAGAGCGGGCCGTTCTACAAGTGGGACCGGCCTGCGGGCTACCGCGGGCCGCCACCGCCGGCGGCGGAGGCCAGCCGGGCGCTGCAAGGCCCGGTGGTGGAGGTGTGCCCGGTGTGTCACTACCCGTTGCCGGAGGGATGGCACGACGGTCATGCGGTGTGCATCGCCATGGCGGGCGCTCGCGCCACCGGCAAGAGCCTCTACATCGCCGTGCTGGTGAAACAACTCCAGCTGCTGTGCGAAAACCTCGGCTTCTCAATGGAACCCGCGACACGAGCCACGGCCACGGCGTATTCCACGCACTATGAGACGCCGCTGTTCGTGCAGCGCGGACTCATCCCGCCCACCCCGACTGTGCACACGCAGGCGTCGCTGCAGCGGCAGCCCCTGATTTTCAGCATCGGCATCTGGCATGACGTCCGGCGCTACCTGGTGCTGCGTGATGTGGCCGGCGAGGACCTGGAGACCGGGGACCTGAGCGCGCCGCCGTTTCGGTTTTTCGTCAACGCCGACGCCGTTTTCTTCATGTTCGATCCGCTGCGGGTCAAGTCGATTCGTGACCAGCTGCAAGATCTGCTGCCCGCCCAGACGGTTAGCGGGGGCGAGCCGCGCAGTGTGCTGAACAACGTGCTGCTGGCGATCGGGCACGGCCACCCGAGGCTGGCGGTGATCCTGTCGAAATTCGACGCGCTGCGGATACTGCGTGATGTGCAGGGCTCAGAGTGGAGCCTGATCATGTCCAACGCCGGCGCGGCGTATCTGCGCGACACGTCCGACTGGCCGTACTACGACGAGGCCGGCGGGCAGCTGCTCCACGAAGAAGTGCGCAGCCTGCTGACGCGGTTGAATGCGGGGACGATGGTGGCGGCCGTCGAAAACCCGTCCACCGGAAAGCGGTTGACGCACCGGTACTTCGTGGTGTCCTCACTTGGGCAGCCGCCCAGCGGTAGCCGCCTGCACCCGCGCGGTATCGCCCCGTTCCGCTGCGCGGACCCCGTACGTTGGATCACATCGGGGTTCGGGGTGTTGTGAGCTGTGTCGGCGCGTGGGAGTCGAGGAGGAGGGTGGGGAATGACGCACGGCGGCTACCGCGGGGAACCGACCGCGTCGTCGAGGGCAGATCCGTTCGGTGCTGATCCGTTTGATCCCTTCACCGGCGGTGCTACCGGTGCCCCGGAAACGCCGGTACCACAGCAGCAGGAGACCCATACGCTGGCCACGTTATCGGTGGTGTTTGCGTTCGTGTTCGCTCCCGCTGGGCTGATTCTCGGCCATCTTGCGTTGTCGCAGATTCACCAGACCGGACAACGCGGGCGGGACCGGGCGTTGGTTGGGGTCACGTTGTCGTATGTGTTCATCACGGTGGCGGTGGTGGCGCTGATCGTGTCGGCCGCCGGCGTTCCCGTCCGGTAACGGGCGGTCGCCCGGCCCGGACCGCTAATGTCGAGGTGAGGTGCGCTGCAGATGAACGACGGCGGGTATGGCGGCTCGGCTGGCCGCGACGACGATGAGTTGTTCGGCGCCGATCCCTATCCGGTGCCTCCGGTCATATCGGCCCCGCCACCGCCGCCTCGTCATGAGACGAACACGTTCGCCACCTTGTCGGTGGTGTTCGCGTTCGTGTTCGCCCCCGTGGGCGCGGTGCTGGGTCATCTCGGGCTGTCGCAGATCCGGCGCACCGGGCAACGCGGCCACGACCGCGCGCTGATCGGGCTGACGCTGTCATACGCGTTCATCGTCATCGCGATCGTCGCGGTGGTCGTCTGGGCCGTGGTGCGCACAGGACCGGGGCCTTCCTCGACGGTCGCGTCGCCCCCTGATCGTGCGACGAGTCCCGCCGCACCGGACGAGCGGCTCGTCAAGGCCGCCCAGTTGCCGCAGCTGTTGCTGAGCATCGACGAGGTCAAGCAGGCGGTCAACGCGCCCGCTCTTGCCAAGGTCGAGGAGGGGCCAGGTCTGAGCGGTGACAAGGGCATCAACGTCACGCCCCGCGAGTGCGTGAGCGCGTTGTTCGGTGGGGGCGCGTCGGCATATGAGCGCAGCTCCTCTCGCGCGGCCTTCACGCGTGCGCTTTCCGGTGACGGTCAAAGCGGCATGATCCTGCTGAACGAGGCCGCGTCGACGTTTGAAAGTACCGCCGCGGCAACCAATCTCGTGTCACGAACGGTCGGCGAGTGGCGCGGCTGCGCGGGCAAGTCGGTGACGCTGATCGTCGACGGCAACCCGCTCGTCCTCGACGTTGGGGAACCGACGCAAAACGGCACGGTCATGATGTTGCGAAACACACTGCGCGGTAGCAAATCCGGTTTCAGTACTGACCGGGCCATCACATCCGAAGCCAATGTGGTCATCGACCTGGACGCGCAGGGCTTCGACCTCGGCGACAGCCTGCAGACGATAGCGAACCGCATCGTGGACAGGGTGCCGAGCTGAGCCCTGGTGGATGGACACTTACCGGGCCCACGGCGGCGGCGTGGTCACCACGTGCACGCGACGACGGTTACTCAGGGCGACGATCAGCCATATCCATGCCCAGCCACCGCAGGCCCAGAAGGTCAGCAGCGTCAGTACGGCGTGCAGTGCGTGGTTGGGTCCGGTGACCACGACGCTGGTCTGCATGGGTAACGGCTGCGGTGCGGGCGGGGCCATGGGCTGTGGCGGGGCGGCGCGATGGTGGGCCGTCCACGCGCGTCCGTCGAAGTAACGCTGTCCAGGTGCACCGCTCGGGTTGGGATACCAACCGGCAGGCGGCAGCGAACTCATCTCCGCCCCTCCTATCACCGCACATCTGCGTTCAAGCGATCTGAATCGACCACTGCAACGGTAGCGGGATCGACCGACGAGTGAACGCCGCAGCCCCATAGCCGGTCGTCGACTCTGTGAGCCGCCACAGCGGAGCAGCGATGGCTCACCACCGCGCAGTCACATTGGCAGCGAGCTGTTGGGCAATCTTGACCGCCGAATCGGCCGGGTCAGCGCTGCACGTGTTGACGTCGACAATGATGTTGTTTCTGTGCGCCAGTGCGCGTCCGCAGCCCCAGCCGGGGGCGCCGGCGTTCTGTTGAGTCGCCGTCACACTCAATGTGCCGTCAACGTTGGAGATGGGCCCGACGGACCACTGGGTCTCGCTTTGCGTGTGGGTGTACTCGTGGCAGGCCGGCCACCGCTCGGCGGAGGCGTTGAAGAACTCACCGGCTTTTTCGATGGTGGGAAACAACACCACCGCCTGCTTGAGATAGTGCGTGAACTTGTCGCCGTTGTTCAGACTCTGATCGCGCTCGGCCCAGTAACCGCTGTCGGCATAGACCGGCGCCTCCGCCGCGCCGTCGATGGCAAGGCACTCCTGCGGCGCCATCGTGGCGCTGTTGTCAGACATCGAGGTCTGCTGATTCGTGACCGCCATCCCGGCCGTCCCCATAGCGACGTTCACCTGTTCGGGGTTGAGCAGCAACCCGGTGAGCTCACGCTCAACAAGAGGGCGCGGAATCCTCGACCGGGTGGTGGTGGGCGACTCGGCGCTGCCTATCGAGCTGGCGCACCCGACGATCGAAACGCAGATGACGGCAACCGCAAGTGCGGCCGTTGGCTGGCGCATGTGTTCCTCCCCATGCCAGTTGTGCCCAACCGGGTCAGCCTGGCGCGACCTCCCCCGTCGCACGCTCATGAAGAAATGGTGCCGTAATTCCGCCGACGCACATGTGAGGTGATTGGTGTTTCCTGATTACGAAGAACGGCGTTTTTGATAACGATTAAGAGGCCGCGCCGCGGAGCTGTTCCGTCGCTTTGAGTGAACGATGGTCGCAGCCGTCTAAACAGGGATTCTTGTTGTTACCCGCCGGCGTGATGAGCGCCTCGTTCGTCGCCCCCGACTTCAGGAAGTCGCCGGCCAACGAGTTCACAACCGCCGGCGCCACGAGCTGACTGACCGCCAAGGCCGCGGCGACCCACCGCTACGTCCGCACTACTCGTGCGCCCGCGATCTGCGTATTCACCGTCTCTGCGACTTCGCCTCTCTCCGTCGCGGCGCGTGGTTCCGCGAGTCGGCTGTGATTCAAAGCCATTGCCCGCTGCTATAGCGCGGGGCGAATCATCGGCGTTCCAGCGCCTCGCGATCCCAGCCGCCGAAGTCAGCGGCGACCTCGTAGGTGCTCTGCAGGAACTCGAGCAAGAGGGCGTCGGGATCGTCGGCTTCCCGCACGGCGGTGTACGGCAGCGTGAATTCACCGAGACCTTCGTCGAACGCTGCCTGTGCCGGCGAAACGGACATATCCCGATACCCGGGAGGTTCGGGATAGGCGTAGGAGTAGAAGACCCCCTCGCCATCCGGGCCGGGCCAATATCCCGCGCTGCTCACCTCATGCGAGTACGCCTCCCACATCACGTGGGGGCCGCAATGCGGCGCGCCGCCGGGATGTTTGGGTGCGGGACGTCCGGAGAACCGCGTCACCGCCAGATCGATTGCGCCCCAGAAGAAGTGAACCGGACTCACCTTGCCGATGAAACGCGACCGGAACACCTCGAAGACGCGATTCATCTGCACCAGCGCCAGCCAGAACCGGTGCGCTTGATCGCCGTCGTAGGCGACATGTTGCCGATCGGTGTCGAACGGAATCGCCTCGGGAATCTCGACCGGCATGGTCCAGATCTCGGTCGACAACCCCAGTTCGTCGAGCGCAGCCATGACGTCGCGGTAGAAATCGGCAATCGAGCCCGGCTGCAACGGCAGCGAGCGCCTATCCCCGCCGGTGGTGGCGACGATCAGTTGGTGGTCGATGAAGTCGAAGTCGATCGAAAACCCTTTGTCGCCGTGGGGGACTAGGCCGGTCGTCAGGCCACGCGCCGACACGTACAGCACGACGTTCCACCAATGGTTCATCAGCGGTGTGTTCGCCAGCCGCACCTTGCCGACGACCTGCGTCATCAGTTGAAGGGTGTCGCGAGTGTCGACCCACTGGGCCACCGGAAGTTCAGGCCATACCGAAGCGGAGCCGGACATGTGTACCTCCTCGTGGGTCTGCAAGCACCAGCATTGCAGCCGACGGCACTCTGACGACGACGTGGTCGTCATCGCGGTCTGCGCGATTTATTGGTTGCGCGATGATCCGCCCGCAGATGATGACGGCCACATCCCGGCGCGGATTGGGCGGCCGAGATTTGTCGGACCCGACTGCGAAGATGACGTCATGTCCTCAACCGCATCATCTGCCGCGGTGGAAGCGTGTCCTGATGAGCGTCTTGCGGGGTTGTTCGAGCAGTTGGCTGAGTTGGCCGGTCAGCGCAACGCGATTGATGGGCGCATCGTGGAGATCGTCGCCGAGGTTGATCGCGATGAGTTGTGGGGCGCTACGGGCGCGCGGTCGGTCGCGGCATTGGTGGCCTGGAAGATCGGCTCGTCATCGGGAAACGCCCACACGATCGCCACCGTGGCGCGCCGGCTGGATGAGTTTCCCCGCTGTGCGCAGGGCATGCGGGAGGGCCGACTGTCGCTGGATCAGATCGGCGTCATCGCGGCGCGCGCGGGCGAGGGATCCGATGAGCACTACGCGGAGCTGGCGCGCAGCGCAACGGTCAACCAGCTACGCACCGCGGTCAAGCTGGAACCGCGACCCGAACCCGCTCCCAGGCCCGAACCGCAGTCCTCGATCACCCAAACCGCGGATGAGGAGTTCACCTGTTGGCGGATCAAACTCCCGCACCTGGACGCGGCGAAGTTCGACGCTGCACTGGCGTCTCATCGTGATGCGCTGATCGCCGAGTGGAAACTCGATCGCGAGGACCGGGGGCGTGCATCAGACACCGCGCCGCCCATTCCCGGCACTGTCGAGGCGTTCATGCGCCTGGTTGAGGCCGGGTGGGACGCTGAGGTGGCCCGGCGGCCGCATGGGCATCACACCACTGTGGTGGTGCACGTCGACGTTGAGCAGCGCGCCGCGGCGCTGCATCTGGGTCCGCTGCTCTCGGAGGCCGAACGCCAATACCTGACCTGTGATGCCACCTGTGAAGTCTGGTTCGAACGTGGCGGCCAGGTCATCGGCGCCGGCCGAGCGACCCGCCAGATCAACCGGCGGCTTCGCCGCGCGCTGGAGCACCGCCATCCCACGTGTGCGGTTCCGGGTTGTGGTGCCACCCGCGGTTTGCACGCACACCATATCCGGCACTGGGAGGACGGCGGTCCCACCGAGTTGTTCAACCTGGTACTGGTATGCCCATATCACCACCGGCTGCACCATCGAGGCGTTATCACCATCGCCGGCCTCGCAGACGATCTGATCGTGACCGACAGCTCCGGCCAACCACTCAGTGCA
Organism: uncultured Actinomycetota bacterium; assembly: GCA_963804905.1. Classification (GTDB taxonomy): domain Bacteria; phylum Actinomycetota; class Actinomycetes; order Mycobacteriales; family Mycobacteriaceae; genus Mycobacterium. Next base: position 74,917 of record CAWDSB010000013.1, on the reverse strand, counting down.
GGATCGCTCGCGCGCCCGCCGAACCTTCCCCCGCCCGCGGTGAAACCCAGCCCCGGACCCACCGGCGAGCGCGCCGACTGGTGGTGGTATCAACCCTTCCAGCCGCAGCCACCACCAACCAACAACTAGGTTGGTTACCGGGTCCGGTCGTTACCAGCACCGTCTCGAAGATCAAACAGGTTGGGGCATAGAGAAATTCGCTCGCGATACGCGCAGTTAGCGCATCGTGAAAATCGAAGCTGACAACCAGAACCGCACCGCCGCTGACCCGCTACCCAGGGCCCTCATCAAGATCCGCGCTGACGTGCGCAGCAATCTGAGCCAAGTCGGGCGACATCCGGCACGGAGACATCGCAATACAGTGTTTCACCCGGGCGCAGGGCAGCGGCGTTGGCCACCCCGGTCACATCTCCTGGCCACGCGGTGTCGGGCACACGTGCGCGCACTCGGCGTCGTATCGGCTACGCGTTGGCGAACTCACTCTCCGACGGGACGGCGCCACTGATCTATCAGGCGCTGAAAACCAACGGCCAAGTGCTGCAGTTCATTGCGTACGTGACCGTCTGCATCGCTGTGTCGTTGGTCGTGTACGTGTTCTTCTTGAAGAACAGGTCCGACACCTACCTCGGCCGCGAACGGGGACCAGCCTTTCAGCGTTAATCTAACGCTGCCATCTGCAACGCGAGCATCAGGTCGCAGATATACAAGACCGGAAGGTGTCGCGTATCTTCACCGAACTGCCGGCGACATGGTGAACCACATCAGCGGTCAGGCCGCGCACCGATCGATCTCTCTGGTGGGTTCGACCGCGACGGTGGAGACCGCCTGCGCCATCTGCTTATGCCCGTCCTGCACTCCGCGGTAGCTCAGCAGATACCGGTCGATCTGCTCGCGGCGTAGCGGTTGAGCCCAGACGTTCGTGCCTTCGATCTCGATGCCGCTGTCGTTTGACTTCGCTCGGTTGCGGGCACCGATGCGGAACCCCACGACCGACGCGACCATCAACACAACAAGGCTGCCCCCGATGATCCCGGCCAGAGCGCTATCGGTGGCCAGCGCGTAGACGAACGTCCCCAGCGCGACGAACGCCAGGAGTAGCAGCACGTACGCCACATACGTCATCGAAATTCGTCGCAATGTCCTCAACATGTCCCTCACCTCTCGAAACTCGCCGATGAATATTCGAAACGCTACGTGTAGCGTAGCGCTACGATAGGTGTAGCGTTTTTCCGACCGTGGATATTCCACTGACGACCAAGGAGGGCCGATGGCGCAGCGACAAGACGTCGACGACGGCATCGCCGACGCCACGCTGGCGCTGCTGCGCACCAAGGGCCCCCGCTCGGTGACGGTCGAGGCGGTGGCGGCGCGCTCTGGCATCGCGAAGACCACCATCTACCGCCGCTACCGAGACCGCCGCGACATGCTGTCCGCCGCGCTGTCGCGGGTAACCACACCCGAACCGCTTGCCGTGCAGGCCGATGCGCCGGATCGGCTGCGGTGGCTCATCAAAGAAGCGGTCAAAACCGTTGAGGTCGGTATCGGCTACGGCGGCCTGGCCGCCTTGCTCACCGACGAGGATCCCGCCTTCACCAAGCTCTTCCGCCGGATCCTCGCCAAGCAGCGGGCCGAACTGGAATCAGTGTTCGATGCCGGAAAGGCCGACGGGTCCTTCCGCGCCGATGCCGACGCCGCGACACTCGTCGACGCCGTGGTCGGCGCGCACATCGCCGAGCGCACCCGCACGGGGCGGGTCGCTGCGGGATGGGAAGGCAGACTGTTCGACCTCTTCTGGCCGACCGTGCGGGCCTGAGCCACGATTCCGCGAATTCAGCGCACGCGTTGGGCGTGAATGTGTAGGTATCGCCGTGAGCGAGTTTGACGAACTCCGTGCTCGCGGTGGAGGTTCCGGCGGCCTGCTTGAAGTCGTCGAGTCCCGACAGGAATACCGAAAAGTCGTTGTAGTGGATCGGGATGGCGGTGCGAGGTTTGGTGATCTCGACGGCCCTGACTCCTTGTTCGCCCGTCATCGTGACAACGGTGACCAGGAAAGTCGTGCCACCCGTGTGGATGAGGCCGAGGTCGATGTCGGGGTAGCGGCACCTCGAGTGATTCCCAGGTGTCGAGGGAATGACCCCGCTGGAAGCCGAGAGCGCTGAGCTTGTCCACCGCGTCCGCCGTAGAGACGATGGGCAGATTCTTGTCCAGCTCCTGGGCGGCGACGTCATCGAAATGATCGCCGTGGTAGTGCGACAAGATGACCAGATCTATCGGTGGCAGGTCGGCGATCTGGCACGCCGGCTCCACCTCGCGCCGGGCCCAGATGCCATGACCCAGATCGACGTGCTCGCCTTTGTGCAGGAAAGCGGTATCGGTCAGGATGGTCAGCCCGCCGAAACGGATCAACGTCGTGGCATTACCGATGAAGTAAAGATTGCCCTCACTGAATTCTGTGGTTCCGTCGGCGGCCAACTCCAAGGAAGTCATGGTGTCCTCTCCGTTGAGTGGTGACTCCTAACCATCGTTAGGCCCTTTTACCGGTACGGGCTTCGGTATCGCAGTCCAGTCTGTGTCAGATCGGACAGGCTAAGGGCCTTCTGCTGACATCCTGTTTGCGATCGACGCACGTCGGCTCACGCCAGCGAGAACAGCTCTTGCATCACAATCACGCTCGCAACACGCTGTAGGCCGCCTTCCACCGCGATGCGTTGATCCACGGGGCATTCGAGCAGCTGATCGAGCGCCGTGGCGACCTTCTTCATGTCGTAGATCGGCTGGTCCGTTGCGGCTTGCGACGCGAACGTATCCCGGTAGAAGGCCAGCATCGGGTCGTTGGTGTTGCGTGTCGGAGGCGTGGTGAACGGGTGCTTCTGGCGGTCATACACCTCGGGTATCAACACGTCCTTCGCCGCTTCGCGAAGAACATGCTTTTCTCGGATGCCTTTGACTTTCATGTTCACCGGCACGCGAGCCGCGACTTCGGCGACACGGTGGTCCAAAAACGGCACCCGCCCTTCGATGGAGTGAGCCATCTCCATCCGATCGGCGAGATAGTTCAGAATGAAATTCGGCAACACCGTCTTGCCATTGACATACAGCATCTGATTCAGCCGGTCGCGGTCAGCGACGCGTTGCGCAACCGGCAACCGATCCAGCGCCGACACCAGCGGCTGAAACTCCCGCACGGACGCCGGGAGATCATCGCGGAACAACGGGGCCACGCTATTCATCTGCGCCGCACTCACATTGAGCGTCGCCGGCAGCCAGCCGAGCCTGCGCTGCACTGCCTCCATCTCCGGACTGCTCACTTGCTCCGGCATCAACAACGCGCGAGTCGCCGGATTGGCCCCCAGCATCTCATCGAGGAGCACGGCTTTCTCGCCGGCACTCAACGCCGCGTTGTCATTCAGCGCGTCGACCCGGAAGTACGGATAGCCGCCCAGCATTTCGTCGGCACCTTCGCCGGTGAACACCACCTTGATGCCCGCGGCTCTCACGGCACGGCTGAGCAGATACTTGGCGACGCCGTGGCCGTTGAACATCTGCGTTTCGGCATGCCAGATCGCATCCGCGAACGAGTCGGCGATCTCGCGCCCGGTGATGGGAATTGGGTGATACGTCGCGCCGACGTGCGTGGCCTGAGCTTCGGCGATGCTGGCTTCGTCGTAGAGCGGGTTCTCAAAGGTGAGCGTGAACGCACGGATCGGCCGGTCCATCTCCTGTTGCGCGAGCCCGAGGACGGCGCATGAGTCGATGCCACCACTCAGATACGAAGCGACCTCGACATCGGCGACCAGTCGTTGCCGCACGGCATCGCGCAGAACCTGGCGGAATTCGTCGACGATCTCGGCATCGCTTCGCGTGTCTGTCCGCATCTGCTCAGCAGTCGGGATCTCCCAATCCCAATATGGATAGATGCGAACATCGCCATCTTTGGCGATCGCATAGCAACCCGGCGGCACGGTACTGATCCCGGCGAACTCGGTTTTCTCGTGAGATCTGCCCATCCCTCCGATAGCGCCCTCAAGGTCCCACGCGGCCGGCACACCCAGCGCCAACAGTGCCTTGATCTCCGACGCGAAGTACACGTCGCCGTTCACCACTGCGTAGTAGAGCGGCTTGACCCCGAAGCGATCGCGGACCGCAATCATCGCCCGTTGGCGTTCGTCGGCAATGACCATCGCGAACTCACCTCGCAGCAGCGTCGCGGCCTGCATGCCGCGCTCCTGATACAGGTGCAGCGCAATTTCGCTATCGCTCTCGGTGGAGAAGCGATAGCCCTTCGCCCGCAGACGCTCGCGAATCTCGCGGTAACCGTAAAACTCGCCGTTCACCACCAGATGCACCGCGCCATCCGGGCTGGTCATGGGCTGACTGCCGTTTCTCAACCCGATGATCGACAAACGTGTGTGTCCGAGCGTCCACTGCCCATCACGCGACGTCCAGATGCCGGTGCCGTCCGGTCCGCGATGCTCCAAGAGCTTGAGCGCTGCATCGCACCGGTCAGTCGAAACGCCGCGCCGCGTCATCGCGGCGAATATCCCGCACATGCGTTGTGTCCTCCGACATCGTTGTCGCGCGCCGACCTGGGAGCGTCAGCACAAAGACAGCACGCCATCCACGATGCCGCCACAGAACCGGCAGCGCTGTCTTTTGGCGATTAACGCCCGGGGCTTTACTCGCCATTCCCTGTCGGGGGAGTAACCGACAGCACTTGCGGCACGGCAATCGGTGACCCGAAGTGCTCGATCACATCCTGTCTCAACGCATGGTCGCTGTTCTGTCCGCGCAGTCGCGCTGCTACATGAGGACCGGTCGGTCAGTCGGTCAGTCGTACGGTGATGGTGACCCGCCCTTTGTTGTCGCGTTTGGCCACCGCATGCCCGGTCCGCTCGGTCCCGTCGAGTTGCAACGTCACTGGGCCGCCGTCGCCGAGGAAGTTGCGCCACCACGTCTTCGTCTGAGGCAAATTGGCGTTGATGGTGATCTCGTCACCGGTGCGGCGATAGGCGACAGGGGTGCTGAACCTGCGTCCGGAACGCCGCCCGGTATAGCTGAGCATGGTGATGTTGCGATTCACCAGCCCGCCGAAGCGTCGTGAGGTGGTCACCGCAGCAACCGGCGCGTTGAAAAGAGGTGCGGCGCGCATCAGTAGTCGTCCCAGTGTTTTCGGTCGCGTAGTCACGATTACAGCTGTCCTTTCAAGGTATGAAACGGTGCGGGGAGCAGTCGCGGGCCGCCGTGGTCAGGCGATCAACGTGAGGCACAGTGCGGCGAGTGCGAGACCCTGCAGGATGGCGCGAGCGTTGATGATCCGGTCCCAATTAGCCTGCAGCACACGCACATTCGGCAACAGCTGGTCGCTATCGGCGGCGGCGGTGAGCTGCCGGTTGATCGGTGCACTCACGCGTGTGTAGAGCACCAGCCAGACCAACAGCAGCACAACGGCAACACCGGCCGCGATGGCCTGAGCCCAGTGCCCGGCCAGCGCAGCTAGTGCGGTGCTTGCGGCGGCCGCGACGACACCGATTGCCCCCGGCACGGGCATTCGCCGGTCGCCGTAGCGGTGCACAAACCCGGTCACCGCGCCCAGTGCCCGGTCGTCGACGCGGGCCAACGCGGGTCGCAACACCACCGCGCAGAACACGTCGGTGCCGTAGACCACCGCGGTACCCATGACGGCGATCAGTGCCGCGAGCTGAGCGAACTGGGTCATGGCCACGTTGAAGCTCCTTCTGGCTGTCACTGCTACAGATGCTAGCAATGCTAACCACGGTCGCCGAGCGATGTCAATAGCAGTGCTAGTGGTTCTAGCAATGCTATCGTTGCGTATGCCTATCGAGGACCGTCGTGCGCGCGAGCGAGCCGCGCGACGCCGGCTGATTGTCACGACGGCGCGTCAGCTGGCCGAAGACGAAGGGTGGGATGCCGTCACCACGCGTCGGCTGTCCGCCGAGATCGAGTACAGCCAGCCCGTTCTCTATGCGCACTTCGCCAACATGGATCAGCTCGCGCAGGCCGTCGCGATCGACGGATTCGGCGAACTCGCCGAGACACTGCATACCGCGCGCGCCGGCGCCGCGACGACCACCGACGCGCTAAGACAGCTCGCGCACGCCTATATCGACTTTGCCCGACAAAACCCGGCGCTTTACGACGCGATGTTCACCCGCTCAACCACATTGCATTTCGCCGCCGAAGACACGCCGCACGAATTGGAAGCGGCGTTCACCGAGCTACGCAACGTGGTTGCAGCACTTGCCGAGAACCAAGACGCAGACACACTCGCCGAGGTGCTCTGGTCAGCGCTGCACGGACTGGTCACCCTCACCCGGAATGGCCGGCTGCGCCCAAGCTACGACGCCGACCGCGTCGACCTTCTGATCGATCAACTTGCCTCCCAACACGAAACGACGCGCTAAGAAGCCACCGGTCTCGGTTCTGGAGAAACGACTCACTCAACCTGCTCGCTCGCTGGCCTGGTTGGCGCCGAACGGATTGCCGTTCTACGACGCCTACCTCCAATTGGAGAGTGTGCTGGCGGGTCCCGAACTCTTGCGCACCTTTGTTCCATTTGCCCATGCGCAGAGCGGCATTCGAGATGAACTCATTGCGGAGGCACTTGCGGTCATTGACCAGATGGGGCCGGCCTACAAAGAGGAGGTGCTGGCGAAGGCAGAGTGCTGGGGTGACCCATCGTCGCGCCGCGGTCCTCTCGTATCACCCGCTCAGCTCGCCGCCGGCCGAGGGAGTGCTCGCGTTGGCGCGTCACTGATAGCTCCACGCGCGTAGTTGTTCGGCGATCTCGTCGACGATTTGCTCGTCGCCCGTGGCTACCCGGATGACCAACTCAAATCGCTGGTCTTCCGACGCTTCGATCCATTGGCCGTTGATGGCCAAGAACGTGCGACAAGCAGCCCACGCAAGCCGCTTGTTCCCATCCAGCAGCGCATGGTTGCGAGCCAAAGATTGCAGTAGCGCCGCGGCCTTGAGGTGCACACCTGGGTACGCGTCCTGGCCGAACACCGACGCGCGCGGTCGCGCCAGCGCCGACTCGAGCAGCCCATGGTCGCGAACCGCAACGTCCTCTCCGACGGCGCGCCGGGCGACTTCCACGAGGTCTTCGAGATCGAGGTACTCGATCATGCGTCCTTGAGTCGCGCCAGAACGTTGGCCTCCTCGGCCACCACCCGCTGAAGCGCTTCATCAACCTTGGCCTTGTGCGCTCGTCGTGCGATGTACTCATCGATTGCTGACAGCGCAACGGCCTGCATCGACCGCCCCTCCGCGGCGGCCTGTCGACGCAACGCTTCCGTCTGCTCTTCACTGGTGCGCAGAGTCATGCCCATCGGCTGATGATACCTAACTGATACCACCTGTCGCGAGCCGTCGCGCCCGGTGCGATGGCTATCCGTCGAGCATCGCAACACCATCGCGCCACGCGTTGAGGACGTCCTCGACACGCTGGTGCACTTGTGCTCGAGCCGATTCGCGGTCGACACCCGACATGAGCAGCGCGTCGTAGTCGGTCTCGACATGGCGGACGGAGGCAACGACGGCGAGGCGCACGGCGTCGCGATCCAGGGCCTGCCCGGCGGCGCTTCGTCCCACGCGGCCACTGCCCCGTGCAGCCGCATGAAGTGCGATCGCCTCGGCGCGGTCGACCGGACAACCCGGGAACTGCTCACAGATAGCGACCGCGAACTCACTGCGGAAGCGCACGTCCTGATCGGCCCGGCGGCCCTGCTCGCGTTCCCTGCGGCGAGCGCGCACGTCGGCATCGGAGAGACACTCTTGTGCGGCTTGTTCGATCGCCGCCGCCTCCGCCAAGATCCCTTGTCGCTCGTAGCGATTGCGTCGTGTACTCCAGCGCACCACGACGGCGGACAGTCGGCTGGCCTTCGTGGCGCGCCGGGTGAGCGCGGCATCACCGGAAGGCAGAAACTCGAGGTGGCCGAGGTCAGCGCAGTCCAAACACAGCGCACCCGCCTTGTCCATACGAAGGAAGTCGCCGGTGTCGCCGCACGATGTGCACGTCCACGCGTGGTGTGGAGAGATCACGATGATCCGTCCGGGACGGCGTGGACGCTCAACGACAGGTTCAGGATGGTCGGTTGACGCCCAATGGGTGCGGTAGGCGCGTTCGGTGTCAGAGTCGGCGTCGTCGGTGAACTGCAAATCTTGGTAGTCGGCTTCTGACGATGTGAGGCCGCGATCTTCGGCCCAGTGCTGCAGCGCAGTACGGGCTGCCGTGACCTTGTCGGAGTCGACCCCCACGCACCGATCGAGCGAAGGAACACGGCCCCGCTCCCACCGGTCGATGTTCGGCTGAGCGAGCCAGCCGAGACCGACGAGCACATCGATGAGACGGACGGAACGCCGTTCAGCCAGCAGTTCCTCAGCGATCCGTGCCACTCGTGTTTCGAGGCGTGCCATAGCAACTCGACGTTACGTGTGCGGTGCGACAAGCTGCAGGCAGTTACTCGACGTCGAAATCCCAGTTGACGGTGAAGCCCTGGTGCAGGACGAGATCGGTCAGAACGTCGATCCGCTTGCCAAGCGGCCACGACTCGACATCGAATCCGTCGTCGCCGTAGAAAGCGTAATTCAGCGACGACTCGGGTGTCGTGCGCGAGCGATAGACGACGGCATCAATGTCGGTCCACCAGCGCCTCGCGCCGTCGACAAGCCGATGGCAGGTGGCCCAGACATGAGGATGTTGCCCGGTACGGATCTGGTCGTCCACTTGCAGGTCGTCGAGGTTCTTCTCAGTGCGGAGGTCGAGCACTCGCAGGTTGCGGGCGGCAACGAGGCGGACGAGGTGGTGGGTTCGGTGGTCGGCGGGAATGACCAGTCCCGTCGATCGGTATCGCTCTCGGAAGGCGCCCGCGAGTGTGGCCCCGGCGTAGCGGGTACGGAAGGCACCTGATTGCGGATCGAAGCGGTAGCGGGGTTCGGGAAATCCGGTCCAGTCCCAGGGGGCGGGTGGGGTCGCGTCCACTCGCCAAATTTCGGTGCCTGCTGGAATCGATCGACGGCGCAGGCCGACGGGCCTGTTGTCGGCGAACGGCATCCGCGGTAGGTCTGGGCGCAGCCGGCCACCATCGAATTGCCAAGCGGGAAACCATGTTTGGTTACCGACAGCACTGTCGACCAGCTTGCCGCGGCTACGAAGCCGGTGCACCGCCTGAGGCGTACGCATCTTCAACAGCGCCTGTACGTCCGGCGTCCGTATCGAACCATCGACGAAGTCCTCGACGAGCGCGGCGCGCCGCTGATCGCTCAGCTTGCGCGCTGCGATTGGCTCCAGGGTTCCCTGTGGAGTCGTCGGGGCGGTGAGCAACGCATCGAGGACTTGTGCGAATCTCGTGTCCTTCTGCGCCCGAATTCGCCGTTCACGACCGAATGCACCGCGCCATTCGGGCTGGTCATGGGCTGAGTGCCGTTGTTCAAACTGCCCATCACGCGATGTCCAGATGCCGGAGCCGTCCCGCCAGGGCTAGCAGATCCACGACGAATCCACCGACTGGCGGTGTTCTTGAATTGACGCGACGATCGGCGGCTACTTCACACCAAAATGCTCAGCCGGGCAGTCGGCCTGCCGTTCGGTAGGGCCGCCATTGTCCTTCCGGTTGAGCCAGACGGTCAGCGATCACCTGCAGCGCCTCCACGTTGTGGCCGTAGCCGAGATGACTGCTGTGGACTTCCACATTCTCTGTCTCGGCGGCGGGTCGACTGAGGCAGCATTGCCACGCCACTATGCCGTCGGACTTGCTGTAGACGCAGGTGGTGGGAACCTGAAGGGGTTCCTCCCGCGCTATGCGGGCCGCCTCGGATACGACGTCACGCGCCTGCGAATTCCGGTTCAGCAGCCGCCACATTCGCCAGGCGTGGGTAGCCTTCTGGTTCCCTCGGATGGGTGAGCCAAGCGTGATCACCAACCGAATGTCGTCTGGCTGAAGCCGGGCCAGCTCGCGGGCGAAGATTCCGCCGGCGCTCCAGCCGATGAGACTGACCTTGCGGCCGTCGTTGCGCGATCGAATGTCGTTCACCGTGGCGGGCAACTGCTTGATCATGCTTGGGCGGACTCCGAGGTTATAGCCGAGCCGCCAGTCATACGCGCGGTAGCCGAGCCTGCGCAGCACCTGACGCAGGAACTGCGTCGACGGCGCGCCGGCGAGGAAACCCGGCAACACCAACACGGGGTGCCCGTCCCCGTGAGGCCAACCCGACATGTGCCTTAACGCCCGGCGGGCGGCGACATACTCGGCAACGGTGCGCCACTCGCGGGCCAACAACGTGAAATCGGGTGGCGCCGCCACGTCGGCGTCGGGCAGTTCAGTCCCGTCGTGGCGCATTGAACCTTCGGCAGACATCTGAGGGAAGTACCCCCATTTGCGGACTTTGCGCGCAGGAGATGGTCGGGAGCGCCGCGGATCGTTCGCCACTATGCCTTTTCGAATCTATCGCCGGGACCTCTCGCGACGATGGCGCCGATTGCCAGTGCTCTCCACGTAGCGCGGTCGACGCGTGACTTGACGGTCTGTCCGTTGTCCAGTCGGACGACTATGCGCCGGTGGAGGTTCGATCCATCGAGCAGCGCCCCGGTATTTCTTGACGACGGTGCCCCGGCTTTCGGACGTGGACATTTCATCATCCCTTCATGTGTTGTGGCCGCACGTTGCTCACCGCACTACGTGGTAGCGGAGGTGGGCCACCCCGGGGGCGTGCAACACGCGGGCGAGCTGAAGCTTGGGAATGCCGGCCTCGAAGCCGTCGAACAACCGTTCACCTGAGCCGAGGATCTTGGGCGTGACTTGCAGGTCGATCTCGTCGACGAGGCCGGCGTTGATCGCCTGCCGGGCACACGAGGCGCCCCCGGCGATGGAGATACCACTCTCGCCCGCAGCCGCCTTCGCCTGTGCGTAGGCAGATTCGATTCCGTCGGTGACGAAGTGGAACGTTGTCCCACCGTTCATTTCAATGGGGTCATGTTCGTGATGAGTCAGGACGAACACAGGGCAGTGGTATGGCGGGGTGTCACCCCACCAGCCTCGCCAATCCGACTCGGCCCATTCGCCACGGACCGGTCCGAACATGTTGCGGCCCATGATGGTTGCGCCTATGCCGTCCAGCATGTCGGACATCACCTGCCGGTTCACGGGATGGTCCATTGCTGGGCCGATGTGCCATCCGTGAAGAGCGAGTCCGCCCACCCCGAGCGGATTTTCTTCGCTCTGGTCCGGCCCGGCGACATAGCCGTCGGCGGAGATCGACATCGAGAGGTTGGTTCGCGTCATGCCAAGTTCCGTTCCGTCGGTTCGATTCTTGTTGCGTATGCCCTCAAGAAGACTGCTGCCGCTCTAGAAATTCATCGGCGCCGCTCGTCGGGGCCACTCGACAGCGCAAATCGTCATCAATTGTTGACACCATGCAGAAGATAGCCGTCGCTAATCTGTGACCCATGCTGCCGTTGTGACGACGGAACCGCCGCGTGGTCCCGCGTGCGTCGAAAGGGTTTGCAATCACCGAGCCACGGGAAAGCCGTGTTCACTAATTGTCCTGTCCGCAAGGAGGCGACCATGGCAGCGCCAACCGAGGCACAAGGCGTCATCCGGAGCATCATTCCCGCACGGATCGACCGGCTGCCGTGGTCGCCGTTTCACACCCGCATGGTCGTCGCGCTCGGCGTGGCATGGATCCTCGATGGTCTGGAGATCACCGTGGCCAGCTCGGTGGCCGACACGCTCACACAGCCCGAGACACTCGGGCTGTCGTCGGCCGCGGTCGGGCTGATCGCCACCGTGTACCTGGCCGGCGAGGTGGTCGGCGCGCTGTTCTTCGGGCGGCTGTCCGACAAACTCGGCCGACGCAACCTCTTCATGATCACCCTGGGCGTCTACCTCATCGGCAGCGGCCTCACCGCACTGACACTCGGCAACAGCGCGGGCTGGATCGTGTTCCTCTACATCACCCGGTTCATCGCCGGCATGGGGATCGGCGGCGAATACGCCGCGATCAATTCGGCGATCGACGAGTTGATCCCCGCCCGCTTCCGCGGCCGCGTCGACATCGCAGTCAACGGAACCTACTGGGGCGGCGCCATTCTCGGCACCCTCGGCACGTTCGTGTTCCTCAAAGTCATCGACCTCAGCCTTGGTTGGCGGCTGGCCTTCCTCATCGGCCCGGTGCTGGGCCTGGTGATCCTGTTCGTGCGACGGCACCTGCCGGAGAGCCCACGCTGGCAGGTCATGAACGGCCGCGTGGACGCCGCCGAGCAGTCGATCTCCTACATCGAGCGCGAGGTGAAGGCCACCGGCGTCACGCTGCCTCCGGTCGACGAGAGCAAAGCCATCGAGCTGCGACCAACCGAAAAGATCGGCTATCTGGCACTGACGCGAGTGCTGTTCCGCGAGTACCCATCTCGGTCCACCTTGGGCGCGGTACTCATGATCAGCCAATCATTCCTCTATAACGCGATCTTCTTCACCTACACCCTGGTGCTGGGCAAGTTCTACGGAGTGCCCTCCGGGTCTACTCCGCTGTACCTCATCGCGTTCGCCGTCGGGAACCTCACCGGCCCGCTGGCCATTGGGCACTTCTTCGACACCATCGGTCGCAGGAAGATGATCGCCGGGACATACCTACTGTCCGGTGTTCTGCTGGCCATCAGCGCCTTCTTGTTCAACGCAGGTGTGCTCAACGCGATCACGCAGACGATCGCCTGGTGCGTCATCTTCTTCTTCGCGTCGGCCGGAGCCAGTGCGGCTTACCTGACAGTGAGCGAGATATTCCCGCTAGAGGTCCGGGCCAAGGCCATCGCGGTGTTCTTCGCCATCGCCCAGTGCTTCGGTGCGCTCGGTCCGGTTATCTACGGTGCGCTCATCGGCGACGGCTCGGAACCCTTCCTGCTGTTCCTGGGCTATCTGCTGGGAGCGGGCGTAATGATCGCCGGCGGCCTGGTCGCCTGGTTCCTCGCGGTCGATGCCGAAGGCAAGTCGCTGGAAGATGTCGCCACCCCATTGGCAGCCGCCGGAGTGGATCGACGGAGGGGTTCGGTTCGTGCGGAGGGTGCCACGCGGCCTTACTCGCCGTGAGTGCTTCCGTCAGCAGATGAACTCGGTCAACGAGGTTTCGCAGCACTGCCGTAGAGACCTAGCGCCTGGGCCGTCGCCGTAGCCACCTCGCCTCGCAGATTCGACATCGGTGGACTGCCGCGCGTGTGGATGGAGTTCGCGAGCACAATGACATAGGTATCCGAGCCTGGGTCCATCCAGAGCGAGGTTCCGGTAAAGCCGGTGTGGCCGAAGCTGCCAATGGGAAAGACCAAGCCTCGCGGCACGGACTGGGGCGTGTCGATATCCCAGCCGAAGCCGCGCAGATTCTGTCCCATGATCGCGGGATAGTGCGGAGCGAGAAGCGGATCTGTCGGGTTGGGCCTCGTCGCGATGGCTTCTCGGACCGCACCGTTCGCTGCTTCGAGTTGTTGAGCCGTATGTCCGGGCTGCTCGGGAGTCGTCATCAACTCCAAAGTCGCTTGCTGCAGCGGAAACTCGCTCGGGCGCCCCGCAAGGCGATCAAGCAGCGCCTGCGCATAGCTGCTGACATCCTGCGCCGTCGAGAACACCCCAGCATGCCCGGCCACTCCGCCCATGCGGCGCGTCGTCGTGTCATGCACAGTCCCCCGAATCAGGTGATCGAGGTCGGGATTCTTGCTCGGATCGGCTCTGCCCTCGTCGTCATGTGCTGTCGGCGCGATGCGCGGCAACAGGCTGGTGCTCCATGTACCTGCCGGACAACCGACCAGCACGCGCCCGCTTGGCGCGGGAGCCCAGGCGATCGCCGCTCCTCTGATCGTGTGCGGCCCACATGCTTTGGCCGCGGGAAGATAGCGGGTGTCTTTCATGCCGAGCGGCTCAAATACGTTATGCTGAACGTAGACGTCTTCCGCCTCACCTGTGATTTTCTCGATCAACGCACCGAGCAGAATGAAGTTGATGTCGGAGTAGCGGAAAACCTCACCGGGACCCGACTCCAGCGGCGTGGTGAGCGCGCGATGAACGCCTTCTCGTTTATCGGCTCCGTCCAGTCCCCACGGATCCTTGAGTTCTACGTCACCCGTTTCGCCTGAAGTGTGCGTGAGCAACATGCGAACCGTCACCCGTGCACGCTGCGGATCGTTCGCCGTGTTGAAGTCCGGCAGATACGTCTGCACCGGGTCGTCGAACTGAACCTTGCCTTGTTCGTAAAGCTGCATGACGGCGGGCGCCGTTGCGAGGACCTTCGTCAACGACGCCACGTCGAAGATGGTGTCCTCGGTCATCGGCTCAGCCGGTGCAGCCGACCCGTCGAGCCCCGGCTCGCCCGCAAGCTTGCGCTCGCCATACGCCTGGCGCAAGACGACCTTGCCACCGTGCCCGATCACAACGACAGCGCCTGGCAGCTTGTTAGCCGCGATCGCATCGTTGATCAGCTTGGAGACTTCTGCGAAGTCAGGTGCGGGCGCCGCGTCGGGCGCCTGCGTAGGCGGGAGAGCTGGATCCGGGCGCCGCATTGGTGGGGGAGCCGCGTGTGGTGCCTGTGTCGGCTGCGGGCTTTCGCTTGGAGATGTCTGCGCTGCATTGCCGCCCGAGCAAGCCGTAGCGAGCGAAAGCAACACAGCTGCAACGGCAATGGCCTTCCGCACAGATGGCACCCGATTATCGTGGCACCGCGGGTCAGCCATGTCACTCAGCTCGCTGCGCCGGATCATCCGGTCGCTATCCGTCGCGCGACGGCGCCGTATCGCTTGAAGCGCTCCTGATCACCGAGCGCGTTGTACAGGACGATGCGCGTCGCGATTCCGCCGTACTTCTCGATCAGTGCATCGGCCAAGCCGTCCCACGACGACTCCGTCGCGAACGCCGCGATGTGTTCGTCGGTGATCTGTGCCGCCATCCCCTTGAAGTCACCGGCCTTCTGCTTCTCCCGAATGCGCGCCGTCGTCCCCTGGAACCCCGCCTCGTCCCAAATGAACGCGTAATTCGGCGTGCTTCCGTAGAAGCTCATGCTCGCTCGCACCAGCTCACGCTCGTTATCGCGTTCCTCGTCGCTGTCACCGACGATCGTCATGACCGGCACGATCACTGCGATGTCCGACGGTGAGCGCCCCGACTTCTCCGCTCCCGCCACCACATTCGGCACAACGTGACGCGCAATATAGGCCGGCTCGCCCAGCGGATGCACATGCACCCCGTCCGCTACTTCGCCCGCCATCCGCAGCATCCATGGATTCACCGCCGCGATGTCGACTTTCGGATCCGGCGCGTCGATCGGGCCCGCGCTCCACTGCGGCGTGATGAAGTCCAGGTCGTAAAAGTCGCCGTGGTGATCGAGTTTCCCCGTGCGAAACGCCGCGAAGCACGCCTTCACCGCCCGCACGTAGTCCCGCAGCCTCGGTCCCGGCCGCTCGAACTCCATCCCGTACCGCCGCACCACATGCGTGCGTACTTGCGTGCCGAGACCGAGCCGGAACTTCCCACCCGTCGCCTCTTGCAGTTCCCACGCCGTCGCCGCCGTCACAAACGGGCTCCGCGGAAACGCCACCGCCACGCCTGTCGACAGTTCCAGACCCGGCGCCGCCTGCGATGCCACCGCCGCGTTGAGATAGGCCGTCCGACCGGTTTCGGTGAACAGCAGCCCCGAGAACCCCGCGGCCTGCACCCGCCCGGCCAGGGCGCCGATCTTGTCGAACGGCTGCGGAACCGTCATCGCATCGATCTGCACGCCCGAACAGTACGCCGGGCGATGGTTTCGAATGCTGACTCGGCGGGTACCGGCCACGATGGAACACCAGGTCAACCCCGGGGGGCGAGTCAGGTGAAGATCAAGCAGACAGTGGGAGCCGTCGCAGCCACGGCGGTCATGTTCAGCATGGGTGCCGTTTCGCCGGCGTCGGCCACCAGCAATATCCAAGTGGAGGGCGTCCAGGAAACGCTCAAGGACATGAACGGCCCGCTGATCGGCTACATGGTCACAGGACTGAGGCCCAGCTCCGACCCCGTCCCCTACCCGGTCGCCGGCCGGCTCTATGAGGCCACCGTGAAGGCCGACGCGCTGGTGGGAACGGTCACGCCGGCGCCGAACCTCTTCAACGCTCGCGCCGAGAACGGCGCCAACTACCGCGCACTCGCCAATGTGTCGAGCCTCAGTGGAGCACCGATAGGGCCGGGCGGCAGCACCACAGGCAAGGTCTACTTCGACGTCGTCGGCCCCATCCCGAACAGCGTCGTCTTCAACAACGGCTTTGAGGACATCCTGGGCTGGATCCAACCTCCCGGCATCGCCCCGGAGGAACTCGGTCCCCCGGCGAGCGGCGGCGGTGGCGGCGGCAATGAGGGATCGGGCGGATCGACGGGGCCTAACCAAGCCAGCCCCGACACCACTGCCGGCGAAGGCGGCGGCAGCGGCGGCGGTGGCGGTGGTGGCAGCGGCGGCGGTGAAGCGGCCGGCGGTGGTGGCGGCGGCGGAATGGCGGCCGGCGGCGGCGGTGGATTAGGCGGCGCTGGCGGTGGAGGATAGGACGGCTATCCCGCAGCCCGCTCCGCACTGAGTTCGGACTCGACGGCGTCCCCGACCCGGATCGTGCCTGAGCCAAGCAGTCGGCATACCGAGCCTCCGCGCCGGCGTAATGCCGCTGCAGCGCCGGGGCCGATCCAGTCGTCGAGCAGACGGCACGGCGCCGAGACCCGCACTACCTCCAGTTCGACCTCGCCGATCCACAGGCGGGTGCCGGGCTTCGTCGGAATCTCGCCCTCGTCGACGGTTACGTTGCGGCGGGTCGCCCCGGCGTCGAAGCTGTATCCGAGCTCCTCGGCTGCTGAATCGAGCAGCTCCTGGGACTGGATCGTGACATGCCGGTGGCGGGCGCCGTGATAGCGATCTCCGACAAGGCCCGTGCCCGCCTCGGCGATGACAGACTCGACCGCCCGCGTCGGAAGCCGCCGAGCCTTCGCGATATGGATGGCAACCACTTTCACGAGCAAAGTCTACGGCGGACCGCCTGGCCGCCGCTGTCGCCACTTTCCGGGAGAACATCACGAAACGAGTGAATTACGAATCCGCACAGACCTGATACGCGGCGTCGGCCACCCGCACGAGCCGCATATCATTGGGAGCCCGCTTAGTCTTTTCAATCGACTGTCCCGGCCCATGCCGACCCACACTGGAGTGCTGTTGTACTGGTCTCGTCGCGTTCGCGTCACTACCGCCGCCATCGCCGTGGCGGCCCTAGTGCTGCCCGGCGGAGACGTCGCGTCGACCAACGCCCAGTGCTCCGCCCAGTGCCGAGTGGCCAGCACCGCGCTCGCCGTATCCGCCCCGCAGCCGCCTGCTCCCAAGCCGGCCGCGCTGAGGGTCTCGCCGCGCCCCGGCAGTGAGGACGTCAATCCCGCCGCACCCGTGTCCGTCGCCGCCTTCTCCGGAACCCTTGACGACGTCACGATGGTCAACGACGCCGACAAGCCGATTCCCGGCGTCCTGACACGCGACAGGAGGGGATGGCATCCGGCCAGCCAACTCGGCTACGGGCGCACCTACACCATGACCATCACCGCCCGCGGACCCGGCGGCATGCCGACCCGCCAGACCTCGAGCTTCACCACCCTGTCGCCGGACTACGAGGCCGCCGTCTATCTCAACACCACCGCAGGCGCCCCGATCCATGACGGTGGCACGTATGGCATCGGCACCGTCGTCGTCGCGCGTTTCGATTCGTCGATCGGCGACAGGGCCGCCGCCGAGAAGCACCTGCGCGTCACCACCGATCCGCCCGTAGCCGGATCCTGGAACTGGGTCGACGACCAGACCGCTCACTGGCGACCCGAGAAGTACTACGCCCCAGGCACTTCGGTCACTGTGTCCGCTGACATTTATGGCACGCGGCTCGGCGACGGCGTCTACGGCGACGAAGACGAACACGTCTCCTTCAAGATCGGGAACTCGCACGTCTCGATCGCCGACGACACGACGAAACAGGTCAGCGTGTTCGACAACGGCAAGCTCGTCCGGACCATGCCGACCTCCATGGGCATGGGCGGCACCCAGACGATCGGTGGCAGGACCCTGTCGTTCTGGACGCCGCCGGGCGTCTACACGGTCATGGACAAGGCCAACCCGGTGATCATGGACTCCTCGACCTTCGGGCTTCCGATCGGCTCACGCCTCGGCTACCGCGTGACCATCCCGTGGGCCACGCGCATCAGCGTTGACGGCATTTTTCTCCATCAGCTCAACGCCACAGTGTGGGCCCAGGGAAACACCGACACCTCCCACGGCTGTCTGAACCTCAACGGCGACAACGCGAGATGGTTCTTCGATTTCTCCGTGCCCGGCGATATCGTCGAGGTCCGCAACACCGGCGGCCCGCCGCTGACTCTCTCGCAGGGCGGCGACTGGAGCGTGCCCTGGACCGAGTGGCGTAAAGGGAGTGCCCTGAACGCCTGAGGCCGCTATCGTGGCAGCGTGGACACTCGGCGCCGTCCTCACTAGGCCGGTCATACGCCGACGCGTTGCCGTCGTCTTTGGATCTCGGCCGGTGGTCCTCACCTTTGGGCACACGAGCCCACCATCGCGACCCGGACCGATCACCAGGACATCCATTGGCAATTACCGACATCGCCGCATACACGCATCTGAGCCAGGCCGACATCGAGGCCCTCGGAAACGAACTTGACGCCATTCGCCGCGACATCGAAGAGTCTCTCGGTGATCAAGATGCGGCCTATATCCGTCGCACCATCCAGTTCCAACGGGCGCTTGACGTGGTGGCACGCCTGATCATCGCGTGCAGCCGATCACGGGTCGGCTGGGTCTTGGGGACCGCGTCACTGGCCTACGCGAAAAGTGTCGAGAACATGGAGATCGGTCACAACGTCGGACACGGCCAATGGGATTGGATGAATGACCCGGAGATCCACTCCAACACTTGGGAGTGGGACATGGTCGGCGTCTCATCGCAGTGGAGGTATTCGCACAACTATCGCCACCACGTGTTCAGCAACGTGGTCGGCGTCGACGACGATCTTGGCTTCGGGGTGATACGGGTTACCCGCGATGAGCCGTGGCAACCAGCCCATCTGTTCCAGCCGCTTCGGAACCTGTTATTGGCCAGCATCTTCGAGTGGGGTATCGGCCTTCACGGTATCCATTCGGAGCGGGATCGAGTAACGCCAGATGCCGCGAAGGTCGTACAGGTGAGGCGGGCGTTCGTCGGAAAAATTGCGCGCCAAACCGTCAAGGACTACGTGCTCTTCCCGGCGCTGAGCCGTTCCCACTGGCGCAGGACCTTGAGCGCCAACGCGGTAGCCAACTTCCTGCGCAA
Organism: uncultured Actinomycetota bacterium; assembly: GCA_963804905.1. GTDB lineage: Bacteria > Actinomycetota > Actinomycetes > Mycobacteriales > Mycobacteriaceae > Mycobacterium. The sequence continues at coordinate 55,557 of CAWDSB010000013.1, read as the reverse complement.
CCTCTGGGCGTATGCCGTGATCTTCTGCGGTCACTTCCCGGATGGTGCAGAGAAATTCACCGCCGACGTCCTCGAACATGAGACTCATGCCGAGTGGTACCTCCGGCAGATGCTGGGGGCGGCGAACTTCCATGCCGGCCCGCTGCTGGCGTTCTCCAGCGGCAACCTCTGTTTCCAGATCGAGCATCACCTGTTCCCCGACCTACCGAGTAACCGCTTGGCGCAGATCGCGGTCCGGGTCCGGGCGTTGTGCGACAAGTACGATCTCCCCTACACCAGCGGTTCGCTCCTGCGCCAGTATCTTTTGACGCTGCGAACCATTAACAAACTGGCGCTTCCCGACCGACTCTTGGTGGCCTCGAGCGACGACGCGCCGGAAACCGCGTCGGAACGGAAGTTCGCCACCACCGCTTCGTCGGCAGCCGCATCGGGCGGCCCGAGAAGCGGGCTCCGAACAGCGTTGCGGAGCCGCACACGCCGACTGCCGCGAAACCGCGTTCCGTCAATAGTGTCGGGCAGCTCGTTGCGAACTGTCCTATTCACCGTATTTACCGACGGGATCCGGGGTCAGGCACCCTCGCGCAGTCGTCGTCCCAACCCGGACGCCCGGATCGCTCGCCGGTCGATGGCGGCCCGCAGCGCCGGCTCCGTGCCGACAACCCGGATGCGTTTCTTCGCTCGTGTCACTGCCGTGTACAACAGCTCCCGCGTCAGCAGCCGGGAATCCTCCGGCGGCAACAGCACGGTCACTTCGTCGGCCTGACTGCCTTGGCTCTTGTGGATGGTCATCGCGTGCATCGTGTCCACGTCGGACAGTCGACTCGTTGCAAACTCGAGTGGCTCCGTCCCGGCGATCACCGCGCGCAAGACGCCGTCGCGCACGACGGTGACGCCCGTGTCGCCGTTGTAGAGTCCCAGCCCGTAGTCGTTCGCCGTCACCAGCACCGGCCGCCCCGCGTACCACGACGACCAGATCGGCTCACCCGTCTCCTCGGACAGCCACCGCTCGACCTGGCGGTTCCAGAACCGAACCCCGTACGGTCCCCGACGGTGCGCACACAACAGCCGATGCTCGTCCAGCGTTCGTAGCGCCTCCTCCGCGTTATCCAGGATTGCCGCTTCCCGCAGCCGACGCGCCTGCGGCACAACGACTTTGCGTAGATGCTCCGACGGCTGGTCCGTGTCGATCCACTCGATGTGGTCGCCGCCTGCGCGCAGCACCTCGATGACCTGGTTTGTGTCGCCGTCCCTAATCGCCGACGCCAACGCACCGATCGATTCACCGAAACGGTGCGACGTCTTCAGCGCTGCGAGCTTGGACTCGTCCAGCCCGTCGACCAGGTCCGCCAGCACCGCTCCCGCTTCCACCGACGCCAGCTGGTCCGGATCGCCCACCAGGATCAGTCGCGCCTCCGGGCGCACGGCCTCCAGCAGCCGCGCCATCATCGTCAACGACACCATCGACGTCTCGTCGACCACGATCACGTCGTGCGGCAGCCGGTTGCCGCGATTGTGGCGGAACCTCGCCGACGTGTCCGGTCGGCTGCCGAGCAGTCGGTGCAGCGTTGTCGCATGCAACCCCGACAGCGCCTCCCGATCAGCAGGATTCAGCTTTCGGACCTCCAATTGCACGGCCTCCTGCAGCCGAGCCGCCGCTTTTCCCGTCGGCGCCGCGAGCGCGATCCGCAACCGCGTGCCACCGGCAAGCAACGCCAACAGCCGCGCCACCGTCGTCGTCTTGCCCGTGCCAGGTCCTCCCGTCAGCACCGTCAACCCTTGCGATAGCGCGACTTCCGCCGCCGCGCGCTGCTCCTCGAAGCCCGCGGGGAACAGCCGATCGATGTCCGTGGACACCTGCTTCGGCTTCGTCGCCACCATCGTCAGCACGTCGTCGCACACCTGCTGCTCTTCGAGCCAGTAGCGATCGAGATACATAAGATATCCGTCGAGCCGGACCACCGGTGGCACTCCGGCCAGCGTGCTCGCCCGAACGGCTGTCAGCCACGCATCGATATCTGGCCACGGGAGCCCCTCGACACCGACCTGTGCATCGACCGACCGCAGATCCACGCACACCGACCCGTGTCGCAGCGCCCGCACCGCCATCGCCACCGCCAGTGCGACCGTCTCATCGGGCTCCTTCGCCAGCGCGGTGAGCCGCTTCGCCACGTGCACATCCGACGACTCGATCACCTCGGCGTCGGTGAAGGCCCGCAGCAGTCCCGTCGCGCTGCGCGCCTGGCGCCATTCCACGGTTGTCATGCCGCCGCCTGTCCCTCGTCGAGCAGATCCGACATCGCAGTGATCAGCGCCACCGGTGGCCGCCAACTGAACACCCCGGCCGGATGACCGTCGACCACCGGTGTCTCCGGCCCGCACATGCCCCGCAGGAACAGGTACATCACGCCGCCGAGATGCTTATCCGGCGCATACCCGGGTAGTCGCCATCGCAGGAACCTGTGCAGCACAACGCTGTACAGCAACGCCTGCAGCGGGTAGTCCGAATGTAGCATCGCCTCGACTAGGCGGGGCCTGGCATAGTCCGCTGCCGTCAATGTTTCACCGGCATCTCCGAGCCAGTTTGTCTTGTAGTCGACGACGACGTACCGGTCATCGATGCGCAGCACCGCGTCCACCGAACCCGACAGATACCCCTTCAGCGGCTGCGCGCCCAGCGCGACTCCCGTCAGCCGGTCAGCATACGACGCCAACGGGTCGTCCTTTTGCAGATGCGCGCGCAACAACGCGCCCACATGCGACAGCCGGATCTCTGGTACGGCCGCGCGCAGATCCCCACCGGCCAAAGGGAATTCGAAGTCCATCTCCCGCATCCGGTCCTGCAGCCCGATCTGCCGCAACGTCAAGCCATCGGCCAGCGGACCCAGGGGAGTGTCATGCATCGGCACCAGCGCCGCCGCCAATTCAGATGCCGGCACGTCGACCGGCCACCACACCGCGTGCTCGCGGATCTGCGACTCCAACTCGGCCGCCAGGTCGGCCGCGAACGGGTCGGACGTCTCCAACACCGCGTGCACCAGCGTGCCGAACTTCGCGCCCGTCGGCAGCTCCGCCATCGGCGACGGCACGTCCGCACCGACGGCCGACGTCACCAACGTAATCTCGGCGACCTCGTCGTCCAGCTCGATCACCTCCGGCTCGCTGCTCACCGGAGTCGTCTCCGCGGCCCGAATCAGACCCGAGTACGAGGTCCGCCGCCACGCGGTGTCGATCGAGCGGTGGAAGTGCCGCGCGGCGAGATCGGTCCGCGGCTTGTCTCGCGGCAATGCAGGGACGGGGCCTACGACCGAATCCTCGATGACGAAAGCGCCTGCAGCCGCCCACTCCTGGAATCGCGCCATCGCGTCGTCGTCCGAGACCACCTCCGGCTCAACACAATCCGGCACGAAGGATTCGCCCGGCCGCCGACCCCTAAGCAGCCGGGACAAGCCGCCGTTCGGTTCGTCCCTCGACGGCGCCCACCACGCGACCACCTGAGCCTGGGCTCGCGTCATCGCGACGTAGGTCAAGCGGCTGTCATCGCTGGCATCCTCGGCCTTCGCCAGCCTCGAGACGTCGTTGAAATTCGGGCCGTCGCTGCCGGCGACGTACAGGCACCGCTGATCGCCGTCGTGGAACACCACTAGTTCACGGTCCTGGATGTTGCGGTTGAATTCGAACGGCAGATACACAACGGGGAACTGAAGTCCCTTGGCCGCGAACACCGTCATCACCTGGACCGCAGCGGCATCATTGTCCAAGCGCCGGAAGCGTTCCGGTGCGCCGGCGCCTTCGTCGCGCTGCGCCCGCAGCCAGTCGCGCAACGCGGGCAGGCTGAAGTGCTCGCGGTGCGCCGCCTCCTGCAACAGCTGCGTCACGTGCGCGATGTCGGTCATCAGCCGCTCGCCGCCCTGCCACGACAACACCCGGTCACCCATGCCGCGCAACTGCGCCGCCTCGAAGATCGCGGCGACACCACGCTCTCGGGCATGACCCGCCCACTCCCGCAGCGTCTCCGCGACGCGATCCGTCAGCTCGTCACCGCCGGCCGCAAGCGACTCGGCGGTTTCACCGAAGAACATCGTCGCCGCGGCGGCCCGCACCATCCCGCCCCGGTGCGGCTGGTCGAACGCTTCCAGCAGGCACAGCCAGTCCTCGGCGGCCTGCGATCCGAAGATGTCGGAGTCGCCGGTGTACACGGCCGGTATGCCGGCCTCGCACAGCGCGTCGTAACAGGCACGAGCGTCCTTGTGCTTCTCGACGATCACCGCGAGGTGACCCGCTCCGACCGGTTCGCCGTCGAACGTGGCGCCGCTCGCCAATAAGGTGCCGATGTCGGCGGCCATGTCCGCGGGTATGTGCGAACGCAGATCGCCGATCAACAGCGGCCGAGTTCCGCTGCGGCCCAGCGTTTCGCGGCGCACCACCCGCAGCCGGAATGGCTCGTCACACGGGGCGCCTGCCAGGCGCGAGCCGCGGTGGTGTGCCTCGACGCGGCGCACGATGATCCGGGGATGTCCGAGTTCGGCGTCCTCCAAGACCACCTGTAAACGCCGAACCAACGCGTCGTCGCTGCGCCAATTCGTAACGAGTGTCTTTTGCACGCCTGCGGTTGCCGCAGCCGTCAGGTAGGTGACGATGTCTCCGCCGCGGAATGCGTAGATGGCCTGCTTCGGATCGCCGATCAGGATCAGTGTCGACCGGCCGGTGAACGCGCGGTCGATCACCTTCCACTGGACGGGGTCGGTGTCCTGGAATTCGTCGACCATGACGATCGGCCATCGCTGATGCATCCGTAGTTGAGCAGGCGAGTCGTCGGCGGCCAATGCGTCGGCCAGCCGGGTCAGCAGGTCGTCGTAGCCGAGGATGCCCCTGTGCCGCTTACGTATTTCCAGTTCGTCCAGTACGTCATTCGCGAAGCCCACGCACACCGCGGCGCGTGAATCGGGGTCCGGATCACTCGGGCGCAGTTCCGTCGCCGGGTGCTTGACGGTCTCGCGTGCCAGTCGCAACGCGTCGGAGTAACTCAACAGCGGGTCATCGCGCTCATTGCCGAACCGACGGAGGTAGAGATCATCGACGATCTCGGTGACCAACTCGTCGAGGCTTTCCACCAGCGTCACACCGCTGTCGCTGTCGCCTGCCACCCCGAGCGACTTCAGAACCATTTGACAGAACTGGTGCGTCGTGGCGATCGTCGCAGCATCGAAGGCCGCCAAGGCGTCTCGCAGACGTTGACGGCGATGCCGCAGCTCCTCTTGGCTTTCCTTGAGCAAATGTGCCACCACCTGGTTTTCACCGACCGTCGACGCGTCGTCGAAAGCCGCTACCGCGTCGACGATTTGGCGGCGAACACGGTCACGTAGTTCTTGGGTCGCCGCGCGACTGAACGTGATCAACAGCATCTGATCGAGCGTCGCCACACCCTCGGCGACGTACCGCGTGACCAAACCCGCCAGCGCGAACGTCTTGCCTGTGCCTGCACTCGCTTCCAACACCGTTGTCGAACATTCGGCGGGCAGCGGGCCCAACAGGTCGAACGGCTCGATCATGCGCTCAGAGCTCTCAGCATCGGCAGCCAGAGGCGGGAGGCGTAGTTGTCGAGACCGGCATCGACGAGAGCCGACAGCCACGCGCCCTCACCGAAGGCCCGCACGTTCGCTTTGTCGGCGTCCTCGCCCGGATAGCGGTCGTTGGATCGCCATCGGAACCCGGCCGACCGTTCCGGGTCGCCGTGGCTGTGCTTGGCCTCCGCCCACGCGTAGGAAGTCTTGGGCGGCAGCGGCAGCGGTTCACGCCGCCCTTGGTCGTAGATCGCCACCAGATCGGCCAACAGGTCGACGGAGTCGGCGGGACGACTCAGTTCCTCCCGCCGTGGTTCCGTGCCTCGCTTCGGACGGCCGATACATACCGCCGACCAGTGGCGGGACGGATCATGAGCGGCCAACGCCAGCAATGGGATCCATGACTGCAGTAGATGCCGACCGTCGAGCTTGGAGTAGGTGACGGAAACCTGCCGCTCGCCGAATACGGGAGAGACGGTGCCGGCGAGGCGCCGGCCAGACCCGAGGTCGACGTCGACGTCCACAGAGTGATAATCGGTCGTGCGGTATTTTCTGGCGATGTCCGACAGCAGGGCAACCTGGTCGCGGATCTCAGCGGCCCGGCGCCAGCCCAGCTGGCCGGGGGCCAGTGTGCCGCGTCGCCATTCGGCCTGGCGCGCTTCGTCGGGGTCCATGCCGCGCAGCATGTCGCTGAGCATTCGCTCGCCGACCGTCCACTCTTCGAGGGCGTTGATGTCGACGGGCATGGCGTCCTCGACCCCGTCGACATCCCACGGCAGCGTGTAGTCGAGCGCACGGAAGAAGCCCTTCACCGGATCGCGGAAGAAGGCGGTGAGGTCGGCGAGCACCACGTCGTCGGTCGGAGGAGCGGGGAGAGGGCCGGAGATGAACGGCGGTTTCTCGGCGCGGTCACCGGAACGGGCGCGGGCGGCATTCAGCACGGTCGAGTCGAAGGTGAACGGCTCGTTGGGAATCAGCTTGCCGGGAATGACATTGCGAGTGTCGAACGGCTGCAATGGATGCCGGACGACGACCGTGTCGCGCACCTTGGCCTCGGTCGTGCGGTCGAGGGTGTCGAGGAGTTCCGCCAGCGGCACCGCGGGAGGCCGCTCCTGGCCGGAGTATTCGTTGGCGCCCGTGTAGGTGATGACCAGCTTCTCGGTCGCGGCACCGATCGCGTCGAGCAGCAATTGCCGGTCCTCGGAACGGATGTCGCGTTCGCCGGTCATCGGGTTGCGGGCGAGCACATCGTCGCCGTCGACGACGCCGAGCCGCGGGAAGACTCCGTCGTCGAGCCCGACGAGACAGACCACCCGGTGTGGCACCGAGCGCATCGGCACCATCGTGCACACCGTCAGCGTGCCGGTGCGGAAGTTGGCCCGCGTCGGCCGACCGGCCAGGTGACGGTCCAAGAGCGCGCGGATGTCGGGCAGGCGCATCGTCGTCTCCGCTCGGGCGCCTGCGCTGGTGAGCACGTCACCGAACTCACGCTGCAGCTGGCTGGTCTGCCAGGCATCGTCGTCATCGACACGGGCGAGCAGGTTGATGCCGTCTTTCAGTGCGGTCAGCCACTCGCCCAACGGCTTTGCGCCGGCGAGGGATTCGACGACATGGTGCAGCCGGTCGACGTATTCGGCTAGTTGGCCGGCGAGCTCGACGCGGTTGCTGCTGACGTCGTCGAGCGGCAGGGTCGTGTCGAGCCATGCGTGCGAGTCATCGGACATCGCCACGCCCGCGAGGACGCGGTCGATGCCGAAACGCCATGTGTTCTGAATGAAGTCGACGCCGTACGGTTGGCGATGCTCGCGGTCGAAGCCCCACCGGATGTTGGCCTGGCGCACCCAGCGCGTGATGTCTTCGAGGTTGTCGTCGGTGAACCCGAAGCGTGCCCGAACCGGCGCCGCCTGCGCGAGGTTGAGCACTTCGCTCGACGTGGCCCGGCCGCCGGCAAGGTCCAGCAGTTGCGATGCCACACCGAGCAGCGGGTTGGTCTGGACGAGCGACCGGTCCGCGAGGCGCACCCGGAGCTTGTGCGCGGGATGTACTCCCTTGATCATGTCGCCGAGACCGAAACCGGCGACGATCAGCGGGGCATATGTCTCGATGTCCGGGCACATGACGAGGATGTCGCGGGGCTCGAGCGTCTCGTCGTCGGCGAGGAGGCCGAGCAGGACCTCGCGAAGGACGTCGATCTGGCGGGCGGGGCCGTGGCAGCTGTGCACCTGCACCGATCGGTCATCGGGGCGGAGCGTTCGGCCGTCGCGCCGAACGGCATTGGCGGTGATGTCGGACTGCAGCCAGCCCAGCAGGGTGTCGGGGCAGTCGTGGCCGCCGAGGTATTCGTCGGTCTGCGAGTCCGGTGGTAGACCGCGTTGGAGTTCGCGAAGATCGCGGCCGAGGGTGGCCAGCAGCGGATGCCCGACCTCCCGGTGGCTGGTGTCGTCGCGGCGGGGGATCTGGCCGTGGGCGCCGGCGAGGGATTGCCACAGGCCGTCGCTGGGGTGCGGCAGCCACAGGTGCAGATCGTGATGGGTCGCCAGGGCGTCGAGCAGTTCGATCTCGGTGCTGGGTAACCGCGTGTGGCCGAATAGCGAGAGGCGTTCCGGCAGTTCGGTGGGGGACTCCTGCAGAGTGGCAACGGTTTTCGCGTGACGGATGTGGGGTGGGTCGGCGTCGACGCGGTTCAACAGCGCCCGCCATAGGGGCGGCTGCCAGTCGAGGTCGGAGTCGATGTCACCGGCAGTATCGCTTTCCCAGTCGACGAGCAGCTGCGGCCGCTGCCGAGCGTAGGAGGCGAAGAGACCGGCCAGCCGGCGCGCGACGGCGTAGCGCCGCCCCATCCGCAGCTCCTTCTCCTCGCCGGCTTCGAAGTGCCCGAGGTGGGTGGCCAGGGTTTTGCACCAGTCGTCGTCGCAGCTTTCGTCGATGACCTCGAGCAGTGGCCAGACGAGCGTGTCGGGGTGCCAGGGGTCGTCTTCCGTGGTTCCGGTGATCTCGGCGATGAGCGAGCGCGGATTGCGGAAGGAGATACCGGCGCAGACGCCGTCCTGCCCGGTCCCGCGGCCGAGGATGTGCGACAGCCGCTGGCTCAGCCACCGCTCGACGCCCTTCGCAGGCACGATGACGAGCTCCTCCGCGAAGGGGTCGGGCAAGGGGTCGGAGAGCAGGGCACCGAGGCCGTCGGCGAGCAGGTCGGTGCGTTCAGCCCGATGGATATGAAGCGCCATCGGAGCCAACCCTAGGAGTTGGCTCCGACATAGTCAGTCGAACCTTCGTCTTGGGGCGCCGGCGTGGCCCTCACACAAATGTTGACGGCCTAAGGGCGTGCATACGTGCCACAAGCCGGGAAGTCCGATGTCAGAGGGGAATGGGACAGTAGAGGCAGAGGAAGGGAGGACCCTATGAGCGAGACAACGACGTCGCCGCGACTGGGTGAGAGATTCCGGGAGGCGCTCGGCTACGCCGCCGAACTGCACAACACCCAGACCCGCAAGGCCAGCCACGTCCCCTACATCGGTCATCTTCTGTCGGTCGCCGGCTTGGTCATCGAAGCTGACGGCACAGAAGACGAGGCGATCGCGGCGCTTCTGCACGATGCGGCCGAAGACCAGGGCGGTGATGCGACGCTCGCCGAGATCGAGGAGCGGTTCGGTCCCGACGTCGCAGCCGTCGTCGGCGAATGCAGCGACACCGTTGTCACACCCAAGCCGCCGTGGCGCCAGCGCAAGGAGAACTACATCAACCACTTAAACACGGCGTCGGACGGCGCGATCCGAGTCTCAATGGCCGACAAGCTCGACAACGCGCGGGCCATCCTTCGCGACCTCCGTCGGGAAGGCCCGCGGGTATGGCAGCGATTCAACACTAACGATCCGCATGAACATCTCTGGTATTACCGGTCGCTGCTGGAGGTCTACCGGCAGCGAAGCGACAGCTGGTTGGTCGATGAGCTGTCACGAGTGATCGCAGCACTCGAGGAAGAGGTGGGCGCCGGACAGCAGCTCGGCCGACCTTTGGTTTTCACGCCATCCCCAGTGCCCGAACTGTGGTGCGGAGCGTACTCAGCGTGCTCAGTTCGGAATGCCCGCTTCTGAAGATGTATACCGGGATGCGCCGCCGTGGATCGATTGGCGAGGATGCTGCGTGACTGAGGACATATGGACCTGCAGCGTCTGTACCCACAGGTGGGGATAGACCGCGACATCCAATCTTCGAGCTGACTTCGGACGATTGGCCTCGCCGCAACTTGGACGAAACTTACTGCTGTCCGAAACTTTCCAGCGTGAATCTAGTGGCGATCGTCCTCGGGTTGGTGCTGCCGCCGATCTTCGCGATCGCCACGAAGGGCAAGTACTACCTGAGGCGCACCGACGACGGCATCGACCTGCCGATGTACGACGAACACGGCAACCCGTCCGGAGAGCACCTCAAATGCCATGTCTGCCATCACGATTACGAACGACCTGACATGATGAAATGCGAGACGCATGACGCGCATGTCTGCTCGCTCTGCCTGAGCACCGACAAGGTTGCCGACCACGTGCTGCCGGCGCAGATTTAGCGCCCGCCTCACCTAAGGGCGCTGCCAACGTCGGCAGAAGGGTCCCCGATGGGACCGACGAACGTCGCGCGGACGCAGTCGATCTGCGTTCTGGGCGGCTTCTCCGACGGTTGTGTAGCACATCAAATTGGTTGTGTAGCACATCAAATCAAGGCTGAAAACGGCTTTTTTCGACACCCGTAGTGCTACTAAGCACGCCCAATTTCCAGCGGGTATAGAAATCGGTATTTCCCCGTGCTGTAAGGCAGGTCACTTATGGGTTAGATTGTGTCCGCCGTCACGAACTAAGGGGTTCTCATGGCAGAAGCTCTCAACGGCGCAGTGGTGCAGTCCCAGGCCAGCTCGTCGCGTGTCACTGCATCCCGCAGCCACGCGCACCTGTGGGGCGCCCTCCTCGTCGTCATCGGTGTCGCAGCGATCTCCGCCATCGTCGTTACCGCGGTCATGGGCCTGACGACCGAAGCCCTGATCATCGCGATCTTCACGGGCGCGTTCTTTTCGCGCTGCGCCTGCTGACGGTTGACGCACCCGACGGGCTAGTCGCCCGTCCGCGCGAACTTGTCCTCGAAATCACCGCCGCCGGCACACGCGCCGTGGGCGTGATAGTCAGCGCGTGCCGCGCACAGCCGCGGAGTGCGTACGGGAGAGAGGGTGAGCGCAGCTACATTCGCCGGATCCGAAGATAGCGAGTGATATCCGGTATCGAGCTGAGGATCACCACCAGCGCGGCGAGCACGATCAACAACACGATGACAACGGCTATCCAACCCACTATGGCCACGTCGGATTCCTTTCGCTGGTAATCCTTCGTCAAGATCAAGTTACGGCAGTTGGGCAATCAGACCAGTACTTTTGGCTGCGCGTCGCCCGATGGTCACGTGTCGGTTGAGATCGGCTCGGACCCATCGAAGTCCGTTCGTTGCCCACGAATTGTCGCGAGACGAGCGCGACCGTGTCTTCGGCATTGTCAAGCAGCGCACCCCCGGATTCGTCGACTACGAGGAGTGCACCGACCGCGTCATCTCTTTAGGGCGTGCGTACTGGCCGGCCGGAACTGTGCCCAGGTCAGTTTGTTCTCCCGCATGGCGTGTGGGTGCCGCGGCTGGCCGTGCGCAAGCCGCTGTTCGATGTCGGCCAGCGTGCGCACGGTGAACGGCAGGCTGTTGGCCAGCTCGGTGCGGTTGCGGTAGCCCAGCGTGACGCGCCCACTCACGACGTGGTGGCCGAGCCGTGCCAGGTCGCTCCATGCAGTCATCAGACGCACCAGAACGGCAACGTCGAGTAGCTATATCCGTTTATTTCCTTCCGTCGCAATAGACAGCATTCATTTCCTGGAGACCGGGCGAACTCGGCTCGGACCTGGTGATCGTGTCCTAGAGCAGCCCCGTCACCTTATCCTTGGAAAGACCCGCCACCTCCACCTTGGGCACCCCGGACCCGATGGCCGCATCCGGCAAACCGGCGCGGACATCGCCGAGGCGACTGGGGGAAATCTGTGCATCAGAATTAGCGTCAGCGACCAGCTGTGATGTACTTCACATGGAAATAGTTTCCTTATTGTTGACAGTATTGCCGTTTATTTCATATCGTTGCAGTCACACCGAGATATCGGTCCGACAACAATCCCGAAGGGGACGGCACACCAATGGGTACCTCAACAAAGAAGATTGCGGGCGGGGCGATGAGCACCCGCAGGCTCCTCGCGGGAGCAGCCATCGCGGCGGCGATAGCCGGCGCCGGAATCGCGGCATCCGGCACGGCCAACGCCTTCCCCGGCGGCATCGGTGTCTGCCCCGGCGGCGGCGGCGGATACGGCGCGTTCGGCTATTGCGACGGCGAGTCCTATCCGGACGGCAGCTACGACCACACCGTCATGATCATGGGCGGCTGGCAGGCCAGCAGGGTGTGCCCACCCGATCCGGGCAACCCGGCCATCCCGCTATCGTGGGTGCCCGGTCAGGCATGTGCATTCCACAAATGATGAAGCGTCTGATCGTCGGGAGCCTTACGGCCCTCGCGATCGGTCTAGTTGGAGCACCTGTGGCTCATGCCGAAGGCGCGGGGAAGAGATCGTAGGCAGACACTGGGAATTGCTGCGTAGTCAGGGTTTGCGGGAATGTCAGCTTGAAGACAACGGCTGGGGAAGCCTTGACGTTGTCTATGAGTTGATGAGGGAGGGGCCGTATATCTTCGACCAGGCCAATGGCATTCATTCCGCTGCTGCGGTCGTCTACTGTCCGTGGCATCTGAGTAGCTGATGAGCATTCGCAGCCTGATTGTCGCGATGGTGGTGACGCTGGCCGGACTTGTTCTGGCCAGCCCTGCCCAGGCGTATCCGACGATGCCACCAGGCGTTCAAGGCCCGTTCACGGTGACCAAAGTCATTGATGACGACACCATTTGGGTCGACAACAACGGCCAACGCCTTAAGATCCGCCTGATCGGCCTAGACACTCCTGAGTCGGTCGATCCACGAAAGCCGGTGCAGTGCTTCGGTTTAGAAGCCTCGGCGCAGGCCAAGACCATCCTGAGCGGTCAGTCGGTGTACCTGGAGACCGACCCCGGCCAGGACACCATCGACAAATACGGTCGCACGCTGGCCTACGTCTGGACCGCCTCCGGGCGCCTGTTCAACCTGGACATGATCGCCGACGGTTACGCCTTCGAGTACACCTACGACCTGCCCTATCGCTACCAGGCGGACTTTAAGACCGCCGAGGGTGACGCTCGCACCCAGAGTCGCGGTCTGTGGTCGCCGGACGCCTGTCCGCTATGAGACTTGGGTCAAAGTACCCCTGGGAGAGAGGGACACAGTGAAGAAAAAGATGATCACCGCCGTCATCGGCGGTGCGCTGTTTACCGGCGCGATGCTGGGGTGCGGGGCGGCCAGTGCCGATGCGTACTACAAAAACTGCACCGCAGCATGGAATGCAGGAGTGGCACCGCTCCACGAAGGCGATGACGGCTATGAGGCCCCCCGCCTCGATCGCGACAGCGACGGCATCGCCTGCGAAATCGATCCCCGGTAGCCCCCGGCCGAGAAGCCCTGAAGCAATCAAGGTTTTCTTCGTCCGCCTAGCCTGTAGCTCGCGATGACCCGATTCCAGCACTCAGTCGGGCAAGGTGCGGCGCGGCAATATGACGGAAATCGTCGACCAGAAGTGAAACCATACTGACGTGGACCCCAGCGGCGATGGCAGCGATTGACAGGTTGGCCGCGTCGGTTGAGGAGCATCAGCCGATCCGTGACGTCATGGTGCTGCGATTGCGGACGCTGCTGGCCAAGGCGCGCGGAGACGATGCCGCCTACCGCGAATTGCGCGAACGTTATCGCAAAATGGCGAATTTGTTTGGCTATGAAAGACATATGGTGTGGGCAGCGGCGATGCCATGACGGCCGCCGCGTCAGTCGACCGCCGTGCCCGCGGGTGGTACCGGATATTCCCCGTACGACGGAACCGTGCGCGCCTTGACCGCGATGCGTCGGCCGAGCTCGGTGTAAGCCGCGAACTGCGCCTCGTTGAACCACTGGTCCGAGGTCTTATCGTTCGGGAAGCTCGCGCCGCTGCCGCCGGCCCCGTAGGTCAGAACCCAATCGGGTAGGTCGTCCCATAGCACGGCCTTCGCCACAACCAGCATTCCGGTGCTGTCCGCACCAAGGCCCGCCGCGGCCGGGTACCTGATAAGTCCGCGGACCACCGCCCCTTCGGTGAGCCGACTCTTGAGTGAGGAGAACGCGTTCCCTTCACCGAACCGTTCCGACGATCCCGGCGCCAGCTTCGGTGCGCCGTAGTCGCCACGCTCGTCGAGTTCGATCTCGACACCGAGTTCGAACCGCGCCAGCCGGATGGCATCCGACAACCCGGACAACAGCGGGGGAGTGTCGCCTCCGCCGTCGATGACGTAGATCAGCCGGCACCGCCGCCGCAACGCCTCCACCAGTCCGAGGTTCTCGTAGTGGCCGCCGTCAGTGACCTGGACAAGACGGGCATGCAGCTTGTTGATCCCGAACAGCTCGCGGTAGAAGTATCCCGCCCCGCGCATCGATGGCAAGGCCTTCGGATAAAGCGGTTCCGCCGCATGGTCTTTGGCGTACTTGACGAAAGTCGGGTTCGGCAGCCACGTTCCCAGCCGCGCGCCCGAGACCGCGAGCAATGACTGGAAACCCTTGTTCATCCGGCCCATCGCCGACGCGAACGCCGCTCCGCTGATCGCCATGGCGGCCTGCACCGTCAGGTCGCGCTTGATACGTGGCGGCGCCACCGCGATGATTTCCTTGGTGTCGAGCCAGCCGAGCGCCGGGCCGCCGATGTAGTCCGCGCTCAGGACATAGGACACGGCGTTGAGTCCCGGCGCGGGTTTGGCGTCACCGGAAAGCGCAGCCGCCGCGGCGAAGACGAATTTCGGTCCGCCCTCGGAGGCATGTCCGTAGCGGTCGAGCCACGTTCCCTCCTCGGGGGGATATCCCTTGGCCTCACCACCGATCCGTCGCACGGCCATCGCTCGCGCCAGCCGGCCGCGATAAAACGGGTGCAGGCTCAGCGATGTGACGTCGATGATGCTCAAGATGACGACGATCAGAACCAGGCATAGGAGAATTATTTTCCAATGCGGAACGGGAGTAACAGTCGTCGGGTCGCGAATCACCGAGTCGAACACCTGCGCCGCCGCGATTCCGAGCACCAGCAGCCATGCGATGGCCAGGACGGCCAGAGTCAGCAGTACGATGGCGAGTTGAACGACTCCCGGAGGAAGCAACTTCCGCACTCGTGAAACCTCGCCCGCGGAGCCCTCTTTCTTCTTGGTGACCATTGAGATGATCGTGGCGCCGTACTGCAGGACTGCCACGGCGGCCAGACCACCGAACGCCGCAACCGAAGGCCACTTGGTGGTCTGCGTTGGTGACAGCGGTGCGCACAGCCACATCAGACCCGGCAGTGCCACCGTCACAACTGCAACGAGAATCGCCAGGTAGGTTGCCGCCGCGGCGGCTTGGTTCATGACGGTCTTGGCCTGGGTGAATCCCCTTGATACCGAGACGTATTCGCAGATCAAGCCCGCCAAACCGAATAACAATGCGAACGCGATGGGGATGGCGACCGCTACCATCGCCACCATCACATGGTGATCCAAGGCCTGGATGTGCACGCCGACCGGCGAAGTTCCCCGCCGCCACGGAACGAGAGCGGCGAGCGGCAGCTTGGCGACGAGATAACCGAACGCCCAGCCGGCGATCACCGCGACCAGCAACACCATTGCCGCCGACGCCAACAGGTTCTTCAGCACCTCGCCGAGCGCCTTCACGAGGCCCATCGGCGTGTCGGCGATGTAGCTCGCCCGCCGCCGGAGAAAGGCGAACTCGGGTGATCCGGGGCTGAACCTGTCGGCGAGGGCGGCGACCGGTCCACCAACCTTGTCCTCTTGAACCGCGAGAAGCCTTGCGCCCGAGGTATAGCCGCCGCCGGACACCGAGATGATGTAGTCAAACTCGTCGAGTAGCGGTGCAGTGCCCCACCTCGCCGGTTCCTCGCCGGCCGGCTCACGGGAAAGTGTCTGCATCGCACCCATGGCCACACAGCCCGAGCGAATCCCGCCACCCGACAGGCACAGCGCGGTGGCCGTCCTCGCTACGTCCTGTCCATCGGCATTCTTTTCGCTGAGCAGGCCGTCGGCTCCGGGAACGAAGTACGCTCGGCGCCAGTTGCTTTCGATGTCGACCTGCGGATCGGTGGTGGCAGGCGGGGACGGCTCTGGCCTGGGAACGAGGACTCGATCCCACCATCTTGTACGGCCCCTTTGACGAATCAGGCGGGAGACGTAGGAGACGATCACCCGTGCGGACGCGAACACCGCAGCCGGGATCGCGCAGACGGCAACGATCGCTGTGCACCACTTCACCGTCGCGACGGCAGCCGGCGCGACAACCCAGAATCGCGGCGGCGGTTGGAGCCAGTCGGGGAAATGGGGCGGATTCAGCGACCACAGAATCAACAGATTTTCCAAAATGTCCATACCCGTAAGGACGGCGACAGCTCCAAGGATGGCGTAACTCAGCTTCTTACCCGTCTCCGAAAACTGGGAGATGATCACGTAGAAGATGAGCGCGCAGACCAGAAGAATGAGGAAGTAGCCTGCGATCAGTGACCAATCCCGCGTAATGGCGTCGCGAATTTTGGACGCCAGGTCCGGATCCGTCTTCCGTTCGCCGAAGACGTACCGCATCAGGTATTCCGGACCGGCGGCTTCCCAGTTGCGCTTGACCAGACAGACCCCGAAAACGATCGCGAGTAGCGGGATACCCGCGCCCAGAAGCCAGGCCGTCGCGATGGCCAAACCTGATCGGCGCGCCGGTCGAACAGCGGCGGAATGTGTGTCAGACATTGTCCCCCCGGGCGACAAATAGACGTTGTCGCCAGTCTGACAAGTTGTCTGCCGATTATTCGCGCATTGTTCTAATTGTTATGGCGGACGAATTCGGTCAGCCTTGCTCGACGATGTTGGAATCGGTGCTATCGATCTGCGGCGATCCGGAGTGGTAGGTGATCCGGTTGTCGAATCCGGAGGCGCCGATCGCGTCGGTGGCGTCAACGGTGACGACGTTGTTCATGCCCGACACCGTGACGTTCACGCAGTGGCCGGTGATGTTCACGGTGTTGCGGATGCCGCTCACGGTCACAGCGCCGTCGGTGCAGTCGACCGTCTTGTTGTTCTCGATGCCGGAGACGCTGGCCGGCGCATCCGGCGATGCGGCGAGCACGCCGGATTCACCCGGAACGCCGGGAAGGTTCGGCATGCTCGGATTACTCGGCCTGCTGGGAATGCTTGGCACGCCGATCGATCCACCGCCGCCCGACACGTGCGAGTCACGTGGTGCCGTGATTTCGGACGTCTTCGACGTCAACACGCTGAAGCCCGCCGCAATGGCCACTAAGACGACCGCGATCAATCCGACCACCCTCCACGGAATGCCCCCGGAGATCTTTCGCCGCGGCGCGGTGTACGGAGTGCCGTACGGCTGGGTGCCGAAAGGCTCGGTTCCGTATTGCGGTGGACTGCCGTAGTTGGGCGCGCTATAGCCGGACACAGGTGGCGGCAGGTATGCGGCGCCGCTGCTGGCGCGCCCGGTGCCCAGTTCGCTTGTCTGTGCCTGATCGGTGAGCGAACGCTCGAGCTCCCTGATCCGGGCCTCGGGGTCGTCCTCGGATTTCATGGGCAGATGGTCCCACAGCCGGGACGGCGACGTGGCTTACTCCGCCGACGCACTGGCGTCAACGGGGATGTCGCCGTTCGGCTCAGCTCATCGCCTCGGCCGCTGCGATGTGGCCGTGGGAACCAAGCGACGTCGCCAGCGCGTGATAGCGGTCCGCGTTCTCGCGGTAGCCCTTGTCATCACCTCGCGCCCGAGCAATCAGCGCTCGCATCTGCACATGGTGCAGTGTCATACCGACAGCGTCCGGATCCCTCGGCACTGCCTCTGATCGTTCGAGTGCCGCTTGTGCAGCGTCGACGTCACCGCTTGCGCCGCGAAGCAGGAGCGCTTCCACCAAAACAGCGGTGATCAACGGCCACAGGGACTCGCCCGAGGCGAGTAGCTCGTCGGTCGTTGTTCGCAATAAGGCGATGGCGCCATCCACGTCGCCGTGTCTCATTTTCGCGCGCGCAGTTTCGGCGTCGATGAGACTCAACACCGCATGGCTGAACCGATCGCGCAGAACGTGTTCCCGGACCTCGTTGAGGAGGCCGAGGCCAGTTGCTAAGTCGGGGCGGTCCTGGTGCACCAGCACGATGCCTCGAACGCATCGGGCTAGATCGAGGGCCATATCGTCGCCAGAACGCTCCGCGACCGCCAGCGCCTCAGCCGTGTCCACCAGCGCGGTAGCGTCCGCAGGCAGCACCCAGGGGACCGTCGTTGCATATATGTAAAAGATCACCAGGGCTTGGGTCGTCCCGTCGGCGGCACGCGCCATGTCGATGGCCTGACGGAAATCGTCCTTCCAACCTGGTAGTCCCAAACACCATCGGGCGTTGCCACGAAATGTGTGTCCCACAGCCAACGGAGATCCGATGATCACGTTGCCCTTGGCGGGATCACCGTTGGCCAGGGCGATGACGCGCCCCGCTATCCGCAAAACCTCGGTGATTTCGCCCGCTTGCAACTTCGCGGTAAGTGCGGCGAGAGAGAGCCCGACGGTCAAGGTGGCGTCGCCGATGGATTCCAGCAATCGAATGTGCTCGGTGGCTAGACGCGACGCCTGAGGGTTGTGGGCGGCAAACTGTTGCACCACCGGCCCGGTCATACCGATGGCCAATGAACGCTTATCGCCCGCGGCTTCGCACAGCTCGCGCAGCTCGTCGAAACCGGTCTCGGCACCACTGCCACCGACACGAAATGCGCTGGCGCACAGCAGCGTGCGCGGAGCGATCTGCATAGCCAGCCGATCCGCGGTATCGTCCGGTAGCCGATCAGCGACTGCGCGCGCCCTTCGCCAGCTGGTGTGGGCCGCGACGATGTCGCGGTTGGTGGACCAAGTTCCGGCGCGCATGTGCCAGCCGTATGCGGCAGGCAGGTCGTCCGCGGCCTCAAAGTGCTCAGCGATCAGCGCCGCGTTCTTGTCGGCCGAATCGGGCTCACGGCGTTCGATCTCTCTAGCCAGCCGACGATGCAATGCCCCCCGGTCGGCTTTCAGCTGTGACTCGTACGCCACCGTACGGATCAGTGGATGGCGAAACACATACTCCGCGTTAGACGTGAACCTGATCTGGTCGATGAGCTCCGCGTGCACCAACTCGGGCAGCGCGGTTTCCCCCACCAGGATTGCCGTTAGGTCGGCGTCGAACTGGGATCCGATCACCGCCGCGGCGTTCAACGTGCGTTTGGCCACGCTTTCGAGTCGGTCGATGCGGGCGGCGATTGCGGCCTGCAAGGTTGCGGGCACGCTCGCCTCGGCCGCACCGTCGGACCGGTAATCGCCGCGCTCGCCGCGCAGCATCCCACGGTCGGCGAGGTCACGGACGATCTCCTGGGCGAAGAACGGGTTGCCCGCGGCGCGCTCGGTGATCTGGGTCGTCAACGCGGCCAGCGATGGGTCCGGGCCCAGCAGCTCGGTGATGAGGGCACCGGTTTCCGAATCGTTCAGCGCGGCAAGGGCAATCGTCTGCGCACCGGGCGTCGAGCTCAGCGGCCCGCGGTAGTCGGGGCGGTACGTGAGCAGCGCCAGCGCATGCGTCCTGGGAACGACCGAAAGAAAGTCGGTCAGTAGTGACTCGCTGACCTCGTCTATCCAATGCACGTCCTCGACGACATAGACAGCCGGCGTCGCGCGGGCCAAGATTGCCCCGTTGATAAGAGCCGTGAGCCGCCGCCTGCGCGCGTCCGGCGCAATGTCCGGCGAAGGCACCGCGGGGTCGCGGGTACCGAGCAGATCATCGAGGAGCAGCAGGTCCTCGGCATCCGCCTCGGGAGTTCGGGCCCGTACCTCCGCGCGCGCCGCCTCATCGGCGATTTCCTCGACTCCGAATGCGCCCCGAAGCAACCGGGACACCGCATGAAAGGGGATCTCGCTGGCATGGGACTCACAAAACGACGAGTACACCGAAATCCCGCGGCTGGCCGCGGTGGCTGCCAATTCAGCGACGAGCCGGCTCTTGCCGACGCCTGGCGGCGCCACTATTCCGACGACTGCCCCTGAGCCCGCGATCGACCGGTCCAACACACCTGTCAGTGCGGCCAGCTCCCACTGGCGGCCAACCAGACTCGTGTCACGTCGGCCGATTGCCCCGTGTTCGGCCACGCCCAGCAGGCGCCGTGCTGGCACTGGCTGTTCTGCGCCCTTGATGCGGACGAGCTCGGGTTCATCGAGCTCCACCGCTTCATCGACCAACCGCGCGGTGGATTCACTGAGCAGCACCCCTCCGGGTGGTGCCGCCGATTCCATCCGCTGGGCCATTCCAACCTGTTCACCGATTGCGGTGTAAGTCCCAGCACCAGAACCGATTTCACCGGCAATCACCTCGCCCGAATTCAGTCCGACCCGAAGCTGCAGATCGACGCCGTCACGGTCCTTTGCATCGAGGGCCAGTTGCTTCGCCTGCGTCTGCAGATCGAGACCGGCCAGGCATGCACGGAAGGCGTGATCCTCCAATGCCGTCGGGGCTCCGAAGACCGCCATGATGCCGTCGCCGGTGAACTTGTCCACCGTTCCGCCGTAGCGCCGCACGACGGCGGTCGCGCGGCCGACCAGTTCGGTCATGATCTCGCGCAGCCGCTCGGCACCTACCACCGCGGCGATGTCCATCGAATGGACCACATCGGCGAACAGCACCGTCACCTGCTTGTACTCCGCCGCGACCTCCGACGGGCCGGCCGGCGAACCGCAGCCATGGCAGAAGCGGGCATTCTCCAGCGGTTCGGTGCCACACACCGAGCACGCCGTTGCCGTCATCCGACCTCCCGAGACATGCGTCACCCATATTGAACAGCCTGGTCGTTTGTGCGGCGGGCAATACGGCAACTCCGTGCTCGCATTGGGCGCCACCCGGGTGACCGAAGCCATCGAGGACGACACCTACCGCGTGTATCGGGATCCGGCGGGCCACACCTTCTGCCTGGTGTGGGGAGCCTCGAGCGCCGAATAGGGCGCAGCGGCGTCAACAAATGATGACGGAACGCTGACAGCTACCGCTATGCGCGCCGTCGAGCGGGTATCCAAGAATTGTGGTGGCACCAGGCTTCATCGCCATCGGCAGTGGTCCGGCAGGGTTGACCGCTGCCGAGACTTTTCGCCAGAAGCACCCGAAGATTCCCGTCTACATCCTGACCAGCGACCCCGCGCTTCCGTACGCCAAGCCCCCGCTCAGCAAGGCCTACCTATGCGGCCGGGACCCCAAACTCGACCTGCACAGCCCCGGCTGGTTCGTCCGGCAGGGCATCCAGCTACACCGCGGCATCACCGTCGAGCACATCGACGTCGCCAACCACGAAGTCGTCACCGCGGGAGGCCGGCGCTATGTCTATTGGCATCTCGTGCTGGCCTCCGGGGCCACTCCGGTTCCGCTCGCCGTTCCCGGCGGAGAGGCCGCGCTGTCCCTACGTTCGTTCGCCGACGCCGTCGTGCTGCGGATGGCCGCGAAGAACTCTGACTCAGCCGTCGTGGTGGGCGGTGGCCTGATCGGGTGCGAGGCGGCGTCCTGCCTCGCAACCCGCGGTGTGGCGACCACTCTCGTGGCGCCCGAGCCGGTGCCTGTGCATCGCAGGTTCGGCGTCGAGGTCGGCGAACGCGTGGTGAAGATGTTGTCCGATAGCGGTGTTCGCTTCATCGGTTCGACGAGCGTGACCGCCGTCGAGGACCGCGAAGTCACCCTGGACACCGGTGCCGCGGTGGAGGCGGAACTCGTGGTCTCCGCCACCGGCGTGCGACCCGATAGCCGTCTTGCGGCAGCGGCGGGACTCGACACCAAGAACGGCCGCATCGTCGTCGACGAACGCATGCACACCTCTACGCTCAACGTGTACGCCGCCGGTGACGTCGCGCTCGCCTACAACGTGACAGCGGGACGACGGATCGCGTCCGAGCACTGGCGCGACGCCACACAGCAGGGGCGTGTCGCCGGTACGGTCGCCGCGGGGTATGGCGCGACTTGGAGTGACGTGCCCGAATTCGCCTGCGCCATAGGGCAGTACGAATTGAAGTATCGCGGCTGGGGTGCTGACTACGAGGACATCAGCCTCTTCGAGGACCGCGACGGGTTCACCGCGACCTACCGCGCCGGCCACGAGGTCGTCGGCGTGTTGACCGCTACAGCCAGTCCCGCCGCTTGAACATCCAATAAAGCGTCAGCACAAGTACAACGATGAGCGCCGTGCTCGTCAGGAAGCCGCCGACCGTATCGATTCCCGGATAGGTCACGTTCTGCCCGTAGAAGCCGGTGATCGCCGTCGGCACCGCGATGATCGCCGCCCAGCCGGTGAGCTTCTTCATCACGATGTTCAGCCGGGCATCCTGTAGGGACAGGTTCGTCTCGAACACCGTCGTGACCATGTCGCGCAGCGACTCCGTCCACTCCGACACCCGCAGCACGTGGTCGTACAGGTCGGCGTACAAGGGATCGAGCTCCGGCGCCGTCTTGGCGTCCAGCCGACGGTGCTGAATCGAGTTGACGACCTCGCGCATCGGCAACACCACCCGACGCAGCTCGACGAGGTCCTTGCGCATCCGAAAAGTCTTGCGCTGCAACCCACCCTTCGGAGTGCTGTTCTCGAACAGGTCGTCCTCGATGCCTTCGATGCCGTCATCGAGTGCCTGCACCGCCTCGAAGTGGCCGTCGACGACGACGTCGAGCAGGCCGTGCACCAGCGCGCCCACCCCGTACTCCTGGCCGCCGAGCTCGTCGAAGCGCGTCGAGACGCTCTCGATGTCGTACCACGGCGACAGCCGCACCGTGATGAGCCCTTGCGGCAGCACGAACCCGGAGATGCGGTGCGTCGCGAGCGTCGAATCGGATTCGTCGGCGGCCTCCTTGGCCGAGACGGCGTAGACCGTGAAGAACGTGTGCGACCGATACACGGCGGCCTTGGTGCGCTCGGCCTCGGCGACGGCGTCCTCGACGGCCCAATCGTTTAACCCCAGCTCCTGTGCCAGGTCGACCAGGGTCTCTTTGTCCGGGTCATAGATGTCGCACCACACCAGGGTGTCGTCTTCGACGAGGTAGTCCGATATCGAGGAGAACTCGAAATCGTCCTGTGGTTTTCCGTTCCGCCACACCCGGCCCCGGACATCGGTCATGTCACCATCATGTCAGCGGGGTCCTCGTAAAACTGCTCTCAGTGTGAGCAGCGAATTCACCCGCCACACCTGGGGAGATCAGTCGATGAGCGCCAAGGCATGCGCACGCCGTAGCTTTCCCGACGGCGTCTTCGGGATCGTACCTGGCTCGAGGACGACCACATTGCGCGGCCGCACGTCGACCTCGGCGACCACCTCGTGCGCGACTTGGTGCTGGATTCGCAGCACCTCATCGTGTTCGTCGAACGCGTTGGACTCCACAGCGACGGCGAAGGATTCTCGCGAATGTCCGGCGTCTAGGCGCACCGCTACGGCGCAGCCCGGCCGCACGCCCTCGACGCGGCTCGCGGCCCGCTCGATGTCAGTCGGATAGATGTTGCGCCCCGCCATGATGATGACGTCCTTCAGCCGACCGCAGACCACGAGGTTGCCCGCCTCGGTGAGGTAGCCCAGATCGCCCGTGTCGTACCAACCCTGTTCATCCTGGGCCGCAATAAATCCCGCCGCGGTCGTGTAGCCCAGCGTCACCGATTCGCCGCGCACTTCGATGACGCCGACACCCCTTGGGGGTAGCACCGTGCCGTCCAGATCGACGATGCGCGCCTCGAGTCCCTTCAGCAGGCGGCCGAGCGAGGCCAGTCGGCGGGTGCGGCCGTTGGTCGCCGGAATGGCCCGGCGCAACACGGCGAGCAGGTCGGCGTCCACCTCGTCGACCACCAGGCCTGTGCCGCATTCGGTGAACGACACCGCCACCGTCGTCTCGGCCATGCCATAGGCAGGAAGGATCGCCTCCGGGCGCAGCCCGAACGGGGCACCTGCCTCGCACAGCTCGGCCACGTCGGCGGGGTCGACTTGTTCGGCGCCAGAAAGCGCCCATCGCAGCGACGACAGATCGAACTGACCGGGAGTGGCCTGCCTGCGCAGTCGCTTTGCGAACAGATTGTAGGCGAAATTCGGTGCAGCTGTCATCGTGCCCTTATACTTGTCGATCAGCTTGGCCCACAACAGAGTGTCGCGCAGAAAATCGATTGGCGTGACCTTGACCAACTCAACACCGAAATACATTGGCACCGTGAGAAACCCGGTCATACCCATGTCGTGAAAGCACGGCAACCAGCTGACGATCACATCGGTGCCTGGGTCGACTTCCGCACCGGCGAACATCGCCTCGGCATTGGCGACGAAGTTGCGATGGCTGATTCGCACCGCCTTGGGCGAGCCCGTTGAGCCCGACGTCAACTGCATGAGGGCGAGATCGTCGTCGTCGGTGTGGACTGGTTCGATCGGGCCGCTGCCGAGCAGGTCCGCGATGGTCAGCACCCGCCATCCCAGGTCGGCCAGCAGCGGCGCCGCGGGCATGAACGGGTCGGAGACGACGACCGCTTTGGCGCCGATCATGTTGATGACGACGGCGGTTTCTTCTGCCCACCGAGCCAAGTCCGTTCTCGGCGTGGGTTGGTGCAGCATGGTCACACTGGCGCCGCGCATCCAAATGCCCTGGGCCGTGGGCGCAATCTCAACCGGTGCGCCGGCCAGCACCGCGACGGCATCACCGTGTCCGACACCGGACCGGGCCAGCCCGCCTGCTACGCGTCGGGCGCGCTCGTGCACCTCCGCCCAGGTGTGCCGGACGGGCGCATAGGGTTCACCGGTGACCATGCCCTTCAGGCTCCAGCGGGCGTTGCGATACATCGTCTCGGTAAACGTGCTCACGGCAATCCTCCTGGTTTCGGCGCTGTGACACCGCGTCGTGGTTGCGCAGCCCGCAGCCCGCCGAGATCGCCGTCGGTTGAGGCTAGCAGCGCTGCATCCGCTGGTACTGACCCCGTGGGGTCGGAAAGCGCAACCGTGAACTCTCCGCTACGTCGCAGTGCCGGGCACTTTCGGCGGAGAGTCCTGCACCACCGTGCCCTTTCCGGAAGGCTGGGGGAAATCAACCGGGTATGAGGATACCGGCTGATCCGCTCGATATCACGATTTCCGGTGCTGTCTCGCGTCAGCCGTGTCCGGCAGGAAGTGCGCGACGCGGATCGCAGATCTGCAGCAACCGTGATACCGCGGTACTTAGGACGAGTGTCCAGCTGGCCGACGCCCAGGAGCAGCGAAAGCCGATAATGGCTCGAAAAGTCGCAAAGCATCCAGCATCAGACAATACTTCCCTCAAGTCGAGAATCAGGCGAAGGCTGTTGGCGGCGTGTCGAGACATAGCCTGCGGGGCGGTCGCGGTTCGAAGCGTCGACCTAACCGCCTACGGTGAGCGCTGCTTATCGAAGACTCCACCCCGATTCTCATGGATCCGCCCAGCCGAACCCGTCGAGCACCGCCGTGACGCCGACCTTCCACCGTCGCTCGATCTCCGGCGCCGACGTTCCCAGCCACCGGCCCGCCTCCTGCACCGCCAAACCCTGTGCCAGCGCGAGCAATACGTGCGCGATGTCCATCGGGTCCCCGCCGAGCAGACCCTTGTCGATGCACCGCTGGATCCGGCCGACGAACACCTCGCGAACAGTCGCACCCGCCGCCAGTTCGTCGGGCCCCGGCTCGAAGTCCGCGAACGGCCGCGAGAACATCACCTGCGCCAGCTTCGGATACGCCCGGCAGAACAACCGGAATATCGGCACCAGCCGCTCCAGATCTCCCAGCGCGTTGTCCGTCTCGGGGATCTTGGCCAGCTCGGCGCCCAACAACCGGAAGCCGTCGAAGAACATCGCTCGCACCAGGCCGGCCTTGTCGTCGAACAGCTCGTAGACCGCGGGCACCGACGTGCCGGCCCGCTCGGCCACCCGCCGCGTTGTGAACCGGGCGATCCCTTCCTCGCCGAGCGTCGCGATCGCAACCTCGAGTACCCGATCACGTAGTTCGGGCGTTCGCTGCTTCGCCCTCGGCATCGCAGCGACCTAGCTTGTCGCGAATTCCGTTGGTAGCCCGTCGATTCCCGCGCGGATCGCCACCAGCGCTGACTCGCGCGCCTTCAACTTGCTCGCCAGATGCGCACCGGCGTGCAGTGTCGCGGCGGCTTGCGTCGCTACTTCTTGCGCGCGCGCCAACACCTTGTCCCCGTCGACGATCTCGTCCAGCCAGCCGCCGTCGATCGCGTCGTCGCCGACGAATGTCGCCGCCATCGAGACGCCACGGTGGAACGCTGCAGGCGTCAACCGCATCCGCATGATCTCGATCGCCGAGATCGGAATCGTCATGCCGATCGCCACCTCGATGGCCTGGCACCGCGACTTCGGCGCGCCGATCCGGTGGTCGCCGCTGAGCAGCAGAAAGGAGCCCATCGCGATCGCCGGACCCGTCGCCGCCATGATCACGGGCTTCGGGAACGTCAGGCACCGCACCGACAACTCGAAGCCGCCTGCCAGCATCCCCAGCGCCGCCTGCGCGTCGCCGGACTGAAACACCGACAGGTCGAACCCGCCGCTGAAAACCCGGTGGTTGCCTGCGAGCACGACGGCTTTCGCGTCGTCCTTCTCCGCGCGGTCGAGTGCTTCGTTGATCGCGGCCTGCATTACCGGCCCCAGCACGTTGACCTTGCCGTCGTCCAGCGAGATCGTCGCGATTGACTCGTTGAGCTCGTAGTTCACCGGGTTAGTCATCGGGCCTCCGTTGACGTGCGCTTTCGTTTCAGATCGATGTTACGAAACGTTGTTACGAAAGCCAAGCGCGAAGGGCGCTAGTAGTCGGCGTGTCACCTGAGGTTGCGGCGATGGCGGCCGTTGATCACCCGCGTTTCGGCGTCGTCATCATCGTAGGGAGGTTCCTCGTCGTACGGCGGCGCTGGGTCGTCATACGACCGCGGAAGTCCCTCGTACCGCGGCTGTTGCGCTACCTCGTACCGCGGCTGTTGCGATGCCTCGTAGCGCGGCTGTTGCGGCGGGAGCTCGTCGACCGACACCGGCGCCGCCGGCGGGGCCGGCTGTGGAGCCTCCTGCTCGACGGCGAACTGACTGCGGTAGCGGTCGCGTTGCTCGTTGGCGGCGGCGTTCATCCGGTTGATCTCGGTCTGCAGCACTTCTTGACGGCTTTCGGTCGTCGCGTAGTGGTAGTAGGTCAGTAGGCCACGCAGCAGCTCCAGCTTCTGCTTCTCCTGGCGGGCCAGGTCGTGGTTCGTCAACAACTCCAGCCGTTCGACCGGGTGCAGCGTCGCCCAGTCCAGCACCGCAGGCGTCCGGTATTGGTGCGTTGTGCGCTTTCCCTTTGTCTTTCCCTGGCGGGACGAATCGGGTTGGTCGTAGAACGCAACGGCGCCTGCGAAGCGCGAGCTGATGGACTCGCCGAGCTGCTTGCGGTCTAGCGCCGAGTCCCACACCGTGCGCCATTCCTGCGACGGCGCGAGATAGGGAATCTCTGCGGGCAGCTTCAGCGGAACGATGTCGACATAGTTGTCGTGGTCCGCGCTTTCGTACCGCGGGACCGTCGGCGGGTTGGCGAATTCGAACTTGATCCCGTACGCCGGCTTCTGACCGAAGTTCTTCACGACCAGCTCGACGAGATGCCAATCCGACGCGCTCGGCTCCATGAACATGGCGACATTCGGTTTCGCCAGGTCCTCGCCTTCATCCTTGGCCCGTTGGAACTGCCGCCGCGCATAGACCAGGGCTGCAATGGTGACGCAGACGGCCAGCCACGCCGCCATCGCCGTCCACGCGCCGGGGGATAAGTTCGCAATATCGCGGGCGCGGTCGTCGAACCAATCCGTAATTCCCACGCGTCGTCTATACCATGGTCTCCCTTCTAGATCAGCATTCGATGTCGCCGAGGGTAAATCATTAGCATTGCCGCGGCAATTTCTAGTGAGTTAAATGAGGCTGAAGTGCCTCACGAGGTCACACGGGCAGATTGCCGAAAGTGAAGTTAGCCGGTGACGCCGGTGACGTCGGTCGAGCCGGTGCGGATCATCGCCGCCAACTCTTCCCGGTCGGAGATGTCGAGCTTGATGCAGGCGCGATACAGGTGCCCTTCGACGGTGCGCACCGACACGACCAGCCGGTCGGCGATCTCTCGGTTGCTCAAGCCCGCCGCGACCAGGTTGGCGATCTCGCGTTCGCGGACGGTCAGCGGCAACGGGTGCGAGGCCAGGTCCAGAGCGGGTGTGCGGATTCCGCCGCACTCCGCGGCAAGCCTTGTGGCCGCAGCCGCCGCCTCCATGCTGCATCGGCGATTGTCGGCCGCCTCGAACACCGCCGCCGCCTGCGCGGCCGCATCGGCCGCCGAGAGCAGTGCACCGATCTGCTCGAACCGATGAGAGGCCTCGATCAGGCCGGCGGCGTCTCGGTCGCGGACCGCCGCGGCATGCGCGGCGATGGCAGACGCCAACCGGCCGCCGCCGGTGCCCGCGGGAAGATCGGCCAGCCGGTCCAGGCACGTCTGGTCGCCGAACCGCACCGCGTCGTGCAAAGCCAGCATCTCGATCGCTGTCTGCTTCGACTCCGATGCCAGCCGAGCGGCGTCGAGCGCGAGTTCGATTGCGGCGCTGACGTTTCCCTCCGCGGCCGCCAGCCACGCCTCGGCGATCCGCAGCTGCGGACCGAACACCGCGACGTGCTTGCCGCTGCGGGTCCGCAGCTCTGCCATCATCTTGGCCCCTGCCTCTGTGCGGCCGAGCGCGCAATACGACTGCGCCAGCAGCAGGCGGGCCGGGAAGCTCCACGAGGCCGCCGACTCCGACGTCAGCGCCGCGACGGTCTGCTCCATGCGGGAGACGGTCTCGTTGAACCGTCCACGTCCGAGTTCGACGGTTCCGACCAGAACGTTGGCCATGCCCCACGCCAGGTACTGCCCCGCCGACGTGATCCGGACGATGTCCGCGGATCGCTTTGCGGCGGTGTCGAAGTCGCCGCTGAGCACCAGTGCCCGAACTTCACCGAACGCCGTCAGATAGCGCAGCAGTCCGTCGACCTTGTCGTCGATCTGGTGCCCGCGCTGAGCGACCGCTTCGACCTCTTCGCCGCGCCCCATCAACGCCAACGCCAGCGCGCCACCGAACACCGCCCACTCGACGGCGGCGGCCGATGCCTCCGTGTCGGCGAGCACCCGCCCCGAAAGCTCGACCGCTTCCTCGAGTTGGTTCTCGAACAGCCGTGACGCCGACGCGACACCGGCGACGACCAACTTCAGGCCGGGGTGAGTGACTCTGTCGCACAACAGGTCCAGCACTTCGTCGGCGCCCTCGGCGTCGCCCATCGACCAGTGCAGGTTGGCGATCCTCACCAACCCCCACCGCACCACTTCCAGTTCGTCCATCGCATTCGGATCAAATGCGGCCAGCGTCTCCTCGGCCTCCGCGGAATTGCCCTGCCACAGCAGCGAGCGCGCCAGCAGTTCACTGGCCACCAGGCCGCCGCCGCGGTTCACCGCCGCACGGGCCAACCGCTCGCCGAGTGTCACGTTGGTCAGCGCGATGGCATCGCGCGCCGCAGTCACCAGCAGGTCGAGTTCGGGGGATTGATCGCTGTCGAGCGTCAACTCCGCCAGCCGAATTCGGTCCGTCGGACCCCGCAACGGCGTGCCCTGCAGCGCACGCACCACCTCGCCGCGCAGCCGACGCGCCCCCGCCATGCCCAGCCGTCGCCGGATGACCTCACCGAACAACGGGTGGTTGAACCGCACATCGATGCTGTGGTGTTCCTCGACGACGCGGATCAGTCCGCGGTTCTCTGCCTCCTCGACGGCCTCGACACCGGCGATGCCACTCAGCGTGTCGAGGTCGAGCGGCTCGCAGAACGTCAGCAGCCGCAGCGCGTGCAGCACGTTGTCGGGCAGTTGATCGACGCGGCTGTCCAGTAGCGAGGCCAACTCCGACGTGACAGCGGTCCGGCCCCGCAGCTGCCACACCCCGCGGACCTGACGCAGCGTGCCCGCTTCGATCGCGCCTTCGACCAGGTGCCTCACGAACAACGCGTTGCCGCCGGACGCCTCCCACATCAGGTCGGCGGACAGTCCCTCCACCCGGCCGCCGAGCGCCGCCTCGATCAGCGACACGCACTGCTCCTTGCTGAACGGCGCCAGGTGCAGGCGCAGCAGATAGCCGTCCTTCCACAGCGAGGTGATCGCGTCGGGAACGGTTTCACCGGACCGGACGGTCGCCACGATGCGCACCGTCCCGTCGAGGGCCAGCTGATGCAGCAGCGTTGCCGACAGTTGGTCGAGCAAATGCGCATCATCGACGCCGATTACCGAATTTCCTTCGGAGAGAATCGTTTCGCGCGCCGCGGCCAGGAATGCGACCGGATCTCGTGACGTGGCGGCACCCACCAAGTGCGCAAAGACGCCGAGCGGGATGCTGCGCGCCGATTCGGTGCCTGCTACCCATTGCACTCGCGTCGGCAGTGACTGTGTCACCAAGCGAGCTAGCGTTGTTTTGCCAACGCCCGCATCGCCGACCAAGACGATGCCACAGATGCCCTGTTGGTCGACCAGTGCCGACTGAATGGTCGTGTATTCGTTATCGCGCTGGACGACCGGCCAGTTCTGGGCCATAGGCTGCGACTTTACCTTTCAACACGTTCTACGGCGGGATGTTCGCGATGCCGACTTTGTCCGTGGTGCACCGCGTTTGGATTACGACGCCACCGCAGCAAGCGCATCGAGTTCGTCGAGTTCCACTTCCCGCACCGGCGCTGTCTCGGACCACGGCATGCGCTCGGCGCGTGCGGCCCAGTCCACGTCGGTCCAGACGATGCGCGCGGGCAGCCTGCGCCAGTAGTCGGGATGCGCGCGCAGGTACACGTCGACGCTCGCGTGCACGAGCGCGTCGTCGGGCACCTTGCGGAAGCGCAACGACCGCGCGCCCTCGGCGAGCGCGTCGAGCTCGGTGGGTGCGGGTGTGCGTTGCAGGTCCGTGTCGGCGACGATCGCGCCGGCCTTGACAACACCGTCGAGCATCCAGTCGAGCGTGATGTCGGCCAGCGGCCAGTATGCGTTCGGGCCGCCGACGACGTCGCAGTGTGCGCCGCGGAACCACACTTCCTCGATCGTGTGGTCGTCCGCGCTGACGCGGCACTCGCCGAATGGGCCGGCTCCACCGTCGATGGCGACCGCGTGCCGTCCGGTGACGACGTTGCCCAGCGAGTCGTCTATTGAAAGCCGCGGCGCGCCAGGCACTTTCACCGTGTCCCACAGTCCGAGGAAATGCACCGGCACAGCGACATCGCTCTGCCCCGCAAGCGCAGACGCAAGCCGATTGATCTGATTCCACTCACCCGGCGTGCGGGTGATGCTGGGCATCGCGTAGGCACCCAACGCGTGGTCCACGATGTTCTCGGAACTGTCCGGCAGCATTCCGATGGCGCCGAGCATCCTGGCCAGGGACCGTGCGCAGTACGCGCCGCGTCCCGCACCGAGAAGGAAGATCCGGTCGTCGGGCTCCCAATGCTCGGCGAGGAAGAAGTACGCGTCGACGACGGAGTCCCTGGCCGCCGCGGCTTCGGTCTCGCGCCACTGGCGGGCCGCCGGGTTGAAGAGCTGGGGCGAGGTCAGCGTTGCCTCGCCGGCGTCGTACCAGGTGATCTGGCGGGCGTCTTCGGCGGCATCGAGCAGCCAGAACAGGGCCTCGGCATTGGTCGCATCGCGCAGACCGGGGCGATCTTTTGTGCTGTCGAAGCACACGACGAGGTTCTTCATAGCAAACTCCCTGACACGACGTCCCTTGTGCTCGAGACGCTGACAATCAAAGTTTGCCAGGCTATGTCGGCCGTGTCATGCGTATTGCACTACTCGAAAAATTTCGCCTTCGATTTCCAAAGTGAGTGGGCTCGATCGGCGCGAATTCGGTTGCCCATACGCCGAATTTTGCGGCATATCGCGACGAGAACGGGTCATCGGCCCAGGTCAGGCTGCAATGGCCGACCGCTTGCAGCTCGGTCCGACTGTTCGCCCTACCACCCTGGCCGTTGCTGGACCAATCTGCAATTCCCTTGGAAACGGCGATTGTGGCGGTACATAGCAACGTATCGCCGGCTATCGGCGCGGCTAGGTCGGCAATTCGACACCCGGGCCGGCAGGGTCGGCGTGCAGCTCAACCGATTCGGGCACGGTGCCGGGCGGCACGTCGTAGGCAAGTCCGACGTCGACCTGGCCGCCTGCGGGGATGTCCACGAAGCCGCCGCCGACGTAGAAAGTGGCCTGGTCGTCGATGGAGTACACCTGGCCTGCGGCCTTCAGCTTCTGGAAGGTGCCGACGAACTGGGCGGAATCCGGGCTGGTGTTCCGCACGGTCAGGTGGACGACGATGAACTCGCCCTGCGCGTCCTTGGTGAGTAAGTCGTTGGTCGGATCGGTGACGGTGGTGCCGCTGTCCACGCCGGTCACGGTGAACTCCAGCGGGCCATCGGTCGCGGCGGCAGCAGGCGGCGCCGCCTCGGTCGCGGGTGCCGACGTTGTCGTCTCCTCCTTGGTCGTAGTGGCCGAGGATTTCGTGGACGAGGACGAGCTGTGTTGCCTGCTGTCGTCCTTGTGGATGACGAGCGCGTAGACGGCGACCAGGACGAGCACCAGCAGCAGTGCGGCGACGGCGCCGCCGAATCCCACGATCAGCTTGCGGTTGTCGACGGGGGCGGGCGGTTCGGTGCCCGCAGGCGGCTCGACCTCAGGCGGCTCGGCCGGCGTCGGCGTGGTGGCGTCGGCGTAGGGCGCGCCGGCCTCCCGCCGCGCCACGAGCGGCACCTTCGTCGTCGGCTGCTCGGTGACTGGTGCCTGCTCGGGCTCTGGCTCGGATGACTCTGGAGCGCGATGGGCCCCGACATGGTCGGTGCCGGGGGTCTCGGCCGGCTCGGCGGGCGCCGGTGGCTCCCCGCCGGGAGGCTCTGAGGCCGCCTGCGGGGGCGCCTCTTGCGCGGGGTTTCGATGCTCGGTCCAGGTCACGCCGTCCCAGTACCGAACCCCGTCGGAATGCTCTGGATCGGGATACCAGCCTGCGGGGGTGGGCGGTGTCGTCATCGAGTGGGTTCCCTCCCATTGGGCGCCCGCGGGCGCTCAGACACGGCAACCTCGCCGTGGTCAGAACCCTACTGCGGGATCAGCCGCCCATCAGCATTCGCCACTGATCAAGATTGCTCGCCCGGTAGACGTAATTGGTGCTACGCACCTCCGACAGCGATGCGCTGGGCTCCATCGAGTACCAGTGCCCGGGATACACCGTCGGGTCGCCGGACAGCTGAGCGAGCTGCTGCAGGCTGCGGTACATGTCGTCGATGCTGCCGCCGGGGAAGTCGGTGCGACCGCAGCCCTCGAGGAACAACGTGTCGCCGGCGACCAACCGGCCGTCGAGCAGGAAGCACTGGCTGCCCGGTGTGTGGCCGGGCGTGTGCAGCAGCTCGATTTCGACATCCCCCACGCTGATCTTGTCGCCATGCTCGTGCGCGGTCAGGTCGCTGCGGGCGACGCCGGTGACCCGTGAAACCCATTCCGCCTCAAGGCTATTGACGTGTACGGGCACGCTTTGTCGCTCCAGCAGCTCGGCAAGGCCCTTGAGTTCGAAGCCCATCATCGAGCCGCCGACATGGTCGGGGTGGTGGTGCGTGACCAGCACGCCGGACAGCTTCATGCCGTCGGCCTCCAGCGCGTCGACGAGATCGTTGGCGGCGTACGCCGGATCGACGACGACGGTGTCTCCGGTCTCGCGGTCGCCGATCAGATAGGCGAAGTTGCGCATCTGCTGGGCGATCATGTCGTCTTTCGCGAAGTCGCCCCCCGACAGCAGCTGCCGAAAGTACAGGCGTTCGGTCATTGCTCGACTCCCACTCGCTCCGGTCCTCGCTCGTACCTCGCTGCGATCCTCACTCCCGGTCGTCTTCGGTCGGTCATAGGCCTAGACTAGGTGTCACTGCTCGCGCTAGTCATCCTGTTTATGCAGCCGCACCATACGGGTGGTGCTGCTCTCGTCGAGGTCGACGACGTCGGTGCGCGCGCGCAGAAAGTCGCTGAACGAGCGGAAGCCCAGCGACTTTTCGGAAAACGACGGGTCCATCCGCTTCATCTGCGCCTTGACCGCCGAATTGTGCAGCCAGTCCGCGTCGTCCTTCTCGTGCCCGATGCGCAGCGCCCGCTCCAGCAGACCGGTGGCCGCGGCCTGCGTATCCGCAGGCTCGGGCTCGTCGTCGGGCTCGTTCGACTTGGCGCGCTTGGTGGCCTTCTTCGCGGGCGCGGCGCGACGGTGGGGATGCCGGGCAGTGCGTCGTAGGTGACGAACTCGTCGCATGCGGCGGCCAGCGACCGGCTGCTGGCCCCTGCCACCCCGATGCCGACCACGTAGCGGCCCAGTCGCTTGCACCGCTGCGCGAGCGCGATGTAGTCGGAGTCGCCGCCGACGATCACCACGTGGGTCAGGTCCGGCAACCGGAACATGTCCTCGACCGCGTCGACGGCGAGCCGGATGTCGGCGCCGTTCTTGCCGTAGGCGGCCGCCGGGAACAACTGCACGAGATCGACCGCACGGCCGACGAGCTGACCCTTGTAGTTGGCGTTGACGTCGGCCGACCAGTCGGCGTAGGCCCGCGTCAGCACCAGCGTGCCGAACGACGACGCGAAATCGATGATGGCGCCGACGTCGACGGTGGCCTTCGTCAGCTTGTCGCTCTCCAGTCCGCGCCCCTTGTCCTTCTGAAACGAGTTGCGCCCGTGCACCTGGTCGTAGCGGGAGATCACGATGTTGTCGAAGTCGACGTACACCGCCACGCGTGGCGTCTCGGTCGCTACGACCGTCTCCGGCATGGGTCTGTCCTACCACAGCCCCGGCCAGCCGCTGGCCTCCGCAAACGAATTTTCTATTGCCTTGCGTACCGCAGCGGCTCTGGTTATGGCCCATTCGCCGGGCTTTCGCAGTTAGCTCACAGAAAGGTCGCAACTCGTGACCACACCTGCTGGTTGGTATTCCGACCCCGATGGCTCTGGCGGCCGACGATATTTCAACGGCCAGTCCTGGACCGACCAGCGCGCTCAGCCGGTTCCGTCGTCGGGACCGAACATGAAGATCATCGCCGGCGTCATCGCCGCCGTCGTCGCCGAGACCGACTCCGGCAAGAGGCGCCGACGCTCGAGGACCAGGCCGGACGCGTCGGTCAGCCGGTGCGCGACGGCAATTTCGAGTTCGTCGTCTCCGCGCCGAACCGCAGACGTTCTTCGAGTCGTTCAACACGCTGTCCAATGGCACTACGGAGTATCAGTCAGACGACGAGGCCTGGATCTATCTGGGCAACACCCTGGCCGGCCTCAACCCCGGCGATGCAATCGATACCGCCGTGGTTTCGACGTGCCGGTCGGCACCGACCCTTCCACCGAACTGCACGACGGCCCGTTTTCGGAGGGCGTCACCGTCGGGCTCTAAGCGGTTTGGCGGCGCAAACCGCGAGAATGTACGCTCTTTAAGGCCCTCAAGCGTGACTGTGCGGGGTCAGGCCCCCTTAGCTCAGTCGGTAGAGCGTTTCCATGGTAAGGAAAAGGTCAACGGTTCGATTCCGTTAGGGGGCTCGGTGGACGCCGGAACCTCTGGCGACGCAGGGCGATGTAGCTCAGTCGGTTAGAGCGAACGACTCATAATCGTTAGGTCGCCGGTTCGAGTCCGGCCATCGCTACAAGACAACATGGGGAACTTAGAAAGAGGGCAGCTGACGTGGCGTCCAGTACCGACGTACGGCCGAAGATCACCTTGGCCTGCGAGGTGTGCAAACACCGCAACTACATCACGAAGAAGAACCGTCGGAACGACCCCGATCGGCTCGAGATCAAGAAGTTCTGCCCGAATTGTGGGAAGCATCAGCCTCACAAAGAGTCGCGCTGACCGCGACAACACAAGGACGTTTTGCTGAGCACATAGGTAGGGTTCACTAACCGTGTCGTTGTCTACGAATCTTATCGGCTTGCACTTTCGGTATCCCGACCACTACGTGGTGGGGCGGGAGAAGATCCGCGAGTACGCCGTTGCGGTGAAGAACGACGATGCGGCTTTTCACCACGAGAAGGCCGCGGCCGAACTCGGTCACGACGCCATCCTGGCGCCGCTGACCTTCATCTCGATCTTCGGCTACCAGGCGCAACTGGCGATGTTCAAGAGCAACCACATCGCCATCACGGACGAGAAGATCGTCCAGGTCGACCAGGAGCTCAAGTTCTTGCGGCCGATCAAAGCAGGCGACAAGCTCTACTGTGATGTCTACGTGCATTCGATCCGGCAGTCGTTCGGCGCGGACATCATCGTGACCAAGAACATCGTTACGAACGAGGACGGCGAAGTGGTGCAGGAGACTTATACGACCCTCGCGGGTCGTACGACTGAGGACGGAGAAGGTGGCTTCGACGATGGCGCTGCGTAAGTTCGATTCGGTGAAGGTGGGCGACGTGCTCCCTGAGAGGGTCATTCCGCTGACACGGCAGGACCTGGTGAACTACGCGGGAGTGTCGGGAGACCTCAACCCGATCCACTGGGACGACGAGATCGCCAAGCAGGTCGGCCTGGACACCGCGATCGCACACGGCATGCTCACGATGGGCCTCGGCGGCGGATACGTCACCTCGTGGGTCGGCGATCCCGCGGCGGTAACCGAGTACAACGTCCGATTCACCGCTGTCGTGCCAGTGCCGAACGACGGTGTCGGCGCCGAGATCGTGTTCAATGGCAGGGTGAAGACCGTTGATCCAGAATCGAAATCGGTGACAATCACACTTTCGGCCACATCGGGTGGTAAGAAGATCTTCGGCCGCGCCGTCGCCAGCGCTAAGTTGGCTTGAGGTCTGGGCGCATGGCTATCAAGACAGACGTACGGGGAATGGTCCACGAATACGGTGACTACTTCATCGTCGGCCGCGAGAAAGTGCGCGAGTACGCCAACGCCATCAAGGCCGATGATCCCGCTTCTCACGACGAGGCGGCCGCCGCCGCACTCGGTCACCAAGCGCTGGTGGCACCGCTGACCTTCGTCTCGACCTTCGCGCTGCTCATGCAGCAGGATTTCTTCAGGAAAGTCGACACCGGCTTCGAAACCATGCAGATCGTGCAGGTCGACCAGAAGTTCCACTACCACAAGCCGCTGCTGGCCGGCGACAAGGTGTGGGGCCGGATGGAGGTGGTTTCCGTCGACGAACGCTTCGGTGCGGACATCGTCGTGACCAGGAACCTGGCCCTCGACGACAACGGCGAGCTCTACTGGAGGCGTTCACGACGTTGATGGGCCACGAAGGCGATAACTCGATATCGCTGAAGTACGACCCCGAGACCGGCCAGGTCACCAGGACGCCCACCAACGCCGAGCCGGAGGCGGAGACGCTTGCTTCAGAAGAGCCTGAGGAGCAGGTCACGCCCGATCCGGCGAGCTAGAGCCGGATTAGTAACGAAGACCTGGCCCGATGTACACTCGGACCTCGGGGTTTTCCAAATCGAGCGCGCTGTCCGTCGGTTTCTGATCGGCCGAACGGGGAGCGCGCAAATTGTGTAAGCCCCGGACACGCGCAGGTGAGGACAGTGCCAGCTGTGTCATGGCTGAAGGGGCGTAGCTCAACTGGCAGAGCAGCGGTCTCCAAAACCGCAGGTTGCAGGTTCAAGTCCTGTCGCCCCTGCTCGAACTGAATACTCGACAGGTGTGGACACTGGAAGGTGACCCACAACCTCAAACGAAAGGCATGCGGTGAGCGACGAGCCCGAAGGTACTGGCGCCGTGGTGACGCAGCCCGTGCGCCCCACCGGCAAGCGGTCACGGCGCGGGACCGGTGCCGACGACACCGATACGGCCTCGACCGCCCAGGAAGCCGCCACCCTGGAGGACGAAGCCAAGGCGAAGAAGAAGACCAAGAAGCGCGCCAAGGGAACCCGTGGCAACCCCATCGCGTATGTCATCAACTACCTGCGCGAGGTCTTCAACGAGCTGCGCAAGGTCATCTGGCCGAACCGCAAGCAGATGGGCACGTACACCGCCGTGGTGCTGGTCTTCCTGGCGTTCATGGTGACGCTCATCGGATTGGTCGACCTCGGCGTGGCCCGGCTCGTGATGCTGGTGTTCGGGGGCTGAGTGATTATGAGAGGACTGACAAGTGACTAGCTTCAGCGGCGATACCGCTTCGGGCGTGTCCGATGCGATCGCCGAAGCTGCGGATTCGGCGACGGTGATCGCAGACGAGGCCGCGGAGTCTCTCGAAGAGACCACCGCGGCCGAGGCCGTGCAGGACGCGATGCCCGACGTCGAAGAGGCGCACGCCGAGGTGGCCGAGGACGCGGCGCCCGATGCAGAGGTCGCCGAAGAGGTGCCTGCGGCGGAGGCCGAAGACGAGGAAGAGGACCCGGCCGTCACGCTCAAGAAGGAGCTGCGCCTCAAGCCCGGCGAGTGGTACGTCATCCACTCCTACGCCGGCTACGAGAACAAGGTGAAGGCCAACCTCGAGACCCGCGTGCAGAACCTGGACGTCGGCGACTACATCTTCCAGGTCGAGGTCCCGACCGAAGAGGTCACCGAGATCAAGAACGGCCAGCGCAAGCAGGTCAACCGCAAGGTGCTGCCGGGCTACATCCTGGTCCGCATGGAGCTCAACGACGAGTCGTGGGGCGCGGTGCGCAACACCCCCGGCGTCACCGGCTTCGTCGGCGCGACGTCGCGGCCGTCGCCACTGACGCTCGACGACGTGGTGAAGTTCCTGCTGCCGCAGGGTCAGCCCAAGAAGACCGCCAAGAGCACCTCCGGCGCCGCCTCTTCCGAGGCGAGCCTGGAACGGGCACCCATCGAGGTTGATTTCGCGGTCGGCGAGTCGGTCACCGTCATGGACGGCCCGTTCGCGACGTTGCCCGCCTCGATCAGCGAGGTCAACGCCGAACAACAGAAGCTCAAGGTGCTGGTGTCGATCTTCGGCCGCGAAACACCTGTCGAACTGACCTTCAACCAGGTCGCCAAGATCTAAGCCCCAGAAAGGAACACGGCACCACCATGGCCCCGAGGAAGAAAGTCGCCGGGCTGATCAAGCTGCAGATCCAGGCCGGGCAGGCCAACCCCGCCCCGCCCGTCGGTCCTGCGCTCGGCCAGCACGGCGTCAACATCATGGAGTTCTGCAAGGCGTACAACGCCGCGACGGAGAACCAGCGCGGCAACGTCATCCCCGTGGAGATCACGGTCTACGAGGACCGCAGCTTCACCTTCGCGCTGAAGACCCCGCCTGCCGCCAAGCTGCTGCTCAAGGCCGCCGGTGTGCAGAAGGGCTCGGGCACACCGCACACCACGAAGGTCGCCAAGGTGACCTGGGATCAGGTGCGCGAGATCGCCGAGACCAAGAAGGAAGACTTGAACGCGAACGACATCGACGCCGCGTCCAAGATCATCGCCGGCACCGCCCGGTCGATGGGGATCACCGTCGAGTAGACGGATCCCGTGGGAGGGCCAGCTCCGGCCCGCCAACCACAACTCTGATGAGGAGATACCAATGAGCAGGAATAGCAAGGCATATCGCGAAGCC
Organism: uncultured Actinomycetota bacterium; assembly: GCA_963804905.1. Taxonomy (GTDB): domain Bacteria; phylum Actinomycetota; class Actinomycetes; order Mycobacteriales; family Mycobacteriaceae; genus Mycobacterium. Next base: position 16,225 of record CAWDSB010000013.1, on the reverse strand, counting down.
GCCGAGAAGGTGGACCGCAACAACCTCTACAGCCCGCGGGAAGCCGCGCGGCTGGCCAAGGAGACGTCGTCGAAGAAGCAGGACGCGACCGTCGAGGTCGCCATCCGGCTCGGCGTCGACCCGCGCAAGGCCGACCAGATGGTGCGCGGCACCGTCAACCTGCCGCACGGCACCGGTAAGACGGCCCGCGTCGCGGTGTTCGCCGTCGGCGACAAGGCCGCCGAAGCCGAGGCTGCTGGAGCCGATGTCGTCGGCAGCGACGACCTGATCGAGAAGATCCAGGGCGGCTTCCTTGATTTCGACGCCGCGATCGCCACGCCGGATCAGATGGCGAAGGTCGGCCGCATCGCCCGCATCCTCGGCCCGCGTGGCCTGATGCCGAACCCCAAGACCGGCACCGTGACCCCGGATATCACCAAGGCGGTCAACGACATCAAGGGCGGCAAGATCAACTTCCGTGTGGACAAGCAGGCCAACCTGCACTTCGTGATCGGCAAGGCGTCGTTCGAGGAGAAGGCGCTGGCCGAGAACTACGGCGCGGCGCTCGACGAGATCCTGCGGGCCAAGCCGTCGTCGTCGAAGGGCCGCTACTTAAAGAAGATCGTCGTCTCGACGACCACCGGCCCGGGCATTCCCGTCGACCCGTCGGTCACCCGTAACTTCGCCGAGGCCTAAACCCCTTGCGGCGAGCCGGGGGCACCTCCCGCTTGCGGGGGAGCGTGTCTGCGGGCAACACGCCGGTGTTGAGCCGAAGTTTGCGCACGCTCGCGGCTTGTGTCGTCGCGGTGGCCGTTGCGGTCGCACCCGTAGCGAGTGCCGAGCCGGCCACTGCGGCCGATGCGGGTTTCGTCGACATCCGCAGCGTCATCCCCGACGCCGTCGTCGACCTGCGCTATGCGACCGCGGACAACTTCGTCGGCAAGCCGCTGTACCCATCGGACGCACACTGCCTGGTGCACGAGTCGCTGGCGCCGGGTCTTGCCAAGGCGGCCGACGCATTTCGGGCCCGCGGGGCCAAGCTGGTGTTCTGGGACTGCTATCGCCCGCATGCGGTCCAGGTCGAGATGTTCGAGGCGGTGCCCAACCCGAACTGGGTGGCGAGGCCCGGGACGTCGGCACGCAGCCACGAGTCAGGCCGCTCGGTCGACGTGACGCTGGCCGACTCGCACTACGGGTGGCTCATCGACATGGGCACCGGATTCGACGACTTCTCGCCTCGGCGCAAAGGCTTTCGCGACCGACGGTGTCACGGCCGAGCAGCGGGCCAACCGGGCGTGGCTGCGCGACGGGATGAGTGCAGGCGGTCTCAACGTCTACTCCGGCGAGTGGTGGCACTTCGACGGACCGGGCGCCGACGTCGGCCAGCCGATCCTCGACGTCCCGCTGAACTGACCGTCAGGCGCCTATCGTGCTCTCGAGTAGTGCGATGGTGCCTGCCCAGGAGACACGGTCGGCCGTCGCGTCGTATGCGATGTCGGTGCGATTCATCGCGCTCGAATCCGGGTCGGTGAAGCCGTGGAAGGCGTCAGCGAAGACGGTGATCTGCAGGTGTGCGCCCGCGTCCGCCATCTCCTTGCGCGCCGCCTCGACTTGTGCGGGTGGTGCGTACGGGTCTTTACCACCTGCGTAGATCGCAATGCTGCTGTCTATCGAGTTCGGCTGGGCGGGTTGGGATGTCGAGAGCAGTCCGTGAAAGCTGACAGTTGTCTTCACATCGGCGCCACTTCGCGCCAGTTCGAGCACGCACATGCCGCCGAAGCAGAAGCCGATCGCCGCGACGCGTCGCGGGTCGACGTCCGGCCGGTTCTTGATTTCGTCGTACCACGCGACGACGCGGGCACGCAGGCGATCCGGCGCGCTGAAGATGTCCATCATCGACCGGCCGCTGCCCTCCGGGTCGGTGTGGTGCGTGCCGCCGCCGTACATGTCGGTCGCGACAGCGACATAGCCGAGACCCGTCAGACGATGCGCTCTTTCGCGCACCTGTTCGCCGAGACCGTGCGCGTTGTGCATGACCATGACGGCAGGACGCGGACCCGGCGTGTCGGGAAGTAGCGACCTGGCCGACGAGTTCATCGCCGTCGTGCTGGATCGTCATTCGTTGCATTGGACAAACAATGGCACGTCAGACCCCGGCGAGCGTGCGTGATCTCGGGAATTTTCCCGGCGTGTCGGCCGCAGACACGCACAGTCGCGGTTATGGGGTGGGGGTCCCCCAGGTTGCGAGGGGGAGTGCGCCCGTTCGCGGTTATGCGGAGCATTCGGTGACTCGGCGGGTGAGAAAGGCTCGTGCGGGGTCAGAGCCCGCAAGCTGCAATGCCGTCTGATACCAGGTGAGCGCCTCGCCGGTGCGGCCTGCCCGCCGAAGCAGGTCGGCGCGGATCGACGGCACGGTGCTCGATCGGGCCAGCCGCCGGTCGTCGGCCACCTCGTCGAGTGCGGAAAGGCCGGCGGAAAAACCGTCGCGGAACCCGATCGCCAGTGCGCGGTTCGCCCGCACCACCGGTGAATCGGCGATCGCCAGCAGCCGGTCGTAGGCGGCGCAGATAACTGTCCAGTCGGTCTCTTCCCAACTGGGTGCGGTTGCGTGCAGCCCCGCGATCACCGCCTGCGGCAGATACGCCCCCGCCGCACCCGCGGCCAGCTCCAGGTGTTGCAACCCACGCGCGATCCGGCCGCGGTCCCACTTGCGGCGGTCCTGCTCGTCAAGTGGCACCAGCGCGCCGTCGGCGTCCACCCGAGTTCGGCGGCGTGAATCATGCAGCAGCACAAGGGCAGCCAGCGCGTGACCATCACGGGAGTCAGGCATAAGCGCGCACAGTTCAGCGGCCAGCCGCACCCCTTCATCGCACAGCTCGTCGCGGATCGCAGACGGCCCGGCGGTCGACCAGTACCCCTCGGTGAACACCGAGTAGATGCAGCCGAGTACGTGCGGTGTGCGCTCCGGTAGGAGCTCGGCCGGTGGCACCCGCAGCGGGATGTTCGCGTGCCGAATCTTGCTCTTGGCCCGGGTGATTCGCTGTCCCACCGCCGCTTCGGTCTGCAGCAGCGCCCTGGCGATCTCGGCCACGGTGAGTCCGGAGATCAGGCGCAGCGTCAGCGCCAGCTGCGACGGCCGGTCCAGCGCCGGGTGCGCACACGTGAACATCATCCGCAGTTCGTCATCGCGGACCGGATGCGGAATGCCTGCGCGGTCGGTGCGGGCGCGGATGTCGTCGACCACGGCGGCCAGTTCCTTTCCCGGACGGACCGACTCGCGGCGCAGCCGGTCCAGTGCGCGGTTGCGCGCGACCGTGACGATCCATCCGCCTGGGTTGTCCGGAACGCCGTCCCGCGGCCAGGTCCGCAGCGCCTCGGCGAAGGCCTCCTGGACAGCGTCCTCTGCGACGGTGAGGTCGCCCGACCACCGCGCGAGTGCGGCGACAGCGGCTCCCCATTCGCCCCGAAAGACACTGTCCAGGTCGGCCATTCGGCGTCAGAGGCCGGAGACGCCGGCCAGCCGTCGCAGCTCCACCTTCGTCGCCGGGATCATCGAGGCCACCTTGATCGCCTCGTCGCGGTCGGCGGCGTTGATGTAGTAGAACCCGTTGGCGACCTCGGCGCCTTCGGCGTAGGGCCCGTCGGTCAACAGCACCTCGCCGTCGCGCACCCGCACCGTCGTCGCCGTTGACGGCGGGTGCAGCGGGGCACCGCCCACCGCGCGGTCGCCGGCAACCTTGCCGAATTCCTCGTGCGCCTTGATTCCCTCGTCCCACCGGGGGCTGCCGGGCTCGACAGTGGATCCGGGCGGCTCCAGCAGCAGTGCCAGCCAGCTGTCGGCGGTCAGGGGCGCGCGGGCGGGGGAGAAGTGGACCATCGGCCATACCTCGATCGCGCCGTACTTGGCGGCCGGGATGTCACGCGCGAGCGCCAGCGCCTCGTCGAGGTTGTCCGCCTCGAACACGTAGTAGCCGCCCGCCACCTCCGCGCTCTCGGCGAATGGACCGTCTGTGACGGTAGGGGCGTCCGGCCCGCCCGCGATGCGCACGCCTGTCGCCGAGGGCGCCAGCGCGTCGCCTGCGCGGATCGCCGAGGCCGCCTTGGCGTGGAAGTTCTGGTATGCCGACATCTCGGCCGCGCCCTGCTCGGGCGTGAGTTCGCGTTCGGGGCTGAGCAGCAAGGCAAAGTAGTGCATTGTCGAGACCTCTCACGTAGCGAGCAGAACCCTGTGTTCCACTCTCTACCCGTCCGACGAACGGGGCGTGGTGAATCCGACAGCCGCGGTGTCAGAGCCAGACGCCTACTTGGCGAGCGTGAACTGACAGACGTCGGTGTAGCCATGCCGGAACAGGTCCGCGCACCCGGTCAGGTATTTCATGTAGCGGTCGTAGACCTCTTGCGACTCGATAGCGATCGCCTCGTCCTTCTTGGCGCGCAGCGCGGCGGCCCACAGATCCAGTGTCCTGGCGTAGTGCAGCTGCAAGGACTGCACCCGGGTCACGTCGAAGCCGGCGCGCTCCGACTGCTCCTCGACCACCGGAATCGTGGGCAGCCATCCACCCGGGAAGATCTCGGTGAGGATGAACTGCGAGAAGTGGATCACCTCGGCGGTCGTGGGGATGTTTCTCCGTCGGCGCTCCTGCAGTGTGGCCCGAACGATTGTGTGCAGCAGCATCACGCCGTCATCGCTCAGCACCTTGGCAGCTTTGCTGAAGAATTGGCCGTAACGGTCGCTGCCGAAGTGTTCGAAAGCGCCGATCGACACGATGCGGTCGACGGGTTCGTCAAAACGCTCCCAGCCCTCGAGAAGGACTCGTCTGCTCCTCGGTGTGTCCATCTCGTCGAACGACCGTTGCACGTGGGCGGCTTGATTCTCGGACAGGGTCAGCCCGATCACGTTGACGTCGTACTTCTCGATGGCGCGTCGCAGCGTGGCGCCCCATCCGCAGCCGATGTCCAGAAGCGTCATGCCGGGTTGCAGGTTCAGCTTCTGTAGCGCGAGATCGATCTTGGCGATCTGCGCCTCTTCCAGCGTCATGTCGTCGCGCTCGAAGTACGCGCAACTGTAGGTCTGGGTGGGGTCGAGGAACAGCCGGTAGAAGTCGTCAGACAGGTCGTAGTGGTGCTGCACTTTCTCGAAGTGCGGTGTTAGCTGGTCTGACATGATGTGATCTCCCCTCCCGGAGTCTCGCCCCCATATACCCGGCCAGTTCGTCCGCAATCCCCTGTCGAGGTCGCGAACCAGTCAGTCGAGCTGCTGGTTCGCCGGACGAGTATGGCAGAAGGTCTCATATTGGCCTCCGAGCCCTCGTTCCGGGACGGATGTGACAACTGTGAGAATCGGCATCGTGTTCTTTGGACGCGGGCGCAGGCGGGTTTCTACGGGCCGGGAGTGATGTTTTTGCAGGCGGAACGGTGCGAGGTCTAAAGGATTGTAGCGAGTCGGTCGCGCCGATTCACGGCTGGCGCGCGCTATCTCTTAGACTGCGCTTATGGAACGTGCGTCTGTGCATGGAGCTACCCCTCTGCGGGCAGGCCGGCCGAATACCGATCCGTACGTGGATGAGAACGGTGGCATCGCCGTGCCGGACGGCATCAACCTGTCGTCGCTGCTGGATCGCAACGTCGCCGACTTCGGTGACGCGCTCGCCTACCGCTATGTCGAGTACAGCCATGACGCCGACGGGGGATCGCTCGAGTTCACCTGGAATCAGGTCGGCATTCGCTCTCAAGCCATCGGTGCCCGACTTCAGCAGGTGACGTCTCGGGGTGACCGCGTAGCGATCCTGTGCCCACAAGGGCTCGATTACGTGACAAGCTTCTTCGCCGCCATCCAGGCGGGCAACATCGCGGTACCGTTGTTCGCCCCCGAGCTGCCCGGCCACGCCGAGCGTCTCGAGGCCGTCCTGACCGACGCCCTGCCCGCGGCCGTGTTGACGACCACCTCCGTCGGCGATGCCGTGCAGAAATTCGTGCGGCTGATGCCGCGGGAGAAGCGGCCCCGCATCATCGCCGTCGACGCCATTCCCGACTCGGTCGGGTCGACGTTCGCGCCGTCGGACTTGGACACCGACGACATCGCCTACCTTCAGTACACCTCGGGTTCGACACGCGTGCCGGCCGGTGTGAAGATCAGCCACCGCGCCGCCGGAACAAACCTCCTGCAGATGGTCTTCTCCATGGGCCTGGAGGGCGACTTCGACATCAATGGCGTCAGCTGGTTACCGCTCTATCACGACATGGGCCTGATGATGATCGCCTTCCCGATCCTCTACGGTGGGCACCTGACCTTCATGTCGCCGATGGCATTCGTCCGACGGCCGCAGCGCTGGATTCAGGTGCTTTCCAAGCAGTCGCAGCACATGCACATCGTTTCTCCTGCACCGAATTTCGCGTTCGAACTGGTCGCGCAGCGCGGTCTACCCGGAGACACCCCCATTGATTTGAGCAACGTGATCCTCATCAACGGCTCGGAGCCGGTGAACCTCGACTCGATCACCAAGTTCGTCGACGCGTTCCTGCCGTACGGGCTGTCCAAGACCGCTGTCCGGCCGTCCTACGGGATGGCGGAGGCGACGTTGTTCGTATCGTCGATCCGCCCTGACACCGAGCCGACCGCCGTATACCTCGATCGCGAGCAGTTGGGCATCGGACGGGCCGTTCGGGTCGAGCCCGATGCGCCGAACGCACTTGCGCAGGTGGCGTGTGGGCAGGTATCGGTGAGCCAATGGGCGGCGATCGTCGACCCGGAGTCCGGTCAAGAACTGCCCGATGAATGTGTCGGTGAGATCTGGTTGCATGGCGACAACATTGGTCGCGGATATTGGGCGCGGCCGGAGGAGACCGAATTCACCTTCGGCAACAAGCTGCAGTCCCGGCTCGCTTCAGGAAGCCATGCCGAGGGCGCCGACGCCCACGCGACGTGGCTGCGCACCGGTGACCTGGGCGTCTTTATCGACGGCGAGTTGTACGTCACCGGCCGAATCAAGGACATGGTCATCGTCGACGGCCGCAACCACTACCCGCAGGACATCGAGGCGACCGTCGCCGAGGCGTCCACAGCCATCCGCGCAGGCTTCGTGGCGGCGTTCGCGGTACCAACCCGGGAGCTACCCGATGCCGATCCGACGGACACCAGCGAAAAGTTGGTGATCGTCGCTGAGCGGGGGCCAGGAGCGGGTAGGGCAGATCCTCAGCCCGTCATCGACTCCGTCCGTCGCGCGGTGTCTCGCAGGCACGGCGTCAACGTATTCGACGTTCGGCTGGTCGCCGCAGGTGTCATCCCGCGCACCACGAGCGGCAAGCTGGCTCGACGCGCGTGCCGTGCGGAGTACCTCGACAGGACGCTCAGCACGCGATAGGCGCGTATACGCGATAGTTACGCTGCCGCAGCGGGTTTGAGGTAGGTGACGAGGTTGCAGTCGAGCATCTCGTCGGCGAAGTAGTGCTGGCAGCCGCGCAGGTACTTCATGTATCGCTCGTAGACCTCTTCGGTGGTCACCGCGAGGACCTCGTCCTTCCTGGCTTCCAACGTGTCGGCCCACGTGCACAGGGTCCGCACGTAGTGTTTCTGCAGCGAAAGGCATTCCGGCACAACGAAACCGGCCTTCTCGCCGTGTTCCACCATCATCTTGGCGGTGGGGATGCGGCCGCCGGGGAAGATCTCGGTGACGATGAACTTGATGAACCGGGCCACATCGAACGTCAGCTTCTTCCCGCGCGCGTGGTAGTCCTCGGGGCGGAAGGCCGTGCTGCTCTGAATCGTCATCCGTCCGTCGTCGGGCAGGATGTTGAAGGCGTTCTTGAAGTAGTCGTCGTAGCGCTCGAATCCGAAGTGCTCGAACGCCTCGATCGACACGATGCGGTCGACGGAATCGCTGAACTGCTCCCAGCCGCGCAACAGCACCTGGTACGAGCGGTTGGAGTCCACGGTGCCGAGCAGCTGCTCGGTGTAGGCGTGCTGGTTCTTCGACAGCGTCAAACCGATGACGTTGACGTCGTAGTGCTCCATTGCCCGCTTCATCGTGGCGCCCCAGCCGCAGCCGATGTCGAGCAGCGTCATGCCCGGCTTGAGGTCCAGCTTGTCCAGGTTGAGGTCGGCCTTGGCGACCTGGGCTTCCTCGAGCGTCATGTCGTCGCGCTCGAAATACGCGCAGCTGTACGTTCGAGTCGGATCCTGAAACAGCCCGAAGAAATCATCGGAAAGGTCGTAATGAGCCTGGATTTCTTCAAAATGCGGCTTCATGCGGTCCGCCTTTACGGATATGTCCGTCAACTCGCCTCCCGTTAGGTGATCAGAATCCTGGGGTGCGGGGTTTCTGACTTGATCGGCCACCCTACTCGCCCTAGTCCGCCGCGAGCCATTCATACGGCGCCCGTCGGCAGACCAATTACTTACTTCTCCAGCGTGAACTGATTGATGTCGATGTATCCGACGCGGAAACCGTCCGCGGTCCCCCTCAGGAACTTCATGTACCGCTCATAGACCTCTTCGGACTGAATTGCAATCGCCTCGTCCTTACGGGATTCCAGCACGTAGGCCCACATGTCCAATGTCCTGGCAAAGTCGGACTGCAGCGATTGAATGCGAGTCACTTTGAAACCCGCCTGCGTCGAGTGCTCCTCGACTTTTCGATCGATGGCAAACGGCCGCCGGGGAAGATCTCGGTCATGACGAACTTGACGAAGCGGGCGAAGTTGAAGGTTATCGGGATGCCGCGCTCGGCCATCTGCGATGGGGTAAGAGCAGTGATCGAGTGCACCATCATCACACCGTCGTCGGGCATGAGGCCGTAGGCAAACTTGAAGAAGTCGTCGTAGCGCTCGAACCCGAAGTGCTCCAACGCCTCGATCATGACGATCCGGTCGACGGGCTCGCTTATCTCCGACCAGTCCTGCAGCAACACCTCGTATGACCGTTTGGTGTCGACGCCGGCCAGCAGCTGCTGGCAATACTCGTGCTGATTCTCGCTCAGCGTCACGCCAACGACGTTGACGTCGTAGCGCTCCAGCGCCCGCTTCATCAAGGCGCCCCAGCCGCAACCGATGTCGAGCAGCGTCATGCCGGGCTTCAGCCCCAGCTTGCCGAGGCTCAGGTCGAGCTTGGCGATCTGCGCTTCCTCCATCGTCATGTCTTCACGCGGGAAGTACGCGCAGCTGTAGGTAACCGACGGATCAGTGAACAGCTGGAAGAACTCGTTGGAGACGTCATAGTGCGCGCGCACCTCATCGACGCTCTGCCGCTTCTTCGTCGAGGCTGCCGACTTTTGGGTCATTTACTTCTCCAGGGTGAACTGGTTGACATCGATGTAGCCGACGCGGAAACCGTCTGCGCACCCCGTCAGGTATTTCATGTAGCGCTCGTAGACCTCTTCGGACTGGATCTCGAACGCCTCGTCCTTGTGGGCCTGCAGGTTCTCGGCCCAAATGTCCAGCGTGCGGGCGTAGTGCAGCTGCAGCGACTGGCGGCGGGTCAGCTTGAAACCGGCCTTGCTGCTGTGGTCCTCGACCTTCTCGATCGACGGCAACCGGCCACCGGGAAAGATCTCGGTGATCATGAATTTGACGAAGCGGGCGAACTCGAAGGTCAACGGCATGCCGCGCTCGACGATCTGCGGGCCGGTGAGCGCCGTGATCGTGTGCAGCAACATGACACCGTCGTTGGGCATCGCTTCGTAGGCGAACTTGAAGAAATCGTCGTAGCGGTCGTGGCCGAAGTGTTCGAAGGCGCCGATCGACACGATGCGGTCGACGGGCTTGTCGAACTGCTCCCAGCCCTGCAGCAGCACGCGCTTGGACCTGGGACTGTCGGATTCCGCGAACACCTGCTCGACGCGGGCGGCCTGGTTCTTCGACAGCGTCAGGCCGACGACGTTGACGTCGTACTTCTCGATCGCCCGCATCATCGTCGAGCCCCAGCCGCAGCCGACATCCAGCAACGTCATCCCAGGCTTGAGCCCCAGCTTGCCCAGCGCCAGGTCGACTTTCGCCTGCTGCGCCTCTTTCAGCGTCATATCATCGCGCTCGAAGTACGCGCAGCTGTAGGTACGCGACGGGTCCAAGAACAACGCGAAGAAGTCGTCGGACAGGTCGTAATGCGCCTGCACGTCCTCGAAGTGCGGTTTCAGGCTCGCCTTGCCCTTATCTGACATGTCGAAATGTGCCTCTCTGGATACGGAAGGCATTCTCCCAAAGATGATGGGAAACTGCCGCGGGACGCGCCATGGGTCAACCCCCGGATGCTCCCGCCTGGGAATGCTAGCCGATTTCGAGGTGAGCACCGAATCGGCAACACGCTGATCAGACCGCTTCTCCGAATGTCGTCTTCAGTTCGCCGACCATCTGGTCCCACAGCTGTTCGGGCAGGTCATGGCCCATCCCGGCGATCAACACCAGCCGCGCGCCCTTGATGGCGCGGGCGATGGCTCGCCCGCCGAACGGGCGCATCAGCCGGTCGGCCTTGCCGTGGATCACGACGGTCGGCGCGCTGATCTGGCGGTCGTAGCGCAGCAGGCTGCCGCTGCCAAGCACCGCGGCGAAGTGCCGGGCGATGCCTGCGGGGTAGTACGCCCGCTCGTAGCCCTCGATTGCGTCGGCGCGCAGCCGCTCCTCCGGCGCCGGGTAACCGGGGCTGCCGATAACCCTGGCGACCCGTATCACGTTGGCGACGATCGCCTCCTGGGTGGCATCGGCCGGCCGCTGCAACATGGCACGCAGTTGCTTGGGTGCAGGCGGCGGCAGCATGGACTGGTTATTGCTAGAGAAGAGGATCCCCAGCGACCTGGTCCGCTCGGGGAAACGGGCCGCGAAGATCTGCGCGATCATGCCGCCCATCGAGCCGCCGACGATGTGGGCGTGGTCGATGTCCAGATGGTCCAGCAGCGCGGCGGCGTCGTCGGCCATGTCCTCCAGCGTGTAGACCGCCGGGCTGCGCATGCCGAGGAACGAGCGGGCCATCCGCGGCAGCAGCGCCGCACCGGTGTGGCGGCCGGTGATCTTCGTCGAAAGGCCGACATCGCGGTTGTCGTAACGGATGACGCGCAGACCCTGGTCGACGAGCTTCTCGCAGAAACCCTTGCGCCACAACAACAATTGCGCGCCGAGGCCCATGATGAGCAGGACAGCCGGGTGGTTCGGGTCACCCATGTCCTCGTAGTAGATCTCGATATCGCCCGATGTCGCTTTCCCGGTGCGGACCTGCACTAGACGTCGACCTCGTCCTTGTGCTCGCGGCTCACCTCGACCATGAAGTTGGCGAAGTAACCCGTCAGCTGCGGATCGCTCATCATCTGCCAGCGCGGCGCCAGCAGCTTCATGTAGCGCTCGACGTAGAGGAACTGCTTGCCGATCAGCACCAGCTCGCGCGGCAGCTTGACGTCGTAGGCGTCGGCCAGCGTGGAGAGTTGCCTGCCGATGTCGGCGTACGACATATCGCCGAGGTTCTGCATGGTCAGCGGGGTCGCGAACTTCTCCAGGTCCTTCGCGGCCTCGGCCTCGGGCTTCATGGTGCCGACCGCGCCCATCAGCACGACGATCTTGCCCGCCGCGGCGTGGTCCTTCTTCACCAGCAGCGCGTACACCAGCTCACGCAGCAGCCAGCGGGTGCGCGGGTCGATGCGGCCCATGATGCCGAAGTCGAAGAACACGATTCGGCCCTCGGCGTCGACGTAGAGGTTGCCCGCGTGCAGGTCGCCGTGGAACAGCCCGTGCCGCAGCCCGCCTTCGAAGACGCTGAACAGCAGCGCCTTGACGAGCTCGACCCCGTCGAAGCCTGCCTTGCGGATGGCGGGGGCGTCGTCGATGCGGATGCCGTGCACCCGCTCCATCGTCAGCACCCGCGCGCTGGTGTGGTCCCAGTAGACCTGCGGCACCCGGATGTTCTTGCCCAGCGGCGAGGCGTGCATGTGCGACACCCACGCGTCCATCGACTGCGCCTCGAGGCGGAAATCCAGTTCCTCGGCGAGGTTGTCGGCGAAGTCGGCGACGACGTCCTGCGCGGACAGCCGCCTGCCCAGCTTGGCGAGCTCGACCAGCTGCGCGCCGCGCTTGAGGATCTGCAGGTCGGCGGCGACGCGGCGGCGGATGCCCGGCCGCTGGATCTTGACGACGACCTCCTCGCCGCTGTGCAGCGTCGCGTAGTGCACCTGTGCGATCGACGCCGACGCGAACGGCTGGTCGTCGAAGGACTTGAACAGGTTCTGGGGTTCGTCGCCGAGCTCCTCGACGAACAGCTTGTGGACCTCGTCGGGGTCGGCGGGGGGCACCCGGTCGAGCAGGCTCCGGAACTCGCGGCTGAGCTGCTCGCCGAAGGCGCCGGGGCTGGACGCGATGATCTGGCCGAACTTGACGTAGGTGGGGCCAAGGTCGGCGAACGTCTGCGGGATCTCCCGGATGACCTTCTGCTGCAGCGAGCCGCGGCCTGCGAGCTTGGCGACGACCCGTGCGCCGGTGCGGGTTACCTGCCGACCCGTCGCGCCGATGCGAGCGGCTTCGATCGGCAACGGCACCCGATACCAACTTGGCCACCTCGCGGTGTCTCGTCGTACTCATAGGTGCCAGTCTCTCAAAATCGGCCGTGACCCGTGAAAACGTGTGGACCCGGTCACACTGCCCCTTTTCCCGCGAAATAGCATTCCGGGGCTGCTGAAGAGGCGCTCTCAATTGACGACCAGGAATGCTATTTCCGCGGGTCGGGCGAGCCAGCGCGAAGTTCTCCGTCAGCGCCTCCACGATCGGGCGCCACACCGGCTCGGGCAGGTCGTGACCCATGCCGTCGACGACGACGAACCGCGCGCCGGGAATGGCCCTGGGCCAAGTTGCGGCCGTTGCGGGGCCGGACCATCGGATCGTCGGACCCGTGGATGACTACCGTCGGCGCAGTGACGCGGCGCGTGTAGCGCAGCAGGCTGCCGGTGCCGAGGACCGCGTCGAACTGACGCCGCATTCCCTGCGGATAATCGCTACGGGCCGGACAGGCTCCTCGACGCGGCGGCGCAACGCGTCGGTCGGCGGTAAGAAGTTGGGGCCGTTGATGATCGAGATGTTGCGCACCTCGTTGGCCAACCGGTCCTCCCATGCCGCGTCCTTGGCTGGGGCGTCGAAGGCCAGCCTGATCACCCGCCACCGCGGCAGCGCCGACAGCGGCTTGCCCGAGCTCGACATGATCAGCCCCAGCGACGCCAGCCGGTCGGGGTTGTTACCCGCCAGCACCTGGGCGATCATGCCGCCCATCGACGCGCCGACGACGTGGGCACGCTCGATGCTCGAGGTGGTCGAGCAGCCCTTTCACGTCGCCGGCGAGGTCGACCAGCGTGTAGGGCACCGGGCTGCGCCGGCCCAGCAGATAGCGCCCGACCCGCGGGTAGAGATCGAGCCGCTCGGCGCGTCTGCCGCTCATCTTGGTCGACAGGCCGGTGTCGCGATGATCGAAGCGGATGACCCGGATAGCCGCGGCCGACCAGCTGATCGCAGAAACCGTCCGGCCACATCGGCAGCTGCGCACCAACCCCCATGATCAACCAGCACCAGGCCGCGGCGTCGGCGTCGCCGAGATCCTCGTAGAACAGCTCGACGTCGCCGCATGAAGCCGTGCCGCTGCGGGTTTGCATCTCACATTTCTACAGCCGCAGGCTTCCAGGGCTTGATCCAGTCGGTCTCCGGCCAATCCTCCAAGCCGGCAATCAGGTCGTACATCGTTGCGCCGTCGATGGATTCGCGAATGATGTCGGCGTGCCCGGCATGACGTGCGAGTTCGTTCAGCAGGTGAAAGGCCACCCAGCGGATGGACCAGCAGTCGATGTCCGACGGGAACCAGGGCGCATCGCGGGGCACGGGTACCGGGGTGTCGGAGATCGGCCTCGCCCGAAGACCCTCAACGTCTCGGCGTTTTGGGACCCTTGAACCGCGTCCAGCAGGTCCTGCGAGCCTCTCGTCATCGCGCATCAGGTATTCGTCCTGGTATTCGGCGGCCCGCTCCTCGAACGGCCGCTCGTCGGGGTGCGGGCAGCGTCGGGCGCGGCGACCACCCGCTGCAACCAGCCACGCTGCACTCCCGTCGCGTGCTCGATCAAGGCCGCCGATGGAAAAGGCTGCTCACCGAGGGGGTGGAGCGCGCCTGTTCGTCGGTGAGGCCGTAGGCGATCGCGAAGAACGCGGACTGGTGATGAGGCCATGAACTTCAAGCAGCGGCGTCGCGATGACGTCACCCCCGACGGGCGGGGCAAGTGCCGGCCATGTTCCAATTCTCCTTCTCGGGGCTGTTGGCGTAAAGGTCTCGGATGCAGGCGATTTCGGCGCCGTGGTGGAGTCACTCCTCGCCGGTTGATGTAGCAGGATCAGCTCGCTGAAACGGATACTCGGCGTACGGGCCCTCGGCCGGCCCGCACGGCCGATCCAGCTCATCACCGTTGAGACGCCGGACACCCGCGATCCATTTTTCGTAGGCGTCGTCGAGCTGACGTAGCGCCGTGGCCGCGTCGGTGGCGTACGGCCAACTCTGGTAGTCCGCGGGCGGCCCGCCGAAGTGCGAGTGGTTACGCATCGCCAGCACACCGACGATGACGTGCGCGAGGCGCCACGCGATCGTGGTGAACGGCGCAGGCTCCGGCTGCGGGTACGCGAAGTCGATCGAACCGGTGTGGTGAACGGTCCAGCAGTTCGATACCGGACACCAGAAGTACTCGTCGTCGCTCAGGCCGTCGAGCCGCGGCCGCAGCTGGTGGGTCCAGTGGAAGTCGAGCTGATCGGCGAGCTGGCCGAACCAGGCGTTTGGGATTCATTCTTCTTCGGGCTCCAATAGCACCAACCTCCCTCATCGCTATAGGACAGATGACTGTCCTAGGAGCTGTGCGATTCTGGAAAACGTGTCCGAGACGACGAGCCCAGTGCTGCAACTGCTGGGTCTGCTGCAGTCGCGACGCGTGTGGACGGGCGAGGAGCTCGCCGAGCGGCTCGGCGTGACCACCCGCAGCGTCCGCCGGGACGTCGATCGCCTGCGTGACCTGGGGTATGCCCGTGCACCGCCAGCAAGGGCCACGGCGGCGGCTACCAGCTGGGGCGCGGGCGCTGCGCTGGCCGCCGCTGCTGCTGGACCCTGAGCGAGGCGGTGGCGATGGCGGTCTGCCTGCGGCTGGCCGCGGGCGGCAGTGTGGCCGGCGTCGGCGAGTCGGCGCTGCGGGCGCTGAGCAAGCTGGATCAGGTGATGCCGTCGCGCCTGCGCTCGCAGGTGTCGGCGGTGCACGACGCCACTGTCACGCTCACCTGGAGTTCGCGTCGGAGTCTCCCGTCGAACCCGACCTGCTGATGACGCTGGCCCGCGCCTGCCGCGACCGCGAATACGTGTCGGCGACCTACGTCGACCGCGCAGGCAACGCCACCGCGCGCCGCCTCGAGCCGTATCAGATCGTCACCACCGGAAAGCGCTGGTATCTGCTGGCTTTCCATCCGAGACCGGCAAGACTGGCGCAGTCTTCGACTCGACCGGATGGTCCGACCGTGTCAGCACGAAGGCAGCACGTTCGTCGCCAGGGATGCGCCCGACGCAGCGGCATACGTGCAGCGATCGATCAGCGCTTCGCCTTATCGGCACGTCGCGCGCGTCCGGCTACTTCGCCCCCGAACAGGTTGTGGCGCAGCACTTCTCGCCGTCGTCGGTAACGGTCGAAGAGGACGGGCCCGACGCCTGCATTGTGGACGGCGGGCGCCGATGACCCCGAGCGGATGGTGTTCTACTTCGCGACGGTCGGCTGCGATTTCGAGGTGCTCGAGCCGCCCCGAGGTTGCCGACGGCCGTCGAGTCCGTCGCCGAACGACTGCGGCGGGCCGCCAGCAGGCCGTGACGATCGCGTTTGGCGGCCGATCCCAAACGCAGCCGCAGGCGCAGAGCAGCACAACAGCCTGCGGTGTGCCTCGAAGCCCATGGAGAAGCGGGTCGTCGACGGCGTGACGGAGAATTTGTGTTCCAGTCCCAAGTCATGATGTCTCCACTCGTGGGACACTTCGTCGCGACGGTTGCAGACGGCGCGCCGTGAAAAACACATTGTCGGCGGCTGCCGAAATGAATTGCGGCCCAACCGCACTCAACAGATGAGGCGACGAAACGGCATATGGGGCGTTGAGAAGCGGCCTGTGACAATACTCACCCGCCGTGAGCCAGCTTGAGCGCCGCGCAATGATGTCACTCATCGTCGGTACCTCTACCCAATGCAGTCGCAACCTCAACATCCTGCACCAGGCACAGCGTCTACGA
>CAWDSB010000012.1:0-46712 GCA_963804905.1 uncultured Actinomycetota bacterium | reverse complement strand
ATCGGGATCCCACCGCTCGTTGACATGGATGACAAAACCCTGACACGGTGGCTGAAACCCGTTCTGACGCACTATCTCACCGATCCGGCGCCTGGAAGCCTGGCATAGTGATCAAGATGTACAAGCAAGTCTGTTTCTTCCGGAAGCGCCCGGACATGTCCATGGACGAGTTCATCGACTACTACGAGAATCAGCACTCGCGGCTATCCGAACGACTTGGGCGATCGCCGTCCATCCCGAATGCGGTGCGGTACGTGCGGCGCTATCTGACACCCGAACGCAACCCCGTCACGGGCGAAGTGATCGACCCCGGCTACCACTGCATCATGGAGATCTGGTGGAACAGCCGGGCGGACTTCGAGAACTCGCAGCGCGTCATCGCTGACCCGAAACGACTGCCCGCCATCAAGGAGGACGAGGCACGCCTGTTCGAAACGCACAGCAACCCGATGTGCTCGGTGGTGGAGTACGACTCACCGATGGGCCCCAGCGGCGAGACACCGCGCGTCGAGCTCGTCTACGAGGCCTGAATGTCTGACTCCCGGAACACGTCGATGGCCTGTATGGGCGTCATCATGACGACGGGGATGTGGCGCGACGTCGATCTCTGATACTTGATGTAGGGCGGGTATACCCGCACCATGAAGTCCCAGATCTTGTGCCGCTCATCGCCTTCGGGTTCCCGCCAGGATGCCCGGAATGCTTGGGTGGCTATCTGGAGGTCGACGTGTTCACTGGCGCGGAGGTTCAGATACCACTCGGGATGGGAATCGGCACCGCCCTTCGACGCGACGATCACCACCTCGCCGCCGATGTCGCCGTAGATGAGCGGCGTGATCCGGGTTTGTCCCGACTTCCGCCCCTGCAGCCTGATCAGGCAGTGGGTCGTGAATGCGTGGCCACCGATTTCGCTGATGTCCATGACGTGACCCTGGGTGCCGCCCGATTTCAAATACGTCTCGCGGTGTTGAGCCATCCAGTTGCGTCGCGCTTGCCGGATGGCCGCCGCCGAGTCTTCACTCATGGGACCATCTTGCACCCCTGGCGCCCCGAAATGGCGTATGACGAAGATCATGACCGAGGACACCGGCCCAGCGATTACTGGGATACACCACTTCTCCGTGACCGTTTGCGACATCGAAGCCAGCGTGGCGTGGTACCAGCGGCTGTTCCGCGCGGAGCGGGTGCCGATGAAATTCCCCCACTACGAGCGGGAGGACACCGGTTATGGTGTGCTGCTCGTCGAGCCGCGTTCGGGACTGGCGATCGGCTTGCACACCAACACCGGCAACGACGGCAGGCAATTCGACGAAGCCTGCACGGGTCTGGACCATGTCGGGTTCAATGTGAGCTCACGCGAGGAGCTGGAAGCGTGGACTGCGTGGCTCGACGAGCTCGGCGTCGCGCACTCGGGGATCAGAACCGGCGACGAGCCATTCCCTTACGCGACAGTGGTTTTCCGCGACCCCGACAATATTCAGCTTGAGCTGTTTGCCGTGTGCTGATCGGCGTCGATCAGGCGTCGAAGTCGGTGCTCGCAGTGACCTGTTCCCAGTTTGCGATCTCGGTCGCCCTGGCGTCGGCAACGGCGCGGTAGGCGGCCAGGGCGTCGGGTCCGAGGAGCAGGAAGCCGGGCGGTTGGCTTGATTCGACGGCAGCCATGATCGCGGCGCCGGCCTTGGCCGGGTCGCCTGCCTGGTTGCCGTGCATGGTGTCGTGTTCCTTGCGACGCTGTCCTGCGGTGCCTGCGTAGTCGTCGATGACTGTGGCCGACTCCGTGAGCGACCGTCCCGCGAAATCAGTGCGAAACGCGCCCGGCTCGACGACCGTCACCGAAATGCCCAGAGGGGCAAGCTCAGCCCGAAGCGCGCCACTCATGCCTTCGATGGCTGCCTTCACCGCTGAGTAGTAGCCGGATCCCACCGGGGTGAGCTGAGCACCGATCGACGAGATGTTCACGATCGCACCGGAACGGCGGGCCCGCATGTCAGGGAGCACGGCCTTGATCATCGCGACGGTGCCGAAGAAGTGAGTCTCGAACAGGGTCCGGACGTCGGTGTCGTCGCCTTCTTCGACAGCGGCGCGGTAACCGTAGCCGGCGTTGTTGACCAGCACGTCGATGCGACCGAAGCGATCCTGGGCCTGTTGCACGGCGGAGGCGATCTGTTCTGAGTCGGTGACATCAAGCGTCGTCGCAAGCACCCGGTCGGGCGTCGTGTCGGCCAAGTCGGCGACTTTCGCGACGTCGCGTGCCGTGACGGCGGCGTTGTGACCGGCGCCGATGACAGCTTCGGCCAGTGCGCGGCCGAGTCCGGTCGAGCAGCCGGTGATCAGCCAGGTGGACACTCTGGGTTCCCCCTACAGGATCTCGGTGATGTTGTTTTTCAGGGCCTCGGCGTCGGTGCCGAAAACGGCTTGGACGCTGTTGCCGACCTCGATGACGCCCGCGGCGCCGAGACTCTTCAGACGAGCCTGATCGACCCTGCCCTTGTCGGCGACCTCCACGCGCAGTCGGGTGATGCAGGCGTCCACAGTGACGAGGTTATCCCGGCCGCCGAACGCAGAGATAACTTGCTCAGCCTTGCTGTCCGCTGCAACGGGAGCGGCCACCGTAGCGGTCGCCGTGTTGGTACCGCCCGCAGCCACGGCGGTGGCGGACGCGGTGCCCTCGCCCAGGTTCGCTTCTTCCTCGGCCTCGAACTCGTCCTCCGGTTCGCGTCCCGGAGTTCTCAAATTCCATCGGGTGATCGCGAACCGGAACAGCAAGTAGTAGACCGCGAAGAACACGGCTCCCATGACGATGAGAAGCGGGATGTTCTTCGCCGCCGGAGCCGTGCCGTACAGGAGCAGGTCGATCAGACCCGCCGAGAACGAGAAGCCCAGGTGGATATCGAGCAGGTAGGCGACGGCCAGCGAGAGTCCGGTAAGCACCGCATGGATGAGGTACAGCGGGAAAGCCACGAACATGAACGCGAACTCGAGGGGCTCGGTGACGCCGGTCAGGAACGCCGTCAGCGCCGCCGCCATGAGGATGCCGACCGCGACCTTTCTCTGTTTCTTGTTGGCCACATGGATCATGGCGAGCGCGGCAGCGGGCAGCCCGAACATCAGGATCGGGTAGAACCCGGACGTCAGGATGCCTGCCGTGGGATCACCTGCGGCGAACCTGGTGAGTTCGCCGGTGACGGCCTGGCCGCCGGGCAGTTGATAGTCGCCGTAGAGGAACCAGATGTACGAGTTCGGGATGTGGTGCAGGCCGAGCGGAATCAGCATGCGGTTGGCGAATCCGTAGACGAAGGCGCCCAGCGCACCCGAGCCGCCGATGAACCTGCCGAGGCCCGTCAGCCCCGCATCGAAGAGCGGATAGAAGTAGCTCATGGCGAAACCGAGGAACAGGCAGGCCAGTGACACCACGATGGGGACGAAGCGCCTGCCTCCGAAGAAGCCAAGGTAGGACGGCAGTTGGATGGTGTGGTAGCGGTCGAAAAGCCACGCGGTGAGCAGACCGACCACGATTCCGGCGAACACGCTGTAGTTGATCTGTGCCTGGTCGCCGGACTTGTCGACCTCGCCGGCGAGCACGATTGGCGACATCGTCTTGAACACCGCCTGGACCACCAGATAGCCCACGACGGCTGCAAGTGCGGTCGAACCGTCCGCCTTCTTCGCAAATCCGATGGCGACGCCGACGGCGAAGAGCAGAGGGAGGTTGGTGAACACCGCGTCGCCTGCGGCGCTCATGGCCTGGAAGAACGGCCCGATGACCGGTGCCTTGATTCTGCCCAGCAGGTCGGGCTGGCCCAGCCGGAGCAGGATTCCGGCCGCGGGCAGCACCGCGATCGGCAGCATGAGGCTCTTCCCCAGCCGCTGCAGCTGCGCGAAGCCCGGGATCCGCAAACCTGACTTTGCCTGTGTTCCTTCAGGTTTCGCCATCTCACTCATTCCGGTCACCCTCCTTCGCCGCAAGCGCCATCACCGCCAGGCTGAGCGGAAGCTTAGACGAGAACCCGCGAACTTGAGACCGTCTTTCGGCCACGCTCGTATTGTTGGTTCCCACGAGCAAAGGAGTCGCGACAGTGAGCATTACGCTAGTCCTCGCCCCGCTCGAGGGACGTGCGGTCCGGCTCGAGGACGTCCCCGACCCCGTGTTCTCCCAGGGCATGGTGGGCTACGGCGCCGCGATCGACCCTCCGCGGGGCGTGATCGAGGCGGTCGCCCCGGTCAGCGGCAAGCTGCTGAAACTGATGCCGCACGCCTACATCGTGATGACCCCCGATAACGTGGGCGTCCTCGTACACCTCGGCCTTGACACCGTGCAGCTCAAGGGGGAAGGGTTCACGGCCCACGTCAGCCAGGGCGACGACGTCACCGCGGGCCAGCACATCATCACCTACGACGTGCCGTCGGTGGAGGCGAAAGGCCTCAATCCCATTGTCCCCGTTGTGGTCATGGACGAACGCGAACAGGGAAACGTCATCCCATCAGACGCGGTCACGGCCGCTGCGGATATCGCTTCCGGCGCAGACCTTTTCACCGCCAACAAGTAAATGGAAGTAGTCATCCTGGCCGACGCCAAGGAGATTGGCCGCGTCGCCGCCGATGCGATCGGCGCGCTGCTGGGTCGCAAACCGGACGCGGTGCTCGGCCTGGCCACCGGCTCGTCGCCCATGGCGATATACGACGAGCTGGCGGGCCGCTTCGACGCAGGAGAAATGTCGTTCCGGCAGGCCCGCGGATTCACCCTCGACGAGTACGTCGGGCTGCCCGCCGATCACCCGCAGCGCTACCGGACCGTCATCGAGCAGGTGTTCGTGTCCCGGGTGGATTTCGTTCCCGGTGCTGTCGAGGGCCCGGACGGGCTGGCCTCCGACATCCCCGCCGCATGCGCGGCGTACGAGAACGCGATCCGTGCGGCGGGCGGCGTCGACCTGCAGATCCTCGGCATCGGCACCGACGGACACATCGCGTTCAACGAGCCGGGATCCTCGCTGGCCTCCCGAACCCGGATCAAGACGCTGACCAGGCAGACCCGGGTCGACAACGCCCGCTTCTTCGGCGGCGATGTGGACGCGGTGCCGACCCACTGCCTGACCCAGGGACTCGCGACCGTCATGGAGGCGCGGCACGTGGTTCTGGTCGCGACGGGTCGCGGCAAGGCCGAAGCCGTCCACCAGCTGGTCGAGGGTGCCGTCAGCGCGCTGTGGCCTGCGACCATCCTTCAACATCACCCGCATGTGACGGTGCTGCTCGACGACCCCGCGGCCAGGCGGCTACAGCTCGTCGACTACTACCGCGAGACCTACCGCTCCAAGCCGGAATGGCAGGGCATTTGAGTGTTGTTGGCCGCTGACACCATCCTGACGGGCTCAGAACTGTTGCGGCCCGGGTGGATTGAGGTGTCGCAGGGCACCGTCGACACGGTCGGCGCAGGCGCGTCGCCCCGCCCTGCCGACCACGCTCTCGGCGCGGTGACGGTGGTCCCGGGCTTCGTCGACACGCATCTGCACGGCGGGGGAGGGGCGAACTTCTCCGCCGCGTCGCACGCCGAAACGGAAACCGCCGTCGCATTTCACCGCAGGCACGGCACCACCACGCTCGTCGCCTCCCTGGTCACCGCGGGCCCGGCCGACTTGCTGCGCCAGGTCGGGGAGTTGGCCGACGACGTTCGCGGCGGCCTGCTCGACGGCATCCATCTCGAAGGGCCCTGGCTCTCCGCCAAGCGCTGCGGCGCCCACCAGCCGTCGCTGATGCGCGACCCGGACCCCGCCGAGATCGACCGCGTTCTCGATGC
Source organism: uncultured Actinomycetota bacterium (assembly GCA_963804905.1). Taxonomy (GTDB): domain Bacteria; phylum Actinomycetota; class Actinomycetes; order Mycobacteriales; family Mycobacteriaceae; genus Mycobacterium. The sequence continues at coordinate 40,921 of CAWDSB010000012.1, read as the reverse complement.
GGGTCGAGGAACCATCCGCATGGTCACCCTCGCACCGGAACGCGACGGCGCTCTTGCGGCGTTTCGGCAAGTGGTCGCCGCGGGCGTGGTGGCGGCCGTCGGCCATACCGATGGGACGTATGAACAGACGCGGGCGGCGATCGACGCCGGCGCAACGGTGGGGACGCATTTGTTCAACGCGATGCGCCCGATCAACACTCGCGAGCCCGGTCCGGTGATCGCGCTCCTCGAAGATGCACGCGTGACCGTGGAACTGATCACCGATGGCGTGCATGTCCATCCAGCCCTGTATCGACATGTCTGCCGGACCGCCGGACAAGACCGCGTGTCACTGGTGACCGACGCGATGGCCGCCGCGGGAATGTCTGACGGCAGATATTGGCTTGGGCCGTTGGCCGTGGATGTCGTCGGTGGGGTGGCTCGAGTGGCCGAATCGGAAACGATCGCGGGCAGCACCGCGACCATGGACCACCAGTTCAGGTTCGCCGTCGACCACAGCCGGCTCGCCCCTGACGAGGCGCTGATGGTGGCTGTGCGCCAAGCGTCGATCAATCCGGCCCGTGCGTTGAGCCTGCCGTGCGCCGGTCTCGTTGCAGGAGCGAGCGCCGACCTGGTGGTGCTGGACGCAGATCTGGGTGTCACCGGTGTGCTGCGCCGCGGATCGTGGCTCGTCGAACCGGACACGGCGCAAAGCCGATAGGAGCGAGGCCAAAGACCTAGGGTTGCCCCGTGGACTTGCTGCTCGGAATCGACATCGGCACCGGGAGCACGAAGGGGCTTCTCGTCGACCCGTCCGGTTCCGTCGTGGCGTCGGAGTCGGTGTCGCATTCGATGCAATTGCCTCGGCCCGGCTGGGCCGAAGTTGACGCCGAGGCGATGTGGTGGCGCGAGGTCTGTGACATCAGCCGCGCGCTGACCGCCCAGGTACCGACCGGATCGGCCGTGGCCGGGGTATGCGTCAGCGGCGTCGGTCCGTGCCTCGTGCTCTGCGACGACGATCTGCGACCACTGCGCCCGGCCATCCTGTACGGCATCGACACCCGCGCGTCGGCCGAGATCAAACTTCTGACAGCGGAATTGGGTGCCGACGCGATCCTGGAGCGGGCGGGCACGGTGCTGTCGAGCCAGGCGGTCGGGCCGAAGCTGGAATGGGTGCGCCGCCACGAACTCGACGTGTTCAAGCGGGCGAGCCGCTGGTACGGGTCGAACTCCTACATCACGGCCAAGCTCACCGGCGAGTACGCGATGGACCACCACACCGCAAGCCAGTGCGATCCGCTCTACGCCACCCGGAACTTCAACTGGAACGCCGAATGGGCACAACGCATCTGTGGGCACCTCCCACTTCCGCGGTTGGTGTGGCCCAGTGACGTCGTCGGCGTTGTGCACGAGGAAGCCGCGACGGCCACAGGGCTGGCCGCAGGCACGCCGGTGATCGCCGGTACCGTCGACGCCTACGCGGAGGCGTTCTCGGTGGGTGTCCGGCAGCCGGGCGATCGGATGCTGATGTACGGCTCGACCATGTTTCTCGTGCAGATCATCGACACGTATTTCAGCGACCCTGCACTGTGGACCACGACGGGTGTAGAGCGCGATAGCCTGGCTCTTGCCGCAGGCACATCGACCGCGGGCACCCTCATCGGTTGGCTGCAGGCGATCACCGGCGGAGCACCGTTCGAGACCTTGATGGCCGAGGCGCAGGCGGTTCCTCCCGGTAGCGATGGCTTGGTGGTGTTGCCCTACTTCGCAGGCGAGCGCACACCGGTCTTCGACCCGGATGCGCGCGGCGTGTTCGCCGGGCTCACCCTGCGCCATGGCCGGGGTCACTTGTTTCGCGCTGCGTACGAGGGTATTTCGTTCGGGGTCAGGCAGATACTGGAGCGGTTCGACGATGCACAGGCCGCAACACGCGCCGTTGCGGTGGGCGGCGGATTGCGCAGCCAGGTATGGGCGCAGACCATGACCGACATCACGGGCAGTCCGCAGCTCGTGCCGGAGCAGGCGATCGGCGCCAGCTATGGCGACGCACTCCTTGCAGCGATCGGCGTGGGTCTGGTGCCGCCGGATACAGACTGGGCCAAGATCTCTTCGGAGATCACGCCCGATCCGGCCAATCATGAGAGCTACGACGATCTCTACCGGACATGGTGCGAGTTGTATCCGGCTACAAAGGATTTGGTCCACGAACTGGCGACTGTCGATCAGCGGGAGGAGGCAAGTAATGGCCGATGACCTTGCTTCGGGTTTTCAGAGCGTCGACCAAGCTTCGGATTTCGAGGTGTTCTCGAGTTGTCTGACGCTGATCGACTCGCTGCCGTTCTTCGCCGAGTGCAAGCGCGACAGCTATGACTTGCTCGGCGCCACCCCGGGGCACCGGATCCTGGAGGTCGGTTGCGGGCTCGGGGATGACGCCGCCGCGCTCGCGAGACGCGTCGCACCCGGCGGATCGGTCGTCGCGGTCGACGGGAGCCAAGCCATGGTCGACGCCGCCCAGAAACGCCACGCCGACGTCGCGGGCCTTTCGTTCGAGCTTGCCGACGCCACTCAATTGCAATTTCACAATGCGAGTTTCGACGCATGCCGGATCGACCGGGTACTGCAGCACATCGCTGAACCCGCTGGCGCGATCGCTGGAAATGGCACGAGTCCTTCGTCCCGACGGGGTGCTGGTGGCCTTCGACAGTGATTGGGAGACGTTGACGGTCGACTCCGCCGATCGCGCGGTGACGCGCAGGATCTTGAACACCTGGTGCGACCGCTTCCCGTCGGGCTGGATCGGTCGCATGCTGGTCTCGCTGTTTCTTCAGGCCGGTCTTGGTGACGTCCTCGCGAGCCCCAAGACCCTGGTACTGCGCGAGCTCGACGTCGCGGACCGGGTCTTCAGCTACTTCTCGACCGCAGAGCGGCTCGCGCAGGATGGGGTGATCAGCCGAGACGACCTCGCGCGGTGGACCGACGAGCTGCGTACGGCCGATGCGGAAGGACGATTCTTCACTTCGTATACCGGGTTCCTGGTGTCCGGCCGGCGCGATCGCCGCGTGAATCCGCGTACGGCATGGGCTCGCACGAATTCGGTGACGATCCTGTCGTCGTCCATGTCCAACGTCGCCGACGGTGTGCTGAACAATGAGAACAGCATCCGCGCGAACCACTCGCCTGCCGCGGCAACATCGAGATCCTTGCGTACCTCGCCGGTGAGCTTCGCCGCAGTGAGATAAGGCGCGAGGAACTCCGTGCATTCGTGAAGCAGCACGGCGGCGTTCTTCGTGAGCAGCAGGCTCACTTCGTATGCGTCGAAGTACTTCTCGGGCTCGAAGAACCGCCGCGCTCTCGTCACGAACACCGCAGCGAAGGTCAGCTTGTCTTCGAGAGATTCGCCCTTGCCCATCGCCTTGGCCATCTCGCGGTAGAACTTCTGCGACGAGTGTTCCGCGCAGGCTTCGACGATCTCGGCCTTGTCGCGGAAGTACTCATACACCGTGCTCCGCGAGACATCGGCCTCGCGCGCGATGTCGACGACGGTTGTCTTGTCCAGACCATGCCTGCCGAAGCAGGCCATGGCCGACTCGATGATGACCTCGCGCGTGTCGGTCGCGGTCGTCGGTGTACTCATGGCAGCATCGTCAGTCCGCCGGTGCGAGGATCAGTGCGCTCGTGGGGACCCCGGTACCGGATGTGACCAGCACATGCTCGACGTCGTCGACCTGGTTGCACGAGGTTCCACGGACCTGGCGAACACCCTCGGTGATGCCGTTCATGCCGTGGATGTAGGCCTCACCGAGCAGGCCGCCGTTCGTGTTGATCGGCAGTGTTCCGCCGAGCGAGAGGTTCTCGACGGTGGCGAAGTCCTTCGCTTCGCCGCGCCCGCAGAATCCCAGCTCTTCGAGCTGCGCGAACACGAACGGGGTGAAGTGGTCGTAGAGAAACGCCGTCTGGATGTCGGCGGGCTTGAGTCCCGAGTCACGCCATAGCTTTTCGGCGACCACGCCCATTTCCGGCAGGCCGGTGATGTCATCGCGGTAGTAGCTTGTCATCATCTCGCCCTCATAGGCCGCGCCCTGTACCGCCGCGGTGATCACCGCCGGAGGCCGGCGAAGGTCGCGAGCACGCTCGGCACTGGTGATGACCATCGCGACGCCGCCGTCGCTCTCCTGGCAGCAGTCGAGTAGGCGCAGCACGGGCTCGATGACCCACCGCGAGTTCTGGTGGTCCTCGAGCGTGATCGGCCGCTCGTAGAACCATGCGTCAGGATTGCGCGCCGCATGAGCGCGGTCGACGACCGAGATGCGGCCGAAGTCCTCGTTGGTGACGCCATAGGTCGACATGTAGCGCTGCGCATGCAGTGCCACCCACGCCGCCGGTGTCAACAGTCCGAACGGCGCGTAGTTCGCCATGAACAGAGGTGTTTCGCCGGTCGGCTCGCGCCGTCGAACCGCCGAACCGGAAGCCCGACCGCTCGTTGAATGCGCGGTAACACACCACGGCGTCAGCGGTGCCCGTCGCCACCGCCATCGCGGCCTGCACAACCGTGCCCGCCGCCGCACCGCCGCCGTGGTGCACTCGGCTGAAGAACGTCAGGTCGCCGATGCCGACGTTTCGCGCTATCTCGATTTCATCGCTCGAGTCCATCGTGAAGGTCACCATGCCGTCGACGTCGCTGGGCCGCAGCCCGGCATCGTCGATCGCGGCTTTGACTGCCTCACAAGCGAGTTGGAGCTCGCTGCGCCCCGACTCCTTGGAGAATTCGGTCTGGCCGATGCCGGCGATGGCCGCTGTTCCGCGTAGCGATGTCATGCGCCGACTCTGTTGTCCAGCAGACTGATCGTCGCGGTTCCGGATACGTGGTCTCCGAGGCTGTTGCTCCCCGTGAAGGTGACCTCGATCAGGCCTTCGCCGTCGGCACCCTCGGACTTGCCGGTGACGCTGCCGGTGAATCGCAGCGGATCGTTCGGGAATGCCGGCACGCCCAACCGGATCGCCAACTTCGTCACCATCGCCTCGGGGCCGGCCCAGTCGGTCAGGAAGCGCACGCACAACCCGTTGGTGGTGAGGATGTTCATGAACATGTTGGGCGAACCCTGCTTCTTCGCGAATTCGGGATCGTGGTGAACCGGCATGAAGTCACGCGACGCGATCGCGCCTGCGACGATCACGGTTGCGGTGACCGGGATCTCGAGGGGCGTCAGCTCATCTCCGACGTTGATGTCGCGCCAGTCAAGGGTGGTGGTGCGGAATTCGGAGGTTGTCATCGACTATTTCCTTTCTGCTCCTCGCGTCCGGGTTCCTTTCTGCTCCTCGCGTCCGCGTTCCTTTCTGCTCCTCGCGTCTGCCGCCTTCTGGGTATACGGCGCCAAGTCGCGCCAGCTGCGCCGACGCCGAACCGAGTGTCAGCTCGTTGTGCTTGGCCCACAGGAAATAACGGAACAACGGATAGGTGGTGTCGATACCGATTCCCCCGTGCACCTGTTGAGCGGTCGCCGCTACACGCGCGCCTGCATCCGCCGCCCAGAATTTCGCGATGGCGGCCTCCCGGCCCGGTGCCCGGTCCTGACTGAGGAGCCACGCGGCCTGCCACATGGTCCAGCGGATTGCCTCGACATCGATGAATGCGTCGGCCATCCGTTGCTGCACCGCCTGGAAGCTGCCGATCGGCCTGCCGAACTGCTCGCGTTCGGTGGTGTAGGAGGCTGCCATGAGCAGCGCCCGCTCCGTCACGCCGAGCTGGATCGCGCACAGCCCGACAAGAGCGCGGGCGTACAACGACTCGATCATCTCGGTGCCGGCGCCGGGAAGCCGGTCGTCGCCGGAAACGGCTGCGCCGTCGAGGGATACGTCGGCGTGCGGCTCGCGGTTGGTCGTAACCGCGTCTCGAATCTCGACCCCGTCGGCATCCGTGTCGACGAGGAAGACGCCGACGTCACCGCGTTCGTCGGTGGCGGGCACGATCATCGTGTGGGCGATCTGAGCCGCAGGTACCAACTCCTTGGCTCCGTCGAGGCGCCAGCCGTCTCCGTCGCGGCGGGCGGTGGTCGCTGGAGTGGTCGAGTCGGAGCGTCCCGGCTCGGTCAGTCCCGCGGTGAGGAGACGCCCCCCGGCAACTACGTCGGGGAGGTATCGCTGCCGCTGTCGGTCGTCGCCGTAGCGGGCGATGGTGTCGGCGCCGAGTAGGAGCGTGGCGTAGACCGGCGCCGGCGCGACGCTCCAGCCCACCTCGGTGAGCAGCAGTGCCAGCTCGAGGAATCCGTGACCGCTGCCACCGGTGTCCTCGGGAAGGGCAATTCCGAGTAGGTCAGCGGTCGCGAGTTCACGCCAGAGCGCGGCGTCGTAGCGTACGTCGCCGGCTTCGAGCTCGGTGAGGTGTTCTGGTGTGACCCGATGTTCGAAGAGCTGACGCGCGACCTTGGCGATCGCTTCTTGTTCTTCGGTGAATGTGAAATCCATGCGCTTCGTCTATCGGGCCGGACGGAACTGGTGCAGGACGAGGTCCTTGCCATCGAGGGTGTCGAACGTCTCGTAGAAGACCTCGACGGGCATGCCGACTTCGACGTCGTCGGGCGCGATCTCACACAGGTTCGACACCAACCGCACTCCTTCGTCGAGTTCGACGAGCGCGACGATGTAGGGGTACTCCATCAACGGCATCGGGGGATGCTGCGGCATCACGTGGCTGTATACGGCGCCGCGGCCGGTGGATTCGACGGTGTCCCAGTCCAGTGAGTTGCACGTTGGGCACATGGGACGTGCCGGCTGACGCAGCGCCTGACACCCTCTACATCTTTGGATCAGCAGCTTGTGGTCGCGCAGCCCGTTCCAAAAGAACTCGGTGTCGGGGCTGACCGTCGGCGCCAGTCTCGTTGCCATCAGTACTTTCTCTCTGTGCGCAAGCGGCTCATCGGCCGGTCGCCTTGAACCGGAACACCCGGAACCGCTGCCGGCCGAGCACCTCACCGTCCTGGTCGGTGTAGGTCGACAGCCACGTGATGAAATGGCCGGTGCCCAGCGAGGTCTTCTTCTCGTCGGAGATGTCCTCGAAGACTTGCGTCACAGAGATGACGTCTCCGAGGCGCGGATAGCGTTCGATCTCGAACTCGGAGTTGGTCGCCACGATGCCGGTGAACCCGGCTTCTTCGATGAACGCCGCCGGATTCTTGCTGGCGTCCATCTCGATCGGAACACCACCTCGTTCGGCGATCCCCTCGATCTTGGGGGCGGGCATCGTCCAGGCCTGGAGCATGACCGGCGGAGAAACGATGCCGCCGAACCGTGACTTCCCTGCGAAATCGGGGTCGAGATAGACCGGGTTCATGTCGGCGAGGGCATGGGCCCAGTGCCGAATCATCGGCTGGTTCACCGGGTCCGGCGCGACGGTTGGCCTGCCGGAGCCGCCGGTGGGCTGGCCGATGAGGGAGTCGAGCTTTTTGCGGAACTCCGTATCCGTCATTTGGCGTCCCCATTCTGTGTCGCCCGGAGGTCACGTGGTGTACGTGGCATGAAAAGCCCTGCCATCGCGATGATGTCGCGCTGGAGCTCGTTGGCCCCGCCGCCGAATGTGTTGATCACCGCGATTCGGTATGCCGATTCCAAAGCGCCGCGCAATGGGGCGTCTTCGCCCTTCCGGGTGCCCCCGCGGTCCAATACTTCGAGCAGCTCGCGGGCCACCTGCTGCGTCAGCTCGGTCCCGAAGACCTTGACCGCCGATGCTTCTCCCATGCCGAGCGCGCCTTTGGTCATCGCAGCGTTGACGCGCAGGTTCATGATCTTGTAGGCGGCGACCTGAGCCTCGACTCGGGCCAGCGCCTGTTGCACCCACGGCTGGTCGATGACGCGGGCGCCGTCGAGTTCGGTGGTCTTGGCCCAAACCAGTGTTTTCTCGAACAACGGCTCGAGTGCACCCATATTGCCCAGCGCCGCGCGCTCGAAGTTCAGCTGCGTGGTGATCAGGTTCCAGCCCTCGTTCTCGCCTGCGACGATCGAGCTGGCGGGCACACGCACGTCGTCGTAGAAGGTGTAGAAGGTGGACACACCGGGCATGGTGTGCAGCGGCTTGCACGAGAACCCCGGCGATGACGTCGGCACGATGAAGATCGAGATCCCTTTGTGTTTCTTCACGGTGGGATCGGTGCGCGCCGCGAGCCAGATGTAGTCGGCATACGCCGCGCCGCTCGTGAACATCTTCTGGCCGTTGATGATGTAGTCGTCACCGTCACGCACGGCGGTGGTGCGCAGGGAAGCCAGATCACTGCCGGCGGACGGTTCGGAGTAGCCGATCGCGAACTCGACAGTGCCGTCCAGGATCGCAGGCAGGAACGTCTGCTTCTGCTCTTCACTGCCATAACGGACGAGGGTGGGTCCGACGGTGTTGAGGGTGACCAGAGGAATGGGTGCGTTGACGCGCTGTGCTTCCTCGAAGAAGATGAACTGCTCGAGTGCGGTAAAGCCGCGTCCGCCATATTCTTTGGGCCAGCCGACGCCGAGCAGGTCAGCGGCGCCGAGTGCGCGGACGCACTCCTTGACTGCCTCGCTCCCCTCGCCGGTGCTCCTCGCGTGCGCGCCTTCAATCCGACCGGCGACCGAACTTATGCGTTCCGGCGTCATCACCTTCTCGAGCGATTCCCGGATCTCGGTGCGCAACGCTTTCTGCTCCGGTGTGAAATCCAGATGCACGGCTCAGGTCCCCCTTCCGAGTCGGACGGGCATCCTCTTGACGCCGGGCACCATCGTGGCCCTCATCCGGTCGACGTCGCCGACCAGCTCGAGCTTCGGGTAGCGCCCCAGCAGCACCTCGAAGAAGATCCGGGCTTCGAGCCGGGCCAGTTGAGACCCGATGCAGGAGTGTTCACCGCAGCCGAATGCGATGTGGGGATTGGGGTGTCGCGCGATGTTGAATTCCTCTGCGTCGGGGCCGAAGATCTCCTCGTCGCGATTCGCGGAGCCGTACAGCATCACGACCACGTCGCCCTCGCGGATGAGCTGCCCACGGATCTCGACATCGACGGTCGCGGTCCTCGCCATGTGCGTCACCGGAGTGGTCCAGCGCAGCATCTCCTCGACAGCGGCGGGAATCAAAGAGGGGTCCTCGACGAGTATTCTGCATTGGTCGGGATGCTCGATGAGCGCCAGCGTGCCGAGCGCGATCAGGTTGCGTGTGGTTTCGTTTCCCGCCACGAGAAGCAGGAAGGCGAAGTTCAGCAGGTCGTCGTCGGTGAGCGTGGCCCCGTCGACCTCGGCGGTGGTCAACACCGACAACATGTCGTTTCGCGGCTCAGCGCGCCGAGCGGCGATCAGCTGCTGGAAATACTGGAACAGCTCGCCGACGGCCACCAGTGAGTCCATCTCGATCTCGGGATCGGCGTTGCCGGTGCACGCGTCGGACCACCGGCGGAACTGTTCCCAATCGTCGGGCGGGGCGCCGAGCAATTCGGCGATCATCCGCGTGGGCAGTGGCGCTGCCAGCTCTTCGGCGAACTCGTGGGTGGACCCGGACCCGACGTCCGCCAGGATCCCGTACACGATTTCGCGCACCTTGGGCTCGAGGATCGCCACCTGCCGCCGGGTGAATCCGGTGTTGATCAGCTTGCGCAGCTGACGGTGCCGCGGCGGATCAGTGAAGATGAGGTTGCCGTCCTGCACCGGGTTCGGCATCACCGGATCGGGGATGGTGATGCCCTTCGTGGACGAAAACGTGTCCGGGTTGGTCGAGGCGTACCGGATGTCCTCGTACTTCAGCAGCGCCCAAAACTTCGTGACGTCGTTCCAGCACACCGGTGCAGTCGCTCGCAATTCCTTGTATGCGGGGTAGGGGTCGCCGATGAAGAAGTCGGGAGAGTGCAGGGGGAACGTTGTCGGCAACGTGGCCTCCCTCGATCCAAGATCGGACACTTAAGCGATATGTGTCTGACGCCAACTTGTCTACTCGACGCAGATATTGCTGTCAATACTTGTTATTGACGGGTCCACTCCGACAGGTGTAGACCATGTGTTTGATCCACTGATCTCGGGTGAGGAAACGGTATGGCCGACCGGCGTTCACTTGTCGACACCTACTCGCTCTATATCGACGGTGAATGGATCGAGCCACGTAGCGGCCGCTATGCCGACATCTCACCGTCCACTGAAGAGGCGATCGCCCAGGCTCCGGACGCCGACCTTGACGATGTCGATACCGCAGTGGGCGCCGCCCGGCAGGCCTTCGACTCCGGGCCCTGGGCCGCGGCCTCCCCCGAGGAGCGTGCCGGATATCTCGGCCAATTGGGCAACGCTCTCCTGGAGCACGCCGACGACTTCTTCGCACTGGGCCAGGCCGAGTGGGGCTGCACCGCCAACGAGCGGCTGATGCAGGTTGACGGCCCCGCGTTCATGGCACTGCAGGCAGGCGAACTGGCCGCGCAGCTGACCGACGAACCGATCGACGCATTCGGAGCGGCAGGCACAACGCTGCTTCGTCACGAGCCGCTCGGCGTCGTATCGATCCTCACGCCATGGAACTTCCCGCACAGCCTCAACGTGAGGAAAGTGACCAGCGCGCTGGCCGCAGGGAATACGGTCGTTCTCAAACCGTCACCCCTGACGCCGCTCGCCGGCCTGGCGCTGGCGCGAATCATCGATCAGCACACCGACATTCCGCCGGGCGTGGTCAACGTCGTCACCCCGAGTGGCGTCGATGCCAGCAGGCTGCTCACCACCGATCCGCGAATCGACATGGTCAGCTTTACCGGAAGTTCAACCGTCGGTCGGCAGGTGATGGCCGCAGCGGGCGGAACGATGAAGCGGATCCTGCTCGAATGCGGCGGTAAGTCGGCCGCCATCTTCCTCGACGACATAGAAGTGACAGACGAACTGCTGCAAAGGATCCTGTTCGACGGTTGCTCGCTGCACGCGGGCCAGGCGTGCATCCTGCAAAGCCGACTGCTGCTTCCGGAGGGAATTCACGACGATGTCGTCGCCCGGCTCGTCGAGGCCGCGCGGTGCGTGCAGGTCGGCGACCCGACCGACCCTGAGGTGCACATGGGTCCGCTCATCAGCCGGGAGCAGCGGGACCGCGTCGAGGCCGATGTCGCCGCGGCGCTCGACGACGGGGCCACATTGGCCGTCGGCGGCAGACGTCCGGCCGCCCTCGGTACCGGCTTCTACTTCGAGCCGACGATCCTGACTGACGTCGGCGCCGACTTCAGAATCGCCCAGGAAGAAGTGTTCGGACCCGTGCTGACGGTCTTCCGCTACAGCGACGACGACGAGGCGGTCGCAATCGCCAACAACTCCCAGTACGGGCTGTCCGGCGCGGTGTGGGGCGCTGACGTCGACCGCGCCGTCGCCGTCGCACGGCGCGTCCGCACCGGTCAGATCGCCGTAAACGGTTGCATCCCAGGCGATGCGCCGTTCGGCGGGTTCAAACAAAGCGGGCTCGGCCGTGAGGGCGGCGGCCTACCCGGACTTCACCGGTACATGGAGCCGAAGGCCATCGGGATACCGGCGTGACGGGCGCGCTGGACGGTTTGCGCGTCGTCGAAATCGCCTGCGACATCGCGGGCCCGTATTGCACGAAGCTGCTCGTGGACCTGGGTGCCGACGTCACCAAGATCGAGCCCCCGTCCGGAGATCCGCTCCGCAATTGGGGACCATTTCCCGGTGGCGTTCCCGACCAAAATCGCTCGGGTCTATTCGAATACGTGAACGCTGGGAAGCATGGGACCACAATCGATCTCGACGGGGAGATCTCGCGTGTGCGCGACCTGATCGCGCCGTCGCAGCTGCTTGTCGACGGGATGCCGCCCGGGATGCTGGACCGGATCGGGCTCGATGCGGCGACGCTGCAATCGCTGCGCCCAGGACTCGTCGTCGTGCGCATTTCGGATTTCGGTCAACACGGACCGCTCCGTGACCGCGTCGCCACGCCGCTCACGGTGCAGGCTGCGTCGGCCTGGGTCAACAACCGCGATCCCGGCCGGCCGCCGGTGCAAGCCGGGGCGAGGATCTCCGAGTACGTCGCGGGCGGTTACGCCGCGTTGAGTGCGCTCACGGCCCTGAGGACCGTGTCCGCCAACACAAATGGCATCGTCGAGGTGGACGTGTCGGTCCTGGAGTCGCTGCTGGCGACGCTCCCTTACCCGATGCTGATGGCCGAAAAGATGCGAAATCTCGGCTTGCCTCCCAACACGAAGGCGGGCCCGGTGGTGGGCGTCGTACGTGCCGCCGACGGCTGGCTCGGCATCAACTGTCTGACGGGGCAGCACTGGCTCGACGTCTGCGCCATGCTCGGGCTGCCGGAGTACGGCGAGCACCAGATCGCAATCATGCTAGGCGGTCCGGAGCGCGCCCAATTCTATGAAAAGGCCCAGCCATGGCTTTCTGACCGAACCGTTGCAGAGATCGTCGAATTGAGCCAGGCGCTACGCATTCCTGCCACTCCTGTCAACGACGGCGCAACCGTCATGGACTGTCCGCAGTACCGCGATCGCGGGTTCTTCGTGGAGGCGGGGGGTGACGGCTGGTCGTTCCGGCGGCCGGGTGGTCCTTTCCGGCTGTCGAAAACACCCGTCCTGCCGGTTCGACCTGCTCCCCGCCTAGGTCGAACCACCGCACCGGTTGCGACAGAAGTTGAGTCGGCTGCTGCCGATCGAGCCATGCCCTTTGAAGATGTGAAGGTTCTCGACCTTTCGACATTCTGGGCGGGCGCGTACCTCACGTGCTATCTCGGCGCGTTCGGCGCCGAGATCACCAAGGTGGAATCGATCCAACGTCCCGACGGGCACCGCTACTCGGGGGCATGGGCCTATGAGGGCGAACGCTGGTACGAGCGCAGCGCAATGTGGCAGGCGACCAACCTCAACAAGCGCGACATCACGCTCGATCTGACGTCCGAGGAGGGGCGTGACCTTGCCCGCCGGCTCGTACGCGATGCAGACGTCGTCGTCGAGAACTTCTCACCCAGGGTGGTGGAGCAGTTCGGGCTCGATTACGAGTCGCTGGTGGCGCTGAACCCCGACGTGATTCAGGTGCGTATGCCTGGATTCGGCTTGCAGGGGCCATGGCGCGATTACGTCGGCTGGGCGTTCAACTTCGAGCAGACTTCAGGGATGGCGGCCGTCACCGGTTACCCCGACGGTCCGCCGTGCATCCTGCAGGGGCCGGCCGACCCCATCGTCGGGGTGCATGCGGGCGTAGCCCTGCTCGCCGCGCTCGAGCACCGGCGCAGGACCGGTGAAGGCCAACTCATCGAAATCGCGCAGATCGAGGTCGCGGCCTGCCTTGCCGCCGAGCCGGTCATCGAATACTCGATGAATGCGGTCGTTCGGCCGCGGGAAGGCAACCGCCGCCGCGGTTGTCTGCAGGGGGTGTACCCGACCGCGGACGACGAGTGGGTGGCGCTCTGCGTGCGCGACGACGCCGACCGGGCGAACCTCGTCGATGCGACGGGACGGCCCGAACTCTCGGGCGCTTCCCACGATGAATTCGACACGGCCGTCGCCGAATGGACGCAGAGCCTGAACGCCGGCGAAATCGTCGAAGCACTGAGCGCACACCAGCTTCCAGTTGAGCATGTGTTGACGGCCGATCGGATGTATGACATCGCCCAGCTCGACGCCCGCGGTTTCTACCAAGAGGTCGAGCACCCGATCACCGGCGTGCACCGGTATCCGGGCTGGCCGTTCACGATGACGCCAGGACCTCACCGGCACCACCGTTTCGCCCCGCCGACGCTTGGCCAGCACAATGAGGAGGTCCTGCGCGGCCTCGGCTTGACCGACGACGAGATCGACGACTTGCGCGCGCGAAAGATCATCGGTGAGACAGCGCTCAACGCGTAGCAGTCGCGGCTTCCACGGCGGCCCAGTATCTGCGTTCCCGCTCGGTCAGTTCATTCGACGTGATCGCGCCGAACGCCGCCGCATCGCGAACGAACCGCAACGGCGCGTCGGACAGCGCATCCGGACCTTCGAGCCGGAAACAGCTCGGTGCAAGGGGGCCGAAGAGCAGGGCCCGGAGCAGATGTGGCCAGTTCTCCAGGTGCGGTTCGACGCCCGCGGCGCGGGCGAAGGTCAGTGCCATTAAGTTCATCCGGCTTTTCTGGGGCAACCCGCGTCCCGCACGACAGGTGTCGATCGCCGACCGCTGCTCGGTTTCACTGGCCTCGGGAACCGCGCCGCTCCACGTGTAGGCGATCCAACGGGCCTGAAGTTCAAGCGGCACAAAGTATCCGCCCGACTGGTCCCACATGCCGACGAAGGCAAGACCCGGGAGATCCGGGTGGAACGTGTGACGGTCCGCATCCAGGTGCATCGCGTCGAGGTCGACGGTTGCCCGGATGTCGTCACTCAGAAAGGACAGGTCCAACTCGAACCCGGTGCCGAACAGGATTCCGTCGAACTCCTCGGCAGACCCGTCGGCGAACGTCACCATCGCGCCGTTGCCCGATGTCGGCCACGGCCGCACCGTGATTCGGCCCTCCGCGACAAGCGGCAGGTACTGCTGGGCAAGGGTGACGCCTGCGGCGAACAGCGACGGGTCGGGCGCCGGTGCTCCGTACTGGTCCGGGCTTCCACCGGCTTCGACGACGATCTCTTTGAGCTGCCGGTCGATTTCGGCCGGGGGCAGGGTTTCGTTCGCAAGGGTTCCGAACCGCGTGAAGATCCGGTGATCGGACGGCACGCCCGCGGCGAACTTCGGCAGCACGTATCTCTGTCGCCGTTGGGTCACCACGACCCGGGAGGCGCCGAGTTGGGCGAGCTCAGAAGCGATCTCGAGAGCGCTAATCGCGCCACCGGCGACGAGAACTCGCTTGCCGAGGTAGGGGAGTGGCCCCCGATATCGGTATGTGGACTGCGCGGCCGCTGAGCCGTCGAACGTGTCGAGTCCGGGAACGGCTGGGATCCAGGGCGATTGGAACCGGCCGCTGGCCACCACAACTCGTTCGAAGGCCTCGGTCTTGCCGGAATGCGCGACGAGCCAGCCGCTGTCGGCCCGACGGAGGTTTTCGACCCGAGTGCCCAACCGGATGCGTGACGCCAGGGCGAACGTCTCCGCGTAACGGTGCAGGTAGGCGAGGATGTCGCGGTTCGACGGGAAGACGAGATCGCTGTCATGCTCCAGGTCGCTGAAGGCCGTCAGGACACGGCTGGTATTCGTGTGCATGGACGGCCAAATGCCGCTCATGCCGTCGACACCCGCCCACTGTCCGCCGAGCATCGGACCTTGCTCGAAGATCGTCGGCTCGAACCCCCGTGACAACAGCCATCGCGCAGCGACGAGGCCGCCAGGTCCGGCCCCGATCACCGCGACGCTTCCCGTCATCTTCGGAACTGTCGCACACAGGTCAATTAGGCTCAATGCCGTGCCGGAAACGTCGTACGCGTCCTGTGGCGAACTCAGCCTGGCGTATCAGGTGTTCGGCGACGGGCCGGTCGAGCTGGTATACGCCGGGTCATACGTCAGCCACGTCGAGCTCTTCTGGACGCTGCCCGAGTACGAGGCATTCATGGGTCGGCTCTCGACGTTCTGTCGTGTCGCAGTGTTCGACAAGGCCGGAGTGGGATTGTCGGATCCTGTTCCCAAGGTTCGGACGCTGGACGATCGAGCGGCGGAAATCGAGGCTGTCATGGATGCGGCCGGCTTCCAAAAGGCCGCGTTGATGGGAATCAGCGAGGGCGGTCCCGCCGCCATGGTCTTCGCCGCAACACGCCCGGAGCGAACACGGGCCCTGGTCCTCATCGGCACATCTGCTTACACAGGCGTCGGGGAGTGGACCCGGCTCGAAAGCGATCCGAACGACCTGCGGGAGAGCGTTCTAGGCGAGCTTGGAGAGAATTACACGCCGTCGGTCGAGCAGTTCGCACGCGCTCAGGAATTCGGCCGCAACGTCCGCTCGTCGTGGGGCAGCGGCGCCGCACTCAGGTCACTCATCCCGTCGGTCCCGTCAATACGCCAGCTTGGAATGCTGGAGCGCATGAGCGCTAGCCCCGGGATGGCGCGCGCGACGCTCGAGGCCGCCTTCCACATCGATATTCGGCCCATCCTGCCGACCATCGGCGTGCCTACTCTCGTTGCTCATGCCCGTGGAGATCCCGGTGTTCCGGTGCAGTTGGGCCGCTATCTCGCCGACCACATCCCGGGCGCGCGAATGCTTGAGGTCGCCGGCACGGACCACGCCCCGTGGATGACCGACCCCGATACGGTTCTGAGCGAGGTCGAGGAGTTCCTCACCGGCGGCCACGCTGCGCCGTCACAGTCGCAACGGGCCCTGCGCACCGTGTTGTTCACCGACATCGTCGCATCGACTGAACGTGCGGCGGCGACGGGCGACGAACGGTGGCGGGCCCTGTTGCAGCGGTTCGGCGGGATCACCGCCGACGCCGCAGAACGTTTCGGCGGCACGGTGGTGAAGAGCACCGGTGACGGCCACCTCATCACCTTCGACGGCCCGACGCAGGCCATCCGGTGCGCCGAGACATTGCGCGCCGACGCCGAAAGGCTGGGCATTGAGATCCGCGCGGGCATCCACACCGGCGAGTGCGAACTACTCGGCACTGACGTCGGTGGGCTCGCGGTCCACATCGGGGCGCGCATCCTCGGCCACGCGGGCGCAGGCGAAATCCTTGTCTCCCGCACCGTGCGTGACCTGGTCGTCGGCTCCGGGACTGGGTTCGAGGACCGCGGCAGCGTCGAGTTGCGCGGTGTGCCCGGCAGTTGGGAACTGCTGGCAGTCGATCGTCAAGGTGCGCAAGCGCATTCGGTCGAAGCGAAGCTGGCGTCGACGCCCACTCCCGGCCCGCGAACCGCGATGCGCCGATCCGACCGTGCCGTGGCGGTGATGGCCAAGCGGACACCGTGGATCCTGCGCGGGGCGGCCCGCCTCGCCCCGGCAACTGATCGAGGCCAGCCATGACGCGAATGCCTGAGATCTCGCTGTACCTGCGCACCTACAGCGACGATCCGAACCAAGACTGGAACGCCACCCTCGACTTGGCGCGCATCATGGACGCCGTCGGCGTGGATCGTGTTGTCGTCTCGGATCATCTGGTATTCGGCGAGAATCTCGATGCCTACGCGAATCCGGTAATCGGTGGCATGGCCGGTGGGCGACAGCCGACAGGTCCCGACGGCCACTGGATGGAACCCCTCATCTTCTTGACCGCTGTGGCCGCCACGACGACGCGTATCCGACTCGGAACCGCGGTGCTGCTTGCGGCACTGAGACGTCCTGCCGTGTTGGCCAAGCAGTTGGCCACCATGGACGTGTTGTCCGGTGGACGAGTCGATCTCGGTGTGGGAGTCGGCTGGCAACGCGAGGAGTACGAGGCGGTCGGCCTGCCCTTCGCGGATCGAGGACGCCTGCTGGACCACACGCTGGAGGTCTGCCAGATGTTGTGGACCCAACAGCGCGCCGTTTACACCTCGTCCGAACTGTCCTTCGACGGCATACATCAGATGCCAAAACCGTTGCAGCCCGGCGGTGTACCCATCTGGATCAGCGGCACGGTGAACGCGAGGGTTGCCCGCCGGCTGAGCACATTCGGAAACCGCTGGATCCCGTGGGGTCCCGCGATCGCAGACCTGGAACGATCCGTACCCGCGATGAAGCAGGCGATCGCCGATGCCGGAGGTGACCCCAGCGATCTGCAGGTGCAGGGCACCGCCGTATTGGTGAAGGACGCCGACGGCGCTATCGACATCGATGCTTCGGTTGCCTCGGTGCCGAAGCAGGTGGCGGCCGGGGCCACCGATATCCGATTCGCCGGATCGCCTCCCAAAGACCCGCGGCAGGCGACGGAACAGTTGTCGCACTTGGTGAGTGCTTTCAGAGCGTCGATCCACGGCGCAGAGCAGAGGGGAGGAGAATGATGCGGGTTCCTCGCGCCGTGGCGAGATTCAATCGCCGAATCACCAATCCGCTCGCACTCGCGTTCGGCGGCTGGGCGCCCACCCAGGGCACACTCGAGCACGTCGGACGCAAGTCGGGTAAGCGGTATCGGACACCCCTGAATGTCTTCGATACCGACGACGGCTACGTGATCCTCGTCGGCTACGGACTCGAATCTCATTGGGTCCAAAACGTATTGGCGGGCGGATCGGCAACCATCCACAAAGACGGCAAGACAGTGCGGGTCGGCGAGCCCCGACTGGTCAGCAAGGCCGAGGCCGCACCACTGGTGACATCCGCCCGGTTGCTGTACCGCCTGCATCCCTACGACGAGGCGGCCCTGGTATTGACCGCCCGCTAGTCGGCCTTGGTGATGGTGAGCACCTGGGCGCCTGGCAGCGCTGCCAACACCTCGGATGAGACAAGCAGTTTCGATCCGCGAACGCCGCTGCCGATGATGACCCGCTGCCGGCCGAGCACGTTCTCGTCGACGAGAATCGGCCAGCCCGCAGGCAGGCCGACCGGGGTGATGCCGCCGTACTGCATGCCGGTCAGCGAAACCGCGGTATCCATCGAGGCGAACGAAATCTTGCGGGCATCAAGGTGTTTGCGCACGATGCCATTGACGTCGGCACGGGCGGTCGCCAGCACCATGCACGCCGCGTGCCACACTCGGTCGGCGCGCTTGGCTTCCACAACGACACAGTTCGCCGAGATATCGAGGCCGATGTCGTAATGCTCGCAGAAGGCGGCGGTATCGGCGAGGGCCGGATCGATTTCGCTCGCCCACAGCCCCGCACCGTCCGTCTGCTCGATGTACTGGCGAAGGGGATCGCCGACCAGGTTCATCGCGTCAGCAACGGGAACGAACGTCAGCTTTCCCACTCGCACACTGTCCACGCTGCCCGCCCTATCAGTCCGTACTGCTTAATCGCTCGCCGATGAAGTCGAGGAGCGACGGGTCATCGGAGGTGAACCGGTCAACCTCTTCGCCGCCGTCGCATCGCAACAACGCGACCGTCACGCGATCGTGTTTCCGGGAGACCACTGACCAGACGGCGCCGGCGTCCTCCCAGCGCCGAAGTTCGGCGACCCGATCGGTGTCCATCCCTCTACGATTTCACCCTCACGTAGGCTGCGGGCCGTGGGTCCGGCATCGGCCGTCGCGGTCGCAGTGGTTTTCGTGTGGCTGGGCATGGTGGCGGCGATCTCGTTCGTCGAAACGCCAATAAAGTTCCGTGCACCCGGCGTCACCCTGCAGATCGGTCTCGGCATCGGCCGTTTGGTTTTTCGAGCCATCAATCGCTGCGAACTCTTGCTGGCAGCCGCGGTTGTCGGTGCGTTCGCCGTCGAGCCGCAGCCGTTGGGTGCGGCGGTGACGGCCGGGATCGCCGTGGTCATGCTCGTTGTGCAAATGCTGCTGGTACGCCCCCGGTTGACCAGGCGATCGGACGCGGTGCTCGCCGGCGGCGAGGGCCCGCGGTCGCGCGCACACTGGGCCTACGTCGGTCTGGAGCTCGTCAAGGTGGCGGGGCTGCTCATCTCCGGTGTTCTGTTGCTCACGGCGTGAGACGATCGCCCGATGCGGTTGGGATTGCATGCGCTCGGCATCGGCAACGGTGCCGACCGCGCGGTGATCGACGCTGTCGCAGCCGCCGCTGATCGGGCCGGGTTCGCGACGCTGTGGTCGGGCGAACACGTCGTGATGGTGGACGAGTCGGCCTCTCGCTATCCGTATTCCGATGACGGTCAGATCGCCGTGCCCGCCGCCGCCGACTGGATCGACCCCCTCATCGGGCTGAGTTTCGTTGCCGCCGCCACGTCGAACATCGGTATCGGCACGGGTGTGCTGCTGCTTCCCGAGCACAACCCGGTGGTGGTGGCCAAACAGGCGGCGACGCTGGACACGCTCAGCGGCGGGCGGTTGACGCTAGGAGTCGGCGTCGGCTGGTCGCGTGAGGAGTTCGATGCGCTCGGCGTCCCGTTCGAGCGTCGTGGCGCGCGCACCAACGAGTACGTCGACGCCATCCGCACGCTGTGGCGCGACGACGTGGCCTCGTTCGACGGCGAGTTCGTCGGATTCAATTCCGTGCGGGTCAATCCGAAGCCGGTGCACGACCGCCGCATCCCGATCGTCATCGGCGGCAACAGCGATACCGCGTTGCGCCGGGTCGCGGCGTGGGGCGACGGTTGGTACGGGTTCAACCTCGACAACGTCGACGCGGTCGCCCGATGCGTCAACTACGTGCGGGAGCAGTGCGCCGAGTCCGGCCGCGCCCCTGAAGAACTGCGGTTGGCCGTCGCGCTACGCGACCTGCGGCCTCGGGACGTTGCGCCGCTGGCCGCGCTGGGCATCGACGAGTTGGTGCTGGTCGAGAGTCCACCGGAAGACGGCCGCGTCGCCGCCGCGTGGGTGGGTGCTCTCGCCGATCACTGGATGCCGGCACTGGGTTAGCGAAGCAGACCGCGCGCCTGCTTCCGGGCGGCTTCGGCGATCTGCTGTTCGCGGGCGAACAGGAGACCGTAGGTGAAGCCGTTCTCACCTTGCGTCGTTCCGGCAACCAAACCGAACCGGCGCAGCGCGTCCGACGCGACGACGCTGTCCTGATGCTCGCCCAGCACCCGCTGGATCCGCTTGAAATGCTTCTCTGCATTCTTGACGGCGGCCGACTTGTCCAGTGGGCGACGGAGTTCGGCGGCGTAGCGTGCCCGTTTCGCCGCCTTACGAGCGCGGTGCAGCATCGCGTCATCGCGTGACTTCACGGCGGCGGCGAGGCGCCGGTCGGCCTTGCGTTCGGCCCGGCTCGCCCGCTTGTGAAGCTTTTTGGCGGTCGGCGTCGTCGAAACGGGCAGCTGGCGGCGCCAGCGTTGCAGGGTCGCGAGGATGTCCAGATACCTCGACGAGTCCATCGCGTCGGCGACGACCGCCCGCGCCCGCAGTTGCTCGGAGTGCAGGTCGGTGTTGATTCGATTGGCGACGGGTCCGAGCACATGCTCGGGCGGCCACTCGGCGAGCACCTCCCGGAAGCGGCGGCGTTGCACTTGGCGGTCGCGGACCTCACCGAGAAGGCCGGCGAACCACTTGAGCTCTTCATCCATGTGCGTGGTTTCCGAGCTGTCCAACAGCTTGCCGAACACGCGAATCGTGCTGCGCAACCGGCGGATCGCCACCCTGGTGTCGTGGATCGGATCCTGTCCGCGCCGCAGCTGCATGTCGCCGTCGAAGATGGCGTCGATCTGGTCGGCGATATATGTCGTGAGGCCGCCAAGCGCGGTGTTCTGTATCTCCGGACTCTCGGCAGCATGTAAGGCGTGGGCGAGCTTGGACGGATACCGCGCCGGCCGAGCGCCTGCCTTGGCGAGCCGTTTGGCCAGCCGCCGGACCAGCGGTCGGGCATCCGATTCGAACTCGACCTCGATCTCGCGCCACGCAAGCAGTCGGTCCTCCACCGAAGCGTGGACCTGGTCGTCGGCGAGCTCCGCGCAGATACGCTGATGCTCGGGTTCGCGGATCACATAACGCGTGCGTTCGGTGCGAATAGTGGCCACATTGACCAGGTCTTTGCCGAGCCGAAGCCCCGTCAGCAATTCTTCCAGCTCAGAGGGCGGCGCATCCGCGAGGCTGGTCCGGATCTCGATGCGTCCTTCGGGGGCCGGAACCTTGAGCTGCCAGCCGGTGTCATCGTCGCCATCCCGTCGCCGCAGCACGATCCCGTGCGATTGCAGGTCGTGGTCGGCGGTGTCGTAGTACGCGCTCTCCAGGTGGACGGTGGTGCGGTCGATCTCCCCGCCGTCGATCAGGTCATGTAGGCGCGGCAGCACAAATCGGTCGTTGACGTCCCACTTGTCTTCGCGTTCGAGCAGCTCATGCATAGTTTCAGGCTTGCCAAATGGACGCGACGCGAAACATCGTCGATCAGTAGCGGTAGTCCGCCAGCCCGGTGCCGCCGCGGCGCTCGCCGCCGTCGATCGATACCAGCGCCGGGACCAGCTCGCAGGTCACCAGCCCGTGTTCGTCGGTCAGCCGGTCGATGATGTCGAAGCTCGCCGCAATCCGCGCTGGGGCGTCGACCACGATCGTGGTCACCGGCACCTGGCGCACCAGTTGAACCAACTTGTCGCCGTACGGCCCGTGGTCACCGCGGAATCCCCAGATCCCGCGCAGCACCGTCGCTCCGCTTGCTGCCCCCGACTTGCACAGCTGCTGGACGATCGCGCGGTGGATCGGTGTGCCGTCATGCAGCTCGGCCTCAGACGTGTACACCATCAGCTTCTGCCACAGGGGCCGCCCGCGGTCATCGACTGCCGGCAGGGCTGCCGGACGGGTCAGCACTTCACCGTCGCGTTTGCACAGCTGCGCTCGCTCGATCGTGAAAAGCGGCTCGTGCAACAGCTTTTCGAGTTCTGGGAGCGCGGCCGAAACTCGCCCGCCTGTTCCGACCGCGATGATCATCACGGGTACGCCCATGTTGCGGCTGAAGAAGCGGGCTCGTTTTCGCTGCCCGCGTGCCGTGCCGTCGACGCCGAGAAACACTGAGGCACCGGCGAATCCCTGTCGGTGCAGGACATCACACACCGCACGATATGCGGGCCGTCCGTCGGCACGATCCTGGCGGCCGACGTAAACGGTGAGCTTCGCCGCGTCGGGCGGTGGGCTCGACCCGCCGAGGTGCGCGCGTTCGAGCGTGACGAGGCCGCGGGGCACCATCGCGGAGATCTCGTCGGCCAGCGCAGCCATCTTGTCGGCTGTGTCCACCGCGGCGACGGCGATCGGCGAGTCCTCCGACAGGCTCAGCGACTGGTCGCTACGCAGAACATGGTGCGGGCCGAAACTGGCGATGCCGCGCAGCACGACGCTGGTCGCCACCGCATTGTCGGCGCAGCGGTCCAGCAGCGCGTCGGACAGGAAGCGATCGCCATATCGCAGGCGCTCCTCGAAGTACGCGGTGAGCTTGAGGTAGTCGGTCACAGCGCGGTCCCGATCCTCTGGCCCAGCCACGCCGCCGCCAGGCCCAGCGCGACACTGACGGCGATGTTGGCGAACGCGGAGACGGCCTGGCGCTCCTCGCCGAGGCGCTGGGTCTCCAGCATCCACGTCGAGAAGGTGGTGTAGGAGCCGACGAACGCGGTGCCGGCCAGCAGCGCGAGGTGAGGGCTGAGCGCGAGCCCGGCGAACAAACCGAGCAGCAGCGCCCCGCTGAGGTTGACCATCAGCGTGCCGAACGGGAACGGCCTGCCGATCCGTTTCGTCACGGCTCGGTCGACAACGAACCGCAACAGCGCGCCGATGCCGCCGAGCAGCACTACGCCGGCCCAGACAACCATGGTCATCGGCGAACCCGGACCCGCCGGACCACGGCCGTGGCGACGTAGACCGCGAACAGTCCCGAGGTGATGCTGGCGACGGTGTAACCGACGGCAAGGCCGTAGTGCTGGTGCTCGAGCATCTTGACGGTCTCGACCTGCATCGTGGAGAACGTCGTCAGGCCCCCGCACAGGCCGGTGCCCAACAGCGGGCGCCGATAACTCGACACCGGCAAACGCTCGAGCAGCCGAGTGGCGAAATAGCCCAACAGGAATGCGCCGACGATGTTGGCGGTGAACGTGGGCCACGGCCAGCGGCCCGGGTCGGGCGCGGCTAAGGTCTCCAGCCCCGCCCGCGCCAGCGTCCCGAGCGCTCCTCCTGCAAAGACCGCGGCCAACTCCCGCCCGTCGAAACTGAACATGAGCCAAAGTAACGCCGACAAGCTTCCGGACCGGCGTACGGCACGAATTGCGGCGGTGCAGAATCGGGTGCATGGCGGCCAACCCCCGTGCCGGTCAGCCGGCACAACCCGAAGACCTCATCGATGTGGCCCAAGTGGTCACCGCCTACTACACCGTCGAGCCCGACCCGGACAACGTCGACCAGCAGGTGGCGTTCGGAACCTCCGGGCACCGCGGGTCGAGCCTGGACGCCGCGTTCAACGAGGCGCACATCCTGGCCACCACACAGGCCATCGCGGAATACCGGAAAGCTCAAGGCACCAGCGGGCCGCTGTTCATCGGCCGCGACACCCATGCGCTCTCCGAACCGGCGTGGGTGTCGGCGCTGGAGGTGTTGGCCGCCAACGACGTTGTGATGATGATCGACTCCGCCGACCGCTATACGCCGACGCCCGCCGTCAGCCACGCGATTCTGTCCTTCAATCGCGGCCGCGACGGCGATCTGGCCGACGGCATCGTCGTCACGCCGTCGCACAACCCGCCGCGCGACGGGGGCTTCAAGTACAACCCGCCCAACGGGGGGCCCGCCGACACCGACGCCACGGGCGTAATCGCCAAGCGGGCCAACGAGATTCTGCGCGACGGGCTCAAGGCGGTGAGGCGGGTGTCGCTGGCTCGGGCACTGCAGAGCGCGCAGCGCCACGACTACATGGACGCATATGTCGACGACCTACCGAACGTGGTCGATGTGAACGCCATTCGCGCCGAGAAGATCCGTATCGGCGCCGACCCGCTGGGCGGGGCGAGCGTCGACTACTGGGGTGCGATCGCCGAGCGGCACAACCTCGAGTTGACGGTGGTCAACCCGCTCGTCGACGCCACGTGGCGATTCATGACGCTCGACACCGACGGCAAGATCCGGATGGACTGCAGCTCGCCCAACGCGATGGCGTCGCTGATCGCCAACCGGGAGTCCTTCCAGATCGCGACCGGCAACGACGCCGACTCCGACCGCCACGGCATCGTCACGCCCGACGGGGGTCTGCTGAACCCGAACCACTACCTCGCGGTGGCAATCGAGTACCTGTGCACGAATAGGCCGGAGTGGCCGGCGTCGACGGCCGTCGGGAAGACCGCGGTCAGCTCGTCGATCATCGACCGGGTCGTCGCCGGACTTGGCCGCAAGCTGCTCGAGGTCCCGGTCGGGTTCAAGTGGTTCGTCGACGGGTTGATCAGCGGCACCATCGGGTTCGGTGGTGAGGAGAGCGCCGGGGCGTCATTCCTGCGGCGTGACGGAACGACATGGACGACCGACAAGGACGGCATCATCCTGGCGCTACTGGCGTCGGAGATCCTTGCCGTCACCGGCACCACGCCGTCGCAGCGCTACGACGCGCTGGCCGAAAAGTACGGTGCGCCAACGTATGCGCGCATCGATGCACCCGCCAACCGGGAACAGAAGGCGCGGCTGGCCAAGCTGTCACCGGAGCAGGTGACGGCCACCGAACTGTCAGGCGAGGAGATCACCGCCAAGCTGACGACCGCCCCGGGCAACGGCGCACCGCTGGGTGGCTTGAAGGTGACGACGGAGAACGCGTGGTTCGCCGCACGGCCGTCGGGTACCGAGGACGTCTACAAGATCTACGCGGAGTCGTTCAAAGGGCCCGAGCACCTTGCCCAGGTGCAGGAAGCGGCCAAAGAAGTGGTGAATAAAGTCATCGCGTGAGCTCTGAAGCGGAGGGTGACTGCGCACGCGAGGAGCAGAACGAATCGAGCGCACGCGAGGAGCAGAACGAATCGAGCGCACGCCAGGAGCAGAACGAATCGAGCGCACGCGAAGAGCAGTACGACTCGAGTCCGAATCCGACTAAAGAGGCGCTGCCCCGCGAGGTCTGGCTACTGGTCGCGGCGAACGTGGTGGTCGCGCTGGGCTACGGCGTGGTCGCCCCGGTTCTGCCGCAGTATGCCCGTCACTTCGGCGTCAGCATCGGCGCTGCGACATTCATCATCACCGCCTTCGCGGTGACGCGGTTGATCTCCGCGCCGCCGGCCGGTTTGTTGGTTCAGCGGCTGGGGGAGCGGCGGGTCTACATCAGCGGTCTGCTGATCGTGGCGTTGTCCACCGGGGCGTGTGCGTTCGCGCAGACCTACTGGCAGCTGCTGCTGTTCCGCTCGCTCGGCGGCCTCGGTTCGGCGATGTTCACCGTGTCGTCGCTGGGTCTGATGATCCGGATTTCACCGCCCGATGCGCGCGGTCGGGTCGCAGGTCTGTTCTCGTCGGGCTTTCTCGTCGGGTCGGTGGCCGGACCGGTGCTCGGCAGCCTGACCGTGGGTCTGGGTCTTGCGGCTCCCTTCATTATCTATGGAGCGGCGCTATTGGTCGCTGCGGCAGTGGTTTTCGTGAGTCTGCGGCATTCAGCGGTGGCGGCACCGGAGGTGAACACCGAGCCCGCCGTCTCGGTACGCACGGTACTTCATCATCGGGCGTACCGCGCCGCGCTGTTCTCCAACTTCGCAACGGGCTGGGCGGCGTTCGGGCTGCGTATCGCGCTGGTGCCGTTGTTCGTCGTCGAGGTACTGGGTCGCGGTGCAGGCTTCGCGGGGTTGGCGCTGGCGACGTTCGCCATCGGGAACATCTCGGTTGTCATCCCCAGCGGTTATCTCTCGGACCGGGTCGGGCGGCGCAAACTGCTCATCGTCGGCCTGACGGTGTCGGCGGCCTCGACGGTTCTGGTCGGCTACACCTCGTCGGTGCCGGTGTTCCTGGCGGCCGCGTATGTCACGGGCGCGGCGACGGGTATCTTCATCGCCCCCCAGCAGGCCGCGGTGGCCGACATCGTCGGCAACAAGGCCCGGGGTGGGACGGCGGTCGCGACGTTTCAGATGATGGCCGACCTGGGTTCGATCGTCGGGTCGGTCGCCGTCGGGCAGGTCGCTGAACATGCGTCGTTCGCTTCGGCATTCCTCGTCAGCGGCGCGGTGCTGCTGCTCGCCGCGATCGGGTGGACGTTCGCGCCGGAGACCCGCGGGCTGCCGCCGATCGTGCCGACACCGGTCCGCGCACTGGGTCCCGAGGCGGGCGGCGAAGTGCCGTGACCTGCGACTTTGAAGGCTTACTGCAGGTGGTGTAGCTTCGATGGGCACAACTTCACGGGGCTATGGCGCAGCTGGTAGCGCACCACACTGGCAGTGTGGGGGTCAGGGGTTCGAGTCCCCTTAGCTCCACTCATATAGTCGCAGGTCAAGGCCACAAATTCTTGTGGCGTTGAGTCCCCGTCAAAATCGCCGTCAAGTTTCGGCGTACGATGCGCCCCATGGCGTCGCTTCGAGAGCGGGAACGCAAGGATGGCTCTGTCTACTGGTCGGTCCTGTATGTGCTGAACGGCAGGCAGACCTCGTCATCGTTCAACGACCGTTCTGAGGCCTTGAGGTTTCAGGAGCTGGCTAACCGGACCAGTCCCGCTAGGGCCGTAGAGGTCTGGGCAAGCCAAGCCTCAGATACCGATGAGTTCACGGTGGCCAGCTGGTGTACCCACCACATCGATCATCTGACCGGAGTGAACGAGGCAACCCGAATGCGCTACCGACAATACGTGGCCAACGACATCGCGCTGAGCAAGATCGGCTCCTTGCCGCTGACAGCTCTGACCAACGCAGATGTCGCCAAGTGGCTCAACGGTCTGACCGGTGCCGCTAAGACCATCGCGAATAAGCACGGCTTTTTGGCCGGCGCTCTCAACAGTGCGGTGCGGGCCAGGCACATTTCAGCCAACCCCTGCGATGGCAACCGGCTACGCCGCGACGAACCCACCGAGATGGTGTTCCTCACACATGCCGAATTCGCCATCCTGCTGGACGCAGTGACCGAGCCATGGCGGCCGCTGGTGGAGTTCCTCGCCGCAACCGGCTGCCGGTGGGGCGAAGCCAGTGCCCTGCGGCCCGGCGACATTAATCTGGCTGAGGGCACCGTCGACATTCGGCGAGCGTGGCGCTATGTGTCCGGTGAGGGGTACCACCTCGGCCCGCCCAAGACGAAGCGCAGTATCCGCACCGTTGATGTGGCGGCCGACACCTTGGGCAAGCTCGATCTGTCTGCTGAGTGGGTCTTTACCAATAGCGGTCGGGGACGCCGTGGCGATACCGGACCTGTCCGAGCCCACAATTTCAACCCGAACGTATGGGCACCCGCTCTGGTCCGGGGCAGAGCGGCTGGCCTGGCCAAGAAACCGCGCGTGCACGACTTGCGCCACACCAACGCCAGTTGGCTGATCCAAGCAGGGGTTCCGCTGACGGTGGTACAGCGGCACCTTGGCCACGAGTCCATCCAGACCACTTCCGACCGTTACGGGCATCTCGACCGTAAGTCGTCGCGGGTGGTGGCCGATGTCGTCGGCAACGCCCTCAGGTCGACAAAGGCCGGGACCAAGCGCAAGAGTGCTTAGATGGCCGAAGCCGCCATCGTCTTGGTACCAAGCTCGGCCTAGGCGCGATCCAAGTACCCGAAGAAGCCCGACAAGGTGGGCCTGGAAAAACCGGTCCGCATCTACGATCTGCGCCATACGTGCGCGTCGTGGCTCTTTGGGTGTCCCGCTGATCGTCGTTTCAGTGCGCCTCGGGCAGGAGGACACCGCGACAACTGCCGGTGTTTACGGGCATCTCGGTCGGTCGGCGGGACAGTCCGCGGGCCGCCGCGATGGCTTATCTCATGACGATATGAGTGCTGCTTCTGCTCGTTGGCAGAGCCGCTGACCTGCGCATTGGAATTCTTCTACAGGTTTAGAGCGGCGAATCCTTCTGTGCTGCAACGTATTTCTCGTGACACCGGGCGAAACTAGGCGTATTCTGATGGAGCGCATGGCCCACCTTAAACACTTCACGCACCTGGACAGACCTTCTACGCAGCATCTGGCCTAGCGCCCGCCGCGCATCACGAAGCGCGAACGCCCGACCCGGATAAGTGAGGCACTGATCTCGGGCCAATGGGGCAAATCGTGGGCCTCCCCGACTAATTCGCTGTCGGCATTTCCTCAATCAGCGTTGGAAGGTCCACGAATGCCTGATCATAGAAGCGCCATGTTCGGCTTCGCGCCGCATGCTTCAGACCGGCGAACTTCCGCGTGGTCTGCTCGAGCGTCAGGATGCGCCATAGGTGGCCGCACTCGCACTCATCGGTCCTCCGGCGCGTGGGCCTGCCAACGTGCTCATCGTGGGCAGCCCGTCCGAGCCGGTTCCCGCACGGGCTCTGGCGCGGGCTTAGGTGCGGGACGGCTTGGCTCCTGCGCTGGCTTGCGTATCGGCGTTGCCGGCACCCTTATGACCCGCCGTCGCGGTTTCCCGATGTCACCCATCTTGGTTCCTCTCCTGGTGGTTCATTGAGTCCGTGGATACTGACCATCACGTCCCGGTCGAAGTACCGGCGCGCACCTGGACTGCCATCGCCCGACCACCTCGATCTTCGGCGTTGCGCGCTGAAGTTGAGGCAAAGTTTCCGCCAACGTGCCGCGGCGGGTGCATGCTTGATTGGTGGCCAGAGGCAATTTGCTGAGCCGCCGCAGCATTGTCCGCGAATACCTGCACGGCGCCTACTGGGTGCTGCCGGCGGTCGGCATCGCGATCGGCCTCGGCGCCGGGGCGCTCCTGTCGATGATCCCGGTGAAATCTGGTTCGCTTCTCGACAAGGTGATGTTTCAGGGCACTGCGGGCGACGCCCGGGGGGTGCTCATCGTGGTTTCCGCGACGATGATCACCACCACCGGCATCGTGTTCTCGCTGACGGTGCTGTCCCTACAAATCGCCTCGAGCCAGTTCTCGGTGCGGCTGCTGAGAACTTTCCTGCGCGACGTGCCCAACCAGGTGGTGCTCGCGATCTTCGTCTGCACCTTCGCGTACGCCACCGGTGGGCTGCTCACCGTCGGGGAGCGCGCGGGCGGCGGCCAGTTCGTTCCCAAGGTCGCGGTGACCGGGTCGCTCGCTCTTGCGTTCGTCAGCATCGGCGGCCTGATCTACTTCTTGCATCACCTGGTGCACTCGATCCAGATCGACACGATCATGGAAAACGCCCAGAAGCGCACGCTCGATTTGGTGGACGAGCTCTTCCGAGTGCCGTGCGCGCACGATGCGCCTTCGGTGGTACGGCCAGATCCACCGGCTGGCACTGTTCCGTTGCTGGCGCCAAAATCAGGCTACTTACAGATGGTGGATGTGGAGGACCTCGCAGAGCTCGCTTCGTCAACCGGGTATTCGGTGCAGCTGGTCACGTTCGTGGGTGACTACGTGACCGCCGGCGGGATCCTCGGCTCGTGCTGGCGCACGAACGCGGCGGCCGTACCAGAACCCGATGTGCTGCAACGCATTCTGCGGCATCTGCACATCGGGTTCGAGCGCACGCTCCAGCAGGACGTCAGGTTCGGACTGCGCCAGATGGTGGACATCGCGCTCCGGGCGCTGTCGCCCGCGATCAACGACCCGTACACGGCAATCCAAGTCGTGCACCACGTTTCCGCGATCGAGTCGGTATTGGCATCGCGGGCGCTGACAGACGATGTTCGGCGGGACAGTTCGGGTCAGGTCCTGGTGTGGCTGCCGTATCCGGGATTTGAGACGTACCTTCACGTGGGTTGCGCCCAGATCCGCCGCTACGGATCCCATGAGCCGCTCGTACTCGCTGCGCTATTGCAACTGCTGAGCGCCGTGGCCCAGAACTGCGTGAGCGAACCTCGCCGTGCGGCAGTGCAAGCGCAGATCGACTTGGTGGTCCGAGCCGCCGAGCGCGAGCTGGCAGAGGAGTCCGACCGGACCATGGTGATCCGTGCCGCCGCCGCTGCGACCGGGGTTGTCGAGCGACCTGGGACGCTGGCGCCGTCACCGTCGGTCTTCGGCATGGCGGCCGCCGCGCAGGCCGCTTCGGCAACCGCGAAACCTGCGCGAAGCAAGGCCACAAATCAGTAATCACGCCGAATTCGTCACACGCGGCGGTAGCTGACGGCGACTGGCGCGGTGCGATATGCCCGGCGCACAGATACGACGATGGACTACTTCCACCACCCTGACACGTCATCCCAGTGCCGAGACTGAGCGGCGGGCTGAGGAGAACCGAGTCGACTTCGTCGAGGGGCATAGCGATACGACAGACATCGCTGACCAGCAGTGAAACGATACTTACGTGGACCCCAGCGGGGACGACGGTCGCCGTGCACTGACGGCTACGAGGCTGTCGTGTGCTTCGTGCGGCACCGAAATTCCCGCGAACTCCAAGTTTTGTAACGAGTGCGGTGCTCCGGTCACACAGGTCAGCCGATCGGCGGAGTACAAGCAGGTGACGGTGCTGTTCGCCGATGTGGTGCATTCGATGGACATTGCGGCGGCGGTCGGTACGGAACGGCTGCGCGAGATTATGGCCGAGCTGGCCGATCGCTGCGCGGCGGTGGTGCAGCGGTATGGCGGCACGGTGGACAAGTTCACCGGCGACGGGATCATGGCGGTGTTCGGCGCACGGGATGCAATGGAGGACTCACCGGTGTCGCCAGGAGTAGTCGACCACGGACAGCGCCGGGAGCGGGTGGGTCCGCACGCTGCGGGTATCAGAGGCGGTTGGCTCGGCTGCCCTCCGCTGCGGCGGGTGAGGAGAATGACAGGCAAGTACGACACATGTGTCGGATTGAGTGACCGTGTCCGCGTTGTTGGTGTCACTGCTGCGGGCAGATCGCGGCGGCCCCCGGTTGCCGCGGTGCTGACGTCGTAACCGGGCACCGACAGGTTGATCTTCAACGTCCGCAGGATCTGCGGCTCGTCGTCGATCACGAGGACACGCGTCACGAGTGCCGATCCTCGGTCGGTGCAGCAAGATCGATGACGACGGTCAGGCCGCCGCCCGGGGTGTCGGTGGCGGAAATGGTGCCGCCCATCGCCTCGACGAAACCCTTTGCCACTGAAAGACCCAAGCCCACACCGGTGGTGTTGTCATGGTCGCCCATCCGCTGGAACGGCGCGAACAGCTGCTGCTCTGCGCCGCGGGGGATACCCGGTCCTTCGTCGGCGACATTGATTAGGACCCGGTCACCGACGCGTCCGGCATAGACACGGATCGCGCTGTCGGGCGCGTAGCGCAGCGCGTTGTCGAGCAGGTTCGCCAAGACCCTCTCGAGCAGACCGCTGTCGGCCATCGCGACGGCGTCGGCGACTTCCACCTTGACCCGGTCCAGTGCGGCCCGGCCGTAGTGGCTGCTGCGATTGCTGAGCGTGAGCAGGGCCCGCTGTACCACCTCCTCCAGGTAGACCTTGCGCAGTTCGGGCTGGATTACACCGGCGGCTAATCGGGAGGAGTCAAGGAGGTTGGCGACCAGCGCGGTGAGTTGGTCGGTCGATTCCTCGATGGTGGCCAGTAGTTCGGCGGTGTCTTCGGCCGAGAAGCCGACGTCTTCGCTGCGCAGGCTCGAGACCGCGGCCTTGGCGGCCGCCAGTGGTGTGCGCAGGTCGTGGCTGACCGCCGACAGGAGCGATCGGTGCAGTTCGTCGGCCTGTGCGAAGGCCTCGGCCTTGCCGACCTCCTCGGCCAGCTCGCGCTGCCTGAGCAGGGCGGCGGCTTGCTTCGCGACGGCGGTGAGCACCCGGCGGTCGCGGGCGGGCAGCTCGCGCCCGGCCATCAGCATCCAGAACTCGTCGTCGCCGACGTCGATGGCGGTGTCAGCCGAATCGACTGTGACACAAGGGTCTTCGCCAACGCACGCGACGATCTGCGATGCGCCGTCCTGTTCGCGTAGCAGGCTGACCGCCCGTTGCGAATACGTCTCCCGAACCCGCTCCAACAGTGTGGTCAGGTCGGCGCCGCGCAACACCGAGCCGGCGAACAGCGCCAGCAGTTCGGCTTCGCGGGACGCGTGTCGTGCTTCACGGGCCCGGTTGGCCGCCCCGTCGACCAGCCCGGCGACCGCGATCGCCACTGCCAGCAGCACCACGATGGTGACGGCGGCATCGGGTTCGGCGATGACGAAGGTGTGGCGCGGCTCGGTCAGGAAATAGTTCAGCAGCAGCCCGGACAGCAGCGCCGACACAATCGCCGGCGCGATGCCGCCGAGCAGGGCCACCGCCAGCACGCCGACGAAGAACACCGCGCTCTCCCCGCCGATGCCCATGAACGGATCGAGCCAGCCCACGGTGACCGCACAAATGACCGCGGGCACAACCATTGCCGCCAGCCAGGACGCCACTCGGCGATCACGCGGCGCCATCGACGCAAACCGGAAACCCCGGCTGGCCTCCTCGTGGGTGACCATGTGCACGTCGATCTTCCCGGATTGCTGCACGGTGGCGGCGCCGATGCCCTCGTCGAAAATGCGGGCCCACCGCGACCTGCTCGATGTGCCGAGCACCAGCTGGGTCGCGTTTATTTCGTGCGCGAAATCTAGGAGCGCGGTGGGCACGTCGTCGCCGACCACGGTGTGCACTGTCGCGCCCAGGCTTGCCGCGAGCTCACGGACGTTCGCCATGTGCGGGGCGGACACCCCGGTCAGGCCGTCGCCGCGAACCACGTGGACCACCATCAGCTCAGCGCTGGACTTCGACGCGATCCGCGATGCCCGGCGCACCAGCGTCTCCGATTCCGCGCCGCCGGTGACCGCGACGACCACGCGTTCGCGCGCCTCCCAGGTGTCGGTGATCTTCTTTTCGGCCCGGTATTTCTCCAACGCGGCATCGACCTGATCGGCCAGCCACAACAGCGCCAGCTCGCGCAGCGCGGTCAGGTTGCCCGGGCGGAAGTAGTTGGACAGCGCCGCGTCGACCCGCTGCGGCGCGTACACGTTGCCGTGGGCCAGCCTGCGCCGCAGCGCCTCTGGGGTGATGTCGACCAGCTCGACCTGATCGGCCGCGCGCACGATTTCGTCGGGGATCTTTTCCTTCTGCTCGATGCCGGTGATCTGCTCGACGACGTCGTTGAGGCTTTCCAGGTGCTGGATATTGACCGTCGAAATCACGGTGATCCCGGCGTCGAGCAGTTCGTTGACGTCCTGCCAGCGTTTCGCGTTCTTGCTTCCCGCGGTGTTGGTGTGGGCGAGCTCGTCGACCAGCACCACCTCGGGCTGACGTCGCAGAACCGCCTCGACGTCGAGTTCGGGGAACTTGGTGCCGCGATACCCTATGCACTTGGGCGGTACCATCTCGACGCCTGCGAGCAGCTCGGCGACCTTCTTGCGGCCGTGGGTCTCCACCACCGCGCCGGCCACGTCGGTGCCGCGTTCGATCCGGCGATGGGCTTCGCCGAGCATCGCGTAGGTTTTCCCGACGCCGGGCGCCGCGCCCAGGTAGATGCGCAGCTGCCCACGTTTGCGCGTGTACCCGGGCCGTGGCGCAAGCGGCTGGTCGGTACCGCTCACACGCCCCTCATCCACCGCTGCTATCAGCCCCTGACCGGATATTTCTGGTGCAGCTCGACGTTGAGCGCCAGCACGTTGACCCCGGCCTCGAAGATGAAGCCCAGCACCCGACCGTCTTGGCTGTCATGGACGGCGGCGCGCGCAGGCCATCGCTGGGTAGCACGAAAGCGTTGTGGCTGCCAGTCTGTCCGTGCTTGTGCTCGGCGGCATGAGGCCACGATCGCCCCGGCCGGCCGGTCGCGTAGGACGCCACGCGACCGGCGATCATTCACCGAACCGAAGATCTCGACGACCCGATAGATCGCCATCTGTTTGGTTGATGCCAAACAGGCTTGCCCAGACCGCCTCACGGGAGAGCGGGTCGACGAGTAGTCGGCCGCTGTCGGTGAGCATGTACAGCGCATCCTTGGGTGCAGTGTCGTCCCAGCTACCGCCGTCGCGCGTGCCCACCAAGCCGTGTGCCGCGGCGAACCGGAGCGCCTGCACCACCCGACGCGGCCGCGCGGCGATGTTGGAGGCGATTTCCGCCAGCGTCATCGGGCCCTGCGATAACAGGTCGATCAGCTCAACGACGCAGGGATGACTGACAAAGTCACGCAGCTCTGGCCACGATTGCCCCCCACCGGTGACATCCTGCATGGGGCCGGACCCTAGAAGAGTGAATCAAGCCGTGTCGACAGTCATTACGGAATCCAGACGAGGCCTGGTCAGACTTTTACGGAATCTATACAGCCCTTGGCCGCCACCGGCGGTGCATCGACACTACGCTCCGACCGTGTCGTCACCGACGTCGCTGCTGAAGCGCTTGATTCTGGGTCGGCCGTTCCGCAGTGACCGCCTCGCCCACACCCTGCTTCCCAAGCGGATCGCACTGCCCGTATTCGCCAGCGACCCGCTGTCTTCGGTCGCCTATGCGACGCAGGAGATCCTGTTGATCCTGACCCTCGGCGGGCTCGCCTACCTGTATCTGACGCCGTGGATCGCCTCAGCGGTGGTGCTGCTGCTTGCCGTCGTGGTTCTGTCGTATCGGCAAGTGGTGCAGGCTTATCCCAGCGGCGGTGGATCGTATGAGGTGGCTTCCACTAACTTGGGCGCACGCGCCGGGCTGGTAGTGGCCGCGGCGCTGCTGGTGGACTACGTGATGACGGTCGCGGTGTCCGTCGCGGCGGGTGTGGACAACATCATCTCGGCGATCCCCGAGCTCAATCCGTATCGCATCGCGATCAACATCGGCTTCGTCTTGCTGCTGACCGCCATGAATCTGCGCGGCGTTCGCGAATCCGGACGAATATTCGCCATTCCGACCTACGCCTTCGTCGTCGGCGTGGTGTCGATGATCGGAATCGGACTGTTTCGCGCCTTGCTCGGCGACGCGCCGCAGGCCGAGAGCGCGAATTACGGCATCCACGCCGAACATGTGGGACTCAACACGCTGGCGCTTTCCCTGCTGGCGCTGCGCGCTTTCTCCTCCGGCTGCACCGCGCTCACCGGCGCCGAGGCCATCTCCAACGGTGTGCCCGCGTTCCGAAAACCCAAGGGACTCAACGCGGCTCGGACGATGGCGATGATGGGCACACTGTCGATCACGATGTTCACCGGCGTCACCGCGCTTGCCCTGATCGCACACGTTCGTTACACCGAAAACACCTGCGACCTCATCGGATACCCCGGCGACTGCAGTAACGACGCGCAACGCACCGTCATCGCCCAGATCGCCGCCGCGGTGTTCGGCAACAACAGCGTGATGTTCTTCTACCTTCAGGCCTCCACGGCCCTCATCCTGATCCTGGCCGCCAACACCGCATACAACGGTTTCCCCTTGCTCGGCTCGATCCTCGCGCAGGACCGCTACATGCCGCGACAACTGCACACCCGCGGTGACCGACTGACCTTCTCCAACGGCATTGTCCTGCTCGCGCTGATCGCCGGCGGGCTGATCTATGCGTTCGACGGATCGACCACCCGGCTGATCCAGCTCTACATCGTCGGGGTGTTCACCTCCTTCACCCTGTGTCAGACCGGCATGGTCCGGCACTGGAATCGAGAACTGCGCCACGCCATCACCCGCCCAGAACGGATGAGAATCAACCGCGCCCGGGCCATCAACGCGTTCGGCGCCTGCTTCACCGGCGTGGTCTTAGTGGTCGTCATGGTCACCAAGTTCACCCACGGCGCCTATCTCGTGGTGATCGCCATCCCGCTGCTCTGCGTGCTCATGCAAGCCATACGTCGGCACTACGGGGCGGTGCGGACCGAGTTGCGCACCGGCATCGACGACGCGCACATCCTGCCCAGCAGGGTGCATGCAATCGTGCTGGTATCCGGCTGGCACAAAGCCACACAGCGTGCGCTCATGTTCGCCCGGGCAAACAGACCCGACACGATCACCGCCCTCACGGTCAACGTCGATCACGCCGAAACCCGAGAACTCTTACACGAGTGGGAAACGGTTGACGTCGACGTCCCGCTCACGGTCGTCGAGTCGCCCTACCGCGAGATCACCCGCCCCGTCATCGATTACATCAAGCGGCGGCGAAAGGGCGGGCCCCGCGACGTCATCAATGTCTACATCCCCGAATACGTTGTCGGGCGCTGGTGGGAAAACCTGCTACACAACCAAAGTTCGTTGCGGCTCAAAGGGCGCCTGCTGTTCGAGCCAGGCGTGATGGTTACCAGTGTTCCGTGGCAGCTTCACTCGTCGGCGCAGCGCGACCTGACACAATTCACCCACAGCCCAGGTGAGATCCGCCGGGGTATCGGCCATTCGGAGGGCAGAACAGCCTAGGCTGAACCCATGGTCAGCCGCCCTCACGCAGCGTGACCGATCCAGCGGTTGCAGGCCAACATCCTTGGACGTCCGAGCGGCATGTGCAGCAGGGGCAATGTCTTTCGGATGAACCGAACGCGACCACAACACAATCGAGCACCGTCAGGACTCACGGCCGCAACACCATGTGTTGCGGCGCCATGCTTCAATCTCCGTCCCCTCACGTGACTGCCGGCGAGCGGCCAACCCTGCCGCGCCATGCGGCCGCCGTAAACTGCGGCCGCATGGCGGATGTCGCACTCGACACCCAAGAGCGCCTTGCCCTGTGCGATCTCCTCGACGAACTCGGCCCTTCCGTTCCGACACTGCTCGAGGGCTGGACTGCTCACGATCTCGCCGCCCACATCGTGTTGCGCGAGCGCGATCTGGTTGCTGGCCCTTGCCTCGTCCTTCCTAGTCGCTTCCAGCGGTTCGCCGAGCGACGTCGGTTCCGGTTGGCGCAGCGCAGAGAGTTCGCGTGGCTCGTCGCGCGGATCCGGTCCGGCCCGCCCCTCGGTTTGTTTCGCGTTGGATGGGTCCGCTCCTTGGCGAATCTCAACGAGTTCTTTGTTCACCACGAGGACGTTCGCCGAGCGAATAGGCGTGGGCCCCGTAGCCTCACGCCTGCAATGGATGCGGCGTTGTGGCGAAACGTTCGCCGCGGCAGCCGCTACCTGTGTCGGCGGCTGCACGCGTGCGGGCTCGAGATCGAGTGGGCCGGAGCCGACCAGCGGGTGACGGCTTCGACCAGGCGAGCCGACGGCTGCGACTCAGCGGTGCGCCGGGCGAACTTCTGCTCTACGTCTTTGGGCGCCAGGATGCAGCGCAGGTCGAGGTGCGCGGACCACCGGAGGCCGTTGCGGCGGTGCGTCGCACGCACTTCGGCATGTGAGTCCATCGCTGGCTTCGATCCGCAGGTCTCGGCGATATCTCGCTGGTCCTTGCTCGCGGGGTCTCGGTGTAACAGCCGTGGTGGAGTACATTCCGTGTTGGTGCGCCGGGAAGTCGGGTCGGCAGTCAATTGCCCGACTCGTGAAAGGCTTCCGGTGTCCGCTTCATCAGCGTTGCCGTCGCGCACCACGTCTGATTTCGCTTTCCGTATCGATCGCGTGACCAAACGGTTCGGATCCTGTTGTCGCGCTCGGATGGTGCTGACATGCATGCCGAGGACATCGCCGAGGACTTCCCGGTGGTCAGCATCGACTCCGGCGCTCTTGACGCTGCGCGCTTACTTGCCGAGCATCGGCTGCCGGCATCGTCGTCACCGACTCCGCGGGCAAGCCGTATGCGGTACTGCCCGCCTCGCAGGTGGTGCGGTTCATCGTGCCGCGCTACGTGCAGGACGATCCCGCGCTGGCCGGGGTGCTCAACGACTCGGCGGCCGACCGTGCCGCGCGAGAAGTTGGGCGGCAAGACGGTTCGTGATGTGCTGCCCGAGCACCTGATGGATGTGCCCGCGGCCGACGCGGACGACACCATCATCGAAGTGGCCGCCCTCATGGCGCGGCTGAGAAGCCCACTGATAGCGGTGATCGAAGAACGGAAAGTTGCACGGGGTGATCACCGCATCGCGGCTGTTGTCCGCGGCGCTGGGGCACTGACCCGATGGCTGTTCTTGCGGTCACCGTGTTCGTGGTCGCCTACGCGTTGATCGCCAGCGACCGCATCAACAAGACCCTCGTCGCGCTCAGCGGTGCGGCGATCGTGGTTGCCGTCGGGGTGGTCGGCTCCGCCGACGTGTTCTACTCCCACGACACCGGAATCGATTGGGACGTCATCTTTCTGCTGCTGGGGATGATGATCATCGTCGGCGTGCTGCGGCAGACCGGTGTCTTCGAGTACATCGCGATCTGGTCGGCTAAACGCGCCAAGGGTTCCCCGCTGCGGATCATGATCCTGCTGGTGCTGGTCACCGCCGTCGCCTCGGCGCTGCTGGACAACGTCACCACCGTCTTGTTGATCGCGCCGGTCACCCTGCTGGTCTGCGACCGGCTCGCGATCAACCCGATCCCGTTCCTGATGGCCGAGGTATTCGCCTCCAACATCGGCGGCGCGGCGACCTTGGTCGGCGATCCGCCGAACATCATCATCGCCAGCCGAGCCGGCTTGTCGTTCAACGACTTCCTCGTGCACATGGCGCCGATCGTGATCGTCGTCATGGTCGTCTTCGTCGCCATGTTGCCGCGCCTGTTCCGCGGATCGTTCGACGTCGATCCCGAGCGGGTCGCCGACGTGATGTCGCTGAACGAGCGCGAGGCCATCCGCGATCCGCGGCTGCTCGTCAAGTGCGGCGTCGTCCTCGTCGGGGTCTTCACCGCCTTCATCGCCCACTCGGTGCTGCACATCGCGCCCTCGATCGTGGCGTTGCTCGGCGCCGGCATCCTGGTCCTGATCTCCCGGCTGGAGCGATCCGACTACCTGTCCAGCGTCGAGTGGGAGACGCTGCTGTTCTTCGCCGGACTGTTCATCATGGTCGGCGCCCTGGTCGAAGACCGGTGTCATCGACCAGCTGGCCCGGTCAGCGACCGACCTCACCGGCGGCAATGCGCTGCTGACCGTGATGCTGATCCTGGGCGTCTCGGCGCCGGTGTCCGGCATCATCGACAACATCCCCTACGTCGCGACGATGACACCCATCGTCAGCGAGCTGGCCGCGAACATGCCCGATCTGGCCCACCCGGACGTGCTGTGGTGGGCGCTCGCGCTTGGCGCCGATTTCGGTGGCAACCTGACCGCCGTCGGGGCCAGCGCCAACGTCGTCATGCTCGGAATCGCCCGCCGCGCAGACAATCCCATCTCGTTCTGGGAATTCACCCGCAAGGGTGCGGTGGTCACCGCGATGTCGATCGCGCTCGCCGCGATCTATCTCTGGCTGCGCTACTTCGTGTTGGGCTAGCAAGGAAGTCCAATGTCGATCGTGCTGACCATCGTGCTGATCGCGTTCTGTGTGCAGGGGCTGGTGAAGTTCGCCGTCGGATTCCTCGTGCCCTACTCGACACGGATCAATCGGATCGCGACCTACTATCGCCGCGACGGCCGCATCATCAGCATCTACGACAGCGTCACCCTCGTCATCATCGTCGCACTCGTCATCCTTCTGTTCCTCACCGACATGCACGAACTCAGCTTCATCACCGGCCTGATCGTCGGAATGCTCATCATCCAGATCTTCTTCCACCGCTTCGACAAACCGCTTGCGCCCGAGCGGCACCCGAATCCGCGGCTCCGCCAAGAAAAGTCATGTCGTACGCAATCCAAGCCCAACCCGGGTTGGCCTGCGAGAATCCTCGTGATGACGGCGCTGTTCGGCTGGGCGCTCTAGCGCTCATCGGCCAGCTGGTCAGGTAGCCCGACAGCCCGTCAGCGTTCCGCATACACCGCACGTTCAATCTCGGACGCGGTGAGCGTCCATCCGGCCGGTTCAAGGTGACGGTCCGCTACTCATCGGGCCCGACCTGCTCGCATTCGCGCCAACCGTATTCGGCGAGGAACCCCTCGACCTCCTCGTAACGCCCAACTTCCACTTCCCTGCTTCACCACGAATCCTGGTAGGCGGGCTCGGCGCGTACATCGCCTTCCCGTGCAGAAGTCCTTCGACAACGTGGATGCCAAACCACCGCGTTGCCGCGCCGGCCAAATCTCCATCGTTTGCCGCACGGCCGGCTCGGTCAGGTACTGGTGACTGCCTGCCAGACGTAGAAGGTCCGTGCCCCGGCGTTGAAACCGTCGTGGTCCAAGCGCTCAGCAAGGTTGTCGGTCTCGAAATCGACCGGCAGTAGCGTCGCCCGATGGACCCGGCAGAAGCAGCGTGCCGCGCCGCGGCCTTCCGGCAATATCGGTGGCAACTTCACTTCGCAGGTCCGATCCCGACAGCTGGGTTAACCGATACGCGCGTGTGTCGTGCCGGCCGCCAGGAGCACCACGGCGTCAAGGCCTTTCGCGACCGCGTTCGCCAGTTGATCGTAGATGTAACGCTTTCGGCACAGGAGGCTCAGCCAGCCGCCGCGAAGACTTCTTCTCCGTCGCGGTGATCACGCGTGCGCCGGGCCGGCGACCACCGCGTATCCCGGCGGCGATTCGACCGGTCAACGGCGGCCGACGCTGCGCCCCAGGATCGTGGACCAGTCGTAAGGTTCGGCTGCTCGGCGGCCGCGATCGGCGTCGGGCCGAGCGCGGTCTGGGCGG
>CAWDSB010000011.1:0-200367 GCA_963804905.1 uncultured Actinomycetota bacterium | reverse complement strand
AGCCCCACGAGCGGATTGATCGGCGATCCGTGCACCCCCGGCGCGAAGGCCTCCATGCGCTCGCCGAGATGTTTGGTCAGCGCCACGGTGTGTCCCAGCGACCAGAACCCGCTGCCCAGCAGCGAGACGTCGACGACGGAGGGCTCGCCGGTGCGTTCCCTCTTGAGCAGCGCGGCCGCGATGCCGCCTGCGAGGTTCGTGCCGGAGATGGTGTCGCCGTAGGCGGGTCCGGGAGGGCCGATCATGCCCGGCATGCCGGGCGGGGTGATGGTGGCGGCGGTGCCCGCACGACACCAGAAGGCGGTCATGTCGTAGCCGCCCTTCACCGATTCCTCTCCGCGTGGGCCCAGTGCGCTGCCCCTGGCGTAGACGATCTTCGGGTTGACGGCGCGGATGTCGTCGACGTCGATGCCGAACTTCTGGCGGTGTCCGGGCAGGAAGCTGGTCAAGAAGACGTCGCTGCGCCGGGCGAGCTCGTAGAGCACCTCTTTGCCCTCGGGCACCGACATGTCCAGCCCGATGCTGCGCTTGTTGCGGTTGGCGTGCTCGATGTTGGGGTTGGGATCGCCCTCGACGCGGAGCAGGCCGGTCTGCCGCAGCCCGCGCTGCGGGTCGCCGGTCACGGCGTGCTCGACCTTGATGACGTCGGCGCCCCATTCGGTCAGCACCGCACCCGCAGAGGGAACGAAGCCGTACATGGCGACTTCGAGAACGCGGATGCCTTCAAGCGGTCTGGAACTCACGACACCACCGTCGCGAAGGTCTTGCGCTCCAGGAACTCTTCGAGCCCTGCGGCACCCATCTCCCTCCCGATACCGGACTGCTTGTAGCCGCCGAACGGGCTGTCGGGTGCGAAAAACATGCCGCCGTTGATCGAAAGGGTGCCGGTACGGATGCGGCGCGCCACCGCGACGGCGCGGTCCTCGCTGCCGAACACCGCGCCGGACAAACCGTAGATGGAGTTGTTGGCGATCCGCACAGCATCGTCGTCGTCCTCGTAGCGGATGACGACAAGCACCGGCCCGAATACCTCGTGCTGGGCGATCTCGCTGTCCGGATCGACGTCGGTGAGCAGTGTCGGCGTATAGAAGAAGCCTGGACTCACCTTCTCGCCGCCGGTCACCAGCGTCGCGCCGGCCTCGACGGCGCGCTTGACCATGCCGTCGACCTTGTCGCGCTGCTTCTCGCTGATCAACGGACCCGTATATGTGCCCTCGTCGGTGGGGTTGCCGTATTTCACCACCCCGAAGTTGTTCTTCAACTTCTCGACGATCTCGTCGTGGTGCGTGCTCGGCACCAGCATCCGTGTTGTGATCGCACATCCCTGACCGGAGTGGCTGGCCGTCGCGAACGCGGTGAAGAGCGCCGCCATGTCGAAGTCGCCGTCGTCGAGCACGATCGCCGCCGACTTCCCACCGAGTTCGAGAAAGACGCGCTTGCACGTTTCGCTGGCTGCGGCCATGATCGCCCGGCCGGTCGGGGTCGATCCGGTGAAGGTGATCATGTCGACGTCGGGGCTCGTCGTCAGGGCGACACCGACTTCGGGGTCGGTACCGGACAGCACGTTGACCACACCGGCCGGGATATCGGTGTGGTCGGCGATCAGCTCGCCCAGCGCAAGCGTGATCAGCGGCGTATCCGGTGCGCCCTTGAGGACCACGGTGCACCCGGCCGCCAGCGCGGGCGCGAGCTTCGCCAGCGCGAGCTGGGTCGGGTAGTTGTACGCGATGATCGCCGCAACCACCCCGGCAGCCTCTTTCTCCACCCAGCGGTGGTGCTGCATGCCGTGGCTTTCGCTGTTGCCGAGATCCTCGGTCAATGGGTACGTCTTCAGCAGATCCGCGTAATAGCGCACGATCGCGATCGGCGCGTCGAGTTGGGCGCCCGCGCACATCGCAGGCGTCGCACCTACCTCGGCAATGGTCAGCTCGGCGAGCTCGTCGCGATGGTCGATCAGCGTCTGGTGCAACTGCTCGAGGCAGTGGATTCGCAAGTCGGCGTTGGTCGCCCAGTCGGTGGTGTCGAAGGCGCGGCGTGCGGCCGCGACCGCCGCCTCCGCGTCGCCGACGACGGCGTCAGGAGCGACACCGACCACCTCTCCGGTGGCGGGATTGATGGAAGGAAACGTCCGTGGTGTCTCGACCAACCGTCCGTCGATCAACATGCGCCGATCGGCGTGCGGCTCAGATGTGTCCGTAGCGGTGTCGCCACCAGAGATCGTCGACGCTTCCGGCATCCAGCCCCCTCAGAGAGTTTCAGTGTGATGGAAACTTCATTCTCATCTCGGCGAATCATACATTCGCGCGATGAGAACTCAAGAAAATGAAGATGGCCTAGTCATGTGCCCTGATAACGGCGTTGGGCTTTACACTCGG
Source organism: uncultured Actinomycetota bacterium (assembly GCA_963804905.1). Classification (GTDB taxonomy): domain Bacteria; phylum Actinomycetota; class Actinomycetes; order Mycobacteriales; family Mycobacteriaceae; genus Mycobacterium. The sequence continues at coordinate 197,992 of CAWDSB010000011.1, read as the reverse complement.
ATGCGACAATTAGGCCTGATTTGTCTTGCGGGATCGCGGCGAGCGAGAGTACGGTTCTCATATTCGGAAGGAAGATTCTTGATGACTGAGACGAGCGCGGGTTCGTGAAGACCGCCGTCGTCACCGGGGGCGGCTCGGGCATCGGCCAGGCCGTTGCGAATCGGCTTCGCGCCGACGGGTATCACGTGGCCACCCTCGACCTCGTCGCGTCCGATGACAAGTTCGCCCACACGGCCGACGTCACCGACCGCGCCGCGGTGGACGCCGCGATGACAGCGGTGCGAGATCAGCTCGGTGCGGTCACCATCTTGGTGAATGCCGCCGGCATGGAACGCTTCAAGCGGTTCACCGACCTGACGTTCGACGACTGGCAACACGTCATCGACGTCAACCTGAACGGCGTGTTCCACTGCGTGCAGGCGGTGCTGCCGGACATGGTCGAAGCCGGCTGGGGACGCATCGTCAACATCTCCTCGTCGAGCGCGCATTCCGGACAGCCCTACATGTCGGCGTACGTGGCGGCGAAGTCCGCCGTGAACGGTTTGACCAAGTCGCTGGCTCTGGAGTACGGGCCGATGGGCATCACCGTGAATGCGGTGCCGCCGGGCTTCATCGACACCCCGATGCTGCGCAAGTCCGAGGAACGGGGCCGGCTCGGGTCAACCGTCGAGGAACTCATCGCTCGCACGCCGGTGCGCCGGGTCGGAAAGCCGGAAGACATCGCCGCCGCATGTGCATTTCTGATCTCCGAGGAGGCCGGCTACATCACCGGCCAGATCCTCGGGGTCAACGGCGGACGAAACACCTGACAGATCAGAAGAACACCGAAAGGACATCTGGAGTGGGACGCGTTAAAGGAAAGGTCGCCTTCGTCACCGGCGCCGCGCGCGGCCAGGGCCGCAGCCACGCGGTTCGGCTGGCCGAGGAGGGCGCCGACATCATCGCCGTCGACCGGTGTGAGAACTTCGAGACGGTCGGGTACCCCATGGCGACACCGGAGGACCTCGAAGAGACCGCGCAGTTCGTCGAAAAGACCGGACAGCGCGTTGTCACGGCGAAGGTCGACGTGAGTGACGCCGGCCAACTGAGGGCGGCGCTGGAAAACGGCATCGCCGAGCTGGGCAAGCTCGACATCGTCGTCACGGCGGCAGGAATCGCGGGCATGAAGGGATCCGCGAATATTGCGGCCTGGATCGACGTGATGAACACCAACCTGATCGGCACCATCAATGCGATCCAGGTCGCGCTGCCGCACCTGCGCGAGGGGGCCTCGATCATCGCCACCGGCTCCACCGCGGCGCTGATGGACGTCGGCAAAAACGACAATCCCGGCGCCGACCCTGGCGGCGCCGCGTACCTGCATTCGAAGCGGTTGCTGTCGCAGTACGTCCACAACCTTGCGGCCGAACTCGCACCGCTGGGTATCCGGGCGAACGTCGTGCACCCGACCAACACCAACACCCCGATGCTGCAGAGCGCGCCGATGTACAAGTCCTTCCGGCCCGACCTGGAGAACCCGACCCAGGCCGATGCCGAGCCGGTGTTCTACGTGCAGCAGGCCATGAAGGTTCCGTGGGTCGAGCCCGAGGACATCAGCAACATGGTCCTGTTCCTGGCATCGGATGAGGCCCGTTACATCACGGGCACGCAGCAGCGCGTCGATGCCGGCGGCTACCTGAAGTGGTACGACTACCACGTCTAACGGAGGTCACTGTGAAGGTTTCTGTCGACTCGGAGCGCTGCCAGGGTCACACGCTGTGCGCGATGATCGCGCCGGATTCGTTCGAGCTCAACGACATTGACGGCACCTCGTCGCCGGTGAACGAAGTGGTTCCGGCTGACCAGGAAGACGCGGTGCGCGAAGCAGTGCACTCGTGTCCCGAGCAAGCCATTTCGATCGAGGAATGAGGCAGACATTTGAGCACCGTCGACGACTTCGCCGAAAAATCAGCCGCCGACAGCGCCCGCAAGAAGAACTCGTACTACTTCGACCGGCACACACCGGAGTACCGGCTGCAGTTCGACGAGATCACCGAGGAGATGCAGGCCAAGTGTCCGATGGCGTGGTCCGAGACTTACAGCGGGCACTGGGTCGCAGCGGGCAGTAAGGAGGTCTTCGAACTCGCGCGCTGCCCCGTGGTGTCCAACCATCACGACCTCACGGGAGAGACGCCGTACCAGGGCATCACTATCCCGAAGGCGCAACGGGCCACAGTAGTTCGCGGCGGCATCCTGGAGATGGACGAGCCCGAACACGGCCTCTACCGGGGCGCGCTGAACCCCTACCTCTCCCCCGCCGCGGTAAAGCGCTGGGAACCGTTCGTCGACGAGATCGTGCGCGCGGCGCTCGATGAGAAGGTCGAGTCTGGCCAGATCGACTTCGTCGACGATCTCGCCAACATCGTGCCCGCGGTACTCACCCTCGCGATGATGGGGATCGAGCTGAAGAAGTGGCCGGTCTACAGCGAGCCTGCCCACTTGTCCGTGTCCACCCCGGAGCACTCCCCCGACGCGCCGCGTGTCGCCGAGATGAACCGGCAGATGGGCATCGACATGATCAACACCATGATGGAGGTCCGAGAGAACCCGCGGCCGGGCCTCGTGAACGCGCTGCTGCAGCTGCGGATTGACGGCGAGCCCGCACCCGATCTGGAGATTCTCGGCAACCTCGGCTTGATCATCGGCGGTGGTTTCGATACCACCACCGCACTGACCGCGCACTCGCTTGAGTGGCTGTCGGAGAATCCGGATCAGCGCGAGCTGCTCAGCCGCCAACGCGCCACCCTGCTCAACCCCGCGACCGAAGAGTTCCTGCGCTACTACACGCCGGCACCGGGCGACGGCCGCACGTTCTCGGAGGACACCGAGTTCGAGGGCACCCGTTTCAAAGAGGGTGAGCGACTGTGGATTTCCTGGGCGATGGCCAATCGCGACCCGTCGGTGTTCGAGAACCCAAAGGAGATCGTTCTTGACCGCAAGGGCAACCGGCACTTCAGCTTCGGAATTGGCGTGCACCGCTGCGTCGGCTCGAACGTTGCCAGGACGGTGTTCAAGTCGATGCTGACGGTGGTCCTCGACCGGATGCCTGACTACGTGTGCGATCCCGAGGGGACGGTGCATTACGAGACGATCGGTGTCATCCAGGGTATGAAGCACCTGCCTGCGACGTTCACGCCGAGCAAGCCTCTCGGTCCCGGCCTCGAGGAGACGCTCGAGAAATTGCAGCGGATCTGTGACGAACAGGAGCTCGCCCGGCCGATCACCGAGCGCAAGGAAGCCGCCGTTATCGACTGAAACGCCAACCGAACCGTGGGGCCGGGTGGTTTGATAGTCAGCCAGTAACTAGAGGGGACGGAGGGACGCTCGTGAATGCCTTGAAGGCTGTGACCGCGGCGGCCGCACTCACCGCTGCGGCGACGATGATTGCCCCGCCTGCCCATGCCGGGATGCTCGTGGGGAACTACGACGTGCTGACCAACCGGTACACCCAAGCTTCCTGGGTGTGGTTCATCTCGAATTGCCAACCCCCGGCGCCCGACTGCCTGGACATCAGCGGGATACCGCGATTGAAGTTCTATGCCTATTACGACGGGGATGCGCACCTTGTCGACGGCCGCTATACGTTGACCGTGGACGTCAACGATGGCTTGCGCTGCCTGCCTGGATACAGCATGCCCACCCGTGACACCTACACCTGGGACCCCGTCACACTCGCGGGAACAATCGACTCCGTTTACGACGTCGGCTGCTTCAACGGTCCACCGGGAACGCAGTTCTGGACCTTCGCGCTGCAACGGCTGTAGTTCACACGCCGGGCGGCGGAACGAATCCGCCGAGTAGCTTCTCGATCAGACCTGCCGCTGCAAGCGTCGTGCGGTCCTCCAGATAGGGCCCGACGATCTGGATGCCCACCGGCAGGCCCGACGCGGTGTGACCGACTGGAACCACGGTTGCCGGCAGGTGCGTCACCGTCGCGAGCGCCACCCAGGCCATCAAGTCGGTGTACGGCCTGCTGACGCCCCCGACCTGAATCACCCGGTCAGGGAAGGACTCGCTGTGGTCGTGCGGGATGGCGGGCACCATCGCCACCGGCATGAGTAAGGCGTCCACGCTCGAGAAGAACTCCGCCATCAGCGCACGCAGCTGCTCGCGTTTCTCGTTCGCGAAAACCCAATCCCGGTAGCGCTGGGTGGCGAAGCGCGCCGTGCGCGCGAGCGGGCGGTCGTCTTCGTCGGGAAGGGAGTCCGCGAGTGTGACCAGGTTGTCGAACGAGCGCCGCGCCATCGTGGACAGCAGGATCGGATAGAGAAACTGCTGATACAGCCGGACCACGTCCGGCAACACGACGGCGGGCCGCGCATCGACCACGCGCGCGCCGCCGTCCCGCAGCGCAGTTGCCGCTGATGCAAGCACGTCGCCCACCTCGGCGTCGACCGGATACGCCGGATCGTCAAGCCACAGCGCCAGCCGCAGATCGCCCAGCGTCGTCGCGCGCGGCGCAGGAAGTTCCAGCCGCCACCCGACGGCCGCGTGGCCGGCCACGCCTGCGAGCGCCCCGAGCGCGAGTTCGAGATCCTCGACGTCACGCGCCAGCGGACCGACGACGGAGAGATCGGTGCTGGCCAGTGTGTCCGGCGCAGGCGGCAGGTGGCCCGCTTGCGAAACGATGCCCCAGGTCGTCTTGTGGCCGCACACGCCGCACCAGTTCGACGGGAAGCGGATCGAGCCACCGATGTCGCTGCCCAGCTCGAGGGCGGTCATGCCGGTGGCGACCGCGGCCGCGGCGCCGCCCGACGACCCGCCGGTCGTGCGCGTGGTGTCCCACGGGTTGTTGGTGGTGCCGAAGATCGGGTTATAGGTCTGCCAGTCCCCCGCCAGGGTCGGGATATTGGTCTTGCCGAAGATCACCGCGCCCGCGCAGCGCAGCCGTCGAACCGCCTCGGCGTCGCGGTCCGGCACGTGGTCCCATGCCGGCAACCCGCATGTGGTGCGCATGCCTGCGGTCAGATACGTGTCCTTGATCGTCATCGGCACGCCGTGCAGCGGACCGGCGGTTTCGCCCCTCGCCAGCGAGGCATCGGCGGCGTCCGCGGCACGCCGCGCACCCTCAGCGTCGACCGTGACGACCGCGTTCAGCGGCGGGTTCAGCCGATCGACGCGGGCAAGGTAGTGCTCCAGCAATTCCCGGCTCGACACCTCGCGGCGCCGGATGGCCTCGGCCAACGCATGTGCGGGCTGCAGAGTGATGTCAGACATGCGGCACTGACCTTTCTTTAAGCAAAGAGTACAAACTGCCCGAACGTCTTCCGACGCTGACAGACTGGCCGAAGTTCGACGGGAAAGGCGGGAATTCGTGTCAGTCAGCACCGGCAGCGACGTCTGCTACGACCCGTACGACGTCTATCTCAATGCCGACCCGTATGCGGTCCTCGAGCGTTTCCCGCATTGGGAGGTCGATCTCACCAATGCCGAACTCAGCCCGACGTCGACCGTGCGCGGCTGGGAGTCGATGCCGGCTGTGCTGACATGACAGGTCGAGTCGAAGGCAAGATCGCGTTCATCACGGGCGCCGCACGCGGACAGGGCCGCAGCCACGCCGTGCGACTGGCACAGGAGGGCGCCGACATCATCGCGGTCGACGTCTGCAAGCCGATCGAGAACGTGGTGTATCCCGCGGCGACGCCGGCCGACCTCGCCGAGACCGCCGAGCTCGTCAAGCGACACGATCGCCGGATCGTGACCGCGGAGGTCGACGTTCGAAATTACGACGCGCTCAAGTCCGCGGTGGACGCCGGCGTGGAACAACTGGGCGCGGCTCGACATCGTGGTCGCCAACGCAGGCATCGGCAACGGCGGCAACCGACTGCACAAGATCTCCGAGGAGATCTGGCAGGACATGATCGACATCAACCTGACCGGCGTCTGGAAATCGGTGAAAGCCGCTGTGCCGCACTTGATCGCCGGTGGCCGAGGTGGGTCCATCATTATGACCAGCTCCGTCGGCGGCATGAAGGCACTCCCCCACACCGGCCACTACATCGCCGCCAAACACGGTGTGGCCGGCCTGATGCGAACCTTCGCGGTCGAACTCGGTCAGCACATGATCAGGGTCAACTCGGTGCACCCGACCCAGGTCAACACGCCGATGACGATGAACGACGTGACGTTTAAGCTGTTCGCCCCGCACAAGGAGAATCCTGGACCGGAGGACTTCGCGCCGGCCTCGCAGATGATGCACACATTGCCGGTGCCGTGGGTCGAACCCGAGGACATCAGCAACGCTGTGTTGTTCTTCGCCTCTGACGAATCTCGCTTTGTCACAGGCGTTCAACTGCCCGTCGACGCGGGCAGCCTACTCAAATAGACACAAGATTCGAGGAGACTTACATGCCTGACTATGACTACGAAGAGATGAAGAAAGAGGCCGAGCCGTTCATCAAGTTCGAGAAGGACAAGAAGAACCGCATCGCCTACATCACGTTCGACCGGCCGGACGCGCAGAACTCCACCACGCTGGGAATGCGGCAGAACTATGCCGATCTGATCCACAAGTGCAACGTGGACGACGACGTCAAGGTGGTCGTGATCCGCGGTGAGGGCCAGGATTTCGGCAGCGGTGGAGACCTCCCCGAACAGCGGGGCATGCTGGAGAACCCGGGCATGCCGCTGCTGCACGAGCTGGCGATCAACGACGACGACGTGAAGTACCCGCCAGGCGGCTCGTACCGCTATCTGTCGACGGTCACCGACTTCTACGCCAAGACCCGTGCGGGCAACCGGCCGCTGCAGGAGCTTCGGAAGATCAGCATCATCGAGGCCAAGGGCTACTGCTACGGCTGGCACTTCTATCAGGCCGGCGACGCCGATCTGGTGATCTCCTCCGATGATGCCCTGTTCGGCCATCCGGCATTCCGCTACGTCGGGTGGGGACCACGGCTGTGGTGGTGGGCGGAGACCATGGGCCTGCGCAAGTTCTCCGAGATGCTGTTCACCGGGCGGCCTTTCAGCGCCAAGGAGATGTACGACTGCGGGTTTGTCAACAGCGTGGTGCCTCGCGACAAGCTCGAGGCGGAGACGCTCAAGTATGCGATGGCGTGCTCGCGGTCCCGGCCCACCGACACGGTCGCGGTGCAGAAGACCTTCCTCGAGCTGTACAAGCAGCACAAGGGCGAATACTTCGGCAGCCTGCTCACCGGCATGGTCGAGGGAATGCTGCCGATGATTCAGAACGACCAGGACAACGATGTCGACCTCACCGAGGGCACATTCGAGAAAGGCCTCAACAACGTGGTGAAGGACAACGACCTGAACTTCCCACCCGAGTGGCGCCTGAGCCGCTCGGGACGCAACAAGCCCTGAGCCGCCGAGCAGCGCCCGTGTCGGCACTGAACGGCGTCCGCGTCGTCGAACTGGCCGAATCGGTGGCCGGAGAATACTGCGGCAAGCTCCTCGCCGACCTCGGCGCCGAGGTCATCAAGGTCGAAAGACCCGGGTGCGGCAGCCCCACCAGGGCGATGGCGCCGTTGGTCGGTGAGCACCGAAGGATGCGAGCGAAGCGGCCTGTTCGCCTACCTCAACACCAACAAGCGTTCCGTCGTACTCGACGTCGCACGAGATTACGGAGCCCTGCACGACCTCATCGGGTCGGCGCACGCGGTCGTCGACGACCACGTCTCGCCGTCCGACGTGGCAAGCCGGCATCCGGACGTGGTTTTCTGCTCGATAACCCCATACGGCCACGGTGCGCCGCCTGACATGCAGAACGCCAAGAGCATCAACGTGTTCCACAGCAGTGGCTGGGGCTACCACACTCCCAGCCAAGCCGACCCGGCCAAGCCGCCGCTGAAAGGACCCGGGCGGTTCCTGGCCGACTATGAAGCCGGCCTCGACGCGGCACTCTGCGTGGTTTCATCGCTTTTTGCCCAATTACACACTGGGAAGGGCGAATTCATCGATGTGTCGGCGCAGGCGGTGCTGGTTTCGCGCGCCGATTGCATACTGGGCCGGTTCATCACCGGGGAGATCTCGCCGGAAGGCACCCGCGACGACTACGACCAACAGGGGCCGGCATCGATCTTCACCTGCAGCGACGGGCACGTCTACCTGTACATGACCAACGGCGCGCACTGGGTCGGGCTGAAGGAACTCATGGGTCGTCCGGGGTGGCTGGACGACTTCGACGACGACTGGCTCGAGTTCTCCGTGACGCGGGAAAAAGTCGCGACATTTCACCGCGGATTTGCCGCCTGGATCCGCGACCAGCCGAAGGAATCCGTCTCGGTGAAGGCTCAGCGGTTGGGCGTGCCGCTGGTCCCGGTCAACGGGGCAGACGATCTGGCGCGGTTACCGCAGTACCGCCACCGCGGCTTCTTCAGCGATGTCACGCATCCGGTCCTCGGCACGGCCGCCTATCCCACCGTGCCCTACCTGATGAGTGCGTCCCCGCGCGCAGATCGCCAGCCCGGCACCGGCTCTCGGACAGCACTCCGAAGAAGTGCTCAAGGCCCGAATGCGTCGGCCACGGTTGACCGTCAAGTCGCCGCAACTCAAGGAGCCGATGACAGCCCGGGGCGGCCCGCTGGAAGGCGTGCGTGTCGTCGAACTCACCAAGGTGTGGGCCGGGCCGTACGCCGGCAAGCTGCTGGCGTTCCTCGGCGCCGAAGTGATCAAGGTCGAGAACTCACTCAAGCCCGAGGAGATGCGCGCCTACGGCGGCACCGACGTCAACCACGCCCCGTTCTTCTTGAGCATCAACCCCGAAATCCTGTCCGTCGATCTGGACATCAAGTCTCCTGCGGGATTTGACCGGCTGCGCGACCTGATCAGCCGCAGCGACATCGTGATCAACAACCTGCGTCCCGGGGCGATGGAGCGGCAGAACCTGGGATACGACGCCATGCGCGCCATCAAATCCGACATCATCTCGGTGTCGATCAAGATGTGGGGCAACGACGGGCCGCTGGGCTACCAGACCGGTTATGCGCCATGCTTCGCCGCGCTGGCGGGGCTGGCTTCGCTGGTCGGATACGAAGGCGGGCCGCCGCTCGGCGCGAGCATGCGCTACGGAGACTCCACCGTCGGCGCGGCAGCCGCCTTCGCGGCCATCGCTGCGCTCATGCATCGCGAACTCACCGGGCAGGGACAGTTCGTCGACGTGTCTGCGGTCGAGGTGTTGACGTCGATGATCGGCGACTGCGTGCTCGAACAGGCCTTGACCGGACGGCGGCTGGGACCCGACGGCAACCGCCATCCCGACATGTCGCCGCACGGCTGCTATCCCTGCTCGGGCGGCGACTGGATCACCATCGCCGTCGCCGACGACGCCGAACGACGCGTCCTGCGCGAAACGCTCGGCACTGGCGAGCTCGCCGACCTCACGCGGACCCACGACGCGGGCGAACTCGCGCAGCGGCTGCGCGATGTGGGCGTGGCCGCAGGCAAGAGCGCGACGAGCTCTCGACATCATCTCCGACGAATTGTTATGGGAGCGTGGCACATACCGCTTCGTGTCCGACCACGTCGAGGGGCAACGACCCGTACTGGGCCCGTCGTGGCGGATGTCCCGCAACCCGGCGCTGATCGAACGCGGCGCCCCAGATCTCGGCGAGCACAACGGCTATGTTTTCTCCGGACAGGCGATGGAGACCCGATGACGACGACCCTGGCGCGCACCGTGGCGTTGGTGACCGGCGCAAGCAGCGGTATCGGCGCCGCGACCGCTCGCGCGTTGGCTGCCGAGGGTGCGGCGGTCGCGCTGCTCGCGCGCCGTGCCGACCGGCTCGGCGAGCTGAAGGCCGAGATCGAGGCGGCGGGAGGCAGGGCGCTTGTCGCGCCTGCCGATGTGACCGATGACGAACAGGTCGCCGCGGCCGTGGCGGACACCGTCGGCGAGTGGGGTCGCCTCGACATATTGGTGAACAACGCGGGACTCATGCGGATGGGCTCAGCCGACGAAGCGCCACTGGCTGATTGGGACGACATGGTTTCTGTCAACGTGAACGGCGTCCTCTACGTCACACGCGTGGCGCTTCCCCACCTCATCGCAGCGGCGACAGACTCGCCCCGCGGCGTCGCCGATGTCGTGACGATCAGTTCGACCGGTGGACGGGTGGCCCGGCCTGGCACAGCCGTGTATTCGCTGACCAAGTTCGGCGTCAACGCGTTCAGCGAGGGGATCCGGCAGGAGCTCATCGGCAAGCGGGTCCGCGTCGGAATCGTCGAGCCGGGCACCGTCGACACCGAGATCAGCGATCACCTCGCGCCCGAAGCGCGGAAAGCGTTCGACAAGCAGACGGCGGGCATGATCAAACTGCGGCCGGAGGACGTTGCCGACGCGGTCGTCTACATGGTGACGCGCGACAAGAGGGTGGCGATCAACGAGATGCTCGTTCGCGCCGCCGAGCAGACCTGGTGAACGATGGATGGGTCACGGGCGATGCGTCCGGACTTTCGTTTCCCGCCGATCCCGCTGCCCTCCGCGACGGTGATGTCGCATTCCTCACCAAGGCATTTCACGCATCGGGTGTCCTCGACACCGATAATGCCGTCACACGGGTCGACCGCTGCGAGGAAGTTGCAGGCGGCAGCACCGGGCGCAAGATGCTGCTGGACGTCGACTACCAGAATCCACAACCGAACCTGCACACCGACCTGTTCGTGAAGTTCTCCCGCGACTTCGACGACCCGGTCCGTGACCGCGGCAGGACGCAGATGGAGTCCGAGGTCAAGTTCGCGTCGTTGTCGCTGATGCCCGAATTCCCCATCGCGGTGCCGAGCACACAGTTCGCCGACTACCACCGCGACACCGGCGCCGGCATCCTGATCAGCCAGCGAATCCCGTTCGGCACCAACGGAATCGAACGGCAGTATCACAAGTGCCTGGACTACGAGATGCCTCGGCCGGTCGAGCACTACCGCGCCCTGCTCACCGCCGTCGCCCGCCTTGCGGGCGCCCATCGATCAGGACGGCTACCCAGCCACCTCACCGAGCAGTTCCCGGTGGACCTGCGGGCCGCCACGGTGGCCGAACCGCCGCCGCTGACGCCCGACAAGCTGCGCCGCCGCATCACCCGGCTCGCCGAGTTCGCCGAAACACATCCCGGTCTGCTCCCCGCCAACGTGCGGTCGCCGGAGTTCCTTACCCGCCTCGCCGATGAAGCCCCGCAGGTGATGGCGCAGGAACCCGCGATCTGGCGCTATCTCGCCGGGTCGCGGGACTACATCGCCCTGTGCCATTGGAACGCCAACGTCGACAACGCGTGGTTCTGGACTGACGACGATGGCGTTCTGCGGTGCGGGTTGATGGACTGGGGCTGCGTCAGCCAGCTGAATGTGGCGATGGCGATCTGGGGCGCCCTGTCGGGCGCCGAAACCGACCTGTGGGACGGCTCTTTCGACGAATTTCTGGAGCTGTTCTGCGAGGAGGTTCGCGGGTCAGGCGGACCGGGCCTGGCTCCTGCGGAGCTGGAGCGCCAGGTCGTGCTGTACGTCGTCCTCATGGGCATCACCTGGCTATTGGATGTGCCGGCATTGATCCGCGCGAGGGTGCCCGACAGCGGCCCGGCAACGCTGCGGACAGATCCATCCCTCAAGTCCGACGAAGGCGTTCGCGCTCCGCTGCAAATGCTGGTCAATGTCCTCAATCTCTGGGAGTCAAGGGATCTCGGCCAAGCGCTGGCGGCAGTCGGCCGATGAGTGCTCGCACCTGCTCACGCGCGAAGAACTCCTGGTCCTCGCCGTAGCCCTGCTCGCCGTCCCATCGCCAGTCGGTGAGTGTCCAGAACGTCATCCTGCCCGGCCAGCCGAGCCACCGCAGGGCGGTCCGCACCTCGCCTTCGGCATGCAGTGTGCGGCCGCGGTCGTCCTCGGCGTCGAGCTCAACCCGCGCCGGAGCGCCGGATCGCCGCTGCACCACCCGCCGCTTCCCGTTGACGAGTTCGCCCAGCGCACCGTCGCGGACCAGGTATCCGCCCATCACCGCATCGACGCCGGGTTCTTTACCTGCGACGGTGATGGCGTGCCAATGTGATTCGGGCGACGCGATCGCCCACAGGTAGTCGCCGGACCGCCGCGCGCCCGGCCGGTGCGGCCCCCACGTGCGGTCGCGCAGCGAGTAGCAGTCGACGTCGAGCCGTTCCCCGTTCAGCGTCGCCGATCCCGCGCATCCTGCCCGGCTGGTCGAAGTGGCGAGGCGTCGAGGCCGACCCGTGGCCGAGTTCGTGCGGCGCCATGAGCGCGGTCCACTCCAGATCGAGTTCCAGCCCCAGCTGCGAGTAGGACAGCCGGTAGCGCTGCATCGGTTCGACGACCTGGTGCCGGAGCGAGTTGGGCAGGCAGAAATCCTGGAAATCGAGCGGCCCCGTCGGCGGCTGATGCCAGCGCCAGTCGTAGAACAGGCAGTCGTAGGTCTCTTCGCCGCTCGGGTCCCACAATGCAGGCCCGCCGCCGGAGACGCCGGTCCGTACGTCATGGAAGTAGTAGAAGAAACCGTTGATGTCCCGTTCCGGGATGGCGAAACCGAACCAGCCGCTTTCGTTCCAGTCGACGTCGTCGCCGGCCGGGTGGAACACCTCGTCGGCGGCGTCGATCGGTTTCGTCATGACTACCAGGTGACCGGCAGCTCGTAGAGACCGTAGGCGAGTGCGTCGTGCTTGAACGGCAGCTCGTCGATCGGCACGGCCGAGCCGCAGCGTCGGGATGCGCTTGAAAAGCGTTGGCAGCACGATCTGTAACTCCATGCGGGCCAGCTGCTGACCCACACATTGATGCCGCCCGTATCCGAAGCCGACGTGCGGGCCGTCATCGCGCTGGAGGTCCAGGCGCTCGGGCTGGGGGAATTGGCGGGCGTCCCAATTCGCCGGTGCCACGTCGAGGATGATGCCGTCGCCTGCACGAATCAGCTCGCCGTCGATCTCGATGTCCTCGTCCGCGATGCGCCGCTGGCCGGTCTGGATGATGCTGACGTAGCGCATCAGTTCCTCGACGGCGGCGGCGATCACCTTCGGGTCCTCTGCGTCGCGCAGCAGCGCCAACTGGTCGGGGTGCTCGAGCAGCGCGACGATGCTGACGCCGATCTGGCCTGCGGTCGTCTCGTGCCCGGCGATCAGGACGCCGGTCGCCAGCTGCGCGGCTTCGCGCACACTGATCTCCTCGGCCTTGACACGCTCGGCCAGATCGGACACCAGGTCTTCGCTCGGATCATCCATCTTGGCGCGGACCAGGTTGGCCAGGTACTTCGCCAGTGCGCCTGCGCCTGCGGCGGCGTCTTCGGCACTGGCGTAGCGGCTCATGCCCTTGTTGGCCTGCTCCTGGAAGAAGTCGGCGTCTTCGTATGGCACACCGAGCATTTCGCTGATCACCAGCGAGGGGACCGCGAGCGCCAGTCCTTCCACCAGATCGGCCGGTTTCGGTCCGGCGAGGATCGTGTCGATGTGCTCGTCGGTGATGCGCTGCACCGCGGGACGCAACGCCTCGACCCGCTTGTAGGTGAAGGGCCGCGACAGCATCCGGCGAAATCGGGTGTGCTCCTCGGCATCCGAGGTGAACACCGACCGCGGCCGCTTGTGCACTGTGGACAGCATGCCCTCGTTCCAGTGCGGGTATCCCGGCTTGCGGTCGTCGACGCTGGCACGACCGTCGGCGAACAAGGACCGGATCGCCTCGTAACCGGTGATGAGCCACGGCGTGCTGCCGTCCCAGATGCGGACGCGGAAAAGCTGTTTGGTGGCGCTGCGCTCGAGCACCTGTGGCGGCGGGGCGAACGGGCACCCCGCCGCGCGTGCCATGCGGGAAGTCCAGGATGCGTTGGCTTCAGACATGATTCACCACGTCGCGGCCGACGCGAACCGGCGCCTGCCACAGACCGACGATCGCGTCGATGAGTCCCTCCGCTGCGACGGGCCAGCTCGACCTGGCTTGCGGCCCGTGCTCGGCAAGCTCGCCTTCGTGTTCGGCACACGTGTGCATCAACAGGTTGCGCGCCATCACGATCCGTTGAGCGCGAACGCGTTTGGGCAGATCGGGAAGGCACTGAGTGATTCCGGTGATCGCCTGCACGAGTTGCGGCGATGTGAGCGCGTCCTTGGTGACGACATGGCGGTAGGTGGGGTCGGCCATCGCCTGCGCGGCGAAACGCGCGTACCAGCTGGGGTTGCCGATAGCGGCCAGATGATCGGTCAGCGGACAGACCAACGTGCCGACCCAGTCACGCAGCTCGGTCGAGCCTGCGATCCCGTCGAGCATCCGACCGCGCAACTCTTCGATCGGTGCTCGGTGCTTGGTTTCGATGGCTCGCAGCAGGTCGGTTCGGGTGCCGAAGTGGTAACACGCCGCCGCGTTGTTTCCCTGGTTGGCGGCCTCGCTGATCTGCCGATTCGAGACGGCGTACATCCCGCGCTCCGCGAACAGCCGCTCGGCGGCCAGCAGAAGCGCTTCCCTGGTTTGAGACGAGCGGTCGCTGCTCAAGACTCGGGCTGCGGTCACGGCTTTCAGTAGACACCGCTGCCGGGTTTAAATCAAGCAGTTTATTTAAGTCGTCAACCAACCCACCTCGCGCAGAAACGCCTGGGTGTGCGCGATGCGACCCGTCAGCGTCCTCGGGTCGCCGGTGCACAGCAGGAACGCGGTCTCGGTGATGAGCTCGATCCCCTCGGTGTCGATCTTGGCCAGATCCAGCGTGCCCGCACCGGGCGTGGCGACCGGGTTCGTCGGCGCCGCGGCGTTGACCGCGATCCCGTCGTCGTACAGCTCGGCCGCAAGGCTCTTCGTCAGCCGGTTGAGCGCGGCCTTGACCGTGCCGTAGACGCCGAAGCCCGCGGCACGATCGAACTCGGAGAAGGGCGGCCCGTCGGGCAGGTCTCCGCCGACGGACGTCACGTTGAGAACCCAACCTCGGCCGCGCTCGCGCATTGCCGGGACCGCCATCTGGGTCAGGTGCAGCGGCGCCAGCACGTGCATCTCCATCATCAGCCGCACCCGCCGGTCCGGAAACTCGTCGAGCGGCCGCAGGAACGTGACCGCGGCGTTGTTGACAAGGATGTCGGGTGCGCCGACGCGGTCGACGACCTCGCCGAACAGGCGCTCGCGGTCTTCGACGTTGGAGAGATCCGCCTGGACCGCGACCGCCGTCCCGCCGGCAGCCTCGATCTCATCGAGCGTCTGGCGAAGGGACCCTTGATATTTCGGGTCGGGCTCCATGGTGCGCGCGGTCAGAGCGACCGTCGCGCCTTCGCTCGCCAGTCGCTGCGCGATGGCCTTGCCGAGACCCCGGCTGGTGCCGGTCACCAGCGCCACTTTGCCGTCACATGGTGTGGACAATTGACAACCTTTCTGGCCTCAGGTGCGCGGAATTCCCGCGAGCTTGTCGGCGAATTTCGCCTCCGCGGCTTCCCGCAGCCGCAGCAGGTGCTCGGACGGGAACACGTCGGGCGCCGGCTTGTGCTCTTTCAGCAGCAGCCGGGCCAGCGTGACCTTGTGCACCTCCGTCGGACCGTCGGCAAGGCCGAGCACGAACGACTCCACCAGGTACTGAACGAACGGCATTTCGTGGGTGGTGCCCAGCGAGCCGTGCAGCTGTAGCGCGCGCGCCGACACGTCGTGCAGAACCTTCTGCATCATCGCCTTGACCGCCGAGATGTCGGCACGGACGGCCTTGTAGTCGTTGTGCTGGTCGATCTTCCACGCGGTCTGCAGGGTGAGCAGCCGGAACGCCTCGATGTCCATCCACGAATCCGCGACCATCTCCTGGACCAGCTGCTTGTTGGACAGCATCTCGCCCTGGGTGTACCGCGACACCGCCCGTTCACAGATCATGTCGAAGATGCGCCGGACCAGCCCGACGGTGCGCATGGCGTGGTGAATGCGGCCGCCGCCCAACCGCGTCTGCGCGACGACGAATGCGCCGCCCCGCGGCCCGAGCATGTGGTCGTCGGGTACGCGGACGTTCTCGTATCGGACGTAGCCCTCGCGACCGCCGCCACCGAGCGGCTGGTAACCCAGCCCGACGTCGCGCAGCACGTTGATGCCAGGGGTGTCGCCGGGCACGACGAACATCGAATAGCGTTCGTAGGGAGGGGCGTCCGGATCGGTCATCGCCATCACGATGATGAACGACGCCATCGACGCGAAGGACGAGAACCACTTCTCGCCGTTGATCACCCAGTGGTCGCCGTCCGCACCGCGGTCGTGGTGAACACCTTGGGATCGGCGCCGCCCTGGGGTTCGGTCATCGAGAAGCACGACACGATCCGGTTGTCGAGAAGCGGCTCGAGGTAGCGCTGTTTCAGCTCCGGCGTCCCGTAGTGCGCGAGGATCTCGCTGTTGCCGGAATCGGGCGCCTGCGAACCGAAGACGATCGGTGCGCATTCGGACCGGCCAAGGATCTCGTTGAGCAGCGCCAGCTTCACCTGGCCGTAGCCGGGCCCGCCCAGATGCGGGCCGAGGTGGGTGGCCCACAGCCCGCGCTCCCTGACGACCTGCTGCAGCGGTGGTATGAGGGCCTGGCGCACCGGGTCGTTGAGGTCGTGCGACTCCTTGACGATCAGGTCGATCGGCTCGCATTCCGAGCGCACGAACTGTTCGACCCACGCGAGCTGCTCCGCCCACTCGGGGTCGGTTGAGAAGTCCCACGCCATCGGTCGTCCTTCCGTCGGTGTTCAGTCGCTGCTCTGCCGCGCGACCCGCGAGTCGAGGAGCCCGGCGATGGCTTCATCGTCGAGCCCGAGCTCGGCGAGGACCTCGCGGGTGTGGTCGCCGGGCAGCGCGGGACCGGTCGGCTTGTGCGGCGCTGTCCGCGAGAACCGCGGCGCCGGTGCGGGTTGCACGACACCGTCGATCGTCGATGAAGGTGCCGCGCGCCACGTTGTGAGGGTGCTGCGGTGCTTCGGCGAGGCTGAGCACGGGTGCGGCGCAGCATCCCGGCGAGCTGAGCTGTTGCTCCCATTCGGCCCGCGTCTTCTCGCGGAATCGCGCCGCCAGCGCCGTCGCGGTGCGCAGACCACGCCGTCGGGTCGTTCTCGTCCTGCGGTACCTCGATACCGAGGCGCTCACACAACTCGGCGTAGAACTGCGGCTCCATGGCTCCGACGGCGACGTGCTTGGCGTCGGCGGTCTCGTAGACGCCGTAGTAGTGGGCCGCCCCGTCCAACACGTTGGCGTGCCTGCGATCCCGCCATGTCCCCGCGGCCACCATGCCGTAGTACGGCGTCATCAGCGTGGCCGCGCCGTCGACCATCGCCACGTCGACGACCTGCCCCTGCTGCGATGTGCGCGCGTCCAGGATGGCGCTGAGCAGCCCGACGGCCAGCAGCATGCCGCCGCCGCCGTAGTCGCCGACGAGGTTGAGCGGCGGAACCGGGGCGTCGGCGGTGCCGATGCAGTGCAGCGCGCCCGCGAGCGCGATGTAGTTGATGTCGTGGCCGGCGCGATCGGCGAACGGTCCGTCCTGGCCCGTATCCGGTCATCCGCGCGTACACCAGCCGTGGGTTCACCTCGTGCAGATCGTCGGGGCCGATCCCAAGGCGCTCGGCGACGCCGGGCCGGAAGACGTCGATGAACGCGTCGGCGTTCTCGACCAACTGCAGCAGAATCGTCCGGCCCGCAGCCGCTTTGACGTCCAGCGCGATCGACCGCTGGCTGCGCCGGACGGTGTAGTCGACGGGCAGCGGACCGTCGACCGCCCGCGGCATGTCGATGCGCACGACGTCGGCACCGAGGTCGCCGAGCAGCATGCCGCAGAAGGGGCCGGGACCAAGGCCGCCCATCGTCACGATCCGCACGCCGCGCAGCGGTCCGGTCACTGCTGTCTGCTCTTCACGCGGCGCTCTCTCGACCACTTCTGCCGCCGGGCGGCGGCGTCGTCGGTGGCGTGGCTGAGCACTTGATTGCGGTTCTCGAGCTCCAGCGCCGCGTCCAGTCCCGCTGCGTCGGTGTTGACCTGCAGTGCCCGCTTCGTCAGTTGCACTCCGAGCGGGGACAATTCGGCAATCCCAGACGCGATCTCGACTGCGCGGGCGACGAGGCGGTCCGGCTCGACCAGCTCGCTGACCAGTCCCCGCCGGTCGGCTTCTTCTGCGGACACGGTGCGGCCGGTCAGCATCCAGTCGGCGGCCACGCTGGTGCCGACGATCCTCGGGAGGTGATAGCTCATGCCCATCTCCGCCCCGGACAACCCGAGCAGGATGGCGGCGTTGCCGAATGTGGCCGTCGTGGAGCAGATCCGGATGTCGGACGCCAGGCACAGCGCGAGCCCGCCGCCGACGCACGGGCCGTTGATTGCCGCGACGACGGGCTGGGGCATGTTCCAGATCGCTTGCGGCAGCGCCGCCATCGTCTCCTGAAACCGGAGCCGGTCGATTGCCGGGTCGCCGGCATCGGGCACCCCAGGCCCGAAATCGCGCACATCGATGCCGGAGCAGAAGCCGCGGCCCGCGCCGGTGAGCACGACGGCGTTGACCGATGAATCGGCCGCCACGGATGCGAACTCCTGGGCGAGTTCACGCCGCATGACATCGTTGATCGCGTTGAGCTGCTTCGGCCGGTTGAGCTGCAGCACAACGACACCGGCGTGCGGCTGTTCGACGATCAGCGTCTCGGTCACCGGACTCAGCGCCGGGGCAGGCCGAGCACTTGCTGCGCGATGATGTTGCGCTGGATCTCCGATGTCCCGCCTGCGATGGTGCCGCCGAAGCTACGGGCGTAGCGCTCGAACCAGCTGGCGAAGTAGTGGTCGAGGTTCATGTGCTCGTAGCGACCCGTCGACGACGGATGCACCAGCCCATCGGTCCCCGCGGCGGTCAACGCGTTCTCGAAGGCCTGCCGCTCCGCTTCTGAGCCGAACAGCTTGAGCACCGACACCGAGGCCGTGTCCATCTCGCCGCGGGCCGCCCGGGACAACGCCGCCGAACCCATCGCCCGCAGTGCGATGTAATCCATGATCGTCGTGGCGTACTGGTCGCGTTGCAGCTCGCCGTGCGGGCGGAAGTCGGCGATCATGTTGTCGATCCGATCGGCGAAACCCAGCCACATCATCGTGCGCTCGTGGCCGAGTGAGCCGTTGGCCACACCCCAGCCCCCGTTCAGCGGGCCGACGAGGTTCTCGGCGGGCACCCGGGCGTCGGTGAAGAAGACCTCGTTGAAGTCCAGGTTGTCCTGACCGGTCATGTCGGCGAACGGCCTGCACACCACACCAGGGGTGTCCGTCGGGATGATCAACGCGCTGATGCCCTTGTGCTTGGGTGCATCCGGGTCGGTGCGCACGAACGTGAGCAGAAAATCGGCGTGGTGGGCACCGGAGGTCCACACCTTCTGGCCGTTGACGACGAAGTCGTCACCGTCGCGCACCGCACGGGTGCGCAGCGACGCGAGATCCGAGCCCGCGCTGGGCTCGCTCATCCCAAGGGAAGCGGTGAGCTCACCCTTCAGCACAGGCACCGCCCAGCGATGCTTCTGCTCGTCGGACCCGAACGAAATCAGCGACGCCGCAACGATATTGACGCCCTGCGGGTTGAGGCTGTGGTAGATGCGTCGTCGGCACAGCTCGTCGAGGTGGACGAACTGCTGCAGCACGGTCGCGTTCCTGCCGCCGAACTCCGGCGGCTGGGCGGGTAGCAGCCAGCCGTTGTCGAACAGCAGCCGTTGCCATTTGCGCGCCCATTGCGGCATGTGCGACACCGACGTCGGCCGTTCCTGCGTCTCGGTCTCCGGCGGCAGGTGCTCGTCGAGGAATGCGGAGAACTCGGCGCGAAACTCCTCGACGTCGGAATCAAAAGTCAGCTGCATCGAATTCCTCTGCGATCATCGCCCGATGTTCGGCCGCACCGCCGAGCATCAATTCGCCGGCCTTGGCACGCTTCAGGGCGAACTGCAGGTCGTTCTCCCAGGTGAACCCCATGGCGCCGAAAAGCTGCAAACCATGCCGGAATACGACCGCCTGGCACTCCCCCGCGGCGGCCTTCGCCATCGCCGACGCCAGCCGACGCCGGGGATCGTCGGCGGAGATGGTCAGCGCCGCGAAGTAGGACAGCGCGCGGGCGCGCTCGGTGGCGACGTGCATGTCCACCGCCTTGTGCTGAACCGCCTGAAACGTTCCGATGGCAACGCCGAACTGCTGACGCTGTTTCACGTGTTCGAGCACGAGGTCGAGGATGCGCTGGCATGCGCCCACCATCGTGATCGCCAAACCGGTGAGTGCCAGATGGCGGGCCTTCTCCGGGTCGGTGCTCAACCGCTCGGTGTCGGCCAGCCGCACATCGGCGAACGACACGTCGGCGATGTGCAACACGGGGTCGAACACCTGGCTGCGCCGGACGGCCACGTCAGCGACGTCGACGAGGAAGACCCCGCCATCGGTGACCACCGCCAGCCGTTCGGCACGGTCGGCGTCGAGGACGTGTCGAGCCGTCCCGTTCAGCACCCAGCCGTCCGCGTCGCGGTAAGCGGTGATTCCGTCGTAGATCGCGGCGCCCGCCTGCTGCGGGTCGAACCGGTCGCCGACGAGCGGCGCGAATTGCGTCAATGTGGCCAGAAACGGCGTCGGATCGGTGGCGCGGCCGAGTTCCTCGAGCACGATCGCGAGCTCCACCGCGTTCTCCGGATCGGTCAGCTCTGTCCAGCCCGCGTCGATGTAGGCCTGCCACAGCGGAGACGGATCCACTCCGTTCTCGGCGACCTCGCGGACCAGGGACGGCGGGCACTGCTTTCCCACCGCGTCGCGCACCGTGTCCTGCCACAGCCGCTGATCAGCATCGAACTCGAGTAGCATCCGGCGCCTCCTGGTGCGATATCGCGTCGAGAACGAGAATAGCATTCTCCTTAGATGTTGTAATCGTTCTCAGAAACCTACTATCACGTTTCGCTCGCTGGCTGTTGTGCATGTGACCAGCGCACACTCTGACCTGCGCAGGAGTAAGCGTTCCGCTTGAGAACCCAATTCTTGCTATTGAAGAACTTCCCTTTACACTGGGGTATGTGTGGCGCCGTGCGCGCCCCTGACTGACGCGTGTGTGCCGACGGGTCGTCGGAGGAACATCGGAGGCGACTTTCATGATCGAACACAGCGACGGGACCAAGACCCCGGTCATCGACGCCAGCGTGCACATCTTCATGCAGTCCAACAAGGACCTCCGCAAGAACTTCATGCAGGAGCCGTACCGCAGTCGCGGGTTCCCCGACTACGAGATGGACTGGTATCAGGCACCGGGCGGCGAGTATGTGAAGGGCGCGGCCGAGTCGGGCTACCCCGCTTCCGATCCCGCCGTGGTGGCACAGGAATTGTTCGACAGGCGGGGCGTCGACATCGCAATCCTTCATCCGATGACCCGCGGCGTCATGCCCGACAGGCATCTGGGCACCGCGATCGCCGCCGCACACAACGAAATGCTGGTGACGCGCTGGCTCGACCACGACGAGTTCGGCGAGCGCTTCCGCGGCACCATCCGGGTGAACCCCGACGACATCGCCGGGGCGCTCCGGGAGATCGACAAGTACAAGGATCACCCCCGGGTCGTGCAGATCGGCATACCGCTGCAGTCCCGCGAGTTGTTCGGGAAACCCCAGTTCTGGCCATTATGGGAAGCCGCGGTCGAGGCAAACCTGCCGGTCGCGGCGCACATCGAGGTGGGCTCGGGCATCGCGGCCGCGCCGACGCCATCCGGGAACACGCTGACCTACGAGCAGTACCTGTCCTTCATGGCGCTGAACTACCTGTATCACGTGATGAACATGATCGCCGAAGGGGTATTCGAAAGAATGCCCGGCTTGAAGTTCGTCTGGGCCGACGGAGCGGCGGACATGCTGACCCCGTTCATCTGGCGGATGGACTGCTTCGGGCGTCCGCACCTCGAACAGACCCCGTGGGCGCCCCGCATGCCCAGCGACTATCTGCCCGGCCACGTGTACTTCGTGCAGGGCAGTCTCGACGGTCCCGGCGACACCGATTTCGCCGGCGAGTGGTTCGGCTTCACCGGCAAGGAAGACATGGTGATGTTCGGCTCCAGCTACCCGCACTGGCACTCCGGCGAGCTGAAGGTGCCGAGCGCGTTCTCCCCGGAGCAGCGCGACAAGTTGTGCTGGCGCAACGCCGCGCAGCTCTACGGGATAGACGTCGGGGCCGATGTCGGCGCACAGTAATAGCAGAGGTTTCGAGCAAGGGAGACCACGATGACTTCAACGGTGACGACCACAGAGCGCAAGCCGGCGGCTGAGCGCATCGCCGTCCGGTGCGTCGACTCCGACGTGCATCCGGTGCCCCGGCGCGGTGAGCTTGCGCAGTACATCCCGGAGCCGTGGCGAAGCAAGTTCTACGCACACCAGAAAGTCGGCGAGCGCATCTACTACGACGCGCCCGACTACGCACACGCCTACGCGATGCGCGTCGACACCTTCCCCTCCGACGGCGAGTTTCCCGGCAGCGATCCGGACCTGGCGTTCAAGCAGTTGATCATGGAAGCCGGCGCCGATCTCGCGATCCTGGAGCCTGCGGCCTATCCTGCGCGCCTCGACGAGGCGAACCACGCGATGTCGTGTGCGCTCAACGACTGGCAGGCCAATCACTGGCTGGACAGCCACAACAACTGGCACGAGCGGTGGCGTGGGTCGATCTGCGCCGCGATCGAGACACCGGACCTCGCCGCAGCCGAGATCGAACGCTGGGCTGGGCATCCGTACATGGGCCAGATCCTGATCAAGGCAGAGCCGCGCCCGTCATGGGGTCATCCCAAGTACGACCCCATCTGGGCCGCAGCCACCAAGCACGACATCACCGTGAGCTGTCACCTCTCCCGCAGCCAGTACGAAGAACTGCCGATGCCGTCGGTCGGACTGCCCAGCTACAACCACGACTTCATGGTCACGTACTCGTTGCTCGCGGCGAACCAGGTGATGAGCCTGATCTTCGACGGCGTGTTCGACCGCTTCCCCACCCTGCGAATCGTGTTGGTGGAGCACGCCTTCAGCTGGATCCTGCCGTTGATGTGGCGGATGGACGCCATCTACGAGGCCCGCAAGTCGTGGGTCGACATCAAGCGCAAGCCGTCGGAGTACGTCAAGGACCACATCAAGTTCACCACCCAGCCGCTGGACTATCCCGAGGACAAGACCGAGCTCACCCGGGCGTTCGAGTGGATGGAGTGCGACAAGATCTCTGTTGTTCTCGTCGGACTACCCGCACTGGACGTTCGACGACCCGCGCTGGCTGGTTAAGCACCTTCCGGAGCATGCCCGCGAGAACGTGATGTTCCGCAACGGGATTGCGACCTATCACCTTCCGGACACGGTTCCGGCCCTCGAGGGTCAAGTTCGGGTGTTCTGACTAGTGCCAGAGGACACGAAACCGCCCCGGCTGGCGCAGGGGCGTGAGCACGTCGTAGCCACCGTCGACGAGATACCGCCCGGCAGCCACAAGTTGGTGCCGATCGGCAGGCACGGTGTCGGTGTGTACAACGTCAACGGCACGTTCTACGCGATCGCGAACTACTGCCCGCACGAGGGCGGCCCGCTGTGCTCGGGCCGTGCCCGCGGCCGCACCGTCGTGGACGAGAGCGTGCCCGGTGACGCCGTCATGGTCCGCGACCTGGAGTTCATCTACTGCCCGTGGCACCAGTGGGGATTCGAGCTCGCCACCGGCACCACCGCGGTCAAGCCGGAGTGGAGCATCCGCACCTATCCGGTTCGGGTCGTCGGCAAAGACGTGCTGGTGATGGCATGACAACTGCCGAAGCAACGGGTCCCAAGCTGAAGCGCGGTGAGAAGACCCTCGAGATCAACGGCGGCAACGTCGTGTACGAAATCCTCGGCAAGGAGGGCGATTTCATTGCACTGACGCCCGGCGGCCGGTTCAGCAAGGACATCGAGGGTCTGCGGCCGCTGGCGCAGGCGCTGGTCAAGGGCGGGTACCGGGTGCTGCTGTGGGACCGGCCCAACTGCGGCAAATCCGACGTCCAGTTCTACGGGCAGAGCGAATCGCACATGCGCGCCGAGACGCTG
Organism: uncultured Actinomycetota bacterium; assembly: GCA_963804905.1. Taxonomy (GTDB): domain Bacteria; phylum Actinomycetota; class Actinomycetes; order Mycobacteriales; family Mycobacteriaceae; genus Mycobacterium. Next base: position 174,013 of record CAWDSB010000011.1, on the reverse strand, counting down.
CACGCCTTGATCACCGGGCTCGACATCGGTCCGTGCATCATCGCGGGTGGATCCGGCGGCGCCAGGGACTCGATGCTGACCACGATGCTCTACCCCGAGATCGTGCGAAAGCTCGTGGTGTGGAACATCGTCGGCGGAGTGTACGGGACTTTCGTGCTGGGGTCGTTCTACATCGTGCCGAGCATCCTGGCGGTCCGCGGCACCGGGATGCAGGGCGTCATCCGCGTCGGCGAGTGGAGAGAACGCATCGCCGAGAACCCCGCCAACAGAGACAGACTTCTGGCGCTTGACCCCGACGAGTTCCTCAAGGTGATGCTGCGCTGGCTGAACGCATTCGTCTCCAAGCCCGGCCAAACCATCCCCGGTGTCCCCGACGAGATGTTCGACAACATCAAGGTGCCCACGCTGATCATCCGCGGTGGCGAGAACGACCTGGACCACCCGAAGCGGACGTCGCTGGAGGTGAGCTGCCTGATCAAGGGCGCCAAGCTGATCGACCCGCCGTGGCCGGAGGACGCCTGGGAGCGGGCCAGCGAAGCCCGAGCCCAGGGAAAGGTGAAGCGCTTCAACATGTTCGACACCTGGGTGCAGGCCGCGCCCGAGATCCTGAAATTCCTGGACGCCTGATGAGCGCTTGCGCGAAGAAGAGAGTACTGATGCCGCGCTCGTCACGACGTCCTGATGCGCACCTCGCAGTTCAGCGAGGCTTCCAACGCCGTGTGGATGCGGCTCTCCGGGATGCGGTCGAGGTCGGCCCTGCGCAGCGTCACGTGGACGATGTCGAGGCCGTCGTCCCGGCTTCCTGGCGATGTCGCCGGTCAGGCCGAAACCCGCAAGCACGCCGTGCGCGTCGTCGTCGGTTCCCCTGCTTATATACGTCACCACGCCTGGCGCGGGCGTCGTACCGAATGCGTTGGCGCACAAAGCAACCGCGTCCCGCTTCAATTTCTCCGCGTCGGTGCCCGCCATCAGCATCTCCACCTCTCGGCGACCGCCGGGCATCGCGGCGATGTTGTTCTCGAGCACGTCGATGTCCGCCGCGTCGGCGAGTCCGCGGAGGGCCGCCATGCCGTCCGTTAACTGCTCCGGCGTCAGCCGGCCTGCGGGGTCCACCTGGACGCGCACCACCGCGGTTCTCATGTCCGCAACCTTATCCGCGGACAGGAAGTCGATCGCATGACGGCCGCAACCGATCTCGCCGTGGCGGTGTGGCCGGGTATCGAGTCGCGACTGCTGCGCTCGGGAGACCGAGCAGGCGAGAATTTCGCCGACTACCGCGACCGGCGGCGGCTACCAACCGCTCGACGACGCCGATCGCGCTGATCGAGCAGGTCGACCTGTCCGGCCTGCTCGGTCGTGGCGGCGCGGCGTTTCCGCTTGCCGTGAAGCTGCAGACGGTCCGCGACAACGGCCGTAGGTGCCGGCGGCTCGGTCGTGGTCGCCAACGGCGAAGAGGGCGAACCGGCGTCGATCAAGGACCGCTGGCTGCTGCGGCACCGGCCGCACCTGGTGCTCGACGGGCTTCGCCTCGCGGCGCAGATGGTGTCGGCCGAGCGCGCATACGTCTACGTCTCCGATCCGGGTGCAGCAGATGCCGTGAGCACCGCGCTCCACGAGATCGACCACCAGGTCGCTCGACGGCCTTTCCATCACGATGCGCACGGTCGAGCCGGGCTACGTCGCGGGCGAGGAAACGGCAGCGGTGCGCGCCCTCAACGGCGGCCCGGCCAAGCCGACGGACAAGCCGCCGCGCCCGTTCGAGGAAGGAGTCGGCCGCCTGCCCACGATGGTCAGCAATGTCGAAACCCTTGCGCTGATCCCGTTTCTGCACCGACACGGCGCGGAGGCGTTCCGCGACCAGGGCACGTCGACGTCGCCGGGAACGTTCCTCGCGACGATCACCGGCGCGGGCAGGCCGCCCGCGCTCTACGAGATCCCGCACGGCCTGGCGTTCACCGAGCTGCTCGACTTCCACGGCGTGCCTGCCGATCAGGTGCACGGCGTGCTGATGGGCGGCTACTTCGCCGGCCTGCTGAACCGCGACATCCTTGACGTCACGCTCGACCACGAGTCGCTGCGCCGCCTCGACAGCGGGCTGGGCTGCGGCGCGATCACGATCCTCACCGAGGACTGCCCGGTGGCCGTCGCTGCATCGGTGATGGCGTACTTCGACAGGGAGAACGCCGACCAATGCGGGTCATGCTTCAACGGCACGGCGGCGATGTCGGCGGTCACCTCGGCGCTGCGCGACGGTGTGGCCAGCCAAGAAGACCTGGCCCGGTTGGAGCGCTGGTCGGTGGTGCTTCGCGGCCGTGGCGCCTGCGCGACGCTGGACGCGGCGACGAATGTCGCAGCGAGCCTGTTGTCGGCGTTCCCGCAAGTGGTCGACCGCCACCTGCAAAACGCTTGTGATTCTTGCCGAGTCGACGCGTTCACGGCTGTGCGCCCCTACGAAGTCGAGGCGGTGGTGACGGCGTGAGAATCCGCCTCGATCGGACGATGTGCGACGGCTTCGGCGTCTGCGCGAAGCATGCGCCGGAGTACTTCTCCCTGGACGACTGGGGATACGCCTCGCTCATCGGCGACGGAACAGTGCCCGAGAAGGACCGAGATGCGGTGATGAGGGCATTGATGGACTGCCCGGTGCACGCGATCATGTACATGGGCGAGCACCGGCCGTCCGACGACGGCACATCGCCCAGTGAGGTACACGAGGCGCCGGAGCCCGACCCGAAGTCGGATGACACCGAAGAGATTTGGGGTTTCGTCCGTTGACCAGACCGCTGCCGCAACTGACCCCGGACAACGAGTTCTTCTGGACGGCAGGTGGCGACGGCGCGCTGCGCATCCAGGAGTGCCAGAGCTGCCGGGCGTTGATTCATCCCCCCGCCCCCGTGTGCCGGTACTGCCGCAGCCGCGACATGGGTGTGCGCGCGGTGTCGGGCGAAGCCACCCTGTCTGCCTTCACCGTCAACCACCGCTTTGGCTTCCCCGACCTTCCACCGCCCTACGTGGTCGCACAGGTCGCAATCGTCGAGGATCCGCGGGTTCGGTTGACCACCAATATCATCGAGTGCGACCCCGAGGAGCTCGAACTGGGGCAGACGGTCGAGGTCGTTTTCGAGAAGATCGAGGACGTCTGGCTGCCCCTCTTCAAGCCGACAGCAGAGAAGAAGTCGGGTCCCCAGCCCGTCGACGAGATCGCACCGCAGGACTTCGGCAAGCATGTCCGGCCGATGCTCACCAAGGACAAGTTCGAAGACGCGGCGGCGATCACCGGGATCGGCATGTCCAAGATCGGCCGACGGCAGATGGTTCCGCCCCTCTCGTTGACCATCGACGCCTGCGAGGCCGCGGTGGCCGACGCGGGTCTGACGTTCGACGACATCGACGGGCTCTCAACCTATCCGGGACTCGACATCGCAGGCATGGGCGAAGGCGGCGTCAGTGCACTCGAGGGCGTACTCGGTCTCCGCCCGACGTGGATCAACGGTGGAATGGACACCTTCGGTCCCGGCGGCTCACTCATCGCGGCGGTGATGGCCATCGCCACCGGAATGGCCCGCCACGTGCTGTGCTTTCGCACGCTGTGGGAGGCGACATTCCAGCAGTTGATGAAGGAAGGGAGAATGTCCCCACCAGGGGGCGCCCGCAGCTCGAGCTGGCAGATGCCCTTCGGCGCCACGTCCGCGGCCCACACGCTTGCGTTGAACGCACAGCGCCACTTCGACCGGTACGGCACCACGAGGGAGACCCTCGGCTGGATCGCCTTGAACCAGCGCGCGAATGCGGCGCTGAACCCCACGGCGATCTACCGCGATCCGATGACCATGGACGACTACCTGAACGCCCGAATGATCACCACCCCGTTCGGGCTCTACGACTGCGATGTGCCCTGCGACGGCGCGATCGCCGTGATCGTGTCGGCCGTCGACGCCGCCAAGGACATGCCGAAGAAGCCGGTGCTGTTCGAGGCCGTCGGCACCCAGATCATCGAACGTACCGACTGGGACCAGACCACGATGACCCACGAGCCGCAGGTGCTGGGGCAGTCCGCGCACATGTGGACACGAACATCGCTGCAGCCCAAGGACGTCGACGTCGCCGAGCTCTACGACGGCTTCACGTTCAACTGCCTGTCGTGGCTGGAGGGGCTGGGCTTCTGCGGAATCGGTGAGGCGAAGGACTTCATCGACGGCGGCAAGGCCATCGCCCGCGACGGCGTGATTCCGATCAACACGCACGGGGGTCAGCTCTCGCACGGCCGCACGCACGGGATGGGCCTGATCCACGAAGCCGTCGTCCAGCTGCGGGGCGAAGCAGGCGACCGGCAGGTCAAGGACGCCCGCGTCGGGGTGGTCAGTAGCGGCGGCCTCACGCCGAGTGGAGCGATTCTGTTACGGACGGCCCCATGAGCGGCGAACCGCGCCCCCGCGTCGTCCTCGTCGACGGCGTCCCGATGTCTGCGTTGGTCGCGTCCGTGCCCGAGCCGAGGGCGGTGATCGTCGCGATTCACGGCGGTGCCACCTCCGCCGCGTATTTCGACTGTCCCGGTCATCCCCGGCTGTCGTTACTGCGTTCGGCCGTCGCCAACGGCTGCACCGCGATCGCGCTGGACCGGCCGGGCTACGGTGCGTCTGCGTTCTACCACGACGACATGGCCGAGCCAGACGCACGCGTTGGTCTCTCGCTGGGCGCCGTGGACAAGATCCTTGGCGAAAGTGGCCGCGGCGCCGGTGTTTTCCTACTTGCCCACTCGGCGGGCTGTGAGCTTGGCCTCCGCATGGCGGTCGACGAGCGGGCGACCGGCATGCTGGGCGTCGCACTCTCGGGCACTGGACTGCGGTACAGCCCGGAAGCGAAGACCGTCATCAGCGAGGCCACCGCGACATCGCGTCCAGCAGGGCTGCGGGATCTGCTGTGGCAGCCGACCGACCTTTATCCACCAGAAGTGCTGACCGGCGGCCTCTCGGCACCTGGCGCGCCGTACGAAACCGACGTCACCGCGACCTGGCCCCGCCGTGACTTTCCCGACATCGCCTCGCGGGTAACGGTTCCCGTCCAATTCAGCGTGGCTGAGCACGAGCGGGTGTGGGAGTCGACACCGGAGGCAATCAACGCCATCGCCGCGCTGTTCACGGCGTCGCCGCGGGTCGTCGTCAACGAAATGCCCGACAGCGGGCACAATCTCAGCGTCGGCCGAAGCGCCGATGTCTATCACCAGGGAGTGCTGTCGTTCCTCGAGCAATGTGTTCCCGCACGGGAGAACGACGGCACCGAAAGGGAGGCGGGTTGATGCGCGTCGGCTTCATCGGACTGGGGAGCCAGGGCGGTCCCATGGCGCGGCGCATCGTCGAAGGCGGTTACGACCTGACGCTGTGGGCCAGAAGGGCGGCCACTCTGGAACCTTTCGCCGACACCGCTGCGAAGAGTGCGGGCTCACCCGCCGAGCTGGCGGCCGCCAGCGACCTGGTCTGCGTGTGCGTCGTCGGCGACGACGACGTCAGAGAAGTGCTCAACGGTGACACCGGGGTCCTCGCCGGGTTGGCGTCGGGCGGCATCATCGCGATCCACAGCACCGTCCATCCCGACACGTGCAGGGAACTCGCCAAGTCAGCTGCTGGACAAGGTGTTTCGGTCATCGACGCCGCGGTGAGCGGCGGGGCGCCCGCCGTCGAAGAGGGCCAGTTGCTGGTCATGGCCGGCGGCGACGCCGACGTCGTCGACCGCTGTCGTCCGGTGTTCGCGACCTACGCCGACCCCATCGTCCACCTGGGCCCGCTCGGCAGCGGCCAGGTTGCCAAAATCCTGAACAACGTGCTCTTCACCGCCAACCTGGGCACCGCGATCAGCACCATCGAACTGGGCGAGTCCCTTGGCATTCCTCGCGACAGACTGTGCGAAGTCATCATCCGCGGGTCGGCGAACAGCAGGGCGTTCGGCAGCGTTGCCGCCTTCGGAGGCACCCTCGACCAGATGGCGTCCATCGCAGGGGCATTGCTGCAAAAGGACGTCCGGCATGCCGCGAGCCTTGCCGACAGCGCGTCGGCGAAGCAGGGCGCGGTGTTCGATGCGGCCGACGCCGCGTTGAATGTGATGGAACACCCGCGATGACCCGGGTCGGCTTCGTCGGCGCGGGGCGCATGGGCGCACCCATGGTGCGCCGACTGGTCGACGCCGGTCACGAGGTCCGTGCGCTTGGTCGCACACCCGAAAAGCGGCAAGCTGTCCAGGAATTGGGCGCACAAGCGGTGACGGATCTGGCCGGCGTCGCCGAGGGCACCGACGCCGTCGTCGTCTGCGTCTTCACTGACGAGCAGGTCCGGCAGGTGTGCCTGGAGAGCGACCTCATTGCCGTCATGCCGCCGGATGCAGTCCTCGTCATCCACACCACGGGAAGCCCGCGCACCGCCGAGGCGATCGCCAACCGCGGGCTCCGTGTGGTCGATGCTCCGGTCAGCGGAGGTCCACACGACATCGCCGCGGGCCACGTCACGCTGTTCGTCGGGGGCGACGACGACGCGGTGGCTCACGTCCGACCGCTGATGCGCGCCTACGGAGACCCGATCCTGCACGTCGGCCGCAGCGGTGCGGGCCAGCTGATGAAGCTGTTGAACAACACGTTGTTCGCGGCGCAGATCGGGGTCATCGCCGAGGGCGTGCGGCTGGGCGGCCGGCTGGGCATCGAGGAATCCGCGCTTCTCGAGGCGCTGACACACGGCAGCGCCAGCAGCCGCGCGCTCTGCAGTATCACCAGGGCGGGCTCCGCGGCGGCCTTCATCGACGCGGTCGGCGACTTCATCGGCAAGGACGTCGCCGTGGTCCGCGAGACTGTCGCCGAGCTGGGGGACGACCTCGGTGCGCTCGACGACCTGGTCGACGCCGGGCTCAGGGGATGAGACACATCGCCTGAATGTCTCTTCTCTTTTACGGAAACGCCATTACCGCTAGAGTTACAACTCAACAGCCGTCCGTAATGGATGCAGAATTTCCTCACAGCTCAGGAGCACTTTATGACCAAGGCGAAGCTCGTCTTCGACCCGTTTTCGGAAGAGTTTTTCAACGGGGCATTCGAGACGTACCGCCGAATGCGTGAGGAAGCACCCGTCTACCACAGCGAAGAACACGACTTCTACGCACTGACCCGGCACGCTGACGTCGCGCCTGCCTTCAAGGACTTCGAGACCTACTCGTCGCGTTACGGCCTCGATCTGGCGACGGTGAGCACCGGCGAAGTGCCGGTCGGCGGCGAGAACATGATCATATTGATGGACCCGCCGGAGCACCGCAACATGCGCAGCCTGCTCAACAAGGTCTTCACTCCGCGCGCCATCCAGTCGCAGAAGGAGTCGGTGACCGAGAAGATCGACAAGTATCTCAGTCGGGTCGACCCTGAGGGCTTCGATGTCGTGCAGGAGTTCTCCGGCCCATTCCCCGTCGAAGTGATCACGAGCATGGTGGGTGTGCATGACGAGGAGGTCGCCCAGCAGATCCGGCACTGGATCGACGTATCGCTCACTCGGGAGCCCGGTCAGATCGCTCAAGGCGAGAAAGCGATGCAAGCCAACATCGACACCGCGATGTTCTACCTCGACCTCGTACAGAAGCGACGCGCCAGTCCACGGGACGACCTCTTCACCAAGCTGATTGAAGCGGAGCTCGAGCGCGAGGACGGCTCGAAGACGAAGCTGGATGATGTCGAGATCGCGTCGTTCGCCACTTTATTGGGCGCCGCGGGCGCGGAGACCGTGACCAAGCTCGTCGGCACTGCGGTGGTCTTGTTCGCCAAGCACCCCGACCAGTGGCAGAAGCTGCTCGACGACCGCAGCAAGATCCCGGCGGCAGTCGAGGAAATACTGCGCTACGAGGGGCCGGTGCAGTACAACGTACGGCGCTCCATGAGGGACATTCACCTGCACGGCACCACGATCCCGGAGGGCAAGCCGGTGTTCCTGATCGGCGCGTCGGCGAACCGGGACCCCGAAGCATGGACAGATGCCGACACATTCGACATCGACCGCGACCGCACGGAAGCACAGAACATCGGATTCGGCTACGGCGTGCACAGCTGCCTCGGCGCCGCGCTGGCTCGGATGGAGAGCGCGATCGCGCTGGAGAAACTGCTCGACTTCATGCCGCGGTACGAGGTCGACTGGGACAATTGCAGACGCGTCCAGATGCAAAACGTGGCGGGCTGGCACAACATCCCGGTGAAGGTTTTGAAATGACCCAGAAGATCGAAGTCGACTTCGGCTTGTGTGAGAGCAATGGGATATGCATGGGCATCATCCCTGAGGTGTTCGACCTCGACGACCAGGACTACCTGCACGTCCTGCAGGACGAGGTAACCCCGGAGAACGAGGACCAGGTCCGCGAAGCGGTCCGGCAGTGTCCGCGGCAAGCCATCTCCATTCGCGACGAGTGACACGCATCCAGATGCGATTCGTCTTCGTGCACGGCGGTTTTCACGCCGCGTGGTGCTGGGAACACACAATCGCCGAGCTGCAACGGCTTGGCCATGACGGGGTTGCGGTCGACCTGCCCGGGCACGGCGCCCGGGTCGACGAGGAGTCGACGCTCGCGAATCGTCGGGACGCGATCGCCGCCGAGCTGCAACCCGGTGACGTCCTGGTCGGCCATTCAGGCGGCGGGTTCGACGCCACGCTCGCCGCGGACGCCGTACCAGAACGCGTCGGCCACATCGTGTACCTCGCCGCCGCGTTGCCGCGGGAAGGGCGCACCTACCCCGAGGCGATGGCGATGCGTGATTCCGAGGAGGGCGAGTTCGACGCCGACGTCGGAGAGATGTTGAGCTTCTTGAAGTTCGACGACGACGGCGCCATGTGGTTCGCCGACTTCGACGGCGCGTGGAAGTACTTCTACCACGACTGCGACGAGGCGACGGCGCGCTGGGCGTTCGACCGGCTGGGCCCGGAACGGTTCGGCGACACCACGGTCACACCGGTGTCGATCCCTGATTTCTGGGCGGCCGACCTCCCCCGTAGCTTCATCCGCTGCCTGCAGGATCAGTCGATGCCGCGCTGGCTGGCCGACACGGTGACGCGCAGGCTCGGCGTCGAGCAGTTGACCATCGACACGTCACACTCGCCGTTCCTCAGCCGCCCGTGGGAACTGGCGGAACTTCTGGTGCACGCCACGACCACCGAGCCGACCGGCCCGCTGGTCCCCCACTAAACCTCCCCGCGAGCGTGCGTGTCTGCGGGCGACACGCCGCCGGCGAACCGGAGTTTGCGCACGCTCGCGCTAGAAAGTTCTCGCGCCAGAAAGTCAGAGACCGGACAGTATGGCGCCGTTGCAGTCGGCGGCCGCCTGGCGGAGCTTGACCGCTTCCTGATACGCGTCGGAGGAATACCACTCGCGGGCCGCCTCGACCGACTCGAACTCCAGCAGAACGGTCTGCGTGCCATGCCATTCGCCCTCGATCACCTCGGCGTTCTGGTCGAACGACAGGATCGTCGCGCCTGCCATCGCCTTACCGGCAAGCTTGGCGTATTCGGTCATCCCAGCGGGATCCTTGACGTCCTCCGTGATGACGATGTAACCCTTTGGCACTCGAATCTCCTTGGTTTTCAGTCGATTTCGCTGATCGCTTGCTCGGGGCAGTTCTCGATGGCCTCCCTGGCCGCGGCCTCAAGCCCGGCGGGCACCTCCTCCGGGTCGGCCACCGCGTAGCCGTCGTCGGTCAGCTCGAACACATCGGGGCAAAGCGTCAGGCACATGCCGTGGCCGCGGCACCGCTGGTCGTCGACGGTGACCTTCACGAGTCATCACCCGCGAGGTCGAATTCGAGATGCAGTTCGGTGAGCCCGCGCAGGATGTACGTCGGAATGTATTGGTAGCGCCGGTCTCCTGCGGGCCGTGGTGCGACTCGCTGATGCGGATGTCGGTCGTCCGGTCCAGCAGCCGTTCGAGTCCGACCCGGGTCTCGGCCCTTGCCAGTGGCGCCCCAGGGCAGCTGTGGATGCCACGGCCGAACGCCAGGTGCTGGCGGGCGTTCTTGCGCTCGGGATCGAACGCGTCCGGGTCATCGAATCGGCGCGGATCCCTGTTGGCGGCCCCGTTGACGACCATCACTGTGCAGCCGGCGGCGAGCGCTTCCTCTCCGACCGTGGTCGGCACCCGAGACAGCCGGAAGTCGCCCTTGACCGGGCTCTCGATGCGCAGACATTCCTCGATGAAGTTCGGAAGCAGGCTGCGGTCGTCGCGCAGCCTCCGCTGGATCTCCGGGCGGTCCCCGATCACCTTCAACGCGGTGCCCAGCAGCCGAACGGTCGTTTCCTGTCCGGCCGAGAAGACATTGGTGGCCACCCGCACGACGTCTCCCACCTCGGGCATCGACCCGTCCGGGAAGGTCGCCGTCGCCAGGCCGGACAGCACATCGTCGCGGGGCTCGCGCCGCCGGTCTTCGACGTATGTCGCGAACACCTCGTAGAGGTACTCCAGCGGCGTCTTGTTCATTGTCTTGTCGGCGTTGCCCACCGCGCTGCCGTGGGTGCCGCGCGCGAGTCGCTCGAGCAGTTCGGGGCGGTCCTCCTCGGGCACACCCAGTAGGTCGGCGATGACACGCAGCGTGAACGGACCCGCGAAACCTTTGATGAACTCCCCCTCACCCGTCGCGAGGAAGGTGTCGAGGATGTCATCGGCGAGCTGCCACATCGCATCCTCGTTCTCTTTGAGGCGCTTGGGCGTGATCAGCCGCATCAGCAGCGCGCGGTGATTGGTGTGCGTCGGCGGGTCCAGCGTCGGCAGCTGGTCACTGAACGGAATGTCGTCGCGGTGCTCCTCGATCAGCTCGGTGATGTCGTCACCCTCGATCGCGACGGGAAAGCCCGGGAACGGGCCGGTCACCGAGATGCACGACGAGAAGGTCTCGGCGTCGTTGTAGACGTCGACGGCCTCCTGCCAGCCCGTCACCATGGTGACGCCGTAGTGGTCCTCGCGGCTGACCGGGCACTTGCTGCGAAGCGCCTCGTAGAACGGGTACGGGTCGTCTGTCAGACGACCGTCCCGGAAGAAGTCGACCGAGGTGAGGTCCTCCGCCATGCGCTGCTCCCTACGACGATCTCGATTGAAGAGAACGTGATTCTCATCTTTGGGTATTAGATTTCCATAGTGCCTCGCCGCCGTCAACGAGGGGGTCGGTCTACTGGATCGGCTCGTCGCCCAGCACGGTGGTGCGCAGCATCTCCCGCGGCGAATCCCGGTCATACGGTGCCGCCCGGTGCAGAACACCGCGGTTGTCCCAGATGACGGTGTCCCCGACCGACCAGGTGTGGCTGTACACCATGTCGGCCACGGTGGCCCGGTCGAGCAGTCCGGCCAGCAGGGCCCTGCCCTCGTCGCGATCCATGCCGACGATGTAGTCGGCCGACGCACCGAGGACCAGTGACCTGCGGCCGCTGCGATGCGTCCACACCAGCGGATGCTCGTGGGTGCGTCGCGACCTCCACCGCGCCAGGATCTCCGGTGACGGGTCGGGGGTGACCCGCCGCTGCGAGGCCTCCAGCGAATGCACGACCCGCAACGCCCGGTATCGGTCCTTCTCTTCGTCACTCAGTGCGTCATATGCCGCGTACGAGCTCGCGAACTCGGTCTCGCCGCCGCTCGCGGCGACCTGTTTCGCAGACAGCACAGTCGCCATCTGCGGAAAGGTGTCCTCGATCGGGGTGCAGCCGTCTATGTGCCAGTCGAAGGTGGCGCGCAAGTAGTCCGCCGAGGAGTTCTTCGACTTGTCCAGTGTGACCGGATAGATGCCCGCGACAGGATGATGACCGTCGGAGGAGTGGTCGATCTCGCCGAGCCGGCGGCAGAATGCCACCTGCGCTTCGGGTTTCAGGCCAATGCCGGGAAAGACCAGCACGCCGTTGTCCTCGAGCGCCTCGAGCACCGCCTCAGCGAGTAGGTCATCGGTGGCGAGCCGGTCGGAGTCGACGTCGAGAACCTCCGCGCCGACCGAGTCGGTGAGCTTGTTGATGGTCAGCAGAGTCATGCGGGTGTCCTGTCCGTCATCGAATTGCTCCTCGCGTGCGCCTCACGGCACCGGTGCGCTGATGCGGTCGATGACTGCGTCAGCGGAGTCGGCGGGCTTTTGCGTCCCGAAGACCTCGACGGCCATCGACACCATGATCATCGAGTAGACGAGGTGCAGCAGGTTGAGCGCGTCGTCGGGCATGTCGTCGAGTGGAAACTTGTCGCAGTAGTCGATCGCTTCCTCGAACCGTGGCGAGAATGCGTCGTAGAACGCGCGCATCACCGGCATCGGGGTGGAAAGCCGCGTGTTCCACCGCTCCGGTTCGGTTGCCAGGCACCACTTCTCAGCGAACGGCTCGAGTTCGGCGAAGGCACTGGGCAGTCGTTGGTGGGACATGGTCACACTCCCATCAGGTGGCGTTCGTTGCGGTAGTCCTCAACCCAGTCGACGGCCACCTTGTGCAGGTGCCGGACGAGGATCTCCTGGTCGTTGAGCGGAAAGTCGTCCACCACGTCGTACTCCAAGGCGGCCTGGGTACCGCCGAGCATGCCGGCGTCCTGCAGCGCGAACTCCTTGAGCACCACCGAGGCGACCTCGTGCTCGATGCGTTCCCGCACCGTGCGTGCCGGATGGAACGCGTTGTACGCCTCGAACTTGTGCGTGTTGTGCGACGTCGGCCAGTACCGGTACAGCAGGTACCAGCCGTGGTAGATCAGGATCTCCAGATTCGGGAAGATCTGGAAGTTGGTGATGCCCCACGGCTCGATGCCGCCGGGGTTCAGCCCGGCTGACTGGTGCGTCTCCGGTGTGCGCCACGGCCCCACCAGGCCGCTGCGCGTGGCCCGTTCGACCGGGTACATGTATTCCGGCGCGAGCAGCCAGCGCCGGGTTCCGGCAGTGGAGACCAGCCGATGCGGTCCGTCGATCTGGAAGTGTGCGCACTCGAATGTCTGGTTGGGCTGCCGCACCTCGCTCGGCACCTGCTGGGAGTGCAGGGAAGGCACGTGGTAGTACTCCTGGAAGGCGTCGGCGAAGATCTTCCAGTTGCTGTTGTTGTGGGCTTCGAAGTCGTATCGCTCCGTCATCATTTCGAACGGGTAATCGTCGAGTGCGGTGATCATGGGACCCAGGAAGTCGCGCAGACTCTGCCGTGGTTCCGGGTCGAGGTTGATGAAGATGAACCCGTTCCAGACGTCGCAGTTGACGGGCCGCAATCCGTACTGAGCAGTGTCGAGATCAAAGAACTCGTGAGGCTGCTGCACAAACGTCAAAGCGCCTTCGAGGTCGTAACGCCAGCCGTGATACTTACAGGTGAACTGTCGGCAGGCGCCTTTGACTTCCTCGTTGGGAAAGTCGTTCCACACCAACTTGTTTCCGCGGTGACGGCACACGTTGTAGAATGCGCGGACCTTCTGGTCCTTGCCCTTCACCACGACGACCGATGTCTTGGCGGCGTGGATCTCCTTCGTGAAATAGCTGCCGACCCGGGGAAGTTCCTCCACCCGGCCGACGTTGAGCCATGCACGTTTGAAGATGGCCTCGCGCTCGAGCTCGTAGAACTCCCGCGACGTCGAGTCGCGGAAGGAGATCGGTCCGGTACCCAGCTCCGGGTAATGCTCTGTCCAGCTCCCCTCCGCCGGTTTAGGCCACTTACCCATGCGAACCTCCCTTTTGTCTTTTGTGCTCCTCATGTCCGCGTCCTGTGTCAAAGCACCTGCCCGCCGTTGACGCCAAGGACCTGGCCGGTGATGAAGCCGGCCTCCTCCGAGCACAGAAAGCCGACAGCCGCGGCGATGTCGTCACCGGAACCCAGGTGGCCGACCGGAATGCTGGCAGCCATCTGCTCGTTCGAGGGCAGGAAGCCCGCCGCCTGCGAGTGGTGTTGCATCGGCGTCTCGATGCCCGACGGCGGAACGTTGTTGACCGTTATTCCCAGCGAGCCGTATTCGCGCGCGAGGGATTTGGTCAATGAGAGCAGCGCGCCCTTGCTGGCCGCGTAGTGCGCCATCTTCGGCGAACCACGCTGGGCGCTCGACGACGAGATCATCACGATGCGGCCCCAGCCAGCCTCCACCATGTCGGGCACCGCGACCTGACAGCAGTGGAAGGTTCCGGTGAGGTTCACCGCGATGAGGCGTTCCCACGCCTCGATGGTGATCTCGGTGAACGGCGCGAAATCCACCAGACCGGCGCTCGTGACCAGGATGTGCACCGGGCCGAGCTCGCTACGGATCTTCGCGAAGGCGTCCTCGACGGCCGAGCGGTCGCTGACGTCGGCGGAGATGGCCAGCGCCGTCGCTCCGTCGGCACGCAATGCCTCCGAAACCCGTTGGGCAGCTTCGGCATCGATATCGAGCACCGCGACCTTGTGCCCGCGCCTGCCCAGCTCGCGGCAGGTAGCTTCACCCATGCCGGATGCGCCGCCGGTTACCACCGCCACCCGAGTCACGCTCATGCTCATCACCGCTTCCTAATAGTCATAGGTCAGCCGAACCGTTGGGCTGGTCGGCAGGGCCTGACATGTGAGTACGTAGCCCTCCGCCACCTCGTCGTCCTCGAGCGCGTCGTTGTTCACCATCCGGGCGCCACCCTCGGTGATACGGGCCATACACGTTCCGCACGAGCCGGTTTCGCACGAGTACGGCGCCTGCAGTCCGGCGGAACGTGCCGTCTGCAGCAGCGTGTCGCCACTGCGGTAATTCGCCATCGTGGTCCGGCGGTCCAGTTCGATGACGACCTCTACGGTCGCGGCAAGGGCGACGTCGGTTCCGCTCTCTTCACTCATCAAGCCCAACATTATCAAGTACTTGTCATTGTTATCAACTACTTGCTACTCGGGGCCCGATGTGGTCGGTGTGCAGCTTGTGGCCAGTGCCCTGCTCGATCACGCGTCCCAGAAGTTCACGAAGCGTCTCTTGCTCGGCGCTGCTGAGCACGCCGAACACCTTGGCGTTCGCGGCGATGGCGTCGCTGACCACCGCCTCGGCGACCTTGCGTCCCTGGTCAGTCAGGAAGGCCTGCAGTATCCGGCCGTGCTGCGGGTCCTGCTTGCGCTGCACCAGCCCGCGACGCTCGAGCTCCTTCAGAGCCAGTTGCACACCCTGCGGGCTGATCAGCAGCCGACGTGCCAAATCGGCGCCGGACAACCCTGGTTCGGTGGCCAGTTGGCGCAGCATGCCGATCTGTGCGGTACTGACGCCGTGCTCGCTAACCGCGTCGTTGACCGTCGTGAGCGAGAAGTACCAGGCCTGCTTGAGCAGCCACAGGATGTTGTCGGTTTGTTTCACGCTCACTCACTCCTTCTCGGCAAGCCTCGAAGTCATCGCCTGTACACCTGGCCGTTTTTCATCACGAACCGCACATCGAGTGTGCTGGCTATGTCGCGCGACAAGTCCCCCGGGACGGCGATGATGTCGGCGAGATAGCCCGGCGCGAGGCGGCCGAGTTCGTCGTCGGCCTCGATCAGCTCGGCGCTGGTGATCGTCGCGGCCCGGATGGCTTCCATCGGAGACATGCCGCGATCCACCAGCGCACACAGCTCTTTGGCGTTCTGCCCGTGCGGAATTGCCGGGGCATCGGTTCCGCACGCTATCCGGACCCCGGCGGCGATGGCCTTCGGCAGCATCGTCTGTGCGCGCGGAAAGACCTCCTCGGCCTTCTTGCGCAGCTCCGGTGCGATGCGGTCGATCGCCATCGCTTCGGTGAGACAGGTGGTCGACACCAGAAACGTCCCGTGGTCGACCATCATCTGGAGCGTCTCGTCGGTCGCGAGGAAGCCGTGTTCGATGCAGTCGATGCCCGCGCGGATGCAGGCCCGGATGGCGCTGTCCCCGATGGCGTGCGCCGCGACGCGCACCCCGGCCCGGTGGGCCTCGTCGGCGATCGCGGCGAATTCGTCGTCGGAGTACTGCTGGGCACCGGGCGCGGTGCTGTGCGACATAACGCCGCCCGACGCGGACACCTTGATCAGCTTGGCGCCGTGCCGAATCTGGTAGCGCACGCATGCCCGCACATCATCGACACCGTTGGCGATGCCCTCGGCGACGGACAGCGGCATGATGCCCGGCGCGAGTCGTTGAAACACCGTGGGGTCGAGGTGACCCCCGTACGGGGTGACGGCGTGTCCGGCCGGATAGATGCGGGGCCCCACGTGCCAGCCCTGTTCGATCGCGCGCTGCAATGCGACGTCGAGCAGATAGCCGCCGGTCTTCACCATCAGCCCGAGGTTGCGCACCGTGGTGAAGCCGGCCTCGAGCGTCGTACGGGCATTGACCGCGCCACGCAATGTCCGATAGGCGGGGTCGTCCTGCACGCCGTGCATGGGGCTGGGCAGGCCTTCCGGCCCGCCGGGTCCGCCGATGAGCAGGTTGAGCTCCATGTCCATCAGGCCAGGCAGCAACGTGACGTCGCCGAGATCGATTTCGGTCGAATCGGCAGGCAGTACAGGGGGATTCACCGCCTGGATTCGATCACCGTCAACCACTACGACGGCCGGCGAGCGCACTTCGCCGGCGTCGACGTCGGCCCAGCGCTCGGCGCGCAGGACGGTGACGCTGCCCGATGGTCGCTCGGACGAGCCTCGCTCCAAACTCATGGCACGGGTTCGGACAGGCAATCCAAGGTCGCGGCACCGGAATCCGGCACGCGCGGCTGCTTCCAGCACTCGACGGGAAAAGACACCATGATCATCGAGTACAGCAGGTGCATCAGGTTGAGGACGTCCTCCGGCAGGTCGTCTAGGGGGAACTTGTCGCAGAAGGCGATCGCCTCCTCCGCCCGCGGTGTGATGGCGTCGTAGAACGCCTGCATCTCGGCCATCGAGCTGGCCAGACGCTTGGCGAAGCGTTCCGGCTCGGTGGGCAGACACCAATCGGAATACGTTTCGAGATCGGCGAATTCGGTCGGCAGCATCGTGGTCATCGCACTCACACCCCCGCCGTCCTACGTTGGTAGTCGTCCACCCACGCGGCGGTCTCCTGGTGCAGGTGGCGAATGAGCACCTCCTGGTCACACAGCAGGAACCTGTCGACGACCTGGGACTCGACCATCGTCTGGGTGGCCTCCAGCGTGTTGGCGTCCTGCAGGCCGTACTCCTTGAACGACACCGCGGCCAGCTCCTGCGCGATGCGTTCCCGCGGCGTGCGCGGCGGCGGAAAGTACAGCGTGCCCTCGAAGATGTGCGAATTATGCGAGGTCGGCCAGTAGTGGTAGGTCAGATACCAGCCCTGGCCCCAGACCAGGATCACGAAGTTGGGGAACAGCTGGAACGAATCCAGGCCCCAGGGATCGCATTTCGCAGGGTTGAGCCCGGGGGGCATCTCGCCTAGATCCGGCTTGTCCCATGGCCCGAAGAGCCCACTCTGGCAGATGTCCTCCATCGGCTTACGCATGTCGGGATCCATCTCCCACGCGCGCACACCCGACGTGCTGACCAGGCGGTGCGGCCCGTCGATGCGGTAGTGCGGCGCTTCGAATCCGGCCTCCGCGGCGGCCTTCGAGTATTTCGACGGTGACTGGTTCGCGTGTAGCACGGGTGCGTGGTAGAACTCCTGGAACGCGTCCAT
Source organism: uncultured Actinomycetota bacterium (assembly GCA_963804905.1). GTDB lineage: Bacteria > Actinomycetota > Actinomycetes > Mycobacteriales > Mycobacteriaceae > Mycobacterium. The sequence continues at coordinate 156,457 of CAWDSB010000011.1, read as the reverse complement.
GTAGAGCTTCCAGTTCGCCTTGACCTCCGAGCGATAGTAAAAGCGCGAGGTCAGCTGCCCGAACGGATAGCCCTCCAAGCCGAGGATCATCGGGCCGAGGAAGTCGCGAAGCGGCTGCTCGGGTTTGTCGGCGAGGTTGACGAATATGAAGCCTTCCCAGACCTCGCAGTGCACCGGGACCAGCCCGTAGCGGCTCTTGTCGAGGTCGAAGAACTCCCCTTCTTGCTGGACGAACGTCAGGTTGCCGTCCAGGTCGTACCGCCAAGCGTGGTACTTGCAGGTGAACTGCTTGCAGAAGCCGCTGGTCTCCTCCAGCGGCATGTCGTTCCAGACCAGCTTGTTGCCCCGGTGTCGGCAGATGTTGTGGAACGCCTTGACCTCACCCTGGTTGGTGCGCACCACGATGATCGACGTGTTGGCGACCTTCAGTTCCTTGGTGAAGTAGCTGCCCTTGCGGGGAAGTTGTTCAACGCGACCGACATTCAGCCACGCGCGCTTGAACACCGCTTTGCGTTCGATCTCGTAGAACTCCGGGCTGATGGAGTCCTCGTAGGAGACCGGCTCCGTTCCCAATTGTGGATAGTGTTGCGTCCAGCTGCCCTCGGGCGGCTTGGGGAAACGAGCCATCGGCTTCTCCTGTCCACTCTGGGCAATCCGCCTCGCACAATGGATCTTTCGGCACTACGCGGCAGCCTGCCTGCAGCCCGACGGTATATGCTCACGACGACAATCGCAAGTAGTTGATATTGACCATCCGCGATGCGCTGTGACAACCACCTGACTCAGGGCAGTTTGATTACCGACATGTACATGTCGAGGACCGGCCTGTAGAGGTCGATGTCGTCGAGTTGGCTTCCGAGCATGACCGAGTCGGTGGTGGCGACGAGTACGTGGGCGAATGTCAGCGGAGGGATCAGCAGGGCTCCGCCGAGTCTGTCGATGCCCTCGACGATGAACTTCCCCAGCGCCTCGACGACCTCTGATCTCTTGGCGGCCACCCGTTCCCGCGCGTCGGGGTTTCGAAGCAGATAGAGGGTGAACTCGTGGCCCAACGCGGCGTGCTCGGCACCGCGGTCGCGGCCAAGTTGGCGCCAACGCTCGGCGATCTCCTCGAGTTCGTGCGCCCCGATCTCGCCCGCTCTCGACATCACCTCGGCGAAATTGTCGAAATAGCGACGCCAGTACCGGTCGCTCACCGCTAAGAAGAGTTCTTCCTTCGTGGCGAAGTGCTTGTAAATGGCGCCTTTCGTGTAGCCGGCGGCATGGGCGATGTCGTCGAGAGTCGCTGTTGTGAAACCCTTTTCGGCGAACACCTCCTCGGCTGCATCGAGGAGAAGCGAACGGGTGTGCTCGAGGCGCCGCTCCCTCGTCCAACGCTCAACCATGCCCGTGATTGTGCCACGGAATCTAAGAATCCACTTCCCCCTTTAGATACCAGTTGGTATATTCGCGGAGGTTCGGCTGCCGAAGGAGGGCGATAGATGGGTGTCTCGGCGCCGAACGGCCTCCACGAGGTTGAACGGGTCACCGACCCTTATCCCCTGGTCAAGTCGATGCGCAGCTCGGCACAACAACGATCCGTACGCAGCCGGCGTCATGAGCAGCGAATTGTCTGACAAGAAGAACGCCCCCACCGTCACGGAGCCGCTTGGCGGAGCGGCCGTGCTCGGCTCCGAGGTTCAGTCGACCGTCAAGCCGGTCACTATCTGGGCCACCGTCGGCGGCGCACTCCTGGTGCTCCAGTTGTACGTGTGGATCCGGTGGATCACCGGACCCTACTTCGAACGGGTGCCCGCCGGGCCGAGCGATCCGCCGATGTACATGAAGATCCCACTCATGGCGAACGCGATCGTTCTCTGGCTTGCTCTGCCATTCGCCCTCTGGTGGTTCATCGTCAAGCCCTGGCGACGCGAGCGGCGGATCACGCTTGACGGCATGCTTCTGGTGTCAATGGGCCTGATGTTCTTCCAGGATCCGTTCCTGAATTACTTCAATACGTGGTGTACCTACAACACCTGGCTGTTCAATCGGGGCTCCTGGTCACCCTATGTACCGGGTTGGGTGTCGCCCGATGTGCCAGGCCATCAGGTGCCGGAACCCCTCTTGACGAATGTGCCAGGTTACGCGTACGGAGTTCTTCTGATCACGATCGTCGGATGTTGGGTCATGCGCAAAATCAAGGCGCGACGGCCGAACATCAGCAATCTTCGATTGATCGCAGTTACATACGCATTCACGTTCGTCCTCGACTTCGTCATGGAAGGCTGCCTCCTGCTGCCGACCGGGCTTTTCGCGTATCCCGGTGCGATCCGCGCGGTGTCGATCAACGCCGGCACCTACTACCAGTGGCCGGTGTACGAAGGGCTGATGTGGGGCGGCGTCCAGGCGGCTCTGTGCTGTCTGCGCTACTTCACCGACGACCGCGGCCGCACAGTCGTCGAACGCGGCTTGGACCGGGTCCGAGGTGGAGTCGTCAAGCAGCAATTCATTCGCTTCTTAGCTATCTTCGCCGGGGTCAGCGCCTGCTTCTTCTTCTTGTATAACGTTCCCGCGCAATGGTTCGGCATGCACGCCGACCCCTGGCCTGAGGACGTCCAGCAGCGCTCGTACTTCAACGGAGGCACCTGCGGAGCCGGGAGCGACCAGCCATGTCCCAATCCTGTTCTGCCGTTGCCAACCAGGCGATCCGGCTACATCGACAACGACGGCCGGCTCGTTCTTCCGAAAGGCGCCGAACTTCCACCGGTTATTCCGTTCCGACAAGGGAATTGAGATGTTCAGAACGATCCAGAAGGAGACAGCGTCATGAGCAGCGGACTGTCGGACAAAAAGAACACGCCCGTCGTCACCGAACCGCTCGGCGGAGCGGCCGCGCTCGGCGCCCAAGTGCAGCCGCAGGCCAAGCCCGTCCAGATCTGGGCCGTAATCGGCGGCGCGATCCTGATCTTCCAGTTGTACGTGTGGACCCGTTGGATCACCGGATCCAACTTCGAGCGGGTACCCGCCGGGGTGAGCGATCCGCCGACGCTGATGAAGGCGATCCTCACGACGTGGACGGTCGTGATCATCGTCGGCTTTCCGATCGGCATCTATTACTTCATCGTCAGGCCCTGGCGACGAGAGCGGCGAATCACGCTCGACGGCATGCTCCTGGTGTCGATGGGCCTAATGTTCTTCCAGGATCCGTTACTGAATTACTTCAACACCTGGAGCACGTACAACACCTGGATGTGGAACCGCGGTTCGTGGGTACAGGACATCCCGGGTTGGCAGTCGTACGGGCAACCCGGCCGCATGATGGCCGAACCGCTGTTGATGAATGCGCCGGGCTACGCAACCGGAGTGCTGATGTGCACGATTCTCGGCTGCTGGGTCATGCGCAAGGTCAAGGCGCGATGGCCGAGCATCAGCACCCTTGGCCTGATCGGCGTTGTGGCCCTCTGGGGGTTCTTCTTCGATTTCGTCATCGAAGGCTTGTTCCTGATGCCGATGGGACTTTTCACGTACCCCGGTGCCATTCAGTCTCTTTCGATCAATGCGGGCACCTACTACCAATGGCCCGTATATGAAGGGTTGATGTGGGGAGGTGTCCAGGCAGGTCTGTGCTGTCTGCGCTACTTCACCGACGACCGCGGCCGCACAGTCGTCGAGCGCGGCCTGGACCGGGTCCGAGGTGGAGTCGTACGACAACAACTGACCCGCTTCTTGGCGATCTTCGCCGCGGTCAGCGCGTTGTTCTTCGTGTTCTACAACCTTCCTGTGCAGTGGTTCGCCATGCACGCCGAGCCCTGGCCTGAGGACCTGATGAAGCGCTCGTACTTCATGATGGGCATCTGCGGTGACGGGACCGACCGCCTCTGTCCTGATCCTGCTATCCCGATGCATCGCAACGGGTCCGGCTACATCAACCCGGAGGGCCAGCTTGTCCTTCCGGACGGCGTAGAGCTTCCGAAGATCGTTCCCTTCGAACGAGGGAATTGAGTTGTTGACCAATAGTCACCCCAGCGCTGTTCGCAATGGTTCGGAGGTGCCGTTCTACCGCGCGGTCGGCGATGAGGTGGAGGTCTTTCGCGCCGCGGCAGGCCGAGGTCTGCCGGTGCTGTTGAAGGGCCCCACCGGATGTGGAAAGACTCGGTTCGTGGAGACCATGGCCCACGACCTCGGTCGCAATCTCATCACCGTTGCGGGCCACGAAGACATGACGTCGGCGGATCTGGTGGGCCGGTTCCTGCTCAAAGGTGGGGAAACGGTCTGGATGGACGGGCCGTTGACGCGCGCCGTGCGCGAGGGCGCCATCTTTTATCTGGACGAGGTGGTGGAGGCGCGCCAGGACACCACCGTGGTCATCCATCCGCTCGCCGATCACCGCCGTGAGCTTCCGGTCGATCGGCTCGGCACGACATTGGCGGCGGCGCCCGGGTTTCAGCTGGTGATTTCCTACAACCCCGGCTACCAGAGTGTGCTGAAAAACCTCAAGGAGTCGACTCGTCAGCGTTTCATCGCCATCGAGCTCGGGTTCCCGCCCGTCGAGACCGAGACGGAAGTGGTTGCCCACGAAGCCAGGATCGATTCCGAGACTGCGCGCGCTCTTGTCAAACTCGGTAACGCCATCCGCAATCTGGATGGCTCACCGCTGCGCGAAGTGTCCTCCACCCGCCTGCTGATCCTCGCCGGCGACCTCGTCGCTGAAGGGCTCAGTCTGCGTAGTGCCGTGCAGGCGGCCATCGTCCAGACCCTCTCCGACGATCCGGATGTCGTGCGCGCCCTCGGCGAACTCGTCGATGGCGTGCTGCCCCGGACGTGACCGCTTCCGATCCGAATAGCCCTGACCGGTTTCGGCTCCTCGCCACCTTTATAGCCGGCAGGACTGTCGACGTCGCGGAGGCACCGGCCGGCGAGGCTGCTCACACGAACGGCCAAGTCGTATTCGTTTCGGCGGGGCGTTCCGTCGCGGAGCAGCGCCGCGAGATGCTGATCCAGAGCGCTCTGCTCGGTGCTGGAAGCCTGGAGCAGCGATTGGTAAAAGCTTTACGGGCACGTCCCTCGCTAGCGCGCCGCTACCTGGCACTCGAAGGTCGCCGGGCCCTTGCCGAACTCGCCGGACAGATGCCACTCGCGGCCACGCTTCTATTCGAAGGGGAACCGAGCACCGCGACCGCCGACGAGTCACTCGAGATGGCCAAAGGCCGAGCGAAGGTCGCCGAGCCACCGGAATGGTTCGGTGTCATCAGGCCCTCCAGGCTGCTGGCGACTTCTGCCGGACCGGGCGCGCAGGCCACCGACAAACATCTGCGACTGCAATTCGACCCTATCGACCTGCCCGAGGCTGACGACGATGACGACGACAGCGAGCAGTCCGGGGAAAGCAAAATACTCAAACTCTTTGACAATCCGCTCTTCACATCACGGACCATCTCCGACTACCTCCGCAAGATGCTTGGCGACTCGCGCTCCCCCGCAGACGGCGCCGCCGGCGCAGAGATGCAGGTCCGCTCCATTCGGCGGACGCACGAAGTCGGAGCGAACGCCCGGCCTCTCCCCACGCGGATCCGTTTCACCGATGACGGCAAGCCCGGCGCTGCCGTAGGCGTAGGTGGCGCCCTCTATCCGGAGTGGGACGTATACAACGACCGGTATCGGGCTGATTGGTGCCGGGTCATCGACTTTCCGCTGACGGTCGCAGCTGACGTCTCCGCCGCCGGTGTTCCGCAAGACGATGTGCTGCGGCGACGCTTGTCTCGCGTCGGGCTCGGTCCCAAGGTTCTGCGCGGCCGTGCCGATGGCGACGACATCGACATCGAGGCGCTCATCGATCTGTTCGTCGATCTGCGTTCCGGTTATTCACCACCCGAACACGTCTATCTGGAGCGTCGCAAGCTCGCTCGCGATCTCGGCGTTCTCATCCTGCTCGATGCCTCCGGCTCGGCTACCGATACCGATCCAGACGGCCTCGCCGTACACGACCACCAGCGCAGGGCGGCGGCCACACTGGCCGTCACGCTCGAAGAGCTCGGTGACCGTGTCGCCGTCTATGCGTTCCGGTCGCACGGCCGACACGCGGTCCATCTGCCGGCGATCAAAACGTTCGATCAACCGTTCGGCGCCGTCGGGCGAGCCCGGCTCAATCAACTCGAACCGTCCAGCTACACACGCCTCGGCGCCGCCATCCGCGGCGCGGGCGAAATTCTCAAGACTGAGGCCGGCACACCGAACCGGCTGCTGGTCGTCCTTTCGGATGGTTTCCCTTACGACGATGGCTATGAAGGCCGTTACGCGGAAGTCGACGCCTATAAGGCCCTCGAGGAGCTCCGCATGGATGGCGTTGCCTGCCTGTGCCTTTCCATCGGCGCCACCACTGCCACTGATGCACTCGAAAGGGTCTTCGGTTCCGCCGGCCATGCCAGCGCCCCGACTCTGGCCGACTTGAGCCCGCAGATGGATGAGTTGTTTCTGTCTTCACTGCGAGAACTCGCCGCGCCCAAACCAGTGCGAGGATGACACATTGAGAGTGTTGTTGACAGGCGCGATGGGCAACATCGGCTTTTCCACATTGGAGGCGTTGCTCGTAGAAGGCCACGACGTCGTGGCTTTCGACCTCGAAACTCGCAGGGCGCGCCAACGTGCATCCGGCTTCGACGGGCGAGTGCAGTTCGTGTGGGGCGACATCACGGATCGGGGGTCGCTCCGGCACGTACTCGAGGGCGTGGACGCAGTGATCCACCTGGCGGCCATCATTCCCCCTTTCACAGACCGCGCGCCCGATGTCGCCCGCAAGGTAAACCTTGAAGCTACGCGCAGCCTGATCGCGCAGATGGAGGCGTCGCCCACAGCCAACCGGCTTGTCTTCGCGTCGTCTATCGGCATCTTCGGAGACGTCCAGGATCGCGAGCCGCCGCTCCGCGTGGACACACCCGTCTGTCCGACCGACGAGTACGGTCGCCACAAGGTGGCGTGCGAGCAAGCGATCCGGCAGTCGCGGCTGCGGTGGAGCATTCTGCGGCTTGCGGCTGTGACACCAATCCACTTGCAAGCGCAGGACCCCAGCATCATGTTCGAGTTCAGCCCCGACGCGCGGTTCGAGTTTCTCCATCCCGCCGACGCCGGAACGGCATTCGCTCGCACCGTCGTCTGCGAAGGGTCGATCGGAAAGACGCTCTATATCGCCGGCGGCGCGAACTGCCGCATGACCTATTACGAGTTCACCAACGCACTCATGAGCGCGATCGGGATCGGTCCCATTCCAATTCACGCCTTCGTGCGAACGAAACCTCCTCGCTTCTTCGGCGACTGGGTGGACACCGAGGAGAGCCAGCGCCTCCTCCAGTACCAGAAGCGAGGGCTCAACGAGCAACTGGAAGATATGAAGAAAGATTTCGGCAAGCTTGTGCCGTTCATCCGTCTCGTACGCCCGCTCGCGACTTGGTTCGTGACCCGCAGCTCTGCCTACCTCAAGCAGAACCGGAGTTCCGAGGTTGTTTGACTGGAGACAGCCCGTCTCAGCGCGGGGGCAACTTGAGCACGTGCTGGGCGATGATGTTGCGCTGAATCTCCGACGTGCCGCCCGCGATCGTGCCCGCGAAGCTGCCGATGTAGCGGGTGAACCAGCCCGCGGTGAACTGCCCGGGACTGTAGGGGTTGTACGGGGCGGTCATCGCGGGATCGGCCAGCGAGTCTGACCCCGCAGCCTCCAGGATCTGCCGGTAGGCGTTCTGCTCCGCCTCCGACCCGAACACCTTGAGCACCGACAGCGCGGCGACGTCTGCCTCACCGCGCGCCGCACGCGCGAGCGCGGCCGACCCCAGCAGGCGCAGCGCCTGATGGTCCATGACGATGGTCGCGTAAGCGTCGCGCTCCACCACCCCTGCAGGCCGGTGACCCTCGACCAACTGGCCTAATCGATTGGCGAACGCCATCCACATCAACGTCCGCTCGTGACCGAGGGATCCGTTGGCCACCTTCCAGCCACCATTCAGCGGCCCGACCAGGTTCTCCGCAGGCACCCTGACGTCGGTCAGGAAAACCTCGTTGAAGTCCAAATCGTTGCGGTCGTATACGCACGCGAACGGACGGCAGGTCACCCCGGGAGAGTCGGTGGGAATGAGCAATGCGCTCAGCCCCTTGTGTTTTGGGGCGTCGGGATCGGTACGCACAAAGGCCAACAGCACGTCGGCGTCGTGAGCGCCGGACGTCCAGACCTTCTGGCCGTTGACGACGAAGTGATCGCCGTCGGCCACCGCCCGCGTGCGCAGGCCGGCCAGGTCGGAGCCCGCGCCGGGTTCGCTCATGCCCAGCGACGCCGTGATCTCGGCCCGCAGGATGGGCACCGCCCATCGCTTCTTCTGTTCGTCCGTGCCGAACGACAGCAGCGAGGCCGCGATGATGCCGACTCCCTGCGGATTGAACGAGTGATAGATACGCCGCCGCGACAGCTCCTCGCGGTGAACGAACTGCTCGAGGATGTTCGCGTTGCGACCGCCGAACTCCGGTGGATTTCCCGGCAGCAGCCAACCGTGATCGAACTGCAGCCGCTGCCAGCGCCGCGACCACTCCGGCACGTGCGACGTCGAGCGGGATCGCTCCGCGGCCGCATCGGCCTCGGCAGGCAGATGTTCGTCGAGAAACGCGATGAACTCGGCGCGGAATGCCTCGACCGTGTCGTCGAACCTCAGTTGCACAGCCCCAACATATCAAGTACTTAACATTTCCGGGCCGATGCGCTATGACTAGTGGGTTGTCTCGATTGGAGGGCATCGTTGCTCGACGGACAGAAGGTCCTGATCACCGGCGTCACCGGAAAGATCGCTTTCCCGATCGCACGGTCGCTGGCCCAGCGAAACGACGTGTGGGGAGCGGCGCGTCTGAAGGGTCCAGGAGACAGGGACAGACTGACGGCGGCCGGTGTCACGCCTGTTGTCCTGGACATGGCCGCACCCGACTTCTCGGATCTACCAGAGGATTTCGACTACATCTTCCATGCCGCGGTGGACACCGGTCTCGGTGACTGGACACGATGCGTCCAGACGAACGCGCACAACTCTGGTGCGCTGCTTGCGCATTGCCGAACCGCCAAGGGCTTCGTTTTCTGCTCGACCGGCTCGATCTACGGCTACCAGGGGCGGCGTCCGCTACGCGAAGACGACCCGCCAGGCGTACCGCTGCGGTCGAACTACAGCTTCTCGAAGGTCGCCGCCGAGTCGGTGTGCAGCTGGGTCGCCGACCGCTACCAGATTCCGTTGACGATCATCCGGATCTGCTCCACATACGGGCCAGAGGGCGGAGCACCCGCGGACCGACTGGATGCGATGTTGGCGGGCAAGCGATTACGGCTCCATCCCGACAAACCGAACAACTACAACCCGATCTTTGAAGACGACTACGTCGAGCTCGGCATCCGGGCGATGGAGGTCGCCGACACTCCCCCGATCGTCGTGAACTGGGCGGGCAGTGAGACCGTCAGCATCGAGGACTACTGCACGTACATGGGCGAGCTCGTCGGCGTCGAGCCGATCTTCGAGTACACACCCGAAGCGCACACACCGCTTTGGCCGGACGTGACGCGCATGCACGAGGTACTCGGCAGGACGAAAGTGCCCTGGCGAGAGGGCTTCCGGCGCATGATCCAGGCACGCCATCCCGAAATCTCGCTTCCAGAAGGACCACAATGACGCTTCCCGGTACCCCGTCCGACGAGGTCGACGGTGTCCTCGCTGCCGGCCGCGGCGAGATCAGCACCCTGTTCGTCTCCATGGCCAGGCGTCATCCCGAGGGCCGAGACGCCGAGTACCTGCGCTGGCACACCCTCGACCACCGGCCCGAGCAGCATCGACTGACAGGCGTGCGGGCCTCCCTGCGATTGGTATCGACACCGGCCTGCCGGGCGGCACGGGCGTGCAGCGACGAGCGCTTCGACGCGATCGACCATGTGATGACCTATTTCTTCACCGATCGAAGTGGGCTGAAGGGATTCAACGACCTTTCGACGGCGCTGGGCGGCGCGGACCGCAAGTTGCCGTTGTTACCGCCCGTCCAGCGCGGCGTCTACACGGTGCAGAGCAGGGTGGCTGCGCCGCGGGTCAAGGTCGGCGCCGACGTGCTGCCCTGGTGGCCGAACCGCGGCGTGTACCTGCTACTGGAAACGGGCGCGACACCGTCCACCGATCTGGCCGATCTCGAAGGCGTGGGCGGTGTCTGGTCGGCGGCGTCGCATCGCGTCGACGCGAGCCTGGCGAGTGCTCCGTCGGGCCAGTTGCTCACCTATTGCTTCCTCGACGACGATCCGATCGTGGCTGCCGAGCGGCTGCGTCCGGTGCTGGCGACCCGCTGGGCGCAAGCCGGTGTCGAACCGCTGCTGGCGGCGCCCTTCTACCCCGTCGTGCCGTACGAGTGGGATCGCTATGTGCCGTAAGGGGTTTGAATGCGTATCGGCTTGATGGTCGGCTCCGACAAGGAGCGCTCACGTGCGGACCGATTGAACGGACTGCTTGCCGACGGAAAAGCCGCCGAGGACGATGGATTCGCGTCATTCTGGATCCCCCAGGTTCCCGGCTACCTCGACGCGATGACTGCGGTGGCACTGCTCGGTCGTGTGACCGAGCGCATCGAGATCGGAACGGCGGTCGTTCCCATCCAGACCCGCCATCCGCTGATCCTGGCACAGCAGGCCCTGACCACTCAGGTCGCTTGCTCAGGCCGGTTCACCCTTGGCATCGGCCCGTCGCACCACTGGATCATCTCCGACCAGCTCGGCCTGCCCTACGAGCAACCGGCACGGCTGGTCCGTGACTACATCGACGTGCTGGACGCGGCGTTCGCGGGTCCCGGCGCGGTGGGGATCGACAACGAGAACTACCGCGTGCACAGCCCGATCGACGTCACCGACGCATTCGACGTGCCGATGCTGCTCGCCGCCCTCGGGCCCACGATGCTTCGGATCGCGGGCGGGAGCACCGGCGGAACCATCCTGTGGATGGCTGACGAACGGGCGATCGGCGACTACGTCGTCCCGCGCATCACCGAGGCGGCCGACGTCGCCGGACGGTCCGGAATCCGCGTCGTCGCAGGCGTTCCCGTCGCACTATGTTCGGAAGGCGAGGTGGACGAGGCCCGCGCGTACGCGAGCGAGGTCCTCGGACACGCCGACTTCTCCCCTAATTACGTTCGGTTGCTCGAACACGGCGATGCCGAGGACGTGGGCGACACGATGGCGGCCGGCGACGAGTCGACGGTCCTGGCGCGGCTGCGCCGGTACCGCGACGCAGGTGTCACCGATCTCGCCGCGCGGGTGGTTCCGCTGGGCGATGACGCGACTCAACGGAGTAAGTCGCGGCGACGCACTCAGGAGTTCGTTGCCTCGCTGGTCTCTGAGTTCGCCTCCGGGGCATAGGCACCCATGAACTCGATGGGCACGCCGGCCATCGTGCAGAAGAACAGTTCGACGCCCGGCACGCCCGTGTCGATCGGCGTCACGTCGCCGGCGAACGTCTTCGCCTTCTCGCGAACACCGCCGAAGTCCTCGGTCAGGAACGACAAGCCGGCGAGCCCCTCCGGCACGACGTCGCGCAGGTGCGCCGGCACGTCGAGCACCTCGACGAGTCCGGCCTCGCCGGTGCCCAGCATGGTCAGATCCGCGCCATCGGACGGTGGCCAACCCAGTGTCTGCTCCAGCACGTGACCGGGCACCCGCAATCGGAACTGGACACCCATGCCGATGACATCGGTGAAGAACGCGATCAACGTCTCCGCCGAATGGCTGCGTATGACCACGTGATGAAGTTGATTTGCCACACCTAGATAGTTAGACAAACGTCAACTATATGCAAGGACCAATCTGGCTGTTACAGTCCGAATATGCCGAAGAGCAGCGCAACCGCGATCGCTAACGGTAGTCAACGGCGGGCCTCCTTTCAGCGGGCGCGCTCAACCGAGACCAAGCGCGCCCTGGTACAGGCCGCAATGGCGCTGTGGCGCACAAACGGATACTCGAAGACGACCGTCGCCGACATCTGCCGTGCGGCAGGCGTATCCCGGGCGTTGTTCTACTTCTACTTCCCGGCCAAGGAGGACGTGCTCTTCGAAGTCGGCCTGCTATCCACGCGCGCCGCGCAGAAAACCATTGGCGAACTGCTGAAGAGCGACTACGACGTGGAGTCGGTCATCGGCCATGCCTTGCGCAGCCTGGAGCGCTCGATGGCGCGCAACCCGCGCGACCTGATCATCGAAACGATCCTCGAGGGCTATCGCCAGGAGCAGCGCGTACTCGCCGGCGACCGGTTGGATGTCGCCGACGCCGACATGTTCGGCGCGCTGTTCGCCAAGGCGCAGGCCGACGGCAAGCTGGCCGAGCACATTGACATGGCCCACCTGTCGAGATTGGCGCAAATGCATGTCAGCGAGGGCGTTCGGCACTGGGCCTCGGGCGGCTTCGGTGACCGGTCCTTCTCCGATGTAGTGGCCCGTGACATCGCCGCCCTGATCGCAGGATTCAACCAACAGCTGGACTAGATCGAAGGAGACGCACAATGGCCTGGGATTTCGAGACCGACCCCGAGTACCAGAAGGTGCTCGACTGGGCCGACGAGTTCGTCCGCGAGGAGGTCGAGCCACTCGACCTGGCTTTTCCGCATCAACAATTCGTGCCGCTCGACGACAACCGCCGCAAGGTCGTCGACCCGCTGAAGGAGGAAGTCAGGCGACGCGGTCTATGGGCCACCCACCTCGGACCGGAACTGGGCGGTCAGGGATACGGACAGCTCAGGCTCGCGCTGCTGAACGAGATCCTGGGCCGCTCGCAGTGGGCACCGATCATCTTCGGCTGCCAGGCACCCGACACCGGAAACGCGGAGATCATCGCGCACTACGGCACCGACCAACAGAAGCAGCGCTACCTGCGGCCGCTGCTCGACGGCGAGCTGTTCTCCTGCTACTCGATGACCGAACCGCACGCAGGCGCGGATCCGACATTGTTCACGACGCAGGCGGTTCGCGACGGCGACGACTGGGTGATCAACGGCTGGAAGTTCTTCTCCTCCAACGCCAAGACCGCGTCGTTCCTGATCGTGATGGTGGTGACGAATCCCGAAGTCAGCGCGTATCAGGGGATGTCGATGTTCCTGGTGCCCACCGACACGCCTGGCGTGAAGATCGTCCGCAACATCGGTCTGCACGGTGAGCGCGACGACGAGGGCTCACACGCGCTCATCCACTACGACAACGTGCGCGTGCCGTCCGAAGCTCTGCTGGGCGGCGAGGGTCAGGCGTTCGTCATCGCCCAGACCCGTCTGGGCGGTGGGCGCATCCACCATGCGATGCGCACTATCGGCATGGCGCGCAGTGCCCTGGACATGATGTGCGAGCGCGCGCTGAGCCGCGAAACACAGGGCAGCCGCCTGTCCGACAAGCAGTTCGTGCAGGGCTACATCGCCGATTCGTACGCCCAGCTGCTCCAGTTCCGGTTGATGGTGCTCTACACCGCGTGGGAGATCGACAAGTACAACGACTACAAAAAGGTGCGCAAAGACATCGCCGCGGTGAAAGTCGCCATGCCGACCGTCCTGCACGACATCGCCTGGCGGGCAATGCAAGTACACGGCGCGCTCGGTGTCACCAACGAGATGCCGTTCATGGCGATGGTGACGGGTGCAGCGGTGATGGGGCTGGCCGACGGCCCGACCGAGGTGCACAAGGCGACGGTGGCCAAGCAGGTGCTGCGGGACTATCACCCGAGTGATGACGTCTGGCCCACCGAGTGGACACCGAGAAAGCGCGAAGCCGCACGGGCGAAGTTCGCCGACTACCTCGACAACGAAGTGGGAAACCTGTGAGCGAGGCCGAATCTCAATCTGCTCCTCGCGTGCACGACATAGACGCTGCGCGCCTTGCCGACTGGATGGACGGTGCGGGACTGCCCGGTAAGGGCGAGCCCCTGGAAGCCGACTTCCTGTCCGGCGGCACGCAGAATGTGATCTACCGGATCAGTCGCGGTGAAGACGTCTGCGTTCTGCGTATGCCGCCACCGGATGCCCCTCCGGACCGGGACAAGGGCATCCTGCGGGAATGGCGGATCATCGAGGCACTCGACGGGACCGAGGTACCCCACACCGCCGCGGTCGGAGTCTGCCCCGACGCCTCGGTCCTCGGCCGCCCGTTCTACCTGATGGGATTCGTCGACGGGTGGTCACCCATGGACCTGACCGACCGGCGGTGGCCCGAGCCGTTCGGCACCGACCTCACGGCGCGTCGTGGTCTTGCGTATCAGCTCGCTGAGGGCATCGCGCTGCTGTCGAAAGTGGACTGGAAGGCAAGGGGGCTACACGATCTCGGTAGACCGGACGGCTTCCACGAACGCCAAGTCGACCGGTGGATCGGCTTTTTCGAGCGGATCAAGGGCCGAGACATCGACGGCCTGGACGTGGCCACCGATTGGTTGCGCACCCACCGCCCGCTCGACTTCGTCCCCGGCTTGATGCACGGCGACTACCAGTTCGCCAATGTGATGTATCGCCATGGCGCACCGGCGGAGTTGGCGGCGATCGTCGACTGGGAGATGGGCACGGTCGGCGACCCCAAATTGGATCTCGGGTGGATGGTGCAGAGCTGGCCGTCGCGCACGCGAGGAGCAGAAGGGGGAGAAGACACTGGCACACCATCGGACATGAGCTATGTCGACATGCGTGGAATGCCTTCTCGCACAGAGGTGGTCGATCACTACGCGAAGGTCTCCGGGCGGCAGGTCGACGACCTCGACTACTACCTGGTGCTGGCCAAATGGAAGCTTGCGATCGTCCTCGAGCAGGGCTTTCAACGTGCGGGCGACAACGAGAAGCTGCTGGCCTACGGTCCCGTCATCACAACGCTGATGCGCTCGGCCGCCGAGCTCGCCGAATCCACCGACTACACGTGATCCGCGCCGCGGTCTGTCCGGAATACGGGCCGCCCGAAGTCGTCCGGGTCGAGCAGCGGCCGTCACCGACACTCGAAGCCGGCCAGGCCAGGGTGCGGGTCGGCGCAGCCGCGGTCAACTTTCCCGATGTCCTGCTCGTCGCCGACCAGTATCAGATCAGCGTCCCCCCGCCCTTCGTTGTCGGCAGCGAGTTCGCCGGGATCATCGTCGAAGTCGCCGACGGGACAGGCGATCTCGCCGTCGGTGACCGCGTGACCGGAGCCGGGATGTACGGCGCGTTTGCCGACGAGGTGGCGGTGCCCGCCCACGGGCTGGCCCGCGTCCCGGACGGCATCGACGACCGCACAGCGGCGGCCTTCGGGATCGCCCATCGGACGGCGTATCACGCGTTGCGCTCGGTGGCGCGTCTGCGTTCGAGCGACGCCGTGATCGTGCTGGGCGCAGGCGGGGGCGTCGGCCTCGCCGCCGTGCAGCTCGGCGTTCAGTTGGGCGCCGACGTCACCGCTGTCGCATCATCGGACGAAAAGCTCGCGGTGGCGGCCTCATACGGCGCGCACAACCTTGTCAACCATCGCTCGGGCGATCTGCGTGCAGAATTGCGCAGGGTGCTCCCCGACGGCGCGACCGCCGTCATCGATCCCGTCGGCGGCGACCTGTCGGAACCTGCGCTGCGATCACTGCGCAGAGGCGGACGGTTCGTCACTGTCGGCTACGCCTCGGGTGTGATCCCCCGCATCCCGCTCAATCTCGTTCTGGTCAAGGGGGTTTCTGTGCTCGGCTTCCAGTTTCAGGATGTTGCACCCGACGAGTTCGCGCGCAATGAGAACGAACTGCGCGACCTGCTCACCACGCGCAAGGTCTCCCCCCACATCGGCGCGGTCTATCCTCTTGCCGAAACAATGCGCGCGCTGCGCCTCGTCGCCGACGGCGAAGCCGTCGGCAAGGTTGTCATCGATGTCGGCGGAGTGGGCTGACTCCGCGGGCTCAACTCGCGGGGACGAGGTCGGAGGCGACCGACGGAGTCGCCACCACACCACAGCGGAAGGTCTCGGTATCGCCGACGATGTCCGCGGGATCGTGTGCGGCCGTCAAGGCCTGGGACTTGAATGCGCGGGCGGCCGCGCTGAGGTGATGCTGGACTGGTCCGACGCTGTCGTCGAGTTCGGCAGGCACGCTGTCGCCCCACAGCGTCACCTCGGTCAGGCCCTGTTCCAGAGCGCCGAGAACGCCGCGGCGTACCCGCTCGTCGCTCGCGAACAGGTCCGCGGCCACCGCGACTGTCTGCGGATGGGGACGCTCCGCCCACAGCGCGAGCGCCGACTCGAGGTCCGCAGTCTCGACACCGAGGATGTGAAGCGGCCGCACGTCCGCGCCGCCGGCCAACAGAACGGTGACGTCCCAGCCGGCCATCACGCGGTCATACATCCACCCGCCGGCATACCTGACCACGTCGGCGACGCTGCCTGCCACCACATCAAGCCGGTACCTCATGTCGAGCTCCTTTGCGCCAGCTCGCGCCCCAACGACTCCGCGTACCCCTTGAACACCTCGGTGAGTGCTATTGAAGGATCGAGTAACCACAGGGTCTCCATTCCGTTGATGAAGGCGAGTATCTCCACGGCCTTGCTGGCCGCATCAAAATCCGGGCGGTAACGTCCGCTGCGCTGGGCCCGCGTGATGATGTCGGTGAGGATGTCGATGGCGCCGCGGTACCGCTTGTGCAGGCGATCGTGTAGCGGCGCGTCGGGGGCGATGTTCTCGACGAGCAGCACGGTGAAGGTGCCGACGAGTTCCGGGGCGCGGTCGAACCGTTCGGGCACCCGACTGAGCTCAGTGATCAGATCCCCGGATTGGTAATCGGCGTGAGTGGCGTCGTCGGCGTCGCGGGCGTCGAGCACCGCGTTGAGCAACTGCTCCTTGGACTCGAAGTGATGCAGTAGGCCCGCCGAGGTCACCCCTGCTTCCTTGGCGATCTGAGCCAGCGAGGTGTTGCGCCATCCGTTGCGTGCCAGCAGCCGCTCCGCCACCCTGAGAATCCGCTGCCTGCGGTCCTCGCCCTTGGCGAGCAGCGTCGCGTACGGGCGGTCAGAGGGCCGCTGACCAGCGCCTGCGCGAGGATCAGACGGACCCTGAGGCTGCGGGGTTGCCACAGAACTCCTTTGTTCAAACCAACCTAGTGAACACACAGTAGGTAGGTTCGGCGCCTGTGACAAGGGTCTCAGCGATTTAATTTCTTGACTCCCGCCACGCTGCGGTTTTAGCGGTTCAGCTCGGCGAGGGCGTGAATCTGCTCGAGATAGTGTTCGAGCGAGTGAGCGATGAACACGGCAGACACAGAGGTCGTACCGGCGGCGGCCATCGCGTGCAACGTTTCCGCGGTCGACCCCGGATCGCCTACCGGGTCGAGAGGTTGATCGGCCATGAGGACGACCTCGAAGTTGTCAGGTAACTCCCACGCTTGCAGCCATTCGGCCGCGGTGGCTGTCGGAACGTTGAACGGACACCAGCCATCAGCAAGGGAGACTGCGCGCCGTAGCGAACGCCGCGTGCGGCCGCCGATCCAGATCGGCATGCGCGGCTGTAGCGCGCAGGGATCGACGGTCAGCCCGCCGAACGAATAGAACTCACCGTCGTAGGCCGGCTCATTGGTCGGCAGGGCTGCCCGCAGCGCCCGCAACGCGTCGTCGGCACGGGCCCCTCGGTCCTCGAACGGCGCGCCGAGAAGGTCGAACTCCTCCTTGAGGGAGCCGACGCCGACACCCAAAATCACCCTTCCTTCGCTGACGTGATCCAATGTGCCGTAACGCTTCACGATCGCCAACGGATGGTGATACCCGAGCACCAGCGTCATGGTCGCGAGCCGGATCTGCTTTGTACGGGCCGCCACATACCCCAACGTAGCGAGGGGATCCCAGTACCGGGAGCCTCGTCGTCCTGCTTCGGAGGCCGGCATGCCGATGTGCTCGCTGCAGGTGAGGTGGTGGTAGCCGAGCCGGTCCGCCGTTTCGGCGACGCGGCCGATGTCGTCGATCGAAGCGTTCTTCTCCCACGTCAAGGGCGCGCCTGCGACGTTGGTGACGACGGGCGTCATGATGGCTAGCTTCAATAGAGCGGCTCCTCGCCCGCCAGGATCGTGCGGTGCATCAGCCGGCCGCTGTCAACGGCATACGGCAACGCGCGGTGCATGGTGCCGGTGTTGTCCCAGACGAGTAGGTCGCCGGGTTGCCACTCGTGTCGATAGACGTACTGCGGCTGCGTGGCCCAGTCACGAAGGCGCGCAAGCAAAGCCCGGCTTCCCTCGACCGGCATTCCGACGACGTAGTCCGCCGTCGCGCCGAGCAGCAGTGACTTGCGCCCGGACCGGTGCGTCCACACCATGGGGCACGCCTTCGTCGGGGACTTCTGCCAGAAGGTGATCTCGTCGTAGCTCATCTCCGGGGTCACGTAGTACTGCGACCGCTCGGCGCTGTGCACGACCCGCAGATCGGCGATGGCGTCCTTGTCGGCTTGCGAAAGGTCGTCGTATGCCGCGTAGGTGTTGCAGAACTCGGTCTCTCCGCCTGTCTCCGACAGCTTCATCGCGCGCAGCAACGTCGCCAGATTCGGGTAGGGCTGCAACGAGCCGTCGAAGTGCCAGAACATCGAGCCCTTCAGATACTGGGCGCGCTGATTCACGTTCTTGTCGAGCGAGATCTTGTAGATTCCGCCCTCGCCCTCGTTGGCCACGATGTTGCCGAGGGTCTTGGCGATGGCGACCTGCTGCTCGTCGCTGATGTTCAACCCGCGGAAGAAGACGACCCCCCGCTGCTCCAGCGTGGCGCGGATGTTTTCGGCTTCCCGGCCGCTCAGCAGGGTGTCGAGGTCGGTCTTGATCTCGCTGCCGATCCTCGGCGTGAGGTCGACGACGTCGAGTTGCGCGGAAGTGAGTCCCATCGCGTCAGCTCACTCTCGTCAGGATCGTGTCGGCCGATTGCTTTACGCGCGGTTGCTTCCACAGCTCGACTGCCAGCGAAACGGTGATCAGCGAGTACAACAGGTTCCGCAGGTTGGCGGCGTCCTCTGGCAGCGGCGCCTGGTAGTCGAACCGGTCGAGGTAGGCGACCGCCGCTTCGGCGTGGGGGAAGACATCGTCGTAGAACGCCTGGATTTGGTCCATCGAGCTGTTGACGCGCTTCACGTAGCGCTCATGCCCATCCTCGATGGCCCACTCGGGCACCAGGTATTCGAGCTGCGAGAACTGTTGCGGCAGAACTGCACTCATCGAAGTGCCCGCGCCGTCTCGCCCGCCTCGACGTAGTCGGCCACGACCTTGTGCAGATGGCGCAGCAGAATCTCCTCGTCGTTCATGTGGAACTTCGTCAGCGCGCCGCTGTTCAACATTGCCTGCACGCCTTCGCACGGGCTTGCGTCTTCCAGGATGATGTCGTTCAGGAACGTCACGGTCAGCTCCTGGCCCAGCCGTTCCTTGTGCGTGGTGGGCGGTGAATAGAACATCTCCACTTCGAAGATGTGAGAGTGCGGTCCGGTGGGCCAGTGCGTGTGAGTGCTGAAACCCGATGAACCGAAGATCAGCACGAAGTTGGGGAAGAACTGGAACGAGTCGAAACCGTATTTCTCCGTGCGCGTGGGATTGAGACCGGGCGGCATCGGTCCGCGGTCGGTGCGCTTGTTCCATGGGCCTGCCGCGCTCGCCTCCATAACGCATTCGATCGGCTTGGAGTACGGCGTTTTTCGGGACGGCTCGCCTGCGAACGAGAACATCCGATGCGGGCCCTTGAGCTGGTACGCCAACGCATCGGTGAATGGGTTCGGCTTGTTCAGCGCCTCCTTGGCCTCCGCGGTCAAGTTGCCGAACGAAGAGGCATGCAGATACGGGCCGTGGTAACTCTCCGCGAAACTATCGACGAAGATCTTCCAGTTGCATTGCAGCTCGGCCTTGAACCGATAGGTCTGGTGTGGTCCACCGAAGGGGTAGCCCTCGATGCCGTGGGCCAGCTCGCCGAGGAACGAGCGAACAGGCTCGGTGTTGTGCGGGTTGAGGTTGATGAAGATGAAGCCTTCCCACACCTCGCATTGAATCGCAGGTACGCGGCAGCTGTCGGCGTCGAAATCGAGCAGCAGGTCCGTGCGGGTCGGCGAGTGCAGCGAGCCGTCCAGGTTGTAGCGCCAGCCGTGGAAGCGGCAGTACAGCAGCGGTGCGCGACCGGCCACCTCTTGGAAGGGGTCGTCCTGCCACAACATCTTGTTGCCCCGGTGCGGGCAGATGTTGTGGAAGGCGCGGATCACGTCGTCCTTGCCGCGCACGATGATGATCGAGGTGCTCAGGAACTTCAGTTCGCGGGTGAAGTAGCTCCCGGAGCGCGGCACCCGCTCGACGCGGCCCACGTACAGCCAGGTCTTCTTGAAGACGTGCTCGCGTTCCTTGTCGTAGAACTCCGGCGACACGCAGTCGTCGAGTGACACCGGGCCGCGGCCGAGTTCGGGATACGCATCGGTCCAGTGACCACTTGCGGGCTTGGTGACCAGGGTTTCTTGACTCATGAGGCCCTCCTGTCCTCGGCCCCGCCTACATCCGGGCCGACGGTAACAGCTGCTGAAACGGTCGAAACAGATGCAGAACCGCAACACCCTGTTGCATATTTGGAACAGCGCGGACGTGAGGAGCAAGACAACACCGCGGACGAGGAGCGAAACCCGATGGAACAGAACCTGTCCTTCGATCTCGACGCCCTGCTGGTGTTCGGCAAGGTGGTGGAGAGCCGGAGCCTGTCGAGAGCGGCGACACTGCTCGGCATGCCCAAGTCCACCGTCAGTCGCAAGCTGACGAAGCTGGAATCCGACCTCGGCATCAAGCTGCTGCGAAAGAACACGCATCAGCTGACCGTCACCGACCTCGGGGAGAAGGTCTACGAGCACTCCGTGAACATCTTGGCCGAGGCCAACGGCGTTCGCGCGTTGGTGGAAGGCAGCAAGCAGGAACCGCAGGGCGAGCTGCGGGTCGCGATACCCGTCTTCGTCGGCACCGACTACGCGTCCAGGGTCGGCGCCACGTTCCTGCAGCGCTATCCGCACTCGCGGTTGGATATCCGGCTGGTGGACAACATGGTCGACCCGATCAGGGACGGGTTCGACGTGGTGTTCGGCACCGGTCCACTGCAGGATTCGACGCTGATCGCACGGAAGGTCTTCAGCCTCGAGCTCTTCCTCTGTGCGTCACCGGGTTTCGTGGAGCAACTCGAAGACCCACTTACCGTGCCCACCCAGTTGAACAGCCTGCCGTTCATCGACTTCGGCTTCGGTGGGCCACGCAAGCTCACGGTCGCCAAGAACAAGCGGCGATGCGAGCTGTCGCCACAGGTGCGGGCGCGGGCCAACAATTTTCAGGTGTGCAAGCAGTACATTCTGCAAGGGCTTGGCATCGGCGCCATGCCGACGCAGATCATCTGTACCGCCGAATTGCGCGAGGGCAGCATCGTGCCCGTCCTCCCGGAGTGGACACCGGAGCCGCTCGACGTGCACATGGTCTACCCGTTCGAGTTGTCGTTCTCCACGCTCATCAGTGCGTTCTACGAGACGGCACGCGAGATCATCGTCGAGAACACCGCGCGCGCCTGACGGCGTGCGACGGGTCGCGCTACAACCCAAGCGACTTGGCGATGATCACCTTCATCACCTCGCTGGTCCCGGCGTAGATCCGGGCCACTCGGGCGTCCGTGTACAGCCGCGCGATCGGATACTCCATCATGTAGCCGTAGCCACCGAACAGCTGCAGGCACCGATCCACGACGCGGGCCTGCATCTCGGTGCAGAACAGCTTCACCCGCGCAGCATCGGCGGGGGTCAGCTCCCCGTCGACGTGCAGCGCCACTGCGCGGTCCAGCATCGCCTGCGCTGCCTCGACCTCCGTCGAACACGCGGCGAGCTCGAACTTGGTGTTCTGGAACGACGCAACCGGCGTCCCGAACGCCTTCCGGTCCTTGGTGTAGTCGATCGCCGCGGCGATCGCCGACCGCGCCTGGGCGACCGACCCGACGGCGACGGTGAGTCGCTCCTGCGGCAGATTGTGGCCGAGGTAGCTGAACGCCTCGCCCTCCTCGCCCAGCTGGTTGGTCATCGGAACCCGCACATCGGTGAAGGACAGCTCGGCGGTGTCCTGCACCTTGCAGCCCATCTTGTCCAGCTCGCGGCCACGGGTGAACCCGGGCATACCGTCCTCGACGACCAGCAGCGTGAGCCCCCGCCGCCGATTGTCCGGGTCAGTCGACGTGCGGGCGACCACGATCACGAGGTCGGCTTGCATGCCACCGGTGATAAATGTCTTTGCGCCGTTGACGATGTAGTCGTCGCCGTCACGCACCGCGGTCGTGCGCATGCCCGCCAGGTCCGATCCAGTTCCGGGCTCGGTCATCGCGACGGCGGTGAGCAGCTTGCCCGACGCCAGACCGGGGAACCAGCGCTCGCGCTGCTCGGCATTCGCGTAGTGCAGGAAGTACGGCAGGATGACTTCGAGTTGAGTGCGCACCGTCGACAGGGTCACCAGCGCGCGCGCCGCCTCCTCCTGCATCACCACGTTGTAGCGGTAGTCGTCGACGCCGCCCCCGCCATACTCCTCCGGTATGGCCGTCCCCAGCATGCCGAGCGATCCCATCTGCTCGAACACCTCGCGGGGCATCCGGCCGGCCTTCTCCCACTCGGGATAGTGAGGCGTGATTTCTTTTTCCACGAAGTCACGGCACAGTTCCCGGAACGCCTCGTGGTCCTCGGTGAATAGATCTCGACGCACGTGGCGTCCTCCTGTCGTCTTTGGCTAGGCGGCGAGTTCGACCAAGGTCGCGTTGGCCGTTCCGCCGCCCTCACACATCGTTTGCAGCCCGTAGCGGATCCCGTTGTCCCGCATGTGATTGAGCATCCGGGTCATCAGCACCGCACCAGATGCGCCGAGCGGATGGCCGAGCGCGATCGCGCCGCCCAACGGGTTGAGGCGCTTCTCGTCGGCCCCGGTCTCCTGAAGCCACGCCAGCGGCACAGGGGCGAAGGCCTCGTTGACCTCGAACACACCGATCTCGTCGATGCCGACGCCCGCCTTGTGAAGCACCTTCTCGGTGGCTGGGATCGGACCGGTCAGCATGAGCACCGGGTCGGCTCCGGTAACGGCGCCGGCACGGTACCGCGCGAGGGGCATGAGCCCCAGCGCAGCCGCGTTGTCGGCCGCCATCACCAGTAGCGCCGCGGCACCGTCCGAGATCTGGGATGAGTTGCCCGCGTGAATGACCCCGTCGTCCTTGAACGCCGGCTTGAGCCCGGCGAGCTTCTCGACGCTGGTGCCGCGCCGCACGCCTTCGTCGGCGACGACGGGTTCGCCGCCGGTGAAAACGGGGATCATCTGGCTTTCGAAGGCCCCGCTGTCCTGTGCTGCGGCCGCGCGCTCGTGCGACAGCGCCGAGTATTCGTCGAGCAGAGTGCGGGAGAATCCCCACTTCTGGGCGATCATTTCGGCCGAGATACCCTGGTTGAACGAGAAATCGCCATAGCGGGCAAGCACTTTCGGCCCGTAGGGCATTCCGGTCGCCCGGGCAGCACCGAGCGGAACCCTGCTCATCACCTCGACGCCGCCCGCGACGACGACGTCCTGCTGGCCCGACATCACGGCCTGCACGGCGAAGTCGAGCGCCTGCTGGCTCGACCCGCACGCTCGGTTGACCGTCGTGCCCGGAATGGTCTCCGGCCAACCGGCGGCCAGAACCGAATAACGGCCGATGTTGCTTGATTGATCTCCGACCTGCGAAACACAGCCCCAGACCACGTCATCGACGATTCCGGGGTCGATGCCCGCGCGCTCCACCAGCGCGGTGAGTACAAGGGCGGACAGGTCGGCGGCGTGCATTTCAGACAGTCCGCCGTTGCGCTTGCCCACCGGCGTGCGAACTGCTTCGACGATTACCGTTTCACGCATTTGCGTCTCCATTCCTCAGCGGCGATACGCCGGGCCGATGGCCTCTTGCTCCCGCAGGTCCGCGATTTCGTCTTGTCCGAGGCCGAGTTCGGCGAGGACGGCGTCGGTGTGCTGGCCGAGGCCGGGCACCGCCCCCATCGGCGGATCGTAACCGGCGATGACCGGCGGCGGCAGCAGCGCCTGGATCGGGCCCTTGGACGTCTGGACCTCCCGCCAGCGGTCGCGGGCGGTCAGCTGCGGGTGAACGATGACCTCGCTCGGCACGTTGTAGCGCGAGTTGCCGATCCCGGCCTGGTCGGCCACCTTTTGGATGTGCGCGAGATCGTGCTGCGCACACCAGGTTCCGATCGCCTCGTCGAGTATCTCGCGGTGCGCGCACCGCCCGGAGTTGGTGGCGAACCGCGAGTCGTCGCCGAGGTCGGGGCGGTCGATGATCTCCCTGGCCACCCGCTGCCATTCCCGGTCGTTGGTGGTGCCGAGCACGACGGTCTGCCCGTCGCGCGTCGGAAAGGCTCCGTAAGGTGCGACTGCGGGCGAGCCCACGCCGAGCGGCTGCTGGTCGATGCCGGAGTGCTGGGTGTAGGTCAGCTGATAGCCCATGACGTCGGTCAGCACGTCGAACAGGCTCAAACCGACTGCGGGAGCCGGACCGTCGCGGTGGTCACGGGAGAACAGCAGCGCAAGGATCGACAGCGCGGCGTAGAGACCGGTGGTGAAGTCCGCCATGGCCGGACCGGGCTTGGCGGGCATGTCCGGGTACCCCGTGACGGCGCACGACCCGCCTTCCGCCTGGATCAGCAGGTCGTATGCGCGCTTGTGGGAGATTGGGCCTCCCGGCCCGTATCCGTCGATCTCGACCGGAATGACGTTCGGATGATCCGCGGCGAGATCGGCTGGTGAAAGACCGAGGCGCGCAGTGGATCCCGGGGCAAGGTTGGAAACGAGCGCGTCTGCGTGATCGAGCAGCCGGTGCAGGATGTTCATGCCCGCAGGCGACTTCAGGTTCAGGGTGACCGATTCCTTGCCGCGGTTGCACCAGACGAAGTGCGCGGCGAGGCCGCCGGGTCCATTGACGACGTCGTCGTAATCACGGGCGAAGTCACCTCCGTTCGGGTTCTCTACCTTGATCACGCGTGCGCCGAGGTCGGCGAGCACCCTCGTGCACATCGGGGCGGCCACCGCCTGCTCCATCGCGACCACCGTGATGCCGGCCAGCGGCGCCCCCGCCATCACATCACCATGCCGCCGTCTACCGGCAACACCTGACCGGTGATGTAGGACGCCGCGTCGGACGCCATGAACACGAATGCCCCCGCGATCTCGGCCGGCTCGGCCCAGCGCTTCATCGGGATGCGGTTCATCATGTTGGCCGAGAACTTCTCGTTGGTGCGGATGGTTTCGGTCATCGGTGTGGCCGCCAGCGGGGCCAGCGCATTGACCATGATGTTCTTGGTGGCCAGTTCGCGCGCAAGCGATTTCGTGAAGCCGATGATGCCCGCCTTGGCCGCGGAGTAGTTGACCTGGCCGAGGGTGCCGATGAGCCCGGCCGCCGAGGTCACGTTGACGATGCGGCCCGTGCCGTCGGTCGGGATATACGGCAGCGCCGCCTGGGTGACGTTGAACGCACCCATCACGTGGATGTCGAACAGCAGCCGGAACGCCTCCTGGCTGGTCTTCTCGAACATCGCCGGCTTCGTGACGCCCGCATTGTTGATCACGATGTGCAGCGCACCGTCAGCCAGTGCCGCCGCCTGTGCGGCAGCCGCGTCGGCGGAGTCCCGATCCGACACATCGAGAGCGGCGGACTCAGCCCTGCCGCCCGCGGCCGAAATCCGTTCGGCCACAGCCCCTGCGGCATCCTTGTCGAGGTCGGTCACCAGCACGGCCGCGCCCGCATCGGCAAGCGCCTCGGAGACGGCGGAGCCGATGCCACCGGCAGCACCGGTGACCAGCGCCGAACGCCCGGTCAGATCGAAGTAGTTGGCCATCTAGTAGCTCCTGGGCATTCCGAGAACGTGTTCGCCGAGGAAGTTCAGAATCATCTCCTGACTGACAGGCGCGATCTTCATCAGCCGTGACTCGCGGAAGTAACGCGACACGTGGTACTCCTCGGAATAACCCATCCCGCCGTGCAATTGCAGCGCGCGGTCAGCGGCACCGAAACCGGCGTCGGCGCACAGATACTTCGCCGTGTTCGCCTCGCGCCCACACGGTTTGCCGTTGTCGTAGAGCCAGGTCGCCTTGCGCAGCACCAGTTCGGCCGCATCGAGACGGGCCAGCGAGTCGGCGAGCGGGAACTGCAGGCCCTGGTTCATGCCGATCGGGCGGTTGAAGACGACTCGTTCGTTGCCGTATTTGACGGCCTTTTCCAGCGCCACCCTGCCGATGCCGAGCGCCTCGGCGGCGATCAGCATCCGTTCGGGGTTCAGTCCGTCGAGGATGTACTTGAATCCCATGCCCTCCTCGCCCACACGATCGTCGACCGGCACAATCAGATCGTCGATGAACAGCTCGTTGCTGCTGACGGCGTTGCGGCCCATCTTCTTGATCGGCCGGATGTCGACGTGGTCGCGGTTCAGGTCGGTGAGAAACAGCGTCATGCCGTCGGTCTTCTTGGTGACCTCGTCGTACGGGGTGGTGCGGGTGAGCAGCAGGATCTTCTCCGACTCCAGCGCCTTGGAGATCCACACCTTGCGACCGTTGATGCGATAGTGGTCGCCCTCGCGCTTGGCGAATGTCGTGATCCGCGAGGTATCAAGGCCTGCACCGGGTTCGGTGACCCCGAAGCACACATGCAGGTCGCCGTTGACGATCCGCGGCAGCGTGGCGGCCTTGAGCTCGTCAGAGCCGTGTTTGACGACGGGTTGCATGCCGAAGATGGACAGGTGAATGGCGCTGGCGCCGTTCATCGCGGCGCCCGAGCGCGAGATCTCCTCGAGCAGCAGCGTCGCCTCGGTGATGCCAAGCCCGTGGCCGCCGTACGCCTCCGGGATCGTCATGCCGAGCCAGCCGCCCTTGGCGATCGCGTCGTAGAACTCCTGGGGGAATTCGTGCGCCTGGTCCTTCTCCATCCAATAGTGGTCGTCGAATTTGCCCGCCAACTCAGCGACGGACTTGCGGATCAGCTCCTGATCCTCGCTCAGTTCGAAGCTCATTCCACCGGACACTTCATACTCCTACACGTCGATAAAGGTGTTGATGCACAGCCGAATACGCCGGTGCGTTGATGTAGTGCTCCGCACCGGCGCATCGTCGGTCTGCGGGCTGGCTCAGTCCTTGTTGCCCGTGAGCTCCTTCGCGTTCGCGGCGAAGTCCGCGAAGTTGGCGCCGCCGTGTTCGTGCTTGGACAGCGCCTGGATCGAGACGTCGTGCCCCTCGGCCGCCTTGCGCAGCGCGCCGACGGTGGCCTGGTCCTTCGTGATGTGCGTGAACGGATCCCAGTGGTACCAGCGCATGGCGTTCTCGTAGGTCATCTTGTTGACCTCCGTGTCCGGGACGTTGTGCTCCTTGAGCACCTCGTCCAGCTGCTCCGGCGCACCCGGCCACATCGAATCGCTGTGCGGGTAGTCGGCCTCCCAGCAGATGTTGTCGATGCCGACGTCGTTGCGCAGCTGCACGCCGACGTGATCGGAGATGAAGCAGGTCAGGAAGTGGTCGCGGAACACCTCGCTGGGCTTCTGCTTCCCGAAGTCCTGGCCGGTCCACGTCGCGTGCATCTCGTAGGTGCGGTCGGCGCGCTCGAGGAAGTACGGAATCCAGCCGGTACCGCCCTCGGACAGCGCGATCTTGAGGTCGGGATACTCCTTGATCGGCTTGGACCACAACAGATCGGCGGCGGCCTGCACGATGTTCATCGGCTGCAGCGTGATCATCACGTCCATCGGCGCATCCGGGGCGGTGATCGCCAGCCGACCCGACGACCCGATGTGCACATTGAGCACGGTGTCCGTGTCGACCAGCGCGTCCCACATCGGCTTCCAGTAGTCGAAGTCGTGGAAGCTGGGGTATCCCATCGCCGACGGGTTCTCGGTGAAGGTCAGTGAGTGCACGCCGCGTTTGGCGTTGCGCCGGATCTCCGCCGCACATGCCTCGGCGTCCCAGATCACCGGCAGCGTCATCGGAATGAAGCGCGCCGGGTAGGCCCCACACCATTCCTCGACATGCCAGTCGTTGTAGGCCTGGACCAGTGCTAGCGAGAAGTCCTGATCCTCAGTGGCGAACAGCCGTCCGGCGAAGCCGGGGAACGATGGGAAGCACATCGAACCCAGGATGCCGCCGGCGTTCATGTCCTTGACGCGCTCGTCGACCTTGTAGCAACCGGGCCGGATCTCATCCAGCCCCTGCGGTTCCAGGCCGTATTCCTCCTTGGGCCTGCCGGCCACCGCGTTCAGCGCAACGTTGGGGATGACGATGTCGCGAAACTGCCAGGTGTCGGAGCCGTCGGGGTTGTGCACAAGCCGGGGGGCGTCGTCCAGATACTTCTTGGAAAGGTGGTTCTTGAACATGTCGGGCGGCTCGACGATGTGGTCATCGACGCTGATCAGGATCATGTCTTCTTTATTCATGGGGGCTCCCTTCCCTCTTAGCCTCACCGTAGTATCCGCACTGTTCTCTATCTAGGGAAACTATCTTCTCGCCCTAAGAGAATCAATGTCCGAAGCCGATCTTCCCACGATAGCGCAGGTGGAAAGGCGGCCCCGGACGAGCGTCTGATCACTTCCCATTGACCATCGGGGCAAAAGGTGGAAATGTATTAGTCGGAAATGAGAACATGATTCTCACAGCCGAGAGGAGAGGCCATGCGAGTGCCCCCGCTGCCCGCGGACCAGTGGGACGACGCCGTCGATCGCGCGCTCGCCGTGATGCTTCCCGAAGAGCGGCGCAACCCGGAACAGGCGAGCAACATCCTCTCGACATTCGTCAACCATCCCGACCTGACGAAGGCGTTCCTTCGGTTCAACGTGCATCTGCTTTTCAGCTCGACGTTGCCGCCCCGGCTGCGCGAACTGGCCATTTTGCGGGTCGCGCACCACACCGATTCCAAGTACGAGTGGGTGCAGCACGTCAAACTCGGTATGCGCGAGGGGCTCACCGAGGAGGAGATCGCCGGCGTGCAGCGCGGCGAAGCGGCCGATGTGTTCGACCGCACGATCCTGGCCGCAACCGACGAACTTCTCGACACCTATGAACTATCCGACGCGACGTGGTCGGCGCTGGGCGAGCGCCTCGATGAACGACAGCGGATGGACTTCGTTTTCACGGTCGGCTGCTACGTCACCGTGTCCATGGCATTGAAAACCTTCGGCGTTGAGCTCGAACAGGAGAGGTAAGAACCGTGGCATTTTTCCCCAAGCCGGCTGCTGGTAGCTGGACTGAGAACTGGCCAGAACTGGGCACCGCACCGGTCAACTACGAAGACTCCATTGATCCGGAGCACTTCAAGCTGGAGCAAGAGGCGATCTTCAAAAAGACGTGGCTGAACGTCGGCCGGGTGGAGCGGCTGCCCAAGAAGGGCAGCTATTTCACCCGTGAGATGCCGTCGGCCGGCCAAGGCACGTCGGTGATCATCGTGAAGGACAAGCAGGAGGTCGTTCGCGCCTTCTACAACATGTGCCGCCACCGCGGAAACAAGCTGGTGTGGAGCGACTATCCGGGCGAGGAGGTCTCGGGAACGTGCCGCCAATTCACCTGCAAGTACCACGCGTGGCGCTACAGTCTCGAAGGCGACCTGACGTTCGTCCAGCAGGAGGGTGAGTTCTTCGACCTCGACAAGGCGCAATACGGACTGGTGCCGGTGCGCTGCGAGGTCTGGGAGGGCTTCATCTTCATCAACTTCGACAACAACGCCATTCCGCTGACCGAGTACCTCGGCGACTTCGCGAAGGGCCTCGAGGGCTACCCGTTCCACGAGATGACCGAGCACTACAGCTACCGCTCGGAGATCAACGCCAACTGGAAATTGTTCATCGACGCGTTCGTCGAGTTCTACCACGCACCGATCCTCCACATGAAGCAGGCGGAGAAGGAGGAGGCCGAGAAGCTGGCCAAGTTCGGCTTCGAGGCGCTGGCGTACGACATCAAGGGCGACCACTCCATGGTGTCCTCGTGGGGCGGCATGTCGCCGCCGAAGGACCTCAGCATGGTCAAGCCCATCGAGCGGATCCTTCACAGCGGTCTGTTCGGGCCGTGGGACCGCCCGGACATCAAGGGTATTCTGCCCGACGAATTGCCACCGGCCATCAACCCGTCCCGTCAACCGACCTGGGGCACAGACTCGTTCGAGTTCTTCCCCAACTTCACGCTGCTGTTCTGGGCGCCGGGTTGGTACCTCACCTATCACTACTGGCCGACTTCGGTGAACACCCACATTTTCGAGGCCGATCTCTACTTCGTGCCGCCGAAGAACACCCGCGAGCGCCTTTCCCAGGAACTTGCGGCGGTGACGTTCAAGGAGTACGCGTTCCAGGACGCCAACACCCTGGAAGCCACTCAGACGCAGATCGGCACCCGGGTCGTCACGGACTTCCCGCTGTGTGATCAAGAGATCCTGCTACGCCACCTGCACCACACCGCGCACAACCATGTGAACGCGTACAAGGAGGCCCAGGCCAACGGAAACGGTTCCGCCAAGGCGAATTCCGCTGACGCGGCGACCGAGAAGGATGCAGCACATGTCTAAGTTGCCGGAAGAGTTCGCCGACCTCGAGCGGTTCACCGATTGGTGCCTGCCCACCGAGGAGGAGCGCTACGCCAAACGCCTGAACTCGACGATGGCCGAGATGCAGGAGCTCTACGATGCGGGCATGGCGCGCCTCGAGGACATCATGGTCTACGTCGACGCACGCTTCCCACTCAAGGGGATGCCCGACGACGCCAAGGCGCTGGTACATCTAGGACAGTCGATCGTCATGGTGAGCTTTCCGGTCGAGGTGTGGAAGCAGCCGCGCGTGCTTGACAGCGGCGCCTCCTACATTCAGCTCATCAAGGAGCCGGTGGTCTAGGGGTGCTGACCCTCAAGGCAGCGGGTCTGCTCGACGTCGACGCCGGCGAGATCGTCAGGCCGGGGATCGTTCGTGTCGACGACGACCGGATCGTCGGCCTTGGTGGCGCTCCCGAAGGTGACGTGATCGACCTCGGTGACTCCATCCTGCTTCCGGGCCTGATGGACATGGAGGTCAACCTCCTGATGGGTGGCCGCGGCGAGAACCCCGGCCTGTCCCAGGTTCAGGACGATCCTCCGACCCGAATGCTGCGAGCCGTCGGCAACGCCCGGCGCACGCTGCGCGCGGGTTTCACCACGGTGCGCAACCTCGGATTGTTCGTCAAGACGGGCGGCTACCTGCTCGACGTCGCCCTTGGCAAGGCCATCGACGCGGGCTGGATCGAGGGGCCGCGAGTGGTTCCCGCAGGTCACGCAATCACGCCGACGGGCGGGCACCTCGACCCGACGATGTTCGCGGCGTTCATGCCGGGTGTGCTGGAGCTGACCGTCGAGGAGGGCATCGCCAACGGCGTCGACGAGATCCGCAAGGCGGTGCGCTACCAGATCAAGCACGGCGCCGAACTGATCAAGGTGTGCTGCTCGGGCGGGGTAATGTCGCTCACCGGAGAGGCCGGCGCGCAGCACTATTCGGATGAGGAACTTCGTGCCATCGTCGACGAAGCACACCGGCGAGGGCTGCGAGTGGCCGCACACACACACGGCGCCGAGG
Organism: uncultured Actinomycetota bacterium; assembly: GCA_963804905.1. Taxonomy (GTDB): domain Bacteria; phylum Actinomycetota; class Actinomycetes; order Mycobacteriales; family Mycobacteriaceae; genus Mycobacterium. The sequence continues at coordinate 124,893 of CAWDSB010000011.1, read as the reverse complement.
CCGTCAAGCACGCCGTCGAATGCGGAATCGACTGTATCGAGCACGGCTTCCTGATGGACGACGAAGCGATCAAGATGCTCGTCGACAACGACCGGTTCCTGGTCACCACAAGGCGACTGGCCGAGGCGATGGACGTGTCGAGGGCTCCGAAGGTGTTGCAGGACAAGGCCGCCGAGATGTTCCCGAAAGCCCGCACGTCGATCAAGGCCGCCTACGAAGCCGGTGTGAAGATCGCCGTAGGCACCGATGCCCCCGCGATCCCGCACGGCAAGAACGCCGACGAGCTCGTCACGCTGGTGGACTGGGGCATGCCGCCCGCGGCGGTGCTGCGCGCGGCCACAGTCGTCGCAGCCGACCTGATCAACAAGCCCACCCTCGGCCGCATCGCCGAGGGCTACCTCGCCGACATCATCGCGGTGCCGGGAGATCCGTTGGCGGACATCACCGTTACCCGCAACGTACGTTTCGTCATGAAGGGCGGAAAGGTTTTCCGAAATGACACAGTCAAGGATTGAGGACCTGGTCGAGATCCAGCAGCTCCTCGCGAAGTACGCCGTCACCATCACGCAAGGCGACATCGACGGACTGATCTCGGTGTTCACCCCGGACGGCACATACAGCGCGTTCGGCTCCACCTACACGCTGGCCCGCTTCCCCGAACTCGTCGACGCGGCGCCGAAAGGGCTTTTCATGACCGGCACCTCGCTGGTGAACCTCGACGGTGACGATCCCGACAAGGCCACCGGAACCCAGCCGCTGTGCTTCATCGAGCACTCCAAGCACGACATGCGGATCGGCTATTACAACGACACCTATGTCCGAACAGCCGATGGCTGGCGACTGAAAACCCGTGCGATGACCTTCATCCGGCGCAGCGGAGAACACGACTCCGGCCGGCCCCACGCGATCGGCAGACCAGAGGCAGGATGAAAGCCGACGAGATCCCGACCACGGCCGAATTCAGGTCGCGGTTGGTGGCGTGGCTGGACGAAAACGATCTGACGCCACCGCCCGGGGATCACTCGCTGGACGCCCACCAAGCGCAACACTCACGCATTCTCGGCGTGCTCTACGACGCGGGCTGGATGAGGTATGGATGGCCCGTCGAGGCAGGCGGGCTCGGCGGCCCCGCAATCCTGAGGGCCGTCGTCGGCGAGGAGGTCGTCGGCCGCGGACTCGATGAGCCCGGCCCGTATTCGATGCTCGAGGTGTTGACGCCGACGATGATCGACTACGCGCACCCGGATCTCGCCGCGGACATGGTGCCTCGGCTCTTGTCGGGCCGTGAATCCTGGTGCCAGGGCTTCTCCGAGCCCGGCTCCGGTAGCGACCTGGCGTCTTTGTCCACGCGCGCCGAGCAGCGTGGCGACGAGTGGGTCGTCAACGGCCAGAAGGTGTGGACGAGTTTCGCGCAGTACGCCACCCGGTGCATCCTGCTCACCCGCACCGGCGCGCCGGGAACTCCGAATCACGAAGCCATCACCGCGTTCTTCGTCGACCTGGACACCCCTGGCATCATCGTGCGACCGCTGCGCACCATGCACGGCGTCGACGAGTTCTGCGAGGTGTACTTCGACGACGTCGTGGTGCCCGCTGACCGGATGCTCGGAAAGCCCGGTGACGGTTGGCGGTTGGCGATGGACCTGCTTCCATTCGAACGGTCAACCTGCTTCTGGCAGCGGATCGCCTATCTGTACTCGCGGTTCGATCGACTCATTGCGGACGTGAACGATCGGGACGGCGCAGCCGACTTCGCTGACGACGCTGCACTCGGGGCCGCGTATCTGGACCTGCATACCTTGCGGTGCCGGTCGCGCGACACGCAATACCGACTCGACGGCGGTGCCCGGCTGGGGGCCGACACGTCCATCGACAAAGTGCTGCTGGCCACCGCCGAGCAAGGGCTCTACGACACCGCCCGCGATCTGCTGCCCGGCACGATCGAACTCGACGAATCATCTTGGCGGACGGAGTATCTGTACTCGCGGGCGGCGACGATCTACGGCGGCACCGCGGAGATCCAGCGCAACATCATCGCGCGCCGGCTGCTCGATCTGGGGAAGGAATGACGGTGGACGCCATCTCGGCCGACGACCTGGGTCTGCTCGCCGACGCGCTGCGCAAGACCATGTCCGGCGCTTCCGGCCAAGCGCTCGACAAGGCGCTTGCCGAGCTCGGCTGGCTCGAGATGCTGGCGGAGATGCCCGACACCGCAATACCTCTGGTGTTCCGGCTGCTCGGAGAAACCGGAGCCCATGCACCGGTGATCAACGATGTGATGGGAGGCGAAACGGTGCCGCTCCCCTTCGCCGGTAATACATGGGTGGTGTGGGATCGCAGCGACGAGACAAGCACTGCGTTGGATGAGGAACTGCCGATCCGCCGCGTGGGCGGCGGTGAGGACGTGCCGTTGGCGGTGGGTAGGCGGGCGCTGGGCTGGTGGCTGGTCGGGTCAAGCAGGGCCATGCTGTCTCTGGCGCGCGAACATGCGCTTGGCCGCATGCAATTCGGCAAGCCGGTCGCATCGTTCCAGGCCATCAGGCACAAGCTGGCCGAGACACTCGTCGCGATCGAAGGGGCCGAGGCGGCGCTGGGGGCCGCGACCGACGACTTCACCTCGCTGCTGGCCAAGGCCATTGCGGGCAGGGCGGCACTGACCGCCGCGAAGCACTGCCAGCAGGTACTTGGAGGCATTGGGTTCACCAACGAACACGAGCTGCATCGACACATCAAGCGCGCGCTCGTACTCGACGGTTTACTCGGCAGCACAAGGGAATTGACCCGCGAAGCCGGCGCACGGCTACGCGAAGAAGGCTCGGCCCCGAGGCTGGTCCACCTCTAACTCCCCCTCCCTTCTCCGGCAAGTAACTTCCCCTCCCTTCTTCGGCGAGCGTGCGTGTCTGCGGACGACACGCCGGGATCTCGGCCGACTTTGCGCACGCTCGCGGCGAAGGTGTTGCCCAGAGTTCCGCGACGAGTTCGGCGACGCCGAATCTAACGTCGTCAACAATTTCTCCGGCGAGCGTGCGCAAACTCCGACTATTCGACGGCGTGTCGCCTGCAGACACGCACGCGCGGGGGGGATTACTGGATGTTGGCCTTCATCTCGTCGAGGTTCACCAGCACCGGCCACCCGCCGACACTCAGCGCGTTCCCATGGCCGGTCTGGTGGATGTCGAACACCGACTGGATTGCGGCGTAGAAGCCCTGCACGTCGAGAGTCTGATTCACGGCGCGCTTGGCCTGTCGCAGAGCAAAAGGCGGCATCTTGGCGATCTGCTCCGCCAGCGCCCTGGTCTCGCTGTCGAGTCGGTCGCGGTGCACCACCTTGTTGACCATCCCGGTGGCCTGCACTTCCTCGGCCGTCATCGCCCGACCCGTGAAGAGGATTTCCTTCGCCTTGCGGGGACCGAGTTCCCAAGTGTGGCCGTGATATTCGACCCCGCCGATGCCCATCAGCACGACCGGATCCGAGAACTGCGCGTCGTCGGCGGCGACGATGAGGTCGCACGGCCAGCACAACAACAGGCCACCGGAGATACAACGGCCCTGGACGGCGGCGATTGACGGCTTGGGGACGTTGCGCCAGCGCAGCGTGTACTCCAGGTAGCGCTTGGCCTCGTGCTGGATGATGAAGTCGAGGGTGATCTTGTCGGGCACCGGGCCGCCACCCCTTAGGTCGTGGCCTGCCGAGAAGTGTTTCCCGTTGGCCCGCAACACGATCACCACCACGTCATTGTCCTCGGCGGCACGAGTCCACGCCGCGTCGAGTTCGTCGAGCAGCTCCGGGTTCTGAGCGTTGGCGGCCTCGGGCCGGTTGAGGGTGATCGTCGCGATGTGTTCGCGGACCTCGTAATCGATGTACACGGTGAATCCTTATTAGTTGCGGGGCAACCCGAGCAGACGCTGGGCGATGATGTTGCGTTGGATTTCGGAGGTGCCTCCGGCGATGGTGCCGCCGAAGGACCGCATGTAGCGCTCAAACCAACCCGACCTGTAGAGGTCGAGATGAAACGACGAGTATCGGCCCGACGTAGAAGGATGGACCAGCCCATCGGCCCCGGCGGCGGCCAGCGCATATTCACTCGCCGCCTGTGACGCCTCCGAGCCGAACAGCTTCAGCACCGAATGGGCCGTCGGCTCCTCATCCCCGTGGGCCGCCTTGGCCAGAGCGATCGAGCCGAGCAGCCGTAGCGCCTGGTTGTCCATCACCATGGTGGCGTATCTGTCACGGTCCAATGCGGTGCTGAACCCGGAGACTTCTGCGCTCCTCACGTGCGCGAAATCCTCGACCATTTCCTGTAGCCGGTCGGCGTAGCTGAGCCACAACATGTTCCGTTCGTGACCCAGCGATCCGTTGGCGACCGCCCACCCCTCGTTGAGCGGACCAACGAGGTTCTCGGCGGGCACCCGGGCATCGTTGAAGAAGACCTCGTTGAAGTCGAGGTCGTCCTGATCGCACGCGGAAGCGAACGGCCTGCGCACTACACCGTCCAGGTCGGTGGGGATCATCAATGCGCTGATGCCCTTGTGCTTCGGGGCATCCGGGTCGGTGCGCACAAAGGTCAGCAGGACATCGGCGTCGTGTGCGCCGGACGTCCACACCTTCTGACCGTTGACCACGAAGTGATCGCCGTCCGCAGTGGCCCTCGTTCGCAGGGCCGCCAGGTCGGAACCGGCCCCCGGTTCGCTCATCCCGAGCGACGCAGTGATCTCCGCCCGCAGGATCGGCACCGCCCACTTCTCCTGCTGCTCGCGCATTCCGAACGAGATCAGCGACGCGGCGATGATGCCGACGCCCTGAGGGTTGTAGGTCTGGTAGACCCGCCGTCGCGACAGCTCCAGTTGATAGACGTACTGCTGCACAATGGTTGCGTTGCGGCCACCGAACTCCGGTGGGTTGCCCGGCACCAGCCAGCCGTTGTCGAACATCAGCCGCTGCCAGCGACGGGCCCAATCCGGCACATCACTACTCGACCGCGACCGATCGAGCGCTTCGGCTTCTGCCGGCAAATTCTCGTCGAGAAAGGTCACGAACTCGGCGCGAAACGCTTCGACGTCGGCGTCAAATGTCAGCTGCACTGCGCTCCCGGCCGGTCCACAATTTTTGAAAGACTTCTATTCTCAATAGAATGAGAATAGTATTCTCACAGTGCGAAAGTTACAATCTCAGACACGTTGGCCGCGAGGGGGTCGAGGACCGCTATGGCAAGGCGTTCTCCGGTACAGTCAGTTCATGTTCTCACCAATCGGCAAGCGTCCGAGCCGCCGGTGACAACCCCCAGCGAAGAACCCGCCTGGAAGCAGCGCGCCGTCGAACGGTCGATTAAGACAGCGAAGCTCCGGGCCGCGCAGCGCGTTCAGCGATTCCTGGACGCCGCCCAAGCAATCATCATCGAAAAAGGCAGCACCGACTTCACCGTGCAGGAGGTCGTTGACCGCTCCCGCCAGTCGTTGCGGAGCTTCTACCTGCAGTTCGACGGTAAGCATGAGCTGCTGCTCGCGCTGTTCGAAGACGCGCTGAGCCGATCCGCGGACCAGATTCGCGCAGCCACCGCGAGCCACGAGGATCCCATCGAGCGACTGAAGGTCGCAATCCAGCTACTGTTCGAGTCCTCGCGACCGGATCCGGCCGCCAAACGGCCACTTTTCACCGACTTCGCGCCGCGCCTGCTGGTGTCGCATCCTTCCGAGGTCAAAATCGCTCATGCACCCCTGCTTGCCCTGCTCACGGAGCTGATGGAAGATGCGGCGGCCGCCGGCCAGCTGCGGGCCAGCATCAATCCGAAGCGGATGGCGGCGATGACGATGCAGACCGTCATGTTCGTCGCGCAGTCCAGTGGTGACACCGACGAGGACACAACCCACCCCATTTCCGCCGACGAAGTGTGGGACTTCTGCGCCAACGGCTTCGCGGCCTAGCTTGAGAATTAGATTCTCCGCCTAGAAGAACTTCGCTTACACTAGCGATTGTGCCCGATCTGTGGATCGATCTGCTCGCATGCCTTGAACTCGCGCCCGGGCGGTCGGACGACGACGACGTCGCGGTGTTCGAGGGCCGCAACCAGCAACTCGAGTACCACCGGCTGTTCGGCGGCCAGCTGCTCGGCCAGTTCATCCAGGCGGCCCGGCTCACCTGCCCCGACAAGGCCGTCAAGTCCCTGCACGCAGTCTTCGCCCGCGAGGGCCGTGCCGACGAACCGGTCTCCTACGAGGCGATCCGGCACCATGAGGGCCGCTCCTTCGCGACCGTGACGATCACTGCGAGGCAGGGTACCGCGCACGCGAGGAGCGAAAAAGACACCCGCGTGCTTGCCACCAGTTCGATCTGCATGCATGTGGTGGAAGACGGACCGGCCCACCAAGAAGACGCCGACGTCCCAGCACTGCTCGGTCCAGAGCACCGAGTGGCGCTTGACCTCATTCCCTGGGAGACGCGCGCCGTCGACGACCTCAACGCCACCACCACCGGGCCGCCCGAGTTCGAATTCTGGATGCGCACACCGGCGGTCGACGCCGCCATGGCGCCCTCGCTGGCGGCGTACGCCACCGACCTCACGCTGATCGGTACCGCGCTGCGGCCGATGGACGGATTGGGCCAGCGCGGTAACGGCACAGAGTTCACCTCGGCCGTCACCTCCCACACGCTGTGGTTTCACCGCCCATTTCGCACCGACGAATGGCTGTTGCTTCGCCAACACAGTCCGTTGCTCGCACACGGGCGCTGTTTCGGCCGGGGAGATGTCCTCACCGAGGACGGCACACTGGTCGCGTCATACAGCCAGGAGGCGCTTGTACGGGTGGCACAGTGAGGTCGGGCAACTATGAGAAGTACGTTCTACTAAGCGGAGAGTATAAATCGCAAAAATGGATCGTCCCGTTGACACCCGCGTGAGGTTGGTGTCAAGGTTTGTGAGACAGTTGCCATTCATCTGTCTTATGCAGAGGTCTCCGCGAAAGGCGACACCGTGACCGTCAGTGACACTGAGGCTGCCACCGACGACGTCTACTTCGACCCGTATGACGTCGACATCAACGCCGATCCATACCCGACGTTCCGGCGGCTCCGCGAGGAGTCCCCGCTGTACTACAACGCGCAACACGACTTCTACGCGCTCAGCCGCTTCTCCGATGTCAACAAGGCGTTGGTGGATCACGAGACGTTCAGCTCGGCCCGCGGCGCGATCGTCGAACTGATCAAGGCGAACATCGATATCCCGCCTGGCACAGTGATTTTCGAGGACCCGCCGATTCACGACATTCACCGCAAGCTACTCGCCCGGATGTTCACGCCACGCAAGGTCAACGCGCTGGAGCCCGTGATCCGGGAGTTCTGCGCGCAGAGCCTCGATCCGCTGATCGGGGCTGACCGATTCGACTTCGTCGCCGACCTCGGCGCGCAGATGCCGATGAGGGTGATCAGTGCACTTCTGGGCATCCCCGAGGACGACCAGGAGATGATCCGCGATCACGCCAATGCGCAGTTGCGCACCGAAGCGGGCAAGCCCATGAAGCATGCCGAGGGCGGCGCGATGGTTCTTGGCGAACTGTTCGAGAACTATATCGACTGGCGCGCCGAACACCCGTCGGACGACATCATGACCGAGCTGCTCAATGCGGAGTTCGTCGACGAGACGGGCACTAGCCGTCACCTGTCCCGTCAAGAACTGCTGACCTATCTCAATGTGGTGGCAGGCGCAGGCAACGAAACCACGACACGGCTGATCGGTTGGGCGGGCAAGGTCTTGGCCGAACACCCCGACCAGCGCCGCGAGCTCGTCGAGAACCCTGCGCTGATACCGCAGGCGATCGAGGAGTTGCTGCGCTATGAACCGCCTGCGCCGCACGTCGCCAGGTACGTCACGCGCGATGTCGAGTTCCACGGCCAGACCGTGGCCGGCGGCAGCGTCATGATGATGCTGATCGGCGCCGCCGTGCGCGACCATCGCCAATTCCCGCCGGATGGCGACGTTTTCGACATCCACCGAGAGGTCCGCCAGCATCTGGCATTCAGCGTCGGCACCCATTACTGCCTTGGATCGGCGCTGGCGCGGCTGGAGGCACGCGTCGCCCTGGAGGAAATACTGAAGCGGTTCCCCGAGTGGGATATCGACATGGCCAATGCGTCACTATCACCGACGTCAACTGTTCGCGGCTGGGAGTCCATGCCGGCTGTAATCAAGTGAAATCTGTTCCACTAACGACGAATTGAGGTTTGAAGATGACTGGACGTGTTGAAGGCAAGGTCGCTTTCATCACCGGCGCCGCGCGTGGCCAGGGCCGCAGCCACGCAGTGCGGTTGGCAGAAGAGGGCGCCGACATCATCGCCATCGACATCTGCAAACCGGTTGTGGCAGAGGGCGGGATCCCGCCGTCGACACCGGAGGACCTGGCCGAGACCGCAGATCTGGTCAAGGGCCACAACCGGCAGCATCTATACGGCCGAGGTGGACGTGCGCGATTACGACGCACTCAAGGCCGCGGTCGACGCAGGCGTCGATCAGCTGGGCCGGCTGGACATCATCGTCGCCAACGCCGGCATCGGCAACGGCGGCGACACGCTGGACCAGACCAGCGAAGAAGACTGGACTGACATGATCGACATCAACTTGAGTGGTGTGTGGAAGACCGTGAAGGCCGGTGTCCCGCATCTGATCGAGGGCGGCCGCGGCGGTTCGATCATCCTGACCAGCTCGGTCGGCGGTATGAAGGCCTACCCGCACTGCGGTCACTACGTGGCGGCCAAACACGGTGTCGTCGGTCTCATGCGGACCTTCGCGGTGGAGTTGGGGCATCACATGATTCGTGCCAATTCGGTGCACCCCACGCATGTGAGCACCCCGATGATCATGAACGAAGGCACTTGGAAGATGTTCCGGCCCGATCTGGAGAACCCCGGGGCCGACGACATGGCCCCGATCTGCCAGATGTTCCACACGCTGCCCATCCCGTGGGTTGACCCGATCGACGTCAGCAACGCGGTGCTCTTCTTCGCATCTGACGAAGCGCGTTACCTCACCGGAGTGACCCTGCCGATCGACGCAGGCAGCTGTCTGAAGTAACGACAATTCGTGACGCTGGCTGAGCTGTCCATCCCGCAGGGATGGGACGGGATCACCCCCGACTGGATGACGACTGCGCTTGCCGCCCACCATCCCGGCGCGGTGGTGGATGGCGTGCGGGTCGCGCTTCGCGACGACGGCACAAACCGGCGGGCCCGCCTGGAGCTGACCTACTCGGCCGGCTCCGGGCCCGCAACGGTTTTCGCGAAGGCCGTCGACCCCGCCCATGCCGAACTCGTCGCACTCACCAGTGGCCTGTTCCACGAGCCGAGGCTGTTCTCGTCGGGAGTCGCTCTGCCGCTTGACCATCCGACGGTCTACTCGGCCCTCATCGACGAGGAGAACTCCGACTTCCTCATGGTCATGGAGGACGTCGTCGCGCGTGGCGCCGATCCGCGCGACTCCACCCGTCCCATGACCGTCGACCAGGCGACCAACGGGGTGCGCGGGCTTGCCCGAATGCACAGCGCATATTGGGGCGAACGGCTGACGGGAAACCCGGCGCTGAGTTGGGTCGAGCCCTTCGTCGCCTTCGAAGGGCTCCAGTACGCTCCGCTGCACATCGCCCACGAGCGGTTGGGTGACACCGTGCCTGCCGAGATCACTGAGCTGAGTGGAGAAGAGCTGTTCGTCGACATCTGGGCGCGGTACATCGGCACCCTGACGAAGTCACCTCAGACCCTGCTGCACGGCGATCCGCACATCGGGAACACGTACGTGCTGCCCGATGACGATGTCGGCTTCCTGGACTGGCAGATGGTGCGCCGGGGCAACTGGTCACTCGATCTCGGATACTTCCTGCAGGGCGCGCTGACCGTTGACGAGCGACGCCGCAGCGAACGTGAACTCCTCGATGAATACCGCCTTGCGCTGACGTTGCCCGCCGACGAGATGCCAACCCCTGACGAGGTGTTGCTGCGCTACCGCGCCTCCGTCGCCCACGGACTGGCGATCTGGATGGCCACGCTGTCCGGGGGCGACGCCTGGCAGCGCCCGGACGTCTGCCTGGCGCTCGTGCAGCGGTACGCGGCGGCCTTCATCGACCTCGACAGCGGTGCGGCGATTGACGCCATTGACTAGCCCGATATTCTTCGCGCCGTGCAGACATTCGAGGGGCGCGGCGCGGTAATCACGGGTGGCGCGAGCGGTATCGGTTTTGCGAGCGCGCAGGAATTCACGCGCCGCGGCGCGCGGGTCGTGCTGGCCGACATCGATCAGTCCGCGCTCGATTCGGCCGTCGAGCGGCTGCGCGCGGGCGGTGCGGAGGCACACGGCGTCATCTGCGACGTCCCAAACTTGGAGGCCGTCGAGCACCTCGCCGACGAATCCTTCCGCCTGCTCGGCGAGGTCAACCTGGTGTTCAACAACGCGGGCATCGCCTATGGCAGCCCGATCGCCGACGTCACCCACGGCGACTGGCGCTGGGTGATCGACGTCGACCTGTGGGGGCCGATCCACGGCGTCGAGGCGTTCCTGCCGCGCCTGATCGAGCAGGGCGGGGATCGCCACATCATGTTCACATCGTCGTTCGCGGGCATGGTGGGTAACGCCGGACTCGGGCCCGTACTGCGTCGCCAAATTCGGTGTCGTCGCGCTCGCCGAGAGCTTGTCGCGTGAATTGAAAAGCGAGGGCATCGGCGTCTCGGTGCTCTGCCCGATGATCCTCGACACCCCGATCATCGCCAACTCCGAACGCACCAGAAGCAACGACTACGGTGCCCGCACCAACCAGACCGAAGAAGCCGTGCAGGGGCTTGCGGCGGTAATCACGCCGACCGACGACAGCGTGCAAGTCGACGACGTGGCCCGGCTGACAGCCGACGCGGTCGTCGCCAACCGCCTCTACATCCTGCCCCACCGGGCCTCGCGCGACTCGATTCGGCGACGGTTCGAGCGCATCGACCGCACCTTCGACGAACAGGCCGCTGAGGGCTGGAGCCACTGACAGCCGCTGACATTCGTCTGCGAAAGTGACCAGCCCGCGATCATCCGAGTGGTTGCATGGAACCGTTCGACGGAGAACGGGGTGGGGCGTGAAGCGACTCAACGGCATGGACGCCATGTTGCTCTACAGCGAGACCCCCAACCTGCACACGCACACGCTGAAGGTCGCGATCATCCACGCTGCCCAATTCGACGGCGACTTCACCTTTGACGTGTTTCGTCAGACGATCCAGCGTCGCCTGCACCTGCTCGACCCGCTGCGCTACCGACTCGTCGACATCCCGTGGAAGCTGCACCATCCGATGTGGCTGGAAGACTGCGACGTCGACCTCGATTACCACCTGCGCCGGGTGCAGGTCCCGAGCCCCGGTGGCCGCCGCGAGCTCGACCAGGTCATCGGCGAGATAGCCAGCACCCCGTTGGACCGCGACCACCCGCTGTGGGAGTTCCATTTCGCCGAGGGAATGGCCGATGACCGCTTCGCCCTGATCGGCAAGGTGCACCACACGCTGGCCGACGGGCTGGCCTCGGCCAACCTGCTCGCACGGCTGATGGATCTGACCGGCTCGGAACAGAATGAGCGTGCCGACTACACCACCTGTGAACCACCGTCACGGGCGGAGTTGTTGCGGGCCGCCGGCCGTGACCACGCTGCGCACGTCGCGGCGCTGCCCGGCCTGGTGCGCGACGCCGTCGGGGGCTTCGCCCGGGTGCGACGCCGGAACCGGGAGCGCGCCGATCATCCCGACATGGCCAAGATGTTCAAATTGCCGCCGACGTTCCTCAATCACGTCGTCTCCCCCGGCCGGACGTTCGCAACGGCGTCGCTGTCACTGGCCGAGGTGAAGGAGACGGCCAAACATCTCGGCGTGACGTTCAACGACATCGTGCTGTCGATGGCGGCGGGAGGATTGCGAGAACTGTTGCTGCGCTACGACGGACGGGCGGACCGCCCGATCATCGCGTCCGTGCCGGTGGCGACCGACAGGTCAGCGGACCGGATCACCGGCAATGAGATCAGTGGCTTGCCCGTTTCGCTTCCCGTGCACATCGACGACCCGCTGGAGCGGGTGCGGCTGACCTCACTGGCTGCGTCACTCGCCAAAGAGGACAACGAACTTCTTGGCCCGAAGCTGCACGGACGGATGATGGAGTACCTGCCGCCCCCGCTGGCCCCCGCGCTGTTTCGGTGGCAGTCCAAGCGGACCGCTCACAGCCCCATCATGAACGTCGCCATCTCCAACGTGCCGGGCCCCCGAGAACGCGGACATCTCGGCGGTGCTCCGGTCAACGAGATCTATTCGATCGGGATACTCTCGGCGGGAAGCGCATTCAACATGACCGTCTGGAGTTACGTTGACCAGGTGGACATCTCGATCCTGTCCGATGATCGCACGTTCAACGATATCCATGAGGCGACCGACGCGATGATCCATGGACTGGCCGAGATCCGCCGCGCCGCAGGGCTTCCCGGAGAACTCAGCACCGTCGGCACGGCCATGGCGCCGACGAGGCCCGTCGCCTGACCTCAGCCCAGTATCGGGAAGCGGCGCTTCTTCGCCAGCCGGTCGAGCGCGGTCTGCATCACCTCGCGGACGTGTTCGTCGACCGCGGCGACGTCAGGGTCCTCGCCGAACTCTTCCACCACGTCGATCGGGTCCAGGACCTGCGTGACGATCTTGGTCGGAAGGGGCACATTCGGCGGGAAGAACACGCTGAACCCGAAGGGAAAGCCGAAGGTCACGGGGAGGATTTCGGCTCGTAGTCGCTGCAGACCCAGTCGCTTCGCCAGCCAGTTGCCGCGGGTGAGGAACAGCTGTGACTCCTGTGCGCCGATCGACACCATCGGCACGATCGGAACACCGGTTTCGATGGCGGTCCGGATATATCCGGTGCGTCCCGCGAAGTCGATCTTGTTCTCCGACAGCGTCGACCGGTATGAGTCGTAGTCACCGCCGGGAAACACCAAGACGAGAGCGCCGGAGCGCAACGCCTTCGCCGCGTTCTCCCGGTTGGCCTCGATGACGCCGACGCGGTGCATCCAGTCGGCCAGCGGTCCGACGAAAATCATCTGGTGCGCGAGAGTGTAGACAGGCCGATCGAAACCGAACTTGTCGTAGAACGCCGGCGCGAACACAAGCACGTCGGGAGTGAACATGCCACCGGAGTGGTTGGACACCAGCAGCGCGCCGCCTGCGGGCGGGATGGCCTCGAGGCCGTTTACCTCAGCACGGAAGTACCGCTTGATGACGGGACCGGCCCAGTTCTTGACCTGCTCGGTGAAGCCGGGATCCCACTTGGTGGCCTCTTCCTCACCGATGTGCTCGACACCGTTGTCGTCCATGACTTCCCCTGAGTCTCGATCGTTCGCATCGCATACCCAAGGTGGACGCCTAGTATCCACTGAGTACCATTACCAGCGAATATAGTACTCTCTTTATTTGAGAATGTCATTTCCACACGAGGGGGACGAATGACGGGGACGGTGCTTGTCACGGGCGGATTCGGGCTGGTGGGGTCGCAGACCGTCAAACGGTTGACCGCCGACGGCCGTCAGGTGGTGGTCGCCGACCTCGACACCGGCGCCAACCGCAAGAAGGCCGGAGCGCTGCCCGACAACGTCGCGGTGAAATGGGCGGACCTGACCGATCCCGCGGCGGTCGATCGGCTCGTCTCCGAGGTGTCGCCCTCGGCAATCGTCCACCTCGCCGCCGTCATTCCGCCACCGCTCTACCGAAACCCCGGCCTCGCCCGCAAGGTCAACGTCGACGCCACGGTCGCTTTGGTGCGCGCCGCCGAGGCCCAACCGGAGCCACCTCGCTTCGTCCAGGCCTCGAGCAACGCCGTTTACGGGTCACGCAATCCCCACCGGGTGACCGACGTGGTCCGCGCGGATACCCCGACACGACCGATCGACATCTACAGCGGTACCAAGCTCGAGGCCGAAGAGTTCGTGCGGGCGTCGAGCCTGGAATGGGTGGTGCTGCGACTCGGCGCCGTGCTGAGCCCGGACTTCAGTGCTTTACCGCTCAGTGCCGACGGGATCTTCATCGAAAGCGCCTTGCCCGCCGACGGGCGCATTCACACCGTTGACGTCCGCGATGTCGCAACGGCGTTCGCGGCGGCCACCACCGCCGACGTCGCGCGCGAGATCCTGTTGATCGCCGGCGACGACTCCCACAAACTGCTGCAGAAGGACGTGGGGCCCGCGCTGGCCGCGGCCTTGGGGCTGCCTGGCGTGCTGCCGGAGGGGCGGCCCGGTGATCCGGACAATGACGACGGCTGGTTTCTCACCGACTGGATGGACACCGAGCGGGCGCAGCAGGCGCTTCGCTTTCAGCATCATTCGTGGCCGGACATGCTGGCCGAGATGCGGGCAAAGATGGGGTGGAAGCGCTATCCGCTGCGACTCGTCGTCCCCTTGGCCCGGGTCTTTCTCGCGCGCCGTACCGCGTACCGCGGTGCGCCGGGCCGCTACGCCGATCTGTGGGGTGCTATCCGGGCCAGGCTCGGCGATCCCGGCATTGACACGCAGCGGCCGGGCACCTAGCCGGGTCCCAACTGGTAGTCACCGGTCTGCGGGTTGTGGTACCACCCGCCTGCGGCGTGGGTTCCACCGTCGACGTGGATGGTCTGTCCGGTGATGTAGCTGGACATGTCCGACGCGAGAAAGACCGCCGCCCCGGCCATTTCGTCGACATGTCCGGGCCGTCCCATCGGAATCATGTGCCCGGCGCCTGCGGGCAGCCCGTCCGGCGACACCCGCAACAACCCTTCGGTCACGGTGAGGTCGGGGGCCAGCGCGTTGACCCGAATCCCTGCAGTAGCCAGTTCGAGGGCCGCCGTCTTGGTGTAGTTGATGACGCCGGCCTTGGCGGCCGCGTAGGCGGCGTAGCCGGGGGCGGCGCGCACACCCTCGATCGACGTCACGTTGATGATGCTTCCCGGCAGTTTCGCGTCCACCAGGCGCCGCGCCACCCGTTGCGTGCACAACAGGACATGGCGAAGGTTGGATTTGTAGAGCGCATCCCAACCGTTCTCGCTGGTATCGAGCAGCGCCGAGGCGAACACCCCGCCCGCATTGTTGACCAGGATGCTCACGGTGCCAAGTTCATTCGCGGTTCGCTCCAGCGCCGCATCGACTTCTCCGCCGTCGCGGACGTCGGTGACAATGCCCAGCGCGCAGGCGCTTTCGGCCGCCGACGCGCACGTCTCCGCATTGCGCTCCCAAATGGCTACCTTCGCGCCGAACGCGGCCAGCCCCTCTGCGATGCCGCGCCCGATGCCCTCTCCCCCGCCGGTGACGACCGCGACTCGCCCGGTCAGCAGGATGTTCGACGGATCGATGGTCACATCGATGAGTTAACCAGTCTTGGTGGTACGAATGCCAAGCATCGCCGGGGACCCCCCGATGATCCCCTGGGCTTCGAGCTCGGCGATCTCGTCCTCGCCGAGCCCCAGCCCGGAGAGCACCTCGCGGTTGTGCTGCCCGAGAAGCGGCGCGGGCGTGCGGTGGAAGCGCTGCGGCAAGGACGAGATGCGCATGGGAAGCGTGCTGTGCCTGGCAGTGGGATTCACGGGGTGGTCAACCTGCTCGTAGAAGCCGCGGTGCACCAACTGCGGCAAGTCGCCGACTCGGTGTGGCTGCATCACTTTTGCCACGGGTACGCCTGCGTCCCAGAGGGTTTGGACGATCTCGTCACCGGTTCGTTTGGCACACCACTGGCTCAAGTGCTCATCGATCGCATCGTGGTGTCGCCTTCGTCCGGCGAGACTCGCCAGCTCGGCGCCAGATGCCCATGCGGGGTGCCCGAGAGCACCGACCAGGTTCGTCCACTGCTCATCGGTGGCCACCGCGATCGCCACCCAATCGTCGGGCCGTCCGAACTCGTCGAGTTCACTGGTGCGATACAAGTTTTGCGGCGCTGCGGTCGGACCTCGGTTTCCCTCGCGTTGCAGCAGGTTGCCGTACGCGGAGAACTCGATGACCTGCTCGGCGGCGACGTTGAGCGCGGCGTCGACCATCGCGGCCTCGATCCGGACGCCCTCGCCCGTGCGGCGCCGATGCGCCAGCGCCAGCATCAGCGCGTTGAGGCCGTGCACCCCGGCGTTCGGGTCGCCGACCGCATAGGGTTCCACTGGATTCTGGTCGGGATGGCCGGTCAGCCAGGTGATTCCGGACGCGTCTTCAATCACGTACGCGAACGCCGGCTTGTCCCGCCATGGACCGTCGAGCCCGAAGCCGGGCATCCGCATCATGATGGCGTCGGGACGCAATTCGTGCACGGTGTCGAAGTCGAGCCCGATCTGGTCGAGCACTCGGGGCGTGTAGTTCTCGACGATGACGTCGCACGTCTTCACGAGGCTGCGGAGCAATTCCACGCCGCGTTGCGTACGGATGTCCAGCGTCACGCTCTTCTTGTTGGTGTTGAGACCCGAGAAGATCGGGGAACGCTCCCACCATTGGTCCTCGGTGATGGGCACGCCGGCGATCAACCGGGTGCCGTCGGGACGCGCCGTCGACTCCACATGGATGACCTCGGCGCCCAGCTGCGCCAGCACGTGCGTGCACGACGGTCCCGCCCAGAAGCTCGTCATGTCGAGGACCCGCAGCCCTTCGAACGGAAGGGCTGAGGCTTCTTTCGAAGCCTCGTCTTTGGTCGCCTGCGCCCCCATGGCCGACCGGTAAGTGTCGGTGTGCTCGCCGAGCCGAGGAGCAGGCTGCGGTGCACGCACGAGCGACGGGCTGGCGCGGTAAGGCGGTCCCGGTTGCGTGAACCCATCGCGCGGATTGGTGACGAACGCGCCTCGCTCGACGAATTGGTCGAAGGCGGCGACGTTGGCGCCGTTTCCGACCGGCGCGTTCGGGATGCGGAAGGCGGTGGACAAGTCGAGGATGTCGTCGACGCGGTTCTCGCGCACCCACTCGTAGAGCTGTTCGGCGTGGATGTTGGCCTGTTCGGTGATGGATAGTGCCGAACTCTCGTCGATCCACTCTTCGTGGCCCGTCATCGCGCACAGGTCGAACCACTGTTGCGCGGTGCCGCATCCCAGCGCTACCAGCCCGTCGGCCGCCGTTGCGACGCCGGGAATGGTGAGGCGACGACGATCGCGAAACGGTCGGCCCAGCGCATCAATGAACGACACCGAATAGTAAGTGAGACCGAGGATCTGCGCTTCGAGCATCGAGACGTCAACGAGTCCCGTTTGCACTGCCATCGTGCCCGCGGCGGCAAACGCTCCCGCCAGCCACTCCCCGATCTGCCCGGCGACGAACAGCGGCGCCCGGTCCTGCGCCCCTCGACCGAGCCCGATCACGCCGCCTGACCACGCCTGCACGGTGAACTCGGTTGCCGGTTTGTTCGCCCACGGCCCCTCGAGGCCGAAAGGGGTTATCGACGTGACTGTCAGGTCGGCGTAAGCGTCGGCCAGTGCTGACGGCGCGAACTCCTCGAGCGCCACGATCGCCGTCCCGCGCGACCACACCACCGCATCCGCGGTCGCCAGCAAGCCCCGCAACAGGTTCACGTCGTCAGGCTTCTCGGGATCGACGACGACGCTGTCCTTGGAACACGCGAGAAAACTGAACAGTGCGCCGTCGTCACCGGCCTTGATTTCAGCTCCGGACGCCGACCACTGACGCAGTGGATCGCCTTCCGGTGGCTCGACTTTGATCACCGCGGCACCGCCGTCGGCGAGCAGCTTCGTGCAGTAGGCACCGGCTATTCCGACGGACAGGTCGATGACGGTGTAACCGTCGAGTGGCAACACGGCTCAGTCCTTCTTCTTGCGGTTCGACTTGCTCAACCGGAACTCGGGCGGAAACTTCGCGTCGTTGTCGTTGACCGAGTCGGCGAGCCCCGCGTCGATCGCATCGCCGAGCATGAAGTCGCCTGCGTCGGGCTTGACCGTGCCACCCATCGACTCGAAGACCCCCGACAACAGGCTGCCCAGGTACTCACCCTGGAACTGCTTGACCACCTCGAAGAACACCTTCTGCTGAAACACGGTGTCGACGGGGCGGTTACGCGCGCACGCCAGCGCGTACTTCTCGACCTCGGCCTCGAGTTGGTCGCGCGCGACCACCTTGTTGAGGAAGTTGCACGCCAACATCTCGTCGGCGGTGAACGGCCGTCCGGTGAACACCATCTCCTGGAACGGGCGCAGGCCCATCGTCAGCACCCAGGTCCACATCCGCGGTCCCCAGCCGTAGTAGCGGAACGAGGGATGGCCGAAAAGCGCGTCGTCCGAGGAGATCACGAGGTCAGCATCGGCGCATTGATAGAAGTGCCAACCGTAGCAGTAGCCCTTGGCCTCGACGATGCTGATCTTCTTGAGCTCCTGCAGTGCCCGGTTTCCCGCCGACACGTTGGCGTACCACTGGCCCATCGTCGCGCCGCGGCGGAAGGACCCCTCCGGCGGATACGTGACGTCAGCACCCTCCAAGCGCAATTCAGCCAGCCGCGCCGCCTCGTCGCCCTCCATGAACTCGGGCAGATCCGCCCCGCTGCCGAGATCGTCACCGACACCGCGGATAACGACGACCTTGACATCGTCGTCGACCGTCGCACCACGCAACAGGTCGGCGTAGCGCAACCTGGCCGCGGAGGTCGGCGCGTTCAGATACTCGGGCCGGTTGAACGTGATCGTCGCGATCTTGGTAGCGGGATCCTTGTCGTAGAGGACGATCTCCTCTGGAGTCGGACGGTGCTCATCGGCCATGTGCGGCCGATCAGTCCCAGGTCGGGCTCGACGTCAAGACCTCGGCCCCGTCGTCGTTGATCAGCACCGCATCGCGCCGGAACACGGCGCCGACGCCCTTTTCCCACACGTAGCCGGTGACGGCCAGCACCATGCCGGGATCAAGCCGCTCGGCGGCTGCGGTCGCAGGAAGCTGCGGTGAGACGACGGGCGGATCGAAGCCGAGGCCGAGGCCATGAGCGACCGGCATCGGAGGCAGTGCCTCGCCCGAGGCTTCGTACGCGGAGAACAGATCGCTGGCCGCCACTCCAGGTCGGCAGGCGTCGATCAACCTGTCCCACAACTCATTCGAGCGCTGATACAGCTTGCGGGTCGCCCCTTCATCGGGGTCGCCGATCGGCCAGGTGCGGCCCACCTCGCCCACATACCCGCCGGCGAGTACGCCCGCCGACAGCGCCACCAGGTCACCGGAGGCCAGACTCCCGTCGCTGCGTGCCCGCCGCCACGGATGCTCGGTGGATGTCACCCACGCGGCGTCCTGGGTGGCGGGTGTGCACACGCCGCCCGCGGCTTCGGCCTCGAGCAGCACACCGGCCAGCGTTTGTTCGCTGACGCCGGGCCGCAGCTCGGCAACCGCCTTCGCGAGGGCATCCTCGGCGACCCGAAGCGAAGCACGCAGCGCGACGACCTCGTCGGCGGTCTTGATCCGCCGTGCCGCGCGCATCGCAGGCTCTGCGTCGATGAGTTCGGCGTTGGGGAATGCCATCGGCAGCAGCTGCGCGAAAGTCGGTGTCAGGGCGTCGGTTCCGACGCGGCGCGCGGTGTCCGCGCCGTTCAGTCCCTTCATGACCTCGATGAGCGTCATCGGGTTCCACGCCAGCCCGTACAGGTGATCGTGGTCGATCTCGTCGGGGATGCCCTCATCCCACGTGCTGTTGAGGTGGATCTCACCCGTTCCGCGGATCACCGCGCAGATCGGGCCGAACGGCCGCGTGCCCGCCACCCACAACTGCGGAGCGCCGGTCACGTAGCGGACGTTCGCCTGCCTGCCCAGGACCAGGATGTCCAGGTCGTGTTCTTCCATCTGGGCCAGCGCCCGCTCGCGCCGCCCGCTTCGCAGTGCCCGTTCGTCGGGCAGGATCTCAGTCGCCATAGGGCGTGTACGGGTAGTCGGTCAGCGGCGCGAAGCCGTCCTCGGTGATAACGATGATCTCCTCGCTTCGATAGCCGCCGGTGCCGTCCTCCCAGACCACGGGCTCGAGCACGAGCACCATGCCTGCCGGGTACACGAAATTATCGTCGAACTCCTGGCCGAGATCGGTTCCGATCATCGGCATCTCGGCGGCGTTGGTGCCGATGCCGTGGCCCAGGTAGAAGTGCGGCAGCCACGGCTTCTTGCCGCCGTTGGCCGCGATCGCGGCCCGTGCCAGATCGCCGGACGTCGCCCCGGCCTTCGTCACTTTGAGTACCGCGTCGAGGATCTCGCGCCACTTGTCGAACTGAGCCTGCTGGCGCGCCGTGGGGGTCTCGCCAACCAGCCAGGTGCGCCCGAAGTCCGAGCAGTACCCCGAATACGTGATGCTCGCATCGGTCCAGAGCACGTCACCCGCGGCGAGCTCACGCTCGGTGGTCAGCAGTGGCAGCGCCAGATCACCGGTGGTGGTCCAGGTCCCCTCCGCCTTGGAGTTCGGCATCACCTGCCAGATGGCCTCGAGCATGTTCGCGGTGGCTCCGTGCTCGAATGCCTGCCGCACGAACTCTGCCGACAAGATCGATCTGACGCACACCGGGTTTGAGCGAATTCTGGACGTCGGCCATCGCCTGCTCCGTGATTCTGCAGGCACGACGAATACACGCGATCTGGTCACGGGTCTTCACCAGTTTGGCCGGCCCGATCACCTGCGCGGCATCCGACGGCGGACCCGACGGAAAGATGCGGGTGGCGGACCTGCGCATCGAGCCGGTCATCTCGTCGACGGCAACCTTCGCGCCTGGCGCGAAGAAGGTCTGCCAGTATTCGCGCGAGTTGTTCGACGCCCTCGTCGAATTCGAGGTAGAGCGGTCCGTGTATGTGATCGGCCGGTATGTCGATCTCGAAGGCCGCCCCTTCGCGGAACGGAATGTAGAGGTGCGGGAAATCGTCGTCGGCGAGCACGATCGCCACCGGCCGCTCGACGTGCGACAGCCCGGCATCGAGACAGCGGCCAACTTGCGCCGGTGGCGTAGACGACGTTGCCGTTGCCGAGCAGGATCAGTGCGTCGACGCCCTTGTCCGCCATCGCCGCCCGCAGCCGGGCGCCGATCTCGCGCAGCATCCTGCCCCGGTCGGGCTCGTCGGGAATTCCGAGCGCGGTCAGTTCGTCCTTCACGAAGGTGGTCATTACACGCCCAGGAACTTCTTGATGTTTCCGCTGACGATCTTGGTTGCATTGTCCGGGCCGACCGCTTCGACCACCGACGCGAGCGACTTCTCCGAATAGCCGAACGTGCTCTCGTTGTGTGGATAGTCCGACGACCAGAACACCCGGTCGACGCCGATCCGGTCGATCAACTGAAGGCCCAGCGGGTCGACCATGAACGACGCGCTCATATGGTTGTCCCAGTAGTACTGGATGTCGTGCTCGAGTTGATGGTTGAACATGTGCTGGTATGACGCCAGCAGGTGTTCGGCGTCCTGAAGAGCCCACGGTACCCAGGCGATCCCGCCCTCGAACCAGCCGATCCGCAGCTTCGGGTGACGATCGAGGATACCGCTGAAGATGTACTTGGAGAACACTTCCCGGAAGCCGTCGATATTGATCATCATGCCAACGACGACGCTGTTGAACTCGCAGGGCGTCTTCGGCGGCGTCTCCCCGATGTGGTGAGTCACCGGCAGGCCCGCGTCCTCGATCTCGTCCCACACCGCGTTCATCGACGTGGCGCCGTAGTCGATCACATTGTCGTCGTCGTCCTTGCCCGGGTTGATGGGCATCAGGAACGTCTTCAGGCCCAACGACTTCAGCTCGCGTAAGCGTCCGCCGGGTGCCCTTCGGGTCCCACCAGTTGATCAGCCCGGCGGCGTAGAAGTGTCCGTTCGACTTCTCCTGCAGCTCGGCCATGTGCTCGTTGTAGATCCGGAACACCCGCTCGCGGAGTTCCTTGTCGGGATAGTGGAACAACGCCAAGCACCGCGTTCGGGAATGCGAGTTCCTTGTCGACGCCATCGGTGTGCAGCTCCTTGATGCGCGCCTCGATGTTGTTGGTTGCGGCGCCGGCCAGGTCGTCGTACTGCATGAGAACCCTGCTGAAGTCACCCGGCAGGAAGGTCTGACCCTGCTTGCGGCCGACCATGTATGCGCCGTCCTCGTACCAGATCCGCGGCGCCTTCTCCTTGAGGTCGTCGGGGAACTTGTCGTAGAAGATGTCCTCGGCCACCGAGATGTGGTTGTCGGCGGAGAACACCTCGGTTCCCGCGGGCAGCCCGACATCACCCTTGGCATGTCCGCGCCGGTTCTTGGGCGCGCCGTATCCACCGGGCGGATAGAGGGTGGAAATTTGAGTTGACATCGTTGACACTCCAATCGGGCTGTTAGAGCAGAAAATTCACCAGGTGACGGGTAGTTCGTAGACCCCGTAGGCGAGGCGGTCGTGTTTGAACGGGACCTCCTCGATCGGTATGGCCAGCTTCAGCGTCGGAATGCGGCGCAGCAGGGTGTGGAACACGATCTGCAGTTCGGCGCGGGCGAGTTGCTGGCCCACGCACTGATGGCGGCCGTAGCCGAAGCCGAGCTGCTGGCCGGCGTCGCGTGTGAGATCCAGCTTTTCGGGTTCCGGATAGGCGGCCGCATCCCAGTTCGCGGGGGCGAGGTCGAGAATGATGCCTTCGCCGGCGCGGATGGTCTCGCCACCGATCTCGATGTCCTCGATGGCCACCCTGCGCTGGCCGTTCTGGATGATCGACAGGTAGCGCATCAGCTCTTCGACAGCGTTGGCGATGAACTTCGGATCATCCGAATCACGAAGCAGCGCAGCCTGTTCAGGGTTGTCGAGCAGCGCGCAGACGCCGATGCCGATCATGTTAGCGGTCGTCTCGTGCCCGGCGATCAACAGCCCGGTGCCCAGCTGCGCGGCTTCCTTGACGCTGATCTCGCCGGCGTTGACTCGTTCGGCCAGGTCCGAGACAGCGTCCTCGGACGGGATTTTCCATCTTGGTCTCGACGAGGTTGATCAGGTACTTGTGAAGGCTCATGGCCCCCTTTTGGCCGTCCTCCGCCGAGGCGTAACGGGCCAGGCCGACGTTCGCGTGGTGCTGGAAGAACTCGTGGTCCTCGTATGGGACGCCGAGCATTTCGCTGATCACCGTGGTGGGCACCGGCAGTGCGAGCTTCGCGACGATGTCGGCCGGCTGCGGGCCTGCCAGGATCGCGGCGATGCACTCATCGGTGACTTCTTGGATGGCGGTGCGCAGGCCTTCGACACGCTTGAAGGTGAACGGCTTTGACAGCATCCGGCGGAACCGGGTGTGCTCCTCGGCGTCGGAGGTGAACACCGACCGCGGACGCTTGTGCACCGTCGAGAGCATGTGCTCGTTCCAGTGCGGGAAGCCCTCGCGCCGGTCGTCGACGCTCACGCGTGAGTCGGCGAACAGTTCCCGCGCCGCCGCATGACCGGTGATCAGCCATGGCGTGCTGCCGTCCCAGATCCGCACCCGGGAAAGCGGTTTGGCCTCGCCCATCTCGAGGACCCGCGGCGGCGGCGCGAACGGACAGCGGGCGTCGCGGTCCATCGGGTACTCGGGGATGTCGGCGGCGACGCCGGATGCGTTTGCGGTCAATGTGTCAGACATAGGTCGCTGATCATTCCTTGATGTCGATGGCCAGGGCCGGGCAGGCCGCGGCGGCTTTGCGGACGTTGTCGGCTTGCTCGGGGGGTGGGCTGTCGTCGAGAAGGACCACGACGCCGTCGTCGTCGCGCTGGTCGAAGACGTCGCCTGCGTTCAGCACGCATTGACCAGATGACACGCACTTGTCTTGATCGGCAGTCACTTTCATGTCAGGGATGCTCCGACACAGGTGCCTGCCATAGCCCGACGATCGCGTCGATGAGCCCGGAGGCCACAGCGGTCCAACTTGTCCGGGGCACGCCATCGCCGTCGGCGAAGGCGCGTTCGAAGTCGGCGCACGTGTGCATCATCAGGTTGCGCACCATGATGTTGCGTTCGGTGACGACCGCCATCGGAAGTTCCGGCAGGCAGCGGGTGATGCCCTCGACGACCTGGACCAGCGACGGCGATGCGAGCGCGTCCCTGACCACGATCTTCTGATAGGCGGGATCGGCCAGCGCCTGGGCCGCGAATCGCGCGTAGGTCGTCGGGTTGCCCAGCTGGGCGAGGTGCTCGGTGAGTGAGCACACCAGGCAGGTGATCCAGTCGCGTAGCTCGGCCGAGCCGCCGATGCCGGCCACCATCCGCTCGAGCAGCCGCTCGATCGATGCGCGGTGCTTCTGCTCGATCGCGCGGACCAGGTCGGTCTTGGTCCCGAAGTGGTAGCCGACCGCGGCGTTGTTTCCCTGACCCGCGGCCTCGCTGACCTGCCTGTTCGAGACGGCGAATACTCCATGCTCGGCGTAGAGACGCTCTGCCGCCTTGAGGATTGCTTCTTGTGTGCTGCTCGCCCGATCGGCGCGCACCGCCCTGGCCGTGGTCACCAGATCAGTGAACCCTATCGAGGGTATTAAGTCAAGCGACTGAATTAAATCATTCATGGTGTTGGTCTGCGAACGGCGCCTTTATCGCTCCTCGCGTGCGCGATCACCTTGCCCGCCACCGTGCCGCCGTCGACAGGCAGCACGGTCCCGGTGACATAGCGCGACCGGTCGGTGGCGAAGTACAGCGCGGCCTCGGCGACGTCGTCCGTCGTGCCCTCTCGCTTCAGCGGACGGTCGTTGCGCATCTGCTCGCGGATCTTCTCCTCGAACTCCTCGAGCTTCTCGAGGTCCTCGCCCGCCGCCGACTTGCGCACGATCGCCGTCCGGATGTTGCCAGGCGCGATCGCGTTGACGCGAATCTCATAGTGCGCCAATTCGATAGCGGCCGACTTCGTGAACTGGATGACGGCCGCCTTCGAGGCCCGGTAGGTCATCACGCCGCCACCGGCCTGGATGCCGCCGATGGAGGTGACGTTGATGATTGATCCCCCACCGTGATCCCGCATGTGCCGCGCGGCGTCACGCGTGCCCGCCATCACGGCCCGCAGGTTCACCGCCATCACCTTCTCGAAGTCGGCGAGGTCGTCGTCGAGGAAACGGCGGTGCATGGTTCCCGACACGCCCGCGTTGTTGACCATCACGTGCAGTCCGCCGAAATGCTCAACCGCCGTGGACACCAGACCGGTGACCTGGTCGAGTTCGGACATGTCGGCCTCGACGAAGCGCGCACCGGTGCCGATCTCCTTGGCGACGGCGGCACCTGCGTCGCGGTCGATGTCGCCGATCAGCACCTTGGCGCCTTCGGCGGCGAAGCGCCGCGCCAGGCCTTCGCCCAGCCCCGACGCGCCTCCGGTGACGATCGCGACCTTGCCCTCGAGTTCGTTGCTCACCTAGCTGGCCGTCCTTTCTCGAGTCACGTCGCCGAGAAAATCCAAAAGCAGCTCGTTGACGGCGCCGGGTTGTTCAACCTGGGGGCAGTGGCCTGCTCGTTCGACCACGGCCCAGCGACCCCTCGAGATCTGCTTGGCGACCTCGGCCGACCAGCCCTGCGGAAGTAGTTTGTCGCACTCACCCTCGACCACCAGGGTCGGCACGGTGATGCGCTCGTAGGCACGCGTGCTCGACGGCAGTGCCGGCGGCTCCAGGCCTGGCCTTCGGAACCTGGCGGCGGCCAAGGCTTCCCACGCGCCTGGCGCGATGCTGGACTCGTAGCGGCGCTGAACGTACTCGTCGTCATTCGGGAACGCCGGATCGTGAAAGAGCGCTTGGACGATCCGCCGCATGCCGGAAAGGGTGGCGTCGTAGTCGTACAGCGCAGCCGAGTGCTCGTTGCGCTGGATCTCGCCGCCGCCGCAGATCATCGCCAAGCTGCGGGCCGGCAGCAGCGGGGCTTCCGATGTGGCGTCGACGAACATGTTGACGGCACCCATCGAGTTGCCGACGAAGTGCGCGGACGAAACTCCGAGCGCATCGCAGAATCGCGCGATGTGCCGGATCCGCATGCCACGCCCGTCATTGAAGTCGATCACCTTCGCGGACTGCCCGAATCCCAGCATGTCGAGCGCCAGCACGCGGTAGTGGCCGGCCAGCGCCGCGATGTTGCGCTCCCAGCCCAGTTCCGCGCTGACACCGAACTCCCCGCCGTGCAGCAGGACGACCGGATCACCTTGGCCCGCTTCGAGGTAGCCGGTGGCGAGCCCGTCGACCAGCAGCGTCTTCCGCCGGGGCTCGCTCACGCGGTTTCCCACGCGGCGCGGGCGAACGCCAGCACCTGGTTGGCCAGCATGTCGAGTTGGTTCTGCACCGCGGCGTCAACGAGTCGACCTGCGCCATCCCAGATTTCGTCCGCCGAGTTGATCGCTACCCCGAGCGGGGTGGGCCAAGCGCGAAGCGCATGCCCGATGCTGCGCAATTGGCCGAGCGTGCCGACGGCGGCCTGCCACCCGTACGCACAGCTGATGCACCCCCATGGAGTGTTGTCGAGGTAGACGCGGGGGTCTTCACGGAGATCCTCGATGTAGTCGAGGGCGTTCTTCACCAGACCGGAAACCGCGCCGTGATATCCAGGCGAGCCGACGACGACGGCGTCGGCGCCACGCAAGGCGCTGACCAACTCGAGTGCCTTCGGCGTGCGTTCCAACTCGTGTGGTGCGTACATAGGCAGGTCGAGGTCCTCGGCGCTGAACAGCTTCGTCCGGCCGCCTTGCCGTTCGACAGAAGCCAGGCAGTAGCGCAGTGCCCGTTCGGTCGACGAGTTGGCCCTCAGCGTTCCACCGAGTCCGACGACCAGCGGCGCACCGCCCGTGGTTGTACTTGCAGTCATGTCCTACCTACTTGATCGCGATCGGGTTGATGGGTGAGCCGACGGCGCCGGTAACCCGCAATGGCGGTGCGACGAGCTGGAATTCGTACACACCGTCGGCGGCGCAGTCGGCCGCCAGCGCTGTGAGATCCCAGTACTCGCCGAGCATCAGACCCATGTCGCGCAGGCACAGCATGTGCATGGGCATGAATGCGCCGTCGACGGCCGAGACCGGGTTTTCCACCATCAGGTTGTCGGCGGCCACGGCTGCGACCTCGTGATCGTGCAGCCAAGACGCACAGGTCCAGTCCAGCCCCGCCCCCGGCTCGGCGCCGTCACCGGTCTCGAGAAAGCGTGCCCACCAACCCGTTCGAACCAGCACGATATCGCCACTTGAGACGGTGACGCCCTGCGATCGCGCGGCTTCGTCGAGTTCGTCCGGTGTGATGGGTTCGCCGATCTCACAGAAGGTCTCCACCCCCCGCAGGCGGACGATGTCGAGCAGCACGCCACGAGACGTGATTCCCTTGCCGTCCACCTTGTCGATGCCGCAGTGGAACGCACCCAGGCTGGTCACCGAGCTCGCCGGGAACCCGTTGTACAGCTTGTCCTCGTAGTAGACATGCGCCAGCGCATCCCATTGCGTTGCTGCCTGCAACGGCATCACGATGAGGTCGTCGTTGAACCGCATCGGACCCATATCGAAGAATTCGCTCACCTCTCTCGCCAACGGGTTCTGGACCCACTTGGGGCCGTACTCCGCCAACGTGCTGGCGTCGCCCCCGTCGACGGTCATCACATGCACCGGGTTCTGCCGGAACTTGAATGCGCCCTGCGGCCCCGACGACCCGAAGTCGACACCGAGCGGAAAGCACCTTGCCGTGTCGCACGAGGCCCGCCGCCTCTGCGACCTTCTCCGCCGTGATGAAGTTCAGCGTGCCGAGCTCGTCGGCGTCACCCCAGCGCCCCCAGTTGCGGACGTCGTCGGCGACGCGCCGAAAATCACTCAGGCCGGCCATGTTCTACCTTTCGGCTACTTCCTGATTGCTCCTCGCGTGCGCGGTCCGAGACGTCGCCGAAGAAGCTCTCCGCCACCGCACCGCCGTCCACACAGATCACCTCACCGGTGATATACCTCGCCGCAGCACTGTTGAGGAATACCAGCACACTTGCCTGCTCGTCCGGGCCGGCGACGCGGCCGAGGGGTGTCCGGAACGACTCCACGAACTCCTGCCCGAACGCGGTGCGAAGTTGGTCGAGGATCGGCGTGTCGGTGACCCCCGGCGCGGTGCAGTTGATCCGGATGCCCTTGGCGCCGAGCGCGACGACGTTGGCCATCCCGTAGAGGATGGTCGCCTCCTTCGACAATCGATAGCCTCCGCCGTCGGCGACCGGCTCAGGGTTCCGCTCACACCATTGGATGCCTTCGGCCATCGTCGTGGTGTCCAGCAGCCCCGCGGTAACGGTGGCGTTGGCTCGGTACTCCGACGCGGCGAGCGAGGAGACGTTTGCGATCGCCGAGCCGGGCGGCATCGACGGGATGAGCGCTTCGGTGAAATGCCGGGTACCGAGGAAGTTGATCGTCACTACCAACAACGGATTACCGATGCCCGACGACACACCGGCGATGTTGAAGAGCGCATCGACCGGGCCGTCGATCGCCGCAACGGCCCGGTCGATCGACGCCGGATCGGACAGGTCGATCTCGTGGAACTCTTGAAGCTGCACGGCAGGGGGCTTCAGGTCAAGGCCGACGACCTCGGCGCCGAGCTCGGTGAGCTGCTGCGCCACTTCGGCACCGATGCCCGAGCTGCAGCCGGTGACCACCGCACGGCGCCCGTCATAGCGCCAAAGGTCGTCGATCTGGGCCATGTTCTATTTCTTGTCGGCCGTGGTCATTCAGTGCTCCTCACGTCCGCGGAAGGGTTCCTGCTGTCCCAGCCTGCCCCTGATTTGAGCTTCGCCGCAGCCGCTTCGATGCCTGCGTTCATTTCGTCCATCGCCAGGGACACCTCGTTGGCGGTGTAGTTTTCGCGCCCGGTGGGCAGACCGCCGAACGCGTAGGTCTCGTCGAAGGCGGGCGCATTCGACGCTGGCCTGCGCGCCTCGACCTTCTCGAGGATCGGCGCCAGTCCGCTTCGCCTTCTCGGCGACGGCCTTCTCGTCGCGCTCGATGAACTCGGGCAGCACCGCCTTGCCCATCAGCTCAATGGATTCCATTGTCTCTTCGTGACGGCGCGGGGTGAGAAGAATGATCAGTTCGTCGACGCCGCTCTCCTCGTAGCCCCGCAGGAACTCGCGCACTGTGGCAGGGCTGCCGATAGGCCCTCGGCCCGGACCGTAGACGACGCTCGGATCTTTTTCGATCTCCTCGAGATGCCGCTTCCACACCCCGGTTCGTCCCGGCGTGTGCATGCCGGTCATGTAGTAGTGCATGATCCCGAACGCGAAGAATCCACCACCCATACCGAGCCGTTCGATCGCCTGCTCGTCGGTGGGGGCCACCATCATCGAGAGGTCGCCGCCGATCGCGAGAATGTTCGGGTTCATCTGTGGCGTGACGGGAGCGCCGTTCTCCTCGAACTCCTTGTAGTAGCCGTTGACGCGCTCCGTCAGGGGGCCGGGTCCGGTGTAGGCGAAGCTCAGAGCGCCGAGGCCTTTCTGCGCGGCCATGGAAACCGACGCCGGCCTGGTGCAGGCGACCCACACAGGGGGATGCGGCTTCTGCAGCGGCTTGGGAACCACGTTGCGCGGCGGCATCTCGATGTGCTCACCCTTGAAGCCGGTGAACGGCTCCTCGATCATGCAGCGGATCGAAACCTCGAGCGCCTCTTCCCACATCTTGCGCTTGTCCGCGGGATCGATGCCGAAGCCACCGAGCTCGCCCACCGACGACGACTCGCCGGTGCCGAACTCGACCCGGCCGTTGGAGATGAGGTCGAGCGTCGACACCCGCTCGGCGACCCGGGCCGGATGATTGACCTGCGGCGGCAGGTGCATGATCCCGAACCCGAGCCGAATGTCCTTGGTGCGCTGGCTGGCCGCGGAAAGGAAGATCTCCGGCGCGGTCGAGTGGCAATACTCCTCGAGGAAATGGTGTTCAGTCAGCCACACCGTGGAGAAGCCGGCCTTGTCGGCGGCCTCCACCTCATCGAGGCCGTCCTGGAAGAGCTTGTGCTCGTCGTCGTCACTCCACGGCCGCGGTAGCGGAAATTCGTAGAACAGCGAGATTTTCATTTGGTTACCTTTCGCTCTGAATCGAGTGCCGAATCGGTCCTGGCGCCGCCGGTGGCCGGCAGCTCGTCGTTGATGTGCTTGGCGGCGACGTAGCCGAAGGTCATGGCGGGCCCGATGGTTGCGCCTGCGCCCGCGTAGCTGCGGCCCATCACCGCGGCAGAGGAGTTCCCCACCGCGTAAAGGCCTTTCACGACGCTGTCATCCGTTCGCAGTACGCGGGCGAACTCGTCGGTCCGCAGACCGCCCGACGTCCCGAGGTCGCCGGGGATTATCTGGAAGGCGTAGTACGGCGGCTTGCCCAGCGGATGCAGATTGGGATTGGGCAACGTGGGGTCGCCGTAGTAGTTGTCATATGCGCTGTCGCCCCGGTTGAAGTCGTCGTCATGCCCCTTGCGCGCCAGTTCGTTGAAGCGATCAGCCGTCTGGCGGAGCTGTGCGGGTGGTACGCCGATCTTGGTGGCGAGCTCCTCGAAGCTGCCCGCCTCCATCACGATGCCCGACTCGAGCCACGCCGCCGGCAATTTCCGGCCGGTCGGCACCGGCGCGAACGGCACCTTCGGTATCGGCAGGTGTCCTGCGACCACGTAGCGGTGGAACGAACGGATGTCGGTGATGAGCCAGCACGGGATGTGCGTGACACCGGAGTTCTGCCCGTCGATCATCGCGTGGGCGAAGTCCATGTAAGGCGCCGCTTCGTTGATGAACCGCTTGCCTTCGCCGTTCACGACGAACTGCGAGGGCATCATCCGTTCGTTGAGCATGAACTGCAGGCGGCCGTCGGGCCAGCAGATGGCGGGGAACCACCAAGCCTCGTCGAGCAGGTCGGTCGCACCGCCGACCTTCTCGCACGCGCGGATGCCGTCGCCCATTGCCGCGGGATTGCCGAAGCTCCAGTCCTTCTCGAGCACCGGCAGATGCTGTCTGCGCCAGGCCATGTCGTGGTCGAACCCGCCTGCCGCAATGATCACGCCGCCGCGGACGCCGATGCGGTGCGCTCGGCCGTCGCGTTCCACCACGGCACCGACCACCGTGCCGTCGACGTCGGTGATCAACTCCGTCATCGGCGAGCTCAGCCACAGCGGGATGCCGTGCTCCTTCATCGCCAACCGAAGACGCGCGGCGAGCGACTGCCCGATCGCAGCCATTCGGTCACCGAACACCCGCGCCCGGCACATCCGCCAGATCAGCTTCAGCAGAACCGCTTTTCCGCGCCAGTTCTGACGGACCTGATAGAACAACCGAAGGTCTTTGGGGGCGAACCAGATTCCCTTCGGCGCCAGCGCGAGCGGCTGCAACAGGTTCTGCTCTTCGTCACCGAGCTTGCGCAGATCGATCGCGGGCACGTTGATCGTGCTGCCGAGCTCGGAACCACCGGGCAACTCCGGATAGTAGTCGGCGTAGCCGGGCTTCCACACGAACTCGAACCACCGGCTGCGCTGCTCGAGGAACTCCATCATTTCGGGCGCGGAGTCCACGTATTGACGAAGTCGTGCGTCGCTGACGAGGCCGTCGGTGATCGCGCGCAGATAATCGAAGACCCCGTCGGGGTCGGGAACATAACCCTCTTTGCGTTGCGACGGAGCGCCGGGCACCCAAATGCCGCCGCCTGACAATGCGGTGGATCCGCCGAAGTGTGCCGACTTCTCGACAACGAGCGCGTCGAGTCCGGATGCGTTGGCGGTGAGCGCCGCCGTCATGCCGCCGCCACCCGAGCCGACGATGAGGACGTCGACCGTCTGATCGAATGTGTCCGACGCATTGGAGGTCATGGGGCCGGCACCGCCGTGCGTACGGCGAATCCCGCGATCAATTCGGGAGCCGCCCGGTAGAAGCGGTGTTCGGTCCGGTACGGGCCCTGTGCTGCCAGTGCGGCGAAAGCGGCCACCCATGTGCGGACCTCGTGTGCGGAGTTGCCTGCCTCGTGCGCCATCCATGAGGTCGACCAGCCGTCGGTGTCGGAGAGGTGGCCGCTGTCAACGATTTCCAGGAAACGGTGGTCCCACTCCGGGTTGAGCGGTTGCAGCTTGCTCTTTCCATGCGCGAAGTTCTGCGCCGCCTCCATCACCGCGACCTGACGTGCTTGGCGCTGCTCGGCCGACATCGGCTCGCCGAGCACGATCCGGCCCAGCGCGGCGGGCGGGGCGGTCGCGAGCGTGGGAACCGGCGGGTCATGCGAGAGCCCGCCCGAACCGACGACAAGGACTCTCTTGTCCAGTGTTGCCAGGTAGTTTCCGACGGCCGTGCCCAGCGACCTCGACCGACGCAGCGGCCCGAGCGGGGTGGCGACCGAGTTGATGAAGATCGGGATGACCGGGCGTGCCGCGGCGTCGCCGAACAGCGTTTGCAGCGGCTGCACCGTGCCGTGGTCCACTTCCATGCTCAGCCGAGACCGCGACGTCGACGTCCGCGGCGAGGACCGCCTCGGCGAGGTGGTTGGCGATGTCCTCGGGAACATCGAGCGGACCGGCCTGCGTGCCGAAGTCGCCGACCCCAACCGCCTTGGTGCTGATGCAGAACGGCGGCATCATCCGGTAGAAGACGCCGTTGTAGTGGTCCGGAGAGAAAATGACGACAAGCTCCGGGTCGTATTCGCGGACGAACTCGCGGGCGTTCGCGAGTGCGGCGCTTATCTCGTCAAGGAGATCCTGCGACGGTCCCGGAAGATTCAGTAGTGGGCTGTGGGACATACAGCAGAGGGTCACTGGCACCGGAGCCTCCTCCCTGAGTCAGATAGAGAACCTTGAACAGCGACGCACTCACGTCGGGTGCTCGCGCAGCGATACAGGCACCCGCGATGCACCGATCGGGACGCAGGAACAGCACCGAATCCGTGTGGGTGTCGAACCATGCCTTGAGGGCGCCGGTGCGATCGCCGACGATGACGACATCGGGGTCATCGTGTCCTGTCCAGCGCAGTTGTGTCATCGGCCGTACCGCAATGAATTTGGCCTCCAACGCCTTCCAACGCTCGAACGCCTCGTCGCCGAGCAGTGCGCGGGGGTTGTTACTCCAGCACAGCACGGCGAAACCGTTGCCGAGCACGTCGTCGAGAAGCACATTCTGCTCGTCGCGGGTGTCGACACGGGGCTGGATGAACAGGGTGCCTGTCGGTGAGGATTCGGCGCGAGGCTCGGCATGGAAAACCGCGCCCTGTTCGTATCGCGGCATCGGTTTGAACCGCATCTCGAGCACATACCGTTTGAGCGCGGGGACCACCGACGCTGCGTGAATCACCCTGTCCCGCAGCGCTGCCACCCGCCGATTCGTCGGCGAGATGACACGGCCGACCATGGTGGACAGGTCGATCATCGCTCTGGCGTGCTTGCGCCGTTCCGACGTCGTAGGTGTCGAGCAGCGCGTCCTCGGCGAGCCCCTTCACGACCGCCGCCAGCTTCCATCCGAGATTGGCCGCGTCCCGGATGCCGCTGTTGTAGCCCTGCCCCTGCCACACCGGCATGAGGTGAGCGGCGTCACCGGCAATCATCAAGCGCCCCTGCCGGAACGCGCCCGCGATCCGCGAATGGTGGGTGTACACCCGATGCCGAATGATGTCGACCCGCTCCGGGTCGGGCACCATTTTAGCGAGCATGCGCCTGACGAACGCGGGGTCATCCGCCTCTTCGTCGGACTCATCGCCGTGAATCATGAACTCGAAGCGCCGGATACCGTGCGCAATGGATATCGACACGTAGGGACGGCTGGGATCCGCGCCCACTTCGCTGTTCGG
Source organism: uncultured Actinomycetota bacterium (assembly GCA_963804905.1). Classification (GTDB taxonomy): domain Bacteria; phylum Actinomycetota; class Actinomycetes; order Mycobacteriales; family Mycobacteriaceae; genus Mycobacterium. The sequence continues at coordinate 91,232 of CAWDSB010000011.1, read as the reverse complement.
ATGGCCGAGTGGATCATTCGCGCAGTCGACGACCAGCCAGCGCGTCGGGGATGTGGTGCCGTCGAACGACACTCCCATCAGTCGTCGGGTTGCGCTGCGGCCGCCGTCGCAGCCGACGACATATCGGGCGCCGACGGATTCGCGAGCGTCGGCGAACTCGACCGTGACACCAGCCGCGGTTTCGGTGCAGTTCTCCATCGCATGGCCCCACCGCACTTCGACGTTGTCGAATCGCTCAAGTCCGACAAGCAGTTCGGCATCGACCATCGGCTGGACGAAGCCGTTGCGCTTCGGCCACCCGAAGCGCGCATCGGGGGGTGCCATCTCGGCGAGCAGTTTCCGCTTCGCGTCGAAGAACCGCAGGATCTGGTTGGGCACCGTGTGAGGCAGAATCTGGTCCACCAGTCCGATGCCCTGGAAGGTGCGCAGCGCCTCGTCGTCCAGGCCGACGCCGCGGGGATAGTCGATGAGGTTGTCTCGCTCGTCGACCACCAGCGTCCGGACACCTTGCAGGCCAAGGACGTTCGCCAAGGTGAGTCCCACGGGGCCCGCCCCGACGATGACGACATCGAATTTCTCAGCCACGGTCAACGTCCCAGCAGGAAATCCAGATGGAGCCGATTGAAGGTCTTGGGATCCTCGTACTGAGGCCAGTGGCCACAGCCGGGCATCACCTCGAACCGCGCGCCGGGGATCATCGACGCGATCCGCCTGCCCTCGGCGACATCGGCGGTGGGGTCGTCGCTGGTCCACACGACGAGTGTCGGTGCGGCGATCGCCCCGTACTCCTTCGGCCCAAGAAGATTTCGCGCACGGATGTCTGGATCCTGCAACGCCATGATGTCTCGCATGGCGGCGACGAAGCCCGGCTGCCGGTAGATGCGCTGCCTGCTGGCGACGATGTCGTCGTAGTCCTTGGACTTGTCGGCCATCAACCACTTGATCCTGGCCTGGACGGTCTCCCAGGTCGGTGCCTCGACCGCGGCCATCGACAACGTGATGATTCGCTTCATCACCTCGGGATCAGCTTGCGATCCGCCCGCGGTGTTGAGGACCAACCGGTCGATCCTGTCCGGGTGGTCGACAGCGGCGCGCGACGCCACCCATCCGCCGAGCGACTCCCCGCTCAGGTGTGCCCGCTCGACGCCGATGGTGTCGAGGAACGCCATCAAGTGCTCCACGTAATGGCCGACCTCCAGCGGGTGTCCCGGCTTGTCGGTGTAGCCGTGGCCGAGCATGTCGATGGCCCAGGTGGAGAAGTGCTCGGCATGCGCCTCGAGGTTGCGGACGTAGGCCTCGGCGTGACCGCCCGACCCGTGCAGCAGCACCAGCGGTGGCTTACTTTCTTCGCCCGCGTGCAGGTATCGGGTGCGGACTCCGCCGACGTCGAGGTAGCCCTGTGAGAACGCCACGCCCTGGAGGTCGCTCCAGACGCTTTCGTGCTCCGCCACCGGTCACCTCTCTTGACGACGAGAAGTCGATTCTCGTAATTTGTAAGCACTCTGCTCATTTATCGCACATACACGTGCACTATAGTCAGAGCATCACTCTCGGGAATCCGTCTGTCAAGGAGGGGCGCCATGCCGAAGGCGAGCGCCGGTACCGGAACTAATGGTGCGCCCGGCTCGCAGACCCTGGCGAGGGGTCTCGCCGCCCTGCAGTTGGTCGCCGCCTCCCCGGGCGGCCTGACCGCACAACAGGTCGCCGACGACATTGGAGTACATCGAACAATCGCGTATCGCCTGCTGACCACGCTCGCGCAATATCGGTTCGTGGCCAAGGGGGAAGACGGTCGATATCGTTCGGCGTCGGCGCTCGCGGTCCTCGGCGCGTCGTTCGACAACAATGTTCGGCAGCTGAGCCTGCCGACTCTGCGGGCGCTGGCAGACGAACTCGGCACCACGGTGTCGCTGCTCATCGCCGAGGGCGACCAGCAGGTCGCCATCGCGGTGATCGTGCCGACCAACGTGTTCTACCAACTGTCGTTTCACGAGGGCAGCCGCTACCCGTTGGATCGCGGGTCGGCGGGAATTGCGCTGCTTGCCAGCATGCCTCCTCGGCCCGCTGAGCGGGACCTGGTTCCGCAAACCCGTCAGAATGGCTGGGTCATCACCCATGGCGAAGTCGAGCCGAACACCTACGGCCTCGCCGTGCCCGTCCGACGGAGTCCGCCGTCCCCGCCGACATGCATCAATCTGATCTCCCACCGTGAGGACGTGGTCATGCGTGGCCGAGATTCAGTCATCAAGGCAGCCAACGAATTATCCGCGATCCTCGCCTGAGGGTCTGTCAGCCGGAAAGGGTGAGCAACGGTGACCGATTGGGACAATGACGTCGACGTCGTCGTGCTGGGCAGCGGCGGCGCCGGACTGACAGCCGCCCTGGCCGCCGCGGCCAACGGCGCATCGGTCGAGGTCTACGAGAAGACCGCGACGGTGGGCGGTACGACTGCGGTATCCGGCGGCATCGTGTGGATCCCCGCGCATCGGCGCTCGCCCGACGGCGAGCTGACAGAGGCCGACGCACTCAAGTACCTCGAGGCACAGTCGCTGGGCGTGATGGACCGCGAGCTGGTCGAGACATTCGTGCGAACCGGCCCGAAAATGCTCGACTTCGTGGAGGAGCACAGCGAGCTGCAGTTCGAAATCGCCGAGGGGTTCCCCGATTACAAGCCCGAACTTCCCGGCGGACGGCCCACGGGCGGTCGCTCACTGAATGCCAAGCCGTTCGACCTTTCCCGACTGGGCGAATGGCGAGACCGAATCACGTCGTTCCCTGCGGATTTCAGCAATGTCGGCATCGACGCCGAGACGCGCGCCAGGATCCACGCCTCGTTCGACAATGACGCCGGCGACTACTGCGTGGCGGGCACCGCGCTGATCGCCGGGCTGCTGAAGGGCCTACTGGACCTCGGTGTGACTCCCAAAACGGACGCAAGGGCGATCGAACTGATCGCCGATGGCGGTGCCATCGTGGGCGTACGAATCGACCACGACGGCAAGGATATTCGGGTGCGCGCCCGCGCAGGCGTGGTGCTCGGCACGGGCGGGTTCGAATGGGACGAAGAGCTGGTTGACGCGTTTCTGCGCGGGCCGATGCACGGACCGGTTTCTCCTCCGAACAACACCGGTGACGGCCTGCGGATGGCGATGGCGCACGGTGCCGACCTGGCGAACATGGGTGAGGCGTGGTGGGTGCCGATCATCCAGATTCCCGGCGACACATTCGGCGGCAAGCCGCGCAGCCGAAGCGTGCGGCTCGAACGGACCCGGCCGAGAAGCATCATCGTCAACAGAGCCGGCAAGCGATTCCTCAACGAGGCCGGCGAATACAACTCGATGGCGGGCCCGTTCCACCACCTCGATCCACGCCACGGCTACATCAACGACCCGGCGTGGATCGTCTTCGACTCCCAGCACCTCAAGCGCTACGGCTTCCTCGGCGTCGACCCCGATGGTCCTGTCCCCCACTGGTTCTGCCAGTCCCGGGATCTGGCCGAACTCAGCGAGAAGACGGGTATCGACCCCGACGGCCTGGCCCGCACCCTTGAGACGTGGAACGAGAACGTCGCCCATGAGCACGATCCCGACTTCGGCCGTGGCTCGAGCGCCTACGACGGGTACTGGGGCGACAACAACGCCTCAACGACACCGGGCAAGACGCTCGGCCCGATCGACACTGCCCCTTACTACGCGGTGCCGGTCACGGTGGGTGCGATGGGCACCAAGGGCGGACCGCGCACCGACCGCGACGGCCGCGTCATCCACGTCAACGGCAGTCCGATCCCCGGGCTCTACGCCGCGGGGAACGCGATGGCCGGTGCGACCGGGAAGGCCTACGGCGGAGCGGGCGGGACCATCGGCCCCGCAATGGTTTTCGGCTTCCGCGCCGGGTACACCGCGGCGACAGGCAAGTCGGTTTCTTAGTTCGCCGCGTGCACGGGAACGTTGGCCCAGCCGCACACATTGGTCATGTGCACCCGTCGCAGTCCGGAGCGGTCGATCTCATAACTCGGAATCAGGTCGAGCAGTGTTTCCAGCGCTATCCGGCCCTCCATCCGGGCGAGCGCGGCGCCGAGGCAGCTGTGGATGCCGTAGCCGAAGTTCAGGTTGTAGCCGACCTTTCGCTCGCGATCGATGTCGAAGCGGTCGGGATCGGGAAAGAAACGTTCGTCGCGGCTGGCCGAGCCGTTGATGAGCAGGACGGGATCGCCCGTCCGGGATCGTCTTGCCGTGCAGCGTGACATCGCGTGTGGTCGTACGGATCTGGTACTGCGACGGGCCTTCATAGCGCAGTAACTCCTCGAACGCCGCCGGTATCTTGCCGCGATCGTCCTTCAGCTTCTGCCATTGGTCGGGATTGTCGGCGAACACGACGACGGCGTTTCCGACGAGCTTGGTCACCGTCTCCGCGCCGGCACCGCCGAGCATCGTGGCGAATCCGGCGATCTCGACGTCGTCGAGCCGCCTGGCCTCGCCGTCCTCGACGACTTCGACCTCGGTGAGCCGGCTGATCATGTCGTCCTGCGGTTTGGCGCGACGTTCCTGTATCAGCTCGTAGTAGTACGCGCCCGACCGGATCATGGCGTCCATGCTCTCGGCCGAGGGAGAAATCGAACCCGGCTCGCGTTCCAGACCCTTGTCGAGCCAGAGTCGCAGTTGCTGCCTGTCCTCGGCGGGTACGCCGAGCATCGACGTGATGATCTCGACGGGAAAGAGCGCCGCGAAGTCGGCGACCGCGTCGAACGACGACGGATCGAGTTGCTTCACATAGCGATCGATCGTGTCCCTGACCATTTGCTCGAGGGACGCGATCGCCCGCGGGGTGAAGACGCGGTTCACCAGCTTGCGCATCCGTTCATGCTCGGGCGGATCCAAACTGATGATGATCTTGCCGATTGGGCTTACCGCGTCCGGAGCCTTGACGATGTCGAGCGTGACGCCCTTGGCCGACGAGTAGGTCTCGTGGTCCTTGATCGCCGCCGCGACGTCGTCATAGCGCGTCAGTGCCCAGAAGTCGTACTTCTCGTTGTAGTACACCGGCGCCTCGTCACGCATTCGGCGGTACGTATCGAACGGTGCGCAGAAGAAATCCTCTGAGTACGGATCGAAAACGACAGGGCCCGAAACAGTTGGACTCGATACGCTCACAGCTCAGCTCCGTTTCCGTTGGCAACTTTGTATCAGATCAAGGCTCTACGGGGATGGCGAATAGCTGCTCCGCCGCGGTGTAGGGGTCGGACCGACCCTCGGCGACCAGCTCCGCCAAGCGGTCCAGATCGGCATGACTTCGTAGTCGCGTCTGCGCCAACGACAGAATCTGAGCGCGGGCCCGTGCCCTGCGGCGCTCCGGGCTGTCGGCGCGGTGATGCGCCTCGATGGCCTCCACCAACTCCGGGATGCCGTCGCTCTGTGCGGCAACGAGTTTCAGGATCGGTGCCTTGGTCTCGGCGCGAAGGTCGCGCACGGTCTGGTCGGCGCCTTCGCGGTCGGCCTTGTTCACGACGACGATGTCCGCCACCTCCAGCAGGCCCGCCTTGGCGGCCTGAACCGCGTCGCCCGCACCGGGATTGAGGATGACGATGGTCGGGTCGGCGATGGCGGCGATCTCGATTTCGGACTGCCCGACGCCGACCGTCTCCAAGACGATCAGGTCGTACGACAGGGCGGAAAGCAGCCGGGTTGCCGCGGGAACGGCGGCGGCGAGTCCGCCAAGGTGACCGCGGGTGGCCACCGAGCGAATCAGCACGTCGGCGTCGTTGATGTGCGCGGCCATCCGGATCCGGTCGCCGAGCAGTGCGCCGCCGCTGTAGGGCGAGGACGGGTCGACGGCGAGAACGGCCACCCGCATGTCGCGTTCGCGATACGCGCTGACCAGGGCGGCGACCGTCGTCGACTTTCCCGCACCGGGCGGTCCCGTCACGCCGACGATGCGGGGCGGTGTTGTCGCGCCGAGTGCATCGAGGACTTCGTCGCGACGAGGACTCTCGACGAGGCTCAACAACCGGCCGGCCGCTCGGGTGGACCCGTTGCGCGCCGCAGTGATGAGCTCGTCGATGGTCATCTAGAGGTAATGGACTACGGTGCGTCCCGATGTCGCCGCCGGGCGGCTCCGTCGACCTCGATGACCGTCGCCGATCCCATGCCGCCACCTGCGCACATCGCGGCAACCCCGATACCGCCGCCACGCCTGCGCAGTTCATGCACCAGCGTGACGAGCATGCGGGCGCCGGTCGCGGCCACCGGGTGGCCGAGCGAGCAGCCGCTGCCGCTCACATTGACGATGTCGGGATCGATGTCGAGCAGCTTGATCGTCGCCACGCACATCGACGCGAACGCCTCGTTGATCTCGAAGAGGTCGACGTCGGACAGCGAAAGCCGAGCGCGGGCAAGCGCTTTCGGAATCGCCTCGACCGGCGCCAGCCCTGTCGACGCGGGATCGACGCCGACGGACGCCCAAGCCTTGACCGTCGCGAGTGCGGGCAGCCCGAGGCGGTCGCTGGCGACGGCCAGCACGGCGGCGCCGTCGTTGGCACCGCAGGCGTTGCCCGCGGTGATCGAGAACCCCTCGATCTCGGGATGCAGGGGCTTCAACGCGGCGAGTCTCTCGATGCTGGTGTCGCGACGCGGGTGCTCGTCGACCTCGAACAGACCGTGGGGCGTCTCGATGGGCACGATCTCTTCCTTGAAGCGCCCCTCGTCGATGGCCTGGATCGCCTTACGGTGCGACCCCAGCGCCCACTCGTCCATCTCCTCGCGGCTCACACCGGCCTTGACCGCGGCGTTCCAGCCCACGGTGATCGACATGTCCATGTTGGGTGCGTCGGGCCGGTCGGGGTGAGTGGGCGGGAACCAGTCCACCATCTCGTCGCCGCCCTGCGCTTGAACCGGGGCGACGTCGACGCCGAGTTCACCCCTCCGGCGATCATCAGTTGGTCCATGCCCGCGCGGATGCTGGCCGCGGCGCTCTGCACGGCGGCCTGGCCTGCGGCGCAGTGCCGGTTCTGCGCCAGCCCCGGCACCGACGTCAGCCCGGCCGTGATCGCGGCATGACGTGCGACGACGCCACCGCCGTAGAGACCCTCTCCCAGCATGACGTCGTCGATCGCGCCCGAATCGAGATCGGCGGCGGCGCTGCCCACCACGTGTTCGGCGAGTTGGTAGGCGTCGGTGTCGCGCAGCGTGCCCTTCATCGCAGTCCCGATGGGGGTACGCAGGGCGGACACGATGACTGCTTCTGGCATGAGGTGACTCCGTTTCGACCGTCGTGAGAATGCTATTCTCTCTGATTGAGAGTGCCAGTTGCAAGAAGGGGAATCATATGCAAATCGCCGGTAGCTCCGCGATCGTGGTCGGCGGCGCAGGCGGCCTGGGTGAGGCGACCGTCCGCAGGCTGCACGACGCGGGCGCCAAGGTGGTCGTCGCCGACCTCGCCGACGACAAGGGCAAGGAGCTGGAGAGCGAGCTCGGCGTGCGCTATGTGCGCACCGACGCCACCTCGGAGGAGTCCGTCAACGCGGCGATCGCCGAGGCTGCGTCACTGGCACCGCTGCGGATCTCGGTCGACACCCACGGCGGTCCGGCCAGTGGCGGCCGCCTGGTCGGCAAGGACGGTTCCCCGCTGGACCTCGAGGGCTTCAAGAAGACGATCGAGTTCTACCTGACGGCGGTGTTCAACGTGATGCGGCTGTCCGCCGCCGCGATCGCGAAGTCCGAGCCGTTCGAAGAGGGCGGCCGCGGCGCGATCGTCAACACCGCATCGATCGCCGGGTACGAAGGCCAGATCGGACAGCTCCCCTATTCGGCGGCCAAGGGCGGCGTGCTCGGCATGACGCTGGTGGCCGCCCGCGACCTGTCGCCGCTGGGCATCCGCGTCAACACCATCGCCCCCGGCACCATCAACACCCCCGCCTACGGCAAGGCCGCCGACCAGCTCGAGCAGTACTGGGGTCCGCAGGTGCCGTTCCCCAAGCGCATGGGCCGTTCGACCGAGTACGCCCAGCTGGCTCAGAGCATCATCGAGAACGACTACCTGAACGGCGAGATCATTCGCCTCGACGGGGCGCTGCGCTTCCCGCCGAAGTGACGCCGCAGGCGGGACTTAAAGGGAAAATGGCCTTCGTGGCCGGTGCCAGTCGTGGCATCGGCGCGACGGTCGCCACGGCCCTCGCCCGTGAGGGTGCGGCGGTCGCGGTCGCAGCACGCTCCGAGCACGAGGGCAAGCTGCCCGGCACGATTCACTCTGTCGCCGAGGGCATCTCGTCGTCGGGCGGCCGCGCGCTGGCCGTGCCGTGCGATGTCACCAAGGAGGATTCGGTCGAGGCGGCGGTGGCTGCCGTCGTCGCCGAGTTCGGCGGGATCGACATTCTGGTCGCCAATGCCGGGGTGCTGTGGCTCGGCCCGGTCGAGTCCACGCCACTCAAGCGCTGGCAGCTGTGCCTGGACGTCAACCTGACCGGTGTCTTCCTGGTCACCAAGGCGGTCATCCCGCATGTGCGGGCGCGCGGCGGCGGCTCGCTGATCGCCATCACCACCACCGGCGTCACGATGACCGACCACGGTTCCAACGCCTACTGGGTGTCCAAGGCCGGCGTCGAGCGGCTGTATCTCGGTCTGGCCGCCGACCTGAAACCCGACAACATCGCCGTCAACTGCCTCAGCCCGTCGCGAGTCGTATTGACCGAGGGCTGGCAGGCCGGAGGCGCAGGCATGGAGATTCCGCCGGAGATGGTCGAGCCGCCAGAGGCGATGGCCGACGCCGCTGTGCTTCTGGCGCAACAGGATGCGAAGCGGCATCACCGGCACCATCCAGCGCTCCGAAGACCTCACCTCTAACTAGCATTCCCGAGCGTGCTGTGATCCGCGAGCCAACGACGCTGCGAGTGCATTTCGTCGAATGCGAGAAGAGCGCACGCTCTCATCCCGACTCCGCCGACTCCGTCGCGGTCTCACGAGACGTACAGGCTGGTCGGAGCGACAGTTCTTGGGAGCCCACGGCGTATGGCTGTCCGACGACGAGTCGCTGCCTCTCGATGAAGCGGCGGGACGATCACTTCGTCCGCGCTCGACCTGTTCCTTCGCAGCGGCCTGTTCCGGCTCGGCCGGCCACCGATCCGGAGTGCCGCGTCAGGATGTCGTCGCACGTGTCGGCGGTGCAACCGCTTCTCCATGCTCAGCGTCCTGGACCAGGCCTGCAGATCGGCATGATGATCATCGACAGCTCGACGATCACGCCGAACCGACGCGATGACGTCTCGCCTATCGCGACTCTGGTCGATCACCTGGGCAGGCCCGAGGGATCTTTAGCGATCCCGACAACTGCGCCGGAGGCCGACTGCATCGAACTCGCCGACTGACGCAGCTGACCGACGCTGATTCCGCAGAGGCGCAGCAAGTCTTGCGCGGCGCTCGAAACGCCGCCGCGAGCGTGCGCAAAATTGCGTCAGATGATCGGCGTGTCGGCCGCAGACACGCACGCTCGCCGATCGGGAGGTTTATCCGCAACTCGCCGATACGGGATCGCTAGTTCTTCTTGGCGATCAGCCCGTCGACGATCTTGTTGAAGTCGGTTGTCCCGAAGGACACGTACTCGGCGAGGTTGGCGTAGTCCAGCGACGCCATCACCGCCTTCTCCAACTGGATGTTCATCAACCGCTTGGTGGCCTCGACCGCCTGCTGCGGCAGCTCCATGATCTTCTTCGCGCACGCGATCGCCTCGGCCAGCGGGTCGGCGACGACGTGGTTGGCCAGCCCGAGCTCGACCGCGCGTTGGGCCTTGATCCGCACTCCGGTCAGCGCGAATTCCTTGGCCTGCAACAGGCTGATCTGCGAACCCCACACCAGCGGGCCGCCGTCAGCGGCGACCAGTCCGATCTGCACGTGCGGATCGGCGAAGTGCGCGGTCTCGGCGATGTAGACGATGTCGGACAGCGCGGCCAGGCTGCAGCCCAGCCCGACGGCCGGGCCGTTGACCGCGGCGATCACCGGGATGCGGCAGCGCAGCATGCCGATGACGAGGTCGCGGCCGTGCTTGATCGTCTTCTGCCGCAGCGCCTCGTCGTTGCGCAGCTCGTCGAGGTAGTCGAAGTCGCCGCCGGCCGAGAACGCCCGGCCCGCACCGGTGATCACTGCCGCCCGTGCACCGGTGTCCTCGTTGAGCGCCTCCCAGATCTTGGCCAGCCCCACGTGCAGGTTGTCGTTGACCGCATTGAGCGCATCGGGCCGGTTGAGCGTGATGATGCGCAGCGCACCGTCGGCCTTGACGTCGATTTCGTCTGGCATGTCGTACATTTCAGACTCCTAATCCGAGAATGCGCGAAGCGATGATGTTCTTCTGAATCTGTGAGGTGCCGCCCATCACGCTCTGCGCGCGGCTGTACATGTAGGCACCGAACAACTCCGCGTCGCCGGTGCCGACGGTGGCCAGCGCGGCGTGACCGACCGATTGCTCCACCCACGTCATCAGCAGCTTGTCCAGCGATCCCTGCGGACCATGGGTCAGGCCGTCGAGCTGTTCGGACAGCCGCCTGCGCACATGCAGCCGCAACATCTCAGTCTGGACCCACGCCCACGACAGCTCCTCGGGCGCTGGGCCGTCGACGCGGGACGCCAACTGGCGCACCAGCTTTCCGTAGCGGGCGGAGAAGCCGAGCGTCGACGGTTCGCGCTCGTGGCTGACGACCGTCATCGCCAGCTTCCAGCCCTCACCGGGCTCACCCACCATGTTGTCGATCGGCACGCGGGCACCGTCGAACAACACCTGGCCGAATTCCTTGGTGACGCCGCTGATCATCTTCAGCGGCCGCTGCTCGATGCCGGGCTGGTGCATGTTGACGATGAACGCCGAGATGCCCTTGTGCTTGGGCACGTCCTTGTCGGTGCGGGCCAGCAGCAGACACCAGTCGGCGACGTCGGAGTAGCTGGTCCAGATCTTGTGGCCCTCGATGACGTATTCGTCGCCCTCGCGAGTCGCCGTGGTGGTCAGCGATGCGAGGTCCGACCCCGCGCCGGGCTCGGAGAAGCCCTGACACCACCGCTCGGTGCCGTTGATCATTCCGGGCAGGAAGCGTTGCCGCAGTTCCTCGCTGCCGTGGTGGGACAGGCCGACGACCAGATAACCGAGGCTGGGCCGGGCCGGTGCGCCTGCCTTGGCGATCTCCTCGTCGACGATGACGTCGTAGACCGGCGGCAGGTCCTGACCGCCGTACTCCTTGGGCCAGGACGTGCCGAAGAAACCCGCCGCGTACAGCGCCTGATGCCAGTCGCCCTGCCGCGCCCAGTACTCGTCACCCGAGGTGGGGAACTTTCCCTTCTGTTCGGCGAGCCAGCCGCGCAACCGCTCCCGGAAGGCGGCTTCGTCCGGTGAATCACGAAAATCCAATGGACACCTCCTCGAGCTTCACGGGCCACATCTCGCTGGCGGCCAGCACCCTCCGCAGATAGACGTGCGCAAGGCATTCCCAGGTGTTGCCGATGCCGCCGTGCACCTGGATCGACGTCTCACAGACCGTCATCGCAGCACGCGCACAGTAGATCTTGGCCACCCGCGCGGCCTCGATCGCCTCGGCCGGGGGCAGTTCGTCGACGGCCCACGCGGCGTGGCGCAGCACGCTGACAGAGCCCTCGATCAGGGCCAGGCTCTCGGCCAACAGATGCGCGACGGCCTGATACGAACCGATCGTGGCTCCGTACTGTTCGCGGACCTTGGCGTACTCGCAGGCAAGTGCATGCGTACCGCGGGCGGCGCCGACGATGTCGGCACAGGTGATCGTCAGCGCGAGGGCCCGCCAGCGGCCGGCGTCCTCGTCGCTGAGCTCACTGAGCTCGGTCGGCGACTCGACCACTCCGGCAACGCTTTTCGTGAGGTCGATCGACTCGGGTTCGGCGTTGGGCACCGACGGCTCACGACCGAGCCGGTGACCGAGGTCGTCGACGAGCATGGGGCCGAGGAACGGCACGTCGACCAGTCCCCTGGCGAACTCCTCCGCGACGATGGCCACCTCGACACCGGAGGCCCCGTCGGAGCGCAGGGTCCGAAACCCCGTCCCGTCGATCGCCTTCTCCAGCCGGGCGACGCGGTTGGCGTCGTCAAGGTCGGCGACCGACCCCGGCCCGAGTTCGTCGGCCAACTCGGCGGCGGCCTCCCGCAGCTGCCGCTGTTCAGCCGTCAGACGGACGTCCATCACGCTCCTTCAGCACTCGACGCAATACCTTTCCAGAAGGCAACCGCGGAATCTCGGGAACGATCACCACCCGGCTCAGCCGCTTGTAGGACGCCAGCCGCTGCGCGACCAGGTCGATCAGCTCGTCGGGGTCCACCGAACCGTGTGTTGCGACCGCGGCGACGACCGCTTCGCCGTCGGCGCGTCGTCGACGCCGAACACCGCGCAGTCGTCGACCCGCGGATGCCCGTGCAGCACCGCCTCGATCTCGGCAGGCGCGACCTGAAACCCGCGCACCTTGATCATCTCCTTGGCCCGGTCCGTGATGCGCAGCCAGCCGTCGGTGTCGAGGTAGCCGACGTCTCCGGTGCGATACCAACCGTCCGAAAACGCCTGTGCCGTCGCCTCGTCGGGGAGATAGCCGGCCATCACCGAATCCGACCTCGCCTGAATCTCACCGACCTCGCCCGGCGCAACGGGCGTGCCGTCCGCGAGCGAGACCACCCGCACGTCGACCCCTGGCACCGGCCGTCCGACGGTGTCCAGGCGGGCCCCTTCGAGCGAATTGCACGCGATCACCGGCAACTCGCTGGTGCCGTAGGCGGTCACCCAGTTCACCCCGGCCCTGCCGGTGACGGCCTCGGCGACGCTCTTGGTGACCGGCGTCGCACACCACATGACGTAGCGCAGCGACGACAGGTCGTAGGAATCCAGCTTCGGATGCGCGGCCAGCGCCAGCGCGATCGGCGCGACGGCCATCTCGATGGTGATCCGGTCGGCTTCGATGTGGTGCAGCATCTGGTCGATGTCGAAGCGGCGATGCAGCCGGATCCATGCTCCCGTGTCGAGCGCCATCACGATGTTGAGCAGGCCGAGGATGTGCGACGGCGGCGTCACGATCTGCATGCGATCGGCCGACGTCAAACCCAGGGCGTCACGCCAGTGCCGCACGGCCGCCGCGAACCCGCCGTGGGTGTGACGGACGGCCTTGGGCATGCCGGTGGTGCCGGAACTGAACACGAGCAGCGCGTCGGCGTCCGGATCTGGGCGCGTCGAACTCCCGCCGCCCCGGAGTGATCGGATCGTCCAGCTGCAGCATCGGCATCAGCCCGGCGAGCACCGGGTGGTCGCCGACGGCGTGCGCGGGTTTGGTCACCGCGAGCGCGTGCTCGACTTCGGTGTCCCGCCAGGCCGGGCTGAGCAGGACCGCCGCGGCGCCCAGCCGCCAGATCGCCCACAGGGCGACCACGAACTCGGGCCGGTTCGACGACATCAGCGCCACCCGGTCGCCGGCACGCACCCCCCGATGCTCCAGCGTTGTCGCCATGCCGTTGGCCAGGGCGTCGAGCTGCGCGAGTGTGTATTCGCGCTCGTCGAAAGCGAGGGCGGTTGGCTCGCTCATGTCAGCTCACCCGCCCTTCCCGTCCGTTGCGAAACCCACCGAGAACACACTATCCTATAGTGAGAATAGTATTCTCGTAGAAGCAGAATCTCAATGGCACAAGGAGACGTCAGATGACCGTCGAGGGGACCGTGACGATCCTGCTCGACCGGAAGAAGGCGTCGGTACCGCGCGTCGAGAACGAGACCCTGCTGGAGAGCGCGCGGCGCGCGGGCCTGTCGCCGCCGTTCAGTTGCGAGGCGGGTAACTGCGGCACCTGCATGGCCCGGCTGATCGAGGGCAAGGCGACCATGCGCGTCAACGACGCGCTGGATGAGGATGAGGTAGCCGAGGGGTACATCCTGACCTGTCAGGGTGTGCCGGACACGCCGTCGGTGACCGTCGAATACGAGTGAGCGTGCTCGTCTAGGCGGGGCGGCGGTCGGTAGTCGGGCTCGTAGCCGGACACCTGGATCGGGCTGCCCACCAACCGGAAATCCCCTGCCGTCACGACGACCTCCGGCGTCGCCTCGAGGGCGTCGGGCAGCGTGCGGACCGCCGCGGCCGGAATCCCGAGCGGACGCAGCCGGGCTTCCCAGCCCTTCGCGCTGTCGGTGGCCAGCGCCGCGGTGACGACGGCGAGCACCTCCTCGCGCTGAGCCGCGCGCTCGGCCATGGTCGGAAAGCCGGATATGCCGGCCTCCGCGGCGAACGATCGCCAGAACGCGTCGTGGGTGATGAAGAGCGCGAGGTAGCCGTCGGCCGTCGGGAACAGCTGCGCCGGAACGTAATACGAATGCGCCCCGAACGGATGGCGCTGCGGCTCGACTCCGTCGTTGAGCCATGCCGAGGCCCGGTAGTTCAACTGCGACATCACCACATCGCGCAGCGAGACCTCGACCTGACCGCCGCGACCCGACACGATCTGGGCCAGCAGTCCAAGTGCCGCGGCCAGTCCGGTCGAGTTGTCCGCCGCCGAATAGCCGGGCAACGTCGGCGGACCATTGGGATCGCCGGTCATCGCCGCGACCCCCGTCCCCGCCTGGATCACGTAGTCGAAGGCCGGATCGTCGCCCCCGTCCATGCCGAACCCGGTCATGGCCACGCAGACGATCTTCTCATTGAAGCGCCGCAGCGCCTCGTAGGTCAGCCCGAGCCGGCGAATCGCCGACGGCTTCATATTCACCAGCAGCGCATGGGATTTCGCGACCAGCTGACCGAGCTGTTGCTGGCCGGCCTCCGACCTGAGGTCTATGCAGACGCTCTCCTTGTTGCGGTTGAGGCTGGCGAAGTAGCTGTCGCTCACCTGGCGGGAGATCTCGCCTTCCGGCGGCTCGATCTTGATGACCTCCGCGCCGAGGTCGGCCAGCAGCATCGTGGCGTACGGCCCGGCGAGCATCACGCCGACCTCGAGTATGCGGATGCCCGCAAGCGGCCCCGCAGTCATCGGCGCTGTCGGCTCTTCGCGCAAACGCTCATCGGACCTCGGTGGCGAGCTGTGAAATCACCTCGCGGGTACGGTATTTCGACGCGATCAGCTCGTCACGGTTGTCCCCGATCGGAAGCAGCCGCACCGAGAGGTCGGTGACGCCGGCATCGGCGAACCGTCGGAAGCGCGCCAGGATCGCCTCCTCGTCACCCGCCGCGCAGAGATCGCCGACGTCGCGAGCATCGCCGCGATCCAGCAGACGCTGATAGTTCGGCGACGTCTCCGCCTCGGCGAGGATGCGGTTCGCGCGATCCTTGGCCGCATCGATCTCCGAGTTCGCGCACAGACACACCGGAATGCCCGCGACGATGCGCGGCGCGGGCCTGCCCGCCTCGGCGGCGGCCTTGTTGATCTTCGGCGCGATGTGATCGCCGATGGCCTTCTCGTCGGCCATCCACAGCACGGTGCCGTCGGCACGCTCGCCGGCGATCTGCAGCATCACCGGCCCCAGCGCGGCGACCAGCACCGGCATCGGCGTCTCGGCGCCCAACACGGTGGGGTTGTGCACGGTGAACGAGTCGTTCTCGACGTCGACGGGGCCGGGTCCGGCGATCGCGGCGTTGAGCACCTCGAGGTAGTCGCGGGTGTACGCCGCGGGCTTCTCGTACGGGATGCCCAGCATGTCCCGGACGATCCAGTGGTGCGAGGGGCCGACGCCAAGCGCCAGTCGCCCGGACGCCATCGCGTGCACCGAGAGCGCTTGGCGGGCAAGGGCAATGGGATGCTGCGCCTGTAGCGGAACGACGGCGGTGCCGAGCTCGATGCGTGAGGTGTGCGCGGCCATCAGCGCCACCATGGTGAGCGCGTCGAAGTCGTCCGGCACCTGCGGCATCCAGGCGGTGTCCAGACCGGCGGCCTCGGCCCACTCGATGTCGGCCACCAGCTTGGAGACCTTGCGCGCCATGTCGCCACGCTCGGCTCCGATCATCACGCCAAGTCGCATGTCAGTCGCCCACCTTCTCTGAGGTCAACGCGCGCACATCGCGGACGAGCGTCTCCAACGGCGTGCCGGTCGGAAAGACCGCAGCCGCACCGGCGGACAACAACTTCGGCACATCGGCCTCGGGAATGGTGCCGCCGACCACCACGGCGATGTCGCCGGCGTCGGCGGCGCGCAGCGCCTCGACGGTGCGTGTGGTGAGCGCGACGTGCGCGCCCGACAGAATCGAGAGGCCGACGAGCGCGACGTCCTCCTGCAACGCGATCGACACGATGTCCTCGATGCGCTGGCGGATGCCGGTGTAGATGACCTCGAACCCGGCGTCGCGCAGCGTGCGGGCGACGATCTTGGCGCCGCGGTCGTGTCCGTCGAGCCCGGGCTTGGCGACCAACACGCGCGTCGCCATCAGTACCCCCGCTTCTTCGCGCACGCGCTCATCAGAACACCACCGGCTGTTGGAACTCGCCCCAGACGGCCTTCAATGCGCTCACCATCTCCCCCACCGTGCAGTAGTTGTTGGCGCAGTCGATCAGGTGATGCATCAGGTTGTCGGTGCCCTCGGCGGCGCGCGACAGCGCGGCCAGGCTGGCGGCGACGGCGGCCGAATCACGGTCGCCCTTGACCTTCGACAGCCGTTTCAGTTGGACGTCGCGGCCCTCGGCGTCGAGCTCGTACATCGCGACATCCGGCGCGGATTCGTCGGAGACGAACTTGTTCACGCCGACGACCGGCCGAGCCCCCGATTCGACTTCCTGTGGATCTTGAACGCCTCATCGGCGATCAGACCCTGCAGGTACCCGTCCTCGATCGCGCGCACCATGCCGCCGTGCGTCTCGAGATCGTGCATGATCTCGATGATCTTCTCCTCGGTCGCATCGGTGAGCGCTTCGACGAAGTAGGAGCCGCCGAGTGGATCGGCCACCGCCGCCACTCCGGTTTCGTAGGCGAGGATCTGCTGGGTGCGCAGGGCCAGTGTCGCGGACTCCTCGCTCGGCAGCGCGAACGGCTCGTCCCACGCGGCGGTGAACATCGACTGCACGCCGCCCAACACCGACGCCATGGCCTCGTAGGCGACACGGACCACGTTGTTCTGCGCCTGCGGGCCATACAGCGATGCGCCGCCCGACACGCAGCCGAACCGGAACATCGACGCCTTGTCGCTGGTGGCGCCGTAGCGTTCGCGCACGATCGTGGCCCAGCGCCGACGGCCCGCCCGGTACTTCGCGATCTCCTCGAAGAAGTCGCCGTGCGTATAGAAGAAGAAGGAGATCTGGGGTGCGAACTTGTCGATGGTCATCCGGCCGCGTTCGACGACGGTGTCGCAATACGTGACGCCGTCGGCGAGCGTGAATGCCATCTCCTGCACGGCGTTGGCCCCGGCGTCGCGGAAGTGCGCGCCCGCCACCGAGATCGCGTTGAACCTCGGCACCTCGGCGGCGCAGAACTCGATGGTGTCGGCGATCAGTCGCAGCGACGGCTCCGGCGGCCAGATCCAGGTGCCGCGTGAGGCGTACTCCTTGAGGATGTCGTTCTGGATCGTGCCGGTGAGCTTCTCGCGCGGCACGCCCTTCTTCTCGGCCGCGGCGACGTAGAACGCCAGCAGGATCGCGGCCGTGCCGTTGATCGTGAAGCTCGTGCTGATCTTGTCGAGCGGGATGCCGTCGAACAGGATCTCCGCGTCGGCGAGCGTGTCGACCGCGACACCGACCCGCCCGACTTCCTCGCTGACCTCGGGATCGTCGGAGTCGAAGCCGCACTGCGTCGGCAGGTCGAGCGCGACCGACAGCCCCGTCCCTCCCTGATCCAGCAGGTAGCGGTAGCGACGGTTGGACTCCTCAGCGGTCCCGAAGCCCGAATATTGGCGGAACGTCCACAGCTTGCCGCGGTATCCGCTCGCGAAGTTGCCCCGGGTGAACGGATAGGTCCCGGGCGCAGGCGGCTCACCGGCCCGATCGGCCGGTCCGTACACGGGCTCCAGCGGGATGCCGGAGGGGGTCTGAACTGGGTCGGTCATCAATGGATAACGTACTTGCAAAAAATGAGAATGCCAATACCGCAGACCGGAAACGTGCACTGGGTAGGGCCTGCGGAGACGGCCGGAGGTCGACCGAAGGCGCGGTACACAGTGATTATGGCACTTGCCTAAAATGAGAACGCCAATACCGATTTGTTAGGGTGGGGCTTCGTCTTCAGGAGGCAGATGTCCAGCCAGTCCAATCGGCCCACCGAGTCGTTTACCGATCGCACCATGGTGGTCTCCGGCGCAAGCCGGGGCATCGGGTTGGCGATCGCGATCGGCGCGGCCAGGCGCGGAGCGAACGTCGTGCTGCTGGCCAAGACCGCCGAACCGCACCCCAGGCTTCCCGGGACCGTGCACACCGCCGTCGCGGACATCGAGGCCGCGGGCGGTAAGGGCGTCGCCGTGGTCGGCGACGTGCGCAACGAAGAAGACGTGCAACGCGCCGTCGACACCGCGGTCGAACGCTTCGGTGGCGTCGACATCTGCGTCAACAATGCAAGCGCCATTGCCACCGAACCGACCGAGCAGCTCTCGGCCAAGAAGTTCGACCTGATGATGAACATCAATGTCCGGGGCACTTTCCTACTGACGAAGGCGTGTCTGCCGCATCTGCGCAAGTCTGCGCGGAGGCGAGGAGCACAAAGCGCATCCGCGCATGTGCTGACGCTGGCGCCGCCGATGAACATGAACCCGCACTGGCTCGGCGAGCACCCGTCCTACACGTTGTCGAAGTACGGCATGACCCTGTTGTCGCTGGGCTGGGCGGCCGAGTACGCCGACGCGGGCATCGGGTTCAGCTGCTTGTGGCCCGAGACCTACATCGCGACGGCTGCGGTGACCAACCTCGCCGACGGCGACAAAATGGCGGCCCGCTCGCGCAGCCCGGAGATCATGGCCGACGCGGCCGTCGAGATCTTCTCGCGGCCGGCTGCCGAGGTGAACGGTCAGTGCTACATCGATTCTCAACTGCTCACCGACGCCGGCCTGACCGACCTGTCCCGCTACGGGGGCGGCGACGACCCCATTATTGATATCTTCGTCGACAAACCATGAGCATTTCTTTGCTGCTCGAGATGGCTGTCTCGAGCGACCCGGACCGGACGGCGGTGGTCTCCGGCGGTATGCGACTGACCACAGGTGAACTCAGTTCGCTTGCCGACGGCGGAGCGGGAGTCATAGCGGCATCCGGCGCGCAGCACGTCGCCTACGTCGGTACCGGCGGTGTCATGTTGCCGCTGTTGCTTTTTTCGTCGGCCAGGGCCTCGGTGGCGGTCACGCCGCTGAACTACCGGCTCAGCGCCGACGGGCTGCGCGAACTGATCGACCGGCTGCCCACCCCTCTGGTGATCGCCGACGCCGAGTACCAGGACTTCGTCGCCGGCGCGGGCAAGCAGGTCATCTCATCGGATGAGTTCATCGAGTCGGCCCGCACCGCCGAACCGGCCGCTGAGTTTCCCGACCCCGACGATGTGGCCGTGGTGCTGTTCACGTCCGGCACCACCTCTCGACCCAAAGCCGTCGAGCTGACACACAACAACCTGACCAGCTATGTCACCGGCACAGTGGAATTCGGGTCGGCGTCCCCCGACGACGCGGCCTTGATCTGTGTGCCGCCCTATCACATCGCCGGCGTCGGCGCGGCGCTGTCGAATCTGTACGCGGGCCGAAAGATGGTGTACCTCACCAAGTTCGATCCCTCAGAGTGGGTACGCCTGGTGGCCGATGAAGGCATCACCACCGCAACCGTGGTGCCGACGATGCTCGATCGCATCGTGGCTGCACTCGAGGCCACACCCGCGGAGCTACCGACGTTGCGGAATCTGGCCTATGGCGGCTCGAAGGTGGCGCTGCCGCTGGTCCGCAAGGCGCTCCAGCTGATGCCCGGCGTCGGATTCGTGAACGCGTACGGTCTCACCGAGACGAGTTCGACGATCGCGGTCCTTACCCCGGACGACCACCGCGACGCGCTCGCGGCGTCGGACGACGGCGGTCACCCGCCGGCTGGGCTCGGTCGGTCAGCCGGTCCCCGGCATCGAAGTGCAAATTCGCGCCGACGACGGCACCGTGCTCGGCCCGGGCGAGACCGGCGAACTGTTCGTCCGCGGCGACCAGGTGTCGGGTCGGTACGCCGAGATCGGCTCGGTGCTCGACGCCGAGGGCTGGTTCCCGACCAAAGACGTTGCCATGCTTGATGAAAGCGGTTACCTGTTCATCGGCGGGCGGTCCGACGACACGATCATCCGCGGCGGTGAGAACATCGCACCGGCCGAGATCGAAGACGTCCTCGTCGAGCATCCCGATGTGCACGCCTGCGTGGTGGTCGGTCCCGAGGACCCGGAGTGGGGCCAGATCATCGTGGCGGTGGTGGTGCCCAGCGACGGCACCAGCCCGGATCCCGACGAGTTGCGCGAGCATGTCCGTAAGAGCTTGCGCGGATCCAGAACACCCGACCGCGTGGTCTTCCGTGACGAACTGCCCGCAACGGCGACCGGCAAGGTGCTGCGGCGCGAGTTGGTGGACGAATTTACGCGCGCACGCGAGGAGCAGGAAAGATTGGCCGCGCACGCGAGGAGCAGGAAAGACTAAGGAGTCGAACATGATCAAGAACGGAACGCGACTGCAGAGCCAGGTGTGCGACACCCAGGTGATCGTCGTCAGGAGCGCCGACAGCCTCGACGACCTGCGCGCCGGTGGCGCGCCGATGATCCCCATCGGCCAAGATGACGCAGCGAAGTCCTCCGATTACTCCCTGGACCCGGCGTTCTCGGATGGGACGTTGATGGGCAAGCGCTACGTCGACGAGACCGGCGCCGAGGTGTTGGTGACCAAGGCAGGGGCGGGGTCGCTGTCTGTCGGCACGACAGCGCTGACCATCAAGGAAGCCAAGCCGCTTCCGGCCAGCGACTAGGTGTGTGCTCCAGCGGCCGCCGCTGGACGTTACTTAACCCATTTACGGGAATCCCCGTCCGTATGGGCGGGCAGGTGCCCTATGTCGCGGAGGCAATAGCGTCCGACCCCGGTGATGTCCGCGCCCGTATTCGCGCTGGTGAGCACACCGGGCCGACGAGCGGCCTCGCCGCCGGATTCGCCCAGGCCAACCTGGTGATTCTGCCCGCGGACGACGCGCTGGACTTCATGCGGTTCTGCGTACGGAACCCGAAGCCGTGCCCACTTGTCGAGGTGACCGACACCGGGTCGCCACATCCGACCGCGCTCTCTCGCGACGCCGACCTCCGTACCGATGTTCCGCGCTATCGCGTCTTCGCGGACGGCACGATGATCGACGAGCCGACGGACGTGACCCGGTACTGGCGCGACGATCTGGTGAGTTTCCTGCTCGGCTGCTCGTTCACATTCGAATGGGCGCTCGCCGCCGCCGGTCTGCCCCTGGCGCATCAGCTGCAGGGCGTCAACGTTCCGATGTACGTCACCAACCGTCGCTGCGCCGGCGCGGGCGCGTTCGAGGGGTCCCTGGTGGTGTCGATGAGACCGTTCGCGCTTGCGGACGTTGGTGCCGCGGTCGACATCTCGTCCCGGTTCCCGGCGATGCACGGCGGACCGGTGCATATCGGGGACCCCGGGGATCTCGGCATCTGCGATCTTGCCGCGCCCGACTTCGGTGATCCGGTGAACATCACCAACGGTGCGGTGCCCGTGTTCTGGGCATGCGGGGTAACGCCGCAGGCGGTCGCCATCGAAGCCAAGCCGTCGTTGGCCATCTTCCATGCGCCCGGCCACATGTTCATCACCGATCGACCGCACGCGGAATTCGACTCTGAGGAGAAGCGCCATGACCGTCGATGACGAGCACGTCTCACATCGGCAAGCCGACTCAGGCGCTATCCGCAAGGCTGTGCGCGGAGCGGCGATCGGTAACACCGTCGAATGGTTCGACTTCGCGATCTACAGCGTTCTGGCCACCTACATCGCCGACAAGTTCTTTCCATCCGGCAATGACACCGTCGCGTTGCTCAACACTTTCGCGATCTTCGCGGCGGCTTTCTTCATGAGACCACTGGGCGGCTTCTTCTTCGGACCACTGGCGGATCGAATCGGTCGCCAACGCGTGCTGGCGATCGTGATCCTGTTGATGTCGGGCTCGACATTCGCCATCGGTCTGGTGCCGAGCTATGACGCCATCGGCGTGGCCGCTCCGCTGCTTCTACTTCTTCTCCGCTGCCTGCAAGGCTTTTCGGCAGGCGGCGAATACGGCAGCGGCGCATGCTTCCTCGCTGAATATGCGCCGGACAAGCACCGCGGGTTCATCGTCTCGTTCCTGGTGTGGTCGGTGGTCGTTGGATTCCTGCTGGGATCGATCACGGTCACCGTGCTGCAGGCGGTGCTTTCCGACACCGCCATGGGTTCGTACGGCTGGCGTATTCCATTCCTGCTGGCAGGCGTGCTCGGCGCGGTCGGGCTCTACATCCGGCTGCGGTTGCGCGACACTCCCGAATTCGAGGAGCTGCAGCAGGAAGGCGAGGTGTCGAAGTCCCCGCTCAAAGAAGCTCTGACAACGTCATGGCGGCCCATCCTCCAGATCTTCGGGCTGGTGGTCATTCACAACGTCGGCTTCTACACCGTGTTCACGTTCCTGCCGAGCTACTTCACCAAGACGCTGGGATTCACCAAGATGGACGCGTTCGTCTCGATCACCGTCGCCAGCGTGGTGGCGTTGGTCCTCATCCCGCCGCTCGGCGCCCTGTCCGACCGGATCGGACGCAAGCCGCTGCTGATCGCGGGCTCGGTCGGATTCATCGTGTTCGCCTATCCCCTGTTCCTGCTGCTGAATTCGGGGTCTTTGGGCGCGGCGGTCGCCGGGCACGCCGGCCTGGCAGCGGTCGAAGCGGTGTTCGTGTCGGCGTCGCTGGCGGCAGGGGCCGAGTTGTTCGCCACGCGGGTGCGGTCGAGTGGCTACTCCATCGGCTACAACACGTCGGTCGCGATCTTCGGTGGGACAGCGCCGTATGTCGCGACGTGGCTCACCGATCGGACCGGCAACGAGCTGGCGCCCGCGTACTACGTGATCATCGCGGCGGTCATCACTCTAGCGACGGTGATGACGATGCGCGAAACCGCGGCGCGTCCACTTCGCAAGGTTGTTGCGGCGTAGCCCTATTCGCCCCACATCAAGCCGCGGATGATCGCGGACTGCGGAATGTCCTCCACAGCGATCAATCCCTTTGGAGCCACGGCAGATCCAGTCGATCGCATTGACCACCCGGGCCGCGGTGGAGATACAGCCCGCGTCGGTTGAATCGAGCACCGGGTGGGAAACATGGGTATTGAGCTCGACGCGCGGATCTCCTTCGACCACCACACGGTGCACGCCGACATGGTTGTCGGGCGGGTACGGCCAGTCCGGCGCCGCGGCCGCGGTGAGCCGATTGATGTGCTCCATCGTGATCACCGGAACCCCGTCGCGCACACCCTCGACCGCGAACCGGGCCGCCGCCATCTGGCCGGGCTCCACCGTCGCCATCTTGCATTCGATCCGTCTTGTCGGTGTACCAGGGCTCGGTGCGCTGACGAACCTCGTCGAGTTCCACGCCGAGCTGCTCGGCGAGATTGCGGACCGGACCACCCCACATCGTCGTGATGACGCCGGGCAGGAAGAGCATCGGGGTCTCGTCATCGGCGGTCATGCCGAAACCCATTGATTTGCCGGTGAACTCGTAGTCGTCGTAGTTGCCGTAGTCGAAGATCTCCTGCACGGTGATCGACTCGGCGCGGGTCACCAGACTGAGCGCGGAGTGGACCTCGGTGTCACCCGAGTAGCCGGGGTCGATGCCGTTCACGTACAGCGAGGCGTTGCCTTTCTCGCAGGCCTGTTCCAGCGGTACCCGCAGCCAGTCGTCCGCCTGGCGAGGGGTCACGAGCCACACCATCGATGTCGCCGCGACGTTGATTCCGGCGGCGAGGAACCTCGACATCTGCTCGAGGGCCTCCATCGGCCGTGTCTCGCCCTGGGCGGTGTAGACGACGCAGTCCGGCTTCAGCGCTATCAGCGCGTCGATGTCATCTGTCGCGATGACACCGGTCGGTTGGTCCAGCCCGCACAGCTCCGAGGCATCCCGGCCGATCTTGTTGGGACTGGCGGCGTGCACGCCGACCAGTTCCAGATCGGGCCTGCCGATGATCGCCTGCAACGAATGAACTCCGACGTTGCCGGTGGAAAATTGCACGACTCTTCGCATTTGGTGTTCCGTATCGCTTAGTAGTCAGGAATCGGCAGCGGTGAGTTGTTCGAGTCAATGCCGCCGTCCACGTGGAAGATCGCATTGGTCGCGTAGCAGTCGCGCGTGGACAGATAGACGCAGAGTCGTCCGAGATCGTCGACGTCACCGAGCCGATGCAGCGGAGTGCTTTCCTGCATCTTCTCCAGGGACCCGGGCATCAGGTCCAGACTTCCCTGCAGACCCTCGGTCGCGAAGGAACCGAGTGCGATGGCGTTGACGCGGATCTTCGGCGCGAGTTCCTGAGCCATGGCTCGGGTCAGCGCCTCCAGTCCGCCCTTGGCCACGCAGTAGGCGGTGAGCGCACGGATGCCGAACCGGGCGGAGCCCGAGGAGATGTTCACGATGGAACCGTGACCGGCCTCGAGCATGTGCGGTGCCGCCAGCTGGCTCATGATGAAGGCGGAGGTCACACACCAGTCGAACGTGTGCCTGAAGTCCTCGTCGGTGATGTCGAGGAACCGCGCATACGTGGAGCCGCCGACGTTGTTGACGAGAATGTCGATGCGGCCGAATTGCTCCATCGCGGTACTGACGACACGCTCCCCGTCGGGACGACTCATCGCGTCCGCAACAAGCGCGAGCCCTTTACCGCCGGCCTTTTCGATATCGTCGATGGTGCCCTCGACATCCGACTGTGTGCGCGCAGTGCCGACGACCGCTGCGCCCGCCTCCGCCAAGACCCGGGCAATGCCCTGTCCGACGCCCTTTCCTGCACCGGTGACGATCGCGACCTGCCCATCCAGCTTGAACTGCTCCAGCGCCATGCAAGCTCCTCCCGATCAGCGGACGTGGTTCGCCCTGTCATCTAACGATGATTATTGACTGAAGTCAACGATACGTTCATCGGGTGTGATGGCGGCTTCTACAATCGGACAAGAGTGTTCGCATCAGGGAGAAGCAAAGCCGACGGAGCTGCTAGTGTTGACTACAGTCAGCCCAAACTGCGCGACCCACGGGTATCGTATGACCGATGAACCGTGTCCACCACGTGAGCTGGTGTCTGGAACCCGAGAACATGGACGCCGCCAAGGAGATGTGGGAACAGCAGCTCGGCGTCGAGCTAATCGACTTCGTCCTCGAGGCCGACGGCATTCGGGTGCTGCTCGCCTGGGATGCCGGAGTCGAGCTCATCTCACCGCACGGGCCGCCCGGGCCGGCAGGCACGATGGTGCGGGCGCGCCTGGACAAGCAGGGGGAGGGCGTGTACGCGGCGGTCCTGTTGACCGACGACTTCGAATCGGTCGAGACCGGAATGAAGGCGGTCGGCTCCCGACTCGTGCACCCGGAAGAGGCTGTCATAGAAGGGGTCCCGTTGCCGAACGGGGTTGTCACGGGTGACAACGATTCGGTCGACGATGCGCCAGGTTTCGTGCTGACCGGTGGGCTGTTCGACGAAGTTCACGGGATGCGCCTGGCATTCCAGCAGTTCCGGCCAATCGGGCGTTGACGTAGCGGGAGGAACCGGACATGGCAGTGGTGGACAAACCGTCGGCGCGCGAGGCCAAGCGGTTGCAGACCAAAGAACGTCTTATGGGCTCGGCCATCGCCGAATTCAAGCGGTCCGGAATGGCCGACGCCGATGTCGGAGCAATCGTGGCGGCCGCAGGCGTGGCACACGGCACCTTTTTCTTCCACTTCCCCACCAAGGAGCATGTACTTCTTGAACTCGAGCATCGCGAAGAGGAGCGCATCTCAAAACAGCTCGGCCGTTTCGTGGACTCGGGGCACGACCTCGCGTCCGTGCTGAAAGAGGCGGTGCGATTGGTGGTCGGATTAGAGCGTCGGCTGGGTGATCTGCTCTTCAAAGACTTTCTAGCGCTTCATTTTTCCCAGACCCGCCCTCCTGCCGAAGAGGGCAAGGATCACCCGGTGATCGTGTTGGTCGCCCAAGAGATCGAGCGCGCGCAAGCACAGGGCCGGGTGGATCCCGAGGTCAATCCAATGAACAGTGCGGTGTTCTTCCTCCTGGGCCTCTATGCGCTGTTGACCACCACCAACACCTGGCCGATGCGCGACACCATGCTCGACGACTATGTGACGAGGGCATATCGCAGCATGGAGGCTCCACGTACCAAGTAATTGACTAAAGTCAGTTTGTCGGTTACACAGAGGACAGTCACGAAGGCGGCCGCAGGAAACCATGAATCTGCCCACGATCAACATGCGCAGAGCGGTCGCAACAAGGGCGATACCTCTGCGGCCGCGAACGACGTTCGAGATGGGCTGGGCTTCGACGACCACATGGAGCAATCGCGTCTCGCGCAGAAGCAGGCCGACAAGTGGCTGATCTCCGGCAGCTTGCTGATTGGCACGGCGGCGCTGGGTGTCTTCGGACTACCCCTATTCCTGCGCGGAGTCTGGTTGCTGCGGCGCGCGCAACGCGACGGGCTGTCGGTGCGGCCCATGATCGTCACCCTGATCGGCTACCTGGTCATCATCGATGCGGCGATAAACACCGTGGGCTGGGCGCTCGACCTCGTTGCCGGCCACACCATCCTGGCGCGAATTCTCTTGAACGGTTGGGGCGCCATGTTCGACGCCGGATATTTCTGGCACTTCAACGAGTTGTGGCTCGGCGGCGCGGCGGCACCCGGTGAGAAGGCATTGGAAGTCGGCTTGATCCTGACGGTGTTCACAATGCGAATCGCCGCGGCGATCGGGTTCCTGCAGATGAAGAGGTGGGGTCACCAGTGGATGATCATCACGTGCTGGATGGGCATCGTGATCTGGGTCGTCTACGTGTTCAACATGACGATGTTCGCCGACGTTCGCTACGCCGGCGTCGTGTTCCCCGTCATCGGCTGGTGGCTGTACGACATCTTCTACATCACCCCGTTCCTCGCGATCCCCTACCTACACTCCGTCAACCGCGAGATCTTCTCCGACTGAGACCAGCGGAGAGCCCGAGTCATCGGGCGGCTGGCTGCTCGTCGCTAATGATCCCGAGCCTCTCGAATGTGTCTCGAACCCCGTCCTTCCAGTGCACCGCACACTTGCCAATGAGCGACTCGCGGCGGGTGTTGTCGGATGCGAAAGAGTCGAAGCTGATGGGACCTTCGACGAAGCTTGGCGTAACGCCGGTGAGTTCGGCGACGTAGTCAGCCATCTCGCGGTCCGACACTTGATCATTGCCGGCCCAGTTCACAATCGTCGTCGGCACCGAGGCGACCTCGAGGAGCAGATGCGCCTGTGTGCCGATGTCCACTCCGCCGATCGGTGAACTCATGTTGCTGTAGCCGATCGGGGCGAGCCACGGTCGGCCTTCCTTGAACGTGTTGTACTGCATGACGGGCAACCCACCGTGGCCGGTCCAGCTGTAGCCGACGTTCATGCGGGCGATGGTGGTTGGTAGGTCGAGCATCCGAGCGGCCGCACGGACTGCGCCCTCGGACGTGATCTTGATGACTGGGTACACCTCCGCGTAGCTGGCAAGTCCGCCGAGAGGGTCTGTCTCGGCATACGCATGGTTCGGATGGTCCTCATGCCTTTTGTAAACGCAGGAGCTTGACACATGTAAGAAGGCCTCGGCTTTTCTGCAGTGCTGCATCAGGAGGGCCGATGCTTCGGCATTGTTGGTGATCGACTCGTCGTAATCGGGGCTTACGTGCAACGCCGAGTGCACTACATGGGTGAAGTCGTCGGGCAGCATGGAGGCATCACCTGAATCCATGTCCCACAGACAGGTCTTGACGCCTATCTCCTCGAGATCCGCCTTGCGTTTCGGATCGCTGAACCGTGCCGCACACCACACCTCGTTGTCCCTGGCGAAGTTCTCGGCGATGGGGCCGGCGATCTGTCCGGTCGCGCCAGTCACCAGAATCTTTCGGTCTTGGAGCATGATCTGTCTGCCTTCCACTGCTCAATCAGAATTGTGCGATGCCCGAGTCGACAGGTATCGCGACGGCGGTGACGAAGCGCGACTCGTCACTGGCCAACCAGCACACGGCGGCGGCGACGTCCTCCGGGTACACCACCCATTGCGGCAGGAACGGGGTGGACATGGTGTTGAGTGTCGGATTGGATTCGATTGCCGCGGCCATAGCGTTGATCAATTTCTCACCGCTCATGTCGCTCACCACCGGTCCTGGATGAACACTGTTCACCCGGATGTTCTCTGGCCCCAATTCCGCGGCGAAGGCACGTGCCATACCCGTCACCGCATGCTTGCTGGCCGTGTAGTGCACCATGAACGGCTGCATCTTCAGCCCCGCGACGGAGCCGATCAAGACGATGGATCCGCCGCGGCCGCCTGAAATTATATGCGGGGCACCGGCCATCACCGTGTTCCAAGTGCCCACGACGTTGGTTTCGATGACATCTCGAAAGGTGTTCTCGGTGATGGTGTTCCACGGCTCCGGTATGCAGATTCCGGCGTTGGCGACGATGACGTCAAGGCGCCCCAATTCATGGACCGCAGCGTCGACCGCCCCGCGAAGTTGGTCAAGATGCCGAATGTCGGCGGCCGAAGCAACCACGCGGCGGTCGAGGGAATTGATTTGACGTTCCGTTTCGGCGAGGTCATCCGGCGTCGCGGAGTCGTAGGGAACATGCTCGGAAAGCGGCCCGGCGAGATCCACGGCAATGATATCTGCGCCTTCGCCGGCCAGCCGGATCGCATGTACGCGCCCCTGCCCTCGGGCCGCACCGGTAACCAGAGCCACCCTTCCCTCTAGACAACCGGTCAAATTGGTGTCCCCTTTCAGTCGTCGGTGGAGGTGCATCCGTCATCCGATGCGCTCGACTCGAGCGTTGTCTTTCTAGCGTTCGGGCATAACGTTGTCAATGACTGCGCTCATTGACAACGCTCAGCTTAGATGGCCTTTTCGAAGCCGGGAGAGCATCCGAATACCATTCCTACCAGCTACAATCCCGATAGCACTACTCCTACCGATCGATTTCTATGTTGACTTCGGTCAGTATTTGAACTACAACTGAGGTCCTCATGGCGCCACAGGTTAAACACTCTGTGCGGGAAACGCGTCGTCTGCAGACGCGGCAGCGGATCCTGGGTGCGGCGATCGCCGAGTTCAAGCGGTCGGGCATGACCGCAGCAGACGTGGGTTCAATCGTTGCCGCCGCCGGCGTCGCACACGGCACCTTCTACTTTCACTTCCCTACCAAGGCGCACGTTCTGCTCGAGTTGGAGCGTCGCGAGGAGGCACGCTTCGCATCCGAGTTCGCCCGGTTCCTGGAGGCAGGGCATGACCTGACCTCTGCGTTGACCGAAGTCGTCCACCTGGTGACGGGACTGGAGCAAAGACTGGGACGGCGGCTCTTCAAAGAGCTACTGGCGCTGCACTTCTCGCCGTCCCGTCCCGAATCGGACGACTGGACCGATCATCCCGTGATCGTGTTGCTGGTCCGCGAGATCGAGCGGGCGCGAGGCGACGGCGAAGTCCACCCGGAAGTCGATGCGTTCTACAGCGCGACATTCTTCCTTCTCGGCATCTATGGATTGCTGACCACCACGGACAGCCCCGCGACCCGTGACGCGATGCTCGCCAAGTTGGTCGCTTCTGCCGTACGCGGTCTGGAGATCCGATGACTCCGTCGCAATTGCACCAACACAAGAAACAAGGAGGTCTGAAATGGACTGGGTCTGGGAGATCCTCCGCTACGTCGCTGCGTGGGGCGGTACGGGTCTGATCATCTGGTTCTGGTACTGGTTGTTCTCCACTCTCGGCACATTCTGAGTGCCTTGATGACCGGGCTCTCCGACGCACACGCCATGGCGATCGAACGCAGTTGTGCAGTGACAGCTGTTGCTTTGAGCGGTCAGCGTCGCGAGGGTGTGCGCCTGGTGACCGGTGACCACCGAGAATTCAGCTTGAGTGCGCCGCTCGACTTCGTGCACGTTCCCTACCCGTCGCTGAATCGCGACTGGACGCGTAGAGCCCTGACATGCGGCGTTGCACTTCAATGTTCGCCATCGAAGGAACGCCTTGTCGAGTATCGATTGAATGAGCTGTCGGCACGCGAACTCCGCGCGCTCACCCTCGTCGAGAGCGCGGTTGCCCTGGGGTGGATTGCGTCGGACTGGCCCGGGCTACTGGGTGAAGTGCAGCGGCTGATACCCGAACTCGAGACGTCGCCTGGCGGTATGGACGCCAAAGAAATGCTCAACCGTGCAGTCGCGCTGGCGCGTACAGGGCAACCGCTGAGCGTTAATCCTCTGCTCGGCAGGTTGCCGTTGGCGTACACGAATCCGCAGGGACTTTCCGACAAGCTGCGACGCAGTTTCGGCAGGATGCCTTGGACCACGACGCAGAAGCGTGTTCCGCGGCCGTACTCCGTGCCCGTGGGCGGCGACGGAGGGGTACGAAACCCCAACCTTCCGCCGCCGAGCCGCCCTCAGGACAACGATCTCGACGTCACTCCGGAGCACCGCCCGGGCATCCCCTATCCCGAGTGGAACGAGTGGACAAAGAGCTTCATGCCGAACCACGTCGCGGTTCTCGAGCGCCCGCACGGCAGCCACACGCCTCAGCCGGGTCCGGCCTCGGCCGATCTACGAAAATGGTTCGAGGAGCACACTCATCGGGCGATGAAGAACCGCCTCGAAGATGGTTCCGATCTGGACGTCGAGCAGTACGTCAGCCACTACATCGACATGACGACCGGCGAAGCGATCGAACCGCGCATCTTCCGCGAACTGCTGCCAAGCAGCCGCGACGTCACCACGGCGCTGCTGCTCGACGGGAGTTCGTCGTTGGGCGTACATGGCGGCAGAATTTTCAAGCTGGAATTGGCTTGTGCCGATGCACTGTCCCAGGCGATGACACTCGCCCGCGAGCGGCACGGCATCTTCGTTTTCACCGGTAATACCCGGCACCGGGTCGAAGTCAATTGCCTCAAGGACTTCGAGGAACGTCGGTTCGTGCCGCCGAGCCGACTCGGCTTGGCCACCGGTGGATACACGAGGCTGGGTGCGCCGCTGCGCCATTTGACAAGCCGCCTTCTCGCGCAACCGTCCGAGCGGCGCCTGCTCATCGTGATCGGCGATGGCCTGATCTCCGATGAGGGCTACGAGGGACGTTATGCCTGGGCCGACGCGGCACACGCAGTCGAGGAGGCGAATGACGCCGGCGTCTCGCTCTACTACGTCGGCGTCGGACCGACCCGGGTCGACCCACTTCCCGAGGTCTTCGGATCTCGTCGGTCCCAACGCATCCGGCGAGTCGAGGACCTTCCGCGGGTACTGGCCCACGTCCATCGTGAGCTCGTCGCCGCATAACCGATAACCAGCTGAGGGAGAGATGACCACCGATACCTATTACTCGAACGGCAACGAAGTCCAGTTGTTCGAGCAGGCGTATCACCAGCGCCTGCCGGTCATGCTCACCGGCCCGACGGGGTGCGGTAAAACACGCTTGGTCGAGCACATGGGCCTGTTGTTGCGGCGCCCCGTTGTCACCATCAGCTGTCACGACGATCTCACCAGCTCGGATCTCGTAGGGCGCTTCATGGTGACCGGCGGAGACGTGGTGTGGACCGACGGGCCTCTCACCCGAGCGGTCAAGACCGGCGCGATCTGCTACCTCGACGAGGTGGTTGAAGCACGGCACGATTCGTTGGCCATCCTGCATTCGCTGACCGATCATCGCCGCTCTCTATATCTGGATCGAGCCGGCGAGGTCGTCCACGCACCGGAGACCTTCATGCTCGTGTGCTCATACAACCCCGCCTATCGCAGCTCTCTGAAGGAGCTGAAGCCGTCCTTCCGCCAGCGCTTCGTCACGCTTCCGATGAGATACCTGCCCCCCGACCGAGAAGCCGAGGTGATAGTTGCCGAAGCAGACATCGAGTTGTCGACAGCCAAGCGACTTGTCCAGTGCGCGAACGCAATCCGAACGGCAGACGAGGCATTCCGCTTCGAGCCGCCGTCCACCAGGGTCCTGGTCACCGCGGCGCAGTTGATCGCCGCGGGTGCAACCGAATTGGAGGCCTCAGAAGCCTGCATCCTCGCACCGCTGTCCACCGACGGTGCGATCACCGACGGTTTACGTGAAGTCGCGGTGGCCAGCCTGGCCGCCGCCGATAGCTCGAGCACGCCGCACTAGGAAGGAGTCACTCGACGTGGATCAAAAGGAAAGGAAGCGCAAAAGGGCGCTCATCATCCTGCAAGTCGTCATCTACGGCTATCTGCTGACGATGTTCGTCATCCAGCTCTACATGTCGTTCGCTCGGGGTTGGTGGGAACTGTGAATCTCCCCTTGCTCAGCCGTCTTTCGGGCGGAAAGGCGCCTGCCCCGCCTGATAGCTCCCTCAGTCTCGAGGAGCACCACGGCGAGTCGCGCGTGGCTCAGCGCCGGGCTGACAAGTG
This sequence comes from uncultured Actinomycetota bacterium, assembly GCA_963804905.1. Lineage (GTDB taxonomy): Bacteria > Actinomycetota > Actinomycetes > Mycobacteriales > Mycobacteriaceae > Mycobacterium. The sequence goes on along the minus strand of CAWDSB010000011.1, from coordinate 58,683 downwards.
GATGATCGTCGGCGCTGGCTTGATGGGTATGTGGGCGCCCGGTCTCATCGGCTTTCCCATCTTCATGCGTGGGGTGTGGCTACAGCGCCAGGCGCTGCGCGCCGGCCTGTCGGTTCGGCCCATGATCGTCACCCTGATCGGCTACCTGGTCTTGATCGACGGCATGCTCAACAGTCTCGGCTGGGCCCTTGACTTGGTCGCCAACCACACGTTGATCAACCGGGTGCTGATGGTCGGGTGGGGCAACATGTTCGACGCGGGCTACTTCTGGCACTACAACGAGTCGTGGGTCGGCGGCGCTTCCGGGCCGGGCGAGAAAGCGTACGTGGCGGGCCTGATTCTCACGGTGTTCTCGATGCGGGTCGCCGCGGCGATCGGGTTCCTCCAGATGAAGCGGTGGGGTCACCAGTGGATGATCGTGACCTGCTGGATGGGCGTGGTGATCTGGTCGGCCTACGTGTTCAACATGACGATGTTCGCCGACGTCCGCTACGCCGGCGTCGTGTTCCCCGTCGTCGGCTGGTGGCTCTACGACATCTTCTACATCACCCCATTTCTCGCGATTCCCTATCTGCATACGGTCAACCGCGAAATCTTCTCCGACTGAACAGGTTTAAGGAGCACTACTGTGACTTCATCGTCTTCGCCGTCACCTACCGAAGAAAAGGACCCGGCCGCCGATCTCCCGCCCGGGACCACTCCCTATTACGCGAACATGCACAAGTGGATCAAACGAGCCGTCCTCGTGTGTCTGGTCGCACTGGTCATCGAGGGCGCGTTCACGTTGCCATTCATGGCGATCTACTACGGCTACCCGACACTGAGCCTCACCCAGATCTGCAGCGAACTGTTGAAGGTCCGCTACTCCGACGACACCCTGGAGTGCAAGGTCCCCTACCCGCCATTGGGGCCACCCGAGGGTGCTGAAGGCAAGGACACCGCCCAGGACGTATGGGGCATCCAGCCAACGCCGAAGTATCACCGGCTCGGGTTCCGCGAACTGGTGCGCATCCACGACGCGCGGGTGGCTCGCGAGGCCGCACAGCAACAAGGGGCTCCGACGCCATGACGAAGAGACTGCGCGTGATCCAGTGGGGCACCGGCAATGTCGGCAAGCACTCCGTCGAGGCAGTGCACAACCATCCCGATCTCGAACTGGTCGGGGCGCTGGTGTACAGCGATGAGAAGGCCGGGAGGGATATCGGGGAGGTCGTCGGTACCGGCCCGATCGGTGTCATCGCCACCAAGGACGTCGATGAGACCCTGGCGCTGGAGGCCGATTGCGTGCTCTACCACGCCCAGGGTGACTGGAATCCGCCGGTGGCCCTTGATGACATCTGCCGGATCCTGTCCTCGGGTAAGAACGTGGTGTCGACCGCGGTAACGGCATGGATCTATCCCGAGAGCAGCACCGATGACGTCGTGGAACGCCTCGAAGCGGCCTGCGACGAAGGGCAGAGTTCCTTTCACGGCACCGGTATCGAGCCGGGCTGGGGCTCCGAGGTGCTGCCGCTGACAATGTCGGGTCTGTTCCGCCGTATCGATTCGCTGGTGGTGCAGGAGCTGATGGACTACAGCACCTACGACCAGCCCTTCGTGCTGTTCGATGTCATGGGCTTCGGTAAGCCGCCCGATACCAGGGTGCCAATGGATGAACCCGCAATCGGCGCACTGTCATTCAAGGCACCGCTGATGCTGGTGGCCGAGGGACTCGGCGCCACGATCGAGGATTACGTGTGGGAGCGGCAGGTCGCCACGACCGACAAACCCATCGAGGTGAAGGCGGGCCGCGTGGAGGCCGGCACCGTTTCGGCGGTGCGATTCGCCTACTCGGCCATCATCGACGGTCGTCGGGCGCTGACCGTTGAACACATCACCCGTCTGGGGCCGGACCAGGCTCCGCACTGGCCGAACGGGCGCGGCTGGAAGGTGACGGTCGAGGGCCTTCCGTCGATGGTGCTCGAATCGCGGATCGCCATTCACGACGAGGACGACACCGACCAGGCGTGCCTGGGCACCGCCATGCATTCGGTGCATGCTGTGGCACCCGTCTGTGCGGCGGCACCGGGTATCCGCACATTCCTGGACCTACCGACAATCGTCGGCCGCGGCGTGCTCTCGAAAGGACTCAGTAGTTGAAGCCCGAAGAACACGCGCAGAACTGGGATCTCCGGCACCAGGATTTCCAGGACAACGATTTCTTGTATGACGTCTACGCGATCATGCGGCGCAACGCGCCGTTCGCTCACACCGACACACCGTTTCTCAGTGCCACGCCGGGTGGCGCATGGGTGGCGACCCGCTATGAGGAGTGCTACAAGATCCTGCAGGACTGGCAACACTTCTCGAGCAACCCGACCCCGGAAGGTGCTGAGCAGCTCGCGGGGGACCTCGTAATCACCCTCGACCCGCCAAGGCAACAGAAATTCCGCAAGGTCCTCAACCCGTACTTCTCACCCGCCCGAATGAAGGCGCTGCGGCCGCAGATTCGCACGGAGACAGACCGACTGATCGACACCTTCATCGAGCGGGGAACCGGGGATCTTGCCGAGGTTGCGTGGCGACAGCCGGGCATCGTTTTCTTCAAGTACCTCCTAGGCATGCCCATTGACGACGTCCCGTTGTGTATCGAGTTGACCGACACGGCATTGAACGGCCCGGCCGAGGAAGCCCGAATGGCTGCCTGGGGTGGGCTCTATCAACACATTCACGATGCGGTTTCCGCGCGCACCACCCAGCCACCACAGGACGACATGATCGACGTACTACTCGCAGCAGAGATCGAAGGCGAGAAGTTGCCCTTCGCCGACGTCGTCTCCAACGCGATGCTTCTCGTGCAGGCCGGTCTTGAAACGACAGCAAGTGCGATGTCGTTCGCATTCCACTATCTCGCAACGCATCCCACTGAACGCGACCGGCTCATTGCTGAATCCGAGATCCTGCCAAGGGCTGTGGAAGAGTTCATCCGGTTCGCGGGATCAATTCACGGCATACCCCGGACAGTCGCGCAGGACGTCGAGATGAGCGGACAGAGCTTCTGCCCCGGCGAATCGGTAATCGTCAACTACGCCTCGGCCAACCGCGACGCCACGGAGTTTCCCGACCCGGACCGCTGCATCCTCGATCGCCAGGCCAATCGCCACCTCGGATTCGGGGCGGGCGTCCACCGGTGCCTCGGCTCCAATCTGGCGCGTCTGGAGTTCCACATCGGTCTCGAGCAGGTCCTGTCGAGGATGCCGGACTGCGCTCTCGCGCCCGGCGCCACAGCGCATTTCCATGGGAACTCGGTCACGCGGGGGTTCCGTGAAATTCCAGTGGTGTTCAGTCCTGGCAAGCGATCGACGTGGGCAGCGGCCGGATGACCTATCGAATCGTTCAATGGACGACGGGCAATGTCGGAAAGAAGTCGGTGCATGCGATCGCCTTGAACCCGGACCTGCAACTCGTCGGATGCTACGCGTGGTCACCGGACAAGGTCGGCCGCGATGTAGGCGAGCTCTGTGGCATCGAGCCCTTGGGGGTGCAAGCCACCGACGATGTCGGCGCACTGCTTGCGCTCGAGCCCGACTGCGTCGTCTACAATCCGATGTTCGCCGACATCGACGAAGTGGCTCGCATTCTCGATGCCGGCATCAACGTGGTGACCACATCGGAGTTCATTACCGGACATCAGCTGGGTGAAGACCGCGATCGCATCACCGAAGCCTGTGCGCGGGGTGGATCGACCATCTTCGGCAGCGGAATCAACCCGGGCTTCATCCAGCTCTTCGCAATCGTCACGGCCGGGATCTCCGACCGCGTAGACCGGATATCCATCGTCGAGTCGTTCGACACCTCCATCTACAATTCGCCGGCCACCGAAATCCCGATGGGCTTCGGCTATCCCATCGACGAGCCGGATCTTCACGCGATAACGGAGAAGGGGTCGGGCATTTTTCGGGAGTCGGTTCTTCTGGTGGCCGACGCCCTCGGGTGCGAACTCGACGACGTGCGCTGCGAAGTCGAATACGCACAGACCACCGAGGACCTCGAGCTACCCGGTGACTGGACCATCGCAGCCGGATGCGTTGCGGGCATCGACGTTCGGTGGAAGGGATTCCTGGGTGACCGGGAGGTCGTGGAAGTTCGAGGCGTCTGGACCAAGGGCCAATCACTGGATCCCGCCTGGTCGACTGCCTTCGGCTACACCATCACGGTCGAGGGGCGCCCTACGATCAAGAGCACGCTGAGCTTTGAGCCGCCACCGGACTTTCAGGCCGAAACACTCGACGACTTCATCATGCTCGGACTGACCATCACTGCGATGCCTGCCATCACCGCGATACCCGCTGTCGTCGCGGCGCCTCCCGGCATCGCGACGTACAACAACCTGCCGCTGCTACTCCCACGCGGAGTGCTGGCAACCAGCTGAAAGGGTGGGATTCGTTGTCTGAGACGACTTATCGGGTCATCCAATGGATGACCGGCGATGTCGGACAGGTCGGTGTGCGACACTTCGCGGACAGCCCGGTGTTCGATCTCGTCGGCGTCCTGGTACACAGTCCCGAAAAGGTCGGCAAGGACGCCGGCGAGATCGCCGGTATAGCACCAATTGGTGTCCTCGCGACCGACGACATCGAATCGATCGTCGCCATGGACGCCGACTGCGTGTTCTATACGCCGGTGATCATGGATGTGGACACGGTGTGCCGACTGCTGCGCTCGGGTAAGAACGTCGTGACGACGAGCGGGTTCTTCCACCCGACTGCGGACTTCCGCGAGGCTGGCGATCAGATCCGTGCGGCCTGCACGGACGGCGGCACCTCGTTCCACGGCGGCGGCATCCATCCGGGCTACGCCGGTGACATCCTGCCGCTCACTCTTGCGCGGGTAGTCAGCAAGATCGAGAAGATCCAGGTGTACGAGGTCGTCAACGTCCTGACCGACGCTCCGCTGGACCACATCGACTGGATGGGGTTCGGCAAGGACAAGGACAAATTTCTCTCCGAGCCAACGATTCTGGGACTCGGCGTGCCCTTCTTTGCACAGTCGATGCACATGATCGCGAACGGCCTCGGCGTGCGCATCGACGACGTGACCGCCGACCTGAAGGCTGCCATTGCAACCGAAGACATACCGCACGACCAGGGTTCGATCGCGCGCGGAACGGTCGCGGCTCAGCATCACGAATGGACCGCATGGGTGGAGGGCCGACCGCTCATCGTGTTCCACGCGATCTACTTGACCGGCGCCCCCACCACCATCGAGCCGGCCTGGGATTGGGGCAAGACGCGGTACCGGATTGTGATCGAAGGCGATCCGCCGACCGAACTCACGCTCGAAGGTGTCGAGCAACCGGACGGAACTTTGGCACATCCCGGCTACAACTGGACCGCGATGGGCGCCATCAACGCCATCCCGGACGTGTGTGACGCCGCGCCCGGCTGGATCACCCATTTCGATCTCGGCCTGGTCCGACCCCGAGGACTGGTGCGCAAATGACCATCGACACCACAAAGCGCAGTGTCTTTGACGCAGCACTGCCGACGCTTAATTACGACGTCACCGACACTCCGCAGGAAATCTATCCTCAGTTTCGGGCAGCCCAGCAAGAAGCGCCGATCGCCTTGGGACCCATTGGACCCGAGGTACTTTCGTATGAACTCGCCCGGACCGTACTCCGCGACCCGCAGTTCGTCGTCCCTCCGGGAATTCACCTCTCTGCCCACGGCATCACGTCGGGTCCGCTGTGGGACCGAGTGACCCGCAGCATCTTGAACATGGAAGGCGAGGAACACCGGCGGCTGCGCAGCCTGGTGTCAAAGGCCTTCACGCCGCGAGCGACGGCGCGTATGCACGACACAATCCATACCGTGGTCAACGAGCTGGTCGATCAGGTCGTGGACTCGGGTGGTTGCGAATTCGTCGCCGACATCGCCCGTCCCTATCCGATTCCCGTCATCTGCGCGTTGTTCGGCGCGCCTCGCGAAGACTGGAAACAGTTCTCGCGGTGGGCCGAGGATATCTTCAAGATCGTCAGCTTCGACTGCAACCTCGCAGAGGAGGAGCCAGTCGTGCTCAAGGCGTGGGGAGAGTTCGACGATTACATCGACGATATGGTCGCGAGCAGGCGTCGACGCTTGACCGACGATCTGCTCTCCGAGCTCATCCGCATCGAAGATGCGGGCGACCGCCTCGATGCCGGCGAGTTGCGCATGTTGGCCTTCAGCATTTTGGTGGCCGGAACCGACACCGCCCGTAGCCAACTCGCGGCCTCCATGCAGGTGCTCTGCGATCACCCCGAACAATGGGCGCGGCTTGCCGATCAGCCCGAATTGGCGATGCGTGCCGTCGAAGAAACCATGCGCCATTCGCCGTCCATGTGCAGCACCGTGCGCAGCGCCACCGACGACGTGGCCATCGGCGACTACACCTTCCCCACGGGCACCTTCATCATCGTCAACACCTATGCGGCCAACCGTGACCCAGCCATCTACGACGATCCGACGCGCTTCGACATCACCCGCGACGAGCCGCCGCCCATCCTGACGTTCGGCGGCGGGGTGCACTACTGCCTCGGCGCCAACCTGGCGAGGCTGGAACTCGCGGAAGCGCTCAAGATCCTTTCTCACCGACTGCCGAATCCTCGCCGCGTTGGACCGGCGCCGTGGAAGCCGCTGCTCGGCTTGAGTGGACCGACCAGCTTGCCTATCGAATTCGACGCTCCGCGCGTCGTTTGGCCAGACGATGCGTAGGCGATCTGAAGCCAAGGTTATCGTCCGAACATGAGCCCACGGTGACGCCATCAGCTCCGCGCCCAGGAATCATCGGGGTGGGCATTATCGCCGGCGGCATCGCTATCAGCCTCATGCGAAGCGGTCAGACTTGGCGGGTGACGATCCTCTCACCGACGCCGAGGCGATCGGCCTGTCATTCGCATTGGTCCTCGCCGGTCTGGACGCCGTCATGTCGGCGATCCATGCGACGATGCTCGAGTTGACGCGGCGTCCGGCCCTATGCGCTGAGCTGCGCGAAAAGCCCGGGTAGGCACATTCGCCGAAGAGATGATCAGGCTCGAACCCCCGCACCAATCGTGGGGTGGGTGCGACCCAAGCGGTGACCGTGGGCGGCGTGGAGTTACCTGCGGGCGCGCACGTGCGGCTGTGTCTCGGTGCGATCAACCGCGATGGCAGTGACGCGACGTCCGGCGATGATTTGGTGATGGACGGCAAGGTGCACGAGCACTAGGGCTTTGGCGGTGGTGCGCACCACTGCCTTGGTGCGTGCCTTGCACGGGCGGACTTGAACTCGTCGTAACCGAATGGCTGCGCCACATATCATATTTCGAGTTGGCGCCGGCGTATCGCCCCGAGATCCAGTGGCCATCGGCGACGTGCACCCTGCCGCGGCTTCGGCTGCGGATCATGTCACGCTGACACGGAGGGTCGGTTCCGTTCTGTGCGCGAAGCGCCACCACGCTCGACGAACTGACTGCCTGTTAGTGACTTCCCTGTGAGGATCAGTCTGCACCCGATCCAGAACCCGGAGGGTCCTGAAGATACGGATTCCGCGTCAGCATAACGTCCGCGGGCATGCTTTTGAGACGAACTTTCGAGTCACGCTGACCAGCGTCAACTACCGGTCGAGTAGCCGTCGTCTGCGTGTCTCGAATGTGGTCTTGCGCTCAGTCGGTCAGTGCATCAGTTGGACCATGCTAGCCGGTGGTTATCCCCAGAAGATGGGGTCGGCTCGGTCGTCGAGGTAGTCGAGCAGGTCTTGGACTTGGGAGCTGGGGTCGAGAGGTGTCGTAGCGGTGGTATTTGAGGTTCTGGTCGCGCCAGTACAGCGTCCATAGTCGGGTGGTTTTAGTGTAGAGCAGGCGGGCGATCGGGAATCGGGTCCAGTCGGGGCCGAAGTCCTCGCGCCAGGGCGGTCGGCATTCGCAGATGGTCAGATGTCTTGGGGCGAGGTCGCATTCGATCCGAATCTCGCCACGAGCGTGCTCTGGAACCTGCTCGGCGCACCAGCGTTGCACCCGGGCGACGTCGAGCTCGGGAAGTACGGCGGCGGCCATACCGCCATGATCGCAGCCCAAACCGCCCCCGGCCACGCGGGCGCCAGCGGCAGCGGTTTGGGCTCGGTAGCGCCCAACGCATCAGCTGGGGTGGGCCCAGCTGAGTAATCGCGCCCAACTCGGCGGCGACCTCTTCAGAGTCCATCACTCATATCTCTTCTTTGCCGTGCTGCGGGGACGAGTGCGTTGTCAGGACGATCGGTTGCTTGCCCGGCCTGGTTGTCGAGGTCGCGGTCGCGACGGTAAGCCAGCACGAGTCGGACGGCGTAGCCAAGGGCGCTGGCGCAGAACATGACCGCGGTGAGCAACAACCAGCGGCCGAGGAAGGGCTGCTGGGTTTGTCCGGTGGCCGCCGAGTAGGTTGCGGCACCCTGCCTCGCTATGCCGGGCCAGAACATGAGCAGCATCAGTCCGGAAGCAAGCGTCGGGATGCGTAGATAGTTGCGCGCCGGGACACGGAGTTGCCGGCGGCGCCGAGTTCGCCGCTGGCCGGCCGCGATGCCCAGGAGCCGGTCGGCCAGTGCATAGAGCGGGAACAACGCGAAATCGTGAAAGATGATGGCCGCGGCGAGCCAGACGGCGATGGATTGCCACCACGTCCGCGGATTCCATAGTGTCGCCGGATTGAAGGTGAACACGATGTAGCCGGCTAGCGCGAAACCTGCGCCCATGGTCAGCAGGTGCAGCGGATGTGAGCCGTAGAACCTGCGCACCTGCGCCAGCACCGACACGTTAGCCGGCCTCGAAGTCAATCGAACTGACCCACTTGGTGTTGTGCACACCAGGCAGCGCCGGCACGATGATCCGCGCTGGGTAGCCATGATCCAGCGATAGGTCGACGCCGTTGACGCGCAGCGCCAACAGCGCATCTGAGGTAAGGACCTGGTTTGCCTGCAGGACGGCGTGGCTGTAATCCCCGATTCTGTCGTCTACGACTTTCTGCAGCGATTGCACCCGCGCCGAGAGCGGCGCTCGGCACACCGGCGGCAGCGGCCAGGTCGGCTAGTCGTACCCCGCTCCACTGCTGGACCGTGGACCAGCCTTGGACGCAGCCGATCGGCAGCCGCGCGGTGTGCTGCGGCATCGCGGCCAGTGCAGCACGGTCGAGAACCACTGGTATGGGTCCGCCGGTCAGGGTAAGTCGCCACGCGGCACCGATCGCCGCCGATTCGATCCCGGCGGCAGCGGCGGTCTTGTTGAGCGGAAAGTCGTTGGGGCCATCACCGCGGGTCCGCCCGCGCGCCAGGAACAACACGCTCTGGCCGGTGATGCCGCCAAGGGTTTGCCCGGCCGTCAGCACGGCCACTCCCAGCGCGCTGGTGCCGACAAGTGCCAGCGCACCGCGGCGACTCATCTCGGCCGGTTTCGGGTCGGCGGGGACCAACCCGTCGGGGTCGCGAGGTTCGGGTCGGGTATCGGAGCGGCTGGTGCGCAATACCTTTCGCATCGACATCGATCGAAGCCCGCGCACCATCTTCGGAATCTTGAGTGTGATGTGCATCAGTAAACCGGCGATGAACACCCATGCCCCGAAGTAGTGCGCGGTGTGCCAAGGGAACCAAAAGATGAAGTTGTATTGGATGAACAACAGCCCGGTGGCGATCTCGAAGAGGATTCCGCCAACCAGCATCGCCAGCGAAATTCTTTCCAGCATTTGGGCGATCGAGCGGGCCGGCGGCCACACGAACAGCCGCGGGATTACCGACCACAATTTGGCGATCACCACCGGGACCAGCACCAGGCCAAGTCCCACGTGCACACCCTGCGTCAGCCGATACAGCCACGCCGGATGAGACGGCCAATCGAACGTCGGCAGCTTTAGCCAACCCACATTGGCTGGAAGAGCCTGTCCGAACCGGGGCGCATACGCGATGTATGACAAGAGCCCGGTGATGATCACGATCGGCAACCCGATCAGCAATACTGCCCCGAAGACCGAGGTGAGCCACGGGCCCCGCAACGGGCTTCGCCAGCGCCGCCGCAGCCTCGCACCGGGCGGGTGATGGCGATCGAGGCTGCGCCATAGCCGGGCCGGAAAACCGTAGCCTCCCGCGTCGCTTGGAATGTCGGGCTCGCGTAGCTTGGTGCTTTGCGGCTCGCCGGCCCCCATCAGCCAGACTTCCGCCAGATGACCAGCCAATGCATCGGCACAGTCATGATGTCAAACACTGCCGACCTGGCCAAACAGGCCACACGTGTAGCGGAGTTCTCGTTGTCGTGCATTGTCGCCCCACCTAAGAGTCACGAAGCAGCAGACCCTGAAGTTCAAAAACGTCGATGCGCGCAAAGTCAACGCCAAAACCGATCCACGTTGGACTTATCAGCGGGTCGATGGCGACGGCCAGCTACCAGCCGGTCCGCCGACCTCAGCGACGCGAACGCGGCAAACAACGCTTTCGCCAGTGTGGCTGAACAGAAAGCCGTCGTGGGTCTCGATCGCGGAGCGCAACACTTCGTCGTGGGCGGGAAGGGCTGCGCACAACGCATTCGCGTCTGCCTGGGCATGAGCGGCCTCACGAAACTGCCGCTCGAACTCGGTCGGGCCTGGTTGTGACAATCTTTATTAAAATAGTAATATGCGCCTATGGATCGCGATCTGCTCGTCGACCTCACTCATCGGGCGTTGAAGCTGGCGCGCGACAAGACGACCGACCTGGCACCGGCCGAATACACGGTCAAGGCGGACACCTATACGTCCGCCGAGCGTCATGACCGCGACGTGGCGATGCTGCTCACCAGCCCGCAACTCGTCGGCTATGTGTCTGAATTGCCGAAGCCGGGCTCCTACTGCACCAAGACGGTGATGGGCCGCTCCATCCTGCTGACCCGTACATCGGACGGATCGGTCAAGGCGTTCGACAACGTCTGCCTGCACCGGCAGTCGCAGATCGCCGAGGGATGCGGTTCTGCGCGCCGGCTGACCTGCCCCTACCACGCCTGGAATTACGACCTCGACGGAAACCTGGTCGGCGTGCCGGGCAAGGAGGGGTTCCCCGAGAGTGCAACGGGCAGCCCGAGATTGACCGAACTCCCGGCGACCGAATGCGCGGGTTTCCTGTGGGTGGCGCTCGACCCCGCCGCCACGCTCGACATTCCCGGATTCCTCGGACCCCTGGCCGAAGAACTGGACTCGTGGGGCATCGGGCGCTGGTCGCCACTGGGCGAAAAGGTGTTGGACACTGCCATCAACTGGAAGCTGGCGATCGACACCTTCGCGGAGAATTACCACTTCGCGACGGTGCACAGGACAACCTTTGCGACCATCGCGCGGAGCAACTGCACCGTGTTCGACTCGTTCGGCCCGCATCACCGATTGGTGTTCCCGCTCAACGGCATCCTCGATCTCGAGAACATTCCCGGAGAGCAGTGGGAACCCCTGCAGAACATGGTGGTCATCTACGCACTGTTCCCCAACATCGTGCTCTCGGCGACGATCGCCAACGGCGAGCTGTTCCGGGTCTACCCCGGCGACGTCCCCGGCCGCTCGATCACCGTGCACCAGAACTCGACCCCGCTGGACGTGTCGGACGAGTCCGTCGCCGCGGGCGCGCAGGCGGTGTTCGATTACGCCCACGGCACGGTCCGCGACGAGGATTACGCGCTGGTCGAGAAATTACAGTTCAACCTCGCGTCCGGCGCGCGAGAGCGGCTGGTGTTCGGCCGCAACGAGCCCGGCCTGCAACATCGCCACCAGACATGGACGAACGCGATCAGTGGCGGAGTTCCTCGATGACCCGCGCGACCTCATCCCGCTGCCCAGGCTCGGCGGCCGCGAGAACATCGTCCAGTTCCCAATCCCGATACAGCGCCAACGACCGCTCGTAGAACGCGAACCCGCTGACCGGCTCTCCGCGCAGCGTTCCGTGATACCGGTACGGGCCTTCCATGTATTCCAGCGGCAGGGCGTGCGCGGGGGCAGGCACCAACGGCTCTCCCGTCAGGTCCAAGTCGAGCTTGCGTGACGTGAGGCGATGACGATCGGGCATGTACCGTGCAGCGGCGGGAGGCGGGACCAACGTGCGGATCGACTCGGGCCAGCGCACATAGCTGGCCACGGTGACCTCGATGTCGTCGGCGTACTCGGGATCGGCGTCGGGTGAGCTGGTCGTAGCACCCGAAAAGGGCTGTAGCGCATTGCGGTTCGTCCGGTCGAACTGTCGCCAAACACTGAGGTCGACACCATTGTCCAGGTTGATCGTGCGCCATTCGTGGGCACGCGAACGGATGTCGCCGGTCGGCCCTCCGCTGTTGGCGACCAACGGAAACCACTGCCGGTCGACATGTCCGGTGCTTCCGGTGACCGTTTCGGACACCGAGCCCCACGACAGCGTCCCCGTCATCGTCATGCCGGTCTGGAAGTACGAGTAGGTATCCGCCTGCCCGAAGCACTCGATTTTTCCGTTGTAAGCCGCGGCGCCCAGTGGCACGGGTGCCCGCGTCGGCGTGACGTGCAGGTCCACCCGCATCTCGGCGCCCGACTGGTCAGTGCCGCAAAAGCTCACGTCGTAGGTGTAGGGCACCAGCCGGTTCTGCTCGTCGCGACAAGTCCGCCACACCGCGGTACCCGCGCGGCTGTCATACGTCATGTCCAGGTGGTCGTCGACCACGGACAACTTTGGACGCGCGTCACTTTTCTTGTTCGTCGCCGGCATGTCGTAGTCCGTGTACGTGCCGTACGTGCCGTTGTCGAGGTCGAACAGCGCAAGCGTGTAGAAGTCGGCGACAAGCGCGAGCCCGGGCCGGTTCTTGTTGAAGATCGAGAGGAACGCGAACTTGCGACCGGACTCGGCAGTCAGATCACCGGCAAGAAACCAGGTGTCCGACTCGAAGTCCGGATGGTTCGCCTCGGCGGCCGGAAACACCAATTGCGGGTCACCCGGCACCAACTCGAACGGATACTGACGCCAGTCATCACCCACAGCGGCACTCCCACGGATCCTTTTTTGTTATGTTAGCAGTAATAGCAACTTTAGCGTGATGGACGGTTACGCCTGGCCGAACTGGAGAAGCGAACAGATGCGATCCCTCGCCTACGACGACCTCTTCATCGGTGGCCGCTGGCTGGCACCTGCGACACCGCAGCGGCTGTCGGTTATCTCGCCGCACACCGAGGAACCGATCGGTGAGACGCCGGAGGCGGGGCCTGAGGACGTCGACCGTGCCGTCCAGGCTGCGCGGAAGGCATTCGACGACGGCCCGTGGCCACGGCTTGCAGTGTCCGAACGGATGGAGAAGATCGAGAAGCTCGCCGCCGTCTACACCGCCCACACCGACGAGATGGCCGATCTCATCACCGCGGAGATGGGGTCTCCGCGCAGCTTCAGCAGGTTGGGGCAGGCAACGGGGGCGGTCTCGCAGATGCACCTGAATCTGGTGACGGCCAAGAAATTCGAATGGGTGGAGAGGCGGCAGGGATTGTTCGGCGAGGTACAGGTGCGCCGCGCGCCCGTCGGCGTCGTTGGCGCGATCGTGCCGTGGAACGTTCCTCAGGTCTTGATCATGCCGAAGTTGATCCCAGCCCTGATCGCCGGCTGCACCGTGGTCGTCAAGCCGGCACCCGAAACCCCATTGGACGCTTTGTGGTTGGCCGAGATGCTGGAGGAGATCGACCTGCCCGAAGGCGTCGTGTCGATCCTTCCGGGCGGCCGAGAGACCGGAGAGGCTCTGGTTCGCCATCCGGGCGTGGACAAGATCTCCTTCACGGGATCCTCGGCCACCGGCAGGCGAATCGCCGCGCTGTGCGGTGAACAGCTCAAGCGTGTCAGCCTCGAGCTCGGCGGCAAGTCCGCTGCGATCGTCCTCGACGACGCGGACATCGACCACACCGTCAACCAGCTGAAGATGGCGAGCTTGATGAACAACGGGCAGGCGTGCGTGGCGCAGACGCGGATCCTGGTCAGCGAGCGCAGGCACGACGAAGTCGTCGATGCGCTCGCGGAGATGATGTCGGGCCTGCACGTCGGCGACCCCGCCGACGAGGCCACCGACATCGGACCTCTTGTCGCACAGCGGCAACAGCAACGCGTACAGGGATACATTCAGTCCGGGATCGACGAAGGCGCCCGAATCGTCCTCGGCGGCACCGACAAACCGCTCGACCGCGGGTGGTATGTCCGGCCCACGCTGTTCGCCGACGCGACGAACGAGATGCGGATCGCCCGCGAGGAGATCTTCGGCCCGGTGTTGACCGTGCTGAAGTACACCGACGAAACCGACGCGATCCGCATGGCCAACGACAGCGACTACGGCCTCGCCGGCTCGGTGTGGACGGCGGATGTCGCCCACGGTTTGGAGGTCGCCGCGCAGGTTCGCACCGGCACTTACGGCATCAACATGTACATGCTCGACACCAGCGCTCCGTTCGGCGGGTTCAAGCAGTCCGGCATCGGACGCGAGTTCGGGGCCGAGGGCCTCTCCGAGTACGTCGAACTGCAGTCGACGGTAAGCGCAGGCAAGCTGCCCGTCGTCTAACCCGACAACTCGAGCGTTACCTCGGCGGGACAGCACAATTCGTCGTGCTGGTTGAAGACGCTGATCTCAAGGTCCACAAAATATCTCGGGGTCTCACCGGAGTCGTCGCACCTCTTCTTGACCACCCGGCCACGACCGACCATCGAATCGCCCGCGTAGACCGAACCGACCAATGACACCTTGCGCCGCACCACGCGACTGTAGGGGCCCGCCCAATCGGTCGCGATCCGGTCGATGAACCCCGCGAGGTGCATCGTGTTGACGAAAATAGTGGGATGGCCGTGGCTTTCGGCGTAGCGCGGGTCGTAGTGGCCCGGAAAGTAATCCCAGGTGGCTCCCGCGTTCATCACGACCCGCTGATAGCTGATCTCGTCGACCACCTCCGCGAGGTCGACCGGCACCGCGATCTCGCTCCACGCCAGTCTGGGACGCGTCATCACGGCGACTCCGGAGGATTGAAGCGGAACAAGGTGTTTCGGTTCGTCGCGACCAGTACGCCGTCATCGCGGTAGAAGCTGTCGCACGTCTCGACGAAATGCCCGATCCCTACCCGCGTCCTCTTCTCCGGCGACACCGAGACCACTTCTTCCACGACGTGGAGGCGGTCGCCCTCGAGGATGGGCGTCACCAGTTCGACGTCGTTGGACGCGTTGATGAACGTGGTTCCGGGAAGGGGGACGCGAATCGCGATCGACGGAACCGGCCGTTCTCCGTTGGGAAGCCACGGTGGAGGGATGAGCCATCCCATCAGCATCGCGGGCGGCGCGACGAGTCCGCCCCAGACCTGCTCGGCGAATTCGGAGTCCCAATACGCCGGGTTGCCGTCCTGCACCATCGCCGCGAAATGCTGGATGCGCGCGGCGCTCACCGCGGTTCCCGCGAACCTCGGTTCGCTGCGCACGCCGACCATGCGCAGGGCGTCCTCGTAGGTGCCGAACGCGAACTCGTAGCGGATGGCCGCTGTCACGGGCTCATACCGGCAGCGCGTCTTTGCTTGGCACGACATCCCATTCGAGTTCGCGCGACGTGAAGTACCACCCGCCCCTCTCGTAGATGAGCCGGTCGCGGTAGGTGCCGGTGGCACGGAGTTCGGCGCCGACGAACAGCAACGCGACACAGCTCTGGGTGGCTTCGACGCCGTCGACCGAGATGTCGTGGTCGACGGTGACGAGCCGTTTCCCGCCACCACCGTTGAAGGCGGCACGCAGGTCGGTGAATGTCTCCCCCGCCCGGACAACCCTGGCCCCGGAGTGACGGAAACAAGCTAGCCAGCCGGCGAGATCGCCGGCCGAGTACAGCCGGTTGTAGCGCGCGGTGAGATTGAGAATGGCCGCGCGCCCGGCAACACCGTTCAGCACGAACTCCTGCTGGTAGGTCATCGTCATGTTTGTTCTCCCGTCCTAGCGACTGAGTATGTAGCCGTGTTCCTCGCGGTCCCACGCGTCCGCGCCGAGACCCCTGTTGCGCAACAGGTCCTTGCGAACCCGCCCGATCACGTTTTTCGGTATGTCGTCCAGCACTTCCAGATACCGGGGAACGCAGAAGTACGGCATCCGGGAGGAGCAGAAATCCAACAGCTCCGCATGGTCCAGGTCCGCGTCCGGTCGCAGGGTGACGACGACCAGGATGTCGTCCTCGCCGAGATCACTGGGTACCGCAACGGCGGCCGCCTCGAGCACGGAGGGGTGGCGCATCACCGTCGTCTCCACCTCGACCGACGACACGTTCTCGCCGCGACGCCGCAGCGAGTCCTTGACTCGATCGATGTAAGTCAGGTTGCCGTCCTCGTCGAGGGAACCGAGATCTCCGGTGCGGAACCATTCCGCGTGCGGCTCGACCACGAGCTGCGAGTCGAACGTGGCGGCCTCGACATAGCCTTCGCTCATCACGTGGGCCGACCGCGGCCTGCAGGTGATCTCGCCGACGACGCCTGCGGGCAACTGGTGGCCGTCGCTGTCGACGATGCGCACGTCGAATGCGGCGTTGATCCGCCCCGATGTCCCGGGAACGCCGTCCTCGGATACGGACTTGAACGCGATCGGGAAGGCTTCCGTCATGCCGTACATCGTCACGACCCTGGCGTCGTAGCGCTGCTCGATGCTGCGGTACATGTCGGCCGAGATGGGCGCCGCCGAGATGAACCTCAGCGGCAGCTGCGGGTCGCGTGGATCCTGCGGCTGGTTCCAGAGCATCGAGACCATGGCTCCGGCTCCGGCGAAACCCGTTGCGCCACAGGCGCGCACCTCGTCCCACACCTCACTCGGCCGGAAAACCGCGGACAGCACCGTTGTCGCGCCGACCAGCATCGGTGCCAGCACCGAGGGTGCGGCGCTCAGGTGGAACAACGGCATGGCGCTCCACACCACGTCGCCGGCCTTCAGTTCCCATGCCGCCGCCACCCCGGCGGCGGCGGAGAACAGGTAATGCCAGGTCGTTGCGACGGCTTTCGACGGTCCGGTCGTGCCCGACGTGAAGAACAGCGCCGCACGTTCGTCCGGCTCGGCCGGGGCGGCATCCGGGGTGGTGCTCGACGCGCGGCGCCATCGCGTCGGACAGCGAATCCCCAACAACCAGAACCGTTCTCACCGTGTCCACGCGATCGACGACCTCGCGCAGCCGGGGCTGCCGTTCGGCGTCGGTGATGACGACCTTCGCGCGCGACAGCCGCAGCGCATGAACCAGAAACTCGTCCTTGTTGGCGACGTTCACCGCGGCGGTCACCGCTCCGATCCGCGCCGCGCCCAGCCAGAAGTACACCCACTCGGGGCACGTCGCCGTGAACAGCGCGACGGTGTCGCCCCGGCCGACGCCGATGTCTGTCAATGCGTTTGCGGCGGCGCAGGACCGATCTCGCATCTGCGCGAACGTCACCGGTGTTCCGGCGATCGACATCAGCACTCGGTCACCGAACTGCTGATGCGCGCTGGTCCAGCACGGCAGGGACTGTGAAGCGTTCGACACCGAACTGCGACGGGCCGATCGGCCCATCCGGTCGGCGGCCTTCAGGCACTCGCTGCCGCCGGGTCCGGTTCACCGTCGGCGGTGTACCCGAAGTCGTCCGGCGACGGCTCGGTGCCGGGATAGAAGCGATGCGCCCATCGCCGTAGAGCGGCGTAGTCACGGGCCTCCTCCGGCGCCAGGTTCGGCTTCTCCAGGTACTTCATGTTCTCCCAGGTGAAGAAGTCCTGCTTGATGACTTCCTGCTGAAGCTGCAGGAACTTCGCCGCGCGGCCGGTCGGCACGTCGCCGGTGTCACCGGCGCTCGCGGATCGAGGCCTGGGTGTAGAAGTAGTCGGTGTAGTCCTCGTCGACCGGCGTCTGGCCGGTCACCTGGATCGTTGCGACCAGTTCTGCCGGGAACCGCACGATACCGAGTCCGAGCGAGTAGTTGTCATAGATGATCTTGGCGTCGACGGGGCCGTTCGGTGTGAGCCAGGTCTTGGCCCGTGCCGCCGCCGAAGTTGGCGTTCACGGTCGCATGCAGGTGATAGCCGTCCGACGTCGAACGACGTGGTGTTGGCGGCGATTGTCGGCCTTGTGCACGAACTGCACGTGATACGGGTCGGCCGCGTTTTCGATGATCATCTGCGCATGCACCTTGACCCGGTTGACCATCCGGGTGTGCGGGTGCAGCGGGTAGTACTCGTCGGTTTCGAGCTCGGGCAGCACCGGCGGCTGCCAGTAGGGCGCGCGGCCGTGGCGTTCGTGCCACACCACGATGAAGCCGTACCACTCCGTGCTCGGATAGGTCTTGATCCTCACGTTCTGCTTGCAGCCGATCTTGCTGTAGGGGATCAGGGCATTGGTGCCGTCGCCGTTCCACTGCCAGCCGTGCCACGGGCAGACGATGTGCTCACCCTCGACGGTGCCGCCGACGCCCATGTTCGCGCCGAGGTGCTGGCAGTAGGCGTCGAGCACGTTGACCTGGCCGGATTCGGTGCGGAAGATCACCAGTTCTTCGCCGAAGTAGTGGGCGCGCTTGACCTGGCCGGGAGCCAACTCGGAGGCGAAGCCGACGATGAACCAGCCGGTCGGGAACCGGTATTTCGACAGGCTGATCCCGCTGGGCCCGAATTCGCGTTCCGACGGGTCGATCGTCGAGTCAGAAACCGTCTCCGTCATTGCATTCTCCGTCCGCGCGCACAATCGGGGCAGGTCAGACCCTGTCCATCGTCTATTGTTACTATTTTAAGCATTCTAGGTCAAGGCGAGCGAAACGAGGACGGGGCATGCCAACGACGACTCCGGTCGATCTGTCGGATTCCGCCTTGTGGCGGAACGGATTTCCCGACGATTTGTTCGCCGAGCTGCGCCGCGAGCGGCCGCTCTTCCACCACGAGCTCACCGACGGCGTGGCCAAGACCGTCAAGCGGGACTTCTGGATGACCACCAAGCACCGGCATGCCCAGCGCATCCACCGCGACACCGACTCCTTCACCGCCGTCGACGGCCCGCTCATCCAGGGCGTGGGCATCGTCGGCTCGGCGCCGACCATCATCAACATGGATCCGCCCGATCTGATCAAGCGGCGACGGGTGATGTCCCACGCCTTCACCCCGAAGGCAATCGGCAAGCTGGAGCAGGGAATTCGCAGGCGCGCCGCGGCGATGATCGACCGGCTGCTCGCGTCGGGCGGTGGCGACTGGATCGAAGACGTCGCCGACGTGTTGCCGATGTCGGTGATCGGCGACATCATCGGCATCCCCGACGAGGATCGGCCGGAGATCTTCGACACACTCGATCGCATCCTCGAAAGTCGCCGCACTCGGACGATCAAGTCGCCCAGCAAGACGCTCTCGAGCTGTTCGGCAAGATCTTCACCTACGCGCTCGAACTCACCGCGGAGAAGCGGCGCAATCCCGTCGACGACATCTGGAGCACACTGACATCCGCTGTCGTCACCGACGAGAACGGCGAGAAGCTGTCGATCCCGGCCAACGAGCTCGAGATCTTCTTCTTCGTGATCGCCTTCGCCGGCAGTGACACCACGAAGAACGCGCTGGCCTCCGGGCTGCAGGCCTTCGTCGCCAATCCACAGCAGATCGAGCGGTATCGCGCCGACGAGGCGATCCGGCCGAGCGCGGTCGAAGAAGTGCTGCGCTGGTCGTCGCCGGTCGCGTTCTGGACGCGCACCACGAAGATCGACGTCGAGATGGACGGGATCACCATCCCGAAGGGCGATCGGGTGGTGGCGATGTTGCGCTCGGCCAATCGTGACGAAGAGGTCTTCGACGATCCGTTCACGTTCGACATCGGTCGCGCCGACAACCCGCATGTCACGTTCGGCGGCGGCGGACCACACCATTGTCTTGGCGCAATGCTGGCCCGCGCCGAAATCCGCGCGGTACTCGACGAATTGCTCTGCCGCGCCGACGACATCAGTCTCGGGACGCCCAAGGTCGCCTACCCCAACCTGACCAACAACATGTCGATCTTCGACGCCATGCCGATCTCGCTGTCTCCCCGCAGGTCTGAGCGACAGACTGCACATGGATGACGAGGCCCCGAGCTCGTGCACCCGAGGTCTTGCCGGTCCGGCCCGCTGTGAGAACTTTGGTATCCAGAACCACCCAGTTGAGGTAGCGTTTTCAGAGGTATCAATAGCCGACCGCGAGGACTCTCGCAGTTCCGGCGTCATGCAACGTCCGACGGCGAAGCAAAGGAGCGGGATGGTGAATTTCAGTCCCTGGGGTTATCTCACGATACTTGCCGGTGTTATGGGATTAACGTTCGCCGCTTGTGTGTTTGTGTTCATAACACGGTTAGAGAATCGGACACCCGCTCCGTTAGGCGAAAAAGTGGGCGCCCACAAAGCGGTTTTGGCTAAGTTGCGCAAGCGCGAACCGATGTCGCAGGAAGAAATGGAATATGCGACCGAGCTGATTTCGGATGCTCGATCACCGCTCGCTTACGCGATACCCGCCGCCCTCTTCAGCATGGGATTCTTTTATGTGGTCGGCTGCCTCCACGAGTTAGATGTACACGGCGGCGCGCCCTCCTTTCGGACGTTTGTCGGGGGGATCCCGATGTTGACCTCCATGAACGTCGCCGCGCAGCTGCACAGGGTCGCGCGGTTGAAGGGGCGTCTGCAGGAAGCTTCCTTGACGGTGCCCGAGTCGTCTGACGAGCTCACGTCAGTTGGCAGGAACTGACTCGAGGCGTCCGCAGACGATCTCGGTCAATTACGCGTTGGGACTACGCGATTCGGGGGTGACCGCCGGGTCTCCGTCTTCCCACAGGAGCAGTTGGCGGACCGCTGCGCGTGATCCGTAGGGCTGAAGCATCTGACTGGCGGGGCGAGGGCGCACCCTTAGCGGCCACCAGAACCAGCGGCCGAGCAGCGCTGCGATGGACGGCGTCATGAACGAACGCACGATCAGCGTGTCGAACAGCAGACCGAGGGCGATCGTGGTCCCGATCTGGCCGAGAATCCGCAAATCGGCGAACACAAAGGAGGCCATGGTGGCCGCGAACACGATGCCGGCCGCCGTCACCACCGCGCCGGAGCCGGCCATCGAACGGATGATCCCCGTGTTCAAGCCGGCGCCGATCTCCTCCTTGAACCGCGAGATCAGCAGCAGGTTGTAGTCCGAGCCCACCGCCAACAGCAGGATGACGGCCAGCGCCAGCACGATCCAGAACAGCTGAATACCAATGATGTCCTGCCAGATCAGCACCGAAAGCCCGAAAGAGGCGCCCAACGACAGCGCCACCGTGCCCACAATGACGAACGCGGCCACCAGAGAACGGGTGATGAACATCATGATGAGCAAAATCAGGCTCAGCGCGGCGATTCCGGCGATCAACAGGTCGTATTTGGCGCCGTCTTGGATGTCCTTGTACGTCGCGGCGGTGCCGGCCAGGTAAATGTTGGACGTGGCCAGGGGCGTGCCTTTGAGGGCTTCGTCGGCGGCGGTCCTGATCGCGTCGATATGTGAGATGCCTTCGGGGGTGGCGGGGTCACCGTCGTGGGTGATGATCATGCGAGCGGCCTTGCCGTCCGGCGACATGAACATCTTCATGCCCCGCTGGAATTCGGAGTTGGTGAATACCTCCGGTGGCAGGTAGAAGGAGTCGTCGTTTTTGGCGGCGTCGAAGGCCTGCCCCATGGCGGTGGCGTTTTGCAGCGCAGCCGCGGTCTGGTCGTTGATCCCCGACGTGGTGGCGTAGTTGGTCAGGGTCAGGTCCCGATTGGTCTCCTGGGAAGCGATTTGGGGCGGCAGCAGCGCCAGCAATTTCGGCTGGAGCGCATTCAATTTGTCCAAACTGGACGTGATCCGTCCAAACTGGTCGGTCAGCGCGTCGATACCGTCGAGTGCGTCGAAGATGGATCGCAGCGCCGCACAGATCGGAATGTCGAAGCAGTGCGGCTCCCAGTAGAAGTAGTTGCGCAGCGGCCTGAAGAAGTCGTCGAAATTGGCGATCTCGTCGCGCAGGGTGGTGACCGTGGCGACGGTTGCGTGAAACGCCTCGGTCTGTTCGGCGGTCGCGGCGGCGGACTGTTGTTGCAGGGCATACTGCTGCTGCAGAATGCCGATCGTTTTACTGATCTCATCGGCCTGCTTCAGCAAGTCAGCGCCCCGGTCGTGCTGATATTTCAGGTTCTCGATCTGGCCGGTGCTTTGCGCGCTGATCTGAAACGGTATCGAGCTGTGGTCCAGCGGGGTTCCCAACGGCCGGGTGATGGCCTGCACCTCAGCAATACCCTTGGTGTGGAAGATCGCCTTGGCCACCCGCTCCATGACGATCATGTCGGCTGAGTTTCGCAGATCGTGATCGGCCTCGATCATCAGCAATTCGGGATTGAGCCGGGCCTGCGAGAAGTGGCGCCCGGCCGCCGCGTACCCGACATTGGCCGGGGAATCGGCAGGCATATAGGGGCGATTGTCGTAACTCGTCTTGTATCCGGGGAGGGCGAGCAGGCCGATGAGAGCGATGGCGATCGTCACCACCAGGATGGGTCCGGGCCAGCGCACGATGGCCGTTCCGATGCGCCGCCAGCCCCGGGTGCGCATCGGGCGGGCCGGTTCGAACAGGCCGAAATGGCGGCCGATGCTCAGCACCGCCGGCGCCAGGGTCAGCGCGGCTGCCAGCGCGACAAGGACGCCGGTTGCAGCCGGAATGGCCATGGTCTGGAAATACGGAAGCCGGGTAAAGTGCAGACAGAACACCGCGCCGGCAATCGTCAGGCCCGAACCCAGGATGATGTGCGCGGTCCCGTGGTACATCGTTGCGAAGGCTGCTACCCGAGCCTGCCCTACGTGACGCGCTTCGTGGTAACGGCCGAGAATAAAGATCGCGTAATCAGTTCCGGCGGCGATCACCAGTAGCGTCAGGATATTGGTCGAGTACGTCGACAGCCCGATGACGCCGGCGTTCGCGAGAACGGCGACCACTCCGCGCGCCGCGGTCAACTCGATCATCACCGTGAAAATCACGAGAATCACTGTGGTGAAACGGCGGTAGATGACAAACAGCATCATCATGATCACCCCGATAGTGAGCAGGGTGGTCTTCAGGGTGCCTTTGCTGCCCACCTCGAACTGATCGGTGACCAGCGGCGCGCCGCCGGTGACATAGGCCTTCACCCCCGGCGGCGGCGGCGTCTTGTCCACGATGTTGCGCACAGAATCAACGGACTGATTGGATAACGACTCGCCCTGATTACCGGCGAGAAACAACTGCACCAACGCCGACTTACCGTCGGCGCTCTGTGAGCCGGCCGCCGTCAGCGGATCCCCCCAGAAATCCTGAATGTGCTCTACATGCTTGGTGTCCTGGGAGAGCTTTTGAATCAAGCCGTCGTAGTAGTGGTGTGCGTCGGCACCGAGCGGCTGATCGCCTTCCAACACGATCATCGCCGAACTGTCGGAATCAAACTCCTGAAACACCTTGCCGATGTGCTTACTGGCCTGCAGCGACGGCGCATCCTGGGGGCTCAGCGACACGTTATGTTGTTGGGCAACCTTCTCCAATTGCGGCACGAAAACATTCGTGACCACCGCGAGGCCTAGCCAGAACAGCGCGATCAGCACCGAGAACCGACGGAGCAGGTCCGGTAATGAACGTCGCTGGGTGTTCAGGTTGGTCATCCGGACTTATCCAGGCAGAAGGTGTAGGCGTTCACCTTGTTGACTGTTCTTTCGTCTTTGACGACATCATCGATGGTGATGCGGCAGCTGAGGGAATCGCTGTGGCCCTGGGCCATAACGTTGACGAACACCGCGGGCGTCGTCGTCGTGACGTCATACGACCACGGCAGGGGCGCGTCATCGACGCGCTGCGGCTGAGCATTGACATCCAGGTAGTTGATCGACGCCACCGCGCCTGGCGGCCCGAATACCTCAAGCACCACATGCTTGGGGTTGAAAGGAGCGGAGTCACTGGTGAGGCCGGTGCCAGCCTTCGTGCTGTAGTGCGAGCCGAAGATGCCGTGCAGCCGATACACGCCAAACCCCGCGACCGCGACCACCGCCACAGCGATCAGAAGCATCCACCATCGTCTGACCAGGCGGCCAATCGAAATCCGATTCACCCGTTAGCCTTTTCGATGAGCGGTGACACGACCGCTTGGGCGAGATCAACCTTCTCTGAGCTGGGCTCGACTGCAAAACAGTACGGTACCGGACCGGTCCGGGCAAGGCATGACGCCGTGCCCATCCACACGCGCTCGCCAGACGTCGTGAACCGCCTTACCCGGTGGGCCGGGTGAGGCTGGGGATCATGACCTCATCGACGAGGACTTGCACGGTGTGGCGGGTGGGGGGGTCACCGGGCATCAGGCACCGGGAGATCAGGTAGCGAGGCATCAGGTCCCAGAGTTCGTCGATGATCGCTGCGTCGTCGATCTCGCCACGGTCGGCGGCCTGCCGCAGGATCTGGTTGACCACGACTTTCCGCTGCTCGAGGAACTGCAGCATTGCTTTTTTCAGCGCGGGGTTGCGCGATACTTCGACAAGCACCGCGCGCAGGGTACTGGCGTGCGCGCCGGCCTCCTGGCACACCAGCTCTCCGAGTCGCAGCAGATCGCCGCGCAGCGTTCCGGTATCAGGCGGCACCACGACCCGGCGCACGCCCTCGATGAACGCCGCCAACACCAATTCAGCTTTCGAGGGCCAACGCCGGTACACCGTGGCCTTGCTGGCCCGGGCGGTGGCCGCGACCGCCTCCACCGTCAACCCCTCATACCCATGCTGCTGCAGCAACTGCAACGTCACCGCAAGCAACTCGGTCTCCCGCGGCGACCACGGTGAGGACTCCGCGACCCGATCGGCGATCTGGCTCACAACGCCACCATAGAACCATCGCGGCAGTAGCACGGGGCGGTTCCCCTCACACTCCCTTCGGGCGCGTGCCGATCACCTCGTCGGCGGCCAGTCGTTCCAGATCGGCGTCAGTGAGCCCGCACAGCTCCGTCAGCACCTCGCTGGTGTGCTGACCCAGGGTCGGCGGTGTGCGCAGCAGCCAGTTCTCGGCGCCGTCGAACCGGGCGAAGGGCGGACACGGGTAAAGACCCGGCCCGGTTCGCGGATGCTCGAGGCGCTCGAAGAAGCCGCGGTGCAGCAGTTGCGGGTTCTCGGTGACCAAGGACGGCGAGATCACCACGGCCGCCGGAATGCCTTCTGCGGCAAGGAGTTCAGCGACAACGGCGGCATCCTGCGCAGCAAGCCAATCCTCGAGCCGGACGTCTGGTCCGCCCATGAGTTTCGCCAGCGCGTCACGCTCGTCATCGGTACGGACGGTCACGGCGATCCAGTTGTCGTCGCCCGCGCACCGGTAGATGTCCTGCATCGCCGCGGTGTGCCCGCGATTGCCCCGCCGCTCCATGACCGATCCGAAAACCTCGAATTCCATTGTCTGCACGGCGGTCACGTTGAGCACGGTCTCGATCATCGGCACCTCGACGAGCTGGCCACAGCCCGTACGATCCGCGAACTCCAGAGCGGCGAGCACCGTGAACGCCGCATGTGCCCCCGCCAGCGGATCACATGCACCGCGCGGCGCGACCGGAGGACCCTCGGGCAGGCCGGTCACCCAGGCCAGTCCGGCGATCTGCTCCATCGTCGGTGCGAAGCCGACGCGATCCCGCCATGGGCCCGACAGCCCGAACGCGGGCATCCGCACCACCACGACCCTCGGATTGAGTCCCAGCAGCGCCTCGGCGCCGAGCCCGAACTGCTCCATCACCCGCGGGGAGAAGTTCTCGATGACCACGTCGGCCGTGCTCACCAGCTCCTTGACCAGACGAATGCCGTCCTCGGAGCGCAGGTCGAGTGTGACCGACCGCTTGTTGGTGTTCATCGCGTGGAAGACCCAGCCGTACTCCCACCAGTCATCGACGTCGGTGCGCATGCCGCCGGAATAGCGGATGCCGTCCGGCCGCTGGATCGACTCGACCTTGATGACGTCTGCGCCGAAGGCGGCCAACGAATGCGTCGCCGCAGGCCCAGCCCAGAACGCGGTGAAATCGACGATCCGCACACCGCCCAGCGGCGGCCCCGCCTGCTGCGTCGGGCACACCGATTCCCTTGCCTCCCAGAGGGAGTCGCCGTCCGCCTCCCCGACGGCGGGCGCCGCGCGGACCGGTGCCTGCTGCGCGACCGACATCAGCCAAGGTGCCCGCGGTTGCCGGAATCCTGCGGGGTTGTCGACGTACACGCCGCGTGCCTGCAGATGATCCATCTCCGGAATGGTCGAGCCGTTGCCGAGCGGGGCAAGCGGCAACCGGAACAGCTGCCCGAGTTCGACGATCTCGGCGACCGTCCGCTCGCGCATCCACGGGTCGATCCGCTCGCGTATCCAGTCGCGGTAGTCCCATCGCCCAATCTGGAACCGCAGCGCAGGAATCTCGGTGAACTCGGGACAGTCCACCATCGCGGCGAAGTCCAGCCACTGCTGCCCCGTCACCATGCTGATGCCGACGTAACCGTCCTTGGCCGGTTCGATCGACGGCACCTCGACAGAACGTTTCACGGGTGGCACAGCCAGCAGTTGCGAGTGCAGCCACTCACCGCTCTGCATCAAAGTCATCGCCTCGAGCATTGACATGTCGAGGTGGCCTCCCTTGCCGCCGTTTCTGACGCGACGATGCAGTGCCAGCGCTCCGTAAGCCGCCCAGGCGCCGCCCATGTACTCCCCCAGCTGCCCGCCGATCGAGATGGGCGGTCCCGCCGGATCGCCGCGAAACCCCGTGCAGCCGGCGTCGGCCTGCAGGGTGAACTCCGTCGCGGGCCGCTCCGACCACGGGCCGGACCAGCCGAAGTCGGAGATCGTCACAACGACGCGATCCGCTCTGCCCGCGAGAAGGCGTCCGGGATCGATCCCATGCTCGGCCGCAGCGGACCGATTCGCGGTCACCACGAAGATGTCGGCGCCGGCCAGCAGGTCATCGGAAAGGGTTGTCACGCTACGCTTCCCGGCGTTGAGGTAGCTGAACAGCGGAGAGTCCGAAGCCGCATGCGGGACGGCGCCAGTCGCGGTGAAGCGGCGCAACGGGTCTCCCGTGTGGGGCTCGACCTTCACCACGTCGGCACCGGCATCGACCAGCATTTTGCCGCAGTACCCGCCCGCGATCCGATCGCTGATCTCCACGACGCGCAGATCACAGAGCGGAGTTGGGGCTCCGTCGGTCACGCGCACAACCTCCCTGAGGTGGTTTTTTTGCCATCTTAGTAACTTTTGTCGGATAGCGACCGCGTAGACCCCTGGTAGTGCCCTTATCGCTGTTAACATTGCCATGCAATGACCACACTGGGAATCGGCCCCGAGGCTCGCCGCCGGCTTGGGGCGCGCAGGACGGCCGAGATCGTCGCCGACGA
Source organism: uncultured Actinomycetota bacterium (assembly GCA_963804905.1). GTDB lineage: Bacteria > Actinomycetota > Actinomycetes > Mycobacteriales > Mycobacteriaceae > Mycobacterium. Next base: position 31,341 of record CAWDSB010000011.1, on the reverse strand, counting down.
GCTTCGCCGGCAGATCATCGACGGTGAGCTGTCCGACGGCGACCTGCTGCCGCGCCAGGAAGTGCTTGTCGAGCAGTTCAACGTCAGCCTGGTCTCGCTGCGGGAAGCCTTGCGAATCCTCGAGACCGAGGGCCTGGTGTCGGTCCGCCGCGGCAACCGCGGCGGCGCTGTTGTGCACGCACCCGCCAAGGCCAGCGCGGCATACATGCTCGGACTGCTCCTGCAGAGCGATACCGTGCCGCTCGCCGATCTCGGCACCGCGCTCCAGGAGCTCGAGCCCACGTGCGCGGCGCTCGCGGCGCGGCGCACCGATCGCGGAAACACGCTCATCCCGAAGCTCAAAGAGATCAACGACTCGATGGCCGAGCACATCGAAGACGGCGCCCAGTTCACCGAGATCGGTGGCCAGTTCCATGACGAGGTCGTCCGCGGCTGCGGCAATCACACGATGATCGCGGTCGTCGGCAGCCTGGAGACACTGTGGACCGGCCACCTGAACTGGTGGGCCAAGGAAACCGCTGCACGCGGCGAGTACCCGTCGATGAGCAAGCGCCGCATCGCGTTGACCGTGCACACGAAGCTGACCGACGCGATCGAAGCCGGTGACGGCGAGCGTGCCCGTAAGCTCGCGGCCCGCCACATCGCCGACACCCAGACATACTTCAGCGCGGGCGATCCCGAGCAGCGGATCGTCGCACTGTCGCCGCAGGCACTGGCCCGACGTCAGCGCTGAAAGGTGCTGTGTGCGTACGGCTCTGATCACCGGCGGCAGCGGCGGCATCGGAAAAGAATGCGGCCGCAAGCTCGCTGAGCTCGGCTACGACGTGATCCTCACCGCGCGGCGTGAGGAATCCCTGCGCGCCACGGCGGAGGCAATCGGCGCTCGCTATGTCGTCGCCGACGCGACCGATCCGGAGAAGTTCGCGCCCGCGGTGCAGGCTGCCGGCGAGATCGATCTGCTGGTGCACGCATCGGGAATTCTTGGCGGAACCTACGCCCGCAAGCAGACTTTCGAGCAATGGAAGGCGACCATCTCGGCCAACCTGGACTCGTGCTTCGTCGTCACCTCGGCGGCACTGCCACAGATGAAGGCGGGTTCGAGGTTCGTGTTCATCTCGTCGTCGGCCGCCCACGAACCGATGATGGCGAGGACGGCGTACTCCGCATCGAAGGCCGGCATGAACGCGTTCGCGGGCGCGTTGGCGCAGGAGGTCGACCGCGACGGCATCAACGTCCACATCGTGACGCCAGGTCCCGTCGAAACCGACATGCTGCAGGACGTGCCGTTCGAGATGTATGCGATCCGGGCCGCCGACGTAGCCGATGCGGTGGCATGGCTGGACACCCTCGATCCGTCCGTCGACCTGCCCGAGATCAGGCTGCACGCGGTCACGCGCGGTCCGTCGGCACGACCGCCGGTGGTGCCGCTTGAGGTCGAGCGCCGCGCCGCCAACCCGTGATTTCAGCGTCGGGGTCGAAACTGCGGCAGTGCGAAATCTTCTCGTTGTTCGAAGACCACCTCCATCGGCAGCCCGCACCGCAGCTCGGCCGGATCGGCCTCGACGATGTTGGTGAGTATTCGCACGCCCGGGGCGTCGTCGAGCTCGGTCAGGCCGATGATCATCGGCACGGCATCGACGAAACCGGGATGGAACGGCTGATGCAGAACCGTGAACGCGAACAGCGTTCCGCGTCCGCTCACCTCGACGGCGACGGGAGTGCCTTCCGCTCCACCGGGCACCTCGGGCACCGGGCTAGGCGGGTGCTGCACGATGTCGGTGCCCTCGAATCCCTGGATCGAAAGCTTGCCTTCTTTGGCGCTGTCCCAGAAGAACTGGGTCACCGGGTCGGGTATCGGCACCGGTCGAACATTGAGTTCCATTACGCCCCTTCGTCTTCTGTCAGATACACCTGCGACTCCATCTGGTGAAAGATCCGATAGCGGTCCCCGCGCCGAACCAGCAGCCACGTCACCCAGCTGGTTCCCGTCCGTTCGACGTCTGACTCCCTGCCGGTCAAACGCCACCGACTCAGCAGCAGGGCGCGTACGACCGTGTCGTCGACCACGTCGTACTCGTGCAGTTTCGACGACACGGACGCCACCTTGAGCCGTCCCGCAACCCGCGCCCAGTGCCGATCCAGTTCGTCGGCGCCGATCAGCGGCGCCGCGTATTCGTCACCGACGTAGATCGGCTGGGGCTCGTCGCGGACCCAAAGATCGGTCAGGCAGGCGAAGTCCAGGCTCGACCACTGCTTGTCGTAGTCGCGCACCAGATCGGTCAACGCCGACTCGACGACGTCGTCGTCAGACCGCGGCGTCACCGGCGACCGGCCGTTCCCCGGGGAGTGCCTTGACCGTCGAGGGCAGCCCGTAGAGAGCGGTGGCGTTGCCGCGCATGATCCGCTCACGCTGGTCGGCGGGGAACCGCCTGATCGCCCAGTCCGGCGCGTCGTAACTCCAGTGCGGGTAATCCGTGGAGAACATGATGCTGTCACCGAGGTCCATCATTTCGATGTACTCCCGGTACACCGCGACGTTGACTTCCTCGAGCGGCTGAGTGGTGAACCGCACGTGCTCGCGGACGTAGTCCGATGGCTTGCGTCGCACGTGCGGCAGGTCGGCTTTGCGCTGCTCCCAGATCCGGTCCATGCGCGACATCACCGGCATCGCCCACGTGAAGCCGCCCTCGACGAACACCACCCGCAGCTCGGGATGCCGGTCGAAAGCGCCGTCGAACACCAGGCTCATCAGATGCGACACGTAGAGCAGCGGCCATGACGCGAAAAAGTCGTGCCAGTGTGCGGGATTGCCGACGGGGTAGATCGGAATCAGCTCGAACGGCGTCTGCCCCATCAAGTGGGTCGCCACCGGAAGGCCGTTGCGCGCGGCGGCTTCATACAGCGGATCGAAATGCGGGCTGCCGAACGGGATGCCGCGGGTCTGCGGCGTCATCAGCACCTCGGCCATGTAGGGATGGCCCGCCCACCGCTCGATCTCCCGTGCGGCTTGGGCGGGGTCCTGGGCGGTGACACTGATCGCACCGCGCCAGCGGCCGTGCCAGTTGTTGTCACCGAGCCACACGTCGGCCAGCCAGTCGTTGTGGGTGGCCTTCAGAACATGCTCGGCCTGCGGCAACTGGGCGTCGCACATCGGCTCCAGCACCGCGATGCTCACCCCGGCGTCGATCAGCAGTTGCTTGGCGGCGAAGTCGGGATCGCTGCCTGCGGCCCCACCGCCGGGTGGACTGGCGTCGACGCGCAGCGACATCGTCTTGTAGGAGTCCGGCGTGTCGTAGAAGTGCGAGGTCGGCGACACGGCATTGCCGGTCGGCCACAGCTTGTCCTTCCACTCCGCGGGCGCGTAGGACTTCAGCACGTCGCCAGACACCGGCAACGGGTGTACGTCGGTGTCGACGATCGTCACCGCGATGTCCTGCGCGATGTGTTCTTGTCTGCGCTCGAGGGCCATTTTGCTCCTCGCGTGCGCAGTGGTCGTCATGTCAGACTTCCTTCTACTTCGGCCGCCACCCCGTACAGGTCACTTGCGTTGCGCCACAGCACCTTTTCCCGCTGCCCGCTGCTGAGGCCGGCCACTGCGGCGTCCGGGGTCGCGGTCGACCAGTGCGGGTAGCTCGATCCGTACATGAGCAGGTCGGCCTTTTCGGTGAAATCCATCCAGCGCTCGGCCTGGCTCGCGTCGGTCGGCCCGTCGAGCGCCGATGTGCAGTACCGCACATGGTTGGGCAGGTACTCGCTCGGATACCGGTCGACCCAAGGGGTCTGGTCCCGCATCGACATCCAGAAGGTGTCGAGCCGCCACATCAGCGGAGTGAGGAGGTCGTAGCCCCCGTCGGCGAATACGAATCTCAGATCCGGATGCCTGCCGAACATCCCCTCGATGATCAGCGTCGCCAGATGGACGAAGGAGTTCAACGGCATGAAGGCCGCGTAGCCGGGATAGGTGTAGGCGTGGCCCGCGAAGGTGGGCGCATAGTCAACGCCGTTGCCGCCGTTGACGTGTACCGCGACAGGCAGGCCGTGCCCGGCGGCCGCTTCCCAGATCGGCTCGAACACCGGCTTGCCGTACGGCTCGCGCGACTGCAACGGAACACCGACCTGCACCATCTTCGGGTGGTCGGCCAGCCGTTCGATCTCGGCGACCGAGCCCTTGACGTCTTCGGGGTTGATCCGGATCGTGCCGCGGAACCGCCCGGTGGCATCGGGCTCGAGCCATCGGTCGACCAACCAGTCGTTGACCGCCGCACAGATCCGGCTGTTGAGGAGATAGTCGGCGATGTTGCCGCGCGTCAGGGGGTTGAGGATCGCGTAGTCGACGCCGCCCTCGTCGAACAGGTGCCGGGCCACGGTCTCGGGATCGGAGCCCGGATACCCGTCTCCGTACAGGTCCTGCCGATAGTCACCGCCCGGCGCCTGATACCACTGCTGCTCGACGTCGGGGATCGCGCGCAGCTTGTGCGCGGGCGACAGGTAGCGCCGGATCTCCGCGTTGTAGCGGAAATGCGGCTGGACATTCGCGTCGATGACATGCTCATGCGATCAGGTACACCTGCCCGTCGCTGACGTCGACCTCATATGTGCGGACTCGCTTCTGCGGGTCCGCGAGGTTGACCCCGCTGGTGATGTCGAACTCCCAGTTATGCCACGGGCATCGCGCAACGCGGCCTTCGCGCACATACCGCACCTGACCGGGCGCCTCGGGGGCGAACTCGGTGGTGCCCCGCACATAGCCGGCGCACAGCGGCGCGCCTTCGTGCGAGCAGTAGTTGGCGATCGCGTACAGCGAGCCGTCGATGTTGTAGACGCCCACGCCGAACTTGCCCGCCTGTACCAGCTTCATGCTCCCAGGAGGCAGGTCCTCGATCGCACAAACCGGACGGCGTTGCATCCACGTCCCTTCAGTTTTCCTTGACCTAGAATACTAAAATAGTAAAGATAGAGCGACCGACCCGCTAGACGCTGCCGCCGGGAGGCAAGTGTGACGATCAGCACCGATTCGCACGACCAACCGAACGCCCCCGACCTGGCGACCGATCCCTACGGCTTCTTCGAGTACATGCGCAGGACCGAGCCGGTGTGGCGCGGGGCGCTCATGGACAACGCCATGATGCCTCCCGAGCTCTCCGCGGCCGATGAATGGACCCTCTTCGACTTCGAGAGCGTCTTCGCGGCCTTCCGCGACGACGACGTATACGGCTCGGAGATGTACAACAACACGATCGGTCTGGTTTTCGGCCCGACGATCCTCGGCATGCACGGCAAGCAGCATCACGACCACCGCAGCCTGGTCGCCAAGGCGTTCCGGCAGAGCGCTCTCACACAGTGGGAACCCGAGGTGATCGACCCGATCTGCGACCAGTTGGTCGACGAGATCAAGAGCGACGGCGAGGCCGACCTGGTCAAGGCGATCACGTTCGAGTTCCCCACCCGCGTCACCGCTGCCCTGCTGGGCCTGCCGCAGGAGGACCTCGAGCTGTTCCGTCGGTTGTCGCTGGACCTGATCTCGATCACCGAGGACATCGAGGCGGGCCTGACGGCGTCCGTCGAGCTGGGCACCTACTTCCAGAACCAGGTGGACCAGCGACGCAGCAATATCACCGAGGACATCATCGGCGATCTCGTGTCCGCGGAGATCGACGGCGAGAAGCTCACCGACGAGGCGATCATCTCGTTCCTACGATTGCTGCTGCCCGCCGGACTCGAAACCACCTATCGGTCGTCGAGCAACCTGCTGTACCTACTGCTGACACATCCCGACCAACTCCGACGCCCTGCAGCAGCATCGCGACCTCATCCCCGCCGCGATCGAAGAGGGCCTGCGCTACGAGACGCCGCTGGTCATGGTGCCGCGGAACACGAACAAGGACGTGGAGATACACGGCATCCCGATTCCGGCCGGCGCCCAGGTCAACCTGTGCATCGGCTCGGCCAACCGCGACGAGACACGATGGGCCGACGCGGATGCGTTCGACATCCACCGACCGCGGCGTGCACACATCTCGTTCGCGGGCGGCCTGCACAGCTGCCTCGGCATGCACCTCGCACGGGTGGAAACGAAGGCGATGCTGAACAGCCTTCTGCGATCGCGTGACCGACCTGCAGCTGGTGCCCGACGACGACACCAAGATCACGGGTATGCCGTTCCGCTCGCCCAAGCACCTTCCCGTGACCTTCCGCGCCGCGTCATGAGAAGCCGGGCCGCGATCCTGCACGACGTGGGTGGGCCGTGGTCGGTCGAAGACTTCGAGCTCGATCCGCCGCGCGCCGGCGAGGTGCTGCTCGAAATGGCGGCGGCCGGAATGTGCCACTCCGACGAGCACATCCTCAACGGCGACATGTCCGCACCCAACGACGTGATGAAGGCCTTCGGCATGCCCGCGATGTTCCCGATGATCGGCGGCCACGAGGGCTCGGGGGTCGTGGTCGAGGTCGGCGAGGGCGTCACCGAGTTCGCACCGGGGGACCATGTCGTGACCTCCTTCGTCGCGGTCTGCGGCCAGTGCAAGTGGTGCAGCTCGGGCATGGAATACATCTGCGACATGGGCGCGCAGGTGCTGATACCCGGCATGCCGACCGACGGGACATTTCGGCATCACACCGCCGACGGCCGCGATCTCGGCCACCTGTCGAAGGTCGGCGCGTTCGCGAAACACACTGTCGTTTCCACGAACTCGATCGTCAAGGTCGATCCGCACCTGCCGCTGGTTCCAATGGCGTTGTTGTCCTGCGCGGTGCCGACCGGTTACGGCTCCGCGGAGAACCGCGCCAAGGTCCGCACCGGTGACACGGTCGTCGTCATCGGCGCGGGAGGCATCGGCACCGCGGCGATTCAGGGCGCGCGCATCAACGGAGCCGCGCAGATCATCGCGGTCGACCCGGTCGAGTTCAAACAGAAGTCCGCACTTCGGTTCGGCGCCACCCACGTGGCGTCGAGCACCGACGAGGCGGCGGCGATACTGCGCGATCTGACCCGAGGAGTGATGGCCGACAGCGTCGTGCTCTCGCCGTCGCTGATCGCGGAGGAAGACGTGCAGGCGGCCCTCAGCCTGACCCGCAAGGGTGGTACGTGCGTGTTGACCGGGATGACCAAGCAGACCACGAGTTCCATCGCGCTGAACCTGCAGGAGTTCATCCTGTGGAACAAGAACATCGTCGGCACCGTATACGGGTCGTGCAACGCCAGGGTCGACGTCCCGCGGTTCGCCCGGCTGTACGAGGCCGGCCTGCTGCAACTCGACGAGATGATCACCAGGCGGTATGCGCTCGACGACATCAACGACGGCTACCGCGATCTGCTGAACGGTGAAATCATTCGCGGCGTCATCGATTTCGCGCTGGACTGACAGCGCTCACACGATGCGCGACGTGCGACCCTGCCAGTAGCGGTCGCGGATCCGTCGCTTGTAGAGCTTGCCGTTCGGGTCACGCGGCAAGTCGGCGTCGAACTCGATCGTGCGCGGGCACTTGTAGGACGCGAGGTTTGCCCGGCAGTACTCGATGAGCTCCGCCTCGAGTTCGGGCCCCGGTGCGGCGCCGTCGATCGGTTGGACGACCGCCTTGACCTCCTCGCCGAATTCGTCGTTCGGCACCCCGAAGACCGCAGCGTCGACGAGTTTGGGGTGGACGACGAGTAGATTCTCCGCCTCCTGCGGGTAGATGTTCACTCCGCCGGACACGATCATGAACGTCGAGCGATCGGTGAGATACATGTAGCCGTCCTCATCGAGGTAGCCCATGTCCCCCAGCGACCGCCAGCCGCGGTCATTGGAGACCGACGCGGTCTTCTCGGGGTCGTTGAAGTATTCGAACGCAGGCCCGCCTTCGAAGAACAACTCCCCCGACTCGCCAACGGCGAGCTCGGTTCCGTCCTCGCCGACCACGTGCACCGGGCTGAAGGGCTTGCCGACCGATCCCGGATGCGCAAGCCACTCCTGCGGGTCGATGATCGTGCCCGCGAATCCCTCTGTGCCCCCGTAGTACTCGTGGATGATCGGGCCGAACCAGGTCATCATCCGTTTCTTGACGTCCACTGGGCACGGGGCCGCCGCGTGAATGACGTATCGAAGGCTCGACACGTCGTACTTCTCGCGGATGGTCTCGGGCAGCTTGAGCATCCGCACAAACATCGTCGGCACGAACTGCGCGTGCGTGACGCGGTGCGCCTCGATCAACCGCAGCACTGCTTCGGCGTCGAACTTGGGTATCAGGATCGCGGCCGCGCCCACCCGATGCACGGCCATCGTGTAGTTGATTCCGGCCGCGTGATACAGCGGCGCAGGCGAGAGGTACACGCTCGACGCGGTCATGCCGTAGCTCTGGGCCAGCGAGTACTCCAGCACCTTCTGCGCCCACGATCCCTGGCCGTCCTCCGGTAGCGGGCGCCGTACGGCTTTGGGCCGTCCGGTGGTGCCGGAGGAGTAGAGCATCTCCGAGCCGTCGGAAATGGGTGGCGGCTGCCCGCTGTCGGCGAGGGCGTCGGTATAGGAGCGCCAGCGGGGCAGCGCGCCGCCGACGCTGATGTGCACGTCGACGTCGTCGTTGAGCTCAAGGATCCGCTTCCCAAGGTCGGCCATCGACTGGTCGATGAAGACGGCCTTGGCCCCTGAGTCGTCGATGACGTAGGCGACCTCGTCGGGGGTGAAGTGGGTGTTCACCGCGCTGTAGTAGAGGCCGGAAAGCTGGCAACCCCAGGTGATTTCGAAGAACTCCGGACGATTCGGCAGCACCAGGGCGACCCCGTCGCCGCGCCGCAGCCCCGCCTGGTGCAGCAGGGCCGCGACGCGTTGGCTCGCCTCGAACAGCTCGCCGTAGGAGATGGCGCCGTCGGCGACGATCAGGGCAGGTGACTGGGGATCACCGTCGGCGTGGTCGGCGATGTTCACAAAACGGTCCTAGGTGGCGGCGCCGTCACTGGATGCGGCGGCCGCGGCCTGGCGCCGGGCCTGCTCGGACGGCAGCACCTTGTCTTTGAACACCGTCTGGATCAGCTGCTGCACATCCTTGCTGATCGACGCCAGGGCGACGAGGTCGTTGGAGCTCTGCCAGTGCACCCGCATGCCCATCATCTCCCACGCCCGCTTGATGTTGGCCTTGGTCGCCAGCAGCGTGGTCATCGGGGCCTGCGCGATGAGCCGCGCGATCGCCTCGACACGGTCCCCCAGTTGGTCGCGCGGCACCACCTCGTTGACGAGGCCGTACTCGAGCGCCTTTTCGGCATCGACGACCTCGGCGGTGTAGAGGTAGTACGCCGCGCGTCGCCAGTTCATGAACACCCAGGGCTCGATGGAGCACTCGCCCGACGGCATGCCGAACCCCTGCAGTGGCGGATAGGAGAAGTAGGCATCCTCAGAGGCGATCACGATGTCGGTGACCAACCCGTAGTGCGTGCCTCCGCCGACGCAGTATCCGTGGACTTGCGAAATCGTCGGCTTCGAGAACTCCCACAGGTTGAGGGTCGGCTTGACGAACAGGTCGGTCTGACCCTTCCAAGGCGTGCCCATTGTCTGCGCGCTCTTGACGAAATCGGGGTAGTCCACGGCGTTGTTGCCGATGGCGTGCCCGGAGCAGAAGCCCTTGCCGTTGGCCTTCAAGATCAGAACCTTGATGTCGTAGTCGCGGTCGGCATCCAGCAGCGCCGCGTCGACTTCCTCGGCGAGCTTTTGATCCTGCGCGTTGGCCTTCTCGGGCCAGTTCAGCGTGATGCGTGCGATAGGCCCTTCCTTTTCGTAGATGATTCTCTCGCGGGTCTCGTTGAGATCCATGTGTCCTCCTGTTGGTTATGACGCGATGACGCCGATTTCGGCGCCGATGTCGTAGGTGGTCCCGACCGTGCCTGTCCACTGCACGGTGCCCGATGCACCCGCTTCGATTTCCTGCTCCACCTTTTCGGTGGCGATGACATAGATCGGCGTTCCTTCCTCGACATGCTCGCCCGCGTCGACCAGAAGCTCCGTGAGCTCGGCCTCCGAGACGGCCACCGAGACTCGCGGAATGCGAATGACGAAGTCAGCCACCGGCACCCGCCTTCTCGAGCGTTCGCTGGGCGGCCGCGACAATGCGCGTTGCCGACGGGTAGATCTGCGCTTCCAACGCCGCCGCGGCGGGAGTCGGGACGAACCTCGCCGCCACCCGCTCGATCGGTGCCGCGAGCTCACCGAAGCACTCGGCCTGCAGGGTGGCGACGATTTCCGCTCCAGGACCGGCGAATTGGACCGCGTCATGCGCGACCACCGCGCGCGTGGTTCGGCGCACCGACTCGACGATGGTGTCGACATCCAGCGGCACGAGGGTGCGCAGGTCGACGACCTCGGCGCTGACACCCTGCTCCTCCAGCGTCTGCGCCGCGGCCAGACACTCAAGCACGCTGCGGCCGTAGCTGATGAGGCTGATGTCCGAGCCCGGCCGCTTGACGTCGGCCTGGCCGAGCGGAATCGAGAACCCAGGATCGGTTGGGACAAGGCCTTTTTGGCCTTGCAACCGAATCGTCTCGACGAACAGGCAGGGGTCTTCGTCGAAGATCGCGGATGTCAGCAGTCCCTTGCCGTCGCGCGGCGTGGAGGGAACGATGACCTTCATCCCGGGGATGTGCATGAACCACGCTTCGAGCGTCTGCGAATGTGTCGCCCCGGTGGCGAGCCCGCCATAGACCTGGGTGCGCACGGTGATCGGCGCGGTCGTCCGGCCCGCGGTCATGAAGCGGAGTTTGGCGGCGTTGTTGATGAGCTGGTCGGCGGCGATGCCGATGAAGTCCATGATCATGATCTCGGCCACCGGCAGCAGCCCGTCGATCGCCGCGCCGATGGCGGCCCCGACGATCGCCGCCTCCGAGATCGGCGTGTCCAGTACCCGGTCGTGGCCGTACTTCGTTGACAGCCCGGCCGTCGGGCCGGATGCGCCGGGATCGGCGATGTCCTCGCCCAGCAGGAAAACCCGGTCGTCGGCGGCCATCGCCTGATCGAGCGCGAGGTTGAGCGCCTCGCGCATCGACATCTCTTTTTCGTCCATGGCCTTCCTCAGACGGGGAACTTGATCGGGGTCGCGTACACGTCTCGGTCGAGCTCGTCGGCCGTAGGCGGCTCGGCGCTCAGCACCGTCTTCAGCGCGGCTTCGACCTCCGTCAGCGCGCCTTCGTCGATTCCGCTGAGCTCGTCGTCGGTGCAGACACCGCTGTCGATGAGGTGACGCCGGAACTTGGGCACGGGGTCGGCGGCCATCGCCGCCTCCAGCTGATCCTTCGGGATGTACGGCATCCGGTCGCCGAAATAGTGGCCGCGGAAACGGAAGGTCACGCACTCGATGAAGGTGGGACCGTCGCCGTTGCGCGCCTTGCCGACCGCCTCGGCCAGTGCATCCGTGACCGCCAGCGGATCATTGCCGTCGACGCGAATGCCGGGCATGCCGTAACCGGCCGCCCGATCGGCGACCTGCGCGAGCTTCATCGTGTCGGTCGTCGGCGTCATCTCGGCGTACATATTGTTCTGGCAGACGAAGACCATCGGGAGATCCCAGAGCGCGGCCATGTTGGCAGCCTCGTGGAACGAGCCGGTGTTCGTCGCGCCGTCGCCGAAGCTGACCACCGTGACGCGGTCGAGGCCCTTGCGCTTGGCGGCCATCGCGAGGCCAACGCCGACGGGTGGCCCAGCACCGACGATTCCCGTCGAGAGCATCACGCCCTTGTCGGGTTTGGCGATGTGCATGGTGCCGCCCTTGCCGCGGCTGGCCCCGACGACGCGGCCCATCATCTCGCCGTAGATCTCTTCCAGCGGAACGCCTTTGCCGATGAGGTCGTGCAGCCCGCGATAGGTTGTCACCAGCTGATCGTCGTCGCGCAGCGAGACGCCCATGGCCGCGGCGATGGCCTCCTGCCCGCGCGACGGCCAGTAGACGCACATGAATTCGCCGGTGCCGATGCCCTTCGACAGCCGGTCGTCGGCCGCCTTCATCAACACCATCAACGCGTAGATGCGGCGCTGAACGTCTGCTGCAGTGGTCATTTCTCGTAGGAGCCGATCTCGCGGTAGACCTTCGGGACCGGCGGCGTCACCATGTTGAGCAGCTCCAGCGACGACATCTTGCCGCTCCTGCCGAGCTCACCAAGTCGCCCCACCACGGCGTCGAGGTCGTCGCACTCGAGTTCGTAGATCGCGATGAACGGGCCTTCCCCGTCGGTCGGCGCGAAACGGCGCGCGGAGGTGATTCCCTCTACCGAGCAGATCTCCGCGAGATGAGTGTCGTTGTACCACCTGTGGTACTCCTCTTCGCGGTCCGGCGTCACCGGCCTCGTCTCCAGGTAGATGATTCCTCTGGGCATACTTATCCCTTCCCTATGCGCCAGACCACGGTTTGACCTTGAGGAAGCCCCCTGCGTCGACGCGGAGCTGCTGACCTGTGACGTAGCGGGCCGCATCGCTGGCCAGGAACAGCACCGCCTCGCTGATGTCCTCGGGTTCGACGTAGGGAATCGGCATGCCCTGGATCACCGGGAAGACCACTTCCGCGTCTTCGCGGGTGGGGTTCTGCAGGTCCGGCCGGAACGCGCGATACATCGGCGGGCTGTGCAGCATGTCGGTGTTGCAGTTCGTCGGGTGAATCGCGTTCACCCGAATCTGATGCGGGGCCACGGCGGCCGCGAGGTCGTTGACGTAGTGTGCGACAACCTGTTTGGCAAAGGCGTAGCCCGCACCGCCCGGCCCGCCGTCGATGCCACTGGTGTTCATGGATGCCATGAAGGCGGCCACCGATCCGGTCGCGATGATCGACGCGCCGGCCTGCAGATGTTTGAAGCTGGCGTGCACCAGGTTCAGCACGCCGACCAGGTCGACGTCGACCGCATCGGCGAACGCCTGCGGTGGCAGGCCTGCGGTCAGCGGACAGATACCTGCGTTGGCGACCACGATGTCGAGGTGGCCGAACTCGGCCACCCCGCGATCGATCGCGGCGGAAAGGGCGACACGATCGCGGACATCGGCGATCTCGGTGTGAGCGCGCCGGCCCTCCTTCTCCACCAGCCGCGCGGTCTCATCGAGGTCCTCCGGCCGGGCGAGCGGGTACTCGTTGGTCTCGATGTCTGCGCAGATGTCGACGGCGATGATGTCGGCACCCTCGGCGGCCAGCAGCTGCGCGTGCGACCGCCCCTGACCTCGCGCGGCGCCACTGATCAGCGCTACTTTGCCTTCGACTCTGCCCATCGCCACCCTCCCTCAGACTGTCAACACACACGAGCCGGTTTGCGGCCCGAAGCCGTTCGCGACGACCGCGACCTGCGCATCCGGCACCTGTCGCTGGCCGCATTCGCCGCGCAGTTGAGCGGTCGCCTCGGCAAGGAAGCCCAGGCCGTGCAACCGTCCCTCGGCGAGCTGGCCGCCGCTGGTGTTCAGCGGCAACGCTCCACCGGGACCGATCGTCTTGCCGCCGTCGACCCACTCTCCGAACTCGCCGACACCGCAGAACCCCATGGCCTCCACCCATGCCATCGCGATGTGGGTGAAGCCGTCGTAGAGTTCCGCGACGTCAACGTCGGCAGAGGTCACCGACGATCGTTTCCACATCGTCGAAGCGCATTGCTGGGTGCCGCCGAACAAGAAGTCGTCGGTGTAGGTGAAGTCCGGCTTCCATCCCATCCCCATGGCGATCGCGTCAATCCACACCGGCCGTTTGCGAGCGTCGGTCGCACGCTCGGCGGTGGTGATGACGACCGCGCACGCACCCGTCACCGGATAGTCGCAGTCGTGCAGTCGAAGCGGTTCGGAGACATATCGGGAGTTGAAGTAGTCGTCCATGGTCATCAGGTCACGCATGACCGCGCGGTCGTTCACAGATGACCAGCGGCGCCCGTTCAGCGAGATCTGCCCGTAGTCCTCCTCTTTCGTGCCGAGGATGGCCATGCGGCGTTGCTTCTTCATGCCCATGATCGGGATGATCCCGCCGGCAACGCCGTACGGGAACTCCCACTGCCACGGGCCGGAAGCGGGGGGCAGCCAACGCCCGCTCATCTGTCCCCATTCCCGGGTCACCGAGCGCACACACAATGCGACCTCACACGCGCCGGACGCCACGGCCATGTGGGCGCCGAGAGCGGCGGCGAGGCCAGACGGGCCGCGCGGGTGTAGTCGCCGTAGACGGCGATGTTGTCGATTCCGACCATCCGGGCGATGTCCATCGCCTGCTCGTCGCCCGCGTACTCGAACACGGCGTCGACATCGCTGACCGAAAGACCCGCGTCGGCGATAGCCGAACGCGACGCCTCCACAGCGAGCGGCCGCCCGTCAATGCCTTTATCCCGGAGAATCTTCGAGTAACCGACGCCCACGATGGCTGACCGGCCGGCCGACGTGCTCATTCAGCCCTATCCACGAAGTTGTGCGGCAGCATTCTTGCCAACCCCAATTTGCAGAGTAGCTATACTACCTAAAATTATAAAGAAACCAACCGGACCGATCCCGAACAGGACAACGTGGACTTCTCATATCCGGCGGAGGTAGAGCAGTTTCGCAAGGAGCTGCGCACGTGGCTCTCGGCGAATCTGACCGACGAGGTGAAGCTCGCGGACCGGGGACGCGGGCACGACGCGGATTCCTTCGACACGCTCCGGGCGTGGGACGCGGCGGTCGCCGACGCGGGGTGGGGCGCGGTGTCCTGGCCGCAGGAATACGGTGGCCGCGGCGCAACGGTGCTCGAGCAGCTCGTATATGCCGAGGAGACCACGCGAGCTCGAGCTCCGTTGCCACTCAACGTGATTGGCATGAACAACATCGCGCCCGCGATCATGCAGTACGGGACCGACTCGCAGAAGCGACAGCTTCTCCCCCGGATGGTGCGCGCCGACGACATCTGGTGTCAGGGCATGTCAGAGCCGGAAGCAGGCTCTGATCTTGCGTCACTGCGCAGCCGCGCCGTGCGCGACGGTGACGACTTCGTGGTGAACGGCCAGAAGATCTGGACCTCCCTCGGGCACCGGGCCGACTGGTGTCAGCTCTACGTGCGAACCGACCCCGACGCCTCCAAGCACAAGGGCATCTCCTGCCTGATCGTCGATATGAGGCTGCCCGGTATCGAAGCTCGCCCGCTGGTCACCCTGAACGGAGGGGCCGATTTCGCAGAGGTGTTCTTCAACGATGTTCGGGTGCCCGCCGACGGGCTGCTCGGCCCCCTCGACGCGGGATGGCAGGTCGCCACCACGACGCTGAGCCATGAGCGGGCGGGCGCGGCGCGCCTGTACGCGCAGATGGAGGTCCAGTTGGCTGACCTCGTCGCCGACCTGGCCAACCACATTGTCGACGGCAAGCCGGCGCTCGAGGACAGTGCCACCTTGCGCCGCCTCGGCGACGTCGCCGTGCGCATCTCCTACCTCGAGTTGCTCTGCAAGCGGTCGATCTCGGCAACACTGCACGGCGGCGATGCGCTCGGATCGGCCAGCCTGGCCAAGAGCGTGTGGGCGGAATTGGGCCAGGAGCTCGCCGCGCTGGCATTCGACGTGCTCGGCCCCGGGCCCACCAGCCAACGGTGGACGGACCGTCGGCTGTCGTCGCGCTCGCTCACCATCGCAGGCGGCACGACCCAGATCAACAAAGGCATAACGGCCACGCGCATTCTGGGGCTGCCGCGGAGATGAGCGCTCGCGCGAAGTGGGGGCACTCCCCTAGCAAGCTGTGGGCCCACCCGCCCGAAGGGCAGGGGGACAGAGGGCAGCGATGAACCTCGAACTCACCGACGAACAGGTCGCGCTACGAGACACCGTTCGGAGATTTCTGGCTGAAAAGGCAAGTGTGGCAGCACATGTACGGCCGATGCTGGACGATCCGACGGGCACCACCGACGAGGTGTGGCGCGGCCTCGCGAGTCTCGGAGCGACGGGGGTGCTGCGTCCCCCACGATTATGAAGGCGCCGGCATGACGATGGTCGACGCCGGCGTCGTCGCCGAGGAGCTCGGCGCCGCGCTCAACCCCGCTCCGTGGCTGTCGAGCTCGGTCGCCGCGACGCGGGCACTGACGCGGATGAGCGCCGACGCCTATGCCGCCGAGCTGCTGGCCGGAATCGCCGACGGGTCGACAATCGCCACCATCGGACCGCTGAGCGGCCCGCTACCGGCGGCGGAGGGAACGGGTGACGGTGTGACGGTCCGCGGCGAGATCACCGCCCTGCCCGACGCCGCCGCTGCGACCGTGCTGCTGGTGCTCGCCGAGGAGACCGGCGGTATCGGGCTTTTCGCGATAGACCCCGCGTCTGGCGGCGTCGTCGTGACGGCCCGCCCGCATGTGGATCAAACGCGGAAACTGTTCGATCTGGTCTTGGAAGGCGTGCCTGCACGAAGACTCGCCTCCGCGACGGCGGATGCTATCGAAGCTCTCGTCGACGATGTGATGATCGCCAGTGCCGCCGACGCTCTCGGCGCGGCCGCTGCGGTGATGAACCTCGCCGTCGAATACGCCAAGGTGCGCAGGCAGTTCGACCAGCCGATCGGTAGCTTCCAGGCCGTTCAGCACCTCTGCGTCGACATGTATGAGGCGGTCGAGCTCGCCCGTAGCGGCGTCATCCACGCGTTGTGGGCCGCCGACGCGGCCGAGCCTTCAGAGCGTCACCTGGCAGCGCTGCGCGCCAAAGCATTCGCGGGACGGCTGGCCTCTGTCGGGGACACCGCGATCCAGGTGTTCGGCAGTATCGGCTTCACCTGGGAGCACGACGCTCACCTCTATCTCAAGCGGCTGCTGGGTTGGAGCGCATTTCTCGGCGGACCGGGAAAGTACCTCGAGGACGTCGGCGCGCAACTCGTCAGCGAACTCGACCGAAAGGTGTTGCAATGACCCAAGTCCTGAGCGGAGTGCGGGTTGTCGAGCTGGCGTCCTGGACCTACGTGCCGTCTGCCGGTGCCGCGTTGGCGGACTGGGGCGCCGACGTGATCAAGGTGGAGGACGTCAAGGCAGGTGATCCAGGGCGGGCACTGGTCATCGGCGGTTTCACCCGACAGAACGCAAGGGCCGACGTCGACTTCATCCTCGAAATCGGGAACCGCGGCAAGCGCAGCATCGGGATCGACATCAAGTCCGACACCGGCCGCGAGTATTTCGGTCGACTGCTCGCCACCGCGGACGTGTTCCTGACCAACTGGCTGCCGGGTCCGCTGGAACGCGCGCGGCTGACGGTCGACGACATCCGCTGGTTCAATCCGAACATCATCATTGCCCGCGGCACCGGCACCGGTGTCCGCGGCCCGGATCGCGACAAGGGCGGGTTCGACGCGGCCACCTATCTGTCGCGCGGCGGGGTGGCCTACACGATGACGCCGTTCGGCACCGAGACGCCCGCCGTGCAGGGTCCGGGGTTCGGCGACCTGCAGGGCGGGATCACGCTGGCGGGCGGGGTCTGCGCGGCGCTGTTCCATCGGGAACGCACCGGCGAGCCGTCGGTCGTCGATTCGTCGCTATTGGCGCAGGCGATGTGGACCATCGCCCCGTCGATCTCGGTCGCCGACCTCTTCGGCATCGACGGCATTCCCGGCGCACCGCCCGGCCTGGCGATCAACCCGCTCGTGAACCGCTACAAGACTCGTGACCACAGGTGGATCCAAATGGTCTTCCTGCAGCCCGATCGCTTCTGGGCCGGGTTCTGCGAGCGGATCGGGCTGCCCGAACTCGCCACCGACGAACGCTTCGTGCCGTCGAGCAATCTGATCGCCAACGCCGCGGAGGCGTGCGCGCTCGTCGGGGACAGAATCGCCAGCGAGGACCTCGAGCACTGGCGCAAGGCACTTGCCGACGAGCCGGGCGTGTGGGCGGCGCTGGCCACCCCGAAAGAAACGCTCAACGATCCGCAGGTGAAGCCGAACGGCTACACCATCAGCAACGCAGACGACCACGGCGTCGAATACCAGATCGTTGCCGCACCAGTGCAATTCAACGAAACATCCCCACCAGCCGCGCGCGCTCCGGAACATGGACAGCACACCGAGGAGATCCTGTTGGAGCTCGACCTCGACTGGGATGACATCTCGGCAGCCAAGGACAGCGGCGCGATTCTCTAAGGAGAGGCCTATGACGGACCGGCGAGAGCTCGAATCGGTCATCTATGAACGGGAACCCCCGATCGCGCGAATCATCCTGAACCGGCCCGACAAGGCCAATACCAAGGATGCGACGCTCGTACAGGAAGTCGACGCCTGCCTTCGCGAGGCCGACCGCGACAGGGAGATAAAGGTTGTCATCCTCAAGGCCAACGGCAAGGGCTTCTGCGGCGGCCACGTGGCCAGGTGGGGCCCGGACGAGAACCCTTACCCGGACTTCGGAGACACGTTCGAGGACCTGTACAAGGGCACCGCCGATCTGTTCCTGTGGCCGACGCTATATCTGTGGGAGTTCCCTAAGCCGACGATCTCGCAGATCCACGGCTACTGCATGGGCGGCGGCATCTATCTCGGGCTGCTCACCGATTTCTCCGTCGCATCCGACGATGCGTACTTCCAGATGCCGCTCGCCCAAAGCCTCGGCGAGCCCGGCGGGCACACCATGATCGAGCCGTGGCTGATGATGAACTGGCATCGGACGATGGACTGGCTTCTGCTGGCGCCGACGCTTTCAGCACAGGAGGCCCTCGATTGGGGCCTGCTCAACAAGGTGGTGCCGCGGGACCAGCTCGAGGAGACCGTCGAGGAGATGGCCCGCAAGATCGGCCAGATCCCGCTGACCACGTTGATGGCGGTGAAGAACAACGTGAAGCGCGCCTGGGAACTGATGGGGATGCGGGTGCACCTGCAGGTGAGCCACATCCTGACAAACATGGTCGGCGCGGCATCGGATGTGCAGGCGCGCAGGACTGAACTCATCCAGTCAGGTTTGAAGCCAAGGGATTTCATCGACAAAGAGGGCGAGGAGACTTCCTCCGGCGAGAAGACGTAAAAGCGCGTGTCGCCGCGGCGTGTCGGGCGATTTTGCGTCTGCTCGCCGTGAAAGGTCAGCCGGTGATTTCTCTGCCTGCGGCGTGGCGCGCCGCGACGTAGCCGAACACCATCGTGTTGGCGATGCTCCCGCCGGCACCCAGATAGTTTCGGCCCATCACAGTGGCCGTGATGTTGCCGGTCGCGTAGAGACCGTCGATCACCCGGTCGTGTTCGTCGAGCACCTGTGCGTGCTCGTTGGTGATCACTCCCCCGCACGTGCCGACGTCGGCCGGGAACACCTGGGTGGCGTAGAACGGCGCGCGATCGATCGGCCCGAGCGCGGCGTTGGGTTTGTGTCCCGGATCGCCCAGGCAGATGTTGTACGCCGACTGGCCTCGGCCGAAGTCGGGATCGAGGCCCTTAGCCGCGAACTCGTTGAAGCGTTGGACCGTCTGCTCCAACGCTTCTGCAGGAACATCGATCTGGCGAGCCAGCCCGCCGATCGTTTCAGCGCGCTTGATGGCACCCGTCTCGATCAGTTCGTCGGACAACTTGCGTTTCTGGAACGGGTTTGCGCCCCTGACGTATCTGTCGACGTAGCCCTCGTCGAAGATCTGCCAGCACGGTACGGCCTCGTTGGCGTACATCGCCTTGCCGACCTCAACATAGGAGTTCGACTCGTTGCAGAACCGCTTCCCAGTCCCGTCGACATAGATCGCCCCAGGGCGTTGACGCCCGGAGCCCAGCGGCCTCGCACTCGGATCGGCGAGGAAAACCAGCGGATACCACCAGGCTTCGTCGAGTAGGTCGGTCTGAGCGCCGAGCTTCATCGCCGTCTGCAAGACCTCGCCGGTCTCGCCGGGATTGGCAATCGACCACTTCCCCTCGTTGGGTTGGTCTCCGCTGAACTGACGGCGCATGGCGGCATTGTGGCCGAAGCCTCCGGCAGCGAGCAGGACGCCCTTACGCGCCCGGACGTTGAATGAGGTGCCGTCTCTGCTGAGTCGGGCGCCGGTGACGCGCCCGTCCTCGACGATCAGATCGCCCATCGTCGTATTCATCCAGATCGGCGCCTCGCCGTCCTGGTCGATCAGGCCCTTCAGCATCTGACCGATGATCGACGCGCCGTTGGTGAGCATGTCTCGGCCCCGGAGCCGAGCCACCCAAGTGCGCAGGAACACGCGCGCGGCGACGGCGAACGCTCCTGGCGAGCGGTGCATGTACTGCACATAGCGCTGCTGCTCGTTCGTCATGACCACGAGTCCGCGGTTCCACGTATTAGCCATCCGCTGGAGCTTGTCGCTCCAGTCCCCCAAGGTGGCAGCATCGTATGGGACACCCTCGACCGAACGTCCGGCCGAGTTGCCGCCCTTGTGGTTTGGGTAGTAGTCGCTGTACCCGGCGCATCGCACAAGCCGTACGCCCTTGCGCACCAGGAATTCGATCATTTCGTAGCCGGCGTTAAGGAACACCTCGCGGCGTTCCGGCGAGGAGGCCGCACCGATATCGCCCACGACGTCGTCGAAGTAGCCCAGAGCATCTTCATGGGAATCGGGTATGCCGTCGGCAACCATCAACGGGTTGTTCGGCAGCCACACCATGCCGCCGGACATCCCAGTCGATCCACCGATGAGGGCCTGCTTCTCGACCACCAGGGGTTCGATCCCCGAGTCGAGCGCCGCCAGCGCAGCAACCATTCCGCCGCCGCCGCTTCCCGCGATGAGCAGGTCGACGGACTTATCCCACGTCACCATGTCGGCACCTTTTCGGAAAAGCCCGAGGTCGGCAACAGGTACGTCGATGGTGGTGTTGGTGCGTTGGATCGCAGGCACCAGTCGCTCGTACGGCAGACTGGCGAGGAAGCCGTCGATGACCCGTTCGAAGTTCGAGATCAGCCCTTCGATCCGGTCCGACAGCCGCATGTACTCGAACCCCTTGGCGTGCAGGCCTTTCTGCTGACGCGGGAGGTTGGAGAAGTCCTGGGCGGGAATCATCGGCCAGCTCGGGTCGTCCGGTGCCAGCGGCTCGGGTGGGGTCGGTTTCCCTGGCGAGCGGTCGTTCGGGTAGCGGGTGAGCGACCAGACCTCGAACAGTGTCTGCTCGGGGCCGAGCGGACGAATCCGGTACGACGACGCGCTGCTGTACTGCGGCAGGATGAAGTAGTGCGGGAAGCAGAACCCGATCGCGTCGATGACGCCGCGCCGCTCCAGGTCGTTGAGGTCAGGGAAGTCGCAGTCGCGGGCCCGGTGCCAGTTCGTCACCGCCTCGTTGACCGCGCCACGCCAGGCCGCCATCGCTTCAGCGGGATCGTCCGGGAGCGACATGTGTTGCAACCCTTCGGCGATCCGGATGTCGTTCTCGTGGGTCATGCCGCCCATGCCTGATCCGAGCGTCCGCATGAAGTGCAGGCTTGTCTCGATGAGGGGGTGCACCGATGAGGGTTCCGGGCTGTGCGATGACGGAAGCAGTTGCGGGTGGGTCTGCGGCACGTGGTAGCCCTCCATGAAGGCAGCCGTGGCCAGCTTCCAGTTCACCGGCAGCAGGCACGACTTCCACCACTCGGTGCGCAGCGCTCCGATCTTCCATTCGTCGTGCCTGGAGGCGAAGGGTTCGATGCAATCTCGCAATGGCGGGGCGCTGTCGTCGAGGTTGATCCACGCGCACCCACCCCACAGCTCACACCGGACCGATGCGAGGGCGAGATCGTCGGCGCTCAAGTTGCTTTCGTCGAACTCCTCGGAGCGCAACACGAAGGTGCTCTTGCCGTCGAGGCTCCAACACCAGCCATGGAACGGGCAGACGATACTCCGACGCGACCCGCTGCCCTCCATGAGCTTCATGCCGCGGTGACGGCATGAGTTGTAGTACGCACGGACGTTGGAGTCGTCGACCCGGACGACGATGACCGACTGGTCGAGAATCTCGTACTCCACGAAGTCGCCGGGCTTGGGGATCTCCTCCAACCGGCACGCCATCTGCCAGACACGGGGCCAGAACAGCTCGGTCTCCAGTGTGTAGAACTCCGGATCGTAGTACCGCTGCTTGGGGATTCTGTCCACGGCCTGGACCGCCAACGGCACCGGAAGCGGTGTCCAGTCCACTTCGGGCAATCTGCTCACCCTTCTGCCTCGGCGACTGGGTGCTTATCTTAGCAAAAATAGCAAGTCGGATCTCGTCGAAGTGGGCGCGCACGTCCTCCATGGACAGGGCCGGGTTGTAGTAGCCCTTGGTCCTGCACTCATCAGATCGGCCATTCCTCCAAGCCCTGCGCATACTGAATCGGGACGGCGCGGGGCAGCCGACCTGGGTTCGATGTGGATATCGCGTCGAGCATCAGCGCGACGTAGCGCCGCCAGCCGTCGGATGCCGGATCCATGGTGCCGAGCACGCTGTAGAGCATCGCGACCATGCGGGGCAGATCGTCGGTGACCAGGTCGGCACGGACAAGGCCGGCCTCCTGAGCGCGGCGGGTCAGCTCATCGAGCGCCTCGTCGAGTTGCGCCGACACATCGGTCAGCGACCCGCCCTTCCGCGCCGCAGCCAAGACGTTGTGTTCGCGGGCACCGAGGGCAATCGCCGCCTCGATCAGGTTGGCAAGCCCCCGCAGCGGGTTGCGGCTTCGAAGCGCCCTTTCGATTACGGGCGAAAGGGTTTCGGCGATGCTCTGGTCGATGACCGCCCTCGCCAACTCTCCCTTGGTGGGAAATCTGCGGTACAGCGTTCGTTCCCCGACGCCGGCGCGGCTCGCGATGGCGTCCATGGGGGCATCCGGCCCGAGTTCGGCGTAGGCATCGCGCGCGGCGCGCAGAATGCGTTCCGCGTTTCGCGCAGCGTCGGCACGCAGGGGACGGTCCGCCACGGCTGTCACACCGATACTGTAACCGACAGTTGACTGCCACTACGGCCGACTCTAGGCTCGGGACGAAATGACAGCCGGCTGTCGATTACAGGAGCGGCGATGACGACCTCAGCGCTCGGCGACGGCACCGCGCTGCCCGCCGTTCCCATTCCGCGGGATGCCCGCCGCCCGCTGGCCCCTCCGGCCGAGTTCACCGAATGGCGGGCAGCAGAGGGCCTGCAGTTGGCTTTGTGGCACGGTCAGCCGACCTGGGTGATCAGCCGCTACGAGGACATCAGGGCCGCTTTGGTTGATCCGCGCCTGTCGGCGAACACGATTCCGGACACAATGAGAGCGACGAGCGTCGACGACAACATGCCGGTGATCTTTCCGCGAATCGACGATCCCGAGCACAATCGACTGCGGCGGATGATGACCAGGGACTTCACCTTTCGGCGTGCAGAGGCGATGCGTCCGCAGATTCAGGAGTTGGTCGACGGATTCCTGGACGAGATGCTCCGGAAGGGCCCACCCGGCGATCTCGTTCACGACTTCGCGCTGCCGGTGCCCTCGCTGGTGATCTCCCTGCTCCTCGGCGTTCCGTATAGGGATCACGAATTCTTCCAGCAGAACAGCACCAAGGGGCTCGACTCGCGATCGACCGACGAGGAGAAGGCCGCGGCGATCGGCGCCATGTTCGACTACATGTGGGAGCTGGCGGCACTCAAGGAACGCGAACCTGGTGACGACCTGATGAGCCGGCTGATGACCGATTACGTCGCGACGGGCGAGCTCAGTCGCGAGACGGCGGTCATGAACGGCGTGATTCTGCTGCAGGCCGGTCACGAAACCACGGCAGGCATGATCTCGCTGGGGACCGTCGCAATGCTGCAGCATCCAGCACAACTGGAGCGGTTGCGGCAGACGGACGACCCGGCCCTGACCGCCAACATCGTCGAAGAGCTCATGCGCTACCTGAGCATCGTGCACAGCCAGGTCGACCGGGTGGCGCTCGAAGACCTCACCATCAACGGTCAATTGATTCGGGCCGGCGATCACGTGCTGATGAACCTGCCCGCGGGGAACTGGGACGGCGCATTCGTCGACAATCCCGACATCTTCGACATCGACCGAAATCCTCGCGGGCATCTCGGGTTCGGCTTCGGGGTACATCAGTGCATCGGCCAGAACCTCGCCCGCGTCGAACTACAGATCGCACTCGCGACGCTGGTCCGTCGACTGCCGGGGCTGCGGTTGGCGGTTCCAGAGGCAGCGCTGAGCTTTGCGGGCGAGCAGGAGATCTATACGATCCACGCAGCTACCCGTCACATGGTGACTAGTTGAGCCCGTAGAAACGCTGCGCGTTCAGCCCGCCGATCTTCGCGCGGGTCTCCTCACTGATGTCGGGCCGGTTTCGCAAATGCTTTGTGCTTTCCGGCCACTCGCCGTCCCAATGCGGGTAGTCGCTGGCGAACATGATGAAGTCGTCGCCGAGCACATCGATGACGCCGGGCAGGATCGGCTCCTCGGGCTCACAGGTCGCCCAGATGTTGCCCGCCTTCAGATACTCCTGCGGGTCCCGCTGCCAACCGCCCTCGATCCAGTCGCCGCGCTTTTCGAAATGCTCATGCAGCCGGTCGATGAAGAACGGCACCCAGCCGACACCGGCCTCGAGGAATGCGACCCGCAAGCCGGGATGCCGGTCGAAGACACCGCCCGAGACGAGTGCGGTCATCGCCGTCATCTGGTCGAACGGGAAGCTGATGCAGTGCACCTGAATGTAATTCGTGAACCGGTCGACGCCGATCTTGGGGAGGTGGACGCCTGGCGCACCGTGGATACCAAGCGGCATTTCCAGCTCGACGGCGGCCGCGTAGAAGGGGTCGAGGTCGGGGTGATCGAGGTTACGGGTCTTCAGCGCGGGTGGGATATGGGTCGCGACCAAGCCGAGATCCTTTGCCTCACGCATGATGTCGATCGCCACGTCGCCGTGTTCGATCGGCGTGACGGCGATGCCACGCAGCCGCCCGTTAGACGGTTTGCAGTAGTCGGCGACCCACTCGTTGTAGAGCCGGGCGAAGCCCGCGGCGAACTCGGGATCCTCGAGCGTCGGCGTGCAGAGTCCGAGGCTGGGATAGAGCACCATCGTGTCGATCTGATCGCGATCGGCGTCGCCGAGCACGCCCTCAGCCGACCGGCAGTTGATTCCCTCCGCGGCGGAGAGGCCGTGCTCGGTGGGGCAGCCTGCGCCTGGGCCGCTGGACTCGGGATAGTTACGGCCCTCGATCAGCAGACCCGGCACGTCGCTGCGAGGCGTGATGTGCTCGGGCCAGCGCTGCATCGCTTCGAGCGCCAGTGATGCTCCTTCGGCGACGTGTCCGTCGGCGTCGATGATCCGCATCTTTGTAAAGATACGTCTATAAGAGTAGCTACGTGCTGGCCATCTGGCGTTCGGCGTAAAGCCGCGCCCATTCCTTGCGTGGTCTGATCGACACGTCGACGTCGGCGGCCTTGGCCCGCAGCGCGCCGACTGTGGCCTGCTCGCGTGGCGTGCGCGCGAACGGGTCCCAGCCGAAGAAGCGGCAGGAGTTCTCCCAGGTGATCTTGCTGATGTCGCCGTCGTCGGCGCCGGCGGCATTCAACTCGGCCAGCACCTGCTCGGGGGCGTCGGGCCAGAAGCAGTCGGAGTGCGGATAGTCGCACTCCCAGGCGATGATGTCGATGCCGATCTCGTGGCGCAGCTTCAGCGAGGTCTTGTCGGTGACGTAGCAGGCCAGCGAGTGCTCGCGGAACACGTCGCTGGGCAGCTTGTCGCCGAAGTCGCGGCGCAGCCACTTCTGGTTGGTGTAGTGACGGTCGCTGCGGTCGAGATAGAACGGGATCCAGCCGATGCCGCCCTCGGAGAACGCGAACTTCAGCTCCGGGTAGTTGCGCATCGCCGGACCCCACAGCAGATCCTGTGCGCACATCGCCGACACCTGGGTGGCCAGGATGATGAGGTTGTCGATCGGCGCGTTCGGCGCCATGCTGATCGCGCCGAACCCGGTGCCGATGTGCGCACATCACCACGTTCTCCTCGGACAGGGTCCGAAACACCGGGCCCCAGTACTCGTCGTCGCGGTAGCTCGGAAGGCCTTCCAGGTGTGGCAGTTCCGGCATCGTCACCGCCCGGCAGCCCTTAGCGGCGACGCGGCCGATCTCGGCGCACATGGCCTCGGGGTTCCACGTCGGCAGGACCGCGATCGGAATGAATCGGTCCGGGTAGGAGCCCGCCGATTCATCGATGTGCCAGTCGTTGTAGGCCGACACCATTACAAGCGTGACATGCTCGCGGTGCATGTTGAGGTGCCTGGCCGAAAAGCCGGTGAACGTCGGGAAGCACATCGACGCGAGGATGCCGTTGCGGTTCATGTCGCGGACGCGCTCGTGCACGTCGTACACGCCGGGTCGCATCTCGGCGAAGCCCGCCGGGTCGCGGCCCCACTCTTCGGCCGGCCAGGACACCACGGCGTTCAGCCCGCTGACGCCCTGCGGCCTGCCCTGATACATCCACTGGTCGACGCCCTTGTCGTCGGTGACGACGATCGGCGCCTCCTCCTTGTACTTGGCAGGGACGTGCTTGAGGAACATGTCCGGTGGCTCAACGACGTGGTCGTCGATGCTCACCAGGATCAGGTCTTCCATCTTCATATCGCTCCTCACGTGCGCGCCCGTATACCCCAGTAGTACCGTCTATCGGCATGACCGTCTCTGCGCTATCGGACAGAGGTTTAGCCGAATCGGCCAAGAGCCGCCCATTGATCGAGTTGCGCCGTGGAGGGCGGGCGCTGGGCGGCAGCTACCTCTACGAGGGCGAAGGGTTGATCACCGGCTGGCATTTCCATGAGGTGCATCAGATCGAGTACGCGATCGGCGGCGTCGTCGAGGTCGAGACCGCATCAGCGCACTACTTACTGCCGCCTCAACAGGCGGCGTGGATTCCCGCGGGCCTCGAACATCAGGCGACGATGGCTCCCGACGTCAGGAGCGTCGCGGTGATGTTCGATGCGCAGATGATCCCCAACCCCGGCGACCGTGCCCGAATCCTGGCGGTGTCACCGCTGATTCGGGAGATGATGATCTACGCGCTGCGGTGGCCGATAGACCGACCAAACGGCGACGACATCTCCGACGGGTTCTTTCGCACACTCGCCGATCTTGTCGTCGAGGCGCTGGATCACGAGGCGCCGCTGAGCCTTCCGACGTCCGGGCATCCAATCGTCTCCGCGGCGATGGCCTACACCAAAGCGCATCTGCTGTCGGTGACCGCCGACGAGGTAAGCCGCGCGGTCGCGGTGTCGGAGCGGACGCTGCGGCGCCTCTTCCATGACGAACTGGGCCTCTCATGGCGGACCTACCTGCTGCATGCCCGGATGCTGCGGGCGATGGCGCTGCTGGCCTCCCCCGGGCAGTCAGTGCAGGAGACGTCGACAGCGGTGGGTTTCGAGAGCCTCAGTTCGTTCACGCGTGCCTTCGCCCAGTTCTGCGGCGAGACGCCGTCCACGTATCGCAAACGGGTTGCCGGCGAGAGGGTTTGACCGTCAAGCGCGGTCGTCGTTCGCGCGCCGCGCTGGTTCCACCTGGCCGTACCGAAGCCCACCAGCGCGTCGAAGATCGCGGCACCCAGCGGGCTGCCGTCGAGGAGTGCGCGACCGAGATAGTCCGCGATGTCGGTCTGCTCGGCGATGATCCTCGTCACCCTGCTACCGATCTCAGCAACCGAGTCGATTTGCTCCGGAATGGGTTGTGATATCGCCGTGAGCACAAGCGTCAGTACATGGTCGTCGACGGCCTTGATGCGGCCGGCCTTTGTGGCGAAATGGTGCTGCAACAAGCCGAGGCCTGCAGGACGCCAGGCGCAGAGGGCGTATGGGCAGGGATTCTGATACCAAAGGCTGGCCGCGGTCGGCGGTTCGCACTCAAGCAACTGAGGGAATTGGCAGAAAGCAACGGGTTTCCTGTGCGTAAATAAAGGCTTCTCGGGGTTTCAACGCGGCTAATCGGGGCAACACGTGTCCATCAGGTTCGGTTAGTCACTAGGAGAGACCTTCATGGGCGAGCGCCCCGCTTCTGCCGTCGAACCCGCGTCCGAGGCCCTTGCCACGACCGGGCTCCTCCTCAACTTCACGTCGGTGATCGCGATCGCGGTAAGCCTCGCCAGCTGGGGGGCTTATGATGCCGCGCCCGCCGCCGCCGCGGGCATCATCGCGGCGCTCACCTTCTTCGCGAGCATCGTCTGCTTCGTCGCGCAGGCCGACGACCGCAATCACCAATCGATCACCTGATTGGTTTCGGGCCGCTAGAAGGAGGGCCAAATGATCTTCATCGTCGTGAAGTTCGAAACCAAACCGGAATGGACAGATCGCTGGCCCGATCTCGTCGCCGACTTCACCGCGAGTACGCGCGCCGAAGAGGGCAACCTCTGGTTCGACTGGTCGCGCAGCCTGGACAATCCGGCGGAATACGTTCTGGTCGAAGCATTTCGGGATGGTGACGCCGGCGGCAGGCACGTCAACAGCGACCATTTCAAGAAGGCGATCGAAGAGATGCCGCAGGCACTGGCGGGGACGCCCAAGATCATTAGCCAGACGGTCGATGCGACCGGCTGGTCCGAGATGGGTGAGATGAAGGTCGGCTAGCCCTTGCGCCTCACGGCGGTGGGAT
The DNA here is from genome assembly GCA_963804905.1 of uncultured Actinomycetota bacterium. GTDB lineage: Bacteria > Actinomycetota > Actinomycetes > Mycobacteriales > Mycobacteriaceae > Mycobacterium. Next base: position 2,913 of record CAWDSB010000011.1, on the reverse strand, counting down.
CACGGGGGGCCGACATACATTGACGACCGGATCCCACCACGCGCCGTTCTCACATCCCAACGGCACGAACGGCGGCCGGCAGTCGTTGATCACCGGGTCCCACCAGCCGTCTCCGCAATTCTTCGGCAGCTGCACACCCACCGACCTGCAGACACTGGCCGTCGGATCCCACACCTCGCCGTAGACGCAATCGGCGGAACTGACTGGGGGCGTAATGACAGTCCCGATCGCCGTCGACGCCAACCCGGCGACGAAGACGCCCGCGAAGTGACGAACGTTTTTTTGCATGTAGTGGGACTCGCCAACCGACACGCCTCTCAAACGCGTCATCATTTGTTGACGCTTCAGAAAAGAGTGCGGGCGGGGGGACTCGAACCCCCACGCTCTCTCGAGCACCGGCACCTAAAGCCGGCATGTCTGCCAGTTTCATCACGCCCGCGGCGTGGCGATCGTACCGCTTCACCTGAGCACGAATCTGTCGGCAGTACTCCATAACTTGGAGGTATTTCCGACGAAAGGGCGAGGTCGTGCGGTCAGCTGAGAATTCAACGACGTTCAACGTTTCATCGCGGCCGGGCTGAACAACTGCGCGATTTCGCGCCAACTCGGCATACCGCGAACAACCGTACGAGATTGGCGGTGCCGTCCACGCGTGCGCGCACCGTTACCAGCCGGATCGTCACGGTGCGCAGCCGACCATCGTTTCGAGGCACTCCCGGCAGCCGCCTATTGCTACCTGCTGGGTCTGTACCTCGGCGATGGCTGCATTTCACGAGCACAACGAGTCTTCAGCCTGAGGATCACCCTCGACTCGAAATATCCGACAATCATCAATCGATGCTGCGAGGCGATAAATCTTGATGCCGGCTCAGCGCGCCGGCGTATTACGACGATCGGATGGCTGCACCGACGTATGGCTCTATTCGAAACACTGGCCATGCCTATTCCCTCAGCATGGTCCGGGCAGAAAGCACACGCGCCGGATCGCCCTCGAACCGTGGCAGCAGATGCTCGTCGCCAAGGCAACCGAGGAGTTCGTCCTCGGACTCATCCATAGTGACGGCTGCCGCGTGGTCGCGAACGACCGAGGAGTCAAGAGCATCCGCTACCACTTCTCGAACCGATCGGAAGACATCCTCGGGCTGTTCACAGCGGCACTCGACGCCCTCAACATCACTTGGACAAGGTCTGACTGGCACACGATCTCCATATACCGCAAAGCGGCGACGGCCCGACTCGACACATTCGTCGGGCCCAAGGACGTCGCGGTACCGTTGAACGGTGTCCACTACACGGCGTAGGAGACCGGCGCTCATCGCGTTGGTGATCGTCGCCGCAGCAGGCTGCCTGGGCCTGGCGTGGTGGCAGTGGACCCGTTTCGAATCGGCGTCGGGCACCTTCCAGAACCTCGGCTACGCGCTGCAATGGCCGCTGTTCGCCGGCTTCTGTGTGTACGGCTATTACAGGTTCGTCCGGTACGAGGACGCACCTCCCGAGCCGAAGCGCCGCAATGCCGTCACCGAGATCCCCACCGGCATGCCGCCCGAAAGACCGAAGCCCGCAACACAATCCGACGACCCCGCGCTGCAGGAGTACAACGCCTACCTTGCCGACCTGGCCAAGAAAGACAAGGAATCGTGACCGAAACCGCCCCGACCGTTCCCGTCGAAACCATCCGCAAGGCGCTTCTCGGCTATCGCGTGATGGCATGGACGACAGGCATCTGGCTGATCGCGATGTGTTACGAGATCGTGCTCCGGTACATAGTCAAAGTGGACAACCCGCCCACCTGGATCGGGGTTGTCCATGGATGGGTTTATTTCGTCTATCTACTAGCCACCGCCAACCTCGCGGTCAAGGTGCGGTGGCCGATCGCCAAGACCATCGGCGTGCTGCTGGCCGGCACCGTCCCGCTCGTCGGCATCATCGTCGAACATTTCCAGACCAAGGACATCAAGCAGAAGTTCGGCCTCTAGCGGCCCGAACGCTCAGGCGAAGTGTTTCAGCAGCTCTTCTGCCAGTCGCTCGCCCCGGTCCTCCTGCAAGAAGTGCGACGCGCCTTCGATCGTCACCTGCTCCGTGACCGTCGGAATCAGGTCACAGAAGGCCTGGCCGGCCTTCGGATATGGGAACACCGGATCCAGGTCGGAGAACGCCACCAGCGCCGGCTTCTGCCATCGCGACAGTTCATCGGCGACGGCGCGCATCTCGGCCGCGCCCGGCGCCTCGTCGGTCAACGGCACCAGCAACGGGAACTGCGCGGCGCCGGCCTTCGACTCGGCATTCGGGAAAGGCGCGTCGTAAGCAGCGACCACGTCCTCCGGAAGCTCCGCCGCCGTCGCGCCCTGGATCACGAAGCCGACCGGCAGATCCGGGTTCTTCTCGGCGAAATCCCGCCAAGCGAGAAAACCCCTCGACCGCGGCCGGTGAACAATCCCGTATTGAAGACCGCAAGCGCTCCAACACGATCGGCGTTCTCCACGGCCCATCGCAGGCCGATCGGGCCACCCCAATCCTGAACGACCACGATCGCGTCCTGAAGGTCGAGGCCGCCGAGCACCCGATTCATCAGCTCGGTGTGACGGTCGTAGGTGTACCACCGCCGGTCCGTCGGCTTGTCCGACCTCCCGAACCCCGCGTAGTCCGGAGCAACGACCCGACGCCCCGCACCCACCAACGACCCAATCATCTTGCGATACAGATACGCCCAGGTCGGCTCCCCGTGAAAGCACACAATCGGCCGCCCGCTGCTGGGCCCCTCGTCCAGGTAATGCATTCGACCGTCGACATCGACGTAGTTCGGCGCGAAATCGTAGCCCGGAAGATCCCGAAAGCGTTCGTCCGTCGTACGGAAGACCTCTGAGTCGTGGCAGCCATGGGTCTAATCAAACCGCAAACACTCTGAGCGTCGGC
>CAWDSB010000010.1:0-121882 GCA_963804905.1 uncultured Actinomycetota bacterium | reverse complement strand
CGTGGTCTGCCTGACACCAATAACCCGGTGCGGTACAGCCAGGGCGGGTGCAGCCGCGGTCGCGCGCGTGCAACACGATGCGTTGTCCGGGCGAGGCCAGTCGCTTGGACCGACCTAGATAAAGCGGCGTCTGTGTGTGGTGGTCGAAGACGACGAGATAGTGATGCGCGTGCGAGGCCAGCCGGATCAGATCGCGCATGGGAAGCAGTGACCCGCCGGCGGTGACGGCCTGCCCCGCGCCGGACTCCAACTCTTTGAGCGTGGTGGAGACGATGATCGTGGCCGGAAGTCCGTTGTGTCGCCCCAGCTGTCCAGACGCGAGGATGCTGCGGCCCATTGCCTTCAGCGCGTCGTGGTTGCGCTGGCCCGGCGATCTCAGATCGTTTGGCGCCGCGGATTCTACGGGTTCGCCATCGACACATGGGGTTTCGTCGTCGGGATTGCACATGCCAGGTGCCGCCCACTTGGCCAACACCGCATCCAGCGTCGCCCGCGCCTCCGGGTCGAGCAGTCCACGCAATTCGCTCATCCCATCGATACCCTGCTTGCCCAGTGTCAGGTGGCGGCGCCGGGCCTGCTCGCCATCGCTGGGCTCGTCACCGTCTTGGTTGAGCACATACGCCAATCGGTCAGCAGCCTGGCGCAGCTGCGTTGGCCCCAATCCGGTTGCGAGTTGCGCCAAGTGGGCTTCGGCCTGCGATCGGGTCCCGGCGTCGACACAATCGGGCAGGTTGGCGAAAAACGACCGGATAATCTTCACGTGCTCGGCATTAATGCCGCCCGCGGCTTGTGCTTCTGCCGTATTAGGCAACAGCGGCTCGAGCGGCTCGCCCGAGAGTGCCGACCGCGGCCCCAGCAGTTCGGCCTCGATGAGCCGGCGACAGCCCTCAGTCGTCGAGATCCCGAGCACTATCGAAAGCACATTGGCCCATGATGTCCCACCCAGCTCTTGCGGGGTGGTCTGCTGCGTCAATTGGCTGATGAGACGATGGTCGACTGCGGGCTGGCTTCGGTACAGCCGCTCGCGACGCAGCAGGATGTTGCGCAGTTCGAGACTGGTGAGCGCGGCGTACGACAATTCGGCGACTCTGTCCTGTGCAGCCTCGAGCTCGTCGTAGGCCTGTGCGATAGCCTCTCGATCATCACTCGAACGCATGTTCGAATGCTATCAACGCCGACCGACAAATCTGGCGGCTCAATTCGATTGAAACCAAAGTGACGCAAGTGATTTGGGCGGCGTTAGGCGTAATGCGACGGGATCACTGCGGGTGGGTCGCGAGATACTCCTCGACCGGTATCGGTGTCTCGGATGCGTAGCCGATGGGCAGCAGCAGATCACCCGCGGTCGTCTTCAGGTAAACGTCCCAACGGTAGAAGCCGGTGAAGGCCGCGGGATCGGCCGCGAGCACCGCCGCATAATCGTTGACCGCCCGGACGTATTGCGCCGAATTGTTGTAGCGGTAGACGGCTTGATCGTGATTGGTGGCGAAGCCGTTGGCGGCGAGGTAGCGGCCCGCAGCCATGATGCTGTCGCGGGTCGAGTCGATGTCGCCTCCGTTGCCGTACGCGTCGAACGTCGACGGCAGGAATTGCATGGGGCCCTGCGCGCCAGCGCTACTCGGGCCAACGACACTGCCCAACCGAGTCTCGATCAGGTTGATCGCGGCCAGGTAGTTCCAGCCGACGCCGGACGCGGCCTCCGCCTCGCCGTAATAGCCCAGCAGCTCGTCCGCCGGGGGCGGGGCCACGATGCGCCACGCAGGGATCGCGTTCTTGACCTCCGCCATTGCGGTGAGCTGCCGGCGAGCGTCGACATTGAGGTCGTAAACCTCGAGCAGCGAGGGCGGGATCCGGGGACGCGTGATCCCGTCCCAATCGCTGTGATAGCCGATGGCGCGGTAGGCCGCCTGTTGGCGCCGCGCCGCTGCCTGCAGTCCAGCCTCCGACGTCGACGGGTCCCGAAGCGCCTGCTCGTCGGCGACAAGGCCGTCGACCAGCTGGACTGGATCCGACGACAGCTTGGGCTGCGCGCCCGCAGGCTCGGTCGTCTCGTCCAGCAAGGTGACAGTGGTCGGCGGGCGGGCGGGCACGCTCGGTGCGGATGGCGGCACCGGCGACGCGCTGTGCGTGCAGCCGACGAGCGCAAGACCGATCGCGGCGAGGGCCAGCGGCACGCCGCGACGCTGTGCTGCACTGGCTACCTCATTTCTGCCTACGGTGTTCGACCGATCACGCTGTATCGATGACGGTGATGAGGGCGACGTGGTTTCACCCTGTACTAGGACCCGATCGGACATCGCTTCAGAATAGTGGCCCGCTAAGGGGTTGCCGTGGTGGGCCCGAGGATCTGGTACTGAGTGGGAAGGATGCGCGATCTCCAGTGATCTCGGATGATCACTACGCGATATCGCGACGTCTGAATCAGGCGAAGGCGACGGCCGTAAACATCATGAAGGCAGCACCAACGGCGGCTAGGCCGGACCAGTCAACACTTGCTGCAGTGACGTTGAGGACGTTATCGAGTGGGCTGATGCTCAGAGCCCATTCGGGGAGTGTGAATGTGGGGCTGAGGATTGTTAAACCGAATGCGGCGATGACTGCCAGGCCAAAACAGGCACAAGCGTCGAGTCGTCAGTCAGATCGGACAGAACGCCGTCGTGCACAAGCGGTTGCGCTGTCGGCTGCCACCATCGGGCTGCCGTGGACGCCGCGGTCGGCTAAGAGACGACGGGTTTGTATAGACCAGCGGCATCACGGGGACACAGCGCGCCACCGCAAGACGCCGCACGTGAGGTCGGAATGAATTGCGTGCCCCCGACCTAACCTAGTGACCGGCCTTGAGCGGATGGTGACGTCGCGCCAGGTTGCGTTGGGCATCGGATCGAAATGGGCGAACACCGGATCGTCGGCGGCCGCGAACGGCCGATGGAACGGGAAGCCCATCTCCTGCTTGTCCAGCCAGGTGTTGTTATTGCGCCCGCAATACAGGACGGACCCGCGCTGCGGGGTGGCCAGCGCGGCGGTGCCGTCCTGGTTGGCATCGGTCAGAAGCACCAGGAAGCGTGCAGGCATCCCGGCAGTTGTGCCGCGCGGCAGCAGCAGCCGGTAGGGCAGGCCGCATTCGCACCAGCCGTTGTCGGCGGCGGGTTGGCCGGAGTCGTCGAACTCGTCCTTGGTTTCGGCCAGCATCATCGGCTTATCAACGCTCTTGCGTCGCACCGTGGTTGACTGCCAGCTGCCACGCGGAACAACCTTTCTCGCCTCGGCGGGAACGGTTGCCAGAAATTTGTCCATCTCGATCCAGTTGCGCCGGTTAGTGGCGAGGTCACACGCCGCAAGCCAGATGCGCACCGTGACGGTGGCATCCGCTGGGCCGGTGTTGTGCAGCCGTAGGAAATAGACCCAATCGGTTTTGACGTCGAGCATCTGCAGACCGGGCACATTGGGGTCGGCTTTCACTTCGGTCACGAGCTCACTGAGGTCGAGTTCCGCGTCGGCCGGGGCGTCGAAGTTCCCCCCGCCGAAATGGCTTTCGCCCCAGGCTTCGAGGCTGAACCCGGGTTTGACGATATCGTCAATGGCAATGCGCGGCGTCAGGATGACGTCCGGACTGCGTGTCGGCTGCGGCGCCGCCCCGCGGCGCACCACGACGGTGGGCGTCACATACTGCGTGGTATCGGGGCCTTGTGATTCCTGCCAGGCGAACGCGAAGTCGTCGATCGCGCGGTGCCAGCGGTAGAACACCGCTGTCGTCATGCGACTTCGGGTGCGACCATCACGAAGTATCGGGGGTCGTGGTTGGGCGGCGTGCACAACACATCGTGGCCCATGTTGTGCGGACCGGCCTGCGAATCGGAGTGGGGACTTCTGGCTTCGAGATCGGCGCCGACGGCGTTGCAGCTCGTGTAGGTGCCCGCCGCGATGCCGTCATACACCCGCTGCACACCGTTAAACACCGCTTTCACCTTGCGGCACCAGCATTCTGTGCTAACGATGAGCCCTTCTCATCGAAGGCGATGTAATCCTCTACGCCGTCCTTGATCCAGAACGCCGTAATCCAGGGTGCCAGCGCGTCGGCGGGCAGTGTCTTATCCGCGAAGGCGGCCTTCCAGGATGGCGGCTTGTCCCACTGCAGGAATGGGACCACGGTGGGCAGGCCCGCGGCCAGACGCTCCGTGTTGTAGCGCGCAAGCATCTGCTGGTGCATGTAGACGAACAACCGCCCCTGCGTGTCCTTTACCGGTTGTCTCCAGCTGTACAGCGCATGCCAGTGCAGATGGTGATCCGACAGGTCGATATCCTGCCGGTAGTAACGCATACCATCCTCATCGGAAACCACCGCTGCGGCCGCCCTGGCCGCCCGGCGCAGCGCTGTGAACCGTTCGGGCTCTTCCTTTTTCAAAGTGGCCAATTGCTGACGCAGAGTCGGTATCGGCAGCACATCGGCGTTGGGCCAGCGGGCGATGAAGCGGCGCAGCGCCGCCTGCGCCAGCCCGACGTTGGCCACGGCCGCCTGGTGGAAGCGGGCCATCACGTCGGCCAACTGTTTCTCCGTCGGGGGTTTTTGGTGCTGCGCTCCCTCGTCACGGCCGGCCAGCGCGTCGAATTCGTCGGCAAGTGCCAGTGCCGCGTCCTGATCGTCGGCGCTGAAGAAGCGAAACGGGCGCTGCGCGGGCGAGCTGGCGGCCGCCGCGGCCGGCGCGGGCGTGGGGGCGTGGCGTTCGACGAAGCCGTGAAAGAGAGATCGCCACGCATCTTCGGCCGGGGAAAGCGCCATTATGGTCTCCTTTGTGCAGGGCTGTCATACCGGCGGTGAACGCCGACCGTGAGTCACGCCCGCGGTCAGTTGTCCATATAGTCGTGCCATGAAATCCGCGCCATGCCGGGCGGAGTCCGCGCGCCGGTTTTCGCGACGATCGCGGGCGGGGCTTCTTTGATTTTCGTCGCCCGCTTTTCCCAGTCGTCAAGGAAGACGGCCTGATAGTACGACGCGATGTCGGGGTCGTGGATGATCAAGCCGGCGTCGCGATTGCGAAGGACGCCGTCGCCGGACCAGTTGGCGCTACTGACGAGTACAGCCTTGCTGTCCACGACGATGCCCTTATTGTGAATGTTGGCCTGCTGGCGGAACGCGTCCTGGTTGAATCCGTTCTTGACCAGCAGGCCGACCTTGCTGGCCGCGTCTCTGCTGTCGACGATGATCCTGGTGTCGATGTTGGCCCGGTTGGTCATCTTCTTCAGCACGTCGAGCATCTGGGTGAAAGGCTTGTCGCCTTCCGCTTCGCTGTAGTTGATGTAGGCGAACTGCATGTAAATGGAGTGCTTCGCATTCTTGAGCAGGGACGTGACGCGCTGGACGTAGTTGTCCGGCGTGAGCACGGGTTGGACCTCGATGTTGCGACCGCCCGCCGGTAAAGCTGCCGGCCGCACGGGTTCTGGCGTGGCCGCCATGGCGACCGGATCGACGAGTGCGTCGATCGGCACGAAGAGATCTGGAAACGCCGCCGGGGCGATCGCCGGTCTGGCACCGCGCCGGTCCTCTTCGGCCTCCTGCTGTGATTGATCGAAATCGTAGCGGATGTATTTCTCGAAAAGCTGTGCCAGTCCTTGGTCTTCGACGACGACATGCCATTCGCGGTTGTACTTTCCGTACATACCCACACCCGATGCTGGGTCCTTGATCGGGTCGATATCGGGCTGGCTGCGTTTCGTCCAGTTACCGCTCGACAGCCAGAACGCGCTGGAGTCGCGGACCGCAACTTTCTCGTGATACGAGTTGGCGAAGCGGCGGCCCGAGCCTGTCTTGACGATCAGGTCGTGGAAGCGCGGTCGCAGTTGGGTCCTGACCTTCTTGATCGTCTCGGGCTCTGGGGGTGCCGGCGGGGTGTCGTCCCAGTTCATGGTGATGTCGAGGTCATGGGCGCGACCCGATTCGACGAGCGCCGTCGCGATATATGCGGCGTTGAAGTCATAGATGGCGACCGACAAGGTATGGCGGGCGGCGCTGAGGAATGGTTGCAAGACCGGCCAGCCCGCGTCGGGGCCGACATGACACAGAGGTGGTTTCGATACCGTGATGGGCTCGTCTATCGGGTTGCCTTCGATCGGTGTGTACGTGAGCGGCGCCGCAGCGGCGGGCGCAAGCCTGCCTGCCCCTGCGGCGGCGTCCATCGCTTCGAGCTGGCGCACCGGGTCGGCCTGCATGACCTCCACCCGATAACCGCCGAGTGTGCGTGGCGCACGATCCTCCTCGAGTAGATCGCTCTGCTGTTGTTTGTGATTGACCAACGCAATGATCGCCGGCTTGGTGATGAAAGTTCCATCGACGAGCGGGAATCCGGGTTCAGCTGCCACGAAGCCCGGTATTCCGCGTAACTGTTCGATGTTGTCGTCGATGAGCTTTTGAACCTTGTGTCTCGCCTGCTCGGTGAGAACGCTCACGCCATCACTCCTCGGGGTTGGCCTCGTGCAGGGGTTGTTGTCGCGGCCTACGTGAGCGCCTTCATCAGCTCCTTGACGTTGGGCACACCGAGGCCGGTGACGAGGTCGTATCCCGGTCCGGCGTTGAAATCGCCGTTGTTTCCGGCTTTGATGTCGCGGAAACAGGCGGTGCCCTGCAGCGGGTAGATCAGCGGGTTCAAGAACGGCAGGAACGGCTTGCGCGCCTTGCTGCGTGCCTCGTTGATGAGCGCGCAGAAGCCCGCCCAGACCGGAGCGCTCCAGCTGGTGCCCCCCATCTGCACCACACTTCCGTTGAGTACAAGGAACGCTCCCGTATCGGGGTCGGCCGCCAGGCTGACATCGGGTACCAGTCGCTTGCGTCCGTTTCCCACACCGCGGCCGGTCTGCCACGGTGGCCGCGAGAAGAAGATGCTCTTGCCGCCGCCGCTGCTCGCCCACCCCACTTCCCTCTTCACTGCGCCCGCAGACGTGAGCTTGAGGGTGGTGCCGCCGACGCCGACCACGCTGGAATCCGACGACTCATACTCGGCCTGGGTTGGTCCGGTGGCGCTGTGCCCGGAGTCGTCGGGCCTGGAGCCGGCGTCACCAGAGGACACAAAGACGTTCACCCCGGCGGCAGCCAATCGCAGAAACTTCATGTGCTGTGTTCTGACTTCGCCGGTCGGGCCACCCATGAACTTCTCCCCAAGCCCGAGGCTGATTGAAAGCTGGCGCATTCCGGGTTGGCTCGGCAGGTCGGCGAGTATCCGATCCAGCGCACGGTCCAGGTCCACGAATTGCAGGGTGCCCGAGGCGTACACGCGCACTTTGGCCCGGGGCGCGATGCCGCTGGCCCATTCGACGTCCAGCGTCTCCTCTCCGGTGGCCGGAGGTAGAGGCCCGCCCTTGACGTTGATCTTCTCGATGCGGCTCCGCGAATTCGGCACTCCGTTTTGCGCCCAGAACGCCTTGAGGTCCGAATCGACGGGGAAGGTGTCGATGAGAATCGCGATCGTCTGCCCCCGGCCGGTGACGTCCAACCCGTCCGCGCCGTAGGCCTTGAGGATCTCCGGAACGATGTATGGCGGCGCATTGTCGATGATGGTCGCGGGATGCGTGGCCGCGGCCTTCGCGGCGCGGGCCCGCGGCGGCGAAGCTCCATGCCGCCGGGTTGCGGCCCCGTTAAGGGATGCACGGTTGCCGTTGCGCGGCAGGCACATACGGCTCTGCTTGCGGGCCTGCCGGAAGGGTTGAAGGCCGATGATCGCGTGTACACCGGTGGCAACGTCAGCGGGCAGGCTCGGCGCGTTCTTCGCCGCGGTGTAGGTGACGCCGTCCTTGGTGACGCGCACCATGTCCACGCCTAGGCTCTTTTCGATCTGGCCGACGGAGGCGCGTGCATAGACGCTCGTTCCGTCTTCGGAAACCTCGGTCACGTCGAACTTCTGGGCCTTGAGCCACCGCACCAATTTGTCGCGGTCGGCCGTCTTCGGCGCATAGTCTTTCTGCAGTTCTTCGAGTGAGACTACGTCACCGCGGGCGACGCGCTCTTCGAGGTCTGCCTCCTTGTCGGAGGGGATGTCAAGCGAGAAGAGAATCGTCATGTGCTCATCGCGGTCCTCCGGCGCCGCGGCGGCCACCATCATTCCCCGCGGCGTAGGGCCGGGCTGATCCGGCAACTCAGTGACACTGTCGGTAAATACTTTGCGTTCAGCCATGACCTACCCCGATGGCTCGTATTCGCCGTCTGCATACGGCCTTGCAATCGGAATTATCGCTCGACTGCACTGCGGTTCACGAGTAGTCCGCTACTCCAATTCAACCAAGAGTGCGCTTTTACGGCTTACGTCGCTTCATTCGAGAAAGACGGGTCTGGGCTGGCGTTGGCAGCCGCGGGATCTCGCCGATCCGATTGCCATCATTGTGCGCGTGGTTCAGATTGCCCAGCGAGAAAAATGATTCGAGCTGGGTGGCTCGTTGCCTCGCCGCCGATGGGAGCGTCGTCGACCCGGTGCACACGTGCGTTTCTCACTCGGTGGTACAGGTTTTGAGCGGCGTCTCGAAGCCGGCCTGATGTTCGGGAGCTGTTGTGAAGGTTGTCATATCGGCGTAATACCGGATCAATCCTGAAAGTGGCGGTCGTAGTCCCACCGCTCGAGCCGCGACTGCAACAGGTTTATCCCGACAGCAGTCACCAGACCGTTCAGCATTAGCGCCATCAAGCCAAGCATCGTTTACGCCCCCTTTCGGTGCACTATCGACGACGGGTCGCTGCCCCAGTCACTTCGCGACGTATCGGTCGTCCACAGGTACGTGCACGTCGGGCACTGCATCGTCACGCGCGGGCCGTCATTCCCAAGGAGGTACTGCCAGTGAACTGAGCAGTTGCGTCTGCTCTCGCAGTGCGGGCAGCCGTCGCCGTGGCGACAGGCGGGACAAGCCACCCATGCCCGCCTGCTGCGGTCGGCGTCCGGATCAATCGGCAACATCATCACCGCTCCGTCGGCGAGGAAGGACACCCGCCGCGACCAATTCGTCATAGATCCGCTGATTTGCGACGTCGAGTCCGGAATACAACAGTTCATATGCGGCAAGTTCGTTCGCCAACGCGACAGCCGGATCCCAATGGGCACCGATCGCCTGCAAGACAGCAGATCGCCGGCGCGCCTCATCCATGGTCAGATCGAATGACATGACCAACTCGTTCGCCGAGGCGGCGAATGAGTTTGGGCTGTTGGGCACCGTCGGTTCCATACATCTACCCTGACGTTCACGGCACCTGAAGTCGTCACCGCTGGCGGCCAATTGCGATGGCGGTTACCTGGAGTTTCCCCCTTACAGGTGTCCGGAATGGCGCCAGGACCGATGCCCGCCACGAATGCGCCGAAATGGCTTACCTGGCGGCGATTGGATTGACTGCCGGCCTTTCAGCGCGATTGGAGTCCGTACCGAGGGCCGAGAGTGCCGATGGCCTTCTTGAGCTCTTCGCCGAGGTCGTCGAGACGATCCGCTTCTGACGCGTCGACGGCTGCGCTGATCGCCGCAATCAGACTGTCGTCGGGTGCAAGCAGGGGCGTGGCTGCGGCAAACGCGTCCGCAAGCGTGACTCCGCGGTTGAAGGCGAGTCGGCGGGAGCGGATCTCGGGGAGCTCGGCGAGGAATTGTCGGACTTCGCCTGCCTGCCGGGGCTTGCGAGGTCGAGCAGGCGGTCCGGCGCGACTCGCTGCGCGATCCGCCACCGCCCGTCGGTGCCATCAGAATCGGCGACGGGTTCGACGTCCTGGCCGGCGATCAACGCCAACAACGCCACCGCCTCAGCACCGCGGGCACCGAGCTCCTGGTCGGGCAGATGACCCAGCAGCCGGTGAGCATCACCGACCAAAGCGTCGACCAATGTTTCCCTGGCCGCGGCGTCATCCCAGGTGATGGCCGGCTTACCGGGATCGTCGTAGTCATGGGCACTGCACTGGGAGGCGATCACCTCGGCGGCGCCGGGGACCTCTCGGCGCACGCGGCGGATCGCCCCGATCAACTGCGTCACGGTGTCCTGGGTGGCCACCGCGTCATCGAGAATGGTCGAGTCCAACGCCCGCCGCGTCTTACCGGACAACGCCGCAGTCTCGGCGACGACAGTCTTGACCGCATCAAAGATCCGATTCGGGCGTTCAGAAGCCGCCAGGCGGCGCCGCCAATAGGTCAACGTCGTGGAGTGAAACGCCGGCTCGGTGACCGGCAGCCCGCACGCGGCTTTCCAGCGCAGATCAAAGGTCACCGCGTCCACGGTCTCGTTATCGGACAGACCCTGCAGAGCCTGCAAGGTAATCACCGAGGCCATCACCTCCGCAGGCACGCTCGGCCGTCCCCGACGGGAGGGAAACAGATCAGCGAACATCTCTTCGGGAAACAATTCACGCCGGTGCGCAGCCAGGAACGCAAACACACTGTCGGACTTCAGCAAGATGCCCGGCAACCGATTCGGCATCCAACAACTCACGCTGATCATCGAAGCGACCCTGCACCCACCAATTGTCGGCGAACACACAGATCAAACACCCGCCGCCACGCGGATTAATTCAGCAGTCTCCTAGTGTCCTGCGCCATAAATTAGATGATTAATTGTAGACTGGGCGTGTGGCGAGTAGGGGTAGGCCGGTAGCGGCGGTGGTGTTGACCGACGAGGAGCGGGAGACGTTGCAGCGGTGGGCGCGGCGGGCGAAGTCCTCGCAGGCGTTGGCGCAGCGGTGTCGGATCGTGTTGGGTTGTGCGGCAGGTAAATCCAATAAAGAGGTGGCTGCTGAAGTCGGTGTGTGGCCGCAGACGGTAGGGGTGTGGCGTCGGCGTTTTGTGGAGTCTCGTCTCGACGGGTTGGCCGACGAACCACGTCCGGGCGCACCGCGGACGATCACCGACGAGGCGGTTGAGGAGGTGATCGTGGCGACTTTGGAACGCCAACCCAAAGACGCCACGCATTGGTCGCGCGCGTCGATGGCGACCGAGACCGGATTGTCGAAGTCGACGGTGGGTCGAATCTGGAAAGCGTTCGGGCTCAAGCCACATCAGATCGACACGTTCAAGATCAGCAACGATCCGCAGTTCATTGACAAGGTGCGCGATGTGGTCGGCCTCTACCTCGATCCGCCGGAGCAGGCGCTGGTGCTCTGCGTCGACGAGAAGAGCCAGATCCAGGCGCTGGACCGCTCCGCGCCGGTGTTGCCGATGATGCCCGGGATGCCCGAGCGGCGCACCCACGACTACGTCCGCCACGGCATCACCACCCTGTTCGCCGCACTGAACGTGGCCACCGGTGAGATCACCGGGTCGATCCACCGCCGGCACCGCGCCGCCGAGTTCAAGAAATTCTTGACCAAGTTGGACAACACCGTGCCCACCGACCTCGATGTCCACCTGATCTGCGACAACTACGCCACGCACAAGTCGCCGACGATCACCGGATGGCTCTCCCGACACCCTCGATTCCACCTGCACTTCACCCCGACCTATTCGTCTTGGCTCAACCAGGTCGAACGATGGTTCGGTCTACTCACCGACAAGAAGCTGCGCCGCGGCACCCACACCAGCGTCCCCGCCCTGGAGAAGGACATCCGCGACTGGATCACCACGTGGAACGAAAACCCCAAGCCCTTCGCCTGGAACAAAACCGCCGATGAAATCTCGAACATCATTTCGTCGTCGGGGACGTTAGCCAGCAGGATCTTTCCGGCGGCGCTCGTATAGAGGGGGCGACGGGCGTGGGTGCGCGCGACGAACGTCAGGCTGGGGGATTCTTCGCCCACAAGGTCGGACAGAAGTGTCAAGCATCAGCCGAAGTCATACACTTCGGTGAGTGCCCCCGGCAGGAATCGAACCTGCGACCTAGGGATTAGAAGGCCCTTGCTCTATCCAACTGAGCTACGGAGGCGGCGTCCGGAGAGTCTATCTCGCAGGTCTTAAACGTCCTCCGCGGCGAGTTACGGCGGACTAGCGTGGGTACTCGGAAGTCCGAGCCGACGGGAGGGACAGCAACGATGGCAGGGTGGCCGCAGCCATGAGCGATGTGCCGGCACTGGGCTCAACCGGACTCCCGGAGGAACTCAGCCCCGTCGACCAGATACTGCACCGCGGCGAAGCAAACCCCCGCACCCGCTCGGGGATCATGACCGTCGAGATCCTCGACTCCACTCCAGACTGGCAACGGATCAGGACGAGGTTCGACAACGCTTCGCGCAAGGTTCTGCGGCTGCGGCAGAAGGTCGTGATGCCGACGTTGCCGACAGTGGCGCCCCGCTGGGTCATCGACCCGGACTTCAACCTCGATTTTCACGTCCGCAGGGTGCGTGTGGCCGAACCCGGCACATTGCGCGAGGTGCTCGATCTCGCCGAGGTCGCCCTGCAGTCGCCGCTGGATATCTCGCGGCCGTTGTGGACGGCGACGCTCGTGGAGGGGCTCGCAGGCGGCCGGGCCGCCATGATGGTGCATCTCAGTCACGCCGTGACCGACGGCGTCGGCGGCGTCGAGATGTTCGCCAACATCTACGATCTGGAGCGCGACCCGGCACCGGAACCTGCTCCGCCGCTGCCGATTCCACAAGATCTGTCGCCCAACGATCTGATGCGGGAAGGGTTCAACCGGCTGCCAGGCGCGATCGCGGGCGGCGTCCGCAACGTGCTGGTCGGTGGTGCACAGGCGGTCGGGCGCGTGATCCGCGACCCGGTGTCGTCGATGGGCAGCGCTGTGGATTACGCCATGTCGAGTGCCCGCGTGATGGGACCGGCCGCCGAAGCGTCGCCGGTGCTGCAGCGACGAAGCTTGTCGTCGCGCAGCGACGCAATCGACATCGAGTTCGGTGCCCTGCACAGGGCGGCGAAGGCGGCGGGCGGCTCGATCAATGACGCCTATCTGGCTGGGCTTTGCGGAGCGCTGCGGCGCTATCACGAGGCCATGGGCGTTCCGATCGACACGCTGCCGATGGCGATACCGGTCAACATGCGATCCGACAACGACCCCGCGGGCGGAAACCGTTTCGCCGGCGTCAATCTGGCCGCGCCGGTCGGCCTCATCGACCCCGAGAAGCGGATCAAGAGCATTCGATCCCAGATGACCCGCAAGAGGGACGAACGCGCGGTGAACATGGCCAGTCTCATCGCGCCGGTGCTCAGCCTGCTACCGGACACTGTGCTGGAGTCCATGGCCGGCTCGATTGTGAATTCCGATGTGCAGGCGAGCAATGTGCCCGTGTACGCGGGCGATACCTTCATCGCGGGCGCGAAGATCCTTCGGCAGTACGGACTTGGGCCGCTGCCCGGTGTCGCGATGATGGTTGTGCTGGTGTCGCGGGCCGGCTATGTCACGATCACCGCGCGCTACGACCGCGCAGCGGTCACCGACGGCGACTTCTTCGCCCGGTGCCTGCAAGCCGGATTCGACGAAGTGCTCGCGCTCGGCGGCGAAGGGCGTTCCGTCCCCGCGTCGTTCAGGCCAGACACCGATCAGCCCAGTCCGCCATCACCGAACGGGAACAGCGCCCAATGACTTCCGCAGACAGCCAGCCGACCCGACGCGGCAACCCGCGCCGGATGAGATTGCCCGGATCGGTCGCCGAGATCGCAGGTAGCCCCGCGGGTCCCAAGATCGGCGCCTTCTTCGACCTCGACGGCACTCTGGTAGCCGGCTTCACCGGCGTGATCATGACCCGGGATCGGTTGCGGCGCGGCCAGATGGGCGTCGGCGAGTTCATCAGCATGGTGCAGGCCGGCCTCAACCATCAGCTCGGCCGTTCGGAGTTCGAGGACCTCATCGGAAAGGGCGCCCGCATGTTGCGGGGCAGCTCGCTCGGCGACATCGACGAGCTCGCCGAGCGGCTCTTCATGCAGAAGATCATCGGCCGCATCTACCCGGAGATGCGCGACCTGGTGCGTGCCCACATGGAGCGCGGCCACACCGTCGTCCTCAGCTCCTCTGCGCTGACGGTTCAGGTTGAACCGGTGGCACGCTTCCTCGGCATCAAGAACGTGTTGAGCAACAAGTTCGAGACCGATGACAACGGACTGATCACCGGCGAGGTCCAGACCCCCATCATCTGGGGTCCGGGCAAGGCAAGGGCCGTGCAGGCCTTTGCCGCGGAGAACGGTGTCGATCTGTCGAAGAGCTACTTCTACGCCGATGGTGACGAGGATGTCGCCTTGATGTATCTGGTCGGCAATCCACGGCCGACCAATCCCGCGGGAAAGCTGGCAGCGGTTGCGGCCAAACGCGGTTGGCCGGTGTTGCGGTTCAGCAGCCGCAGCGGCAACAATCCGGTTTCTCAGCTGCGCACTGTTGCGGGTGTGGCCTCTTTGGTGCCGATCGCGGCAGGGGCTTTGGGTCTGGGTCTGCTGACCCGCAACAAGCGCACGGGAGTCAACTTCTTCACATCGGCGTTCGGCCGGACGCTGCTGACCGCCACGGGTGTGAACCTCAACGTGCTGGGCAAGGAGAACCTGACCGCACAACGGCCCGCAGTGTTCATCTTCAACCACCGCAACCAGGTCGACCCGGTCATCGCGGGCAGGCTGGTCGACACCAACTTCACCTCGGTCGGAAAGAAGGAACTGGAGAACGATCCGATCGTGGGCACGATCGGCAAGGTGATGGACGCGGCGTTCATCGACCGGGACAACCCCAAGGCCGCGATCGAGGGCTTGAAGAAGGTTGAGGAGAACGCGCGCAAAGGCTTGTCCATTCTTATCGCGCCGGAGGGCACCCGACTCGACACCACCGAGGTTGGCCCGTTCAAGAAGGGACCGTTCCGGATTGCTATGTCGGCGGGAATCCCGATTGTGCCCATCGTCATCCGCAATGCGGAGGTCATCGCGGCGCGCGACTCGACGACGTTCAATCCCGGCACCGTCGACGTGGTGGTGTACCCGCCGATCCCCGTCGACGACTGGACCCCGCAGAACCTGTCCGAGCGCATGGAAGAGGTACGACAGCTCTTCCTCGAAACGCTGAAAGACTGGCCACACGAAGAGGTTCCGAAGATCGGTCCGTTCGCGCGGAAGAAGATTCAGGCCAAGAAGGCGCCGGCCAAGAAGGCCCAGAAGGCCGTAAGGGGCGCCGCGACGAAGACGACGGCGAAGAAGGCAGCGGCGAAGAAGACGACGGCCAAGAAGGGACGGTCGTGACCGCCGTCGATTCGATGGCCAGCTTTTCCACCACCGACGACGCGCTGGTGTTGGCCTCCGTGTCGTCACCGGCCGAACGAGAATTGTTGAGCGACTGGCTGCAACGCCAACGGCGTGAGCATCCCGACTCCAACGTCGCGGTCCTCGAACTTCCTGAAGAGGATCCACCGCCGGGGGTATTGGCCCGGCTCGTGGAGGAACTCGAAGCCGACGCGGACCGCACCGTGGTCCCGGTGCGTGTCTTCTGGGTGCCAGGTGGACTGCCCACCCGCTCGAAAGTGGTTGCGCTGATTTCCGGCCGCGACACCTACCGGCCCCCGGAGATCCTGCAACGCCGGATCCTGAAGAGGGATCCGTCTCGCGCTCGCGTGGTGGCGGGTGAGCCTGCCAAGGTCTCTGAGCTGCGGCAGCAGTGGAACGACACCACCCTCGGCGAGAACCCGCGCGACTTCGCGCATTTCGTGATCCGACGCGCGGACCTGGCCATCGAGCGCGTCGAGCTGCGGTTGCTCGGACCTGAGTACAAGTCACCGAAGCTGATCAAGCCGGAGATGCTGGCGTCGGCCCGGTTCCGGGAGGGCCTGGAGCAGATTCCCGACGCGAGCCTCGAAAAGGCGGGCGACATGCTCGACGAACTGGCTACGGGCTGGAGCCGGTTCTCCGTCGACCTGATCCCGTCAATGGGCAGGGCGATCTTCAGCCGGGGGTTCGACCCCAACATCGACTACGACCGCGCCGAGATCGAGTCGATGCGGCACGCTTTGGAGACTCATCCGGCGGTGCTGCTGTTCTCGCATCGGTCCTACCTCGACGGCGCGATCGTGCCGGTGGCGATGCAGGAGAACCGGCTGCCACCCGTACACACGTTCGCGGGTATCAACCTGTCGTTCGGGTTCATGGGGCCGTTGATGCGCCGCTCCGGAGTCATCTTCATCCGGCGCAAGCTCGACGACCCGTTGTACAAGTACGTGTTGCGGCAGTTCGTCGGCTACATCGTCGAGAAGCGGTTCAACCTCAGCTGGTCGATCGAGGGCACGCGGTCGCGCACCGGAAAGATGTTGCCGCCCAAGCTCGGTCTGATGAGCTACGTCGCCGACGCCTATCTCGAGGGCCGCAGCGAGGACATCCTTCTACAGCCGGTATCGATCAGCTTCGACCAGCTGCACGAAACCGCCGAATACGCCGCCTACGCCCGCGGCGGCGAGAAGACACCCGAGGGCCTGTCCTGGCTGTACAACTTCATCAAGGCACAGGGCGAGCGCAACTACGGCAAGATCTACGTCCGGTTCCCTGACGCCGTGTCGATGCGGGAGTATCTCGGCGAGCCGGGCGGCCCGATCGCCGAAGACGATGCCGCCAAACGTCTTGCGATGCAGAAGATGGCGATCGAGGTGTCCTGGCGGATCCTGCGCGCGACACCCGTCAACGCGACGGGGTTGGTGTCGGCGCTGCTGCTGACCACCCGTGGCACGGCGCTGACGCTGGACCAGCTCCATCACACCTTGCAGGACTCGCTGGATTACCTGGAGCGCAGGCAGACTCCGGTCACCAATAGCGTGTTGCGGCTGCGGACCGCCGACGGGGTGCGGGCTGCTCTCGACGCGCTCTCCAACGGTCATCCAGTCACCCGCGTCGACGGTGGGCGTGAGCCGGTCTGGCGAATTGCGCCGGAGCACGAGCATGAGGCGGCGTTCTACCGCAACACGGTCATCGACGCGTTCCTGGAGACCGCGATCGTCGAGATGGCGCTCGCGTACGCCGCGCGTGCCGACGGAGATCGGTTGGAGGCCTTCTGGAGTCAGGCCATGCGGCTGCGCGACCTGTTGAAGTTCGACTTCTACTTCGCAGACTCGACGGCGTTCCGAGAGCATCTCGCCGAAGAGATGGCCTGGCATGAAGATTGGGAGGCGCACGTCGCTGCCGGCGGCGAAGAGATCGACGCCATGTTGCGGGCCAAGCGGCCGTTGATCTCACAGGCTGTGCTGCGGCCCTATATCGAGGCGTACGAGATCGTCGCCGACGTGCTGCGCGAAGAGCCCGCCGAGATCGACGAGAAGGAACTGACGAAGAAGGCGTTGGGGCTCGGCAATCAGTACGTCGCGCAGAACCGGGTGCG
The DNA here is from genome assembly GCA_963804905.1 of uncultured Actinomycetota bacterium. Taxonomy (GTDB): domain Bacteria; phylum Actinomycetota; class Actinomycetes; order Mycobacteriales; family Mycobacteriaceae; genus Mycobacterium. Next base: position 104,664 of record CAWDSB010000010.1, on the reverse strand, counting down.
CACCACCGAGTCGGCGTCGGCGCTGCTGTTCGCGACCGCCCGCCAGGTGGTCGCCGACCAGCATCTGCTCGAGCCTGCGGCTGATCTGGTCGAGCGCCGGACCGCGTTCCGCGACGAACTTCGCGACGTGCTGCGCGACATGGACAGGGTGGAGCAGATCTCGCGGGAGCAGTTCTATGCCCGCGAGATGGAGCGACGCGCGCTGCGCGACGCGTCCCAGTAGCGGACCATGCCCGCCGAAAGCTGGCGAGTCGGCGACGTTTCGATCACCAAGGTGGTCGAGCGTGAACTGTCGTTTCCCCTCGAGTGGCTCGGCCAGCTGCTCCCGATGTCCTCGCCCGCAGAGATCGACGCGATGAAATGGCTTCAGCCGCACTATGTGTGCGAGGGCATGGCTCAAGTGGGCTACTACTCGTTTCTGATCCAGACACCCGATGCCACGGTGGTCGTCGACACCGGGGTCGGCAATTCGAAACCGCGCGCGTTGGAGAACTTCAACATGCTCGACACCGACTACCTGGAAACCTTTCGGGCGGTCTGTGAGCCCGACGATGTCGACGGTGTGGTCTGCACCCATCTGCATCCCGACCACGTCGGCTGGAACACTGTCCTGCGAGACGCCGATTGGGTGCCGACGTTCGGCAACGCTACCTATCACTTCGTCGAGCAGGAGTACCTGCACTGGAAGCGATTCGCCGACAACAACGATCCTGTGAAGCCGGCGTTCGACGTAGCGGCTGTCTTCAATGACTCTGTGAGCCCGATCGTCGATGCGGACCTGGCGACCTTCGTCGAACCCTCAGCGAACCTGACGCCTGAGGTCGCGCTGATTTCGTCGCACGGGCACACCCCCGGCCATGTCTCCGTGCTCATCGAGTCGAGAGGCGAGAGCGCGGTGATCACCGGCGACCTGATGCACACGCCGTGCCAGATCGGCCGACCGGATTGGTCGTGCGTCTACGACACCGACCAGGACGCCTCGGCGGCCACCCGGCAGGCCTTCCTGCAGCGCTTCGCCGACACCTCCACGATGGTGATCGGCACCCATTTCGGTACCCCGTCCGGCGTGCTGGTTCATCGCGACGGCTCCACCTTCCGGCTTTCGCCAGTTGGCTAGCCATACGCTGGGTGCATGACGGTAACGGCGGCACCGAGCGTGCGCAGCAGCGCGGCGTGGCCGGTGCTGTTCGGGGTGGCAGTGCTGGCCGGCATGACCGCCGCGGCCATCGGCGCCTTCACTCTCGCCGACGCCTTGACCGCGACGGGGCTGCCCGATCCGGGTCCCGTCACCACCTACGGCCTGCCATTCGTGCGCGCAGCAGGCGAGATCGCCGCCGTCGTTGCCGTCGGGTCGTTCATGTTCGCGGCGTTTCTGGTGCCGCCGCAGCAGAGCGGGGTGCTCGACGCCGACGGATATCGAGCCTTGCGCGTCGGCACCGTGGCCTCCGGCATATGGACGCTGTGCGCGGCGCTGCTGGTTCCGTTGACCGTCTCCGACGTCACCGGTCAGCCGTTGACGGCCCGGCTCAGCCCGTCGGACATCTGGTCGGTGGCCAGCCTGATCGAAACCGCGGGCGCATGGCGGTGGACGGCGTTCCTGGCGGCGATCGTCACGATCGCGAGCATCCCGGTGTTGCGCTGGTCGCCGACGTCGCTGCTGTTCGGCGGATCGTTGATCACGCTGATCCCGCTTGCGCTCACCGGCCACTCATCCTCGGGCGGCTCACACGACCTGGCCACTAACAGCCTGCTCATTCACCTGATCGCCGCCGCGCTGTGGGCAGGCGGGCTGCTCGCGCTCCTCGTCCACGCGCTGCGCGGCGGTGGACACGCCGAGTTGGCCGCGCGACGGTTCTCCGCGGTCGCGCTGTGGTGCTTCGTGGCGATGGCGATCAGCGGCGTCGTCAACGCCCTGGTGCGGATCCGCCCTGGCGAGCTGTTCGACGGCGGATACGGACTTTTGATCATCGCCAAGGCCGTGGCGCTGTGCACGCTGGGCTTCATCGGCTGGCGTCAGCGGCGCACCGGCGTCGCCGCACTGCGATCCGACCCGACCGCCCGCGGGCCGCTGATCCGGCTGGCGCTCGTCGAGGCGATGATCTTCGGCCTCACCTTCGGCGTCGCCGTCGCACTGAGCCGAACCCCTCCGCCGCCGCCTCCGATCTTCAATCCGTCCATCCCCGCCATCGAGATCGGCTACGACTTCGCCGGCCCACCGACCGTGGCGCGAGTGCTGTTCGACTGGCGTTTCGACCTCGTGTTCGGGACCGCGGCGATCGTCATGGCCGCGCTGTATCTCGCCGGGGTGCGACGGCTGCGGCGGCGCGGGGACAAATGGCCGACGGGTCGGATCGTGGCGTGGCTACTTGGCTGTCTGGTGTTGCTGTTCGCGACGTCGTCGGGTGTCGGGCGGTACATGCCCGCGATGTTCAGCATGCACATGGCCGCGCACATGCTGCTGTCGATGCTGACGCCGGTCCTGCTGGTGCTCGGCGCTCCGGTCACGCTGGCGCTGCGCGCGCTGCCCACCGCAGGAAAGGGCGAGTCGCCCGGTCCGCGGGAATGGCTCTTGGCGGCGCTGCATTCCCGAGTGTCGCGATTCTTGACCAACCCGATCATCGCGACGGTGTTGTTCGTCGCCGGCTTCTATGGGCTGTACTTCGGGGGCATCTTCGACGCCGCCGTCGGCACCCACGCGGCGCATCTCGCGATGAACCTGCATTTCCTGCTGACCGGATACCTGTTCTATTGGGTAGTCATCGGCGTCGACCCGACGCCGCGCCCGATACCGCCGCTGGGCAAGGTGGCGATGGTGTTCGCGTCGCTGCCGCTGCACGCGTTCTTCGGGGTGGTGCTGATGAGCACCAAGAGCGTGCTGGGGGAGAGCTTCTACAAGTCCCTGCAACTCTATTGGCACACCGACCTGCTGGGTGACCAGCGACTGGGTGGCGGAATCGCTTGGGCGGCAGGCGAAATCCCGCTGGTCGTGGTGATGATCGCGTTGCTCGTGCAATGGACGCGCAGCGACCGGCGCACGGCCAAGCGCCTCGACAGGGCCGCCGACCGCGACGATGACGCGGAGCTGGCGGCTTACAACGCGATGCTGGCCGAACTGGCCCGCCGCGACGCGCGCTAGACCAAATGGAACGCGACGCGCGCTACCTGCGAATTTCGGCCGAGTTTTTCGGCAATAGGAGCACGTTCGATGCTGATTCACAGTGCGCGATTCATCCACAGCGAGGCGCTGAGCCGGGCTGCGTCGGGGCGGCTGTGTCGGCCCCGACCGGCTGACTGGTCTCGTCACAGTCAGTTGATTGAAAGGATGAGCAATGTTCGAGACACCGTTCACCGTGGTCGGCACCATCATCACGGATCCGATCCGGCGCCGGGTCGGCGATCAAGAGGTCTACAAGTTCCGGGTGGCCAGCAATTCGCGACGGCGCACCGCCGAGGGCCAGTGGGAACCCGGCAACTCGCTGTACGTGTCGGTCAACTGCTGGGGCAAGCTCGTGAAGGGCGTCGGAGCCTCGCTTGGGAAGGGCGACCCGGTCATCGTTGTTGGGTATGTGTACACCAGCGAATACGACGACCGCGAAGGCGTTCGGCGTTCGTCGCTGGAAGTGCGGGCCACCGCGGTGGGACCGGATCTGGCGCGAAGCATCGCGAGCGTCGATCGACCGAAAGCCACGGGCGCGAACAGCGACGATGCGCCAGAAGCCAAGGACGACGAGTCCGAGGACGAGGTCGAGGCGGGCGAGTCGGATGCGACGGTCGGCGTCAAGGCGCTGCCGGTGTCGGCCTGAGCAGGCCGAGCCGCTGACGGTGCGGTCGGGACGGCCGATGTCCACGCCTAGGATGGTCCGCGAGCAATACCGAGACCAGAGAGGCACCAATACGGCATGGCCGATTTCATCTACACGATGCGGAAGGTCCGCAAGGCGCACGGCGACAAGGTCATTCTTGACGACGTCACCTTGAACTTCCTTCCCGGCGCGAAGATCGGCGTGGTCGGTCCAAACGGGGCAGGCAAGTCGAGCGTCCTGCGGATCATGGCCGGCCTTGACCAGCCCAACAACGGTGACGCGTTCATTCAGCCCGGCGCCACCGTCGGGATCCTGCAGCAGGAACCCGCGCTGAACGAGGAGAAGACGGTCCGCGGCAACGTCGAGGAGGGCCTCGGCGACATCAAGGTCAAGCTCGACCGGTTCAACGAGGTGGCCGAGCTGATGGCCACCGACTACTCCGACGAGCTGATGGAGGAGATGGGCCGGCTGCAGGAGGACCTCGACCACGCCGATGCGTGGGATCTCGACTCGCAGCTCGAGCAGGCGATGGATGCGCTGCGCTGCCCGCCGCCCGACGAGCCGGTGACCCACCTGTCCGGCGGTGAACGGCGTCGGGTCGCGCTGTGCAAGCTGCTGCTGTCCAAGCCCGACCTGCTGCTGCTCGACGAGCCGACCAACCACCTGGACGCCGAGAGCGTGCAGTGGCTCGAGCAGCATCTCTCCGAGTACAAGGGCGCGATCCTCGCCGTCACCCACGACAGGTACTTCCTGGACAACGTCGCCGAGTGGATTCTCGAGCTCGACCGCGGACGGGCCTACCCGTACGAAGGGAACTACTCCACGTACCTGGAGAAGAAGGCCGAGCGCGTCGCGGTGCAGGGCCGCAAGGATGCCAAGCTGCAGAAGCGACTGCAGGACGAGCTGGCGTGGGTGCGGTCGGGCGCCAAGGCCCGTCAAGCCAAGAGCAAGGCGCGGCTGCAGCGCTACGAGGAGATGGCCACTGAGGCGGAGAAGACACGCAAGCTCGACTTCGAGGAGATCCAGATCCCGACCGGCCCACGCTTGGGCAGCCTCGTGGTCGAGGTCGAGCACCTGGACAAGGGGTTCGACGGTCGACCGCTGATAAAGGACCTGTCGTTCACGCTGCCGCGCAACGGCATAGTCGGCGTCATCGGCCCTAACGGGGTCGGCAAGACCACTCTGTTCAAGACCATCGTCGGACTCGAGCAGCCCGACAGCGGCACGGTCAAGGTCGGTGAGACCGTCAAGCTGAGCTACGTCGACCAGAGCCGCGCGGGCATCGACCCAAAGAAGAACGTGTGGCAGGTGGTCTCGGACGGGCTCGACTACATCGAGGTCGGCCAGAACGAGATCCCCTCGCGTGCCTACGTGTCGGCGTTCGGATTCAAGGGTCCCGACCAGCAGAAACCGGCGGGCGTGCTGTCCGGCGGCGAGCGTAACCGGCTCAATCTGGCACTCACCCTCAAAGAGGGCGGCAACCTGATCCTGCTCGACGAGCCGACCAACGACCTCGACGTGGAAACCCTCAGCTCGCTGGAAAACGCGCTGGAGAAGTTCCCTGGCTGTGCGGTGGTGATCTCCCACGACCGCTGGTTCCTCGACCGCACGTGCACGCACATCCTGGCGTGGGAGGGCGACGACGACAACGAGGCCAAGTGGTTCTGGTTCGAGGGCAACTTCGCGGCCTACGAAGAGAACAAGGTGGAACGACTCGGCGCCGATGCGGCCCGTCCACACAGGGTGACCCACCGTCGGCTCACACGCGACTAGTCTCGCCACTGCGTGCCAATGCGGGTACGCGGCGGTGAGTCAGGAGCGAGCGGCATGACGGTCAATCCGGGGTCGGGGGCTGTAGAGGGGCCAACCGAACGGATGATGGCCTCGCCGGCCAACCTGGACAAACTCGCCAGGGCCTACGTCGCGACGTATCACGGTCCGCACGGAGATGCGCCGACGGTCGAGGTGACCACCGGTCCGATGGACATGTCCGCGGCAGGCAAGCTGATGTCGCCCGCCCTGTTGGCCGCGCACTACAGGCTGGGACAGCGGCGCCGGGTCGGGGAGACGCTGGTCGAGCTCTATGCGAATGACGACCCGGCCGGGTTCGGTCCGGCGATGCAGATCGTCACCGATTACGCGACGATGCTGATGGACTCCATGACGGTGCTGCTGCACCGGCTGGGCGTGGCCTACAAGGCGATCATGAACCCGGTGCTGCGGGTGCGGCGAAGCCCGGCCGGAGGGCTATTGGACATCAGGCCGGCCTCGGAAGCCGACAATTCCCAAGGCGGCATTGACGAGGCCTGGATTCACGTTCAGCTGTCCGCTTCCGTCGACCCCAAGGCGGTCGCGGAGGCCAGGCGCGTGTTGCCCAGCGTGCTCGCCGACGCCCGCCAGGTTGCGCTCGATTCGCGTGCGTTGACCGGAACGCTGCTCGGTCTGGCCAACGAACTCGACAACGACCCGGAGGGACGTTTCCCCGCTGCCGACCGCAAGGACGTCGCCGCGCTGCTGCGGTGGCTCGCCGACGGACATTTCGTGCTGCTCGGCTACCAGCGTTGCCCGGTGCACGACGGGCAGTCATCGGTCGATTCGTCGAGTCGCCTTGGCATCCTTCGGTTTCGGAAGGAAATTCTGCCGCAGCTCACCGACAGCGACGACCTGCTGGTACTGGCGCAGGCCACGATTCCCAGCTTCCTGCGCTACGGCGCGTACCCATACATCGTCGTAATCCGCGAGCACCCTGGACATCAGGCCATCGAGCACCGGTTCGTCGGCCTGTTCACCGTGGCCGCCATGAACGCGAATGTGATGGATATTCCGCTGATCTCGCGACGGGTCAGTGAGGCGATCGCGATGGCGCAGCGGGACCCCAGCCATCCGGCGCAACTATTGCTCGACATCATCCAGACCATTCCTCGTTCGGAGCTGTTCGCGCTCAGCGCGCGGGAGCTGTTGGACATGGCGATGGCGGTGGTCGACCTTGGCTCGCGCCGCCGAACGCTGTTGTTCCTGCGCGCAGACCAGCTCGCACACTTCGTGTCCTGCCTGGTGTATCTGCCGCGCGACCGGTACACCACCGCGGTCCGGCTCGAGATGCAGGACATCCTGGTCCGCGAGCTGGGCGGCGAGAGCATCGAGTACACTGCCCGGGTCAGCGAATCACCTTGGGCCGTCGTTCATTTCACCGTCCGGCTACCCGAGGGATCGCGGCCCAGGGACGTCGACGTCTCGCTGGAGAACGAGACACGCATCCAGGACCTGCTGACCGAGGCGGCGCGCACCTGGGGTGACCGGCTGCTCGGCGCGGTGAAGACCGGATCGATCGACCAGGCCGAGGCCGAACACTATTCGACGGCGTTCCCCGAGGTCTACAAGCAGGCCATCACACCCGACGACGCAATCAACGACATCGCGATCATCGAAGAGCTGCAGGATAATTCGGTCAAGCTGGTCTTCTCCGACGAAGGCCCCGGCAACACTGCGCAGCTCACCTGGTACCTGGGCGGACGATCGGCGTCGCTGAGCCAGTTGCTGCCGATGCTGCAGTCCATGGGCGTGATCGTGCTCGAAGAGCGGCCCTTCACGGTGACCCGTGCCGACGGCCTGCCGGTGTGGATCTACCAGTTCAAGATCTCTGTGTTGAGCGACATTCCCGAAGCGCCCGGAGGGCCCGAACGGGACGCGACCGCAGTGCGGTTCGCCGATGCGGTCACCGCGATCTGGCACGGCCGCGCCGAGATCGACCGGTTCAACGAGCTGGTGCTGCGGGCGGCCCTGACGTGGGAGCAGGTCGTCATTCTGCGCACCTACGCGAAGTACCTGCGGCAGGCCGGTTTTCCGTACAGCCAGGCCCACATCGAGTCGGTGCTCAACGGCAACCCGCGTACGTCGCGGTCGCTGGTCGAGCTCTTCGAAGCCATGTTCGATCCCGCGGCCGACCCGGAACGTCGTGCCGCTCAAGCCGCCGCCGCATCGGTCTCCGCCGATATCGATGCGCTGACCAGCCTGGACACCGACCGCGTGCTGCGCGGCTTCGCGTCAATGATTCAGGCCACGTTGCGCACCAACTACTTTGTCAGCCGGCGGGATTCGGCCCGCGCGCAGAATGTGCTCTCCGTCAAGGTGAATCCTCAGCTGATCGACGAGCTCCCGCTGCCGCGGCCGCGCTTCGAGATCTTCGTGTACTCGCCTCGCGTCGAAGGTGTGCATCTGCGGTTCGGCTTCGTCGCCCGCGGCGGGCTGCGCTGGTCGGATCGGAAAGAGGACTTCCGCACCGAGATCCTCGGCCTGGTGAAGGCGCAGGCGGTGAAGAACGCCGTCATCGTGCCCGTCGGCGCCAAGGGCGGATTCGTCGTCAAGCAGCCTCCGCAGCCCAGCGGCGACGCAGCCGCCGACCGAGACGCGCAGCGCACCGAGGGCATCGCCTGCTACAAGCTGTTCATCTCGGGGCTGCTGGACCTCACCGACAACGTCGACCAGACCACCGGCAACGTCGTCACCCCAACGGATGTCGTGCGACGTGACGGGGACGACGCATACCTCGTGGTGGCCGCGGACAAGGGCACGGCCACCTTCTCCGATATCGCCAACGAAGTCGCGAAGTCCTACGGCTTCTGGCTCGGCGACGCATTCGCCTCCGGTGGGTCGGTCGGCTACGACCACAAGGCCATGGGCATCACCGCCAAGGGCGCATGGGAAAGCGTCAAGCGGCACTTCCGCGAAATGGGCGTGGACACCCAGTCCGAGGACTTCACCGTCGTCGGCGTCGGGGACATGGGCGGCGACGTGTTCGGCAACGGAATGCTGCTGTCCAAACACATTCGGCTGATTGCGGCGTTCGACCATCGTCATGTCTTCCTCGACCCGGACCCCGACGCGGCATCGTCGTGGGAGGAACGCCTGCGCATGTTCGAACTTCCGCGCTCGAGTTGGGCTGACTACGACAAGTCGCTGATCAGCGAGGGCGGAGGGGTTTACAGCCGCGACCAGAAGTCGATCCCGATCAGCCCGCAGGTCCGCACCGCCCTCGGTATCGAGGACGACGTCAACGAGCTGCCGCCGCCCGACCTGCTGCGCAGGATTTTGAAAGCGCCGGTGGACCTGTTGTTCAACGGCGGCATCGGCACGTACATCAAGGCCGAGACGGAGTCCGACGCCGATGTCGGCGACCGCGCCAACGACATGGTGCGGGTAAATGGAAACCAGGTCCGCGCCAAGGTGATTGGCGAAGGCGGCAACCTCGGCGTCACGTCGCTGGGTCGCGTCGAGTTCGACCTCGCAGGCGGCAGGATCAACACCGACGCGTTGGACAACTCCGCCGGGGTGGACTGCTCCGACCACGAGGTCAACATCAAGATCCTGATCGACGCGCTGGTGAGCAACGGGAAGGTGCGGGCCGAAGACCGAACCGATCTGCTGTTGTCGATGACCGACGAGGTCGGGCAGCTGGTGCTCGTCGACAACGCCGACCAGAACGACCTGATGGGAACCAGCCGTGCGAACGCGGCCAGCCTGCTGCCGGTGCACGCCCGGCAGATCAAGGATCTCGTGTCCGACCGCGGCCTGAACCGGGAACTCGAGGCGCTGCCGTCGGAGAAGGAGATCCGGCGGCGCACCGAAGCGGGGCTCGGCCTGACCTCGCCGGAACTCGCAACGCTGATGGCGCACGTGAAGCTGGCGCTCAAGGACGAGGTGCTCGCCACCGACCTGCCCGACCAGGAGGTCTTCGCCGCCCGGCTGCCGCGCTACTTCCCGACCCGGCTGCGCCACGAGTTCGGTGCCGAGATCCGATCACACCAACTGCGCCGCGAGATCATCACGACGATGCTGGTCAACGATCTCGTCGACGCCGCAGGTATTTCGTACGTCTACCGCGTGATGGAGGACGTCGGGGTGGGCCCGGCCGACGCGGTGCGGTCCTTCGTCGCCACCGACGCGATCTTCCGCATCGAGGAAGTGTGGCGGTCGATCCGCGCCGCAGGCGTGGCGGTGAACGTATCGGATCGGCTGACGCTGGATCTGCGTCGGCAGATCGACCGTGCGGCCCGGTGGCTACTCAACTACCGCCCGCAGCCGTTGGCCGTCGGCGCCGAGATCAACCGGTTCGCCAAGAAGGTGGCCGAGCTGACGCCGCGCATGCACGAGTGGCTGCGTGGCGACGACCGCGCCATCGTCGAGAAGGAGGTCGGCCAGTTCTCCTCGCACGGTGTGCCGGAAGACCTTGCGTACACCGTCGCGTCGGGTCTCTATCAGTACAGCCTGCTCGACATCATCGACATCGCCGACATCGTCGACCGCGACCCGGCAGAAGTGGCCGACACGTACTTTGCGTTGATGGACTTCCTCGGCACCGATGGGCTGCTGACCGCGGTGTCTGGGCTGCCGCGCGATGATCGCTGGCATTCCTTGGCGCGGTTGGCGATTCGCGACGACATCTACGGGTCGCTGCGTTCGCTGTGCTTCGATGTGCTGGCCGTCGGCGAGCCGGAGGAGCGCGGTGAGGAGAAGATCGAGGAGTGGGAAATGATCAACGGCTCCCGCATGCAACGCGCGCGACGCACCTTGAACGAGATTTACGAGTCCGACGAGCGTGACCTCGCGACGTTGTCGGTGGCGGCTCGCCAGATCCGCAGCATGACACGCACGAGTGGGACGGGGAGCTCTGGGTGAGCGATGAGCGTCTCGCGCGAAGAGCATCGGGCGAAGTTTTCGTAGCATCTGTTCCAGTGCGCTGGTCGGACATCGACATGTACCAGCACATCAACCACGCGACCATGGTCACGCTGCTCGAAGAGGCTCGAATCCCGTTCCTGCGCGAGCCGTTCGAGGACGTCATCGACGAGATCGGGTTGCTGATTCACGAGGTCAAGATTCTCTACAAGGGCCAGCTGCGGCTGAGGGATTCGCCGCTGCAGGTGACGATGTGGTCGAAGCGGGTGCGCGCCGTCGACTTCACGATCGGCTACGAGGTGCGGTCGGTGAAGGCTCCCGCAGACGCCAAGCCTTCCGTGATCGCCGAAACGCAGCTGGCCGCGGTCCACATCAAAGAGCAACGGCTGCAACGGCTTACACCCGAGCAGCAAGAGTATTTGCGGCGCTGGACGCAATGAGCAGTCCCGAGCGGGGTATCTGGCTGGAGGACGCCACTCACCGCGAGGATCTCACCACGTTCGTCGAGCGGGCGGTGCGGCTCGACGACGCCGCCGTGATCCGATTGCGCGAGCGCCAAGGCGGTTTGGTGGTCGCGTGGGTCTCCACCGGTTTCGACGTGCTGGCCAGCCGGGTGGTCGCCGGGCGGGTGCGACCGGCAGACCTCAGCGCAGGCGCCGACGCGCTGGCCCAGGGGCTGGCTGCGATGGGCCGCAGTGGTCACGTCGACCCGGGATTTCCGATGGACTCGGCGTGGCGTGGCGCGTTGCCGCCGGACACCGGCTTCGCCCACATCGACGATGTGCCTGCGCGAGTGGTGCTGGATCTGGCGCAGCGCGGTGTCGCGCTGGCGAAAGAGCACGGCAGCTCACACGGGCCGCCGGTGTCGCTGCTCGACCAAGAGGTACTCGCGGTCAGCTCCGCACATGGTGACGTCGGCATCCCGATGCGTTGTGTATTCGCTTTGACCGCAATGGGTTTCCTGCCGCAGTCGTCGTCAGCCAGTCAGGACATGGCTTTGGATCCCGAGACGGTCGCCGCCGACGAGATCGTGCGAGTGCGTGCCCTGCCCGCGTGGCTGCGGATCGACGCGCGATTTGGTTCCGTGTACCGGCGTCGCGGCGACCCCGCGCTGGTATTGCGCTAACTTTTTCTGGCGCGAGCGTGCGCAAACTCTTGGTTTTTGTCGGCGTGTCGGCCGCGGACACGCACGCTCACGGGGAATTGGGAAAGGACAGAAGGGAAGAGGACAGGAAAGAATTAGACCAGCCAGGCGGCGGTGTTCGGGGGCAGCTTGCCGTTGATCAGCTCGCCGCTGGCCAGCAGCACTTCGCCGCCCGGCAGGGCGACGGGCTTGTCGCCGGCGTTCAGCGCGCACACCAGGCCGCCGCCGACGAGCCGGAACACCAGTGCGTGGTCGGGCGCATCGAGCCATTCGATCGCGGTGCCGTCGAATTCCCTTCGGCCACCGCGTAATCGCAGCGCCTCGCGGTAGAACGACAGCGTGGAACCGGGATCGCGCAGCTGCTTCTCGACCGTGAGCGACGACCACGCAGCCGGGAGCGGCAGCCAGGTGTCGGGATTGTCGGAGAAGCCGAACGGCGGAGCGTCGCCTTCCCACGGCACAGGTACCCGCGACGCGTCGCGGCCGCGTCGGGTGTGCCCGGATCGTTCCCACACCGGGTCGCGCAGCGCGTCGTCGGGCAGGTCCACGTTGGCCAGCCCGAGTTCCTCGCCGTTGTAGATGAACACCGCACCGGGCAGCGCCAGCATCACCAGTGCCATCGCCCATGCGCGTGCCAGGCCGACGGTGCCGCCGCCGTACCGGGTGACGTCGCGGTCGACGTCGTGATTGGACAGCGTCCACGTCGGCGTCGCGTTCTCGATCGCGGCGGCGGCCAACGAGTTCTCGATCGCACCGCGGATGTCGGCGGCGTCGAACTTGGCCCGCAGCAGTCGGAAATTGAAGCCCAGGTGCAGTTCGTCGGCGCGCAGATACCGTGCGAACTGTTCGTTGTCGTACACCCACACCTCGCCGATCGCGACCGCGTGCGGGTAGTCGTTGAGCACGGTGCGAATGTGGCGATGGATGTCGTGGACGCCGTCGTGGTTGAACCTCGGGTCGTTGTCCATGTCGGCCAGCAGCACCTCGGCCTTGATGACCTCCATGTCGGGCAGACCGGGCGGCTTGGACATGCCGTGCGCGACGTCGATGCGGAAACCGTCGACGCCGCGTTCCAGCCAGAACCGCAACGTCTTCTCGAGGTCGTCGTAGACCTCGCGGTTCTCCCAGTTGAGGTCGGGCTGCTCGGCGTCGAACAGATGCAGATACCACTGCCCGGGATTACCGTCGGGCTCGGTGATGCGGGTCCACGCAGGGCCGCCGAAGATCGACACCCAGTTGTTGGGCGGATGCAGTCCGCCTGGCCCGGTGCCGTCGCGGAAGATGTAGCGCTCGCGCGGCTCGGTGCCGGGGCCCGCCGCCAGCGCTGCCTGAAACCACGGATGCGCCGAGCTGGTGTGGTTGGGCACCAGGTCCATCGTCACCTTGATGCCGCGCGCGTGGGCGGCCTCGATCAACCGGTCGAGCGCCGCCATCCCGCCGAACAGCGGGTCGACGTCGCGGGGGTCGGACACGTCGTAGCCGTGGTCGGCCATCGGCGACACCATCACCGGGTTGAGCCAGATCGCGTCGACCCCCAGCGTCTCCAGGTAGTCCAGCCGTGCGGTCACACCGTCGAGGTCACCGACACCGTCGCCACTCTTGTCGCAGAACGAGCGGGGATACACCTGGTAGAACACGGCGTGCGACCACCACGGCCCGGCCTTCGCCTCAGTCACCGGTCTCCTTCATGGCTCGGCTGTGACGGCCTAGAACGCGGAATTGACCATCGAGTGGGCGGCCATCTCCAGATAGGCCAGCAGTTCCTTGCGGTGCTCGTCGTCGAGCGTCTCGGAGTCGATCGACGCTACCGCGGTATGCATACAGCGCAACCAGGCGTCGCGCTCGATGAACCCGATTCTGAACGGGCTGTGGCGCATCCGCAGCCGGGGGTGCCCGCGCTGGTCGGAGTACGTGCGCGGGCCGCCCCAGTACTGCTCGAGGAACATCCGCAACCGCTCCTCGGCGGCGTCGAGTTCGTCTTCGGGGTACAGCGGCCGCAGGATTTCATCCTCGCGGACGAGCGCGTAGAAACGCGACACGATGGCATGGAACGTGTCGTGGCCACCCACTTCGTCGTAAAAGGACCGCTGCGGCTGTGTCACGACACCCATTGTTCCTTGCCGGTGCGATCCGGCTACGGGCCGGTGACGTCACGGGAAGTTCATTCTGGTGACCGGCGGACACGACCGAATTTGTTATGCGATCCACGCCAATCCATGGTGGACTGTCCGTCGGAGGACGAATGGCGCATCGCAAGAGCCGCGGCCACCGGCATCCCGGGGCCGCGGCGGGCTTATCCGGGGTCGCGCACACCCCGACGCTGCTGCATAGTGTCGACACTCGTCCGCCCAACACTTCCCGCGAAGGTTCGATCTGGGGCCGTCGCCGGGTGCTGCTGCTGAACTCCACCTACGAGCCGCTGACGGCCCTGCCCATGCGCAGGGCCGTTGTCATGCTGATGTGCGGCAAGGCCGACGTCGTGCACGACGACCCGTCGGGGCCGGTGATCCACTCGGCCACCCGGACGATCGTGGTGCCGTCGGTGATCCGGTTGCGGTCCTTTGTGCGGGTGCCCTACCGCGCCCGCATCCCGATGACCAGGGCCGCGCTCATGCACCGCGACCGGTTCCGCTGCGCCTATTGCGGCAGCAAGGCCGATACCGTCGACCATGTGGTGCCGCGCAGCCGCGGCGGCGACCACACCTGGGAGAACTGCGTGGCCGCCTGCTCGACGTGCAACCACCGCAAGGCCGACCGGCTGCTGGGGGAACTGGGCTGGACGCTGCGCTCGACGCCGACGCGGCCGAAGGGCCAGCACTGGCGGCTGCTGTCCACGGTCAAGGAACTCGATCCGGCATGGATGCGATACCTGGGTGAGGGCGCGGCCTAGCCCGTCGCCGCGATAGGGTTTGCCCGTGAGCACCGCACTGACACATTCGATATTGCTCGGGGTGCCGCTGGGAATCACCCTGGTCTTGATCGTGCTGATCTGGGGCGTCGGCAAGAAGCGCAAGGGGCCGCACCCGGCGACATACAAGATGGCCGATCGGTGGACGCACGAACCGATCCTGTGGGCGTCCGACGAGCCCGAAGACCACGGACACGGGGCTTCGCACCCGCTGACAATAGGAGGCGGCGCCAGTGGCAAGTGGTGAGATCGCGACGCGCGAACCCGCCGAGCTGCCAAGCGGTTTCGTCGTCACCAGCAGCGGACGGGTCTCCGGCGTCACCGAGCCTGGAGAGGTATCGCTTACCTACCCGTTCCCGGTCGACGACTTGGTGCGACTCGACGACGCGCTGAAGTTCGGGTCGCGGGCGGCAAAGGCCCGCTTCGCGGTGTACATCGGCGACCTCGGCGCCGACACCGCCGCGACCGCACGGGACGTGCTTGCCGAAGTGCCGACGCCCAATAACGCGGTGCTGCTGGCGGTGTCGCCGAACCAGAAGGCCATCGAGGTCGTGTACGGCTCTGATTTGCAGGGTCGCGGCATCGAGGAGTCCGCTCCGCTCGGCGTGAAAGCGGCGGCGGCGTCCTTCAACTACGGCAATCTGATGGCCGGCCTGATCGCGGCGATAAACGCGATGAGCGCGGGCATCTCCCCGGCCTAGCTCTTCCCGTCCTACCGCGAGCGTGCGCGAACTCGCGGTTTTTGACGGCGTGTCGGCCGCAGACACGCACGCTCGCGGTATACGGGGCTAGCTGATGTCGAAGGCTCTGGCCCGCAGCGCGCGTTCGACACCTGCGCGGCCCTCGAGCACCAGCCGCCGCAGCGCCGGTGGCAGCTCGCCGGCCAGGAACCGGTCGGCGGCGTCCAGGCCGTCCTGGCTGATGTCCCACGACGGGTAAAGGCCGATGACGACTGTCTGCGCGACCTCGCTGGAGCGTCGCGCCCACACGCCGGGGATGGCGTCGAAGTACTTCGCTGTGAACGGCTGCAGCAGCGCCTGCTGGCCGGGTTGCACGAAGCCGTCGATGATCGCCCGCCCGACGATGTTGGGCAGCGCGTCGTCCTCGACGACCAGCTGCCACGCGGTGTCCTTCACCGCGAGCTGCGGTCGCGCGGCGGCCGCGCGGGCTGCGTTGCGATGGCCGGCGGCGGTGGGGTCACGCTCGGCCTCGGCGTCGATGAACGGCGTTGCCTGCCCGTCGTTGTCGATGTCGCCCGCGGCCGCCAGCGCGGTGACGATGCGCCACCGCAGGTCGGTGTCGACGGTCAGCCCCGGCAGTCCGTGCTCGGCCGGGTCGGTGTCCAGCAGCGCGGCCAGCACCGCGACGTGCCGCAGCGCCAGCACCGACGTGCACAGCGCGTTGACGTAGGCCAGCTGGTGGTCGGACCCCGGCTCGGCGCCGCGGGCCAGCTCCAGCAGCCGGTCGGCGAATAGTGGCCAGCCGTCGGCACACGCCCAATCCGGGTCGGCATACGAGCGCAGCGCGGTCTGCGCCTGCAGCAGGAGCCGTTGGGCCACACCGACTTCGGTCTCGGCGCCGATGCCCGCCGCGACCAGTGCCACGAAGTCGCGTGCCTTCAGCTCGGCCTCACGCGTCATCTCCCACGCCGCCGACCAGGCGAGCGTGCGGGGGAGCGGTTCGGCGATGTCGGCGATGCGGGTCAGCGCCGTCTGCAGCGACTCCGGGTCGAGCCGCAGCGAGCAGTAGGTCAGGTCGTCGTCGTTGACCAGGATCAGCTTGCCGCGGGAAACACCTTGCAGCGCAGGCACTTCGGTGCTATCGCCCTCGATGTCGAGCTCCTCGCGATGCACCCGCACCAACTTGCCGGAGCCGTCGTCGTCATAGATGCCGACGGCCAACCGGTGCACGCGGGTCTCACCGGCGCCGGGCTCGGCACCGCTCTGGCTGACGGCGAAGCGGCTGAACCGGCCGTCGGCGTCGACGTCGAAGTCGGCCCGCAGCGTGTTGAGCCCGGTCGTCTTCAGCCACTGCCGGCCCCAGTGCGACAGGTCGCGGCCCGACGATTTCTCCAGCGCGCCGAGCAGGTCGCCGAACGTGGCGTTGTCGAATGCGTGGTCGCGGAAGTAGTCGCGCAGGCCGGCCAAAAACGCCTCGAGGCCGACGTAGGCCACCAGCTGCTTGAGCACGCTGGCGCCCTTGGCGTAGGTGATGCCGTCGAAGTTGACCTCGACGGCGGCGAGGTCGGGGATGTCGGCGGCGACCGGATGCGTCGACGGCAGCTGATCCTGGCGGTATGCCCACGACTTCTCGGCGTTGGCGAACGTCGTCCAGGCCTCGGTGTACTCGGTGGCTTCGCTTTGGCACAGCACCGACGCGAACGTGGCGAATGATTCGTTGAGCCACAGGTCGTCCCACCATTTCATGGTGACCAGGTCGCCGAACCACATGTGGGCCATCTCGTGCAGCACGGTCTCCGCGCGACGCTCGTAGGACGCGCGAGTGACCTTGCTGCGGAAGACGTAGTCCTCCAAAAACGTTACGGCGCCGGCATTTTCCATCGCTCCGGCGTTGAACTCCGGCACGAACAGCTGGTCGTACTTGCCGAACGCGTAGGGCTCACCGAAATTGCGGTGGTAGAAGCCGAATCCCTGTTTGGTTTCGGTGAACAGCCGGTCGGCATCCATGAACTCGGCCAGCGATTTGCGGCAGAACAGGCCAAGCGGGATATCGCCGTGTTCGTCTGCATAGGTGTCGTCCCAGCGGGCGTACGCTCCGGCGATCAGTGCGACGAGGTAGGTGCTCATCCGCGGGGTGGTCGCGAAGGTGTGCTTCTTGGCGTGGCCGTCGGGCTCGATGCCGGCGGGCGCGCCGTTGGAGATCACCTGCCAGTGGACGGGCGCGGTGACGGTGATGTCGAACGTCGCCTTCAGGTCGGGCTGGTCGAAACACGCGAACATCCTTTTGGCGTCGGCGGTTTCGAATTGCGAGTAGAGGTAGACCTCGCTGTCGACGGGGTCGACGAAGCGGTGCAGGCCCTCGCCGGTGTTGGAGTAGCGGCAGGCGGCGTCGACGACGAGGGTGTTGCGCTGTTGTAGGCCGGGCAAGGCGATGCCGGTGGATTCGTCGTAGCCGGAGACGTCCAGGTCGACGCCGTTGAGGGTGGCGCGCTGCACGCTGTCGGCGGCGATGTCGATGTACGTATCGGCACCGGGCAGTGCATCGAACTCCACGGTCGTCACGGACCGGAATGTCTTTTCGCCAGGCGAGCCGGCGCCGTCGGTCAGGTCGAGGTCGATGCCGTAGCGGTCGACGGTGACGAGCGCGGCTCGTTCAATGGCCTGGTCGCGGGTCAGATTGGGAAGTACCACACGACCAACCTAGTGGTCGCACCCGCGATGGGGCGGCCGAGCGACGTCTGGCTACTGCCCGGGTATAGCAGGCAGTCCCGGTATCCCAGGTATTCCGGGCAGGCCGGGCGTCTGCTGCAGCATGTTCAGGAACGTTCCGTTGCCGATCGACCCCATCATCTGCGGGCAGTACATCGATATCGCAATGCCGGTGAAGAACGAGGCCAGGCCGGGATTGATGCCGTTGTTGGCGACGGTAGTGGCGACCTGGGCGAACGACTTGCCCGGTTCGACGAGCATGGGGCATACCTGCTCGCCCAACTGTGCTGTGAGGTCGGGGTTGTTATCCGCGTAGCCGATACCGGCGCGGTCCAGGGCTCCCAGGAAGTCGGTGCTGGTCGTGTCGGCGGGGGCAGGTGCGGCGAACGTCAGGCCCGCTGCGATCATGGTGGCCGTGGCGGTCAACGTGCTGTTTCGATGTAATCGTTTCACTTGTGTAACAGTGGTTGACCTGGGTCACATTGACAACACGCTTCGATAAAGGTTTGGAACAGTTGCGCGCGGCGCATGGTTGAGCTGGGCAAGCCCTGTTCCATCACTCGACCGAGAGGACGCGCCCCATGCCCGAGAAGTCCGTCGCCGATTTCTGGTTCGACCCGCTGTGCCCGTGGTGCTGGATTACGTCGCGATGGATTCTCGAGGTCGAGAAGGTCCGCGACATCGAGGTCAACTTTCACGTGATGAGCCTCGCGGTGCTGAACGAGAACAAAGAGGATTTGCCCGAGCAATATCGCGAGGGCCTCAAGCAGGCGTGGAAGCCGGTGCGGGTGGCGATCGCCGCCGAGCAGGCCAAGGGCTCCGAGATCCTGGCGCCGCTGTACACCGCGATGGGCACGCGCATCCACAACAAGGGCTATCGAGACTTCGACCCAGAATTTGAGAAGGTCATCAAGGAGTCGCTCGAAGAGGTCGGGCTGCCCGCCGAGCTGGCGGAGGCGGCCACCAGCGACAAGTACGACGAGGCGCTGCGCAAGAGCCACCACGAGGGCATGGACCCGGTCGGCGAGGACGTCGGCACGCCGACGATTCACGTCAACGGGGTCGCGTTCTTCGGCCCGGTGCTGTCGAAGATCCCGCGCGGCGAGGAAGCCGGAAAGCTGTGGGACGCGTCGGTGACATTCGCGTCGTACCCGCACTTCTGGGAGCTCAAGCGGACCCGCACCGAGCCGCCGACGTTCGACTGAGCGCTCGTCGCGAGTTCTGCACTAAGACCATCCACAACTTTCCGGGCGCCGAGTTCTGCGTAATGGTTGTGATCCCCCGCTGATCACGACCCTGGTGCAGATCTCGATGATGCAGTAGGTCATCGTGCGACAACCGTGCTCTGCCAGAATGACCGCCATGCGCGTCTACCTGGGCTCTGACCACGCGGGCTTCGAACTCAAGAACGAGATCATCGAGCACCTCAAGAAGAACGGGCACCAACCCATCGACTGCGGGGCCTTCACCTATGACGCCGAGGACGACTATCCGGCGTTCTGCATCGCCGCGGCCCTGAAGACCGTCGGCGACAACGAGAGTCTCGGCATCGTGCATCGGCGGCTCCGGCAACGGCGAACAGATCGCCGCGAACAAGGTGCCCGGCGCGCGGTGTGCGCTGGCGTGGAGCGTCGAGACGGCGTCGCTGGCCCGCGAGCACAACAAGGCGCAGCTGATCGGAATCGGTGCTCGCATGCATTCGGTGCCCGACGCGCTGGCGATCGTCGACGCGTTCGTGTCCACACCGTGGTCGGAAGCCCAACGGCACCAACGGCGTATCGACATCTTGGCCAAATACGAAGAGACGCATGTCCCGCCGACGGTGCCGGGCGCGTCGGTCTGAGGGATGCCTGAAGGCCACACGCTGCACCGGCTGGCGCGGCTACACCAGCGCAGGTTCGGGCGAGCGCCCGTCATCGTGTCCAGCCCGCAAGGCCGGTTCGCTGACGGGGCCGCCGCGGTCAGCGGCAGGGTGCTGAAGAAGGCCAGCGCGTGGGGCAAGCATCTGTTCCACCACTACGAGGGCGGTCGCGTCGTGCATGTGCACCTCGGCCTGTACGGCAAGTTCAGCGAGTCCGAAGTGCCGATGCCGCTGCCGGTGGGCCAGGTGCGGATGCGGATGGTCGGGACAGATTTCGGCACCGATCTGCGTGGGCCGACGGTGTGCGAGGTCATCGACGAACCCGACGTCGAGGACGTGGTGGCCAGGCTGGGCCCAGACCCGTTGCGTCGCGACGCCGACGGTTCGCTGGCAGGGGCGCGAATCACCAAGTCCCGCAGGCCTATCGGTGCGCTGCTGATGGATCAGACGGTGATCGCGGGCGTCGGCAACGTGTATCGCAACGAGCTGCTGTTCCGTCATCGCATCGATCCGTACCGGCCGGGCGTGAAGATCGGCGCCGACGAGTTCGACGCGATGTGGACGGATCTGGTCGAGCTGATGAAAGTCGGTCTGCGGCGCGGAAAAATCATCACGATGGAACGCGAGCACGACATCGGCGCCCCGTCGTACGCGCCCGGGCGACCCCGGACCTGGGTCTACCGCCGCGCCGGCGATCCGTGTCGGGTGTGCGGGACGACGGTGCGCACTGCGGTGCTCGAAGGGCGCAACGTGTTCTGGTGCCCGAACTGCCAGAAGTAAGGCTTGACGTCTGCTCGCGGTGAGAGCTTAGAACCCGCCGAAGTCGCCGCCGCCGAAATCGCCGCCGCCCCAGCCGCCGTCGCCACCACCCCAGCCGCCGCCGTCGCCGCCGCCCCAGCCGCCGTCACCGATGCCGCCATCGCCGCCATCGAAGCCCCCGCCGTCGGCTCCGGCATCCTGGCCGGCATCGAAGCCATCGGAATAGCCGTCACCGTAACCACTTTCGAAGCCCTGGGCTCCGTAGTCCACGCCGTGCATGCCGGAGAACATCGCATCGAAAAGCAGCACCGAGCCAAGGCCCCACGCGCCCGCGATAAGGGCAGGCTTCCACCACGGCTCCGAGTACCAGCCCGCCGGAACAGGGCGACCCGCAACGCGGCCGCCGGGGTAGTAGTTCGGCGTGCGCTCGGTCGGATTCGGCGAGGCCTCGATGTCGCGGCCTTCGAAGTTGATGCGCCGATCTTCGGTGACCGTGCCGGCAGATTGCTGGCCGGCCAGCGACTCCAGCTCGGGTCCAGGGTCCATGCCCATCGCGGTGCGGGCGGCGCGCACGTAATAGAGCCCCTCTATTGCGCTTTGCTTGGCGAGGAGCGCCTGCTTGGCGGTGGTGGCTTGCTCGATTTGCGACCCGGCGGCGGTGTAGCGCTCGGATGCGTCGGCGAGGGCCTGCTTCGACGCCTCGTCGGTGCCGGTCAGATTGATCACCTGGCCGCCGAGGCGCTCGATGACTCTGCGGGCGTCGGCCTTGGCGTCGGCGAGGCTCGCCGCGGATCGGTTGGCCGAATTGCGCGACGCGCTCCAGACGGCAAGGCCGATCGCGGCGACAACAAGAATGATGAGGACCAGCAAGACGCCGTTCATGGCGACCAGCGTACTCACAGGAAGGCGCCGAATCGGCGCCGTGAACTAATCGACGATTACGCCCAGAGCGGAGTAGACCGCGTCGGAGAGGGCCACGCTGCGCGGGTCGGCGTTGCATTTGGTGGCGTCGAAGTTGTTCATCACGTAGGCGTACCCGATGCGGTGTTCGAGGTCGACGAATCCATAGGATCCGCCCGGAGCCGCCGTGGCCGAAGATCCGCTTGTTCGGGCCTGCCAAGCCGCCCTGATTGAGCATGTAGCCCAATCCCCAGCCGTGGTCGGCTACGCGTTGGCCGAGCACGAGGTCCGTGTCGAAGCCGCCCTGCGAAATTCGGCACTGCTCCATGTGCTCGTAGCTGAGCACCTTTCCCTGTGCCAGCGCGTTGTAAAAGGTGGCGAGGCCGAGCGCGGTGACGTGGGCGTTGGTGGCGGGGTACTCGGCCGACCGCCAGGCGTCGATGTCCTCCGAACCGAGCTCGTCGTCGGGCACGAAGCCCATCGCAATCGAGAATGCCGCCATCGGGTGCTCGGTGATGGTCGCGGGGTAGCCGGGCGCCTGACCATCGGCGAGCACGTCACGGATGTGGGGCTTGTTGACCATCTCGGCGCAGCGGTGATGTTCGGCAGCCGGCAGGCCGATGTGGACGTCGATGCCGAGGGGCTCGGCGATTTCAGTGCGCAGGTACTGGCCGAGTGTGCGGCCGGTGACGCGACGGGTGATCTCACCGAGGATGAAGCCGAACGTGACCATGTGGTAGCCCTGCGCGGTGCCGGGCTCCCACCACGGTTCGGCCTCTGCGATGCGTTCGCACACCGCGTCCCAGTCAAGGGTCTCCGTTGGCGTCAGGCGGGTGCGGGGCCCGATCACGCCGGAGCGATGGTTCATCACCATGGCGACGGTGATGTGTTGCTTTCCGGCTTGGGCGAATTCGGGCCAGTACTCGGCGACGGGAGCGTGCAGGTCGAGTTCGCCGCGATCGGCGAGCAGGTGAATGCAGGTGCTAGTCAAGGCTTTTGAGGCGGAGAAGATGCTGGCGAGTGTGTCGTACTGCCAGGGTCGTTCGCCGGTGGCGTCGGCGGTGCCGCCCCAGAGGTTGACAGCCAGATCGCCGTCAACCCAAACCGCGACCGCGGCACCAATCTCGTCGCGTTCGACGAAGTTGTTTTCGAAGGCGTCGCGGACCTGCTCAAGGCCGGGGGCGCAGGAACCGTTGACGGTGACTCGCGGCTGGTCGTTCACGGGCCTCCCGACGACGACGCCTTTTGCTGGGCATGAAAGGTAGATCGTACTGTGGCGCGCCTATCAGAAACGCTGTGAGCGGCCGAGAGTCTATTGCGGTTGCGTTGCGGTTGGGCTGCGGTTCGACGAGTTTCGATGCTTGCATTTTCAAGCAAGCGGCGCAGCCCTCTACCAGGGAGTTGGAGCGGGCGACGGGAATCGAACCCGCGTAGCTAGTTTGGAAGACTAGGGCTCTACCATTGAGCTACGCCCGCGAGTGCAGCTCAACACTGTACCGGCGGCCATCTAACCAAATCCAATTGAATGGTTGGCGTGTCCGGGCCGTAGTATCTGCGGTGGTCCGCGGGGTGTAGCGCAGCTTGGTAGCGCATCCGCTTTGGGAGCGGAAGGCCGCAGGTTCAAATCCTGTCACCCCGACCAGCCGTACCGCCCTAGCCGTCAACGAGATCTACCGAGGAGCGCGACCGTGAAGAGCACCGTCGAGCAGTTGAGCCCCACGCGGGTTCGCATCAATGTGGAGGTGCCCTTCACCGAGCTGGAGCCCGACTTCGATCGCGCCTTCAAGCAGCTCGCCCAGCAGGTCCGGCTGCCCGGCTTCCGACCCGGAAAGGCGCCGCGCAAGCTTCTCGAGGCGCGCATCGGTCGCGGCGCTGTTCTCCAGCAGGTCGTCAACGACGCCCTGCCCAGCCGCTACAGCGAGGCCGTCACGACCTCCGAGGTCCGGCCGCTTGGCCAGCCCGACATCGAGATCACCAAGCTCGAAGACAACGACGAGCTGGTCTTCACGGCCGAGGTCGACATCCGTCCCGACATCGCGGTGCCCGACCTCGAGGCGCTGAAGATCGAGGTCGACCCCATCGAGGTGACCGACGAGGACGTCGACGCCGAGCTGCAGTCGCTGCGCGCCCGGTTCGGCACGCTCTCAGGTGTCGAGCGCCCCGTGGAAAACGGTGACTTCGTCTCCATCGACCTGTCGGCCTCCGTCGACGGCAAGGACGTTTCGGACGCCAAGACCGAGGGCCTGTCCCACGAGGTCGGCTCCGGACAGTTGATCGACGGTCTCGACGACGCGCTCGTCGGCCTCAAGGCGGGGGAGACCAAGGTCTTCACCACCACGCTGGCCGCCGGCGAGCACGCCGGCGAAGAGGCCCAGGTGACCGTCACCGTCAATTCCGTCAAGGAACGCGAGCTGCCCGAGCCCGACGACGAATTCGCCCAACTGGCAAGCGAATTCGACACGATAGACGAGCTCAAGGCGAGTCTGAAGGATCAGGTCGAGCGGGTGAAGCGCGTCCAGCAGGCCGAGCAGATCCGCGACAAGGCCCTCGAGACGCTCCTCGACCAAACCGAGGTCCCCCTGCCGGAGAAGATCGTGCAGGCGCAGATCGACGACACCGTCCACAACGCGATTCACCAACTCGAACACGACGAAGAGCGCTTCGCCGAGGCGCTGCAGGCCCAGGGCAGCAGCCGCGAGGAGTTCGACGCCGACAACAAGACCAACGCCGAGCGGGCCGTCAAGACCCAGCTGGTGATGGACGCCGTCGCCGACCAGCTCGACGTCCAGGTCGGCCAGAACGACCTGACCGAGCGGCTGGTGCTGATGTCGCGGCAGTACGGGCTCGAGCCGCAGCAGCTTCTGCAGTACCTCCAGGAGAACAACCAGCTGCCGGTGATGTTCGCCGACGTGCGGCGCGGTCTGGCCGTCGCCGCTGTCGTGCACGGCGCCACCGTCACCGACACCGACGGCAACGTGATCGACACCACCGAATTCTTCGGCCCGCCCGCGGATGCGGACGCAGCAGCCCCAGCCACCGACGCCGCCGCCGCACCCGCCACCGAGGTCGTCGACGCTTCCGCGGAACCTGCCGACGCCGAGCCCGAGCCGGCGGCCGACGAGGCTGACGAGGCCTCAGCCGACGCGAAGTGACGCTGTGAGCGAACGGGCGCCTGTCAGGGAGTGCGCGGCGGCGCAGGTTGGTTAGTGTTCGGTGAGAAGCAAATGCGAGAAAGCAGGTATCCAGTCGTGACTGACATGCGTTCGACTGGGCAGGGGTTCAACCTCGTCGACTCCGTCTATGAGCGCTTGCTCGCCGAGCGCATCATCTTCCTGGGCTCACAGGTGGACGACGACATCGCGAACAAGCTCTGCGCGCAGATTCTTCTGCTCTCGGCAGAGGATCCCACCAAGGACATCCACCTCTACATCAACTCGCCTGGCGGCTCGATCAGCGCCGGCATGGCCGTCTACGACACCATGGTGCTGGCGCCGTGCGACATCGCGACCTACGCCATGGGCATGGCCGCCTCGATGGGTGAGTTCCTGCTCGCCGCGGGCACCAAGGGCAAGCGCTACGCCCTGCCGCACGCCCGCATCCTGATGCATCAGCCGCTCGGCGGTGTCACCGGCAGTGCGGCCGACATCGCCATTCAGGCCGAGCAGTTCGCGGTCATCAAGAAGGAGATGTTCCGCCTCAACGCGGAATTCACCGGACAGACCATCGAGCGCATCGAGACCGACTCCGACCGCGACCGCTGGTTCACCGCGCCGGAAGCCCTCGAGTACGGCTTCGTCGACCACATCATCACCAACGCAAACGTCAACGGCTCAGGGCCAGGAGCAGGACTAGACAAATGAACCCCGACATCCAGCCGCAGGCGCGCTACATCCTTCCGTCGTTCATCGAGCACTCCAGCTTCGGCGTCAAGGAGTCCAACCCGTACAACAAGCTGTTCGAGGAGCGCATCATCTTCCTCGGCGTCCAGGTCGACGACGCGTCGGCCAACGACATCATGGCGCAGCTGCTGGTGCTGGAGTCGCTGGATCCCGACCGCGACATCACCATGTACATCAACTCGCCCGGCGGCTCGTTCACGTCGCTGATGGCGATCTACGACACCATGCAGTACGTGCGCGCCGACATCCAGACCGTGTGCCTCGGCCAGGCCGCGTCGGCCGCCGCGGTGCTGCTGGCCGCGGGCACACCCGGTAAGCGCCTCGCGCTGCCGAACGCCCGCATCCTGATCCACCAGCCCGCGCTCGCCGGCGTCATCCAGGGCCAGTTCTCCGACCTGGAGATCCAGGCCGCGGAGATCGAGCGGATGCGCACGCTGATGGAGACGACGCTGGCCCACCACACCGGCAAGGACGCCGAGCAGATCCGCAAGGACACCGATCGCGACAAGATCCTGACCGCCGAGGAGGCCAAGGAGTACGGCGTGATCGACACCGTGCTGGAGTACCGCAAGCTCTCCGCCCAGACCGCCTAGCTCGCAGTCTCGACGGTCTAAGCCAGGCCACCGTCGCTTATCAGCACTGTAGTGTTGGGGACTGCGAACGCCACGTCGCAACTCTACGATCAGCTCGAGGACAGCCTCTCGGTCCGGTAACGGCGACGACACGCCAGGGACACAGCAGCGCGTTCATGGGGGTTGTGGGGCGCGTGAGGCGATATGTTCTGCAACACAGCTAAATACCACCGACGCGATTCGGCTTTATCGGTCGCACCGCGCCGGAATGAACGGGTAGCGTCGGGAACTACGCCCGAGGCGACCACTCAGCCCGGCTATTACCGACTGCGAACAGGAAGTAGGACCTCACCACCATGGCGCGCATTGGAGACGGCGGTGACCTGCTGAAGTGCTCGTTCTGCGGGAAGAGCCAGAAGCAAGTCAAAAAGCTTATTGCGGGCCCCGGCGTATATATCTGTGACGAGTGCATCGATCTCTGCAACGAGATCATCGAAGAGGAACTTGCCGACGCCGACGACGTCAAACTCGACGAATTGCCCAAGCCCGCGGAGATCCGCGATTTCCTCGAGGGCTATGTCATTGGGCAGGACACTGCCAAGCGAACACTGGCCGTCGCCGTCTACAACCACTACAAGCGCATCCAGGCCGGCGAGAAGATGCGCGATTCCCGCGCCGAGCCCGTCGAGCTGTCCAAGTCCAACATCCTGATGCTCGGGCCCACCGGCTGCGGCAAGACCTATCTCGCGCAGACCTTGGCCAAGATGCTCAACGTCCCGTTCGCGATCGCCGACGCCACCGCGCTGACCGAGGCCGGCTATGTGGGCGAGGACGTCGAGAACATTCTGCTCAAGCTGATCCAGGCCGCCGACTACGACGTCAAGCGCGCCGAGACCGGCATCATCTACATCGACGAGGTCGACAAGATCGCCCGCAAGAGCGAGAACCCGTCGATCACCCGCGACGTGTCCGGCGAGGGCGTGCAGCAGGCGCTGCTGAAGATCCTCGAGGGCACCCAGGCCTCGGTGCCCCCGCAGGGCGGTCGCAAGCATCCGCACCAGGAGTTCATCCAGATCGACACCACGAACGTGTTGTTCATCGTGGCCGGTGCGTTCGCGGGCCTGGAGAAGATCGTCTCCGACCGGACCGGGAAGCGCGGGCTGGGCTTCGGCGCCGAGGTGCATTCCAAGGCCGAGATCGACACCCAGGATCACTTCGCCGAAGTCATGCCCGAAGACCTGATCAAGTTCGGGCTGATTCCCGAGTTCATCGGCCGGCTGCCCGTCGTGGCGTCGGTGACGAACCTGGACAAGGAATCGCTCGTCAAGATCCTGTCCGAGCCCAAGAACGCGTTGGTCAAGCAGTACACCCGGCTGTTCGAGATGGACGGCGTCGAGTTGGAGTTCACCGAGGAGGCGCTCGAGTCCATCGCCGATCAGGCCATCCACCGCGGCACCGGTGCCCGCGGCCTGCGCGCGATCATGGAGGAAGTCCTGCTGCCGGTGATGTATGACATCCCCAGCCGCGACGACGTCGCCAAGGTCGTCGTCACCAAGGAGACCGTCGAGGACAACGTGCTCCCGACGATCGTGCCGCGCAAGCCCGCTCGCCCCGAGCGCCGCGACAAGAGCGCCTAACTTCGTTCTCGCCTCTTCGGGCGAGCGTGCGTGAAGTTGGCTTAAAACCCGGCGTGTCGAGCCGCAGACATTGCTCCTATGTCAAGCGGCGGCAGTTCGTTGAGAGGGGTCGCGGTGTCGGGCATCGTTATGCAGGCGGTAGAAGAGGGTGCGGGCTAGGAATCGCTTGAGGTAACGCAGGGCTCTTTCTTCGTTTTGCCGGCGGTGATTTTGGTTTGGTAGTAGGTCTGGCCCGGGCCCGGCGGGCGGATCTGGGTGAGAGCTATGCGGTGCAGCGCGGCGTTGAGTTGGCGGTTACCGCAGCGCGATAACCGGACCCGGCCGGTGTTGTCGCCTGACCACACCGGGATGGGTGCCACCCCGGTGTGACGGGCGAAGGCCGCTTCGCTGCGAAAGCGCGTGACGCCGGCGGTTTCTCCGATGATCTTGGCCGCGGTCAGTTCTCCGCAGCCATACAGGCCGAGCAGCTCGGAGCCGACCTGGCGTGCCCGCGACCCGATTCGCTTGGCCACCGCGGTGATCTTGACGGTGAGCGCAATGATGTCGGCCAGTTCCTCACCGGCCAGCTCGGCGACCAGGCCAGACTGGGTGATCAGCCAGGCAGTCAGTGCCTGCTGGTGTTTGACGGTGTCCAGCGCACCCGGGATCTGCCCGGGGTCAAGTTCGTGCACCAACCAGCGCAGCCGGTTAATCGCCGCCGTCCGTTGCCCGACAAGGACATCGCGCCGATCGGTCAACAACTTCAACTCCCGCGACTGCTCATCGTGAGAGGCCACCGGTAGGTCGGGTTCACGCAACACCGCGCGCGCCACCGCCCCAGCATCGATCGGGTCAGACTTGCCGCGGGTACGCGCTGAGGCCCGGGTCTGGGCCATCAACTTGGTGGGCACCCGCACCACCTTCTGACCTGCGGTCAACAAGTCACGTTCCAACCTCGCCGACATGTTGCGGCAGTCCTCAACCCCCCATTTCAACTCCACGCCGAACTGCTTGCGGGCCCACATGATCGCCTCCAAATGGCCCGCGCTGGTCGCCATGACCACGTTGTGCCCCAGTTTGCGGCCCACCTCGTCGACGGCGACAAAGGTATGCGTGCGCTTGTGTACATCGGCTCCCACAACAACCATGGTGGTTGCCTCCTTCACATTGAAGAGGTGACGGTTGGGCCGGTCGGCGGACATAGCTCAGTCGGGGCGGTTGCCACGCTCCTATCAGGTCACGCCGGCCGGTCCTTCACACCCGGTGCCGACACAACGTCTGATCGCCAACCACTTAGGCGGCACGCACGCTCAGAGTCAGAACACCAGGTGATCCAGACCCAACCACCGCAACGCGGCACACGCCACACAAACACTGAACGCACGCTCGCGCACAAGGTGGGTCAGACCGCGGCGGCGTGAACCTTTGCGTTCGCCGGGAAACTCGTCGGCACCGTGGCGATCAGTGCCAGGCACTCGACGAAGAAATAGATCGACTTGAAGAACTCCAGCAGGTCTCCCTGCTCGAGCAGCAGCTTGCGATACATCACCGTACGGAGTGCGTCGTACCCCTCGAACAATGCCTTCCAGTCGTGATAGTCAGCCGCTAACACGTAGGTCGCTTCGACCGGTTCGGACGCCTCGAGCACGCGGCACTCGCTGACGTTGCCTTCGTGCCATCCCACAACGAGATAGCGTGTGCCGCCGCCCATTTCGGCTGGCAAATCTCGCGCGCCGAGAGCCCACGACGACGGATAGGTGTAACGGACCAGGTTGTAGAAGTCCCAGTACTCCTGCAACTTTCCTGCAAGGGCTTCGTCGTCGGGACCGGCGTTCAACGCATCCCGAACGCCGTCTGCCCACTGCTGACTGAAGAACATCGAGGACACGATCAGCCCCCCGCCAGCACCGGCGTGATCTGCACCAGCAGATCCTCGAGCTCCTGGGAGAGGGAGATGCCGACGTCGTTGCACTTGCGTCGCAGCTGCTGCATGAGTAGCACGCGTACCTCTTCTTCCGTCCAGCCCAGCGGCTCGTAGTACACCGTGCGGCTGGACACGCCGCTGATCATCAGGATGGTGCGCAGGGTGTCGTGAATCTCCTTCAACATCGTCGGGTCATTGCGTACCGCGTCCTGCAGGTAGCGCATGCCGCCCTGCACATGCCTCGATTCGTCGCGGCACGTCGCGGTGAAGCCGGTGTAGTACGCGGGCAGGAATCCTCGCCAGCGCGCGTAGGACAGCGTCACCTTCATGACCGACAGCGCGAGCACACCCTCGATCCACAGGAAGTACGTCGTCCCGTACCGGACCCGGGCACGTTGGTCATACGGGTTCCGGCGCAACTCGTCGGCCTGATAGGCCAGCAATCCGAACGGGCCGACGAAGGTCTCCTGCACCCACGGGAAGGTCTTGTCGAGCACCTCCATGATGTCGCTGCCCTCAATGCCGACGACCTCGCGATAGAACCGGTCGAAGAAGACGGTATGGCGCGCCTCGTCCTCGATCTGGGCGGCGATGTGGAGTTTCTCCTCCTCGGTCGCGCCGATCATGAAGACGGGCAGCTCGATTTCCACCTGCCGCTCGCCGTGATGAAACCCAGACGCGATACCCATGAACGACTCGCGCTCGTCCTCGGTCATCTTCTCGGTCCAGTCGACGCGGTCCTGGGTGAAATCGAGCTCGTAGACGTCCCACCGCTGCTTGAGGTACTTCTTGTAGAGGGTGACGAAGTCGGGCAGCTTCCGCAGGCCCTGATGGACATACTCGATCACGTCGTCGATGTCGGCCCCGCGCATCTCCTGGAGATCTCTCCGCTCGATCGCGTCTGTCTCGCTTTCGGTGAGGCTGCGCGGGCCCTCGTGCAGCACCGCCGTCGGCGTCTTGAGCTCGGCCATAAGGCTCCTTACGTCTGCCCCTGCGCTCATGGTGCGCCACTGCCCTACTTGGCAGTAGTGAATTGGTCGTAATTTTTGGTCTGTGTCTCGGTATCTGAGCTGTCTGGCCGGAACACACCGGAGAGCGAGCTGGCAAGACACCACAACAGGTAGGCCGCTACCGCTGCGAACTGGAGATTGGTAACCATGACTCAAGACTGTCCGGAGAGTCCGCGTCAGGCGCGAGTAGTCGACTACCCGAACTACTGTGGCAGTTCTCCGGGTCGAACGGAGGCCGGCCGAACGGATCGGCGCACGTCATGACTTCACCGCCGTGGCGCGTTCGCCGACCACCAGCAGCCGGTCGAGGTCGGCGTTGTCGACGGTGCCCTGGGTGACGTGAACGACGGGACGGTCACCGTCGAGCTTCGGCCACCACGCCGGTGGCCGGAACTTCTGCGTCGGCGTGGGATGCACCGCACCGACATAACGGACGTTGGCAGGCATGTCGCTGCGCGGGTAGTCGAATTCGGGCACGGTGGGCGCGATGAAGCCGTCGGCCAGCGCCCCCGAATCCAGCAGGAACGTCGGCAGCTGGCGGGAGGTGAGCCGGTTCAGCTGATAGTTGGCGGCGCTCTGCGACCGACGCAGCAACACCTTCTGCGACAATAGGTTCAGCGTGCGGTTGCGCAGCCGGCCCAGCGCAGTCGCCGACGGCGGCAGGCCGAGCCCTCCCGGTGCGAGGTCACGGCTGCTGAACATCAGCGGCGTGGTCCCGTATAGCAACACCGGCGGCCGCGCGGTCCGGTCTCCGAGCACGAACGGCAGGACGCCGAAGAAGCCGTAGTCGGCCAAGGATGACGTCAAAACGTCTGTGCGCCATCAGTTCCGTCAGTGCCTTCGCCTGGTGCGGCATCGGCGCGACGAACAGGCGGACGATGTCGAAGTTGAGCCGTTTTATGCCCGAGGTAGCCTCGCACCCGCTGTCGGACTCCAACAGGCGAGGTCGAGGTCGGCCTGCTGCGGCAGCGTCGCAGGCGTGGCTCCCGCCGCGCGAATCTCCTGAGCGCGACCGGCTCCAGTCAGGATGGTGACTGCATCGCCGCGGTCCACAAGGCCGCGTGCGACGTTAAGCAGTGGGCCGATGTGCCCGATGGGCGACAACGCCGCGATCAAGACTTCCGCCATCGTTTGTGCTCCTTCAATCGTTCGGATTCGACGGACTGATCGTCTGCAATCCCGGGGTGTCCGAGCTTGGAGCTTTTATGGAGATCGCGTGGAGATTGCAGGTAGAGCCGCGAAACGGAACGCGGAAGCTAGCG
Organism: uncultured Actinomycetota bacterium; assembly: GCA_963804905.1. GTDB lineage: Bacteria > Actinomycetota > Actinomycetes > Mycobacteriales > Mycobacteriaceae > Mycobacterium. The sequence continues at coordinate 72,942 of CAWDSB010000010.1, read as the reverse complement.
TTTGATGCGATCAGGTCGGGTGTAGATGTTCATCGACTCGCCCCGTAGGAATGCCACCATGGTCACGCCGGACTGGGCAGCCAGATCGACGGCGAGCGACGACGGCGCCGACACTGCGGCGAGTACCGGGATGCCGGCCATCACCGCTTTCTGGGTGAGTTCGAACGACGCGCGGCCGCTGACGAGAAGCACAGCGCCAGTGAGTGGGATCCTGTTCTGTTCGACGGCCCACCCGATGACCTTGTCGACGGCGTTGTGCCGGCCAATGTCCTCGCGCACGGCCAGCATGGCGCCTTCGGCGTCGAAGAGCGCGGCACCATGCAGGCCGCCGGTACTGGCGAACACTTTCTGTTCGGCGCGCAGCCGCTCGGGCATCACCGACAGCGTCTCGGCCTTCATCGATGAGGCGTCGTCACCAGGGGAGTAGCGGCTGGTTGTGCGGACCGCATCCAGGGACGCCTTTCCGCACACCCCGCACGACGATGTCATGTAGAAGTTGCGGGTGATGTCGACCTCGGGCATCGCGACATCGGGGGACAGCGTCACGTCCAGCACGTTGTAGGTGTTCAGATTGTCGGGTCCGGCGCCCTTGCAGTACCTCACGGTGAGGACATCGTCGCGGTGCCCGATGACGCCCTCGGTCAGCAGGAAGCCTTGCGCCAACTCCACATCCGATCCCGGCGTGCGCATGGTGACGGTGACCGGCTTGCCATTGACCCGGATCTCCAGCGGCTCTTCGACGACCAGCGTCTCCGGACGCGTCACCGCATCGTCGGGGGTGACGTGACTAGCCCGTCGCCGTGCGGTCACCCTGCCCATGAACCCAATCTACGACGGCTGGTCGATGACCTGCACCACTCCACCCGTCACGCCGGCGATGAACAGCCTGCCGGTGTTCGCATCGACACCCAGCGTGTAGGGGTTCTGAACTGTCGGCACCCGTCGCACCTCTCGCGGCGTCGCCTGGCTCATGTCGTAGCCGATGACCTCGTTGGTGCCCGACGAGGCGACCCACAGCTGGTCTCGCGTCGGGTCGTAGGTGATCCCGTAAGGTCCGCCGGGCTGGGCGACCTCGCCGACCTGGTGCGGCGTGGGCAGCGGTTTGAAGAGCCGTACCTTATTTCCCCTGGTGTCGGCGGCGATCAGCCGACCGTGCTTGTCGGCAACCAGATGCGTCGGCCCGTCGCCCGCCGGTGTCGACCCGACGATCGACAGGTTCTGCGCGTCGTAGATCGTCAGGTCGTTCTTGCGGACGTCGATGAGGCCCACCGACTGGCCGACCGCCGCCAGTCCGGCGGGCTGCACGCTGTCGGCGAAGACCTTCACGGTTTCCAGGCCCCGCAGCACCGTGACGGTGCCGCCGTGCTCGTTGGCGACGAGCACTGTGCCGTTGTCGGCCTGCGCGGCGTCGTGGGGCACTATCCCGGTGACGATCTGAGGCAGCGCCCTCCCGTTCGGCAGCTCCACCCGAACCAGCGCGTTGGCGCTCTCGACGGGAACGAGGACAGGACCGCCGGGATCGGCCAATTGGAGGTGCCGGACGAACCCGGGCAGTGGGACCCGCTTCAGTTCCTGGCCGGTGTCGGCGTTCAACAGGACAAGCTCGTTGGGGTCACGCTTCGCGACGGCAACCGTGCGTGTCGCCGCGTCGACGACGACGCCCTCGGGTGCCTTCCCGACCGGCACGAGGCGGCCGGGAATCGGGGCGGTCTGCGGCGGCGCCGCCTGCGGCTCGGCTGGAGGCGGCAGCCCGTCGGCCGGTGGCCGCTGTCCCTCGGTCGGCACCTCGGTCGGGACGCCGCGCGGGATGTCGACCGACGTCGAGACGGAGGCCGAGGACGCAGGGGCATCGGTCGGCGGTGGTTGTTCTCCGCAACCTCCGACGATGAACACGAACGTTGCCAATGCAACGAGCTGCCGCATTCCTCGAAGCTACGTGCGGACGGGAAACACCCTGCTCAACGCGATGTATCAGGCCAGAAGGGCCAACGAATGTGCGCGACGCAGCTTGCCCGACGGCGTCTTCGGGATCACCCCGGGCCCGAGCACGACGACGTTGCGCGGGCGCATGTCGACGTCGGTGACCACTTCGTGCGCGACCTCTCTTTTAATGCGCCGAACCTCGGCCGTGTCCTGGTAGGCGTTGGATTCCACTGCGACGGAGAATGATTCCCGCGACAGCCCCGCGTCGAGGCGCACAGCGACCACGCAGCCGGGCCGCACGCCTTCGACGCGGCTGGCGGCCCGCTCGATGTCCGTCGGATGAATGCTGCGGCCGGCCATGATGATGACGTCCTTGACCCTTCCGCAGACCACCACGTGGCCTTCCTCCGTCAAATAGCCGAGATCGCCGGTGTCATACCAGCCATGCTCGTCCTGCGTCGGGATCATTCCGTTCTTGATGATATAGCCCCTGGTCACCGGCTCGCCACGGACTTCGATCACACCTACGGCGCGCGGGGGCACCACCGCCCCTCGCTCGTCGACAACCCGCGCCTCCAACCCGGTCAGCAGCGGCCCCAACGTGGCCAGCCGGATGGTCTTGCCATGGTTGGTCGGCACGGCGCGGCGCAGTGTGGCCAACAGATCGGCGTCAATCTCGTCGACGACCAGTCCGCCGCCGCATTTCGAGAACGAGACCGCGACAGTGGTTTCGGCCATGCCATAGGCGGGCAGGATCGCTTCAGGTTTGAGCCCGAACGGCTTGCCTGCCTCGATGAGATCTTCGACGTCGGCCGGCTCCACCTGTTCGGCGCCTGACAGCGCCCAGCGCAGCGAGGACAGGTCGTACTGGCCTGGTTGCGCCTGTCTGCGTAGCCGTTTCGCGAACAGCGCATAGGCGAAGTTCGGCGCCGCGGTCATGGTGCCCTTGTACTTGTCGATGAGCTTGGCCCACAGCAGGGTGTCCCGGAGGAAGTCCATCGGCGTGACCTTCACCAGCTCTGCGCCGAAATACATTGGGACAACGAGGAATCCCGTCATACCCATGTCGTGGAACAACGGCAACCAGCTCACGATCACATCCGTGTCCATGTCGAACTCGGCGCCGACGAACATCGCCTCGGCGTTCGACACCAGGTTGCGATGGGTGATCTGGACGGCCTTCGGGCTACCGGTCGAACCGGACGTCAGCTGCATCAGCGCCACGTCGTCCTCGTCGGTCTCGACGGGGTCGATGGGGTCAGCGCTCAGCAGCTGCTCGATGGTCACCACGTTGACTCCGTGCTCCTCCAGCACCGGAATCGCCGCGGTGAAGGGTTCGGAGACGACCACCGTCTTGGCGCCGATCATGTCGATGACGTTGATGGTGTCCTCGGCCCAGAACACCAGATCGGTGCGCGGGGTCGGCTGGTGCAGCATCGTGATGCTTGCGCCGCGCATCCACAGACCCTGCGCCGTCGGCGCGATCTCGACGGGGGCGCCCGCCAGCACGCCAATGGCATCGCCGTGACCCACCCCCGCGGCGGCCAGCCCGCCGGCCACACTTTTAGCTCTCTCGTGCACGTCGCGCCAGGTGTGCCGGACCGGCAGGTCAGGCTCGCCGGTCACCAACCCGTGCGCACTGGTGTGAGCGTTTCGATACATCGTCTTCGTGAAGCGACTCACAATCCCCCAAGTTTCGGCCTGCGGAAAATGTTACGAGCCAAAAGACGAAAACGCAGTATTTCGCTTATCGGACGGTGGGGTTTGCGGGATACCGGCTTGATCAGAGCCTTTGCTGTGAACTTAGTTGCTGTGCGGAAAGCGCACCGGCGTGTCGTTTGTTGCGGCGAAACGCTAGTAGCCGCCGCAGCAACGACACAGAAGGGTTACGAGTTCTATTTGTTCTGCGGGAAGCCGAGTTCGAGGCCGCCGTGGCTGGGGTCGAGCCAACGGCTGGTGATGGCCTTGCCGCGGGTGAAGAAGTGCACGCCGTCCATGCCGTGGGCGTGGGTGTCGCCGAACAGCGACGCCTTCCAGCCGCCGAAGCTGTAATAGGCCATCGGCACCGGGATCGGCACGTTGATGCCGACCATGCCGACCTCGACTTCGTTCTGGAAGCGCCGGGCCGCGCCGCCGTCGTTGGTGAAGATGGCCGTCCCGTTGCCGTACGGGTTGGAGTTCACCAGGTCAAGCGCCTCGTCGTAGGACTCGACGCGCACCACCGACAGCACGGGGCCGAAGATCTCGTCGGTGTAGACGCTCATGTCGGGCTTGACGTGGTCGATCAGGGTGGGGCCCAGCCAGAAGCCATCTCTCCCGCCCTCGGGGTCGACGCTGCGGCCGTCGACGACGATCTTCGCGCCATCGGCCTCGCCGGCGTCGATGTAGGAGGCGACCTTGTCCCGGTGCACCTTGGTGACCAACGGGCCCATGTCGGCGTCGCCGGTGCCGTCGCCGGTCTTGATGGTGCGGGCCCGTTCGGCGATCTTGGCGACGAGATCGTCGGCGATCGGGCCGACGGCAACGGCCGCGGAGATGGCCATGCAGCGTTCGCCTGCCGAACCGAAGCCTGCATTGACCATCGCGTCTGCGGCGAGATCCAGGTCGGCGTCGGGCAGGATCACCGCGTGGTTCTTGGCGCCCCCGAGGGCCTGTACGCGCTTTCCGTGCGCGGTGCCGGTGGTGTAGACGTACTGGGCGATCGGCGTCGAGCCGACGAAGCTGACCGACTTGATGGCCTTGTTGGTCAGAAGTTCGTCGACGGCGGTCTTGTCGCCCTGCAGGACGTTGAATACCCCTGGCGGCAGGCCGGCTTCGGCCCAGAGCTCGGCCACCCACAGCGACGCGGACGGGTCCTTCTCGCTGGGCTTGAGCACCACCGTGTTGCCCGTAGCGATCGCGATGGGGAAGAACCACATCGGCACCATCGCAGGGAAGTTGAACGGGCTGATGATGCCGACCGGTCCGAGCGGCTGCCGAATCGAGTACACGTCGACCTTGGTCGAGGCGTTCTCGGTGAACCCGCCCTTGAGTAGATGCGGGATGCCGCAGGCGAATTCGACGACCTCCTGGCCGCGACTGACCTCGCCGAGCGCGTCGGAGACCACTTTGCCGTGCTCGCTGGTGATGATCTCGGCCAACTCCTGCTTGCGTTCGTTGAGCAACTCGCGGAAGTTGAACAGGATCGCGGTGCGCTTGGCCAGCGAGGTGTCCCGCCATGCCGGGAACGCGGCCGCCGCCGCATCGATCACAGCACGGGCGTCCTCGACGCTGCCGAGGGCGACCTCGCCGGTGACCTCGCCGGTCGCCGGGTTCGTCACCGGCGCGGTCGCGCGGCTGTTGCCGGGGTAGGCCTTGTTGTCGATCCAGTGCGAGATGGTCTTGGTCATAGTCACTTTCCGTACTTCGAGACGTATTCGGTCATGGTGTTCAGTTGGTAGCGGGACACCTCGTGGGCGTTCTCGTCTTCGGCGAAGACGGAGGAGACCATGACGGTGTCGGGCCGCTGGTAAAAATCGATCTCGGCGAGGGTGCCGAAGAACTCGTCCCAGTCGACGTCGCCGTCGCCGATCTTGAGGTGCTGGTGCACACGAGCCGGGTTGCCCGGCGGGTTGGTGATGTAGCGCAGGCCGTGACTCCGGCGGTGATCCATGGTGTCGGCCACGTGCACCAGCCGCAGTTTGTCGCCTGCGGCGCGGATGATCTCGGCCATGTTGCCACCCATGTGGTAGGTGTGGCACGCGACGTAAACCATGCCGATGTTGGGCGAGTTGACCCCGCGGATGATCCGCAGCGCCTCCAGTCCGTCCTCGACGAAATCGTCTGGGTGCGGGTCGATCCGGACATCGATGCCTTCGCGTTCGAAGATCGGCACCAGCTCTTCCATGGACCGGAAGAACGCCCGCTCGGATTCCTCGGCGCGCTCGGGGCGGCCGGAGAACTCGGTGTTGATGACGTTCACGCCGAGATCGACGGCGATCTGCACGACACGCTTCCAGTTGCGCACCGCTGCCTCGCGGGCGTCCTCGTCGGGCCCCGACCACCGCAGCACCGGGAGCACAGAGGCGATACCGACACCGGCGTCGGCGCACGCCTTGCGGAATCGGGCGACGAGGTCGTCGTCGGCGCGCGGGTGGTTGAAGAACGGGATGAAGTCCCGGTGCGGTGTCAGCTGTAGGTACTCGTAGCCGAGATCCGCGACGAGAGCGGGGAACTCGAGCAGCTCGTAGTCGTGGTGGAACGGCGTTGGGTCCAGCGCGATCTTCATGCTCATGCCCCCTTGATCGAAGCGGGGTCGACCATCTGGACCTCGGCGGCCCTGCCACTGTGCAGCGACTGGACGCCGGCCTCGCAGACGGCGGCTGCCGCATACCCGTCCCACGCGTTGGGCCCGTCGACGTTCACCCCGGCGCGAATGGCGTCGACCCAGCGCTGAAACTCGGTGTCGTAGGCCTGACCGAAGCGTTCCCGGAAGCCGGGGGTGATACGGCCCCCCCAGGTGCCCGGCGCGGCCTTGCGCACCAGGCCGACGTCGAGTCCGATGATGGCGCTGCCCTTCTCGGCCACCACCTCGGTGCGTACCTCGTAGGCGACACCAGTGGTGACAAATAGCTCGACGTCGACGTACTTGCCGGACTCGGTCCGCATGATCGCGATCTGCGGGTCGGCAAGCCCCTGTGGCGCAACCGGATTCGGAGCGGGCTTGATGATCTGGATCGAGGCGATCTCTTCGTCGAACAGGAAGCGGGTGACATCGACCTCGTGCACCAGCGAATCCCGCACCACCATCGCGCTGTCGAATGACGGGGGCACGGCCGGGTTTCGATGCGCGCAGTGCATCACCAGCGGTTGGCCGAACTCACCCCCGTCGATGAGTGCCTTCAGTTGGGCGTACTCGTGGTCGAACCGACGCATGAACCCCACCTGGATCAGCCGCTTGCCGAGTTCGGCCTCCCGCTTGACCACGGCGAGCGAGGTCTCCACGTCGGTGGTCAACGGCTTCTCACAGAGCACCGGCTTGCCGTGTTCCAGGCAGGCCAGCAGCTGCTTCTCGTGGGTTGGTCCTGGCGTTGCCAGCACGACAGCGTCGACGTCGGGATCGGCGATCGCGTCCAGCGGGTCGCCGACGACCCGGGTACCCGGCACCGATGCCGCGACCTGCTCGGCCTTCTCGGACAGGTAGTCGTTCACGACGACGACACGCCCGTTGCTGATTCGGTTGGTGATGCGGGCGACGTGGTCTGCACCCATCACGCCTACGCCGAGCACGGCAATACGTAGATCAGACATAGTTTTTCCTGGGTTGTTGCTAGGCGAATCTCACGGACGGGACACCGCACGAGCCGAGATACTGGCGCGTGCGCGTAGCGATCGGCAGGGGAGCGTCGACCTTACATGGGTACATGTCCTGTTCGACGATCGCGAAGACGTCAATGCCGAGTCGTTCGATGGCCGCGAGCAGCGGCGGCATCTCGGGAATCCCTCGCGGCGGCTCCGTCATCGCGCCCAGCCTGACCGCCTCGCCGAACGGAAGGTCTTCGGCGTCCACCTTGGCCCGCACCTCCGGGTCGACCTGCTTGAGGTGCAGATAGCCGATCCGCTCCGGCGCGCGTTCGATGATCGCGATGTTGTCGCCGCCGCAGTAGCTGATGTGGCCGGTGTCCAGGCACAGGTTGACGAACTCACCGTCGGTGCCGTCGAGGAAGCGGTAGACGTTCTCCTCGGTGTCGACGTGGCTGTCGGCATGCGGGTGGTATTGCGCACGCACGCCGTACTTCTCGAACATCGCCTTGCCGAGCTCATTCATGCCGTTGGTCTTCTTCCGCCACTGTTCGGCGGTCAGATTGCGGTCCTCCAGCACGGCTCCGGTCGAGGGGTCGCGCCACATCTCGGGTATCACGACGACGTGCTTACCGCCGACGGCTGCCGTCAGCTTCGCCACATCCTCGATCTGCTTCCATACCGCGTCCCACGAATTGTCGTGGTGCAGATGCTCGAAAACCGTGCCGGCCGACAGCTTCAGGTCACGCGACGCCAGCTCCTCGGACAGCTTCTCGGGGTCGGTCGGAAGGTAGCCGAACGGACCCAGCTCGATCCACTTGTAGCCGGACGCGGCGACTTCGTCGAGGAACCGGGTGTACGGGGTCTGGCCCGGGTCGTCGGGAAACCACACGCCCCAGGAGTCGGGCGCGGAGCCGACAAGAATGGTGCTCATCGATCAATCCTTTGAGTCATAGGGCTTCACATAGGGTCGCTGGACTTTCTTCCACTCGGCGTAGGTCTCATACGCCTCCTGTGTGGAACTCAGTGCCGCGGTCTCGCTGACGGGGACGTCCCACCACGACTGGCTGTCCGGCGCGTAGATCAGCGGATCGGTTTCGACGTGGATCACGGTGGTGTGCTCGTTGGCCTTGGCCACCTTTACCGCGTCGGTGAACTCCGCCGCCGTCGTCACCTTGATCACCTCGGCGCCGAGGCTGGCCGCGTTGGCCGCCAGGTCGACCGGAAGCTTGTCGCCTGCCAGCCGTCCCGAGTCGTCGCGGTAGCGATAGGAGGTACCGAATCGCTGCGATCCCAACGACTCCGACAGCGAGCCGATCGAGGCGAAGCCGTGGTTCTGCACCAGGACGAGGATGACCTTGACGCCCTCCTGGACCGCGGTGACCAATTCGGTGGCCATCATCAGGTAGGAGCCGTCGCCGACCATGACGAACACATCGCGGTCGGGGCTGGCCATTCTGACGCCGATCCCTCCCGCGACCTCGTAGCCCATGCACGAGTAGCCGTACTCGACGTGGTAGCCCTTGCGGTCGCGTGTGCGCCACAGCTTGTGCAGATCGCCTGGCATGGAACCGGCGGCGCACACGACCACGTCGCGGGGTTCGGACAACGTGTTCGTCAGGCCGATGACCTGGCTCTGGTTCAACGCGCTCCCGTCGTCCTCGACACGGTAGGCCGCGGTGACGGTGTCATCCCACTCGTGGGCGAGTTCGATTGTGCGCTTTCGGTAGTCGTCGCCGACCGAGTAGTCGCTCAGCGAATCCGACAGCGCCTCAAGCGCTTCCCGTGCGTCGGCCACCACGCTCAAACCGCCCTGCTTCACCGCATCGAACGAGGCGACATTGACGTTCACGAACCGGACCGCCGGATTATTGAAGGCGGTCCGCGATGCGCTGGTGAAATCGCTGTAGCGGGTGCCGATTCCGATCACGACGTCGGCCTCCGCAGCCAGCGCGTTGGCGGCCGTCGTACCGGTCGAGCCGACGGCCCCCACCGACTGCGGATGGTCGTAGGGCAGCGAACCCTTGCCTGCCTGTGTCTCCGCCACCGGGATGCCGGTCCGTTCCACCAACGCTGTCAGCGCATCGTTGGCGCCGGAATAGATGAGGCCGCCGCCCGCCACGATCAAAGGGCGCTCCGCCGAACGGATGATCTCCGCGGCCTGGGCGATGACCGACCGCTCCGGCAGAGGGCGCGCCACATGCCAAGTACGTTCGGCGAACAGCGATTCCGGCCAGTCGAACCCCTCGGCCTGCACATCCTGCGGCAACGCGATGGTGGCGGCACCCGTTTCAACGGGGTCGGTGAGCACCCGCATCGCACCCATCAGCGCCGACGGCAGCTGCTCGGGGCGCCACACGCGGTCGAAGAACCGCGACAGTGGTTTGAACGCGTCGTTGACGGTCACCTCGTTGTCGTTCGGCAGCTCGAGTTCCTGCAGTACCGGTGTGCTGACCCGGGTGGCGAACGTGTCCGACGGCAGGAGCAGCACCGGCAGCCGGTTGATCGTGGCGAGCGCCGCCCCGGTGAGCATGTTCGTCGATCCGGGCCCGATGCTGGCGGTCACCGCCCACGCTTGCAGGCGATCCTTCTGCCTGGCATACGCAGCGGCTGTGTGCACCATCGCCTGCTCGTTGCGGCCCAACACATATCGCAGTGCGGTGTCGGTCTTGGATTGCCTCGCCTCGACTTCGGCCTGCAGCAGCGCCTGACCCATGCCTGCGACATTGCCGTGACCGAAGATGCCGAAGCAGCCTGCGAAGAACTTGCTGCGTTCGCCGTCGCGTTCGATGAACTGGTTGGCCAGGAACCGGACCGTGGCCTGGGCGACGGTGAGCCGCACGGTCGGTTCGGCGTGCGGCGACTTGACCGCGGATGCTTTGGAGACCACGTCACACTCCTCGTGAATGCAGGGGCAACCGGGGGTCGACGGCCTGGTCGTCCCATGTGCCACGCAGCCAGGCGTGCTCAGGGTCGTCGACGATCTTCCAGGCCCGTTCCTCGCCGGGACCGGCCATCACGTTGAGGTAGTGCATGTGATAGCCGGGCGCCGCGACCGACGGCCCGTGATAACCGTGGGGCACCAGCACGACATCGCCGGTGCGTACCTCTTCAAGAACCTCAATCGGCCTGCTCGGCGTTCCGTACACGCGGTGGTAGCCGAACCCTCGGGAATCGTCGGGGCCGGAAGCGATTTCGAAGTAGTAGATCTCCTCGAGCGCCGACTCGACAGGCGTCTCCTCGTCGTGCTTGTGCGCCGGATAGCTCGACCAGTTGCCGCCCGGGGTGATCACTTCGCAGGCGATCAGCGAGTCGGCGTCGAAAACGCCTGCGGTACCGAAGTTGTGCACCTGGCGGCTGCAGTTTCCGGTGCCGCGCAGCTCGACGGATACATCAGAGGCCGCCACTCTGCGGTTGGGCAGTTGCCGCTTGGCGCGGGCGCCGCAGATGGCGAATCTGCCTTCACCACAGAGCGTGTAGCTCTGGCCGGTACCGATGTAGACCATGTCGGCGGGGCCGTCGAACACCGACGCGCGCGGTGACAGGTCGAACGCCTCGTTGCCGCAGTCGACGGCGCCACCACCTGCCAGCGGCAGGATCATCACCTCGGTGCCGTTGGTGTTCAGTGCCAGTTCCTGCACCGAATCCAGCTCGACCACCTGGAGGCTCGCCGCGGTCCAGCCTGCGGATTCGGGCGTGACGTCGACGGTGTAGGGGAGTGTCGCGCTGCGGGCCGGGACGTAATACTTACTGTGCATGCTTATTTCTTTCCGCGTCGCCTGCGCTCCATCCCGGTCCTTACCATCGATACGGCCGTCGAGACAGCCGCGCTGACGTCGTCGTCCGCGGGATACAGCAGGGTCCGACCGACGATGAGACCGCGGACCGACGGCAGCGCCAATGCCTTCTCCCAGCTGGCGAATGCCTCGTCGGGGTCGGCGGGGTCGCCGCCCAGCAGCAGGGTCGGCAGCGTCGTCGACTCCATGACGCGGTCCATCTCGTCGACGACGGGCAGCTTCATCCAGGTATAGGCGGACGTGGAACCAAGGCCCTGGCCGATGTGCACCGACTTGATCACCGCATCGGGGGTCAGGTCATTGCGGACCTTGCCGTTCACCCGCGTCGACATGAACGGTTCGAGCATCGCGATCAGACCATGGGAGGCAAGCTCGTCGACAGCGCGCGCACAGGTTTCCAGCGTGGACACCGTGCCCGGATCGTCGAGATCGATGCGGCACAGCATCTTTCCGCCGTTCATCCGCGCCGCGGCGGTGGCTGCGGCGGTGGCTGCGGTCATCCGGTCGTCGAGTTCGAACTGCGCGCCCGCCAGGCCGCCGCGGTTCATCGACGAGAACACCACCTTGTCCTCGAGCGCGCCGAGCAGCAGCAGGTCGTCGAGAATGTCGGCGGTCGCCAGCACTCCATCCACGCCAGGGTCGGCCAGCGCCGCGCGCAACCGGTCGAGGAGATCGGTGCGGCTGTTCATCGCGGTGGGCCGTGACCCGACGCCGAGGGCGCCGCGCGCGGGATGGTCGGCGGCGACGATCATCAGCCGGCCGTTGCCGCGGACCGTGGGTCTGATGGTGCGTGTCTGCCACGCGCGTTCGACGGCCTGCGGATCCGACGCCCGCAAATCGGTGATCTCGGCGTAGTCCCGGCACAGAGCGTCAAACATTGACCGCCTCCACTGCGGTCTGGTCGGCCAGCGCGGCCACCTCTTCGGCCGTCGGCATCGCCGTCGAGCACTCGAGCCGCGACGCGACGATGGCGCCCGCGGCGTTCGCGTACCGCAGAGTCTTCTCCAGTGGCCAACCGTGCAGCAGCCCGTGACACAGGCTGCCGCCGAAGGCATCTCCCGCACCAAGGCCGTTGACGACATCGACGTCGTTGGGGGCGACATTCACCGCCGAATGGCGGGTCTTGCCCAACACGCCGCGGGGACCCTGCTTGACGATGGCCAGTTCGACGCCCAGGTCCAGCAGCGCGTCGGCGGCGCGGCGTGGGTCGGTCTCGCCGACCGCGATCTCGCACTCTTCGCGGTTGCCGACCGCGACCGTGACGTGTTGCAGCGCCCGCTGCACCTGTTCGGTTGCGGCGGCGGGCGACTCCCAGAACATCGGCCGGTAGTCCAGGTCGAGAATCGTTAAGGAGGCACGACCTCCGCTTGTCGGCTCCCACGCAAGCGCTCGTCGCGTGCCTCCCACGCGGCGAAATGCGCGCTGCGACTGGGCTCTTCGGACAGCCCGGTCACCGTCGACCAATACAGTCGGGCCGAGCGCACGGCGTCGAGGTCGAGCTCGTCCGCACGAACCTGGAGGTCGGGGGCGCTGGGGCGGCGGTAGAAGTACAGCGGGAAGTTGTCCGGCGGGAAGATCTCGCAGAACGTCACCGGCGTCGGGTATTCGTCGTGGGTGAGCACGAAGCGGTTGTCGACGCCCAGGTCGGCCAGCTCGGCGCGGACGAACTTCCCGAACGGGTCGGCGCCGATGCCGGAGATCAGCGCCGCGCGATTGCCCAACCTGGCAGCGGCAACGGCCACGTTGGCGGCGCTGCCGCCCAGGAACTTGCCGAACGTGTCGACGTTCTCGAGGCCGACGCCGATCTGCAGGGGATAGATGTCGACGCCGCAGCGCCCGATGGCGAGTACGTCGAACGGCTGCGTGCTAGTCAAGATCGGTTCTCCGGCGGTCGGTGATGGCTTGGGTACGACTGTGCACTCCAGCACTCGGGCCTGTCAATAGTTTGTCCTGACATTCTAACTTTCGATCATGCGGTGTTAGTATTCAGCTACCGTTATCTCGTCGGTACCGAGATCGGAGACAATGTGCCTTTGACGGTGGAGCTCGACAGGTCAAGTCCTGTCCCCCTCTACTATCAGCTCGCGCAAGCCATCGAGGCGGCCATCCGCGACGGGGACCTGGCTCCAGGGGATCGGTTCGAAAACGAACTGGCGCTGGCGAAGCGGCTGACCCTGTCCCGCCCGACGACCCGCCGCGCCATTCAGGAACTCGTCGACAAGGGCCTCTTGGTCCGCAAGCGCGGGGTCGGCACCCAGGTGGTCCAAAATCCGGTGCACCGCCGTGTGGAGCTAACGAGTCTCTTCGACGACCTGGCGCGGGCCGGTCAGGAGCCGACGACGAAGCTCCTCAACTACCACGTCGGACCTCCCGACGACGAGGTCGCGCGCGAGCTCAGCCTGAAGGACGATCGCGAGGTGGTGTCGATTCACCGGCTCCGCTGCGCCAACGGCGAACCGCTGGCGGTGATGACCAATCACCTGCCCGTCGACATCGCCCCGGAACCTGGGGAACTGGAGAGCAACGGGCTCTATCAGTCGCTGCGCGGCCGCGGAGTACACATCAGGTTGGCCCGGCAGCGCATCGGGGCTCGCGGAGCGACGAGGGCAGAGGCGAAGCTGCTCGACGAGAAGCCCGGCGCGCCGCTGCTGACGATGGCGCGAACGGCGTTCGACGACTCCGGCACCGCCGTCGAGTTCGGCACGCATTGCTATCGCGCATCGCGCTACTACTTCGACACCACCCTCGTCGACCGCTAGGCGAACGCGCGGCGGAAGGCTTCGAGGGCTGCTGTGCCATCACCGGACGCCCAGGCCTCCATGCCGACGGTTCCGGTGAACCCGATGTCGCGCAGCGCCGTTGCAATGGCCGGATAGTTGATCTCGCCGGTGCCCGGCTCGCAGCGGCCCGGCACGTCGGCGACCTGCACCTCGCCGATGGCGTTCCCGCAGCGCCGGACCAGCTCGATGAGATTGCCCTCGCCGATTTGCGCGTGGTACAGGTCCAGCATCATCCGCACGTTCGGATGTCCGACGGCTTCGATGAGCGCGAGCGTGTCCTTCGCCCTGGCGAGCGGTACGCCGGGATGGTCGACGATGGTGTTCAGGTTCTCCACACAGAAGGTGACGCCTGCCGTCGCGCCGAGTTCGCCGATTCGCTCGAGCGTCCGCTGCGCGGTCAACCACATCTCGCCGGTGGCGCGGTGGCGGGGACGGGCAGCCTTGCCGTCGACGAGCTCGGCGGTGTGCAGGTTGAGCCGCGGAACATTGAGCGTCTCAGCGGCTTTGATGCTCAACTCGGCAGTGCGCACGACTTCGTCGGCACTGGCCGGGTCGATCAGATCGCCGTGCAGATAGCCGGTCATCGACGAGAACCGGGCACCGGTGGCGGCGACGGCGTCGATGTCCTTGTCATGCCAGCTCCAGATCTCGACGGCGAAGCCGAGCTCGTCTATGCGCCGGATCCGGTCGATCAGGGGCAGCTCGGTGAACACCATCTCGGCACAGACCGCCAACTGGAAGTCAGTCATCGTTTGTCGCCCACCTCTTATCGACCAGCACCGGAGCACCCTAGCATTTGATATGCAGTCCTAATGTCCGGACAAAGTATTGACTTTAGCGTGTGAGCCGTATTACATCGAGCCTTGAGGCGTGTTACGTCGCACACGAGAGCAGCGTGAAACTGCGATGAGCGGTCACGCGAAGAGCGGAGGAAATATGAGGTTCAGTCGGCTCGCGGCGATCGCCGGGGCAAGCGTGCTCGTGCTCGGGATCGCGGCGTGCTCCTCCACCGGCGGCAAGCCCCGCGAGACCGGCGGAGGGATGGGCGCAGGCCAGGCCAACACGCCGCGTGTCACGGTCGCGATGATCACCCATGAGGTCCCCGGCGACTCGTTCTGGGATCTGATCCGCAAGGGGGCGCAAGCCGCAGCCGACAAGGACAACATCGAACTGCGCTACTCCAACGATCCGGAGGCGCCGAACCAGGCCAACCTCGTGCAGACCGCGATCGACAGTGGCGTCAAGGGCATCGCGTTGACGCTGGCCAAGCCGGACGCGATGGCGCCCGCAGTGAAAGCGGCGCTGGATAAGAAAATTCCGGTCGTCGCCTTCAACTCGGGCTTCGACAACTACAAGGCGATGGGGGTGCAGGAGTACTTCGGCCAGGACGAGAAGCTCGCCGGGGTCGCCGCCGGAGAACGTCTCACCAAGGACGGTGCCAAGAAGATCATCTGCGTGATTCAGGAGCAGGGCCAAGTTGCACTCGAATCCCGTTGTGCCGGCGTCAAGGAGGGCTTCAAAGGGCAGTCCGAGATCCTGAACGTCAACAGCAAGGACATGCCGTCGGTGGAATCGACGATCACCGCCAAGCTTCAACAGGACAAGTCCGTTGATCACGTCGTCGCGCTCGGCGCGCCGATTGCGTTGGCCGCCGTGCAATCGGTCGGCAACGCCGGTAGCTCCGCCAACGTGGTCACCTTCGATACCAACGCGGCGCTCGTCGAAGCGATCAAAGCCGGCGACGTGAAGTGGGCGGTGGACCAGCAGCCGTTCCTGCAGGGGTATCTGGCGATCGACTCACTGTGGCTCTTTATCAACAACAAGAACCTGATCGGTGGCGGTCAAGCCACCCTGACGGGCCCGTCGTTCATCGACGAGACGAACATCGACGCGGTCGCCGAATTGGCCAAGTCCGGGACTCGTTAAGCCGCCGCGTAGGAGAGAGTGAAACATGACCACACAAACCGACCTGGACGTTGCCAGTCATAAGATTGTTCGCGACGAACGAGTCAAAGAACGAAACCGCGTGCAGCGCCTGCTTATTCGTCCTGAGATGGGCGCCGCGATCGGTGCGGTCGCAATCTTCATCTTCTTCCTGATCGTCGCGCCGCCGTTCCGGGCGCCCGAAGCCCTGGCCACGGTGCTGTACGCCAGCTCGACGATCGGCATCATGGCCTGCGCGGTCGCGCTGCTGATGATCGGCGGCGAGTTCGACCTGTCGTCAGGCGTGGCCGTGACCACGAGTTCGCTCGCCGCGTCGATGCTTGCCTACAACCTGCACCTGAACCTCTGGGCGGGTGCGGCGTTGGCCCTCATCGTCGCCCTCGCGATCGGGTTCTTCAACGGGTACCTGGTGATGAAGACCAAGATCCCGAGCTTCTTGATCACGTTGGGCACCTTGCTGATGCTCACCGGCATCAACCTCGCAGCGACGAAACTGATCTCGGGTCAGGTCGCGACGCCAAGCGTGAACGACATGCAGGGCTGGGCGTCGGCGCAGAAGGTGTTCTCGTCGTCGTGGTCGATCTTCGGTGTCGAGGTGCGGATCACCGTGTTCTGGTGGCTGCTCTTCACAGCTGTTGCGACCTTTGTCCTCTTCAAGACACGCATCGGGAACTGGATATTCGCCGTCGGCGGAGACCAGGAAAGCGCGCGCGCCGTCGGCGTCCCGGTGACGGCGGTGAAGATCGGCCTTTTCATGTTCGTCGGCTTCTGCGCCTGGTTCGCCGGCATGCATCTGCTGTTCTCGTTCAACACCGTGCAGTCCGGACAAGGTGTCGGCAACGAGTTCATCTACATCATCGCCGCGGTGATCGGCGGCTGCCTGCTCACCGGCGGATACGGCACGGCGATCGGTGCCGCAATCGGCGCGTTCATCTTCGGCATGGTGCAGCAGGGCATTGTGTATGCCGGCTGGAATCCCGACTGGTTCAAGTTCTTCATGGGCGTGATGCTGCTGTTCGCGGTGATCGCCAACAACGCATTCCGCAACTACGCCGCGAAGAGGTGACCCATGACCGCAACTGTTGACCGTCCCGTGGAAGAGGCCCCATCGGGGGGCAAGGTGCCACTGGTCGAGTTGAAGAACGTCGGCAAGTCCTACGGCAACATCACTGCGCTGAAAGACATCTCGCTGCGCGTACATGCCGGTCAGGTGACGGGCATCCTCGGCGACAACGGTGCTGGTAAGTCCACGCTGATCAAAATCATCGCCGGCTACCACCCGCAGACCGACGGCGAGCTGCTCGTCGACGGTGAGTCGATCAAGTTCAGCTCGCCGAAGGACGCACTGGCCAAGGGCATTGCCACGGTGTACCAGAACCTGGCCGTGGTGCCGTTGATGCCGGTATGGCGAAATTTCTTCCTCGGACAGGAGATTCGGCAGAACCGCTTCCCGTGGGCACTGGACGCCAACGCGATGCGGGCCACCACGCTCACCGAGCTCTCGAAGATGGGCATCGACCTTCCGGACGTCGACGTGCCGATCGGCTCGTTGTCGGGCGGTCAGCGTCAGTGTGTGGCGATCGCGCGGGCGGTGTTCTTCGGTGCGCGCGTGCTGATTCTCGACGAGCCGACCGCCGCGCTGGGTGTCAAGCAGTCGGGTGTGGTGTTGAAGTACATCACCGCCGCGAAGGAGGCCGGGTTCGGCGTCGTGTTCATCACGCACAACCCACACCACGCGCACATGGTCGGCGACCACTTCGTGCTGCTGAACCGCGGCCAGCAGAAGCTGGACTGCACCTTCGACGACATCACCCTGGAACACCTCACCCAGGAGATGGCGGGCGGCGACGAGCTCGAGGCGCTGTCACACGAGCTGCGTGGCGAAAAGGGCTAGAGACCGGTCGCTTCAGCGCGGATTCATACCTGCCGCTCGGTATGCCGCATCGACATAGGCCATGTTTTCCACCGCGTCGGCAGTGTCGATCGGCAGTGGCGTGCCGTACAACACGTGCGATGCGAACGCCTCCAGCTGATAGCTGTACGAGGTCCTGGTGCCGTGGTGCTCAACCCGGGTGCCCGTCGGTGTCCGAATGGTCAGCCGGTCGTCTTCGTTCGGCTTGATGAAATTGTGCACCAACACATCTCCGTTGGTGCCGACGATACGAATAGTGAACGAATGGTCGGGGGCCACCATGGTGTTGGCGCTCAGCCCGGTCGCTCCGCCGGGAAAGCCGAGTTCCACGTCGCACCATTCGTCAACGCCTGCAATGCGTTCCTTCGCGTGGGCGCGGATGATGGTCGGGTGGCCAAGCCTGCGCATGACGTGGAGGCCGTAGCAGCCGAGATCCATCATCGCCCCGCCCGCCATCTCCAGTGACCAACGGGGATCACTGCTTTCGGGGGCGGGCATCGCCATCCTCACCTCGACGTGATGCATCTCGCCAATCGTGCCGTCCTTGGCGAGCTCCAACGCGCGACGGGTCACCGGATGAAACAGATAGTGGAATCCCTCCATCACCGTGACGCCGGCGGACTTGGCGGCGATGGCAACCTGCTGTGCCTCGGAACGGTTGCGGGCGAACGGCTTCTCGGTGAGCACCGGCTTGCCCTCCGCAATCGCCGCGAGGTTCCACGGCGCATGCAGTGAATTGGCGAGCGGATTATAAATCGCGTTTACTTCGGGATCGGCCACCACATCGGTGTACGACGCCAAAACGCGTTCGACACCGTGTTTTTCGGCGAACAGTTCGGCACGCCCCCGGTCGCGGGCAGCAACGGCGACCAGCCGATGGCCAAGCTGCTGGGCTGGGCCGACTATGGCGAGGTCGGCGATCCGGGATGCGCCGAGCACCCCGATTCGCAACGTCATACCGGGATGCTGCGACACGCGTTCCGCATAAAGGTCACACTAGCTTGGACATCGGCCAGCGGGCCCTCATCGAGAGGCTCGCCATCGAGGACGGTGTCCTGCTCCATGACGAACCAGCCGTCGTATCCGTTGCTCCGCAGCGCCGTGACGATGCCGGCGATGTCCACATCGCCCGTTCCGAGCGGCGTGTACATCCCGCGCCCGACGGCCTCGGTGTAGGTCAACGTGCCGGCTTGCACATCGGCGGCCAGGCTCGCGTCGACATCCTTCAGATGGGCATGGGCGATGCGATGAGGCATCTCGCGTGCCAGCCGCAGCGGGTCCGTCCCGCCGATCAGCAGGTGGCCCGTGTCGAGACACAGCCGAATCTCCGAGCCCTTCAGTACTCGGTCGACGTCGCTTCGCGTCTCCACCATCGTGCCGACGTGGGGGTGCAGTACGGCCAGCACACCGCGGTCGGCGGCGGCATCGGCGAGCCGATCCAGATTCGCCAGCAGCGTCGCCCACTGCCGGTCGTCAAGCGTCGGGCGTGCGTCGTATCCGTTGGCGCCGGTCGCGGCGGCCAGCACGAGCACCTTGGCGCCGCACGCCGTCAACGCGTCGAGTGAGGCCACGATGTCGAGCAGCGGCTCGTGATCCTGCTCGTGCAGCACCACCGGTGCGAACTGGCCCACGCAGCTGAGGCCGAACGAGTCGAGCAGGGAGGTGAGCTGCGCGGGATCGGACGGCAGGAAGCCCTCGGGGCCCAACTCCGTCGCTGACAATCCGACCTCGCGCATCTCGGCGAGCACCTGTTCGGGTGTGAGTTGGTACCCCCATCCGGGTACCTCGCATACTCCCCAGGAAATCGGGGCGCCTGCGATCTTCAGTGTTTTCACAGGGATCTCACTTCCTCGAGTCGTACCGGCACACCGCGCTTCAGCGACTCGGTCGCCGCCTCGGCAAGCCAGGCCACCTCGACGGCGTCGGCGACCGTGCAGGCGGGTGCGGCGGCGCCGTTCGCGACCTCGACGAACGCCGCGAGCTCCGACCGGAACGCCTCGGTGAAGCGGTCCATGAAGAAGTGATGCGCCGGACCTTCGGGAAACTCGTTGGCGGGATCCATGTTTCGCACCGGTGCACCCTGATCCCAGCCGGCGACCACCGTGTCATGGAAGCCGTGAATTTCGAGGCGGCAGTCGTAGCCGCGACCGTTGTATCGGGCCGCCGACACCACGCCGAGCGTGCCCGACTCGAACGTCACCACCACGGCGGCGGTGTCCACGTCGCCGAGCTCGGCGAACTGCGGATCGCCCTGCACGCCGCCGGCGGCATACACCTCGACGGCCTGCTGCCCGGTGATCCACCGCAACACGTCGAAGTCATGCACCGCGCAGTCACGGAAGATGCCGCCGGAACCGGCGATGTACTCCATCGGCGGTGGTGCGGGATCCATCGTGGTGCTGCGCACCGTGTGGATGAGACCGAGCGAACCGTCGTCGACCGCCCGTTTGGCCGCGGCGAACGCGGCATCGAAACGCCGCTGGTAGCCGACCTGCACCGGAACGCCGGAGCGCGCGATGACATCGGCGACCCTGGCGCTCTCCGCGGCGGTGGCGGCGATCGGCTTCTCGCAGAACGTGGGTATCCCACGCTCGACGGCGGCCAGTGTGAGCTCGGCATGGGCCGGTGTCGCCGCCGCAACCACCACTCCGTCGATACCCGAGGAGAGTAGCTTGTCGACCGAATCAGCTGGTGTGGCACCGTGTTTGGCGGCGGCTGCCACGACGAGCTCCGGCCGCTCGTCGGTGATCACCAGACCGTCGACGCTGTCGAGCCCGCTGAGGGTGTCGGTGTGGAAGGCGCCGATGCGGCCCAATCCGATCACGCCGAGTGTGGTCACGGAATTCTCCGATCGTCCTGGTCGCGAAGCGCGACATCGAGTTCTTCGGGATTCAAATCGTCGGACAACGCGGCCAGCACGGTGTCGACCTGCGATGGCGGCGCGAGGCTGCCGATCGGCTGATCGAGGTCGAGGTTGGTGGGAAACGGATAACCCTCGGCGGTCGCGACGACGACGTTGTGCAGTTCGCGGTGCGGGCGACCGGCAGCCTTCATCGCCAGCAGCGCCGGATAAACAGCGCGCACCATCGCGGTGCGGTCCAGCGCTTCCATCGCCCTGCCGAACGGTGACGAGATCTGCAGAAGGTTGGCCATCCGCCGGATATCGGCGGAGATGTTGGACCCGGCGCCGTGATACAGCGCGGGATTGAAGAACATCGCGTCGCCGTTGCGCAGCGGCACCTGCACGTGGTGTTCGGCGAAGAACTCGACGAACTCGGGTTGGTTGAAGGCGATGTAGCCGCCCAGGAACCGTTGCGAGTACGGCAACAGCATCGTCGGACCGCTTTCCACCGGCATGTCGCAATGGGCCACCGCGCCTTGCAGAGTCAGCACCGGTGACATGCGGTGCAGGTGCGCCGGAAAGGCGGCAAGGGCGTCGGGCGCCACGAAGCCCAGGTGATAGTCCCGATGCGGAACCTGTTGCTTGCCACCGGGATTGACGACGTTGACTTGCGACGTGAGCTGATAGCGGGGACCGAGCCAGGCCTGCGAAACGACGGCAAGCGCGTCGTTGGCGTAGTACTCGGCGAAGACGTCGGGGGCGTGCAGCGCGAGCTTCTGCGCTGCGTTCCAGATGCGGTCGTTCGCCCCTGGCGTGCCGAAGTGGTCCCCGGCTGCAGAACCGCCCGCGCGCTGCGCCTCGATGATGGCGTGGAAGGCATCCGTGGCGCGATCGACGACGCCTGCGGAGAACGCGCCCTCGAATACGACGACACCCGGCCCGTCTGTCAGCGCACGAATCAGCTCCGCTTGCAGGGCGCGCCGGTCGGAGGCAGCGGCAGACGAGTACACAGGGACGTTCTCGCGGACATCGACGGCATGTGGGTAATCGGCGGGGTCGGTGTGCCGGGACACCTCGGCGCGGAAGTCGTCGAGCCCGCAGTCGGACTCATCGATCCACGACTTGTATGCAGTGGTCAGCGGCGTTGCCATGGCAGCTAGTCTGGTAGTCGCCCGCATCTCAATCAACACCATAAACCCATCAAAAAAACCTCAGGAGCGTGAGGCGTGGCCCACCGCTACAAGGTCCGCGAGATCGCCCAGCAGTCCGGGCTGAGCGAGGCCACCGTCGACCGCGTGCTGAACAAGCGACCGGGCGTGCGGGAGAACACCCGCGCCGAGGTCGTGCAGGCGATCGCCGACCTGGACAAGCAGCGCGCACAGCTGCGGTTGAACGGCAGGCGCTACCTCATCGACGTGGTCATGCAGACCCCGCAGAGGTTCTCCGACGCATTCCGCGCCGCGGTCGAGGCCGAGCTGCCCGCCTTCGCGCCCGCGATGCTGCGGGCCCGCTTCCATCTCTGGGAGACGGGCTCGACCGCACAGATGGTCGAAGCGCTTGGGCGACTGCGGGGCAGCCATGGCGTGATTCTCAAGGCGCAGGACCAGCCCGAAGTCGCCGAGGCAGTCGACCGGCTCGTCGACAGCGGCGTGCCTGTGGTGACTTACGCGACCGACGTGCCCGCCAGCGCGCGCTGCTCGTATGTGGGTATCGACAACCATGGCGCCGGCGTGACCGCCGCCTACCTGATGGGACAGTGGCTGGGTTCGGCGCCGTCGGACGTGTTGATCACACTGAGCCGAAACGTGTTCCGCGGGGAGGGGGAGCGCGAAGTCGGTTTCCGCTCGGCGCTGCGCGGGTCCGGCCGTCAGCTCGTCGAGGTCAGTGACAGCGACGGCATCGACGCCACAAACGAACGGTTGGTGCTCGAGGCGCTCGAGAGCAATCCGTCGGTGGAGGCCGTCTATTCCGTCGGCGGCGGAAACGCGGCGACGGTCACGGCATTCGAGCGGCTCGGCCGGAACTGCCGGGTGTTCATCGCGCATGACCTCGACGCCGATAACCGGCGACTGCTGCACGAGGGCCGCATCTCGGTCGTCCTGCACAACGATCTGCGCGCCGACGCGCGACTGGCGATGCGTCTGATCCTGCAGGAGCGCGGCGCATTGCCTGCCGAGCCGGCCCGCCCGGTGCCGATCCAGGTCATCACCCCGTTCAACCTGCCTAGTTATTAGGTATTCGGACTGCGCGTCCCCGGCGACATGGGCGGCGCGTCGGGTGTTTCCCATCGATGCGCTTGCGGATATGCAAGGGGTGCTAGCCAGTAGCTACCGGTTGGTAACAATTTCCTTAGAAATGGCGTGTCGGAGAATCGTGACGAAACACACACTTTTGTCTCACCGCGTCGTCGCACACGACGCTGATCAGGGCATTATGCCGCCGATCGCCCGCACGTCACCGGCGACTCGCGCGAAGCCGCGCCTAAGAGAAGTGGTTTAATCGGTACTGAGAGTGACAGCAATTTTGACGGACGCCCGAACCGATGGCGCGCTTAGCCCGCGACTGGCGTACAAGTCCGATGAGCAGCACGAAAGGCAGGGGTTGTGAGTCCGAACGGCAACGGCGCCAGTCCGGGCACTCGCCAGAAGCTCGAAAAGGTTGTCATCCGTTTCGCCGGCGACTCGGGTGACGGCATGCAGCTGACCGGTGACCGGTTCACCTCTGAGGCCGCGCTGTTCGGCAACGACCTTGCGACGCAACCGAATTACCCCGCCGAGATCCGTGCACCAGCAGGGACGCTGCCTGGTGTCTCGTCGTTCCAGATTCAAATCGCCGACTACGACATTTTGACCGCAGGCGACCGTCCCGACGTCCTTGTCGCGATGAACCCCGCGGCGCTGAAGGCCAACATCTCCGACCTGCCGCGCGGCGGGCTGGTGATCGCGAACTCCGACGAGTTCACGAAGCGGAACCTGGCCAAGGTCGGATACGAGGCCAACCCGCTGGACGACGAGGAGCTCTCCGACTACGTCGTGCAAGGCGTCCCGATGACCACCCTCACGCTGGGCGCGGTGGAGTCGATCGGCGCCTCCAAGAAGGACGGCCAGCGCGCCAAGAACATGTTCGCGCTGGGCTTGCTGTCGTGGATGTACGGTCGCGAGCTCGAGCACAGCGAGGCGTTCATTCGCGAGAAGTTCGCCCGGAAGCCCGATATCGCCGAGGCCAACGTCCTGGCGCTGAAGGCCGGGTGGAACTACGGCGAGACCACCGAGGCGTTCGCCAGCACCTACGAGGTGGCGCCCGCGAAGCTGAAGTCCGGTGAGTACCGGCAGATTTCGGGCAA
This sequence comes from uncultured Actinomycetota bacterium, assembly GCA_963804905.1. Lineage (GTDB taxonomy): Bacteria > Actinomycetota > Actinomycetes > Mycobacteriales > Mycobacteriaceae > Mycobacterium. The sequence goes on along the minus strand of CAWDSB010000010.1, from coordinate 49,121 downwards.
CACCGCCCTGGCCTACGGCTTGATCACCGCAGGACAGCTCGCCGATATTCAGCTGGTACTCGGTTCTTACCCGATCACGCCGGCCTCGGACATCCTGCACGAGCTGTCCAAGCACAAGAATTTCAACATCGTCACCTTCCAGGCGGAGGACGAGATCGCCGGCATCGGCGCGGCCATCGGCGCGTCCTACGGCGGCGCCCTCGGTATCACCAGCACATCCGGCCCCGGCATATCGCTGAAGTCGGAGGCCATCGGCCTGGCCGTCATGACCGAGCTGCCGCTGATCGTCATCGACGTGCAGCGCGGTGGGCCATCCACCGGGTTGCCCACCAAGACCGAACAGGCCGACCTGCTTCAGGCGATGTTCGGACGCAACGGCGAGTCACCCGTTGCATTAATCGCGCCGCGGTCACCCTCGGATTGCTTCGAAGTAGCAGTCGAGGCAGCTCGCATCGCGATCACCTACCACACACCGGTGATGATCCTGTCCGACGGCTCGATCGCGAATGGTTCTGAGCCATGGGCGATTCCGGACGTCAGCACCTACGCTCCGATCGCACACACCTTTGCGAAGACGGGTGAGCCGTTCCAGCCGTATGCCCGCGACCCGGAGACGCTTGCTCGCCAATTCGCAGTTCCTGGCACGCCCGGTCTCGAGCACCGCATCGGCGGGCTTGAGGCGGCCAACGGGTCGGGCAACATTTCCTACGAGCCGAAGAACCACGACCTGATGGTGCGGCTGCGTAAAGCCAAAATCGACGGGATCGCCGTGCCGGATCTCGAGGTGGACGATCCCACCGGTGATGCCGAACTGCTGATGCTCGGCTGGGGGAGCTCGTATGGCCCGATCGGCGAGGCCTGCCGACGGGCGCGGCGCAAGGGCATCAAGGTCGCCCACGCGCAACTGCGCAATCTCAACCCTTTCCCCGCCAACCTCGGCGACGTACTCCGGCGCTATCCCAACGTCGTCCTGCCGGAGATGAACCTGGGCCAGTTGGCGCTGCTGCTACGTGGCAAGTTCCTCGTCGATGTGCAATCGGTGACCAAGGTGGAAGGCATGGCGTTCCTGGCGGAGGAGGTCGAGGGCATCATCGATGCCGCCTTGGACGGGACTTTGAGCGAAAAGGAAATTGACAAGGCCAAGTTCGCACGGTTGGCGGCAGCCACCGTGGAGACTGGCGTGGGAGCTGACGCATGACTGATCTGATCGGAACGGACCTCGGGGTCACCCCGGGGATCGGCGGGGTTCCCACGACCGGTGAGCCGCAGAAGGCCAAGGACTTCACCAGCGACCAGGAGGTCCGGTGGTGCCCCGGCTGCGGTGACTACGTCATCCTCAACACCATTCGCAATTTCCTGCCCGAGTTGGGTTTGCGCCGCGAGAACATCGCCTTTGTCAGCGGCATCGGCTGCTCGAGCCGTTTCCCCTACTACCTGGAAACGTATGGCTTTCACTCCATCCACGGCCGGGCACCCACGATCGCCACGGGACTGGCGCTTGCGCGCGACGATCTGTCGGTTTGGGTCGTCACGGGTGACGGCGATGCGTTGTCGATCGGCGGCAACCACCTGATCCATGCGCTGCGGCGCAATGTGAACCTCACGATCCTGCTGTTCAACAACCGGATCTACGGTTTGACCAAGGGGCAGTATTCGCCCACCTCCGAGGTCGGCAAGGTCACCAAGTCCACGCCGATGGGCTCGCTGGACTACCCGTTCAACCCGGTGTCGCTGGCGCTCGGCGCCGACGCCACATTCGTCGGTCGCGCGCTGGATTCCGACCGCAAGGGTCTGTCCGAGGTTCTGCGCGCGGCCGCCGCACACCGTGGCGCGGCGCTGGTCGAGATCCTGCAGGACTGCCCGATCTTCAACGACGGCTCGTTCGACGCACTCCGTAAGGAGGGCGCCGAGGAGCGGCTGATCAGTGTCCACCACGGCGAGCCGATCACGTTCGGCACCGACGGCGAGTACTGCGTCGTCAAGTCGGGCTACGGGCTGGAGGTGGCCAAGACGGCCGACGTCTCGGCCGACGAGATCGTCGTCCACAACTCGCAGATCGAGGATCCGGCGTACGCGTTCGCGCTGTCACGGCTCTCCGAGCAGAACCTCGAGCACATGGTGATGGGCATCTTCCGACAGGTCAGTAAGCCCACGTATGACGACGCTGCGCGCCAACAGGTGGCATCGGCGCGAGATGCCAAGCCGCACGACACGGCGGCGCTGCAGTCGCTGCTGCGCGGCAAAGACACCTGGACTGTCGACTAATCTCTCTGACGTGACATCCCCCGTGCCGCTTGCTGCCGTTGTGCTTGCGGGCGGTGCATCACGGCGGATGGGCCGCGACAAGGCAACCTTCCCGTACGACGGCACGACGCTGGTCGAGCGCCTCGTGTCCATCGTGAGCCCCCGGTGCTCCCCGGTGTTCGTCATCGCCGCGCCGGGCCAACCGCTGCCGAAATTGCAGGCCGAGGTTCTGCGCGATGAGGTCCGCGGGGTCGGTCCGCTGCTGGCCACCGGACGCGGCCTGCGGGCGGCCGCCGATGCCGGCAGTGAGCTGGCCTTCGTCTGCGCGGTCGACATGCCGTTCATGACCATTGAGCTGATCGACGAATTGGCCGACCATGCCGCCCGGCTGGGTGTCGACGTGGTGTTGCCCTGGGACGGGCGCAACCACTACCTGGCCGGGGTGTATCGCACTGCGCTGGCCGACCGGGTCGACGCGCTGGTGGCCGCGGGGGAGCGCAGCATGCGCGCGCTGGTCGAGACCGTCGACACGCAACGCATCGTGATGGCCGAGCAGCGGTCGCTGACGAACGTAAACACCACAGCAGACCTCTCGTGAACCACGGTTGTTACCTAAGGTAATAGCTTCAGCAAATTACTGCATATATGCAGCGGTCTGCGGCAGCCAAATTCTGCGCCATTTTCACCTCTATTTTCCGTAATAACTTCGCGATCAATCTGCTATCAGGTTTGCTGCTTTGGCGGCCCCTCGGAGGTTCGACCCCGAGATCGCCTACCGCCGTGTGGTTTTCGTCCCATGGTCTCGAGTTATCCAGCGCCACCGGCCGAAAGGCCGTGAAATATCCTGACGAAACCGGCGCTGTTCAGTCGGCACGTCAGGTGCGTACCGGAGTCTTCATGGTGTGCCACGGCCAACACAAAAACCCGCATGCGGCTCATCGGCGCACGATCAGTCTATGAAGATGAAAAAGCCTAAGCCACTTCAGGCTTCTTTCTACGCCCCCTCGGGCCGAGCAGGAACGCGAGGGTGAATTATTGTGCGGTCACCCGCGAAATCATCTGCGATGCAGCCTCTTCCGCACTGGCGGTAGCGTAGAGCCTTTGTCGGCGAGGCTTTTAGACAGTGATGAGACGAAAGTCCGTATCTGGGGCCGATTCTCGGCCGGAACTACCCAGATTCATGACGTCTCAATCAGTTTGACCGTGTCCCAGGTCACAAAATGATGGTGATTTGGCTCACCAAAGCCATGCGCCAGTCCCTATGTGCCATTTGACGGCAACACGCCGCAGCGACCTGCATTGACGATCCGGACGACCGCCCGTGATCTGACCGTGATTTAACCGCGACACGTTCTTCACCCATTATGACTTTGCGGGGATCGGTTTGTACGGTCCAGATGGCTCGGAAAACGAGCAAATAATTTCAAACCACGAACCTGCGTGTGAGTGGGGCTGCGGAAGGCGGGATCGCCGTCGGCGGCCGCCGGGTGTGACGCCCGGTGGGGGTGATGTTTCACCTCCCCGTGCCGTGCCTGACCGAGAGGGCACGGCCCAACTCTCCTGCCTGAAACGGCATCTGCGCCCGCGCCAGCGGGCGTTGCTGGCGCGCGCTTGGCGAAAGGAAAGAAGTGAAGAACATCCGCAAGACGTTCGGTCTGGCGACCATTGCCGGCTCGCTCGCTCTGGCACCGATGGCCCTGGCGACCGGCACTGCGAATGCGGACAACGGCGTGAACTGGGACGCCGTCGCGGCATGCGAGTCCGGTGGTAACTGGCACACTGCGACCGGCAACGGCTACTACGGTGGCCTGCAGTTCACGATGGGCACCTGGCAAGCCAACGGCGGTTCGGGCTCACCGCACAACGCCAGCCGCGAGGAGCAAATCCGGGTTGCCAACAACGTCCTGAACAGCCAGGGCATCGGCGCTTGGCCGGTGTGCGGCAGGCGGGGCTAGTACCCAGTTCCTAGGAACATTTTCAGATGGTGTCGGGTCGAAAGGCCCGGCACCATCTTTTTGCTCATTTGCCCCATATACCACATCCGGCTCTTCTTACTCATTTGTCCCATCGCTAGCTGTGATCTATCGCGTCTCGATAACGTACTTGTACCTCCCTTGTAACGCCTGACACTCCTCACCCGAAAGACCCACTAGTTACAAGGTCGGGGAAGGACCAAGTGATGAAGATTCGCCACTCATTCATCCGGACGGCCAAGCAAGGCTGCCTGGCTCATCGCAATCACCGGGGCGCTTGCCGTCGTCCCATCAACCCTGTCGGCAGCCGCTGCCAACGCCGACTCCGTGGACTGGGACGCCGTCGCCCAATGCGAGTCGGGCGGCGACTGGTCGACGAACACCGGAAACGGCAAGTACGGCGGTCTGCAGTTCAAGCAGGGGACCTGGGCCGCCAACGGCGGGGTCGGCTCTCCGGCGACGGCCTCCCGCGAGGAGCAGATCCGGGTGGCCGAGAACGTGCTGCAGTCTCAGGGCATCGGCGCCTGGCCGCAGTGCGGCGCGAACGCCGGCGGCCCGGCGGTGTGGTCCATGCCGAGCAAGTCGGTGGGATGCCAGACGATGCGGGGCGGGGGCGTGCTGGGCATCGTCGATCTGCGTGCGCTGTGCTCGACGTTCCTCAGCCCGTTCGGTCTAGGCTGACGCCCTCGTCGGCGCGGTGAACGCGGACCGCGACGACACCGTCGCCATATGCCGCGTCAACACCGCCTCGGGTACCAGGACCGTCGCACGACTGGCCATTGCGCTCAGGAACGGCGGCCGCAGGTTGACGATCTTGCCGATGGTCGCCGACTCGCGCACCAAGGCCTGCACCCGTGGTCTGCGAAACGCCGCGAACCGGGCGAACGCCGCCGCCAGGTCATCGGTCTGGTCGACGAAACAGGCAAGGATCGCGGCGTCCTCGAGCCCTTGGCAACCGCCCTGGCCCAGATGCGGGCGCATCGGGTGGGCGGCATCGCCGACCAGGACGATCGGACCCTTCGACCAAATCCGCGCCTGGTCTCGGTCGTAGAGGTCGTTGCGCAGGACGACGTCGGGGTCGGTGGCGGCCAGCAGCGCCGGTAACGGCTCCGCCCATGACGCGAACATGCCTTGCAGGTACGCCAGCTCGCCCTGCGGCGCCACCCGGCCCTCGGGGGCGCGTTCGGTCGCGAACCAATAGGTGTGCTCGGGGCCCAGAGGGACATGCCCGCATTCGATGCCGGCGCCGAGCGTCTCGCCGGCTAGGTCGGGATCCAGCGCCGAGTCGGCGATGCCGCGCCACGCCGTATAGCCGGCGTACCGGTTTCGCAGCGGGCCGTTCAGGTAACGCGCCACCACCGAGTGCGTGCCGTCGGCGCCGATCACCGCGGCCGCCTGCAGAGTCGTCGAGTCCGACAGGGTGATGCGCACGCCGTCGGGCGTCAGTCCGACTTCGTTGACCGTCACACCGGTGTGCACGGTCCCGCTCGCCAACGCGCCGGCCAGCACATCGTTGAGCGCGGATCGGCGCACCACGACCAGCGGTTCGCCGAGTGCCTTCACGATCCGCTCTCGTGACGGATGGCGTAGCCACTTGCCGTTACGCCAACGCAGCGCCCCCGCGGTCACCCGGCCACCGGCCTCTCGGACCGCGTCGCCAAGGCCGATGTGGTCGAGAGCCGCAAGAGCGTTGGGCCAGATGCTGATTCCCGCGCCGCTCGTGGTGTCGGAGCGGCTCTCGAGGACCGTGACGTCGTGTCCACGTCGCTGCAGTGCGACCGCCGTCGCGAGACCCGCTATACCCGCACCGATTACGACGAACCGTTGTGACGCCACCCGTCGAACGTAGCGCCTCGGTTGCGCGGGCTTACAGGTCGAACACCAGCAGCGTGCTGGTGGCGGTTGCGACCACGGCGCCGCCGGCATCGGTGATGACGCCTTCGGCGAAGCCGACCCGCGATCCCGATTTCACAACGGTTCCGGTCGCGGTGAGCAGGCCGCTGTTCAGCCGGACCGCCTTCAGGTAGTTCACCTTGATCTCCACCGAGGTGTAACCCTTGCCCTGCGGCAGCGTGCTGTGGATCGCGCAGCCGGTCACCGAGTCGAGCAGCGTGCAGACCAGGCCGCCGTGGACGGCCCCGATCGGGTTGTATGCCGATTCGTCCGGTTGGCAGGTGAAGACCACGCGCCCCGGGTCGGCCGACACGATGTCGAACCGCATCAAGCCCGCGATCGGTGGCTGCGGCAACTCACCGTTGGCCATCGCGCGTAGATAGTCGACGCCGGCCATCGAGAGGCCCGTGGCGGTGCTCGGCCCGGGTTCGTGCCATGTGACGATGCGTGAACGCCGGCGTCCCCAGTCCTCGCGCGTGTCTCGTCTCGGTCAGCTCTGCGGTCATCTCATTCCTTCAGTTCGCTCAATGGTCGATATCGGCGTTGTCGATCGGGGTCGCCGGGGCTGACTGCATGGTCGAGCCCCCAGGCCAAGAGGGCGTCCAGCACCGGCACCAGGTGCCCATCCGGACTCCGTGAGGTGGTAGTCGAAGCGCGGGGGCGCGGTTTGGTAGGCGGTTCGCCGCAGTACACCGGCGTCTTCGAGCGCCTTGAGTCTCGCGGCGACGCGGTCGCGCGGCGCGCCCGTGCCGCTGACGATGTCCGAGAAACGGGTGGTGCCGAGCGACAGCTCGCGCACGATGAGCAGCGCCCAACGCTCGCCGACCAGCTCCAACGACGCCGCGATCGGGCAGGGCCTGCCGGGTAGATCGGCGAGCTTGACGACGGTCACGACCCAGCGTGCCAGAAGTGAGTTTGAAAATCAAACTCACTGGCCCTGTGCTACGAACGTCGCATGACCGAAACCCCGTTCGGCGATCTCGACGCCTACTTCGCCCTGCCGCGAGTGTCCGGGCTTGCGGTGTCGCCGGACGGCTCGCGAATCGTGACGACGGTCGGTGAGCTCAACGAGAAGGGCACCGAATACGTCGCCGCGGTATGGGAACTGGATCCCGAGGGCCAACGTTCGGCGCGACGGTTGACCCGTGGCGCCAAGGGGGAGTCGTCGCCTGCGTTCACCTCCGACGGTGACGTGGTGTTCGTGGCGGTGCGCCCGACCGAGGACGAGGACAAGCCGCCCGCGGCGTTGTGGAGTCTGCCCGCGGCGGGCGGCGAGGCCGTCGAGGTTTTCTCGCCACCCGGTGGGGTCGAGATCGTGAAGACCGCGCGCGATGTTTCGCGAGTCGTGGTGCGCACACCTCTGGTCTCCTCGGCGGGCAGCATCGCCGATGACCGCCGGCTGCGGGATCTGCGCAAGGACAACAAGATCACCGCGATCCTTCACACCGGCTATCCGATCCGGTACTGGGACAAGGACCTCGGCCCTGGCGGCCCTCATCTCCTGGGGCTGTACTTGGCGGACGATGCCGCGCCGGTGGATCTCACGCCGCGACCGGGCGGAGCGTTGCGTGAAGCCGACTTCGACGTCAGTGCGGACGGTCGGTTCGTGGTGACGTCGTGGCAGCTGCCCGCTCCGGGCGCGGCCCAGCACTCAGTACTGGTTCGGATCGATCTGGCATCAGGTGACCACACCGTCGTCGCCGACGTCCCGGATGCCGATTTGTGGAGCCCGGCGATCTCACCGGACGGATCGGCCGTCGCGTTCATCCGCGAGTCGTACTCCACGCCGGTGGCCGCACCGCGAATAAACTTGGGCTACTTGCGATTCGGTGAAGAGCCCCGGCCCGTCGCCGCAGACTGGGATCGCTGGCCGGTATCGGTCACATGGTCGCGCGACGGAGATGCCCTGATCGTCACGGCCGACGACGGCGGTCGCTGCCCCGTGTTTCGAATCGGAATCGACGACGGCGGGGTGGAGGCGCTGACCGCTGACGACTACGCGTACACCGATGTGAGGCCCGCACCCGCGGGCATCGTTTACGCGTTGCGAAGTTCCTACGCGGCGCCGCCGCACCCGGTGCGCATCGATCCCGACGGCACCGTCACGCCGCTGCCATGCATCGAGCCGCCCGCCCTGCCGGGATCACTCACGGAGATCACGGCGAACGCGGCCGACGGCGCCGCGGTGCGGTCGTGGTTGGTGCTGCCGGAGGGCGATGCGCCTGCGCCCCTCTTGTTGTGGATCCACGGCGGGCCGCTGGCCAGCTGGAACGCCTGGCACTGGCGATGGAACCCGTGGGTGCTCGCCGCGCAGGGATACGCGGTGTTGCTGCCGGACCCCGCGCTGTCGACCGGGTACGGGCAGGACTTCGTTCAACGGGGTTGGGGCGCGTGGGGCGGTGCGCCGTTCGACGACCTGATGGCCATCACCGACGCGGCCTGCGCACACGAGCGCGTTGACGGTGCACGCACGGCCGCGATGGGCGGCTCGTTCGGTGGCTACATGGCGAACTGGATCGCCGGCCACACCGACCGGTTCGACGCGATCGTCACCCACGCCAGCCTGTGGGCGCTCGACCAGTTCAACTCGACCACCGACGCTGCCTACTACTGGCTGCGCGAGATGACCCGCGACATGGCGACGGCGAATTCGCCGCATCGCTTCGTCAAGGAGATTCGTACGCCGGTGCTTGTCATCCACGGCGACAAGGACTACCGCGTGCCGATCGGCGAGGCGCTGCGGTTGTGGTACGAGCTGCTCACCGAATCGGGCCTGCCCGCGGCGGAGGACGGCTCGAGCCCGCACCGGTTCCTCTACTTCCCTTCCGAGAACCACTGGGTGCTCAACCCGCAGCACGCCAAGATCTGGTACCAGGTCGTCACCGCGTTCCTGGCCCGTCACGTGCTCGGTGACGAGATCGAGCTGCCCGAGACACTGGGGTAGCGTCGAGCCGCATGAGTGCTTCGCAGCGCGAATTCGACATCGTCCTGTACGGCGCGACCGGCTTCGTCGGCAAGCTGACCGCGGACTACCTGGCCAAGGCGGGCGGCGACGCCCGCATCGCACTGGCGGGCCGGTCCCAGGACAAGCTGTCGGCGGTACGGGAGAGCTTGGGAGACAAGGCGCAGTCCTGGCCACTGATCGCCGCCGACGCTTCGAAGCCGTCGACGTTGGATGCCATGGCCACACAGGCTCAGGTCGTGGTGACCACGGTCGGGCCCTACAACCGCTACGGCTTGCCGCTGGTGGCCGCGTGCGCCGCCGCCGGAACCGATTACGCGGACCTCACCGGCGAGCCGATGTTCGTCCGTAACTGCATCGACCTTTATCACAAGCAGGCCGTCGACACCGGCGCCCGCATCGTTCACGCATGCGGATTCGACTCCATCCCTTCAGATCTCAGTGTTTACTCGCTGTATCAGCGTGCCGTCGCGGACGGATCCGGCGAATTGGGCGAAACCACTTTTGTAGTGCGCAAGATGGCCGGTGGACTCTCCGGAGGCACCGTCGCGTCGATGATGGACGTCGTGCGTGCCATGTCCGGCGATGCGGAAGTTCGCCAACTGCTCGAGGATCCCTACACGCTGACACCAGATCGCGGAGCCGAGCCCGAATTCGGTCCGCAGCCGGACCTGCCGTGGCGGCGAGGCCGTCAAATCGCGCCGGAACTCGACGGGATATGGACCTCCGGATTCATGATGGCCCCCACCAACACCCGAATCGTCAGGCGCAGCAACGCATTGCAGGATTGGGCATACGGCAAACGGTTCCGGTACTCCGAGTGTCAGAGTCTCGGATCTTCGGTTGCGGCACCGGTCGTATCGGCAATGGCTGCAGGCGCAAGTTCCGTGGTTGTCGGACTGGGCAGCCGCTACTTCAACAGGCTGCCGGAGGGCCTCGTCGAACGCGTCGTCCCGAAACCGGGTACTGGTCCGAGCGAACGTGCCCGCGAGAATGGGCACTACACCACCGAGACATTCACCACCACCACATCAGGCGCCCGATACGTAGCCACCATGTCGCAGAAGGGCGACCCCGGATACAAGGCGACCTCGGTGCTGCTCGGCGAAAGCGCGTTGGCGCTTGCGCTGGACCGCGACAAGCTGTCGGATCTGCGCGGTGTATTGACGCCCGCGGCGGCTATGGGTGATGCGCTGCAGGCTCGATTTCCCGCTGCCGGTGTGTCATTGGAGACGTCCCGACTGGATTGATCTGCACGCGCAGAACACCTGTCAACCAAGATCAATTAGACTAGTGTCGTCCTCGGCATGCGATAACCAGCAATGAAGGTGGACACCACGATGGCCGGTCTCGACGATCTCTTCGCGCAGATTCCCGTACAGGACATTGCGAACAAACTAGGTGCTGACCAAGGCGAGGTGAACAACGCCATCAAGACGTTGGTGCCCGCGCTCGTCGGAGGTCTGGCGCAGAACGTCCAGTCTGACGACATCGACTCGAGTGAACTCGAATCCACGGTTGCCAAGCAGGGCCACAGTGATCTCCTCGACGGTGGCGTCAACGTCGAACAGGTCGATGAAAAGCAGGGCGACCAGTACGTCGCGCGCATCTTCGGCGGCAACGACAGCAACGCCGTCGCCTCCGCGCTGGGCGGGACCGGCGCCGGCAGCAGTGATCTGATCAAGAAGCTGCTCCCGATCCTTGCGCCGATCGTGCTGGCCTACATCGGCAAGCAACTGACCAAGGGCTCGGCCCCAGCCCAGCAGCAGCCGCAGGCGCAGTCGGCAGGCGGTGGCGGGCTCGGCGACATCCTGGGCGGCATCCTCGGCGGTGCAGGCGGAGGCGGCGGCGGGAACAACCCGTTGGGAAGCATCCTTGGCAGCGTGATCGGTGGCAAGCAGGGCGGCGCGATCGGCGACATCCTGGGTGGCCTGCTCGGCGGCAAGAAGTAACACGCAAGCAGGGCCGCCCAGATCCCGGCGTCGGCCGAGGCGGCAACGAACCCTCAAGCCAGGGCTGGCGCACCGCACTTCATAGAATGGCTCGGTGACCGCCAGTTCAAGGCCCGCAGCCGAGGCCCTGCCCAAATCATGGGAGCCGGGCTCGGTGGAAAGCGAGCTCTACCAGGGCTGGGTGGACGCCGGCTACTTCAAGGCCGATCCGGCGAGCGACAAACAGCCGTACTCGATAGTGCTGCCGCCGCCGAACGTCACGGGCAGCCTGCACATGGGGCATGCGCTTGACCACACACTGATGGATGCGCTGACCCGGCGAAAGCGCATGCAGGGCTGCGAGGTGCTGTGGCTGCCGGGCATGGACCACGCGGGCATCGCGACACAGTCGGTGGTGGAGAAGCAGCTGGCCGTTGACGGCAAGACGAAGGAGGACTTCGGCCGCGAGCTGTTCATCGAGAAGGTCTGGGACTGGAAGCACGACTCCGGCGGCACGATCGGCGCCCAGATGCGCAGACTTGGCGACGGCGTGGACTGGAGCCGGGACCGCTTCACCATGGACGACGGCCTGTCCCGTGCGGTGCGCACGATCTTCAAGCGGCTGTACGACGCCGGGCTGATCTACCGGGCCGAGCGCCTTGTCAACTGGTCGCCGGTGCTGGAAACCGCCATCTCAGATCTCGAGGTGTCCTACTCCGACGTCGAGGGCGAGCTGGTGTCGTTCCGGTACGGATCACTCGACGATGCCGAGCCGCACATCGTGGTGGCCACCACCCGGGTCGAGACGATGCTCGGCGACACCGCGATCGCGGTGCATCCCGACGATGATCGCTACCGCCAGCTGGTGGGTAAGACGTTGTCGCACCCGTTCGTCGTCGGCCGCGAGCTGATCATCGTCGCCGACGAACATGTGGACCCCGAATTCGGCACCGGCGCAGTCAAAGTCACCCCTGCCCACGACCCCAACGACTTCGAGATCGGGCTGCGGCACAAGCTGCCGATGCCGTCGATCATGGACACCAAGGGCAGGATCGCCGACACCGGAACCGATTTCGACGGCATGGACCGCTTCGATGCTCGAGTCGCGGTGCGCGAGGCGCTCGCAGCGGAGGGTCGGATCGTCGAGGAGAAGCGACCATATCTGCACAGCGTCGGGCATTCCGAGCGCAGCGGAGAAGCCATCGAGCCGCGGCTGTCGCTGCAGTGGTGGGTCAAGGTCGAATCGCTGGCCAAGGCCGCCGGCGACGCGGTCCGCAACGGGGACACCGTGATTCACCCGCCAAGCCTGGAGCCACGCTGGTTCGGCTGGGTCGACAACATGCACGACTGGTGCATATCGCGTCAGCTGTGGTGGGGCCATCGCATTCCGATTTGGCACGGGCCCGACGGTGACACCGTCTGCGTCGGCCCCGACGAGACCCCGCCCGAAGGCTGGGAACAGGATCCCGACGTGCTGGACACCTGGTTTTCGTCGGCGCTGTGGCCGTTCTCCACGATGGGATGGCCCGACCACAGCCCCGAGCTGGCCAAGTTCTATCCGACGAGTGTTCTGGTCACCGGTTACGACATCCTGTTCTTCTGGGTGGCGAGGATGATGATGTTCGGCATGTTCGTCTCCGACGATCCGGCCATCACGCTGGACGGCCGACGGGGACCCCAGGTGCCGTTCCAGAATGTGTTCCTACACGGGCTGATTCGCGACGAGTTCGGTCGCAAGATGAGCAAGTCGCGCGGCAACGGCATCGACCCGCTGGACTGGGTCGAGATGTTCGGCGCCGACGCATTGCGGTTCACCCTGGCCCGCGGCGCCAGCCCCGGCGGTGACCTGTCGATCGGCGAGGACCATGCCAGGGCGTCCCGCAACTTCGCCACCAAGTTGTTCAACGCCACTCGCTTCGCGTTGATGAACGGCGCCAGCCCGGCACCGTTGCCCGAGGCCGAGGCCCTCACCGACGCCGACCGCTGGATTCTCGGCCGTGCGGAAGAGGTTCGGGCGGAGGTGGATTCGGCGTTCGACAAATACGAATTCAGCCGCGCCTGCGAAGCGCTCTATCACTTCGCGTGGGATGAGTTCTGCGACTGGTACGTCGAGCTGGCGAAGGTGCAACTGGCCGAAGGAATCAGTCACACCACCGCCGTGCTGGCCGCGGTCCTCGACACACTGCTCAAACTGCTCCACCCGGTGATGCCGTTCGTCACCGAAGCGCTGTGGAAGGCGCTCACCGGCGGCGAATCCCTCGTCATCGCCGAATGGCCGGTGTCGTCCGGCTTCGGGGTGGATCAGGTTGCCGCACAACGTGTCACCGACATGCAGAAGCTGATCACAGAGGTGCGGCGTTTCCGCAGCGACCAGGGGCTGGCCGATCGGCAGAAGGTGCCTGCCAGGTTGTCGGACGTCGCCGCGGCCGATCTGGATTCCCAGATCCCGGCAGTGACGTCGCTGGCATGGCTCACACCCACCTCCGACGGTTTCGCTCCGACGGCGTCTGTGGAGGTCCGGCTGACCCGCGGCACCGTGGTGGTCGAGCTGGACACCTCGGGCACCGTCGATGTGGCTGCTGAGCGACGCCGGCTGGAGAAAGATTTGGCCGCTGCGGAGAAGGAACTCAACGGCACGACCGCCAAGCTCGACAACGAAGCCTTCCTCGCCAAGGCTCCCGAGGATGTCGTCGACAAGATCCGGGGCCGCCAACAGGTCGCTCGCGAGGAAGTCGAGAGGATCAACACAAGGCTGGCGTCTCTGCGATGATCGACCCCGTCCCGACTCCGGACGAAATCGCGTCGCTCCTCCAGGTCGAGCACCTCCTGGATCAGCGTTGGCCGGAGACGAAGCTGGAACCGAGCACGGCCCGCATCTCCGCACTGATGGAACTGCTCGGCTCGCCGCAACGGGGATACCCGTCGATCCACATCGCAGGCACCAACGGCAAGACGTCGGTGGCCCGCATGGTCGATGCACTGCTGACCGCCCTGCACCGCCGCACGGGCCGCACCACCAGCCCCCATCTGCAGTCCGCCGTCGAACGCATCGCCATAGACAACAAGCCGATCGCCCCGGCGCAATACGTCGCGACCTACCAAGAGATCGAACCGTTCGTCGAGCTGGTCGACAAGCAGTCCGAAGCGGCAGGGGGCCCGGCGATGAGCAAGTTCGAGGTCGTCACCGCGATGGCGTTCGCGGCGTTCGCCGACGCACCGATCGATGTCGCGGTCGTCGAGGTCGGCATGGGCGGGCGCTGGGACGCCACCAACGTCATCGATGCACCGGTCGCCGTGATCACCCCGATCGGTGTGGACCACACCGAGTATCTGGGCACCGAGATCGCCGACATCGCAGGGGAGAAGGCGGGAGTCATCGTCAAGCAGGACAACGACCTGGTGCCCATCGACACCGTGGTGGTGATCGGCAGGCAGGTGCCAGAGGCGATGGAGGTGCTGCTCGCCGAAACCGTGCGGGCCGACGCGGCGGTGGCGCGCGAGGACTCTGAATTCGCAGTGCTGGGTCGTCAGGTAGCCGTCGGCGGCCAACTGCTCGAACTGCAGGGCCTCGGCGGGGTGTACACCGAGATCTTCCTGCCGCTGCACGGCGAACATCAGGGGCACAATGCCGCGATCGCGCTGGCCGCCGTCGAGGCGTTCTTCGGCGCCGGGGCGCAACGACAACTCGACATCGACGCGGTGCGTGCCGGTTTCGCCGCCGCGACCAGTCCCGGCCGGCTGGAGCGGATGCGCAGCGCGCCAACGGTTTTCATCGACGCCGCCCACAATCCAGCCGGTGCGGCGGCACTGGCCAAGACGCTGTCAGAGGAGTTCGACTTCCGTTTCCTGGCCGGCGTCATGTCGGTGATGGCCGAAAAGGACGTCGACGGCATCCTGGCCGCGCTGGAGCCGGTGTTCGATCAGGTAGTGGTGACCCACAACGGCTCGCCGCGAGCGCTCGACGTCGAAACCTTGGCGCTGCGGGCGGAGGAGCGGTTCGGGCCCGAGCGGGTGATCGCAGCGGGCACCCTTCCCGACGCCATCGAGACCGCGACCGCGCTCGTCGAGGAGTCGGGGCATGACGGCGAAGGCTTCTCCGGCAGCGGCATCGTGATAACCGGGTCGGTCGTCACGGCGGGTGCGGCGCGCACATTGTTCGGGCGGGATCCGGAATGAGCGAAGAACCCGCCGCGCCCGATCCAATGAGCGATCAACCCGCCGCGCCCGATCCATGGAAGAGCTTCCGCGGCGTGATGGCAGGCACCCTCATCCTGGAAGCCATCGTCGTGCTGCTCGCCCTGCCGGTGGTCGTGGTTGCCGACGGCGGCCTGACGCCGGTCACCGGCACCTATCTGATCGGACTGGCCGTCGTCCTGATTCTGCTGGCCGGACTGCAGGGCCGGTCATGGGCCATCTGGGCGAATCTCGCCATCCAGCTGGTGCTGATCGGCGGTTGGATTGTGCACGGCGCCGTCGGCTTCATCGGGCTGATCTTCGCGGGCGTTTGGCTCCTCATCCTCTACCTTCGTAGCGAAGTCAGGCGCCGTGAGGCGCGTGGCCTGCTACCTGGTCAACAACCCCCGCCCGACTAATTGCGGCGAACGAAAATTGGGGTAGCCAACTACCCGACATAACCGGCGCAGAGGTGTCATTGCTATGTCCATCGGATCGCATGAATCCAAATGATCGATGGGTAGTAAGGATGAACAACCCTCGCAACTTTGATCGGACGCACCAGATCGCACCCCCACGGTGGCAGCCCCGAGAGCGGCTGCGCCACCCCCACCGCAGGCAGCCTGGTCTGAGCAAGCCCCCTACGGTCCGCCCGGTGCCTACTCGCCGTACGGGCAGCAGCCCGCGGACATGTACTACAACCAGCCGCCTCAGCAATACAGCCAGCCGCCACCGGTTCTCGAGCCTCCGGCTGCCCCACTACCGTTGTACCGGCGCCCCGGCGTCGTATTCGGAGCCGCGGCGGTGGCTGCCGCGATAGCCCTGGGCGCCCTGTTGGCGATGTGGGTTTCGGACGACGGTGTTTCGACCAAGCCCGCCAACACCACTGGGACGCCGTCGTAGCAGGCGCCCGTCCTGCTGGTGCCTGCGCCGGCGTCGCCCCCACCGCCGGGCCAGTCGGTGGTCGTGCAACCGGCGCCGACATATGTCCCGCGGCAGCAGGTGCCCGCCCCGCATGTCGCACCGGCCTATCCGCCGGCCAATAACCCTGCGCCCGTTGGTCCGTCGTCTCCGGTTTCGCAGGCACCCGACCCGAACCAGAACCCGGCGGCCCAGAACCCGCAGGATCAACCCCGCAGCGCAGAACCCGGCGGGGCAGGATCCGGCGGGGCAGAATCCGGCGGGGCAGGATCCGGCAGCGCAGAATCCGGCGGGGCAGAATCCGGCGGGGCAGAACCCGGCGGGCCAGGATCCCTGCGAAATCGCCTAACGACCTTCTGTGCAGTCCGAAGCCGCCGCCCTGTTAGGCGATGATCGCATCTGACCACGTCTAGCGACCTCTGACCTGAGACGCTCGCGAGTCATGACGATCCACTCTGGTCGGCTCGGGTGTCAGCCGCGCCCGGCTAGGCTGTCGGCCGTGACTGAACGGACCCTGGTGCTGATCAAGCCCGACGCCGTCAAGCGGCGCCTGATCGGAGAAGTCGTGAGCCGGATCGAGGCCAAGGGCCTGACCATCGCGGCTCTCGAGCTGCGCGACGTCGGCGACGAGCTGGCCCGCAAGCACTACGCCGAGCACGACGGCAAACCGTTCTTCGACTCCCTGCTGGAATTCATCACCTCGGGACCGGTGGTAGCGGCGATTGTCGAGGGTCCGCGAGCGATTTCGGCCTTTCGCCAGATCGCTGGAGGCACCGACCCAGTGGAGAAGGCTGCTCCGGGGACAATTCGCGGTGATCTGGCACTTGTCACCCAGGACAACCTGGTGCACGGCTCGGATTCGCCCGAATCGGCCGCCCGCGAAATCGAGCTCTGGTTCCCGAGCCGATAACGCAGCTAAACGCCCCGGTCCTTGGAAGACGGGCGATGTGGGATACTGAACGCGGGTAGACGGCTGTACACCAGGGCCGGATGCCCGAATGAAGACTTTGACGAGCGCGACCACCGCTCACCCGTGGTGTGGCGCCGACCGTCCCAGCCATCATTCAGCCAGGCACCGAGTGGGTTCCCAGCGAACCGCTCGGAGCGAGACCATAACAAGCCCGGGAGGAAACAACCCGGGCCAATAGCGAAAGCCCTCGCGTGGCCGCGTCGACACGACGCGCCCGGGGGCTTGAGGAGAATACGTGGCCGACGATGCCCCTACTCAAGACCTATCGGAGGAGACTCAGCCGTCCGAGGTCCAGCCCGACGGGGTGAAGGCGCTCGCGGAGGCTGAGGGTGACGGCGACCCGCAAGTCGAAGATGTTGACGGCGCTGAACCGGAGTCCCGGACGATTCTCGAGACCACCGTGGAACGCGCCGAGTACATGCCGCTTTTCGTCGCGCCGCAGCCGGTAGAACTCGAGCCCGAATCCGAGGCCGACTATGACGACTCCGACGACGGCGGTCCCGATTCCGACGAGGACCAGGCCGAGCGCCCCAGCCGACGCCGACGCCGCGGCCGCCGGGGACGGGGCAGGGGTCGCGGCGAGCAGGGCGGCGACGACGCGGACGACTCCGATGACGGACGCTCCGACGGCCAGGGTGAGGCATCCGGCGACGATTCCGACGATGACAACGGCGACGACGAAACGGGCGGCCCTGACGGCGCCACCCGTCGCCGCCGTCGGCGCCGTCGGCGCAAGTCCGGCGCGGGGGACGACAACGATGTTTCGCCCGACGACCCGCCCAACACCGTCGTACATGAACGCGCAGGGCGCAACGACCGCAACGACCGCAGCGACAAGGACAGCAGCGAGATTCAGGGCATCGCCGGATCGACGCGGCTGGAGGCCAAACGCCAGCGCCGTCGCGACGGCCGCGATGCGGGGCGGCGTCGTCCGCCGATCCTGAGCGAGGCCGAATTCCTGGCCCGCCGCGAGGCGGTCGAGCGTGTGATGGTGGTGCGCGACAAGGTGCGCACCGAGCCGCCGCACGAAGGCGCGCGGTACACGCAGATCGCGGTCCTCGAGGACGGGGTGGTGGTCGAGCATTTCGTGACATCGGCGGCGTCGGCATCCCTGGTGGGCAACATCTACCTCGGCATCGTCCAGAACGTGTTGCCGTCGATGGAGGCGGCGTTCGTCGACATCGGCCGCGGCCGCAACGGCGTGCTCTACGCCGGCGAGGTGAATTGGGAGGCAGCCGGTCTCGGCGGCGCTAACCGCAAGATCGAGCAGGCCCTCAAGCCAGGCGACTACGTCGTGGTCCAGGTCAGCAAGGACCCGGTTGGGCACAAAGGCGCCCGGTTGACGACGCAGGTCTCGCTGGCCGGCCGCTACCTGGTGTACGTGCCGGGTGCATCGTCCACTGGCATCAGCCGCAAGCTACCTGACACAGAACGGCAGCGGCTGAAAGAGATTCTGCGCGAGGTGGTTCCGGCGAATGCGGGTGTGATCATCCGTACCGCCTCCGAAGGAGTCAAGGAAGACGACATCCGCTCCGACGTCAGTCGGCTGCAGGAACGCTGGGGCCAGATCGAGACCAAGGCGACCGAGACCAAGAAGAAGGCGGCCGGTGCTGCGGTGGCTCTCTACGAAGAGCCCGATGTGCTGGTGAAGGTGATCCGCGACCTGTTCAACGAGGACTTCTCCGGCCTGATCGTGTCCGGGGAGGAAGCCTGGAGCACAATCAATGATTACGTCAATTCCGTTGCGCCTGACCTTCTTCCGCGTTTGACGAAATACGAGCCCGCGAGCAGTGATGGTCCCGATGTGTTCGCCGTTCACCGCATCGACGAGCAGCTGACCAAAGCGATGGACCGGAAGGTGTGGCTGCCGTCGGGCGGCACGCTGGTGATCGACCGCACCGAGGCGATGACCGTGGTCGACGTCAACACCGGCAAGTTCACCGGCTCGGGCGGCAACCTGGAGCAGACCGTCACCCGCAACAACCTGGAGGCCGCCGAGGAGATCGTGCGCCAGCTGCGGCTGCGCGATATCGGCGGCATCATCGTCATCGACTTCATCGACATGGTGCTGGAGTCCAATCGCGACCTGGTGCTGCGCCGGCTGACCGAGGCGCTCGCCCGTGACCGCACGCGTCACCAGGTGTCAGAGGTGACGTCGCTGGGCCTGGTGCAGTTGACGCGAAAGCGGTTGGGAACCGGCCTGATCGAGGCGTTCTCCACGCCTTGTCCGCAGTGTGCGGGTCGGGGCATTCTGCTGCACGCCGACCCGGTCGATTCGGTTCCCGGGAGTGGGCGCAAGTCTGATTCCGGGCGTCGCGGCAAGCGCTCCAAGAAGGGCGGCCGCGCCGACGACGTCGCGGTGGCGAAGGTGCCTGACCATCCCGCCGGTGAGCACCCGATGTTCAAGGCGATGGCGGCCGCCAACGGCCGGCACGACGACGAAGTGACCGACGAGGACGCCGAGGACGGCAAGAAGGCGGCCGAGGAGGTCGCCGAGGCCGACACCGAGACCATCAAGGAGGCCGTCGTCGACGCGGCCGACGCGGAGCTCGAGGACGACGACCTGGACGAGGACGAGGACTTCGACGAAAGCGACGACGACTCCGACGAGGACGATGACGAGATCGAACTGGATGAGGACGACGAGGACGATGACCTCGACGATGACATCGAGGTGATCGACTCCGACGACGCTGACGACGACTCCGACGACGAAGACGATCCGGACGATTCCGACGACGACGAGGATTCGGACGACGAAGACGACGACAATTCGGATGACGAAGACTCCGTCGACGACGACGAATCCGACGATGACGATGACGAGTCGGTCGACGACGCGCGCGGCGAAAAGCCCGCCGCGACCGTTGGTGGCGGACGTCAGCGGCGTCGCGCCGCCGCACGACCGGCCGGACCGCCGATCCACGACGACTGACGCCGGAAACCGGCAACCGCGCCTCGTTCCTGTCGGTGTTCGCCTCGGGAATCTGCCTGCACCTGTTCGCCGGGGACCAAGTGATCGCCGGAGTGCTGCCTGGCCGCATGTTCCAGGCCGAATTCGGCCGCCGCGGATTTGCGCCGCAGATGTTGTCCCGGCTGGCGGCCGACAGCGGTACCCCGACCTCCGCGCTGGTGGCCTGGAACTCCTGCGGCGCATTCATGGCCGCCGTCCTCGGCATCTCGACGATCTCCTATCTGCCGTTCGCCGTGTTCAACTCCGTCGCCCCAGTGCTGAGCGTGATCGACGGCATCACCGGGTTCAAGATCGTGAGGACAACGCGGTCAGAAACCGCGGAGGAGACCGCGGTTTGACCCTTTCCCTGCTGGTCACGTACCCTTGACCAGTTGTCTTTCGGCTGATGTCGATGACAGCGGGCCCACGCGGCACCGCACCCCAGACCCGCTTGCGCACCTACGGGTAGCGCGACGCCCAAGAAGCACCAGGAGAGCAGAGAACGATGGCGACGTACGCAATCGTCAAGACCGGCGGCAAGCAGTACAAGGTCGCCGTCGGAGACGTGGTCAAGGTCGAGAAGCTCGACGGCGAGCCCGGCGCTAGCATTTCGCTGCCCGTCGCCCTGGTCGTCGACGGCGCGAACGTCACCAGCGCCGCCAAGGAGCTGGAGAAGGTCGCCGTCACCCTGGAGGTGCTGGAGCACACCAAGGGCCCGAAGATCCGCATCCACAAGTTCAAGAACAAGACCGGCTATCACAAGCGGCAGGGTCACCGTCAACAGCTGACGGTCCTCAAGGTCACCGGCATCAAGTAGGGAGCGAACAGATGGCACACAAGAAGGGCGCTTCCAGCTCACGCAACGGTCGCGACTCCGCTGCCCAGCGGCTCGGCGTCAAGCGCTTCGGCGGCCAGGTCGTCAAGGCCGGCGAGATCATCGTGCGGCAGCGCGGCACCCACTTCCACCCGGGCGTCAACGTCGGCCGTGGCGGCGACGACACGCTGTTCGCCAAGGC
The DNA here is from genome assembly GCA_963804905.1 of uncultured Actinomycetota bacterium. Taxonomy (GTDB): domain Bacteria; phylum Actinomycetota; class Actinomycetes; order Mycobacteriales; family Mycobacteriaceae; genus Mycobacterium. The sequence goes on along the minus strand of CAWDSB010000010.1, from coordinate 28,085 downwards.
TCCCGGCGCCGTCGAGTTCGGCGTCAAGCGTGGACGCAAGACGGTCAGCATCGTGCGACCGTCGGCTTCGGAGGCCTAGTTCCGCGTCGAGATCGACGTTTTGCAGCTGGGCTCTCGCACTTGCTCTGCAAAACGTAGATTTCGCGATGGAAAGGAATCCCGATGCCCCGCTTCGTCGACCGCGTCGTGATCCACGCGCGGGCGGGCAACGGCGGTAACGGCTGCGCCTCGGTCCATCGCGAGAAGTTCAAGCCCCTCGGCGGACCCGACGGCGGTAACGGCGGCCGCGGCGGCAGCGTCGTGCTCGTCGTCGACCCGCAGGTGCACACCCTGCTCGATTTCCACTTCCACCCGCACGTCGTCGCCCCTTCGGGAAAGCAGGGAGCGGGCAGCAACCGCGACGGCGCCACGGGCGGCGACCTGGAACTGAAGGTGCCCGACGGCACCGTCGTGCTCGACGAGAACGGCAGGATGCTGGCCGACCTCGTCGGAGCGGGCACCAGGTTCGAGGCCGCCGCGGGTGGACGAGGGGGCCTCGGCAACGCGGCACTGGCTTCGCGGGCCCGCAAGGCACCCGGCTTCGCCCTGCTCGGCGAGAAGGGCGCGGCCCGCGACCTCACCCTTGAGCTCAAGACCGTCGCCGACGTCGGCCTCATCGGATTCCCGTCGGCGGGCAAGTCGTCACTGGTGTCGGTGATCTCGGCGGCCAAACCGAAGATCGCCGACTATCCGTTCACCACGCTGGCGCCGAACCTGGGTGTCGTCTCCGCGGGAGAGCACACCTTCACCGTCGCCGACGTACCCGGGCTGATTCCCGGCGCTTCCGAAGGCCGTGGCCTCGGCCTGGACTTCCTGCGGCACATCGAGCGATGCGCGGTGCTGGTGCACGTGGTGGATTGCGCCACGCTCGAGCCCGGCCGAGATCCGATCTCCGACATCGATGCGCTGGAGGCCGAGCTCGCCGCCTACACGCCCACCCTTCAGGGAGATACGACGCTGGGAGACCTGGCCGAACGGCCGCGGGCGGTGGTGCTCAACAAGATCGACGTGCCGGAGGCTCGAGAACTGGCCGACTTCGTGCGTGAGGAGATCGAGCGACGCTACGGATGGCCTGTGTTCGAGGTCTCCACCGTCAGCCGGGAAGGGTTGCGGCCGTTGACATTCGCGCTGTGGGACTTGGTGTCGACCTACCGGGCGGCGCAGCCCGAGATCGTGCCACGGCGCCCGGTGATCCGTCCGATAGCGGTTGACGACAGCGGATTCACCGTCGAGCCGGACGGCGTTGGCGGCTTCGCGGTGCACGGCGTGCGGCCCGAACGCTGGGTCGCTCAAACCGATTTCAACAACGACGAGGCCGTCGGCTACCTCGGCGACCGGCTGGCCCGGCTCGGCGTCGAAGACGAGTTGCTGCGGCTGGGCGCTCGACCCGGGTGTGCGGTCACGATCGGCGACATGACCTTCGACTGGGAGCCGCAGACGCCAGCAGGCGTCGACGTGCCGTTGTCCGGTCGGGGCACCGATGCCCGGCTGGAACAAACCGGTCGGGTGGGCGCCGACGAACGCAAACGGGCCCGTAAGCAACGTCGGGAGCAGCAGCCGTGAGCGCGCACCGGGAGACCGTTCGCACCGCGCGCAGCGTCGTCGTCAAAGTCGGCACGACTGCTCTGACGACGCCGTCGGGAGTGTTCGACGCGAGCAGGCTGGCCACGCTGGCCGACGCCATCGAGGCGCGGATGAAGGCGGGCTCGGACGTCGTGATCGTTTCATCGGGCGCCATCGCCGCAGGCATCGAACCGCTTCGGCTCACCAAACGGCCCGGCGACCTGGCCACCAAGCAGGCCGCCGCCAGCGTCGGCCAGGTGGCGCTGGTGAACGCATGGAGTACAGCGTTCGCCCGCTACCACCGCACCGTCGGGCAGGTGCTGCTGACCGCCCACGACATCTCGATGCGGGTGCAGCACACCAACGCCCAGCGCACGCTCGATCGGTTGCGTGCGCTACACGCGGTCGCGATCGTCAACGAGAACGACACCGTCGCCACCAACGAGATCCGGTTCGGCGACAACGACCGGCTCTCGGCGCTGGTGGCACACCTCGTCGGCGCCGATGCGCTCGTACTGCTGTCGGACGTCGACGGCCTTTACGACTCCGATCCGCGAAAGGGAAACGCGCGGTTCATCTCCGAGGTCGACGGCCCCGCGGACCTCGACGGTGTGACAGCGGGCCGGGGCAGTCACCTTGGCACCGGAGGGATGGCGTCGAAGCTGTCCGCGGCGCTGCTGGCGTCCGACGCGGGTGTGCCGGTGCTGCTGGCAGCGGCGTCCGACGCCGCCACTGCGCTGGTCGGCGCGTCGGTCGGCACGGTCTTCGCGCCCCGGCCCGAACGCATGTCGGCGCGCCGCTTCTGGGTGCGCTATGCCGCAGAGTCGGCGGGCGCCTTGATCCTCGACGACGGCGCGGTGCGCGCGGTGGTGAAGCAACGCCGGTCGCTGCTGGCCGCAGGCGTCACGGCGGTGTCGGGCCGTTTCCACGGCGGCGACGTGGTAGAGCTGCGTGCGTCCGACGACACCATGGTGGCCCGCGGAGTGGTCGCCTACGACGCTGCTGAACTGGCGACGATGCTGGGCCGCTCGACGTCCGATCTACCCGCCGAAATGCGCCGCCCCGCAGTACACGCCGACGACCTCGTCGCCGTCTAATTAGCGATTTGTGTGCGTTTTTTTGCGCTGAGCGCTGCTTAAACGCACACAAATCACGAGGCGAGCTTGGCGAGTGCCGACTTGATCCGGTCTGCGCGGCGCGCCGCGGCGCAACGGCTCGGGCGCGTTCATCGCATGGGCGACGATGTCGCCGATGCTCAATGACCAGCGCTCGTCTACGGGGCAGGATTTCGGTCGCAGACGATCCAACAATGCGCCCGGCGTGGCTGCGCTCACGCGGAATTCGCCAACGTCGGCAGCTCGTCGGCGAGCAGCGCGAGCATGGGGGAGCAGCCGTTGTCGATCTTCACGGTGGCCAGGTCGTCGCCGCGGGTGCGGCCGCGGTTGATGATCGCGATCGGGATTCCGCGCGCGGCGGCGTGGCGCACGAAGCGGTATCCGGAGAACACCGTAAGCGACGAGCCTGCCACCAACAGGGCATCCGCTTCGTCGACCAACGTATACGCTTGCGCCACACGGCCTTTCGGCACGCTCTCGCCGAAGTAGACGATGTTCGGTTTGAGCATGCCGCCGCAGTTCGAGCAGTCGATGATCGTAAACGCCGACGTGTCGCCGACGACGGCGTCGGCGTCCGGGGCGACTGCGATGCCGCCGACCGCCTCCGCGCGCTCGACGAAGCCGGGGTTGGCCGCTTCGAGCAGTTCTGCCAGCGCGGCGCGGGCCATCGTCTGGTCGCATTCCAGACAGATCACCTCGGCATAGGTGCCGTGCAGGTTGACCACCGCGCGGCTGCCTGCCTTCGTGTGCAGCAGGTCGACGTTCTGGGTGATCACGCCGGACACGACGCCGGCGCGCTCCAGCTCGGCCAGCGCACGATGACCGGCATTGGGCAGCGTCTCATCCATGTGCCGCCAGCCCACGTGGTTGCGGGCCCAGTAGCGCTGGCGAAACACCGGGTCGGAGGTGAACTGCCGGATCGTCATCGGATTGCTCGGCGGCGAGTCGGGTCCGCGGTAGTCGGGGATTCCCGAATCGGTGGACATCCCCGCACCGGTGAGCACCGCTACCCGGCGCCCCTCCAGCACGGCGACGAGTTCTGGCGCTTCCACGCCTTCGAGGGTAGGCGATCAGGCTCCTTCGACGGTTCGGTGCTGATCCTCGCCTTCTGACTGGTCAACCGCCGCGTCCGCGTCGTGGTCTTCGTGGTCGTCCCGTCGTCCTCGTCGAGGGGAGCGATCTCGAACACCTCGACGTGCTTCTCCGCCTGCGTCGCGTCGGACAACGGGACGGAAACGGTGAGGATGCCCCTGTCGTAGGTGGCACTGATGTCGTCCTCGTCGGCGCCCGCAGGCAGGGGCACCGTTCGGGTGAACGATCCGTACGAGAACTCCGAGATCCCGTCCGACTCGCCCCGTCGTGTCCGCATGGCCTTGATCGTCAGCCGACCGTCGAGGACGGTGACCTCGATGTCCTCGGTCGGCTCGACTCCGGGCAGCTCGGCACGCACCTCGTAGATGCCGTCCTTGGTCTCGTCTTCCAGCCGCATCAGGTGGCTGTCGAAGAACGGGCGAAGACCGGCGAACGCGGGCAAGCCAGTGAAAAGCTCAGAAAGCTCGGGCAGCAAGGGCCGCGACTGACGTTGAACGGCAAGCTTATTCACGATTCCTCCATGGTTCGACGGGTCGTCACTTCACGATGCGTGATGGAGGAAAAATCGCCGAATCAAACACGGTGCGGGCGGGCGAACGACAGGCCAACATAAGCGCGCGGCCGGCGTCAGCCCAGGCATTTCTCCGCGGGGACGATCTCGGCGCGCATGTTCTCCTCCATCATGCGCAGCGCCGCCTTGCCGAGGTCGGCATCGATGTGCGCCACCGCATCGGGTGGCACGGTCATCTCGAAATGGCGCACGTATGCGTCCAGCGCGGTGTACAGGATGCACTGCTCGGTGACCTGCCCGGTCAGGATCAGCCGATTGGGTTCGAGCGAGCGCAGTAGATACGCCAGCGACGTCGCGTAAAAGGCGCTGTGCCGGACCTTTTCCAGGAACAACTCGCCGTCCTGCAGGCAGCAGCGGTTCGACAAGATCGGGTCGCGCGCCGTCCAGCGCTTGGCGAACGAGGTCGTCGTGATCGGCGGTGAAATCGCCGTAGTTGTCGTTGATGTAGATCAGGTCGACGTCGTCGCGTTCGCGCGCCGTCGCGATGAGCCCAGCCAGCGGATCGACGACCCTTTCGACGCTGGGTGTCAATTTCTCGGCGTCCTCATGCTGGTATGTGTTGAACATGTCGATGACGAGCAAAGCGGTATCAGTCACCAATCGTTGATACCCCGTCACCGGTTGTTGACACTCAACGGGCGACAATGGAGGGCGATGGACTTCTACTCCGCATATGGCCAGGGCTTTATCCGCGTTGCCGCATGCACGCTGCACACCGTGATCGGGGATCCCGTCGCCAACGCCGAATCCGTCGTCCGGCTGGCGCAGGCATGTCACGACGACGCCGTCGGCCTTGTCGTGTTTCCCGAGTTGACGCTGTCCGGGTACTCGATCGAGGACATCCTGATGCAGGACGCCCTGCTCGAGGCGGTCGAGGACGCCGTCGGCGACGTGGTGTTGGCGTCCACCGACCTGATGCCGGTGCTGGTCGTCGGCGCGCCGCTGCGCTACCAGCACCGGATTTACAACACCGCTGTCGTGATCCACCGCGGCAAGGTGCTGGGCGTCGTGCCGAAGTCGTACCTGCCGACTTACCGCGAGTTCTACGAGCGACGCCAGATGGCCGCAGGCGACGATGTGCGTGGCGCTATCCGGATGGGCGACGCCGATGTGCCGTTCGGTCCGGACCTCCTTTTCACCGCTGCTGATCTACCGGGCTTCGTCCTCCACGTCGAGATCTGCGAGGACATGTTCGTGCCGATTCCGCCGAGTGCACAGGCCGCGCTGGCGGGCGCGACGGTGGTCGCGAACCTATCGGGCAGCCCGATCACGATTGCGCGCGCTGAAGATCGTTGCCTGCTCGCACGCTCGGCGTCGTCACGCTGCCTGGCCGCCTACGTCTACGCCGCGGCGGGGGAGGGCGAATCCACCACCGACCTCGCATGGGACGGGCAGACCATGGTGTGGGAGAACGGCGTGTGCCTGGTCCAGTCCGAGCGCTTCCCGAAGGGAGAACGGCGATCGATCGCCGATGTCGACCTCGAACTGTTGCGCTCTGAGCGCCTTCGGATGGGCACCTTCGACGACAACCGCAAGCACCACCAGATCACTGCAGAATCCTTCCGGCGCATCGACTTTCGGCTCGACCCACCGACGGGTGACATCGGCCTGCGCCGCAAGATCGAACGGTTTCCGTTCGTCCCTTCGAATCAGGAGCGGCTGGAACAGGATTGCTACGAGGCGTACAACATTCAAGTCGCCGGCCTGGAGCAGCGGCTGAGAGCCCTGGACTTCCCGAAAGTCGTGCTCGGTCTGTCGGGCGGTTTGGACTCGACGCATGCGCTGATCGTCGCCGCCCGCGCGATGGACCGCGAAAAGCGTCCGCGCAGCGACATTCTCACCTTCACACTGCCCGGCTTCGCCACGGGAGAGCGGACCAAGGGCAACGCGATCCGGCTCGCCGAGGCACTGGGCGTCACGTTCGAGGAGATCGACATCAAGTCGACCGCCGAGCTGATGCTCAGCGAGATCGACCATCCCTTCTCGCGCGGCGAGAAGGTCTATGACGTCACCTTCGAGAATGTGCAGGCCGGTCTGCGCACCGACTATCTGTTCCGCATCGCCAACCAGCGCGGCGGAATCGTGCTCGGCACTGGCGATCTGTCCGAGCTGGCCTTGGGGTGGTCGACCTATGGCGTCGGCGATCAGATGTCGCACTACAACGTGAACGGTGGTGTGCCCAAGACGCTGATCCAGCACCTGATCCGCTGGGTCATCTCCTCGAACCAGTTCGACGACCAAGTCAATGAAGTGCTGAACTCAGTGCTGGACACCGAGATCAGCCCCGAGCTGGTTCCTCAAGGGGAGGACGAGGAGATCCAGAGCAGCGAGGGGAAAGTCGGACCGTATGCGCTGCAGGACTTCTCGTTGTTCCAGATGCTGCGGTTCGGCTTTCGGCCGTCGAAGGTGGCGTTCCTGGCCTGGCACGCATGGAGCGACCCGGAGCGCGGCGACTGGCCCGTCGGATATCCGGCGGACAAGCGACCCGCATATTCGCTCAAGGAGATTCGTCACTGGCTGCAGGTCTTCGCACAGCGGTTCTACTCGTTCTCTCAGTTCAAGAGGTCGGCACTGCCGAACGGGCCGAAGGTGTCGCACGGCGGATCGCTGTCGCCGCGAGGAGACTGGCGGGCACCGTCGGATATGTCGGCCAGGACGTGGCTGGACGAAATCGAACGCGAAATCCCCGAGGACTAGCTGCGCTTCCTTCCTCCTAGCAGCACGGGTCACCGCGCCAGGCATTTCGGCCCTCGCGAACCGCCACGGCCGCGATGACCAACGCGGCGACCGGATCCGCCCACGACCATCCGGCCAGTGCGTTGAGCAGCAGGCCTGCCAGCAGTGCCGCGGACAGATACGTGCACAGCAGGGTCTGCTTCGAATCCGCAACGGCCGACAGCGATCCGAGCTCACGACCGGCACGTCGCTGCGCCAGCGAAAGGACCGGCATCACGACGAGGCTGGTTGCCGCAAGCACAATGCCGATCAGCGAAGGGGCCGCCTCGCCCCAGCCCAGCAGCGACAGCCCCGCGTCGATGGAAACATAGGCCGCGAGCGCGAAGAACGAGAAGGCGATGAACCGCAGCGCGGCCTTCTCCCGCGTCTCGGGATCCTTGGCGGAGAACTGCCACGCGACAGCGGCGGCCGACGACACCTCGATCACCGAATCGAGACCGAAGCCGATCAGGGCCGACGAGGACACGCGGGTGCCCTCGCCCAACGCGACAACGGCCTCGACGACGTTGTACGTGATCGTCGCGGCGACCAGCAGCCGGATGCGCCGGGCCAGCACCTCGCGCCGCGGTCGGACAGGCGCGCTCATCAGCAGCAGGCGTCGGCTTCGGCGGCCGGACAGCAGGCCGGGTCGACGGTGAGCACCAGGCCGACCAGATCATCGAGAGCGCGTCCGATCCGCTCGTCGGCGAGCCGATAGCGACTGCGCCTGCCCTCGGGTTCGGCGACCACCAGTCCACAGCCGCGAAGGCAGGCCAGGTGGTTGGACAGGATCTGCCGGGTCACCCCGATTTTGTCGGCGAGCTCGGAGGGATAGCCGGGCGCGTCGCGCAACGTCAACAGGATCTCGGCGCGGGTCGGATCGGACAACGCGCATCCGAACCGTGCCAGCGCGTCGCTGTGGACCACAGTCTGCATGGCAGAATAGTACAGCAGATTCTGTATTCAGATAGGGCTGAACTATTCGATCAGATGCGGCCGTCGACCCGCAGGTCGGGATGTACCCAGTCGGGTGACCGCCGCTCCTTGAACGCGCGGAATCCCTCCGCCGCCTCTTCTCCGCTGTAGCTGGCCTGCATGCCGATGCGGTCGAACAGCCCCATGTAGTTGTCCAGGCTGGCCTTCACGACCCGCCTGGCGGCAGGGCCGGTCCGGCAGCACTGTGCGAGAACGTCACGGGCGGTGTCCATCAACTCCTCGTGCGGCACCACTCTGGCGACCATGCCCCAGTCCTCGGCCTCCGCGGCGGTCAGCGTGCGGCCCGTCAGCATCAGGTCTCGCGTCCGGACCGGGCCGATCAGGCGGGCCAGCATTTGACTGTAATAGGTGTCAGCGATGCCGCGGAACAGCTCGGGCACCCGGAAGGTGGCGCGGTCGCTGACGACCGCCATGTCGCTACACAGCGCAATCTGCAAACCGCCGCCCTGGCACAGCCCATTGACCGCCGAGACCACCGGCTTGGTGGACTGGCGCAGTTTCTCGAACGGGGTGACGTCCATCCCGAGCGCCGCCCCGAACGTCAGCCAGTTGTCGTCGCCGCCTCCGCCCATGTCGCCACCCGGGGCGAAGACGTCGCCGGTGCCGGTGATCAACAGGCCCGCGAGGTCGGGGTCGGCTTCCACGTGCCCGACCGCGTACTTGATGCCGAAGTACATCGCAGGCGTCATCGCGTTGCGCGCCTCCGGCCGGTCCAGCGTGCAGACGGCGAACGGGCCCTCGCGGCGGAAGCTCAGGAATCGCGTGCCCAGCCAATCGCCCTCGGGCGGGCGCGGCGCGGCGGTCGTCGTCATAGTTGCCTTTCTCCAGCCCTGCGTTTGATCACAGCGTCGTCGATGGCCTCCGCGTACGGGGCGCAGTCACCGGCACCCGGGACCAGCGTCGACAGCGCGCCCGCTGCGCAAGCCCGGCGCAACGCGCCCTCGTGGCCGTTCGGCCAGCCTGCGGCCAGCACGCCGGCGAAGACGTCGCCCGCGCCGGTGGTGTCCACCGCTTCGACCGCGGGGGCGGGCACATCGAACCGCTCGTCGTCGCCGAGGTAGCTCGCGCCCCGTGCGCCACGGGTGATCACCAGATTCGGAACCGGCCAGTGCCATTCGCGCGCCTCGGCCTCATTGACGACGACGACGTCGGCCAGTTCTGACAGCGCGAGCAGGTCGTGGGGTTTCGCGCCCGCGGGTGACGCGTTCACGATGACCACTGCGCCCGCCGACCGCGCCACCCGCGCCGCCGCGACCGCCGTGGCGATGGGTATCTCCAATTGCATCAGCACGACCTCGCTGTCGGCGATCACCGCCTGAACATCGGCGGAGTCCACGCTGAGATGCGCGTTCGCCCCGGGCGCGACGACGATGGTGTTCTCCGCCGCGGAGTCGACGATGATCGCCGCCGAGCCGCTCGACCCGGGCAGGCTGACGACGCCGGCCACCCCGACCTCGTTGTCGCGCAGATGGGCGCGCAGCCGCTCCGCCGCGGCGTCTGTGCCGAGGGAGGCCACCAGTTGCACGGAGGCGCCCGCCCGTGCGGCGGCAACGGCCTGATTGCCACCCTTGCCACCCGGGGCCGACGACAGCGATGAGGCGAGAACCGTCTGACCGGGCCGCGGCAACGTATCGACGGTGAACGTGAGATCGGCATTGACACTGCCCACTACGCAGACCCGCGCCGCCATAGCTGTTCACGCTAGTCCACCGTGAGCGGGCTGACACCCGTCGATGTCCGCAGACAGGTCCGATACGCTGGGTTAATGAGTGTGCAGGCACCCTCGGATGTCGACTTGCGTCAGCAGGTCCACGATGCTGCCCGCCGCGCCCGCGGTGCCGCTCGCACCTTGGCCACCCTGAGCACCGAGACCAAGGACCGTGCCCTGCACGCGGCCGCCGACGCGCTGCTCGCGCGCACGCACGAGATCCTTGCCGCCAACGAGCAAGATCTTCAGACCGCGCGTTCCGCCGGAACGCCTGCCGCCATGCTGGACCGGCTTACCCTCAACCCGGCGCGCGTCGAGGGCATCGCCCACGGGCTGCGTCAGGTCGCGGGCCTGCCCGACCCGATCGGCGAACTGGTCCGTGGCCGCACCCTGCCGAACGGCCTCCAGTTGCGCCAGCAGCGTGTGCCACTCGGGGTGGTCGGAATCGTCTACGAGGGCAGGCCGAACGTCACCGTGGACGCGTTCGGGTTGACGCTCAAGTCCGGCAACGCCGTGCTGCTGCGCGGTAGTTCGTCGGCGGTGCACTCCAATTCCGCTCTGGTGTTCGCGTTACGGGCGGCGCTGCTCACCGAGCAGCTGTCGGAGGATGCCGTACAGCTGCTTCCCGCCGACGACCGCGCAAGTGTCACCCACCTGATCCAGGCTCGTGGCCTCGTCGACGTGGTGATTCCGCGCGGGGGAGCCGGGCTGATCGACGCGGTCGTCCGCGACGCGATGGTGCCGACCATCGAAACCGGGGTCGGCAATTGTCATGTGTACGTGCATGAGGCAGCGGACTTGGATGTGGCCGCACGGATCCTGCTCAACGCCAAGACCCGTCGCCCGAGTGTGTGCAATGCCGCCGAATCGGTGTTGATCGACAAGGCGATCGCCGATGGCGCGGTGCCGCGATTGACGAAGGCCTTGCAGGAGGCGGGGGTCAACGTCCACACCGACCCCGGCGAGGAAGAATTGCGCGCCGAGTTCCTGTCGATGGACATCGCGCTGGCCGTCGTTGACGGGCTCGATGCGGCGATCGCCCATATCAACAAGTACGGCACCGGCCACACCGAGGCCATCGTGACTACGAATCTTGCTGCCGCGCAACGGTTCACCGAACGAGTCGATGCCGCGGCGGTAATGGTGAACGCTTCGACGGCGTTCACCGACGGCGAGCAGTTCGGCTTCGGCGCCGAGATCGGAATCTCCACGCAGAAGCTGCATGCCCGTGGACCGATGGGCTTGCCGGAATTGACCTCGACCAAGTGGATTGTGTGGGGAGACGGCCACACCCGCCCGGCCTAAATAGGAGAAGTACGTGAGCGTCCCCGCACGCCCGGCGCCGCTGTTCGCCGACATCGACGATGTCGCGCGGCGACTTGCCGAGACCGGCTATCTGCCCGACACCGCAACGGCCACAGCGGTCTTTCTCGCCGACCGGCTGGGCAAGCCCTTACTGGTCGAGGGTCCCGCGGGCGTCGGTAAAACCGAGTTGGCCCGCGCCGTCGCACAGGCCACCGGTTCGGGGCTGGTGCGACTGCAGTGCTACGAAGGCGTCGACGAGGCCCGCGCACTCTACGAGTGGAATCACGCCAAGCAGATCCTCCGCATTCAGGCAGGGCACGGCGACTGGGATCAGACCAAGACCGATGTGTTCTCCGAGGAGTTCCTGCTGTCGCGTCCGCTGCTGACGGCGATCCGACAGACCGAGCCGACCGTCCTGCTGATCGATGAGACGGACAAAGCCGACATCGAGATCGAGGGCCTGCTACTCGAGGTGCTGTCCGACTTCGCTGTCACCGTCCCGGAACTCGGCACGATCACGGCCGAACGCGCGCCGTTCGTGCTGCTGACCTCAAACGCCACCCGCGAGCTGTCCGAGGCGCTCAAACGCCGATGCCTTTTCCTGCACATCGACTTCCCCGACCCGGATCTGGAGCGTCGAATCCTGCTGTCGCGGGTGCCCGAACTGCCCGAGCACCTCGCCCAGGAACTCGTACGCATCATCGGTGTGCTGCGCGGCATGCAGCTCAAGAAACTGCCGTCGGTGGCCGAGACGATCGACTGGGGCCGCACGGTTTTGGCGCTTGGGCTGGACACCATCGACGACGAGTTGATCGCCGCCACGTTGGGTGTGGTGCTCAAGCACCAGTCCGACCAGATCAAAGCCTCCGGGGAGCTGAGACTGAACTGATGGCTGTCCGCCGCACCCGCCCACCGCAGCCGCTGGCCCCGCACGGAATTCCGGGCCACCTGGTCGAGTTCGTCGAAGCCCTGCGCGGCCAAGGTATTTCGGTCGGGCCGTCTGAGACGGTCGATGCGGGCCGGGTGATGGGCGTGCTGGGTCTGGGTGACCGCGAGGCGCTGCGCGAAGGCATCGCGTGCGCGGTATTGCGCCGTGCCGACCACCGCGACACCTACGATGCGATGTTCGACCTGTACTTCCCTGCGGCGCTGGGCTCCAGGACCGTTCTCGACGAGGATTCCGATACCGACGGCCTACCGCCCGAAGACGTCGAGGCGATGCGGCAGGCGCTGCTGGACCTGTTGGCCGACAACGAAGAAATGGCGAACTTGGACGAACGGCTGGCGGCGATGATCGCGCAGATCGTCGAAGCCTACGGCCGCTACAACTCCAGCCGGGGTCCGTCGTATTCGTCGTACCAGGCGCTCAAGGCGATGAACCTCGACGATCTCGAAGGCAGGCTGCTGGCCGGCCTACTCGCGCCGTATGGCGATGAGCCGACGCCTACGCAGGAGCAGATCGCCAAGGCCCTCGCCGCTCAGCGCATCGCGCAGCTGCGCAAGTTGGTCGAGGGCGAGACGAAACGGCGCACCGCCGAACAGCTTGGCCGCGACCACGTGCAGATGTACGGTGTCCCGCAGCTGGCCGAGAACGTCGAGTTCCTGCGGGCCTCCGGCGAACAGCTCCGCCAGATGCGCCGGGTGGTGGCACCGCTGGCGCGCACGCTGGCGACGCGGTTGGCGGCGCGGCGGCGGCGGTCGCGGGCAGGCGAGATCGACCTGCGCAAGACGCTGCGCAAGTCGATGTCCACCGGCGGCGTGCCGATCGATGTGGTGCTGAAGAAGCCGCATCCCGCGCGGCCCGAGCTGGTGGTGCTGTGCGATGTGTCGGGCTCGGTAGCGGGGTTCAGTCACTTCACCCTGCTGCTGGTACACGCGCTGCGCCAACAGTTCTCCCGAGTTCGCGTCTTCGCCTTCATCGACACCACCGACGAGGTCACCGAGCTGTTCGGCCCCGACGCAGACCTGGCCGTCGCCGTGCAGCGCATCACGCGGGAAGCGGGTGTGTACACGCGCGACGGCCACTCCGACTACGGCCACGCGTTCGTGTCGTTCCTGAACAAGTATCCGAACGTGTTGTCACCGCGCAGTTCTCTGCTGGTCCTCGGCGACGGGCGCAACAACTACCGCAACCCGGAGACCGAGCTGTTGGCGCACATGGTCAACGCGAGCAGGCATTCCCACTGGCTGAACCCCGAGCCGAAACATCTGTGGGGCAGCGGCGACTCGGCGGTGCCACGCTACGAAGACATCATCACCATGCACGAATGCCGATCGGCCAAACAGCTGGCATCGGTGATCGACGCCCTGCTGCCGGTGTAGCGCCTTCAGCAGCCACTTCACATTCGGCAGGCGACGGGTCCCACCCACGCTGCCGTAAGCTGGCTATTCGTGCAATCTCGACGCAGGCTCGGCGTGATGGGCGGGACATTCGATCCCGTCCACAACGGGCACCTGGTTGCGGCAAGCGAGGTTGCCGATCTGTTCGATCTGGACGAGGTGGTGTTCGTGCCGACGGGCCAGCCGTGGCAGAAGAACCGCGACGTCACCCCTCCCGAGGACCGCTATCTGATGACCGTGATCGCCACCGCCTCCAATCCGCGGTTCTCGGTCAGCCGGGTGGACATCGACCGCGGCGCCCCGACCTACACCCGTGACACGCTTCGCGACCTGCGCGCGCTCAACCCCGAAACTGACCTCTACTTCATCACCGGTGCGGACGCGCTGGCCTCGATCTTGACGTGGCAGGACTGGGAGGAGATGTTCGCCCTGGCCAGGTTCGTCGGGGTGAGCCGGCCCGGCTACGAGCTGGACGGTAAGCACATCGAGAAGGCGCTCGAGCAGATGCCCCACGAAGCGCTTACGCTCGTCGAGGTGCCTGCGCTGGCGATCTCGTCGACCGACTGCCGCAAGCGTGCCCGGGAGAATCGGCCGATCTGGTATCTGGTGCCCGACGGTGTGGTGCAGTACGTCTCCAAACGCGGCCTCTACCGCAGCCACGCCCTGGCAGCACCGGAGCAGCAGCGGTGACCGCCTCCGATGACGCCATCAAGATGGCGACGGTCGCCGCGCGGGCGGCCTCGGCCAAACTCGCCGACGACGTTGTCGTCATCGACGTGTCCGGCCAGCTGGTAATCACCGACTGCTTCGTGATCGCGTCGGCGTCCAACGAGCGTCAGGTCAACGCCATCGTCGACGAGGTCGAGGAAAAGATGCGGTTGGCCGGCTACAAACCGGCGCGCCGCGAGGGTGCCCGCGAAGGCCGCTGGACCCTGCTCGACTACGTGGACATCGTCGTGCACATCCAGCATCAGGACGAGCGCAATTTCTATGCGCTGGACCGGTTGTGGCGGGACTGCCCGATCGTTCCCGTCGATGTGGAGTCGGCGCCATGAGGGTCCGCCGCCTGGTGATGCTGCGACACGGACAGACCGAGTACAACGCAAGCAACCGCATGCAGGGTCAGCTCGACACCGAGCTGAGCGACCTCGGCCGCGATCAGGCCGTCGCCGCCGCCGAGGTGCTGGCCAAGCGGCAGCCGCAGTTGATTCTCTCTTCGGACCTGCGGCGCGCGCTCGACACTGCAACGGCTCTCGGCGAGCGGTCCGGCCTGCCGGTGCAGGTGGACACCCGGCTGCGCGAGACGCACCTGGGGGACTGGCAAGGCATGACCCATCTCGAAGTGGACACGGCGGCGCCGGGAGCACGCATCGCATGGCGTAACGACGCCACGTGGTCACCAAACGGCGGAGAGAGCCGGGTCGATGTGGCGGCGCGCGCAATTCCGTTGGTCGCGGAGCTGGTTGCCGACCAAACCGAATGGGGGACAGACGCACCCGAACGACCAGTGGTGCTGGTGGCGCACGGCGGTCTGATCGCCGCGCTGACGGCGGCGCTGCTGAAGCTGCCCGTCGGCAATTGGCCCGCACTCGGCGGAATGGGCAATGCCAGCTGGGTCCAACTGTCGGGTCATTCCGACAGTGACGCGGAACTCGACGATATCCGGTGGCGCCTCGATGTCTGGAACGCCTCGGCACAGGTCGCCAACGATGTCCTCTGACCGTCGGATTCTTCTCGTCTTCTGCGACTCGCTCTCGTACTACGGGCCGACAGGCGGGCTGCCGTCGGACGATCCGAGAATTTGGCCGAATATCGTTGCCACTCATCTCGGTTGGGATGTGGAGCTCGTCGGCCGGATCGGCTGGACCTGCCGCGATGTGTGGTGGGCCGCGACGCAGGATCCACGCGCGTGGGCGGCGCTGCCACGAGCCGGAGCGGTGATATTCGCAACGGGGGGAATGGACTCGCTGCCCTCGCCATTGCCGACCGCGCTGCGTGAGCTCATCCGCTATGTGCGCCCGGCGTGGCTTCGGCGTTGGGTACGCGACGGGTACGGCTGGGTGCAGCCCAGGTTCTCTCCACTCGCACGGCCCTCGCTGCCGCCGCACGTCTCCGTCGAGTATCTGGAACTGACCCGCGGCGCAATCGACTTCAACCGGCCGGGCATCCCCATCGTCGCCTCACTGCCGTCGGTACACATCGCCGAGACTTACGGCAGGGCACACCAGGGCAGGGCAGGCACCGTCAACGCGATCACCGAATGGGCCGAGCAACACGACGTTCCGCTCGTCGATCTGAAAGCCGCTGTGGCCGAGCACATCATGAGCGGCAGGGGTAATCCCGACGGCATTCACTGGAACTTCGAGGCGCACCAAGCGGTGGCGGAACTGATGCTCAAGGGTCTGCAGGAGGCCGGGGTGACTCAGGAGGGCTCCACATAGTGGCTGTCGTCGTGGTGACCGACTCGTCTTCGCGATTGCAGCCCGAGGACTTGGAGCGGTGCGGAATTCGACAGGTGCCGCTGCACGTCCTGCTGGACGGCAACAACTTCCGCGACGGCGTCGACGAGGTGCCCGCCGATATCTACCAGCGCCACGCGACCACCGCGGGTGCAACGCCCGCCGAACTCGCCGACGCCTACCGGGAAGCGCTCAAGGAGAGCGACGGCGATGGGGTGGTGGCCGTACACATCTCGGCCGCGTTGTCGAGCACCTACAGTTCGGCGGCGTCGACTGCCCGGGAGTTCGGGCCTGCGGTGCGGGTCATCAATTCCAGATCGGCCGCCATGGGGGTCGGGTTCGTCGCGCTCGCCGCTGCGCAACAAGCCGCATCGGGTGCGGACCTGGACGCCGTCGAGGCCGCGGCCCGCTCGGCCGTGCCGCGCGGCCATGCGTTTATCGTCGTGCACCGACTGGACAACCTGCGGCGCAGCGGCCGGATCCGCAGGGGCGCGTCCTTATTGGGTTCCGCGCTGTCGCTCAAGCCGTTGTTGTGCCTCGACGTCGACGGCCGGCTGGTGCCGGGTCAGCGGATCCGCACCGCGACCAAGGCGCACGCGGCGATGATCGACCAGGTCGCCGAGGTCGTCGGCGACGGCAGCGCGAGGATCGCGGTGCATCACGTCGACAACCCGGACGCCGCCGACGACATCGCGAAAACGCTGACGGTGCGGCTGCCGCAGATCGACCCTCCTGTGGTGACCGATTTGGGTCCCGTGCTTGCCGTGCACGTCGGCGCGGGAGCGGTCGGCGTCTGCGTAGGAGTTGACGACGTAGGAGTTGACGATTAGTGGCCTCGATGGAGCTGGCCCAAGCCGAACGCGAAGACTTCGCCGCGTTTCTCGAGACGTTGTCGCCGGAGCAGTGGGCGACGCCGACGCTGTGCGATCGGTGGAACGTCCGTCAGGTGGCCGCACACGCCATCAGCTTCGATGAACTCAGTCGCGGCGAATCGGTCCGCCGCTTTCTGAAAGGCCTGCTCATCGTCGATCGGATCAACGACCTCGGTGTCGCTGATTACGCCAACCGGTCACCCGGGCAACTTGTTGCACTCTTCCGGGAGTACGCCCGTCCGCACGGTCTCACAGCGGGCTTCGGCGGGAGAATCGCTCTGACCGACAACATGATCCACCAGCAGGACATCCGTCGGGCGTTGCACATCCCGCGAAACATCCCCGCCGAGAGGCTGCGGACCGCGCTGGATTTTTCGCTGTACGCCCCCACCATCCGCGGTGCATGGCGGACGCGCGGGCTGCGACTGGTGGCCACCGACAGCGAGTGGTCACACGGGGGCGGCCCCGAGGTGCAAGGCACCGGCGAGGCGCTGCTGATGGCGATGGCCGGCCGCGGGGACGCGCTAAAGGATCTCAGCGGCCCTGGTAAGGACAAACTCGCTCGACGGCTCTGATCCGCCGGTCGACCGAAGCAACTGCAAAACCAACGCTGACCAGCTTCGATGTGTCTGCGAAAAATTTCTTCGAAATACTTAGGAAAAAGTGTGCGACTGATCTATGCCGATCGCTCCTACCTGTGAAAGCGGCCGCACGGCCACTCAGACAAGCAGGAGAGATCATGTACACCACCTACCGCCAGAACGACACCTACGCCCCGCAGCAGATGGTCGCAGGCCTGGTCGTGGTCGGCGCAGCCGCATTCGGCGGTGTCTATCTGATGAACTCGAGCAGCCAGTCGCAGCCGACGGCCGCCGCCGCGCCGTCTACGGTCGTCAATCTCCCCTCGACGATCGAGATCCCGTCGCTGAGCACCCAGATTGACCCGGCCTCCCCGGTGATCGTCAACAACCCGGCTCAGACTCCCGCCGACACCACGAAGAAGGACGACACCACGAAGAAGGACGACACCACGAAGAAGGACGACACCACGAAGAAGGACGACGAGACTTCTGCCGGTGGCGGTGGGACGACGAATCCTTAAAACGGCGAGCGCCCGCTGACGATTCAGCCCAGGCCACAAGGCCTGGGCTGAGTGCGTTTCGCTAGACCGCGACGCGCCCGGTGACCGGCGGCAGATCCTTGAGGGTGACGATGCCGGGCGGGGCGGCGACGACGGCAGGCACCGCGTTGGTCACCGGCATCGCGGTGTAGATCATGCCGAGGCCCATGAAGCCGGGCTCGGTCCAGTCCTTCGGCGGCAGGCAGTGCAGCACCGTGCGCATGTTGGGCAGACCGAAGACCTGGATGACGTGGCCGTGTTCGAGCGGTTTGGGTGGTGTCACGTGATCGCCCATGGTCCAGTTGAATCCGACGCTGACGACGTTCTTGTCGCCGACCCAGCCGCGGTGATAGCCGAACACTCCGCCAACGGTGCCCTTCGGGATCTGCATGAAGCCGAGATCGGAGTCCCCGGTGGCCGCGGTGAAGGTGACGTCGAAGGTCATCCGGTCGAGCTTGGCGCCGATCGCGTCGGCCATCATCGCCGCGGATTCGGCGAAAACCTCGCTTTCGCGCCGCACACTCTCGGCAAGGCCGGGTGTCTCGGGGTCTTGCGAGAAACCCATCGCGGTTTGCGTTCCCGCCGACTCGTAGGTGGAGCAGTCGACGGACTCAGTGATCCTGATCTCGTCCACCCGCTCACACGACGCGCTGAGCACCATGCCGACCATGTTGGTCATGCCGGGATGAGCGCCGCTGCCGAAGATAGTCGAATTGCCCTTCTCACAAGCTTTTCGGATGCGATCGAGGTCCTCGGGGGATTGCTTGCCGCCGGTGATCCAGGCCGCGCTGGAGCAGACGTTGACGCCGGACTCCAGCAGTCGCTTCAGTTCGTCGATGTCGGGCCACAACGGGTTGTAGCAGCAGGCGTCCGGCTCGAGGGCGATCAGTGCGTCGATGTCGTTGGTGGCCATCACGCCGGTGGATTCGGGCCAGCCCGCCAGCTCGGCCGCGTCCACCCCGACCTTGTCGGCACCGTGTGCGTAGACACCGACCAGCTCCATGTCCGGCCTGCCGATGAGGGCGTGCAGGGAACGCCTCCCGATGTTTCCCGTCGTCCATTGGATTACGCGAAGGGGCCGGTTGGGTGTCGGTGCGGTCATGTCGGCTCTCCTCGAGGTGTCTCCATGTGTGCAGTGACACTATTCCCAACGTGTACACGAGCCTAGATGTCGGTTGGCTTCGTCCCCGCTCGGCCTAGATCGGTCTTGCCGAAGAACTGCCCGAGAAGCTCCCGCGCCTCGGCCTGATCGACGCAGGTGTATGAATTCCAGCCCTCGATGCGGAGCTGATCGTCCAGCGGCTTGCCGACGACTTCCAGAATGGTCTCCTTGGCAGATCGCACCGCTCGCTGCGAGTTGCGAAGAATCTGTCTGGCCAGCAGTTCGGCCTCTTGCAGAACCTGCTCGTGTGAAACGACTTTCATCACCATGTTGCAGTGCAGTGCCTGTTGCGCGTCGATTGGCTCCGCGGTCAGGACCATTTGCATGGCGACGCCGACGCCGCATGTGTTGACCAGCCGCGTGATTCCACCGTCACCGTGGTGGAAACCGCGTCGCGCCTCGAACGAGCCGAACATCGCACGCTGAGACGCCACCCTCAGATCGCATGCCAGGGCGAGCTCGAGCCCGCCGGCCAATGCCCACCCGTTCACCGCGGCGATCGTCGGTTTGGTGATCCTATGTAGCCCGCGGGTGATGCCGCCGAAACCGAGGTCGACGATCTCGCGCACCCGGCTCGGCGCTGCGTCGACGTAGTTGACCGGGACATAGGTCGCCAGGTCGGCACCCGCGCAGAAGGCATCGCCGGTACCCGTCAGGATCGCGACATCGGCATCGTCGTCGTCGCGGAAGTCGGCCCAGATGCGGCAGAGCTCTTCATGCATCGCCGGGGTGATCGCGTTCTTGGCCTCGGGTCGATTCAACGTGATGTAGGCGATCCGGTCGCGACGTTCGTATCTGATCTCGATCATGGGTCAATCCTGCGCTCGAGTCGGGCAGGATTGTCCCGCATGAGCATCGGCGGCATCCGCGCGTTCATCTTCACCCCGGAGGACGGTGTCCCACCGGCCGTCGCACCCTTCGCCCACGCCACGGCCGCGGGTTCGACACTCTACGTCACCGGCCAGATGCCCACCGATGTCAGCGGCGCCGTGGTCGGTGAGGACGTCGCGACCCAGACCGATCAGGTGTTGGGCAACCTGTTGCGCATCACCCGGCTGTGCGGCGGCGGATTGGCCGACGTCGTCGCAGTGCGCGCGTTCCTTCTCGACTGGGACGACTACGAGGCATTCAACGCCGCCTACGCGCAGTGGTTTCCCGACCGTCTGCCCAGCCGCACGTGCGTTGGCACGACGGGGCTAGCGGTCGGCGCAGTGGTCGAGATCGACTGGGTGTGCTGGAGAAGTGACGGCTGGGATCAGTAACAGCCCTCCTCAGTTCAGATGCTGCCCGCCCGTGTATCCGTCGGCGAGATATGCCGAACCACGGCTGCTGCGGGTCACCAACTCCAACTCGGCGCGTTGCCGTTCGCGATCGAAGTCCGAAGCGCCGGCAGGGCCGTGCAGCATCGTCGTCATCCAATAGGAGAAGTGCTGCGCCCTCCACACCCGTTTCAAGGCGCGTTCGGCGTAGCGGTCGAGGCTGCCGTCGTCCCCGTCGCGGCCATGCGGCACCTGTCCACCATCTAGGTCAGAGCACCCGGACGAGCACGTCCCCCGATTGGGGGACACGTGTTTCATCCGGCCTGATGGCCGGTTGGCCGACATACATCTCTCTTGCGCCGAGACATAGTTATGTCATCGCCGGAAACAACCGGTCGGATAACTGAAAAACCAACTCACACAAGGAGATCAAACAACATGAACACCAACATCGCCCGCAGGTTCGCGCTTCCGCTCGTCTCGGCCGGCTTCATCGGCGCTGCCGCCCTGGGTTTGGCCGGTATGGCCAACGCCGCGACGACCACCACCGAGCACAGCGGCGGTACAGCCATCGTGGCCACGCCGGACACCTACGCCCATCCGGCGCCCAGCGCCATGCCGGGCTGGCGCCACCACCACGGCATCGGCCACGCTTACCTGACCAACCCGTAAGCCCCCAACTGAATAGATCCACCCTCAACAGAGGCCCTCCCCGGGCGGTCAATTCCGGGGAGGGCCTCCCTCGTGCTCGGCCTCCTCGTGGGATGGCCGCTTCGAGACGGCGACCTCAAGCGCCAGGAAGAACAGGACGAACAGCGGACCGCCGACGCAGAAATTCATGACCCCGTCCGGTGCGAAGAACGTGGCAGGCGCTCCCACGAGGGTGACTGTCTAGATGAGCTGTTCGGTTGCAAAAATCCCTGCGATGACGCCGAGCCAGCGTGGGAGGAGCAGGCGACCGAACACGTCGAGTCATACAGATCCCCGTCGGACATGGCCATATGCCGCCGCGCCATCCTATCTGCGGTGTCTGCTCACAGTGCCGGTTTGCTCCACAGGCTGAGCCGCCCTCGATGTGGCCGTGCGAGTGTGATCACACACCGCACCTACCGTCGGGCACATGGAAACCGAACTGCCCGTCGAGCGGCTTCACCGCAGGGTCGGTAAAGAGGCTGATGCCGAGGCGAATTCGGACGGTGATGACGACAATACCGATGCCGCACTGTCGCGTTGGCTACCCGAAGTCAAGACCGGCGACGCGTCGGCTTGGCTCGCCGCCGTCCGTGCAGATCCCGGTCGCGCCGGTGCCATCGCGTTGGGAGTCGTCGGCGTGGTGGCCGTGCTGGTGACCGTATTCACGTTGATTCGGGACAAAACCCCGCCGGTGGTATCGGCCAAACTGCCATCGGTAGCGATGGTTTCATCGGCCAGCCCCACTCCGACCCCACCTGCACCTGAAGGGCCGGTCGTTGTGAGCGTCGTCGGCCTGGTGCACAAGCCGGGTCTCGTCACGTTGTCCTCGGGCGCGCGCATCGCCGACGCGCTCACCGCGGCCGGGGGAGCGCTCGACGGCGCCGATCTGATGGGACTGAACATGGCTCGCCGCGTCGCCGACGGCGAGCAGATCATCGTCGGCATCGCCGCTGCACCAGGGGAACCGACGACGATGGGAAGTTCGGTGGCATCCGAACCGAGTACGGCCCGCCCGACCGGCGAACCAACGGCCACCGGAAGTGCCACCGCGCCAGGTGATTTGGTCGACCTGAACACCGCGACCGTTGAACAGCTCGACGCTCTGCCGGGTGTCGGCCCGGTGACCGCGGCGGCTATCATCGCGTGGCGCGACGCGAACGGGTCGTTCACCAGCGTCGATCAGCTCGCCGACGTTGACGGCATCGGTCCCGCGCGCCTGGAGAAGTTGCGCACCCAGGTCCATGTGTGAACACCGTGGACGCCCGCGAGGTCCACCTGGACCTGCGCCTCGTGCCTACGGCCCTGAGCAGCTGGGGTGTCACCGCCGCCGGAATACTGTGGTCGGTCACCGGCGTCGTCGCGGTGCTCACTGTGACGACCGCCGCGACGGCTGCTGCATGGTGGATCAGCCGGCGTCGCGAATCCGGCGCGGGTGTGGCTATGACGGCGGCGGGCACGGTCGCGGTCGCGTTGGCGGGACTGGGCTTCGCCGTTGCGGTTCAGCTGCGCGTCGACGAAGTGCGGCACCATCCGATCGTCGACCGCTACGGCACACTCGCCGAAGTCATAGTCACGCCGAGTGAGACGCCGCGGTCGCTGGGCGGCGGCAGGATGATGTTCCGCGGATCGCTGCAGGCCGTCGACTCCGACGAAATGTCAGGCCGGGTGGTGGTTTTCGCCTCGGTCGTCGGATTCACCGAGCTGACTGCGGGCCAGCCCGCCGCGTTCAACGCCCGCATCGCCAAGCCGTCCCGGCGCGACCTCACAGTCGCCGTCCTGTCCTCGACCGACGAGGCGACGCTCGGTGAGGCCGCTCCGATTCAGCGGGCGGCGCAGCGCGTGCGCACCGTGTTCGCCACCGCGGCGCGCTCGGCGCTGCCGGCTGACCAGGCGGCGATGCTTCCGGCGCTTGTCCTCGGCGACACTTCGGCGCTGACGGGGGAGACCACGGCGGAGTTCCGGGCATCGGGGCTCACACATCTCACTGCGGTGTCGGGGGCCAATGTGACGATCGTCTGCGGTGCCGTGCTTCTGGCGGCCGGCCTGGTCGGTCCTCGGTTGGCCGTTGCACTGGCCGCGCTTGCGCTGGTGGCGTTCGTCGTCGTAGTGCAACCGTCGGCGAGCGTGTTGCGGGCGGCGGTGATGGGTGCCATCACGCTGCTGGCCGTCGTGTCACACCGTCGCAGGCAGGCGATTCCGGTGCTGTCGGCGTCGATCATCGCGCTGATGATCGGTGCCCCGGAACTCGCCGTCGACATCGGGTTCGCGTTGTCGGTGTCGGCGACCGCCGCGCTGGTCGTCGTCGCCCCGGCATGGTCGCGACGCCTGGTCGCCCGCGGCTGGCCCAAGCCGCTGGCCGACGCGGTGAGCGTGGCCGTCGCCGCTCAGCTCGTGACAGCGCCATTGGTGGCGGCCATCTCGGGCACATTCAGCGTGGTGGCGGTGGCCGCGAACCTGGCGGTGGCCGGGGTGATCGCCCCTATCACCGTCATCGGCACCGCTGCTGCAGCGTTGAGCACGCTGTGGCCGGCTGGCGGCGAGCTGTTGATCCGGTTCACCGGACCTGAGTTGTGGTGGCTGTTGACGGTCGCGCGCTGGGCGGCGGCCATTCCGGGTGCGTCGGTGCCCGTGCCCGAAGGGCCGTTCGGCGCGCTCACCGTCGCCGCGGCCGGTATGGCGGCCGTCGTTTTGTCGCGGCGGCGCTGGACCCGGCTGGGCGTGTGCGCGGCGGTGGTGTGCCTGATGGGGTGGACGCTGACGACTGTCGGCGCGGCATGACACGATCGGGTGGTGAGCGAATCGATCCCCAGATTGCACCTGGTTCTCGGGGACGAGGAGCTTCTGGTCGAGCGTGCGGTGGCCGCTGTCCTGAGGGGCGCCCGCAAGCAGGCGGGAACCGACGACGTCCCGGTCAACCGCATGCGTGCCGGAGAGGTCGGTACCGCCGAGCTCGCCGAGCTGCTGAGCCCGTCGCTCTTCGCCGACGAACGGGTAGTGGTGTTGGAATCCGCCGCCGAAGCCGGCAAGGAGGCCGTTGCTCTCATCGAGACGGCCGCCGCCGACCTGCCGGACGGCACGCTACTCATCGTCGTGCACTCCGGTGGAGGACGCGCGAAGGCGCTCGCCGGTCAATTGAAGGACCGCGGCGCCAAGGTTCACCCGTGCGCCCGAATCGCCAAAGCCTCCGAGCGTGCGGACTTCGTGCGCGGTGAGTTCCGTGCGCTGAAGATCAAGGTTTCCGACGACACCGTCACCGCGGTACTCGACGCCGTCGGATCCGACATCCGTGAGCTCGCGTCGGTCTGCTCACAGCTGGTCGCCGACACCGATGGGGTCGTTGATGCTGCCGCGGTGCGCCGCTACCACAGCGGCAAGACGGAGGTGAAGGGCTTTGATATCGCCGACAAGGCGGTAGTAGGTGACGTCGCGGGGGCGGCCGAGGCGCTGCGGTGGGCGATGATGAGCGGCGAACCGCAGGTCGTGCTGGCCGACGCCCTCGCCGAGGCCGTCCACACGATCGCGCGGGTCGGGCCGCTGTCGGGCGATCCCTACCGGTTGGCGTCCGAGCTGGGCATGCCGCCGTGGCGGGTGCAGAAAGCGCAGAAGCAGGCGCGGCGCTGGTCGCGGGAATCGGTCGCCAAGGCGATGCGGTTGGTGGCGACGCTGAATGCTGACGTCAAGGGCGCGGCGGCAGACGCCGATTATGCGCTGGAATCAGCGGTGCGGCAGGTGGCCGAGCTGATCGCGGACGACCGCTGAATCAGATCTTGTGGAGGGCGCGGGCCAGCGCGGACTTCTTGTTCGCCGCCTGGTTCTTATGGATCACGCCCTTGCTGGCGGCCTTGTCCAGCTTGCGGCTGGTCGAGGCCAGCAACTCGGCGGCCTTGTCCTTGTCGCCCGCGTCGGCGGCCTCACGGAACGAGCGGACAGCCGTACGCAGCGAGGACTTCACCGCCTGGTTGCGCAGTCGGGCGCGCTCGTTGGTGCGGATGCGCTTTTCCTGCGACTTGATGTTGGCCACGCGCTAGTTCCTTCGTAAATCTCGGTTGGGGTAAGTCAAGTCAACGCGCCCGTCGCGGCGGGCAGCGAGGGTTCAGATTACCAGCGCAGCGGGTAAATGCCCAAAGTGCCCAACTAGCGGAAGCCACTGGCCTGCGGAAACGGGGCACTTGGGGCAGCATGTCAACGGTGAGCCTTCGCACATCGCGCACGCGAGGAGCAGAACACCCTCTGCCTAGGGAGACATCTAACTCTGCACGCACCAACCCTCGTCGGCCCGCGCGCCATCACGGGATCTTCGACGGCTACACCACCGCGGGCAGTTACTCCGAAGCGTTCGACGAGATGTTCGACGCGCAGGGCGACGTCCGCGCGCCGTACAAGGGGATCTACGCCGAGCTCGCCCCGTCGGACGCCTCCGAACTGGAAGCCCGCTCCTATGCCCTCGGCCGCGCGTTCATCGACCAGGGCATCACGTTCTCGCTATCCGGCCAGGAACGCCCGTTCCCGCTGGATCTTGTGCCTCGGGTGATCTCCGCCGCGGAATGGTCGCGCCTCGAGAAGGGCATCACGCAGCGCGTCAAGGCGCTCGAGCACTACCTCGACGACATCTACGGCGACCAGGAGATCCTGCGGGACGGTGTCATACCGCGTCGGCTGGTGACGTCCTGCGAGCACTTCCACCGCGAGGCCGCCGGAATCGTCCCGCCCAACGGTGTCCGCATCCACGTCGCGGGCATAGACCTGGTCCGCGACGGGCAGGGCAACTTCCGTGTGCTCGAGGACAACCTGCGCTCACCTTCCGGGGTGTCGTACGTGATGGAGAACCGGCGCACGATGGCCCGGGTCTTCCCGAACCTGTTCGCCACCCATCGCGTGCGCGCCGTCGGTGACTACTCTTCGCATCTCCTACGGGCGCTGCGCAACGCCGCCGCGCCCAACGAAGCCGATCCGACGGTCGTCGTGCTCACTCCGGGTGTCTACAACTCGGCGTACTTCGAGCATTCGCTACTGGCCCGGCAGATGGGGGTCGAGCTCGTCGAAGGCCGCGACCTGTTCTGTCGTGACAACACCGTCTACATGCGAACGACCGAGGGCGAGCGCCAGGTCGACGTCATCTACCGGCGCATCGACGACGCTTTCCTCGACCCGATGCAGTTCAACCCCAGCTCGGTGCTCGGGGTCGCCGGTGTGCTCAACGCCGCGCGGGCGGGCAACGTGGTCATTTCGAGCGCGGTGGGCAACGGCGTCGGCGACGACAAGCTCGTCTACACCTATGTGCCGACGATCATCGAGTACTACCTCGGTGAGAAACCGTTGTTGGCCAACGTCGACACGCTCCGCTGCTGGCTCGACGACGAGCGCGAGGAGGTGTTCGATCGCGTCGACGAACTGGTGATCAAACCGGTCGAGGGCTCCGGCGGCTACGGCATCGTGTTCGGTCCCGACGCGTCGGAGAAGGAGCGCGCGACGATCGCCAAGAAGATCCGCAACGATCCACGCGGCTGGATCGCCCAACCGGTCGTGCAGTTGTCCACGGTGCCGACCCAGATCGGCGACAAGCTCGCGCCGCGCCACGTCGACCTTCGGCCGTTCGCGGTGAATGACGGCGAGGACGTGTGGGTGCTGCCCGGTGGACTGACGCGCGTCGCGCTTCCGGAGGGCTCACTAGTGGTCAACTCGAGCCAGGGCGGTGGGTCCAAGGACACCTGGGTACTGGCGTCGCGTGCGTCGGCGGCCGACCGCGAACTGGCCGCCGCCGAGGTGGTCCGCTCGCTGCCCAAGGGCCCGAAGGGACAGAAGGCCAACAAGAACGGCGACTCGTCGTCTCAGGCGCAGCAACAACAACAGTCGCCGTCGCCCAGCCAGGGCCAGACTCAGCAGCAGCAGCAGCAACGGCAGGCCGCGATGGATCCGATGAACGCTCCCGCGAAAAGGAGCCGATGATGTTGGCACGCAACGCCGAATCGCTGTATTGGATCGGCCGCTATGTCGAGCGCGCCGACGACACCGCCCGCATCCTCGACGTCACCGTGCATCAACTTCTAGAAGACTCCAGCGTCGACCCCGACCATGCGTGCCGCACGCTGCTTCGCGTTCTCGGCATCGAGCCGCCGACAGAGACGCTGGATGTGTGGTCGCTGACTGACATCGTCGCCTTCAGCCGCGATACGCATGGTGGCTACTCCATCGTGAACTCGATCTCCGCTGCACGCGAAAATGCAAGGGGCGCACGCGAAGTCACGTCCACCGAGATCTGGGAATGCCTTAACACCACCTTCAACGCGCTGGCGGAACGCGAGCGCGCCGCCAAACGTCTAGGCCCGGGGGAGTTCCTGTCGTTCGTCGAGGGCCGCGCCGCGATGTTCGCCGGGCTCGCAGACTCGACGCTGTCCCGCGACGATGGATACCGGTTCATGGTGCTCGGCCGCGCGATCGAACGCGTCGACATGACGGTGCGGCTACTGCTGTCCCGAGTCGGCGACAGCGCGTCCTCGCCTGCATGGGTGACGGTGTTGCGTTCGGCGGGCGCTCACGACACGTATCTGCGCACATATCGCGGCGTACTCGACGCGAGCCGCGTCGTCGAGTTCATGCTGCTGGACCGGCTGTTTCCGCGTTCGGTCTTCTATTCGCTGCGGCTGGCCGAGCACAGCCTCGACGAACTGCACAACCGAGCGCTCAGCCGCGTCGGTTCCACGGCGGAAGCCCAGCGCCTGCTGGGCCGGGCGCGCAGCGAGCTGGAGTTTCTTCGCCCTGGCGTGCTGCTGGAATCACTCGAACAGCGCCTCGCCGCGCTGCAGAAGACGTGCCGCGACGTCGGGGAAGCGTTGGCGCTGGAGTACTTCCACGCCGCGCCATGGGTGGCCTGGACGGACGCCGGGCGCGACGGCTCGTTGGTCATCGAGGAAGGTGAGCTGTAGATGTGGCGCATGCGGGTGGTGCACTCGACCGGCTACGCCTACAAGTCACCGGTGACCGCGTCGTTCAACGAAGCTCGCCTGACGCCACGGTCGGATTCCCGGCAGAACGTCATCCTCAACCGCATCGAGAGCGTTCCTGCGACCCGCTCGTAC
>CAWDSB010000009.1:0-211086 GCA_963804905.1 uncultured Actinomycetota bacterium | reverse complement strand
TGCGAGCGGCCGCTTTCGGAATTCGACTGTCTTGGTGCCGTTCAGAAGCGCATCGACGAACTTCGGACGCAGCGATAGAAGTGCTATTCGGTAACCAAGGTCGTCAGCAGAAGTGCTATTCGGTAAGCAAGGTCGTCAGCCATGTCAGCGCACCGCCATCTCCACCTGTTGAAGGCTCTGAAAAGAGCGTGCCATCACCCTGCTGTACAAGGTCATCGAGGTCAACGGCGTGTGCGCCGCCAGGCGCCGGTCATCGACCTCGGCCGACGCAGTTCGGCGATACACCAGGCAGGGAACCCATCGGTGTGCCCTGGCTGGTGACGGTAATTGGCGCAGCTTCTCGATGAGGTTTCTCGATAATGGCTTGGCCGGACTGGCCGACCGGTCCTCGCCCCCCAGATACGTAACAACTGCGGTGCTGCGTCGATCGTGAACGGTCGGCTGTCGCAGTTCTGTCGACGTTAGTGTGCAGTTATGGACGCGCTAGAGCCGGCCCACGGCGCGGACGTGGGAGGGGGTATCGCTGCGTCTCTGCTGGCGAATGTGTCCAGCCTGGCTGACGACATGCTGAGGTATTTAGTCGAGCGGATACCGGAGGTCGGCGGGGATGCCGAGCTTCGCGGCCTGACCCTGGGATCGTGCTCGTCGAATCTCGAAGCGGCACTTTCGATGTTCCGTCATGGGATCGACGTTGCGGCCGCGGAGGCGCCGGTAACGGCGCTTGAACACGCGCGAGCAATGGCATCACGAGGGCACAGCGTCGATGTGATGCTGCGGTTCTATCGGTTGGGTCATGAGTACTTCACCGAGAAGCTCTCCGACTCGCTCACTGACTGGATCGACGACCCCACTGTCGCGCTGAGGACGTTTGTCGATCTCGAGCGGTTCGGGTTTCGATACATCGATCGCATCTCCAGTCTGGTGGCTGCCGAGTACGTCGCTGAGCTCGACCGACGTCAGAACCAGGCAAGAGCCGAGCGCGACGATGTCGTGCGGGCACTGCTCGCTGGGGAACGTGTCGACGTCGCTCGGGCCGAACGTGTGCTCAGCCACCGGCTCACCGGTCGGCAGATCGGTTTCGTGGGCTGGGTCGAGGACCGCGGCGTCGACCTTGAGGGATTCGCTCGGCGGGTTGGTCGGTTTCTCGGGGCGGGTCATTCACTCGTCGTGGCGGACGGCCCACTCGCGGTGTGGGGATGGGCATCGATCACGGGGGACGTGAGGACTTCGCTCAGGGGCATGGCGGCAGAGTTTCTCGGCGAATGCGACAACGTTCACATCGCGGTGGGCTCGCCGCACCCGGGGGCTGCAGGCTTTCGCACCTCCCACCTCGAGGCTCTACGCACTCGCCGGGTCATCGAACTGTCTGGGCGCGCGGCGCCAACAGTCACCGAGTTCAGCGATGTCGCGTTGGTGGATGCCATCGCGCGCGACCTGGATGCGGCACGGGCCTTCGTTGCCGCTCAGCTCGGCGATCTCGCACGAGACGACGCGAAAGAGCGCGGCGAGCGCGCCGCTCTCCTGGCTGTTCTCGACGCGCGAGGGAGTCTGGCGACCGCCGCACGCACCTTGGGAATCCACAAGAACACGGTCCTGCAAAGGGTGCGTCGTGCCGAGGAGCGCAGGGGCCGGCCCGCAACGATCAAGATCGCCGAACTGCACGCCGCCCTACTCGTGTGCGACGTGCTGGGGGCCTCGGTGTTGCATGAGTCATAGCCTCACTGACGGGAGGCCGAGCGCGCTGGATGTGCTCGCAGCACACCGGAGAGGGCTGGGAGGGCCTTGTTGACCGATACCGACCGTTTGTAGGTTGGCATCTCATCCCGAGCGCGACCGAGGAGTCCGATGTTGACTACGACTCAACACTCCCAACCACCAGCAGCGGCCTCGCAGCACGCCTTGCCTGATCCGGGCGAGCAGGTTCCGACGCTGTCCTGGCCGATAGTCGGCATCTTCACCTTCGCGCTTGCACTCTTCGGCGCATCAACCTGGGCTGCGCTGACCGACACGTTGCCTGCGATCGCCACCATCGCCGCAAGCGCCGCAGCAATCTTCGTCCTGTTCACCGTGTTGCACGACGCCTCGCATTACTCGATCAGCTCCCATCGCTGGGTCAACGTCGCCTTCGGTCGCGTGGCAATGTTCTTCGTCTCGCCTCTGATCTCATTCAAGTCGTTCGCGTTCATCCATATTGAGCACCACCGCAACACCAATGACGGTGCGTCCGATCCTGATCACTTCGTCAGCGCCGCGCCCTGGTGGCAGCTGCCCATCCGGTTCCCGGCGATGGACCTGCCCTATATCGGTCTTTTGGTGCGTAACCTGCGCCGGCGCCCACGCGCCGAGATTTTCGAGACGGCGGCCTTGATGACCTTCTCGGTGGCGGTGATCGTGTCGGCCGCCTTGGCTGGACATCTGTGGACGCTCGCGCTGATCTACCTGATTCCCGAGCGGGCGGCGATGTTCGTGCTGGCTTGGTGGTTCGACTGGCTACCCCACCACGACCTGGACGACACACAACGCGAGAACCGCTATCGCGCGACCCGCGCCCGAGTGGGCATGGAGTGGCTCTTCACCCCGCTGATGCTGTCGCAGAACTACCACTTGGTGCACCACCTGCACCCGTCGGTGCCGTTCTACCGGTATGTGAAGACGTGGCGGCGCAACGAGGAGGCCTACCTCGAGCGCAACGTCGCGATCTCCACGGTCTTCGGTCAACGGCTGAACCCCGACGAGTTCCGGGAGTGGAAGGAGCTCAATCGCAAGCTGGGTCGGTTGTTGCCGGTGCGGATGCCCGCGCGGTCGAGCGCTACGCACGCGGAGTTGCACCGCATCCCGGTGGCCTCGGTCGACCCCATCACCGCCGACAGCACGTTGGTGACGTTCGCGGTGCCCGAGGAACTGGGTGACGAATTCCGGTTCGAGCCAGGGCAACACGTCACGGTGAAGACCGACCTCGGTGGCGAGGGCGTGCGTCGCAACTACTCGATCTGCGCACCGGCGACCCGCGCACAGCTGCGCATCGCGGTCAAGCACATCCCCGGCGGCGCGTTCTCGTCGTTCGTGGCCAACGAACTCAAGGCCGGCGACGTGCTGGAGCTGATGACACCGACCGGCAGCTTCGGTACCCCGCTGGACCCGCTGGCGCAAAAGCACTATGTGGGCCTGGCGGCCGGCAGCGGAATCACGCCGGTGCTATCGATTCTCGAGACAGTGATGGAGATCGAAACCGAGAGCCGCTTCACCCTGATCTACGGCAACCACACCAACGAGTCGACGATGTTCCGGCATGACCTGGACCGGCTGGAATCACGCTACGCCGATCGGTTGGAGATCCTGCATGTGCTGTCCAGCGATCCGCGGCACACGCCGGAGCTGCGCGGCCAAATCGACGACGAGAAACTCCAACGGTGGCTGACCACCATCCTGCGGCCCGAAAACGTTGACGAATGGTTCCTGTGCGGTCCGATCGCCATGACCGCTGCGGCGCGCGACACGCTGATCGCCCACGGCGTCGACGAGGAGCACGTCCACCTGGAGCTGTTCACCGGCTATGCCAAAGCTGAAGCACCCCAAGGGGATTACCAATCCGCCACCGTCACCTTCACACTATCCGGGGAGCAGGAGACGTTCGACCTCGTCGCCGGCGACTCGATTCTCGAAGGTGCACTGCAGATTCGCAGCGACGCCCCCTACTCCTGCATGGGCGGCGCGTGCGGCACCTGCCGGGCGAAGCTGCTCGATGGCAAGGTCGAGATGGACCAGAACTTCGCGCTCGGGAGCGACGACCTCGACGCCGGCTACATCCTGACCTGTCAGTCCCATCCGACAAGCTCCGCCGTGTCGGTCGACTACGACGCATAAGGAAACCGAGATGGCTTCGAGAACAACAGGGTCCGGACCGAAAGCCCCGCAGGGATGGCTGCAGCAGATGGCGGCGCGCCGCACCACCGATGCATCGTCGTTCAGCGGACCCAACGAGACATTCATGCGCTACGTGCAAACCCGCTCTTCAACTTTTTGTGCAACCAGCCGCTGATCGGCGCGTGGCCGAGATCTGATTCCACCGCCACACTCGAGGCGACGATCAGCAGCCGGGCGCCGAGACCGAATAGCAATCGTGCTTGTTGACCTATGTCACCCGCGGGGCCTGCGGTGAGCGATGATCGGGCAGTGGCGAAGGTTCCGGTACTGATGGTGGTGCATGCCCACCCTGACGACGAAGCGAGCCAGACCGGCGGCACTTTGGCCCGATACGCTGCCGCTGGCTGGCGCACGGTCCTGATTACCTGCACCGACGGCGGCCAGGGCGACGGGCCGCATGGCGAAAAACCGGGCCATCCTCGCCACGATCCGCAACAGGTGGCCGCGCTGCGCTCCCGCGAACTCGACCTCGCCGCCGTCGCGTTGGGGGTGCACGACCTCGTCAAGCTCGGCTACCCCGACTCGGGAATGCCGGACGGCAACGCGATACCACCGCGGGCTGACACGTTCAGTCGGCGCCCGATCATGCCGATGGTGACTCGTCTTGTTCGGTTGATGCGCCATTACCAACCCGACGTCATCGTGACTTACCCGTCCAACGGGCTGTCGGGACATCCCGACCACATCCGCACCCACAACCTCGTCCACGCCGCGCTGCGCAATGTCGCTGCCGACGCCGTGGATGACCCAGGCGGCCAGGGCTCATCCACGCTCAAGGGGACCAAGCTGTACTACATCGCGATGTCGAAATCGCGGCTACGCGCCGTGCGCGCCGGTGCGCGAGCCGCCTTCGGTGAGAACACATGGGTGCCGCCCGAAGAGATGGCCATCGACGACTCCGAAATCACCACGGTGATCGACGTTGCACCGTACTGGGGCAACAAAGTACGTGCGCTGTCCGCGCATGCCAGCCAATCCGACGCGGCGGCGGTCCTGCAAATGCTCTGTGCCGGAGCCAATCTGGCGGATTTCGGTGAACGCGTCGAGGAATACGTTCGTGCCGAGGACATGGGCAGTGGACGTACCGGTTTCGTCGAGGACGGCTTCGCCGGCAACGGCCAGTAAACCGCTTAAGACGTTACCGAGAGTCGAGCGCTCCCGCTGGCTCATAGACGATCCGGCCGCTGTCCATCACCGGTGCCGCCGTCTCGAAAACGACTCGGTGCCCGATCGCGGCCTGCCCGGTCAGTCCAAGTTCCCGGCCAATCGAGCTCGCCCGGCGTGAAACCGGCCGCACGCACCGCGACGATCACATCGTTTTCCGCGGCATGTGGATACGGCGGTTCAGCGAGCGACATCCCTTGGAATCCCGCCGCGCGCTCACTGGCGATGATCGCTTGCACAGCCGTCGTCAGTCTTGGTGCTGACGGACGCTTGGATGACGCAGGTGATCACGGGCCGCGATCTCTTCTGGTTGCAGCATGGTGATCATTTCGACGCCAGGGGCGCAGATGCATACCGCAAAGAATCGGCTCCAGCTTGTCTCGTCCAGGTTCGCTACCTGGTAATGCACGACATCGCCGCCAGGTTCCCAAAAGGACTCACCTGCAACGATCTGCCGCGGTTCGTCACCCTCGAGCTCGAACAGGATCTTGCCGTCGAGCACGTATCCGAAGACCGGTCCGGAATGGCGATGCGGCGCGAGCCCTTCGTCTGCGGGCGGTAGCTCGATAAGTTGTGTCATCGCGTGCGCTCCTTCGGGAATCCACGGAGGAGTGACGCAGAGAAGATCAGACACCTTAGTGTTGCCGGTAACCAGCATTGGCGGTCAGCCTTTCTTTCGTGCTCAGTGGGAATGGTCGTGGCCGGCGGGGCGCTGAGCCAACGCGTGCGCGCGGGCCGTGATGTCCTTGGCGTCCATGGCAATGCAGCCGCCCAAGACATCCTCGAGTGCACCGAGCCAGTGGTCGTAATAGCGCCACTGCGATCCTTCGATCGCGGTGCTCTGCCAGGCTGCGATTCGGGCGATCAATGCTCCCTGAAACTGCGGCCAGGTGAACACATCGGCCTCATACAGGGCGACGGCCATTCCGAAAGCACGGCTTTCCCACGGCTCCGCGAACACCAGCTCACCGTTGGAGCGCGGCGGCGCGGCCGGGCCGTCGACGTCGACCGGCACGCTCATGGCGCGTCGACCTTCGCCACGCCGACCATCGCCCTCGCGGGAAACCAGCGCCGCGAGCTGTGCTTCGGTCATGCCCTCGGTGCCTGCCGGGCGCTCGGGAAGTATCAACCAGCGCACCTCGCTGCTGGAGTCGTGCACGGTGATCTGCACATCCTGTGCGAGTTCAAGGCCCATCTCGGACAACACTTTTCGAGGCTCTTTAACCACCCGCGCGCGATACGCGGGATCCTTGTACCAACTCGGGGGCAGACCGAGCAGCTGCCACGGGTAGCACGAGCACAAGGTGCACACCACTACGTGATGGGTCCTCGGCGTGTTGTCCACGACGATCACGTGCTCGGTCTGTATCCCGAGGAAGCCCAGGTCCCTGATAGCGGCGGTGCCGTCGTCGAGCAGCCAGCGCCGATACTCCGGATCGGCCCAGGCCTTCGCGACGACCTTCGCACCGTTCAGCGGTCCGACGTGCGTCTCGTAAGTGGCAATGATCGCGTCCAACGTCTTCGGGTCCACCAGGCCGCGCTCGGTCAGCAGGTGCTCGAGAGCCTCGGCGCGTAGCGACGGGGGAATGCGTTGGATGGACTGGCTGGTTGTCATGCCGCCTCCAGATAGCTCTCGAACATCTCGATGGTAAGCGCGAACGGTTCAGCGTCAGCGCCCCACAGCTCACCGGACTCGAGCTGAACGGTGTAGACGTATTGTGGGTGCTCTCCCTGAAAATGCGCGTTGGTGTCGGGGAACACCGCTGCCGGCTCAACAAGAGTGACGACGCCGGTGTGCCCACGGACATAGCGCGGCAACCTGGTGTGTCCGGCAGGGGAGATGTTCTTGGCCCGCACCCGTTGGCCGACCGTGAAGGCAGGCGCGGTGTCGACGGTCCGGAACGAGCCTTCGGCCATCGGTTGATAGTCACGTGACTTGCGCTCGGGTGTCGGCGGCTCCTCGACGTGCTCTCCGCGCAGGTTGCGGGCCCGCGCATCTACCGCAGACGGCGCCAGCAGGGTGCCGTCGATGAGCATTCGCTCGGCTCCGCTGAGCCATCGCCCGTAGTAGCCGTCGTCCAGATAAGCGGTTGGGTCCAACTGCTCGAGCGCGTGACGGAACGAGTCCAGGTTGCCTCCCGCCAGCAGGTTCGACGCCAGCGTCAGCGCGAATGCCCGGCCGTGCCACGGCTCGGGAAAGACCGGCTCGTCATCCCGGGGCGGGTGAGTGCGGCCCCAACCGCCGGTGCCCCCCATGTCGGCGATCCCGTCCATATCATGTCCTCTCGCGCTGTCCTATGAGTAAGAGAAACGCATGACGCGGTTAAAAGAGGTGCAACGCGAAAAATTGTCGTCAGTCGGCGTCAGGCCGAGGTGAGACCCTGCCGATTGAAACGCGTCAGCGCCGCGAACCCGGTCCCGAGGGCGCCGATCGCGAGTGCCAAGCTATGGCACCAGCGCGTTCAGATCCTCGACGAAGCGCACGGAGTCCCGGCGATCGCCGGTCATCGCTGCACCAGCAGCGTGGTCACACCCCGGCCTCGGCGAACGCGCCACCCGCTGCTGGACGAAACCACGTGGTCCGATGAGTGACACTGCACGAACCAGGTCGTCGGGCGCGACATCGATTGCCTCGGCTTGTGATCGGAATCCGTTCTCGCACAGGATAAGTGATTAAATGCATCGACTTGCCCAAGCCGGTGCAGCGGTCGTCACCTCCGGCGTGCCGGTGCAGCGGTCGGGGGCGCCAGGTATCTCTTCGCCGCCTCTGGCCCCCGCCGAACCTAGCTAATATCTCCGTGTACGCGGCGTGTACGCGACCGGCGGCGATTTGTAGCCGTACCGGAGCCGTACCGCGATCGGACTTGCAACGCACAAAACTGCTGCCCTGCAGGTAATATCGTTGTTTAGCTACCGGTTTCCGCTGGTCACTTAAACCCGCACTGCCGTTCTTAAAATCCGCCCAGTGTCGGTTCGAGTCCGACTGGGGGCACGGTACGTTACCGACGCCCGTGGTGACCAGCTAATCCTGTTCACCGATGGTCTGGGCGTAGGTCTTGTCATACGGATAAAAAATGTCCTTTGCAGCCATCCAGCCACGCCGCCTTGAGCTCGGGCGTAGTGATGTCCCAGTCGAGCCGGCACCGGCGCGTAATCTCGCGCATGTCCTGGCGAAGTTCTTCCAGCGTCGGGCGGCCGAGGAACCAGTAACCGTTGTAGATCTTGTAGATCACCAGGCCCGGCTCAAGAACGCCGAGTGGGCGCCCACTCCGGTGCGGTATTCATTGGTCTCGGTGATGTTGTCGGTACTGATCGTGACCAATCTGCAGTAGCCGACTTCGAGTTCGCGATGGAGTTGCACGAGTCCTTCCGCCTGCCCGCGGTCCTTCGGGCAGAACCCTCCGCGACTCAGCACGAGGATCATCGGATGCTGACCTTGCAAAGCCCTTGCAAATCGGACAGGTTCCGCCGTTTCGCGGTGTGGTCGGAGAGTTCGTAGTCGGGAAGACGGCGCCAGGCACGATGTCGGATCGCATGCGAATCTCCCCGGTGGGATGCAGCGTCTGCAGTCAAGTCGATGGCTGGTCGCCGTCCGTCCGCGAATCAGAACCGGCGGTCTGTGGAGATGTCCCCCGTTGCCAGTCGAGGTTCAGGGGCGGGTGAGTTGACCGTCGGGCTCGACGTGCACGTTGCCGTCTTCGTGCGCTCCCGGAGTATCCGGCATTTCGTGCCGACCACCGGCGGACCGGCGCCGCAGGAACCACACCAGGCCGCCGACCGACGACACCCCGGCGGCGATCACCGTCGGCCACATCAGTACCTCAGCCAACCATAGGCGCCGCTGGACTTTTACGATCCGCCGCTGCGCATGCCGAAGTCGGGTCAGCTTTTCCATGCGCTCAGGAATGCCCACGACCAGC
The DNA here is from genome assembly GCA_963804905.1 of uncultured Actinomycetota bacterium. Classification (GTDB taxonomy): domain Bacteria; phylum Actinomycetota; class Actinomycetes; order Mycobacteriales; family Mycobacteriaceae; genus Mycobacterium. Next base: position 202,078 of record CAWDSB010000009.1, on the reverse strand, counting down.
TGGATGAAACGGGCGACATGGCACGCATGTGTGTCCAGGCGATCCAGCTACCTATCGCGCCTGGTCAGCGGCCCGCGCGAGCGGCCTCTTGGTATTCCGTTGGTCGCGGGTTCGAGTCCCGCCCGCCCCACTGAACAGCGTGTATTGCCTCGGCTGACGCTTGACGTTTCGGTTTCAGTTTGATGCCTGACAGTGTTTCCGCTGATTCCTTACACCTGCTTCGGTTGACGGCCTCCGAGCGCACGCGCTTGCTGCGACGGGTTCCGCTCGGCGTTGAGATCTACAGGGCCCCAGCAGATCCTGACCGAACGGCAAGGTATTCACCGGCCGGTTCCATCACCCCGGTGGAGGTGCTCTTTGATGCGATCTGCGTCGGTGCGCCACCGACATCCTCGTGACGACGCCTCCGGTGAAGGCTACTTTTTGCCGAAGACCCGTTCGAACATGGCGGTGTCCCCGTAGCTCTGTGCCTTGACGACCTTGCCGTCCCGGTAGGTGAACGCATCGGCTTGGAGCCCGGATTCTCCGCCCACATTGACTTTCGCGAGGACGACCACGACATCGTCATCGGCGAGGAAACGCTCGGGCGTTATTTTAAAGTTCTTCTCGCCCACCTTCTGGAACAGGTCCGTGACCCCGTCTTTACCGCGATAAGTTCCGCTGAGCGCGCTGTTACCGGGTACGACAAACTCGACGTTGTCGTCATAGTCGTTCAAGACCGTTTCGACGTCGCCCTTGTCGAACGCGGCATAGCCCTTCTTGGAGGTCTCGACATTACTTGTAGCCATGGTCACCCCTTTGTGTCGCATTGCTCTCGGCCTGTTTGCCGCAGACTGGATTGATCTTCCCCTCTCGGGGGCAAACCGCGGGCCACATTACGGGTGTTCGTCGAAGGCATCGAGCTAGGCGGTGACCCCGGCATGCACAAACGTGCTCGCCGCGACGCCGAACGAGACCGCCGCGAGCGGCCTCTTGGTAATCCGTTGGTCGCGGTTCGAGCCTCGCCCGCCCCACGGATGAATACCACGTCACGGGCGCCTCACCCGGTCTGAATCGAGTGTTTCGTCTGTTGCCGCAGCGCCTCGAAGGTTCTGCTGCATCAGTGGCCGAGCCGACGGATCTGCCAAGGGTTAGATGCGTCGGGCGTGGTCTCGACAGCACCCCCGGCAACGGTGTTGACCGCAGTGGAATGCCACGGATCCGTACTCCCCGGGGGGCGGGCGGTTGTTCGACTCGCTTAAGTTGTGGGCGTGACAGCTCGCGCCGTCCTGGTTACCCCAATGTCTGGGCCGCTGGCCAGATTCGGGAAAGCAGGGGCGAGCGCCCTTGCTCTCTGGGCCGACCGTTCCGGAGTAAGTCTGGAGGTCATCGACGCTTACCCCTCTGCGGCGTCCGCGATACAGGCCGCCGAAGCTAGCCGGCCCGACGTGGTGTTCGGGCCCTACGGTTCGGGGCCCGCCCTCGCGGCCGCGGCCGCCAGCAAAGGGGTCGTCTGGAACCACGGTGGCGCCACCGCCCGGCTGGCGCGGCCGGCTTATCCGCGTGTCGTCAACGCGGAGTCTCCCGCTTACCGCTATCTCGCCGCAGTGCTCGAAACCCTTGTCGCCGAAGGTCTTGGTGAGGGCTCGGAGGTGGTGATAATGCACGTCGACACGGGGTTCGGCCGCGAGGTGGCCGAAGGGGCGGCGGTGGTGGCGCGGCGACTCGGTCTCCAGCGGCGGTCGGTCACTTTTCGGCCAGGCCGGGCGAGAGACATACTGGCGCAAGTCCCGGCGGGCGATGTGCTGTTATCGGCCGGTTCCTTCGACGATGACGTCGCCATCGCGCAGTGGGGCAGCGAATACCGTTGGCGTGCAGTTGGATTGGTCGCCGCGGGGGTCGGTGAGCTCCGGCACGCCATCGGTGATCTCGTTGAACGGCTTTACGGACCGTGTCAGTGGTTCGACGACGGGACAGATGATCCCGCGGACGGGCCCAACAGCGAGTGGTTCAGCCAGTGTTACCTGGACGCGAACGGTACTGAGCCACCGTATCCGGCTGCTGCGGCCTTCGCCGCGGGTGTAGTTTGGCAGCGCTGCGTAAAGGAAGCCGGCACTGTTGAATCCCTGCCGGTGCTGGCTGCGTCACAACGACTCGATACAACCACCTTGTTCGGTCGGTTTCGGGTCGACCCGTCCACCGGCGTCCAAACCGGCCATCAAATTCGTGTCGTTCAGTGGCGAAGCGGACAGCGGGTGCTGGTTGATCGGCCGCTTCGTCGGGCGTGAGCGTCAAGGCACATCCGCGCGTGCATGGGTCGGCGTGTCGGCGCCGTTCGCGCCTCAGCAAGCTAACACCGCGCTGCCGCATCTCACCCCGGCGCCACCCCGGCGACTGGGGCGATTCATAGCCGTACCGTAGCTGTACTGGGATCGTACCGGCAACGGCCAAATTCGTTGTCTCACAGGGGGTACGAGGCAAATCAGCTAACCGTTTCCGTTGGTCGCCGAGACGCTGGCCGCGGGCTTAAAATCCGCCCAGTGTCGGTTCGAGTCCGACTGGGGGGACCGAACAAAGCGCACTTGAGCTCTTTCGAGGGTTGTTGCCGCGCTGCTCGCCGCTCCCAGGCTCGTTGCGTGGCACCGGCGTGACAGCGGCACGGCGTGACAGCGGGCTACCGCGAAGTGATGATGGGACCCGTTTCGTCGCAACGAACGGGACCGCCAAGGCGACTACGCCGATGAACCCGACAAGGGCGACCTGTTTGGCCTTCGGCGGCGGCAGCGCCACCTTCGCGTACTGCTGGATCGGGATTCACTTGGCGAGCCGACCAATGAAGAAGATCTAGAAGCGCAGCAGGTTTAGACGCCTTGCTTTCCAGGCATCAGCCGGTCGACGCGCTGTTCGTTGACATGTCGAAGGTCAACGACCCCGACGACGAGAGCGACCGGACTCCCAACGTTGTGCACCTACGGGGATTGCACCGCCAACAAGGGTTGGTCGTCGTATCCGGGACCGCAGTACGGCTACCGAATCCGATTCGATGGAAAAAGCCGGACGCGGGAGACGGTCGGCAACATCAGCCCGCAACCGCAGCTATTTCAGAACTGGTTTGGTTTCGCCGAGGACGGCGGTCCGAAGCTCGTGGATATCTCTGCAGAGGACATTTCTCGCCACGTTCTGTTGACGCAGCTTGGCCGCAAGGTCGCGGACATTGTGACGAGCGAGTCTGCGGTGGCGCGCCGCACCGATTTGCCGGCCAACCATGAGGTGAACGTGCTCACTCGCGCACAGGCAATTCCGATCATTGCGCACTACCTGAGGACGCAGCAGATCTACCTGATGCACCCGATCTACAACAAACTTGCTGCCAACCGGCAGGTTTGGTACCACTCAGCGGTTTACACGATGGCGCCACGAATAAGCTACTGGGATCTCTTGCTCGTCCCAAAGCAATGTCTTTGCGGAGCGTCGGGTCGCGCCGGTTCAGCGACGGCCGAGCTTCTCGCGGACCGTATCGATGAGGAAGCGGCCGGTGGACACTGGCCGGAACGCACGGGCTGCCTCGGTCAGTGCGTCGCGGGAATCGGCCTTGAGCTCGATGTCGGCTGCGGCGACGTTGAACTCGAGTTGCTCGACGCTGGACGCTCCGGGAATGGCAACCACGCCCGGCAGGCTGATCAGCCAGGCCAGCGCCACCTGTGCCGGCTTGGCGTCGACCTCAGCGGCGACGTCGCGCAACATCTGCAACAGCGCCTCGACACGGCGCAGGTTCTCCGTGCCGAAAAGTGGGTTCATCGCCCGGACACCGCCGGGCCGGTTGTCGAGGTTGTACTTGCCGCCCAGCAGTCCTTGTGCCAGTGGGCTGTAGGCGATCACGACGCGGTTCTCACGCTCGGCGAAGGGGACGAGATCGTCGAGCGCTTGGGGGTGGGCAAGCGAGAAATGCACCTGGTTGCTGATGACCGGCCGGCCGAGCGCAGCATCAGCCTTCTGCCATCGCGCAAGCGAATAATTCGAGACACCGGCGGCGCCGATGTCGCCACTATCGAGCAGGCTGCGCATTCCCGGCATGATCACCGAATCGGGCACCACCGGGTTGGGCTGGTGGACCTGGTAGAGCGGAATTCGCTGCAGCTGCAACCGCCGCGCACTGGCGCGCTCACGCTGCTTGACCACCGGGGGGAACGGCGCGATTGGGAAGATCTTTGTGGCTACAGCAACCTCGGCGCGCTCGTCGCCGAGAGCTTCCCCCAGAATGCGCTCGCTCTTGCCCGTGCCATATATTTCGGCCGTATCGAACAGCGTCACCCCCAATGCGCGGGCACGCTGCACGATGTCGCGTGCGGCACCCGAGGCGTAATTGTCTCCGTAGCCCCATTCGCGTGAGCCGAACTGCCAGGTGCCAAGACCGATCCGGCTGACCCGTCCGATTCCATCGACGTCGAGATATCTCATGTGCCCGACGGTACTGGCGCTAATCCACCGTTAACCACTCGACGGCGGCGAGAGCTGTGTTGTTGTCATCAACACCTTTCGCGTATCCGCAGGTCGGTCCGCGTCATTTCGCGTTGTTTCGCGTACTGAAATTCAATGCTTTCGCATGTCAAAGCTTTTTATGCGCCGGATTCGATTCCCGGCAGCTCCACCAGAAGGGCCGCAGAGATGCGGCCCTTCCTCTTTGGCGGCGCCGATGAGTTGCAGAGCGCCGCTAGCCGCTGGTGCCGATCGCTAAACGCGCCGTGGCGAGGGTGGAGCGTGCAGTGCGGCATAGCCCAGGGCTGCGCTGCTTTCTCAACGTCAGAGTTGCACCCCGGGCTGGCCTGGCGGGGACGACAGCGCAACCAAACGTCGACGCCCGCTCGGGTGGTGGTGCCCGATGTGTACCTTCTGCAAACCCGAGTGTTGCTCGAGTCCGTGAGCGGGTTCGGTGGGAGATCTCGCATGGTCGCCGGCCCCTCAAGCGGCGTGTCATGGTGTGCGCCGACGGTTTTCTGGTCTGCCGGTCATTCAGGAAGTGCGAGAACCATTCCGGAATGGGATCAGCGTCCGCGGCATCTGCAGCGTCGCCGGCGAGTGGGGGGCGCGAGCGATGAGTCAAGACCGGGAACATCGGGCACACCTCAACGTTCGCGTGAATAAGATGGATAATCAATCTTATCCATCAAATGGACGTAAACCGATGCCGGACAGTGTCTTTCCCGTTGCGCAACCCCAGGGGGAAGCGTCACAGTGACGAATAGATCGTCAGCCCGGGGCCACCTCACTCGACCAGGCATCGAGTTGGTGTTGTGAGTGAACCCTTTTAGCCTCTCGGGGCGGCAAGCGGAAGGTGATTGATTCTCGGCACTGCACAAAAGCCGAGCGGTCCCGCCGCTGTTCCGTCAGCGGCACCTGCTCTAGTGCGTGTTCCGAACTCATTACTGTCCCGGAGCGTCAGGTGGCGGCTCGGTCGGTGTCGCGTCCGAGTAGATCGTGATGGTGCTCCACTCAGGCTGTACGTAGTGAGTGCCGTCGATCACCAGGGCGTCGCCGTCCCACTGCGGGACACCAGGTTGAGGGCCTGGGCCGTCGACCCGTGCCGTCCATTTCACCGTGAAGTACATACCTCGGAGTGTTGCATGAAGGCTGGTCCGAAACGGCCGGTTGACGATTCACCGTTGCCGTTTTCTTCGGCCGCCCTGCCGTCGCAGCAGTTCGCCCAGCTCTGCGGCGGTGAAGGGTCCTGATCCCTGTATTTCCGTGAGGGATTCACGCACTTCACGCTCGCCGAGAAGTTCGGGTCATCGCACTCCCTCTCCCGCGGCGGACGCCGCGATGATGGAACGCGCCCCTCCATAATGATTGGGCGACCGGGCCGGGCTCAAGACTCCGACGACGGTCGACGTGGAAGTGACGGCCACGCCGTGGGAGCTGGTCGCCACCGAGGGCTTCGCCGCCCATATGACCGGCGGCCCCGCGCCGTAGGTGCAGTTCATCTCGATCCAGGTGCCCCAGTCGTGGCCGCTGAGGCTGACCGTGGCACTCAGCGGGATCGGTTTCACCGACGAGGCCACCGGCGAGATTGCCACCCTGGTGGGCTTGACCGCCGCCACGGGGTTGCCCGTCGCGACAGCCGCCGCGGTGCAACCGTTGAGCACCTTGCTGTGTCCACGCTCGCCGGTCTATGCAAAGGACCCAACGGTGAGCCGGATGCGCTCGATGGCGTCAGTGAAGGGCTGCGTGCCGAGTTGTTGACGCTCACATTGTCGTCGAGCTCGGGAGGGGGAGCGTGAGCAGCACGCGCTAACGCGCCGCGGCCTTACCCTTGAGAAGTGCCGATTAGAGGACGCAGGCCCGGGCGGACCCGGTGTGTCGATCAACCGCCACCCGCCGGTTTCACCGCTGGACCGAGGTGGAGGACAGCCCGTATACCGGCGGCTCGATCGGGCTGGCGTCGGAGTTGCGCAATCGCGAGAAGGTGTTGGGAACCACGATCGACTCGCGTCGCGATCTGCGCATCCGCTACACCGAACCCGCGTCGTCGCCGCCGGCCGGGGTCACGAACCTCGACCAGTACCGGACCTCTGACTGAAAGATCCGATCTGATGACTCAGAAGATTTGCTTTGACTGCTTCCATAAGTTGTTCCCTGACAAGCCAATTCGGAAGATTACGTTGGGTCGGCAATGCGTTGTGTGCAAAGCGCAAACGGATCGAACGGAACAGATGATTCCTGTTGAGGCAGAGGATATTCCGCTGGTTAAGCAAATAGCTCAAGCGCGGCGACGAGTACTACACCGAACTGAACGGCATGCCGACCGGCATGTCGCTGTTCGTGTGGCTGCCCGAGGAGCGGGCCAGGTGGGTCGAGATGCGGGCCAAGCGGGACCGCGCGATCCGCGCCATGTTCTGGCAATGAGCGCCGATCTCGATAAGGCCCAGGCCGAGGGGGTGGAGCTCGACGTAGGCACAAGGTCACAAGGTATGGGCGGCTGACCCGCCTGGACCCCGTCGGGTGAAGAGGGGTTAGGTCGTGGTGTGCTGGTCGGATGAGTCGCTGGGCTCGATGACCTTTGTTTCCTCAGGTGCTCCGGGGGTGATCTCGATGCGGCGCGGCTTGGCCCTTTCTGCCACGGGGAGGGTTAGGGTCAGCACCCCGTTCTGATAGGTGGCGGCGATGTGGTCGGCGTCGATGTCCTGACCGAGGGACAGGCGACGCAGGTAACCGCCGGTGAAGCGCTCGGAGCTCAGCCACTGCACGTCGAGTTCGGTGCGTTCGCTGCGTTGTGCCGTCACGGTGAGGATGCCGCCATCAACGCTGACGTCCACCGAATCGGGGTCCACGCCCGGGAGGTCGGCGTGCAGCACGTAGTGATCACCGGAGCGGTAGAGGTCCATCGGCATGGCCAGTGGGACTCGGGCGGATCCGGGCGATGTACCGAGCAGCTGCGCGGCGAGTCTGTCGATGTCACGGAATGGATCGGGATGAAGCACAGCAACCACCTCCTACATGCTGGTTGCCGCACCTCGCCACCGCGACGGGTGTCGGCTGGCTGCGCTCCTTCTGGTGTAGCACTCCACCTGCGCGAGCACCAGGGGTGCCGGCGCTGCGCCCAGGTCTTCGGCGATGAGGTCCCGTAGTGTCCAGGATCGCCTTCCACCTGAAAAGGGGCCAGACGCGCCTCGATCTGCTCGTCGATGTCGGGCGATATCGGCGTCGATGCTGGCGATCCGGCCCACATGGGCGCGAACAGGAATTGGTGATGGTCGGCGAGTGCCCGTTGAACGCTCGGCCCAACTCATTTTGTTGCTTTACCTGGATAGGCGGGGTAGACCTGAGGTACGGATCCACGGCAGACCAAGGTCGGACCGGAAGAGAAGATTCCTCCTCTCGGCTGTGGCGCCCAGCACGAGCACTAGGCACCCACGCGAAGCGAGGCCCATCAACTGGGCACAGCGCGGTGGGCTTGCGTCAGGGCGGGGAAATGTCTCCTGACGCCGAGGCCACATTTCACCGCGCCATCATGCACGCTTGGTAACCAGGTGGTTCGTGCTTCGGACGGCTCTCCTTTTCGTCAGGAGCGCCGTCCGACTCGTGTATGCCGAACTCCCGGGGCCGGTAGCGGTCTGCTTGCCGAAGCAAGCACTCTGCGAGCTGGGTGATCGTGTCCTGGGTGGCGACCGCATCGTTGAGCACCGTCGAGTCCAGCGCGCACCGCCGCCCCCACCGCTCACTGCCCCACCGAGCCACCCCCGCCACGGCCTACTAGGCCCGACCTAAAGCAAACCCCGGCACCCGCACCGACACCCACGACCGCGTCCGCGACCGCGTCGATGAGGCCGGCTCCGTCACGTTCCGCATGGCCGGGCGCCTGCACCACATCGGCGTCGGCCGAACCCACGCCCGAACCCGCGTCCTGATCCCCGTCCACGACCTCAACATCAGAATCATCAAAGCCACCACCGGCGGACTGGCTCCGCTATCTGATCCTCGACCCCACCTGCCACTACCAACCCACCGGCAACCCCAAAGGCCCAGTCCCGGCCAAGACCGTTTCAATGCGTCAGCGCGATCCCCAGATCGCCCTCACTCGGACATGGGGGCGCGACACCGCGACGAAACGTATCGCTGAGATCGGCGAGAACGAGGGGCGCTCGTGGCCGCGGCGGCAGTTGCGAGGCTAGCGCTGCTCGGACCACGCATGCTTAACGATGCCGAGGTCAGAGCCCGAAGAGTCCCCCACTGCCGCGAACACAGGCGTTTGCTCGATCGGGAGCCGAGCACGTTCACTCGCTTTGTCGGAAGGAGTGGCGTTTCATCGGTAATAGCAGCCCGACCTCGCTAACGAGTACCGACAGCCGAAGCCCGGGCAGATTGGAGATAGAGAATGATCACCCTCTACGCACTGGCCGCAGCGGTCGGCATCGGTGTGCTTTGGCTCGGAACGAATATTAAGGTCGTCAAGCAGTTCGAACGCGGCGTCGTCTTCCGGTTCGGCCGTGTGCAATCCGGCCTCCGCGGACCGGGACTCACGATGTTGATTCCGATCGCCGATCGCCTCGACAAAGTGAACATGCAGATCATCACGATGCCCGTGCCCGCCCAGGACGGCATCACCCGCGACAATGTGACCGTCCGTGTGGATGCTGTCATCTATTTCAAGGTCTCGGATCCGGTGCGTGCCGCTGTCGACGTGCAGGACTACGTGTCGGCTATTGGCCAGGTTGCACAGACATCACTGCGTTCGATCATCGGCAAGAGCAATCTGGACGACCTGCTGTCCAACCGCGAGCATCTCAATCAGGGGCTGGAGTTGATGATCGACAGTCCCGCGCTGGGCTGGGGTGTTCAGATCGACCGCGTCGAAATCAAGGATGTAGTGCTGCCCGATTCGATGAAGCGGTCGATTGCACGCCAAGCCGAGGCGGAGCGTGAGCGACGGGCTCGGGTCATCACCGCCGAGGGCGAACTTCAGGCGTCCGAAAAGCTGGCCCAAGCAGCCGAGGTCATGGCCGAGCACCCAGCCGCGCTGCAACTGCGACTCTTGGAGACCGTCGTCGAGGTCGCCGCAGAGAAGAATTCCACCCTGGTACTTCCCTTCCCTGTCGAACTGCTCCGATTTCTGGAACGCGCCACACCGCAAGCATCCGAGCGCCGGGACAAGGCCACCGGTACTGACGCGGGCGCAGCTTCCAACGGCGAGACGTTGACGCTGGAACCACCACGGATTCCCGACGACGCCCGCGGCCTGGAACTCCACACACGCATCGCGGACACATTCCAGCGGGATCAGTAACGTCCGAGACAAGCCGGACAACTACTGGGCGCCGTGCACCACGACACAGCGTCGGCCCGGTCGTGGGTTCAACTCCGCGTGCGCGTCGTGGCGTGTACTGCCGTCGATGACCCGCCACCCAAGCTGGATGACGGGCGCAAGCTGGCTGGGGACTTGGATGGAAGCTGTCAAGCCCCGGATCTGACCCTTTGTATCGCTCCTCGGTTGACCGCACCAACTCGCCAACCGTGGACGCATCCATCAACGCTAGACCGCTCCGGAGACTTGTACGGATAGCAAGGCGACCGGCTTAGCGCCCATGACCGCCGCCGCCCCCACCGCCGCCGAATGCGCCACCGCCATCACCGATGCCTCGTGGTCGCTCTTCAGCAGGTCGGTGGCAGTGGCGCGGACGGCGACAGCTTCGGCTCCTCGGCGATAGAGCGCGTAGGCGGGCGCGCTCGCCCTCGTCGAGCGGGTTGAACCGGCCATTGGGAAAGGTCAGCAGCTTCGACTTGAAATGGGCAACGATCAGATCGATGTCGGTGTCTTGGATGCGGACCCGCACATGCAGCGCCGGTCGGCCCATGGCGGTCGTGTTGTCGGCTGGCTTGTCGCCTTGCTGGATCGCTCGCAGCTTGTCGGGAAACGCAGCCACCGGGTCAAAGGTGGTTAGTGGCAGCCGCGACAGGACTCCGGCGCGGATGGTGTGGGCAGTGCCGGTCTCCGGCGCTGCGGTCTCGATGTGCCAGGTGCCTCCAACACGATCAGCAAGCTCGCCGGGATGGTCAGACGTGCTCAAGCTGCTCGTCGTCGTCATCGTGGCGGACAAGACCGGGCGCTTCCGGTTGCCGCCGATGGTCCGCGTGTACGTGGAGATGAAAGCGCGAGACGTCGCGGCCTGAGTTCCCGCAGGTCGCCCAGCTTGTCGTCACTGACAACTACGCTTCCCGTTATGGCTCAGATCGACATCGAGTACGCGGGGCGTACTTACACGGTCCCGTGGACGGATGACAATGTGGAACGACTCAAGGGCATCGCGCAGCACGTCCGCGATGGGCGCGCCGAGGTGTTCACCGTGTTGGGCGATGGGTTTGCGCTCACCATCGTGGTCGGTCCCACAATCCCGGTAGCAATTACTTACGTCGACTGACCGCGACAAAGAATTGGATATTCACTCCTTGTCGTTGGGGTCGGCTTGACCGACCGCGCCGCCAGATATCTTCGGTGCTGCTAGCCCTGCTCGGGCCAGTCGCCGTGCGGGTCTAGGCCGCCGCCGTCCTAGTCGCCCCAGGTGTCGTGGCGTCTGTCTCGGGGGGCGATGATGCGCCGTCGCAGCTCCAGCAACAACTCCTCGGTGGACACCTGCGATAGGGCGTTGGGGTTGGTCGGGCGCAGCGCGTATCCCTGGGACGGGGTGTTGGGGTTGCCCCGGTGCAGTGTGGACACCAGCTCGTTGGGCTCTCCTCCGGCCAGGATGGTGTCGATGCTGCCCGGTGACCAGGCCAGCTTGTTTTCCAGCATGGCGTAGGTGCCGGGGCTGGCCTTGCGCACGCCGTGCTCGATGTCGGCCAGCGTGCGCACGGTGAACTGCAGGCTGTCGGCCAGGTCGGTGCGGTTGCGGTAGCCCAGCGCGACGCGCCGACTCACGATGTAGTGGCCGAGGCGTTCCAGGGCGTGTCGGTCCAAGTTCATCGTCGCGGCGATCCACCCCCGCCCGGCGCACGATTGCAGGACAGCGGCGAGCGTCTCCAGAACCTCGTCAGGTAGGCATTCCACATCGGCGAGGAGAACAGCGAAGTCTTCGTCGTCGGTCGAGGCGACCAGTTCGCTGATGAAATCCACAGTGCCCGGAAAGCGGATCTGAGGTAACTGGCAGCAGTGGAGTAGAGGACCACTTGCCAGTTTGAGAAATTTCTTCTAAAGGCGTCAGACCGCCGTGCGAGCGGGTACCTGACACATCCGGGTCCGTCGAGCAGCCTGCGACTGGCAGTTCGGCGCCGGCCTATAGGTGACGGCGCCGCATTCGCAGCGCCAGGTGCTGTGCCGGCCCCCTACACCGCTCATCGAGCGGTGTAGGCAGTTTGCGCCCAGTCCTCACTCGTTATTAGGAACGGCAGCACGTACTGGTTCTTGTGCTCCCATTCGTCATCAATCAGCCTGTCAACTCGCTCCTTAACCGTGTCGGTTGCCTTGCTGACCGCCCGCTTGCACACCCCACAGTGCGTGGTGAGCATGGGTCGCTCGGAGACTTGTTTCCAATCCTCTCGCAGCTGTTTTGGCATGTCGAGCAGCAGCGGACTCCCCACAGAATGTTTGATAATTCGGCCCACGAGGTGCCTATTCGGGCATTGCAACTCCATCACGGCCATTCCGGTGTCATTCGTCAACTGACTTCCCCTTCCCCCTGTGACTTCTGATAAATATAAACGGATCTCAAGTCAGCTCCGTAAATCGTGATTTGATTGCGTCCAAGGCAATCTGGTCCACAGTCAGGTCGTACTTTCTCGCAATGCGCGCGTGTAGTCCTTCAACTTCGCAGCGGAAATGCCCGGTTGCTCACGAGGCCTCTCAACGTACCGAGTGCCCGTCGGTTGTCGACCCGCGACCACTGACCGAGCCAGGGGAACCTGGGTCGGCCAGCAGCACGCCGACCCCAACAGCGCACCGCGCCGAACGCGATCCCGAAAGGAAAAGATTTGCCAAGGAATGACAATCATTCGGCGCGCGGTTTCTGCTGCTAGACGCCCAAGTAAACACCCTCTTCGAAACCGTGTCAACAGTGTTGATAAACACCGTTGACACAGCCCTTTTGTCAAGCCCCCTCCCGCGCCTCGTGATCGACGAGAAGACCTCGAACAGCTCCGTCAACTCGGCCTCCGCGAGGGCATCCTGAACCGGAACTCCCTGCACCCCACTCAGGCAAAACGGGATGTCCGACTCACCGGCCGCCTCCGCTGCCAACACCAAGGGCGTAGACGCCGTCGACATCGATGCGTGTGACCTCGGACAAGGGGACGGGGGGTGCTCCGGCGCTGCGTGTTGGAGGAGTATCGAGGGGTGGGTGACGTCTCGGTTGTCGGCTGCGTCGGGTCGTTGATCGTGGCGACCCGCGGCCGTCGGGACCGACACCGGACAGAGAATTAGATGTCGACGTTCGCCGCGCCACGGTCTTGATTGGGTTTTCGATTCGTCAGGTCGGCATTGCGTCGTGTGGTGACGATGAAGTCGTCGAGGATGTCCGCCACCGCGATTGGGGACTCGACGTGCGGGAAATGCCCGACGCCGGGGAGCACTTCAAGTCGACTCTTCGGTATTGCGTCGTGGGCGGCGTAGCCATGGGCGACAGGAATGATCCGGTCCTGGTCACCCCATATCAATAAGGTGGGTAGCCCAGAACTCAGATGCAACTTGTTGACCGCACTGACCGCCTGGCCACGGTAGTCCACCACCGAGCGCAGCGTGCGTAGGAACGCCTGCCGTGTCTGGCCGTCTGACAGCGACGAGTAGGCGTTCCATATCTCGCCGGCGCGTGGCGAGTGGATTCCGGCCGAAGTGAGCCAGGACCCCAGCTTGTTGCCGACGTTCAGCACTGGCTGGGGTGCGACCACCGGCAGCACCAGCTCGGCTCCGGGTGCCGACAGGAGCCGCAATATCCAGCTCAGGTCGGGGCCCAGGCCGCCGCTGCTGATGAGAACTAGCCGTTCGCAGTAGTCGCGATGCTGGTAGGTGAACTGCATCGCCACCCCGCCACCAAGCGACTGACCGACCACCGTCGCCCGGGTGATGCCGAGTTCGTCGAGCAGATCACGCAGCCATACCGCGAACGCACCCAGCGAATAGTCACCGCGCGGCTTGGCGGATTCACCATGCCCAAACAGGTCCGGTGCCACCACCCGGTATTTCTTTGACAGCTCGGGCAGGACCGCTCGCCAGGTCGCCGAACTTCCCGCCATGCCATGAATCAGCAACAGCGCCTCGCCGGCTCCCGCCTCCCGATAGGCAACACGCTCGCCGTGCAGATCGAGATACTTCATCTCGCTCACGTGAACCGGTCTCCATCCAATGGTGTTCCGGGTTGATGCCACGTCGTCATAGCAATCACTCCCACGCCCTCGTCGACGATACCGGTAACCTACGGTTCCGTAGGTTACCGGTCAGTAAACCTGCCAACATTAGTTGGTCACACTTGACTGAGACAGCACGTGAATCACAGTTCAAGGTACGGTGATCTGCACCAGATCGCGACCACCGAGATACGGGCGCCTCGGTGGCGCCGTCATCTATGCGGCCGTCATCGTGCTGGATTCCGTGCGCCCACAGTCGAATGGACTCCCCGATGTGGCGCTCGTCGCCCTCGAACACCAGGTAGCCAGCAGGCTGCCATTCCTCGGCCGTAACCGCGCCAGGCGGCAACGGAACAGGCGCAGCCGCTTTCATTACGCAGCAAGACGGCACGCGAAGCAGGACAAGCACGCAGCTGCAGAGGGAAGCGTCCCCCACAACCACACCCGGGGCTCATATGACGCGTCGGACAAGATCCAGGGCCGCACGCCCTCATGGCACGCCCTCGACCCCGGTAGGCAAGCCGCGGGGGGCGATATACACGGCGGTCGAAACATGCTAGATGAACGGCGGCCTCCCCGAACCCGACTTCGGGCCGCCCGCAGTGTGGTCGGTATCAGCCTTCAAGTAGACCCACTGCGAGTACGTGTAGGTCTCGGTCCCGTCCGCAGGTCTGACAACCAACGTGCCCGCGGCGGAAAGCTCGTACCTGTCCTTGTCTCCGTACCCGTGGTAAATGCCCTCGTCGGGGGTGAGGTACACCGTGAATGCCATACCTCGAGCGTGCCATGAGAGCGGGACCAAAACCCTCCGTTGACGACAGCGATTGCCTTTTCGGTCATCGCGCACCGGTTCCTGCCGGTTCGCGGCGTCCTGCGAGAAGTTCGTCCGGGTGCCGAAGAAAACCGCGTCTGCCCTCAATAGTTGCACGACATCGATTATGCGTGGCTGACCCAGCGCGAGATCGACTTGCTTAGGTTCGGACGTAGGATCGCCAGTTACTCGATGACGGCGGTGATCTTCACGTCGGTTCAGCCTGCAGCGCCCTCCGTACGCGCACAGCGGCCGCTCTCAACAGCTCAACGCGGACTCAGTGAGCAACTGGCCCCATTCGTGACGCGCGGCCGATTGCGCGGCGTTGAAGGTTTCGGGTGATTTGTCACTGCCGCAGGCCAGATGGACAAGCGCCCACGCCATGGCGAAGGCGGGGATCCTGTGGCGTTGGGCGGCGGCGAGCAGCTCTTGAAACGCTGCGTCGGAATGACACCGACGAAGGCCGATCAAGATACCCTGCGCGGTGTCGAGGATGCGCCCGCTCTGCGGGTCAAGCGAAATGTGTGGGGGAATCCATTCTGCGGTCATGTCTTTCCTACCTGTTGTGCCGACCAAACCGATGCGCTTGATCGGCATGGCCACCGGGCTCGTGGCCATCTCTCAGCACCCCTTGCTCTGTACTGGCTGCAGAGCGTGGTCGCGTCAGAAGCGCGCGCTTTGCATCATGTTGTGCTGGGTGACCGCTCCGCCAGACCATGGCATGTATCGGTACGCAGCTGTGATCGCCTCGGGACAACACCGTGGCAATCGGCCATCGTCCCCGCCTCGCAGCGATTTCGCGGCTCCTCGGTGAAGAGCCCCCCGCTAGGCAAATGCTCGCGCAGCAGAGCGCGGTGATGAGGCCGCTGCGGCGAGTTCGGTGATCGTTACCGCCATAGCGACATCGCTAGCTTCGACGGACATATGAAGTGGGCCGAGACGGATGCCGTCACGGCGGTCGGGCCGATGAGATTCGGACATGCCTCTGTCAGGTCTTGGTTGATTGTTGGGCGCAGAAATCGTGGGCCTCGTCGTAGCCATAGTCCCCGCCCTCGCCGAGATGTAGCCCCGGTGGGGGATCGACTCGATGTGGTGCAGGAGCTTCATGCAGAAGCCCGGCAGGCAAGTCGTGCGCCTCGTCGTACTCATAGTCATAGCCCGGAGTCATGCGTGGATGATCGGCACCGGGGTCACGAGCGGGCTTGGTCTCTTCCACGGCACACCTTCCTTCATGGGCGCTCGACCTTGCCGCCCCGCGGTCGCGCATTTCATTATCGCGCCATTGAGGACCGCGCGGACGTAGGAGTGACACTTCGTTCGAGTTTTCCTGCCGGGCCGCGACGGTCGATGTGGATGACTGAAACGCATCCGGGTCGACTCGTCGGTGGAGGCCGACGCGGGATTTCGGGTCGCCGGCTGGTTTCATTCTCTGTCAGCGCGCGTGCCACCGGGGCGGTCGCTTCTCGGCGAAGGCGCGCGGTCCCTCCTTGGCATCCTCGGTCGCGAAGATACGGTCGCTGTGCCGGGTTTCGTTGTCGAATGCGGCTTCGAGTTCGAGCGCCAGCCCCTCGACCGCTGACTGCTTCGTTGCGAAGACGGCCAGCGGCGCGTTAGCCGCGACGCGCTCGGCGTAGTCGTAGGCCGCGTCCATCAACTGGTCGGCGGCTACCACCCGGTTGATCAGCCCGATCGCCAGGGCGCGCTCGGCGTCAACCATGTCGGCGGTCAGCAACAGTTCCATGGCAAGTGGATACGGGATCTGGCGCGGGAGTCGCACTGTGGTACCGCCGCCTGCAAAGAGCCCGCGTTTCGGCTCGATCACCGCGAACCGGGCCTCGGGGACGGCGACGCGGATGTCGGTCGAGCCGAGCATCTCCATGCCGCCCGCGACGCACACGCCGTTCACAGCGGCGATGATCGGCTTGTACACCGGGAAGCGATGCAGGACGGCATGGATCGCATCTAATTTGTCCCACCCGTCAGGTTGCGGGAGCTCGCCAGTCAGTTCTGGGATGAATTGCTTGAGGTCCGCTCCGGTGCAGAAGTCCCGGCCGACACCTGTTACCACGGCCACCCAGGCCCTGTCATCGTCGCGAAAGGCGGCCCAGGCGTGGGCGAGGTCGCGGAAGTGCTCCATGTCGAGCGAGTTGCGCGTGGCAGGCCGGTTGATAGTGATGGTGACGATGTGGGCGTCGTGCTTGTAGTCGATGCTCACCGCGCTCACCCTCACAGTTGGCTATTTTTATGACGGTAGCAATTCCGCTACTTCGCCTGCGGCGAGAATTTTTTCTCCGTGACGGGAAGCGCTACGATAGGTGTGGCTGACCAGGTGTTTTGGGGGCGGGGGTGAACTACACACCGTTCTATTCCGTGCTATCGGTGGGAGGTCTCAATGAAGGGTTCACCCCCAACACCGTCGCTCGGGGGCCAGAGTGACAACTACGCGTTGTGGGACGCGGCATACGTGCTGGGGTCGTTGTCCGAGACCGACCGGCGTGCGTATGAGGCCCACTTGGGCGACTGCCGTTCGTGCCGTCAATCAGTCGACCAGCTCAGCGGCATGCCGGCGCTTCTTGGACAGCTGTCCGTCGACGAGGTCGCTGCGATCGATGACCGCGGCTCGGATGCGCTGAGCTCGCGGGTGTTGCCGTCGCTGCTGGCGAAGGTGAGACGGCGGCGCCGCACATCTCGCTTGGTGACGTGGACGGCGGCCGCGGCGGCGGCCGCGGTGCTGGCGATCGGTGCGCTGGTCGCCGTGCAATTCCATCCGGGTGGCCCGGCGTCGGTGTCGTCGCGAGCCGATGTGTCGGCGCTTACGATGACGCCGGTGGTGCCGACCGAGTTGACGGCCACGGTGACGATGACTGGCTACGGCTGGGGAACCCAAATCGACATGAATTGCGCTTACCGGTCGGAACCGGGCAGCTCCGACCCCGACGGTGACGAACCCGGCAAGCTGGCGATGGTGGTGGTCGGTCGTGACGGGCGTCACGAGCGACTGGCCAACTGGATGGTGGTCGAGGGCGGCCGCGCAACTCCCGGCGCGAGCACGTCGATGGCGCTCGACCAAATCGAGACAGTACAAATCGTTTCCGCTGACACTGGATACGTGCTCCTGCAGCGCACTCTGTGACGGACCCGGACCCGTTAAGCGTCCGCCGATGAGCCATCCACCCCCGCGCGCACCTCTCCCTGCCCAATTGAACTTGTCGGGGCGCGCCGCATTGCGGCGCGTGAGGCCCGTAGAGCACCGGTGGCCTTTCGCCTATGTGGTCAGCCGCACTGAGTCCACCAGTCCTTGTCGCACCCGGCTGATGTGTCGCGAGCGTGGACTGGATGTCGCCGCCGATGAAGCCGATGGGTCAAGCAGGTGGCCAGAGGGTATAGAGCCGTCGTGATTTGCGCCGATTATGGCGGCTGGACGCGGTGACAACGGTATGCCCCCAGCAGGCCCGGCCCGTGTCATCTAGGCCGACACGGTGCCTACTATATGGCGGGCCGGTGGCCTTGATCGCCGCCCTCGGACTGTACGTCGCCGAATTCGTGCGCTGGCCGGCCTACATCACGCAAATCGACTTGATGGTCTACCGGTTTGGTGGGCATCGTGTGCTGCAGGGACTCGACCTGTACTCGACCGGTATCTTCGGTTCTCACCAGGTGCTGTTGTTTACCTACACCCCCTTCGCCGCGTTGTGCTTCACACCGCTGAACATGTTGAGCCTGCCGTGGTTGCGGGCCTTGTCGATGGCCGCTGCTATCGCATTGCTGACGTACTCGGTGCAGCGGATGCTCGCCGTATTAGACACGCCGCGCCGTCCACAATGGTGGACGCTGACCGCACTGCTGGTCGGTCTGTGCCTGTGGTTGGAGCCGGTGCGTTACTCGATCCAACTCGGCCAGATCAACCTCGTCATCTTGGCTGTGGTCGTCGCTGATCTGCTCGGCTCGTCTGAGCGGAAATGGGCCGGCGTTGGCATCGGTCTGGTGGCCGGGATCAAGCTGACTCCGGTGATCTTTCTGATCTACCTTGTTCTGATCGGCCATCGCCGCGCTGGGTTGGTTGGCACTGCTGCCTTTCTCGCCACCGTGGTGCTCGGCTTCGCGGTCATTCCGGGTGACTCTGCGACCTATTGGCTCGGCGGGAAGTTCGATAACCCGCAGCGGGTCTCCCCTGACCCGACGGTGAGCAGCAGCGTGCGCGGGCTGTTTTTGCGGCTGCACTATCCAACTGCGGTCGCCACCGCCGTCGCGCTGGCGCTGGGCCTACTGTGCCTGGCCGTCGCGGTACTGGCCTGGCGCCGAGGACACCGTGTACTCGGACTGAGCCTGATCGGGCAGGCTTCTGCTGCGGCGTCGCCGTTTAGTTGGAGCCATCACTGGGTGTGGTTGGTTCCGCTGAGTGTGCACCTCGGTTATCGCGGTATCGTCCTGGGGTCACGGCGCGCGGTGGGGGCGATGTGGCTGCTGTGCGCGCTGACCGCGGGCTGGCTAATCGTCCTGAAGGGTAAGGCGCCCATGCCCGGGCTGGTGGCCTGGCGCCCTGGTGGACTCTGGAATACGTTGCTGCCCAGCGGCTATCTGCTTGTGATGCTAATAGCAGTAATCGCTTCGGCGGTCTGGCTGCGGGGCGCCGCATCCGGTTCTCGTGCCACACCGGTCGACGTGTCCTCGACGGGTCCGCCTGACCTGCCAACGCCGTCAACTCGGTGCCTGCGGTCGTCGGTGGCGGTCATTGATCGCGTCAAAGACACGGCACCGCGGTGAGTCTGCCGACGCGCTGCCCGGACTACCGCCCAGCTCAATCGGCGTAGCTGGCGTTGAGTCGTGACCCACTAACCCAGCCAGGCGAGGAACGGAATTCCTGCTTGGGCGCTTCGGGTATGAACATTGCCGCCGGCGTCTAGTGACTGGTTCGCAAACCGACTGATCAATGATCTGAGTGCGGCTCGCCGGCATCGCTGCCACCAATGGCGCATCGACACCGATGTGTCCGGCGCACCCTGCGCCGCCCGCTGAGCCCAGCGGCGCATCGCGCCCTGGCAGCACGATCTGGAAGAACGCGGCGTTGTCGGCAAGATGCGAGCGGTCATAGTCGGGCTGATCGGTCTCCCACTCAATCTGCCGCCATCCGGCAGACCAACTTGCACGCACCAAAATCCACGCACTCGTTGGGATTGATGTACAGCGGGCGTGCTCCCTCGTAGATGCAGTCCGCAGGACACCCCTCTCAGCCGGCGGCCCATTCCTTCGCGCGCTCGAGCTCCTCGAGGCCGAATATGGCGAGCTCGCCGGGAACCATCCATGCGAGCGCGTGCAGCGTATGGGCGACCCATTCCTTGTCGGACACGACGGCGACTCGCTTGAAAGCCGAATGATGTTGGAAGAGAGCGCCGAAGCCCAGCTTCAGGTCCTCGATCAAACCGCCGGGTCCGAAGCCCTCGTAGTCAGGCGCGATGACTTCGACGATCCGGATCTCGCCGGTTTTCAGCATTTCCTCCATGGCCGGCTTGAACTCGCGCAGATCGTCGCCTTGCAGCCGGCCCGACACGCGGATACCGGTCACTCCCGCTGGCATGTCCGTCATTACTTCGATCATCGAATTCCTCTTCTCTGTGAGCGAGGATCCCTCCTTGGTGGGTACACATGTCACCGTAATGCTGGCGCTTCCCCGGGTCATCGCAGCGCGCGAAAGAATTCGCGGATGTCGGTTACCAGGCGGGCCGGCTCTTCAAGCGCGGCGAAATGGCCGCCGCGCTCCACGTCGACCCACCGGACGATGGTGTTCTCCTCTTCGGCGAATCTCCTTATCCCGACGTCGTGCGCGAAGACAATTGCTGCGGTGGGCACTCCACTATTCAAGTTGGCCGCGCCCCACGTAGCACTCTGCGCATAGCCGACGGACGCGGAAGAGCCGGCGGTGCCGGTCAACCAGTAGGTCATCACGTTGGTCAGGAGACGTTCTCGGCTGACGATGTTGTCGGGCAGAACTTCTCGCGGGTGTGTCCATTCGCGGAACTTGTCCATGATCCAGGCGAGTTGGCCGACGGGCGAGTCCGTCAGCCCGTATGCGATTGTCTGTGGACGGGTCGACTGGATTGCGATGTACCCGAACTCTTCGCGCATGAACGCTTCCACGCGCGCGATGCGGTCGCGTTCCAACGGGGACAGGGTGTCCATCACGTCCTGGGGTACGGGGACCTGTGGGAAACCGCCCGGGCCTCCGTTGGTGTGGACCCCGACGACCCGGGTGGGGGCAACGCGCGCAACTTCGGGGGCGACGGCGGCGCCGATGTCGCCACCCTGTGTGCCGTACCGGGCATAGCCCAGCCGCGTCATCAGTTCGTCCCAGGCCGTCGCGATCCTCGTCGTCGTCCAACCGGATTCGGAAACGGGGCCCGAGAAGCCGAAACCTGGTAGCGCCGGGATGACGACGTCGAAGGCGTCCCGCGCATCACCACCGTGACTGCCCGGATCGGTCAGCGGGCCGATGACATCGAGGAACTCCACAACCGACCCAGGCCATCCATGAGTAAGGATCAGCGGCAGCGCATCGGGCTCGGGTGAGCGCACGTGCATGAAGTAGATCCGCTGGCCGGCGATGGTCGTCGTGAACTGAGGTATCTCGTTGAGCTCGCGTTCTGCGGTACGCCAGTCGTAGCGATGCCGCCAGTAGTCAGTTAGCTCGGCCAGCCAGGAGACCGGTACGCCGCTGTCCCATCCGTCACCGGGAAGCGGTGCCGGCCATCGTGTTTCATCGAGCCGGCAATGCAGGCGATCGATCTCGGATTCGGGAACATCGATCCGGTACGGGCGGATATCGGTTGATGTGGTCATGTCAACGACGCTAGATACTTTGTAGGACAGCTCATGTCCTAAGAGCGCAGACCCAGGAGGATAAGTTCTGGAATCGCCGATGCCTGGCTTTCGAACTGGCCGGCCTCGATCTCCCGAAGGCCGGGCAGCACCGTGATGAGCTTGCCCACCTGCCGCCGACCGACAACTTCTTCGCGTCGCCCGTCTCTTAGGTCTCGTAGCCGGACAAAACACGGCGCGCCCACCCCATCGCATCGGGGTCAGGACTTGGTTCGAGCCGAGCAGGTGACCATGTGGGTATCAGGTCGGCGGGTGGTGATCCCAACGTCCCGGGCCGTGGTCTGGACCAGCTCGCCCAGCACAGCACGGAGCATATGCTGCGGCGCCGTATGCGTTCAGCTACACACCCAGCCGACGACCCGACAGCCGGCGCCGTATCGACTGCAGGAGATGAGTGCCCTGTTCTGCGCGCCGGTGCTGCTGCGGTCGCGGCCCCATGCCCAGGACGTGTCGAATGATTGGGCGACCGCGCCGCATGCGTTGGTGAAGTTCAGGACTGCCCGGCAATCGCGCGCTTTGCACAGCCCGACGGCCGCCTGGTCGGCCTCGATAGCCGAGTTGAGGCCCTTCGAGTAGCCCACCCTGCCGGTATCCGGTGAGATCGCGATCGCCCCCCACCCCAAGGCTCCGGCAGTGGGTGCTGTAATTCCGGTACCTCCGAACAAGCCGGCGGCCAACAGCAAGACCGCAAGCAGACGCCGGAATGCCACCCGCATGAGAGCGGATGCTATTAGCCCGAGCTTTGCTGAGCAGACCGACACGCCGAAGAGCGTCGGCTCGCCCAATGAGGCTGCTAGCCCAGGTCGTCGGCATCCTGCTGTGATCGGGTTCGTGGCGAATTGAACAGGCAGTATCTATCGCCACCAACTCAGCTCGTTACAACAAACATCGAGAGACGCGGACTGTAACTGCGTCGGCGCTCAGCGTGCTCGTGCACGGAACGTGTTGATGCCATCAACGCCACCGCGGATCCGCAGGTCATTTCGAGTAATATCGCCGTCGTTTCGCGTCTTCCGGTTCAGTGTTTCCGCAGTTCAAGCCTATTCTGCGCCGAGTTCGATTCCCGGCAGCTCCACTGACAACAAACAGGTCACGGCCACAGGCGTTGGTCGGGGTCTTCACGAACACCCACTGCCAGCCTCTTGGTTGGAGCCTGGGGCGCCCGGATCGCTAGCTCGAGGCATTCCAGCAGCACGTGCCGTGGCACCGGCTTCTCGAAATCGAGGCGTTTACGAACCGAGCGGGTAATCGTCAGGACTTCGCCGGCGAACAGGTTCAGGCTGTCATCGAAGGCGACTACATTCGCGATTATGACAGCCGAATTGACTCAAGAGGTTTCGCGCAGGCTCGAATCGGACCGCTACGTGTGGTTGACCACTGTGGCGAAATCCGGCCAGCCTGTGCCCCGGCTCGTGTGGTTCTTCTTCGACGGCCAGGATGTGACGGTGTATTCGATGCCGCGTGCCGCGAAGATCGCGCACATCACGGCCCACCCGCGGGTCAGCCTGAATCTGGATTCCGACGGCAACGGCACCGGGACCGTCGTCGTAGCCGGTGAGGCCAAGGTCGACGCGGTCGACGCCGATCCGCTCGCGGATGAGCAATATCAGGCCAAGTACCACGATTACGCCGTCAGTATCGGGATGGGCGACGAGTATCTCGCCGCGTTCAGCACGCGGTTGAAGATCAGCGTCGACAAGGTGTGGACGACGCCGTCGGCTCAGTAGCCGCGGCACTTTTGAGTATTGCCAACCGCTGGCGGCTGAAAGGCCCGAGGTTGGAGGGTCTGGACGGATCGTGAGGAACGGAAGCACCTATATGTTGTGCGAGGACTGCGGTGAACCATCATGAAGTTTCGGTTCGGCGGCCATGACGACTGGTGTCAACATGACCGCAATGTCGTTCGACGGTCACACTCTCGATCCGGCATAGACCGGAAGTGTCAGATAGCCGCGCCTGCTTCGGCAGCCGATCGATCCTTGTGAATCTGACTTAGGAACCGTCCGATGGCGGCTACGACCGCGCCTGCACGTGCACCGTCGATCAGATCGAAACCGTGACCGACACCTGGCAACTCGACGTAGCCCACCGTCGCCGCTGACACTGATCGAAGCCGGTGGACGAACGCGCGCGCCTCGCCGACGGGAATGAGACCATCAAGGCTGCCGTGTACCACGAGAAACGGGGGCGCCGCTTTGTGGACTCGGTCCACGGGCGACGCCGCGTCAAATACCTCGGGGTGGCGAGCCTGCGAGCGCTTGACGACAACGCGCTCGAGGAATTCCATGAATCGGGCCCGCTGCGCAGTGGAGCGGTCCTGCCAGTCGTAGAGGCCGTACAGACTGATGACGGCGTCGACGGATGTGTCGGCGTCAGCGGGAAGATCGGCTTGCCACTGCGGATCGTGGGCGGTCAGTCCCGCCAGGGTTGCCAAGTGCCCGCCAGCCGAACACCCTGCCGCCACAATGAAATTGGGGTCCCCTCCGAACTGGGAGACGTTGGCGCGTGCCCAGGCGATCGCTGCTTTGACATCCGTCATCTGGCGCGGCCAGCGATGTTGTGGGCTGGTCCGGTACTGAAGTGACAAACACACCCATCCCCGCCTGACCAAGTGGGCCATCAGCGCGTGTCCCTGTAACGCGCGACTTCCGAATACCCACGCCCCGCCCGGAATGAAGATGAGTACCGGCGCGGGTGCGGAAGGCACGTCGTCCTGGCGCCATACGTCGAGCAATTGGTCGGGGTGATCGCCGTAGTGCACCGACGACTGATGCACATATCGGCGCTGCGCGGCCGCCTTCCACACGGGAGCCATCTGCCGATGCGACGGCCACGGATGCGCGAGGTCCTCGGGGCCCACGATGCCCCGCAGGGCTTCGGTCAGTACGGCCGGCGTCTGCGCAAGCTCTTGATGTCGGCGTTGGCGGCCGTCCGGGTCAAATCGAGTCTTGGTCATCGCGGAAACGATGCCGGGCAGATAGGCGTTGCCGCCGACGCCAAGAGCCGCCATGCCACTGATCGTCTGGATATGTCGCCCGATCACCGGCGTCGAGGCCGACGCTGCGCTCAGTGCGATCACGTAGTCGCCTGGCTTTGCTCTCGCCAACCATCGGACCCAGGACCGGACGGTACGAACTGCATGTCCAGATTCCACACAAGACATCACTGCAGCGTACAGCGTGACGACAACCGGTTCGTCCAGAATTGACATCACCGTAAGACATTTGCTGCTCAAAGGCCGGTCCGGACGCCATCTGGGAGGTAATCGGGTTCGCCGATAGGCTGCGAAAGGCGCGCCTTGCGTGTCGACTTTGGGGGTCCGCGGCGAACGGGGTGGGACATGGAGCAGCTGAGCTGGACCGACGACATGATGTTGCGCGCCGAAAAGCCCGAGACCCCGATGCAAATCCAGATGCTGCTGATCTATGACCAGTCAACGGCGCCTGACGGCAGAGTCACATTCAAGCGCATCCTGGAGGAGATCGATGCCCGGCTGCATCTTGCGCCGACTTTCCGGCGGCGGCTGACCGAACTGCCCGGCGGCCTGCACATGCCGTATTGGGTCGATGATCCGAACTTCGATCTCGAATACCACGTGCGTCACATCGCGCTACCCCAACCCGGGGACTGGCGTCAGCTGTGCATACAGATCGCGCGCATCCACGGACGCCAGCTCGACCTTCGCAGGCCGCCGTGGGAGATGACGGTCATTGAGGGTCTGAACTCCATCCCGGGCGTGCCGAAGGGATCGTTCGCGATCTCACTGAAGTTGCACCATTGTGTCGTCGACGGGATGGAAAGCGTCGAGTTGATGGCCGCCATGCATGACCTCGCGTTCGACAGCCCACGTCCCGCTGCGCCGACAAAGGCTTGGAAACCGGGAGCGCTGCCGTCGACAGCGGACCTCGTCTCGCGGACAGCGATCAACGGAGTGCTTCACCCACTGCGCGCCGGCAAAGTCTTGATTCCCAGCGCTTTTAACGCCCTTCGCCACATCGCGGAGCTGCCAGGCAAACTTGCTGGCGGAGTAGCAGCGACACTGACCCCCGGGTCGGGCTCGCTGTTCGCTCCGAGCACGCGCTTCAACGACGCGGCCACTCCGCACCGGGTATTCGATGCCCGCTTTCACGACCTCGCAGACTTCAAGCGGATCAAAGCCTGCGTGCCCGACGCGACCATCAACGACGTGGCACTTGCCTATGTTGGAGGCGCGCTTCGCCATTATCTGGTCGGCCACGGAGAGCTGCCTGACGAGACTCTGGTGGCCGCGTGCCCGATGTCGATACGGTCCAGCGGCGAAAGCGGCACCGGCGGCAACCGACTGTTCGGCAGGTTGCAGGCACTGGGAACCACGATCGCCGACCCGCTCGAACGGTTGGCGACGATCGTCGAGGAGACTTCTGCCTTCCGCGACACTTCGGACTCCTCGAGCAGCAGTCGGCTGATGGAGCTGGTGGGTACCGTGCCCACCACGCTGCTGGGACTGACGGTGAAGGCCGCCAGCGCAGTGCCCTTTTCGGGCCCTACGATCGCTAACACCACAGTGAGCAACGTGCCGGGCCCGGCCGACCCCATATTCTTCGCAGGCGCTCGCCTTCTGAGGGTCACCGGTCTGGGCCCACTGATCGGCGGGATGAATCTCTTCCATATCGTCGCGAGCTACAACGGAACCATCTCGATCGGCGTGACGGCGGACCGCACTGCGCTACCCGACCCGGGTCACTATGCCGACTGCATGCAGACCGCGTTCGCGGAAATGCTCAGCGCCGCCAAATAATTCGCGTAGGTCGACTGTGGGGTCCGCGCGGCCCGGTGGCCCGGTGGATCAAATCCGGCGTTCCCAAGTCCGGTGACGAAACGCATCGCGGGGGAGTCGCGCCGTACCCGACCGTGTCGGCGCGCCGCTTGTGTTGCGCGCTGCATGACATGAGCCAGACGCACTTCGGATTCGGCTCTAAAGCGGCCGGCGCCCGGTGCCCAATGCCGGCCGAACTACGGAACGGGTAGCGTGCGTTACGCGCCGCCGGAAAGCTAGGCGCAGACCCGGATATCCCCTCGCGGAGGAGGTCGGTAGTGGTCGCGTCTGCCGTGGCTTCATCCTTGCGGCTTGGATGGCTTCGGATTCAGGTTGTCGGCGCCGTTGTTGGTGTTGCGTTACTTGTGGGCGCGTGCAACGGGGGGCCGTCGCCGAGTCCACCATCGTCGGAAAGCTCGACCGTTCGCTTTCGGCCAATAGATCGGACCACGCTGCAGGAACGGGTCGCCTCGATGGCCAAGGAGATGCTCGTGCCTGGGGCGGTCGCATTGGTGCGCTCACCCGCCGGTGAGCTCAGCACGACGTACGGCACCACCACAGTGGGTGGCACAATTCCGGTGTCGTTGGCGGATCACGTCCGGATTGGATCGATCACCAAGACGTGGACCGGCACCGTGATCCTGCAGCAGGCCGAGCAGGGCAAGCTCAGCCTTGATGACCCGGTGTCGAAGTTCCGGCCCGATGTTCCGGGCGGTGACCACATCACCATCGCCGAGTTGTTGAACATGCGCAGCGGCCTTTACAACTACACCGAGACGCGCGAACTAAACGAGATCGGCGACAGCAATCCGCAGAAAGTGTGGAACCCCGATGAATTGCTCGCGCTGGCCTATCGCCATCCGCCTTACTCCCCACCCGGAACGGGCTACCACTATTCGAACACCAACACGGTATTGCTCGGGCTCATCGCCGAGAAGCTCGACGCTAAACCGCTGTCGCAGGTGTTCCAGGATCGGTTGTTCACCCCACTCGGGCTCAAGGACACGCTGTTTCCGCCCAGCACCTCAAGCGCCATCCCGGACCCGCATCCCCAGGGCTATATGTATGGCAACAACGTGCTGACCATGGGCTCACCAGCGGCGGTACCGCCCGACATGCAGGCGGCAGCAAAGGCCGGCACGCTGCGGCCCAGTGATCAGACATCCTTGAACCCGTCGTGGGCCTGGGCGGCCGGCGCCGGCATCTCCACCGTGGCGGACCTGGCTACCTGGGTTGAGGCGTTGGCCGACGGGAAACTGCTCGATCCCGACATGCAAGCCAAGCGCATCGCCAGCCTGCAATCCACGGATCCGGCACAACCCGATGCGCCGCAGTACGGGCTGGCCATCGCGAAATTCGGTGCGCTGTATGGGCATACCGGTGAAGTTCCGGGCTTCAATACCTTCGCGGGCACCGACCCCCAGAAAAAAGTGACGATCGTGGTCTGGGTCAACCTGGATCCCACCGCGGATGGTCGGGCCGCGGCCACGCTCATCGCCGAAGATCTGATCGAACGGATGTACACACCTCAGACTCCGACAACTACCCGCTAGCGCGGTGATTCCTCTGCACCGGCGGCTGGGGCCGGACCCTGAAACCTCGCCGCTGAACGGGCCTACGGTCTGAGACGTCGGTGACGGTTAGCGTGATCGCGTCTGATCGTGCGCACAACGTGGTAGTTGTTGTGCACACAGCGGTCGCGGTCATCGCATGCAGAACGACTTTGCGGCGCCGGCAGTTCGATTCCCGGCAGCTCCACCAGAAGGATTCAGGTCAGGACTACACGAGGGTCTCAAAACTTCGTGTCAGACCCAGTCGAAGTTCGAACACGTTTTACGCGTCGCTCGCCTTCCGGCAGATGACGAGGGCCTCGACGTAGTCCCAGCGATAACGGTCGGGGGCCTCCGCGACGCGCTCCTCGAGCTCTCCGAGGAAGTCGGCGAGGAGACCGGCAGCGTGTGCCTCGCCCTCGCGCGCGAAGGCACGGAGGAGGAGCGGCCCTCCCCATGCGCTCACGCTCTGGACGTAGTCCCGCGCGAACACCGCGGGATTGTCGTGTCGGTAGGGGTTATCGAGACGGAAAAGCTCGATGCTCTCGAGCTCGAGGCCGGCGAAGCTCCCGCCGCCCGCCTCGAAAGGAGCCCGGAATTCGCCGAGTGTGCGCGACCAGACCGGAACGACGGCCGCGGCGACGGTGGCGCCGCCGATGCGCCCCGCGCGGCGCCAGTCGGCAAGCAGCAGGTTCATGTCCCCGACGATCTCGACGTAGAGCCCCGTCCTGTCCGGGCATGGAGCGGGGGAGGCCGGGATCGCGGCGATAAACCACCCACCCGGCGCCAGCTCTAGTGCGCGCATCTCGAGCATTCGCTCCCACTGCCGTTCCGCGGCGAGGCGCCACGCCAGTCGCTCGTCCTCGTCCACGTGGTCCGGGTAGCCGGGGAAGACCGAGCCGCTCGAGGCCAGCCCGGCGGCGTCGGCGACCCAGTGCATGGTTGTCCCGGTCACCGCGAGGTGCACTGTGCCTCGTGGAAAGGACGGCGCCTGGTGGAGAGGGATTCCGGCCATGGAGACGACCGTGGCGGGAGGCGGGTCGCGATCGAGCGCTCGCCGACAGGCCTCGCTGTGGGCCTCCGGCGAGGCGTAATGGGCGCCCGTGCCTGTGTCGGCGACCCCGGGACCGGACTCCGTCGGCGCAGGGATCACGACTATCGCGCCCTGGTCTACCGCCGGGCCGAAGGCGTCCCGCAGATGGGCGGCGGTGACCCGCCACGCGTTCGTCGGGAGATCAACGAGCGCGTAGATCAGCGGCCGGCCGGCGCGCTGCGCCACGAGATCGCGGATGAGGCCGTGAGAGTTCACGCCGTCGGCGGCGCCCAGATCGGCTACGCGGAGCACGGGCTCGCTCGCCAGCCGCCCCGCGGCGGCCATCACGGCCGGGTGGGTCGCCTCGAAGGAGGCGTGCTGCGAGAGGGCGTGCCGCGCATAGTCGTCCGCCATGCTCAACAGCTCGGGGCGACGTGACGGCGTGGTTCTTCCCTTCCGCACAGCGCCGCCGCGTCCGGACAGCGTTAGGGGCCCATCGTCCCACACAGGCGTGCCCGCCAAGCGCGATTACAAAGGGTTCCCAGGACAAGTCCAAGGGTGTGTTGCGGGCACCGTCCGAATCACTTGAGCGGGACAGGGAACAACTCGTCTCGACACTCACGGGCGGCGCGGTCCCATCATCCCGCCGGGACCCATCATGCCGCCCGAACCCATCATGCCCTGCATCATCGCGGGCATCCCGTGCTGCACGAAGCCGGTCACCTCGCGGGCGTGGGCGCGGATTATCTCTGTGAGGTTCGGGTCATCAGCGGTTTCCTCAGCGATCACACCTGTTGGGGTGAAAGCGAGTTGGCGACGGTATCCGCTCGCGTCCCGGAAGAGGGTCGGCAGGGTCTGGCTCATACACATCACTTCGGCCCCATCGCCCAGGTGGGAGTACATGCTCGACACGTGCGTCTTCAACTGTGCGACAAGGTCAGGGGAACTCGACTGGGTGATGGTCCGCACGCCGCCCGGGATTTCTTCGACCGTCCGGCTGATCTCGTCGTGGCGAGCGAACATGTCCATGTAGAGCTGCATGTCGGCGGCACTGACGCCCATCATCCCGCCGTCTCCAGGCCCGTTGGTGAGCCGGAACGCCGGCGTCGGCGATTCGAAGATGTTGCGGATGACATAGCCAACGCCTAGGACACCGCCCGCCGCCAACGCGCCGAGCGCGGCGAGCGCCGCACGGCGATTCATCAACCGCGCCATCGCACTTCTCAGCAACCCTATGGTCGAGGTGTGGTCGGAACCGTTGTTGTCGGCGGCTGCTGACCGGGTCCCGGGCCGTACGGTCCCATCATGCCGCCAGGACCCATCATGCCCGGCCCCATCTGGCCATACGGTCCCGTTTGACTCGGCCCCATCATCCCGTGCTGGTATCCACTACGGAAGTTGCCGTGTGCGCTTCTGCCGATGAAGAAACCGGAAAAGAAAACCACAGCCACGATGAACACGACACCCGCCACGATGCCCACCCACATCAATGTTTGATTCAGCCGGTCAGACCGGTCATATGGACCGTCGCGGTAGCGCGCGGCTCAACAGCCCGCGGTGCCCCGGCCGCTTCTGATTGTGATTCGGATTTGTCAGTCATGCTGCGATTGTGGCGATGGCAAGCGTCCCCACGGTAGGGCATTAAGCCATCAACTTCCCCGTACTCGAATGATCAATGATCTGAATGAATCTTCACCGGCATCGCCGCCACCAGCGGTGTATCGACACCGATTCGCCCGACTCCCTCCGCGCCACCTGGTGATCCCAGCGGCTCGTCGCGTCCGGGCAACACGGTCTGGAAGAACGCGGCGTTGTCGGCAAGATGCGGGCGGTCATAATCGGGCAGATCGGTCTCCGACTCGATCGCCTCCATTCGGCAGACCAACTTGCACGCACCGCAATCCACGCACTCGTCGGGGTTGATGTAGAGCGAGCGGGCGCCCTCGTAGATGCAGTCCGCTGGACACTCCAGCACACACGACTTGTCCATCACGTCGACGCACGCCGAACCGATCACATAGGTCATGACACGACGGTACGAAATCCGCACCTCGCAGCGGGGAGTCAAACGGCCCTAACACGAGTGACTTTCGCCCTACGGCACCGCGTCAGCCGGCGGCCCACTCCTTCGCGCGCCGAGCTCGTCGAGGCCGAATATGGCGAGCTCGCCGGGAACCATCCATGCGAGTGCGTGCAGCGTATGGGCAACCCATTCCTTGTCGGACACGACTGCGACTCGCCTGAAGGCCGAATGATGTTGGAAGAGAGCGCCGAAGCCCAGCTTCAGGTCCTCGACCAGTCCGCCGCGACCGAATCCCTCGTAGTCATGCGCGATGACTTCGACGATCCTGATCTCGCCGGTTTCAGCATCTCCTCCATGGCGGGCTTGAACTCGCGCAGGTCGTCGCCTTGCAGCCGCCCTGACACGCGGATGCCAGTCACTCCCGCCGGCATGTCTGGCAGTACTTCGATCACCGACCACTCCGTTCCTTGCTCCAATGCGATCACCCGGGTGGTTGTCGTGCGACGATCACCGGTACGCGGGCCATCAGCACCACCGCCGCGCTGATCGAGCCCAACAACATTCCGACGAATC
The DNA here is from genome assembly GCA_963804905.1 of uncultured Actinomycetota bacterium. GTDB lineage: Bacteria > Actinomycetota > Actinomycetes > Mycobacteriales > Mycobacteriaceae > Mycobacterium. The sequence goes on along the minus strand of CAWDSB010000009.1, from coordinate 170,617 downwards.
CGCCTCGGCCGTGACTGCCGACCACTACGAGCTGAGCCGACTCGGATTGGTCGACGAGTTGGCGAGCGGGGTCGTCCCTGACGATGACACGGCGCACCGACACATCGGGGTAGCGTTCGGCCCATCCCGCCAGACGCTCGGCCAGCAGCTCGTCTTCTATGGCTCTCAATTCGGGCCAGCGCGGACCGGCCATGTCGTGGATTGAATCGAAGACACTCACGTCACTCCAGGCATGCAATGCCACCAGGCCTACCTTTCGGCGCGATGCCTCTTCGAAGGCGATCGCAATCGCCAACTCCGATGCAGGCGAGCCATCGATTCCCACCAGCACTGGGGCCTGCGCGGCATCGGCATTCAACGGGCTGTCGCCATGGATGATCGCGACAGGGCAATGCGCGTGGTGAGCCAGCCCCCAGCTGACCGAACCCAGGTGACGGCCCCGCAGCGTGCCGGTACCGAGGCAGCCCGCCACCACAAGATCGGCTTCTCTGGCCAAGTTGTCGAGAGCGGAAACAGCGCTCGCAGAGGGCATTTCGCAGTAGATCTGCGCCGGGCCGCACTGGCAGCTTTCGTGAACGATCTCGAGCGCCTCGTCGAGCACCTTTCGTCCGCGTTCTCGCTGTGCACGCATCCACGCTGGCAGCTTTGACGATTCCAGCCATGTCGCCGCCGTCGGCGGCACGACATGCACCAACGTCAGCGGAACGTTGCGCAGTTCGGCCGCGCGGGCGGCCCACTGGACCGCGTCCTTCGAGCCTGACGAGCCGTCGACACCAACGACAATTCCCGAATGTTTGCTGAGCTTCGACATGAGCTCTCCTTACTGCTAAGCCAGACGTTATCGACTCCGACGACGTAGGTCGTGAGGCTTTGGTCACCGCCGCGGAGTCCCTTTGGCCTTGTAGCCCGGAGCGTGTTGACGGCAGTCAGAAGGGAACCTGGCCGCCAGTTCGGTGACTTTGGGCCGTAGTTCTCGGAACCCTCTCGACACAGACTGTGGCCATGACCCCGTCCGCGGGACCCATGGTGCACGATGAGCTGGAGGGCGTGGTGGCGGGGCTCTGCGCCAGATTTCCGAGCCGTCCTCGAACCGAGGTCGAGAGCGTTGTGGCCGAGGTGTACGCCGAGCTGGCGTCGAATGCGACAGTAACCGCGCACTTGATTCCGTTGACCCTCAATCGAAGCCGGCACCGATTGAACGACGGCTCCGGCTGACGTGGACTAGCGCCTACCGAGCCAGTGGCGATAACTCTCGGTCAAGAGCGAAACTCGAGTACCTGGCTCAGTGGCTTACGCCGGGTAGCGGCGGGCTCTGCGCCCGTTTTTATCGGCCGCCCGATCCTGATCAGCAACTGTGGCATGCCGCGCTGCCCCGTCAACCCACGGACGATTTCACGGCTTGGAGCCAGTTCGGTCATATGAGTCAGGGTGCATGTCGCCAATCCCGCGACTGTGCATTCGAGCAGTACGGACGACAGCGCCTCTCCGCAGCGCAGCACATCGAGTCGAGCGTCTTCGTGATGGGTGGACAGAACCACGATCTTGGACTGGTCGACTCCGGCGCGGTTGGTGTGCTGGTCGGCTCCGGCTCCGGGAAAGGTGCGCTTGACATCGACCTGGTCTGCGGTTGACGTCAACGCGGCTTGCGGCACACCGCCGCTCGGCGCGAAAGGTGAGGTCCACCAACTCAACTCGGCAGCGTAGGAAGGGTCGTTGGCCCGGATCGTTTCGGTGAGCCTGGAGGCTTCGGCCAAGGAGGGCCGGGCGCCGTCGAGCACGATGTCGAACATCACATGGTGAGGAATGACAGTCTGCCGCAGCAGTACTTCGAAGCTCGCCCAGTTGGTCGGAGCGTCGTAGGGTCGCCGGTCCGTATGACGTCTTCCAATGGCCTGTGCGCGAGCCTGGCTGCCCTCCCTAACCTCCCGTGGCGTCCGGCAGAAATCGATCGCCGCCACGTGGAGAGGATCGTGGAGATCAGGAAACCGTTGCACGGTCGTTTGCCAACCTGCGGCATCCATCGCGACCGTGAGGTGATCCAGCGCGGCACCGCAGCTGAGGTAGATCTCACGGCCCTCTGGGTCAGCTGCGGTCATCACCTGGGTGAGGTCGGCAAACAGATGAAGCGTCGAACCCTCGGCAAGCCACCGCCACGGCTGGCTGTTGTGCAGGGATGGTGCGCGGCACGCCATCCGCACGGCGTCTTCAATCACGGAGAAATCCGGCGTCACATCGGCCATTCCAATTACCTCTTCGATTCGTGGATTCGCTGTCACCCACTCTTCTGTATTCGGTCGCGGGTCGGTTGCAGGCCAAAGCCCTTGTGTCGAGGGACTTTGGTCCCCAGCGCATCGAGAGGGTGCCCAGCTATTTTTCGGTGGATGCGACCACCAGCCGGCCGCCGGCAGGCAAAGGAGCGCGAAATGAACGCGACATCAGGGTCTTCCGAATCGAAACTCCACGGCATCATAGTCGGAGTCGATGGGTCTCCCGCCTCTCGAGTCGCGGCGGACTGGGCGGCGCGCGACGCCGCACTGCGCCATGTGCCGTTGACGATTGTCCATGTTTTGCCACGAGAGATCGGCCCTTGGAAGGGCTTGCCCCTTTCGGCGGAGTACTGGGCGGAGTACGAGCGCCACGGAAAATTAATCGTCTCCGACGCGGGGCACGTCGTCGCCGAAGCCGCAGCAGACGTCGAGCACTTGCGCGTTGAGCGCCAGGTGATTCACGGTGCTCCGGTGCCGACGCTGGTCGACATGTCCAAGGACGCCGACATGGTGGTGCTCGGCTGCCGTGGTGTCGGGGGAGTGCAGGGCCTTCTGCTGGGCTCCGTCAGTTCGGGGCTGGCGCATCATTCGCATTGTCCCGTCGCCATCATCCACGACGAGGACCCGATGATGGATCACCCTGCCACGGCCCCGGTGGCCGTCGGCATCGATGGGTCTCCCGCCTCGGAACTCGCGACGGTGATCGCTTTCGACGAGGCGTCCCGACGGGGAGTCGAACTCGTCGCCATTCACACGTGGATGAACAGCGCCGACTTCTATGTCGACGTTTCGCGTGACGACGTGGCGACGCAGGCCGAGGAGGAACTTGCTCAACGTCTCGCGGGCTGGAGCGAGCGCTACCCGGATGTCGCAGTCCGGCGCGTAGTCGGGCAGGACCATCCCGCCCGCCGGCTACTCGAGGAGTCGGAGCGGGCCCAGCTGCTGGTCGTGGGCAGCCACGGGCGCGGCGGATTCGCAGGCCTCCTGTTGGGCTCGGTGAGTTCGGCCGTCGCGCAGGCGGCGCGCATGCCGGTGATCGTGGCCCGGAAGTCCTGAAATCCGTCGCCCCACTGCCACCTCAAGTCACTAGAGTCCGGGTCTTTAGACCCTCCTGATTTTGATTCGCTAACGGCAGTCTGAGAAGGACAACAACGTTCTTATAGCGAGGTGTCGACTCCGATGAGCGCGCATTTCCCCGATAAAGAGACGATCCGTTCGGCGTTGATGCTGGCTGTGCGAGCCCCGTCGGTCCACAATTCGCAGCCGTGGCAGTGGCGAGTCGGCGAGCAGAGCCTTCACCTCTACGCCAACCCGGATCTGCGTCTGCCCCATACCGACCCGGACGCTCGCGACATGATGCTCAGTTGCGGGACCGTGCTCAATCATTGCCAAGTCGCCTTTGCGGCTCTGGGTTGGCAGTCCAAGGTACATCGGTTTTCCGACCCCGCTGATCCGAACCACTTGGCGGTCATAGAACTTCACCGCTATCCGGCAACTGAGGCTGACGTTGCGTTGGCGGCGGCGATCCCGCGCCGGCGTACCGACCGGCGCCACTACAGTTCGTGGTCGGTGCCTCAAAGAGATATCACGCTGATGGGTGCTCGAGCTGCGCGTGCCGGCGTAATGCTGCGCCGAGTTGATGCGCTCGACGGTCTCCGACGCCAGGTGACTGATGCGGCATGGCATCACAACAACGACCCCGATTACTTGACCGAATTGACCATGTGGAGCGGACGCTATGCGTCGACAGCTGGAGTTCCAGCACGCTCCACGCCGGAGTCCGATCCCAGTGCTGCGATACCCGCCCGGTCATTTGCGGGTGCGGTGCTGGCACAACCGTCGGATGCAATGCCCACCGACGACAACGCAGCTGTGATTGCTCTCGGCACCGCCGTCGACGACAAGGCTTCACAGGTGCGCGCCGGCGAAGCGACAAGTTTGGTGTTGCTGACAGCCACGGCGTCTGGACTGGCGAGCTGCCCTATCACGGAACCCCTGGAAATTCCTGACATCCGCGCAGCGGTAGGGGCGGACGTCTTCGGAGCAGAGGGCTATCCGCAGATGCTATTACGCATCGGCTGGGCGCCGGTCAACGCCGATCCGTTGCCGAGCACACCGCGTCGGCCGTTGGATGAAGTCGTTACGCGGTTGGACGGTTCGGCGTTCACTTAGAGGCGACATCGATGTGGTCTAGGTCGAATTCAATGCTGACTACCGGCCCGTCGCGGTGCTGAGTGACGGGCCATCCGGCATCCTTGATGACCTGTCGCATGGCATAGTTCTCGAATAACACGTCGGCGATAAAGCGATGTTGTCCGGCGCTCCTCGCGATGCGGCCGAGCGCATGTAACAACGCGGTGCCGACGCCGCGCGCGTGCTGCTCGTGAGCGACAACGACAGCGATCTCGGCCCACCCGGGCCGGCTCAGCTCGACGTAATTGGCGAGTCCGATCAATGCGCCGCATTCAAAGACCCCTAGAGCGACCAGTCCTGCGGTTGGCGCGGTAATTGACAGAGCCCATTCACCGATGTAGGCCGGATGGACCGTGAAGAACCGCTGATAGCGTTCCTGGTCGGTGAGTGTGAGGGTCAGTGATATGACGGCATCGTAATCAGCAGGGTTCAAGCGCCGGATCGTGACCTCGGCGCCGTCGAGAAGTGTTGCGCTGGTGTCGAAGTCGCTGGACGCCGGCATCAGTGCACTACCATAACCGAGCACTGCGCGTGCGGGATCGGCGCTCCGTCAAGGGGGCCGATCAGAAGTGTAATCTGGTCGGCGTCTGCGGCACTGACTACGGCGAGCTGGACGTCGATCCCCACGACCGCGGGCCGAGTGTTCGTTGAATCCACCATCGTCATCTCCCTTTAGCCCTGTGGTCTGCCACGGGTGCGATGCGTGGAACGTTATGCGCCAAGACGGCGCCGTGGTGGGGGCGTTCGGCCCCGGATAGCGGGACTTTAGCCTCTGCGCTCACGGGTGCCGTGCCGGCCATCATGGCAGTACTAGGAAAAGCTCGCCCGGGTGGCGATACAGGAGTCACCATGCAAACCTTCACACCCAGTCTCGGCAGCTGGCTGCGACGTCTAAGCGCGCGGAATCCCCTTGTGCGCGGCAGCGACCGCGTTGAGGCGGGAGCCATACTGCTTGTCTTCGTCGTGGCGCTGCTGGCCGCCCCTGTGGCGGGGGCTTTGGGCACGGCGACATTCGACAACCTCACCGATCGGTTTGCCGCTGACCGGCTAAACCGGCAGGAAGTCACGGCGACGGCTACGGCGGACAGCGTCCTCGCGCCCCAGGCTTACGAGGAGCCGTTCCTCACATCGATTCGATGGCAGTTCGCTGGCGGCAGCCACACCGAGGAGGTGCGCACATACCGCTTGAAAGCCGGTGAACAATTGACAATCTGGATCGACGCCGAGGGTAACCGTACGAAGAAGCCGCTTACCCATGAGAACGCGGCGACCGAAGCCGTCGTCACCGCCTTCGGGTTGTGGTTCGCAACGGTGGGAGTAGCCGCCGCGGCGTGGACCATCCTGCGGATCCGGCTCAATCGCTTGCGCTATACCGACTGGGATCGCGAACTCGACGACCTTGCCGATAACGGCGGCCGGACGAACCACAACGCCTAGGTTCAACGGCTCAAACTTCCCCGAGAGGTGAAAGACATGTCTGAAGAAACCGGCGCAATTGTGGTCGGCGTCGACGGAAGCGACGGTGCCCTCAATGCGGTGCGCTGGGCGGCAGCGGTTGCGGCAAGGTTCGACACGTCATTGCACATCGTGCACGCCATGCCGAGTATTGGGCGCAATTTGACCGACACAGTCGCAGCCCTCCGAGCAGCGGTGATGTCCTATCAGCGCGATATTGCCAACACTATTTTGCGCAGTGCCGCTGACGCGGCACGCGCGCAGCAACCAAACGTCGTAGTGACGACAGAGTCGACGAAAACTCCCGCCGACGAGGCATTGATCCAGCTGGGCAGAGCTGCGCGGATGATCGTCGTCGGCAGCTCGCAAGTGACACCCGCTGGGGCGCTGTTTGTGGGGTCGACGGCCCTGGCCGTCGCGACGCATGCCAATTGCCCGGTCGTGGCGTGGCGCGGTCAGTACACCGTGCCGACAGACCAGCCGGTCGTCGTCGGGGTAGACGAAACGCAGTCGTCGGCGGTCACATTGGACGCTGCGTTCGAGTTTGCCGACCGGTTCGCAGTGAAGCTCACGGCGGTGCGGTCATGGTCGATACCTTGGCCGGCCTCCGCCGTCACGAATCCCTTGTTGATGGACTGGGACGCGCTGGAAGCCGCCGAGTGGGCTCAGCTGACCGAGGTGGTCGACCGCTGCAACCAGCGCCACCCACACGTCTACGCGTCGTGCTTCGTGGAGCCGACCCGACCGACAGCCACATTACTGAACCAGATTGACTTCGACGGGGCACAGCTCGTCGTCGTGGGCAGCCGCGGGCGGAACGCGCTTTCCAGTGCGGTCCTGGGCTCCACCGCCCTGAACTTGCTGCACCACTCGACCGTTCCGGTAATGGTTTGTCGGTCAGCCAGCGAAGCACGCTGACCGATTTGCGAGTCGTAGAGACTGAGGAGCGCACTATGAAAGAAACACTTGGCAATGAACCCGTCGTCGTTGGCATTGATGGATCGAAAGCTGCTGTGCGCGCTGCTCTTTGGGCTGCCGACGAGGCGATCAGTCATGACACCGCAGCAGACCAAGTCAAAGCAGTTGTGGTAGGTGTCGACGGATCCCGCGCAGCTCTCAACGCAGTGCGGTGGGCGACGGCAGAGGCAGTCAATCTTGATGTGCCGTTGCGAATCGTTTACGCCGTGCCGTCGGGTAATCAGGTGTCTTGCGCTGACACTGTGCTCTTGGAGGCCGAAGCTGCGGCGACCGAAGCGCGAGAGTCCGTCCGCCCAGTGTTGGCGAAAGCCCCTGGGGAGCCCGGCGATGTCCTGGTCGACGAGTCAGACGAGGCAACGATGGTGTGTATCGGTTCTCATCCACGACAGGCTTCGGCGGCCCCATTATTCGGTCCTACGGCGAGCGCGCTGGCCGAGCGGGCATGCTGCCCCGTGGCGATTATTCGCAGTCGCGGCGATGGCACACCCGATACCGACGGTGTGGTTTCGGTGGTGCTCTCCGATGAGGCCGATAACGATGATGTGGTCCAGTTCGCGATGCACGAAGGTCGACTACGGGGAGCCACAGTGCGTCAAATCGATCAGCGCATCGACAGCTGGATACGGCGATATCCCGACGTCCATGTCGAGACCGTGGCGGTGGGCACTGGTCGCCAGTACCAGAAGTGCGAAAGAGCCGGTGCATGCGTCGGACTGGCGGTCGTTGGGCGCTCGGACGCCGACAAACTCGCGTCTCTAAGGATGCCGAACTATCATGCCATCCTCGGGTATCCGGACTGCTCGGTGCTCCTGGTCCGCAGCTGAGGAATCGCGCGGGGGCTATTCGTCGAAGTCTGCGCGGTGTGGGCGATCCAACTTGGAGATGAACACGGCAGCCTGCGTGCGCCGCTCCATGCCCAGCTTGGCCAGCAATCGGGACACGTAGTTCTTGACGGTCTTCTCGGCGAGGAACATTCGTGCGGCGATCTGTTTGTTTGTCAGACCTTCGCCGAGCAGGTCGAGTAACACGCGTTCCTGCTCGCTGAGTCCCGACAACGGATCCGACCGTTCGGCGGCGCCGCGCAGCTTGGCCATCAGCGCCGCGGCCGCCCGGTTGTCCAGCAGGGAACGGCCCGCCCCCACGTCCTTGATTGCTTGTGCGAGTTCCATCCCTTTGATGTCCTTGACGACGTACCCGCTGGCACCGGCCAGTATTGCGTCGAGCATCGCCTCATCGGAGGTGAATGACGTCAACATGAGGCATTGCAAGTTCGGCAGCCGAGACAGTAGGTCCCTGCACAACTCGATGCCGTTCCCGTCGGGAAGCCTCACGTCAAGGACCGCGACGTCGGGTTGAAGAGCCGGTATCCGCGCCAACGCCTGTGCTACCGAACCGGCTTCGCCCACGACCTCGAGCTCAGGATCGGCGGTGAGGAGGTCGATAAGTCCACGCCGGACGACCTCGTGATCATCCACCAGAAAGACCTTCACCATGTGAAGACCTCCATATCGCCGTTGAGCATGCGGTTTGTGCTCACAATACGTTCTGGGGTTCGCAGATCAAGATGGAACAGTTGGTGCAGCGAAGTGCGCTGCAGCCCGCGGGTCCCACCAGTTCAGTGATTCCGTGGGCGCGATCATGCGCTACGACGAGAAGCTGAATCGAGTGTGCATGTTTGGCGAGGTAATTCAGAATGTTGCCGTGGACGGCCACCGCTTGAACGTCGAGATCGGGGTAGCGCGACTTCCATTCGGTCAGTCGGCGGTTGAGCCGTAGTCTTCGACAATCGATTGCCGTCGGCGACGGCATTGTTGTCGTGGATGTCGGTATAGCGAGACTGCCACGTCGTGAGCACGCGCAGAGGGGCCTGGCGCAGCTGCGCTTGCTCGAAAGCCCGCCGCAGCGCACCGTCGCTTGTCGGTGACGCGTTCACTTCTGCCACGACCCATCCTTGTGTCGCGGGCAGCGGCTTGTGCCCGTGCACGATCGCGACGGGACAATGGGTCGAAGTCGCCAGCGCGGCTGCCGTGGAGCCGATGCGGCTGTGGCCCCGGGTGCTGTGCGCGAGTCCGAGCGAGCCGACACAGAGCATTGCAGCCCACCTGGAGGCCTCCTTTAAGGCTCGCACTGGCCGGCCCTGCAAGATCTCGACTTCGATCTTGACGGGCTTATCCGTCGACTCGACCGCCATGAACGCGTGGCGGACGGCTATCTCGGCGGTCGCCAGATCACGAGCAGCGGCTTGGTTGTCCGTTCCGGTGGTCGCCTCGGGGTCGATCGCGTACACAAGCCGCAGTGGGATATCTCGACTCACCGCCTCGTCGACGGCCCATAGCGCAGCGTCGACGGCCGATTGTGAACCGTCGATGCCGACGACCACTGATGGCGATGAACGGCGCTCTCCCATGTTGGCTCCTACGTTCGCGTTGGAGGCGTTCATATATTCGTGGATCTGACTTCGAACACGTCGTCGATCGGTCGCCGCGGCGTCGGTGGGACGACGTCGTTGATGGTCGGCACCCAGCCGACCCGAACAAGGACCTGCGGCGTCGCAGTCTGTCCGATCAGAGTGGAAAGGATCTGGCGACTCGCGGGCACCTCGGTGATGTGGGTGAGTGTGCATGTGGCCAGCCCGGCCATCGTGGCGTTCGAGCAACACGGCGGACAGCATCTCACCGCACCGCAGCATGCTGTCATGAGTGTCGTCGTACGTCGACAACACGACGATCTTGGAGTGGTCGTCGGAGACCTCCGAGCGCCGCTCTGGATTGTGGGTCACCGGAAAGTTGCGTCCGACGTCGACGCGATCGCTTTCGGCCGCTGAGATCAGGGAGCTCTGCGGTATGCCGTCGGTCACGTTGAAATCGGTTGTCCAACCGGTGAGTTCGGCATGATAGGACGAGTCGTAGAGGCGAAGTGATTCGGTGAGCTGCGATGCTTCGGCCAGTTCGGGACGCAGTTCGTCGGGGACCGCATCAAGACGTACGTCGCCGACGTCAACGCTGTCGCGCAGCTCCTTCTCGAACGATTCCCAATTTGCCGGCGCGGCGAAGGGCAGCCGATCGGTGCGCCGCTGCAGAATGGCGTCCGCGCGACGCCGATGCCCATCGGTGACGAACTCCATTGGGCTGAAATCTATTGACGCCAGATGATGAAGATTGTTCGGGTTTGGGAACCGGTCGACATTCGCCGTCCACCCCGCGGCCGCCATCGCCACCCGAAAGTGGTCGAGAACGGCACCGCAGCCGATCAGCGCCTCCCTCCCTGACTCATCGGTGTGCACGGGCGCCCTGTCCGGATCGACAAAGAGCTGCACCACGTGACCCTCGGCCACCCACCGCCACGGCTGGCTGTTGTGTAGCGACGGCGCGCGGCAAGCGAGCCGCACGGCGTCCCTGATGACTTTGGTGTCCACGACGGTGTCGCGCATGTCTAACCTCCGTTTCTTCCACCACCACCCTCCGGCACCGCGAAGCCTGGGACCAGGGTCAATGGTCCCCAAGCAGGGGTCTTACGGCCCTGTTCGCGACGCCGCAAGAGCGAGATGTTGGTGGACATGAAAGGCACGCCTGCGACCGTGAGCACCCGTCGAGAGCCCTGGATGACGGCGGGGAACCTCTGCGCAGAAGTGCACGAGACGCACACCGGGGTGGTGGCGCTGATGGGCGACAGAGGCGTTCAAGGCAAAGAAACCGCTCGTCACCGACTTCCTCGATTTCAGCACGGTCGAACGTCGTGAGGCGGCATGCCAGCGTGAGGTTGTCTTGAACCGCCGGCTGGCGCCGGACAGCTACCTCGGGGTAGGGCATTTCAGCGCGCCGCAGGGCGGTCCGGCCGAACCGGTCATCGTGATGCGCCGGTACGCGGACTCCACGCGACTGGCCGCTCTGGTCAGGAACGGTGATCCGGTTGAGGAGCACCTGGCCGCCATCGCCGACATTTTGGCGCGCTTCCACAGTAAAGCTCTTCGAGGCCAGTCGGTCGACGCCGAGGCGACGGTCGGCGCGATCTACGCGCGCTGGCACGAGAACTTGGCCGAGTTGAACCGACACGTCGACACCATCATTTCGCGTGAGTCACTCAGCGAGATAACGAGATTGGCCGATCAGTACATGGTGGGTCGAGCTGAACTGTTCGCACAGCGGATCGAAGACCGCCGCATTGTCGACGGCCACGGCGACTTGCTCAGTGAGGACATCTTCTGCTTGCCGAAGGGCCCGCCTTGCTTGATTGCCTCGAGTTCGACGATCGGTTGCGCTATGTCGACGGGATCGACGACGCGGCTTTTCTCGCAATGGATCTGGAATTTCTCGGCCGAAAGGACCTCGGCGACTTCTTCCTTGACGAGTACAGCCGGTCGGCCAACGACAACGCACCGCGATCGTTGAGAGACTTCTGTGTTGCGTACCGCGCCGTGGTCAGGGCGAAGGTGGACTGCATCCGCGTCACCCAGGGGCACCCGGATGCCGCCGCCGATGCGCACCGGCATATCGACATAGCGCTGGAGCATCTCAGGTCGTGCACCGTCCGGCTCATTGTCATCGGCGGTGGGCCGGGAACCGGCAAGACGACTCTGGCGCATGCGTTGGCACAGCCGATTGGTGCACAGGTCATCTCGACCGACGACGTACGCCAGGAGCTGCAGCGGTCAGGTGCGATCGCTGGACGGGTCGGCGATCTCAACGCCGGGCTGTATGCGCCGGAGAACGTGTCGGCGGTGTACGAGGAGGTGCTTCGGCGTGCGCGGTCGCTGCTTTCCAACGGTTCGGCTGTGATTCTGGACGGTACCTGGCGGGATGCTCACCAGCGGCAACGCGCCCGCACCGTCGCTACCGAAACTGCCTCGCCCGTAGTCGAATTCGAATGTTCGGTGCCACTGAAGCCAAGCGGCGGAGAGGATAGCGATGCGGGGGCCGTCCACGTCGGACGCAACGCCACAGATCGCCGCGGCTCTCGGAGGGCACGATACGGAATCGCGCCAGAGCCATCCGATTGACACCACTCGTCCACTAGCGGACTCGGTGGCGGAGGCACAGCGGATATGTTGCCTCGCGATATAGGCCAGCGCCGACGATAGCTAGCTTCGGACGACGATCACCGGCGTCCTCGACGACTCGGCGACCGTTGTACTCACCGAACCCAGCAGCATCCTGTTGAATCCGCCGCGGCCGCGGCTACCGAGAACAACGAGTTGAGCGCGTTCAGCCTCGTCGATCAACCAATGTGCCGGCCGGTCGCAGACGATCCGTTGCCGCACGCGCACGTCGGGATACTGCTCCTGCCATCCCGCCAGACGCTCGGCCAGAACCTCGTGGTTTGCTTGTTCGTACTCGGCCCACTCCACGCCCGGCTCGGGAAGGACAGCGACATCGGCCCATGCGTGTAGCGCCACGAGATCGACGCCGCGGCGCGATGCTTCGTCGAACGCGAAGGCGGTGGCGGCTTCAGACGCAGGTGAGCCGTCGATCCCGAGCAACACGGGCAGTGTTGCGTCGGCTGCCGACTTGCCCGGACGGATGACCGCGACTGGACTGCGGGCATAGTGCAACAATCCGCGGCTGACCGAGCCGAGGATACTGCCGCCGATCGCACCCAGGCCTCGGCTGCCGACGACTGTCATCGTGGCATTCTTTGATGCCTTGACGAGGCCGGGCACGACTCCGTCGTGAAGTACCTCGGTCTTAATCGACCGACCCGAGCTGCCGATCGCCGCATGCACGACTTTCTGTGCCTGCTCGATGACATGCTTCGCGTTGTCTTCCTGCGATGCGGCGTAGCTGGCCGCGAGGTATCTGACCGGCCAAGTGACCACCACCGGGGCAATGATGTGCATCAAAGTCAAAGGGAGGTCACGCATCACAGCTTCATCGGCTGCCCACCGGACGGCAGCGTCCGATTCGGGTGATCCGTCGACCGCCACCAGGATTCCGTACTTCGATGGGGACTCGGTCATCTCGAACTCTTTATCAGCGGATCTGTAACACTTCGCCGAGCGGACGCCGCGGGGTGCGAACAGTCGACGGACTCGTTTCGGGTGTACTGCCGATGCGGATCAGCACCTGTGGTTCGGCATGGCGTCCGGTGATCCGACGCACCATCTCGCGACTGGCGTGCAGCTCGATCATGTGGGTCAGTGTGCATGTCGCGAAACCCGCTGCGGTGCATTCCAACAGCACACGGGACAGCACCTCACCGCATCGCAACGTGTTGTCGAGGCTGTCATCGTAGGTCGAGAGAACAAGTACCTTCGAGTGATCGCGATCGATCTCTGGACGGCGGTCACCGGTCCGGTAGACGGGGAAGTCGCGTGCAACATCCACTCTCGACGCCTCGGCGGACGAGGCTAACGCGCTAGTATGTCAAGTACCCCAGGGGGTATATTATTTCTTAAGTTCTGCTGTACCCCGGGGGGTATGTATACTCACAGGAGATAAGCGCACGGCCCGTCGGCGCAACGGCGACATAAACCAGCGAGGCAATACCCCCACGGGTAATATGGAGACAGTCGTCAGAAAGGACAGAAACCATGGTCGGAGACGAAGACGCCATCGCGGCGGTGCTGAACCGATTGCGTCGGGCGCAAGGTCAGCTCGCCGGCGTGATCTCGATGATCGAACAGGGCCGCGAATGCAAGGACGTTGTCACGCAGCTCGCCGCGGTGTCACGCGCCCTGGACCGGGCCGGGTTCAAGATCGTCGCTACGGGCCTGCGGGAGTGCGTCACGGGGGACGCCGCTGACGGCAGCAAGCCCATGACGGAAGCCGAACTCGAGAAGCTGTTCCTCGCACTCGCGTGACGAGGCGCGAGAAAGGAGTCGACATGGGATATGCACTATCCACCACAGTGCACACGTCGTTCGACGACGCGGTCGAGCGCACCCGAGAGGCGTTGTCCGAACAGGGGTTCGGCGTGCTGACCGAAATCGACGTCAAGGCGACGTTGAAGGCCAAAATCGGCGAGGACATGGAGGATTACTTGATCCTCGGCGCGTGCAACCCGCCGCTGGCACATCGGGCCGTCAACATCGATCGCCAGATCGGGCTGCTCTTGCCGTGCAACGTCGTCGTGCGCGCCGACCCCGAAAGCCAGAACACCGTGCTCATCGAGGCAATGGATCCGCAAGTGCTTGTCGACGTGTCCGGTGAGGCCGGGCTGCGCCCGGTGGCCGACGAGGTTGGGTCCAAGCTCGGGGCAGCCATCGACTCGCTCGCTCGCAGTGACTAGTGGACCGCATGTTGTTCGATAGCCGATGACATCGGCCAACGTGCGCAGCGACTTGTAGTCCGCCCCGGGGATGTCGACGCGCAGCCGTTTGTGGATGCCGATCAGAAAGTTCGGCCAGTCCATCGAGTCGAGATCTTCTCGGTCGGGCAGTAGGACGTCGTCGTGAATGTCGTCCGGCTCCGCCTCGGGGGCGATCGTGGTCGACACCGAAAGGATCTCAGAGCGAATGTCTTGACCGGTCGTCATGTGGCTGTCATTTCTCTAGGACCTCCGGCTGCTGAAGCAGCTCATTGATCGCGGCGAGGAACAATGCGCCACGGTGGCCGTCGCTGGCCCGATGGTCGGCCGCCAGCATCGCTTGGACGGTAGTGGCGATGCGGATGCCGCCGTCGACGGCGCACACCCGTTGGGCCGGCTTTCCAAAACCCGACCAGTGCCACCTGCGGTGGATAGATCACTCCGAACACGGTGTCGACGCCCTGATCACCCGGGTTGGTGACGCCACCATCTCTCTCAGCGGGGATGTCTGTGGTCCGCGGCGTAGGCCCTTATTACGGCCTCAGTGTCTCCGTCGAATCGCAGGAATTCCTGGTTGAGTAGTTCGGCAAGGCTGTTTACGGCAGCGGTGATGAGCGCACCTGCGAGACGTGTCTGCGGATGCGGACTGCCGACGGCCTCAGCAGCAAGCGCGGTGGCGTATTCAAGCGAGACCGCCAAGGAAGCGTCCGCTTCGAGGTCCCGAAAGTAGTACGTCGCACCGTACTGAGTGAAGTCGTTTCGGGCTTCGACGACAGCGGCGGCAACCCCGGTGAGGACGTCAGTGGGAATGCTGTCGATGCTCAGGGCGGGGTCGGCCCGGCGCACCTCCCGCAGAGTCGAGAGTTGCATCGCCAGAACACGTCTGCGATGGAGGGCGGGGTAGATCTGGAGAACCCAGGACACGGCTGCAGTAAGCAACATGAACCCGAACAGCGCCTCCAGTGGGACGATCACACGAAGAAGGGGCGACGTCGGCACGATATCGCCGAACCCGAGCGTGCCGATGGTCACCAGTGACACGTACAGCGAATCGAACACGGCACTGCTTTCAGCAGGATTCAGTTCGGAGCCATAGGCGAAGCCATCCGGCATTTGCGCGAAGTACATCATCGACCAGCCGAGAACAGCTGTTCCTCCCCAGGTCAGTACGACCAGTGCTATCCCGAGCGGACCCGTCAATGATGCGATTCGGCGATCCGGCGGGAACAACCGCAGCACCCACCAGACGAACCTCATCACCTGTGGCGCGATACTGCCGCGGCCCACCGGGTGGAAGAGCGTGTGGAACACGTCGCGCACCACCACTGCCACGAGCAGGGTCCCGACCACCCCGACCACCCAGTTCGTCACACATCTCCTCAGTAGGCCGGCCAGTGGTGTCGACTGCCGGGTTTGTCCATCATCGCCCTTCCGGATGCCGGCGGACGATCGAACCGCTGCATCATTGATGTCGGCGTCGCAGCCTCGAGATGCGTTTGGCCGAACCCGCCCGAAGGTAACGCGAGCCATCAGCCGACGCACGAGGCGGGTCAGAGCGTGGGATGCGGAGCGGTCGATAGGGCGGTGGTCAAGACGGTCGCTGCCCAATCCACGAAGGCGTCCGCCAAGCTCGAACGGTGGCGTCGCAAGGCATGGACGGCGGCCAGGCCGAACGGGATCTTGCCGCCGCCTTGGAGCTCCGTTCGATCCCACCGGGCTATCCGTGACGTGACCGGCCAAAAGCGGCCGTAGTGACGCCACGGCAGTATTCGCGTCACCTTCGACGGCACGCCTGACACCCTGACCGGGTATGAGTAGGGCGACTCGCTCCTACTCATCATCAGGGGGAGTAGCCGGCGCTGTTGGCCCGCCGTAGCGCGGTGACGTAGTCCTCGCGTCCGCGCGCTGTCTCGTCGACGTCGACGGGGACGGCGAGCAGTCCACGGACTTCGTCGACCGCTGTGTATCCCTTGCGGACCATCCATTCGGACAACCCGTCGAGCATAACGGCCGCATATCCCGGGCCGTGGCGCAGCAGTGCTGACGCGGTCATCACTACGTCCGCGCCGGCCAGCAGGTACTTGATCAGTTCCCTCGAGCCCTCGACGCCGGTCGTCGCGGCGAGCGACGCACCGATCCGTCCGTGCAGCAACGTAATCCATGTCAGCGGAAGCCGAGCCTCGGCCGCACGGGACAACGATGCCCCGGGCACCACGGCGAGCGTCTCAGGGTCGATGTCAGGCTGCAGGAATCGGTTGAACAGCACCAGCCCGTCAGCGCCCGCCAGGTCCAGGCGCCGTGCCATCTCAGCGGTCGCGCTGAAGTAGGGGCTGAGCTTCACCGCCACTGGCACGGTCACCGCGTCCTTGACCCGCGCCAGGATGTCGAGGTGACGCTGTTCGACGTCGCGGCCGGAGACGCGAATATCGCCGGGCAGGTCGTAGATGTTCAATTCCACTGCGGCGGCGCCGGCTTCCTGCATCGACCGGGCATATCCGGCCCAACTGCCGGGCGTGCTGCCATTGATGCTGCCGATCACGGGGATCGAGACCGCGGCGGCCGCGCGTTCGAGCAGGCTCAGGTACCGGCGTGGGCCGTGGTCGTCGTCGGCCGCCGGCGGGAAGTAGGACAACGACTCCGCAAAGCTGTCGGAGCCGGCCTCGGCCATCCGTGCATTCAGCTCGGCCTCGCGGCGCAGTTGCTCTTCGAACAGCGAGTAGAGCACCACCGCGCCGACGCCGGCATCGGCGAGACGCTGGACACCCTCGACGGTCTTGGACAGTGGGGACGCCGCAGCGACCAGCGGGTTGCGCAAGGGCAGGTCCAGATAGCGAGTCGACAGTTCCATCAGCGTTCCCTGCGAGCGTCGGGGTGGAAGTGTTCGGGGCCGCGGGAAGCCATCTCCTCGTAGACATTCCAGCGCTGTTCGATCGCCTGCTCGGCCAACCCGAGCAGCCGTTCGGCTTCGACCGGATCGGAGTTGGCCAGCGCGCGGTAGCGAAGCTCTCGGTAGACGTAGTCGGCAAGGGGGATCCGCGGTCGGTGTGAATCGAGCAGGAACGGGTTGTTACCGGCGGCACGCACTACCGGGTCGTAGCGGAGCAGGGGCCAGTGCCCGCTCGCGACGGCGCGGTACTGCTGATCCATCCCGAGACGCATGTCGATACCGTGCGCAATGCATTGGCTGTATGCGATCACCAGCGATGGCCCGTCGTAGGCCTCGGCCTCGCGGAAGGCCTGCAGGGTCTGCTGGGGGTCCGCGCCCATGGCGACCTTCGCGACGTAGACGCTTCCGTAGGCGATCGCCTGCAGCGCAAGGTCTTTCTTCGGCACCGTCTTGCCTGCGGCGGCGAACTTGGCGACGGCGCCCAGGGGCGTCGACTTGGACATCTGGCCGCCGGTGTTGGAGTAAACCTCGGTGTCGAGCACCAGCACGTTGACGTTGCGTCCGGTCGCCAACACGTGGTCGAGTCCACCGGAGCCGATGTCGTAGGCCCAGCCGTCACCGCCGACGATCCACACGCTGCGCCGGACCAGATGGTCCACGACGCTGAGCAGGTCGGCGGTGACGGCGGGATCGAGTCCACCGAGACGGTCCTTGAGCTCGGCCACCCGCTCACGCTGTGCGGCCAACTCCGACTCCCGCAGTTGCGGTGCCGCCAATATCCGGTCGACGAGATCGGCGCCGAGCACGTCGCGCAATTCGGTCAGCCGTCGCCGGGCCAGCTGCACGTGCACGTCACTGGCCAACCGCAGGCCGAGCCCGAACTCTGCGTTGTCCTCGAACAGAGAGTTCGACCACGCCGGGCCCCGCCCGTCAGCGTCGATGGTCCACGGCGTGGTGGGCAGGCTGCCGCCGTAGATCGATGAGCACCCCGTCGCGTTGGCGACCAACAGTCGGTCCCCGAACAGCTGTGAGAGCAGTTTGAGGTACGGCGTCTCGCCGCATCCCGCGCAGGCGCCGGAGAACTCGAAAAGCGGTTCAAGGAACTGGGTTCCGCGCACGGTGCCGAAGTCCACCCTGGACCGGTCATTGGTCGCCAGGGACTCGAAGAAATCTATGTTCTCCCGCTCGGGGACGAGCCGCGGCTCGGCGGGACCGAGATTGATCGCCTTGGTGACGGTCGGGCCGGGGATGACGACCGGGCAGGCTTCCACACACAGGCCGCACCCGGTGCAGTCATCGACGTACACCTGCAGTGAGTACCTGGCGTTCGGGAGGCCGACGGCGTCCAACGGCGCGGAGTCGAACGCCTCCGGTGCTCCGGCCAGCTGAGACTCGTCGTAGAACTTGGAGCGGATCACGCCGTGCGGGCAGACGAAGCCGCAATTGCCGCATTGAATGCAGCTTTCAGAATCCCAGACCGCGACCAACTCGGAGATGTTGCGCTTCTCGTACGCGGTCGTCCCACTCGGATAGGTGCCGTCAACCGGAAATGCGCTTACCGGCAAGGCGTTTCCACGCCCGGCCATCATTTCCGCGGTGACGGTGCGGACGAATTTCGGCGCGGATTCGGGCACGGTCGGTGCCGGCGTGCGCGTGGAGGTCACCAGCGTGGGCACCTCGATTCGGTGCAACCCATCCAGGGCGCCGTCAACTGCGGCCAGTTCCTTGCTCAGCACGTCGGCGCCGCGGTTTCCGTACGTCTTCGCCACCGATTCCTTGATCCGTGCGATGGCCCGCTCGCGGGGCAGCACATCCGAGATCGCGAAGAAACAGGTCTGCAGGACGATGTTGATGCGCCCGGCGAGTCCGGCCTCGCGGGCGATCCGGTCGGCATCGACGGCGTAGAGCGTGATCCGCTTGTCCAGGATCTGTTCCTGCACCAGCCGTGGTAGCGCATCCCAGACCTTGTCCGCCGTAAGACGGCAGTTCAGCAGCAGCGTCGCGCCTGGGGCAGCCCGACCGAGTACGTCGACCTTGTCGAGAAATCGGAACTGATGGCAGCCAACGAAATTGGCTCCGGTCACCAGATAGGGAGCTCGAATGGGATTCGGTCCGAAGCGCAGGTGCGACTCGGTCTGCGACCCCGACTTCTTCGAGTCGTACACGAAGTACGCCTGAGCGTGCAGATCTTCTTCCGACCCGAGGATCTTGATCGTGTTCTTGTTCGCGCCGACGGTTCCGTCCGAACCCAGCCCGAAGAAGACCGCGCGGACCGTGTCCGGTGACTCGATGTCGAACGACGGGTCGTAGTCGATGCTGGTCCGGGAGACGTCGTCGTCGATGCCTACCGTGAAGCGCCGCCGCGGTTGCTCGCGCGCGAGTTCGGTGAACACGCCGCCGACCATGGCGGGCGTGAACTCCTTCGAGGACAGGCCGTAGCGTCCACCGCTGACTCGCGGCATGACCGGTCGCGCTCCGTCCGCGAGCGCCTCCGCGAGCGCCGCGACCACGTCCAGATAGAGCGGCTCGCCGATTGAGCCGGGCTCCTTGGTGCGGTCCAGAACGCCGACGGTGCGCACCGTCGCGGGCAGCGCAGCCAGCAGCGCTTTGGTGGGAAATGGCCGGTACAGCCGCACCTGCACCACGCCGACCCGCTCGCCCCGTTCGACCAACGCGGCGACGGTCTGTTGGACGGTCTCGGCGCCTGAACCCATCAACACCAGTACGCGCTCGGCCTCCGGATGTCCTGAGTAGTCGACGATGCTCATTTTCCGACCGGTGCGCTCGCCCAACCGCGCCATCAGGTTCTCGACCACGTCCGGAACGCGTGCGTAGAACGGGTTCACCGTCTCCCGTGCCTGGAAGTAGACGTCGGGGTTCTGGGCGGTGCCGCGGACGAATGGCCGCTCGGGGGAGAGCGCCCGTCCGCGATGTGCCCAAATCACTTCCTCGGGCACCAGCGCCCGCAGGTCGTCATCGGAAAGCGTTTCGATCGTGTTGATTTCGTGGGAGGTTCGGAATCCGTCGAAGAAATGTACGAACGGTATCCGGGTCGCCAGCGTGGCCGCCTGCGCGATGAGCGCCAGGTCGTGGGCCTCCTGTACCGAGGCCGACCCGAGCAGCGCGAATCCCGTTTGCCGAACAGCCATCACGTCCGAATGGTCGCCAAAGATCGACAAGCCCTGTGCTGCAATCGATCTGGCTGCTACATTGATGACGGCCGAGGTTAGTTCGCCAGCGACCTTGTACATGTTCGGAATCATCAGCAGCAGGCCCTGTGACGAGGTGAAGGTTGTCGTCAGCGCGCCGCTCTGCAGGGCGCCGTGCAGAGCGCCCGCCGCGCCGCCCTCGCTTTGCATTTCGACCACCGTCGGCACGGCGCCCCACACGTTGGGCCGCTGTGCGCTTGACCATTCATCGGCCAACTCGGCCATCGGCGACGACGGCGTGATCGGGTAGATGCAGCACACTTCGTTGAGTCGGTAGGCGACCGAAACGGTGGCTTCGTTGCCGTCGACCGTCGCGCGGGTCATGTCGGCTCCGGAAACATCTCGATCGCGTGGACCGGGCATTGATCGAAGCAGACGGCACAGCCCGTGCACTTGTCGTAGTCGAACTGGTACCGATGCCCGATGCCGAGTTTGATCACCGCATCCTCCGGGCATGCGCCGAGGCAGCCGTCGCATTCGAAGCAGTTCCCGCACGACAGGCAACGCCCGGCCTCGAAGACCGCCTCGTCGTCGGACAATCCGCCGATGACTTCCTCGAAACCCTGGACACGCGTCTTCGCTTCGAGTTCGGGCTGCCGGCGTTGCGCGGCGTCACCGAAGAACCACGGGTGCAGCGAATCGAACGTTGCGGTCGGGTGTTTGGCCGTGTGTCGGGCGGGGGCGGCCCGCAACCAGGCGTCGATGTGGCGGGCCGCCTTCTTCCCGTGTCCGACCCCGACAGTGACCGTGCGCTCACTGGGCACCATGTCGCCGCCGGCGAACACCCCAGGGCAGCCGGTCATCAGCGATGCCGAGACACGTACGCTTCCGTCGTCGTCGAACTCCACTCCCGGCAGCGTCCGCATGAACGCCGATTCCGTCTCCTGACCGATCGCCATGATCAGGGTGTCGGCGGCCAGTGTCTCTAAGCGTCCGGTCGGTCGTGGGTAACCCGAATCGTCGAGTTCCATGACCTCGACCTGCAATTCGGGGCCGTTGAAGGCGGTGATCGTCCGAAGCCAGTTGATCCGGACGCCCTCGCGTTCGGCATCCTCGGCTTCCTCGGCGTGGGCGGCCATCTGCTCGCGGGTGCGCCGGTAGACGATGACCGCGTCCTCGGCGCCAAGCCGGCGGGCCACCCGGGCGGCGTCCATCGCGGTGTTGCCGCCACCGTAGACGGCGACGTGACGGCCGATCACCGGCTGGTCGCCGGAGGCGACGCTGCGCAGGAATGACACCGCGTCCACCATGGTGCCGGCGTCGCGGGCCGGAATGTCGACACGTTTAGCCAAATGCGCGCCGATCGCGACGAACACCGCATCGAAGCCGCCCGCGTCCCGCTCGGCGGCAAGGTCGTCGACCCGATGATCACACGTCACCCGCACACCCATCGCCAGGATCCGGTTAAGCTCGGCATCGAGCACGTCGCGGGGCAGCCGATAGCTCGGAATGCCGTACCGCATCATGCCGCCGGGCACAGCGCCCGCGTCGCGGATCTCGACCTCGTGGCCGAGCCGCGCCAAGTGGTAGGCAGCGGACAGACCGCTGGGCCCCGCGCCGACGACCAGGACCCGCTTGCCGGTCCGGACGGATGGTGGTTCGAACATCCAGCCGCGCTCCCGGGCCAGGTCGCCCAGGAACCGCTCCACCGAGTGGATCGACACTGCGCTGTCGAGATGGGCTCGGTTGCAGACGGTTTCACACGGGTGATAACACACCCGCCCGTGGATTGCGGCGAATGGGTTGTCCGCGACGAGCTGCCGCCAGGCCGCTTCATGGCGACCTGCGGTGGCGTGCGCCAGCCAGGCCTGGATGTTCTCGCCGGCTGGACAACCGGCGTTGCACGGCGGCAGCAGGTCGACATAGACGGGTCGGCGTTCACGCACCGGGCCGGCGAGAGGATGCCCGTGGCTGAGGTCCGCGAGCGGCGTGAGGTCTTCGAAATCGCCCATCAGCCGGGGAATCGGACGGTGGTTCCAGGCATCAGCTGAACGATACGACCGTGGCATTCCACTTCGATCCCCGCGGCGGCATCGCGTGGATCCACACTGATGATCACACCCTTCCCGCTGACCCGCAGATGCAGATGCAGACCGCGGTAATGGATCGGGACCGCCAGCACACCAAGTGATTCCGGCCAATGCGGGGAGAGGATGAGACGGTTCGACCTGGTCTCCAAACCGGTGAAGCACCGCTGCATGAGGTCGACGGTGCCTGCCATGGCCGCCAGGTGAATTCCCTCGGATGTGGTGCCGCCCTGGATGTCCGAGACATCTGACTTCAGCGCCTGTTGAAAGAATTCCATTGCTCGATCGCGATTGGCCCTGGCCAGCACCCAGGTGTGCACCACACCGCTGAGCGTGGATCCGTGCGACGTGCGGGCCAGGTAGTAATCCACCATCTCCGGAACCTGCTCCGGCGTGAAGCGATAGCCGAGCCGGTCCAGCAACTCACGCAACTCGGTCGCCGACAGCAGGTAGAGCAACATAAGGGCGTCAGCCTGCTTGGACGCCCTGTAGCGGTTGACGTCGTCCTGCTCCGCCTCGAGGATGCGGTCGAGGCGTTGAATGTTGCCATACCCCCGCCGAAAGCGGTCCCAATCCAGTTCCGCCAGATCGCCGTAACCCTCGAACTGGCTGATGACGCCGTCGTGGAACGGGACATACATCCGGCGGCTGACCTCATTCCAGTGCCTCAGTTCGTCGCTGTGCAGGCCGAGCCTCTCCAGTAGGTCCAGGCGGTTCGGCAGCGGAAGCAGATTCAATGCGTCCATGGCCCGCATGATCACCCAGACGGCCATCACGTTGGTGTACGCGTTGTTGTCGATGCCGTCGTACGGTCTGTCGGGATAGCCGGAGTGGAATTCATCGGGCCCGATGACGCCCCGGATGCCGAAGCGACGCCGCCCTTCGTCGTACGTCGCCAGGCTGACGAAAAAGCGTGCGACCTCGGCCAGCATCTCCGCGCCGTAGTCGATCAGGTAGGCGAGGTCGCCGGTGACCTGGTAGAACTTCCACGCGCTGTAGGCGACGGCGATACCGATGTGGTGCGCGCGTGCGCTGGCGTCGGGGTTCCACCGGCCGCTGCGCGGATTGAGGTGCAGCCGTTGGCTTTCCTCGCGTCCGTCGCTACCGGACTGCCAGGGATACATCGCGCCGGCGTAGCCGGCCGCTGCGGCGGCGTGCCGGGCTTCCGGCAGGCGCCGGTAACGGTAGCCGAGGAGCGATCTGGTAATCATGGGCAGCCGCAGGTTGAGTACCGGGAAGATGAACAGCTCGTCCCAGAAGATGTGGCCGCGGTATGCCTCACCGTGCAGTCCACGGGCCGGCACCCCCACATCGAGGTCCGAGGTGTTCAGTGACACCGTCTGGAGCAAATGCAGCAGGTGCAGCCGCAGAATGCGCAATTCGTCGGTGAAGTCGTCGAATTCGATCGATAGCCGCTCCCACAGATGTACCCATTCGGTCAGATGCCCGTCCAGTAGATCGGCGAACCGTCCGAGTCGGCCCAGCCAGCGCTCGGCGTCGACGGCGGGTTCCGACGTGGCGACATCGCGGCCCGTGTAGACGGTCACGATCTTTTCCACCGTCACCGCATCGCCGCCGCACAGTCGCACGGTGATGTCGTGGCCGATTTCAGCTGCTTCGTTGAACAGATCATAGGTAGCGGGTACGGACTCCCCGTCGCGCCAGACGGTGCTGCGCGCGGCCATGGCGATGGGAATGCGAGATTGGGTCGTCTGTGCTGTGAGTAGCACCGAATTGCCGCATAGCTCACGTGTTTCCACTGAGCGGAGATGCTGATTGGCCAGGTCCCGGTAGCGCTCGACAAGCGAGTTCGTCACACTGCCGTCCAGGGTCGAGCGAATTTCGAGCGTTCCCGACCAGTCCTCGGCGACGATCGTCGTCTCGAGAGCGCCGACGTGGGACATGTGCATCGCAACGAATCGTCGCTGCGTCAGTGACGTCGTGCGGCCGGCATTGTCGGTGAAGCGCACCGCCCTGGTCAGTACCGCGCCGCGAAGATCGAGCGTCTGCCGGTAGGACAACACGTCGACCGCGTCGATGTCGAACCAGCTGCCGCCGTCGATACGGAAGGTGAGCGCCAACCAGTTCGGCAGGTTCACCAGGCTCTCGTTGTCGATCTCGGTTCCCGAGACGTCGTCGACGAGGCGGTTGTACACCCCGGCGCCGTAGGTGCCCGGATAGTGCACATGTCCGGCCTTGGACTCCGGCGCGGCGCCCCGGGTGGCGAAGTAGCCGTTTCCCAACGTGCACAACGCCTCACGAAGCTTCTCGCTCTGCGGATCGTATCCGTCGAAGACGTAGTCCCATGCCTCGCCCGACACCCGATGCTTGTACGCCAGCCACCGCGACCCGCGCTGAAGAAACTCGCGTACTTGATCAGGACTCTGAAGGGTGAAGTGGGCAGCCGTCTTGCGGTCGCCATCCTCGTCGTGTCCGACGACGATCCCGATGCCGTCGAACTTGACCGCGTCGAAGGCGTCCTCGTCAGTGAGGTCATCTCCGATGTAGATCGGCAGCAGGGAACCTGACGGGTCGATACGGTCACGAATCCAGGCCAGGGTGGTGCCTTTGTCCCAGTCGATGTCGGGCCGAAGCTCGACTAGCATGCGCCCGCTGGTAACCCGCAAGCCTGCTCGCTGTCCGAGTTTATGTGTGGTAGAGACGATCTCGCCGATGTGCTCCGTCGCGACCTCCCGGTAGTGCACCGCGACGGCGAAGCGCTTGTGTTCGACTCGCACTCCTGGAATCTGCGCCAGGCTCTGGCTCAGTTGGGCGGCCGTGCGCTCGAGGATGGGTACGAACGCGGCGGCCGCTTCGTTCTGGTGATATGTGCCGTCCGGTCCGGTCAGCTCGAACCCGTGGCTGCCTGCGTACCAGAGCCCGGCCGTGTCAACACGGCTGCGGATGTCCGCCAGGTCGCGGCCGCTCAGGACCGCCACGGGACAGGCCGCCGCGACCAGTTCGAGCGCCTCGGCGGCACCTCCGACGAGCCTGGCCGCGCCAGGATCGGAGACGATTGGGGACAGCGTTCCGTCGTAGTCCAGGAACAACATTGACTCTCGGGCGCTGGTGATGCCGATCAGTTGACCGTAGGATGTCAGCGCATTCGGCAGTTCCGAGATTCGCTTGTCACCGGTGCGAACGGCGACGTCGGCCAAGTCGGCGAGTACGACGTCGGCGCCGTGGCGCGCCAAGTCGTCGGCACGTCCAGTGCCGTCGATGCCGATGACGAGCGCGAACCCGCCGTCGCGGCCAGCCGCCACTCCGGCGTCGGAGTTCTCTACGACGACACACCGTTGCGGCCGTATACCGAGTCGGCGAGTGGCCTCCAGAAGAACTGCAGGGTCAGGCTTTTCGGCCGTTCCGCGCTCGCCTTCGATTCCGTCGATGCAGACGCCGAACAGGTCGTCGACCCCGGCGGCTTTCAATGCGTGCTGACATCGGGGGCTCGACGAATATGCCGCTGCAGCGACGCCGATGCCCTGCAGCTTTCGCGCCAGGTCGACCGTCGCTCCGAAGAGCGGCACGTCGTCGGTCAGTGCACCGTCGAGGTCGAAGAGAACCGCGTCGTGGTAACGCGGGTCGATGGTAACCGGCAGCTTCATGACACTGAAGCGGGCAGGAGCTGGTGTTCCAACTTCAGCACCTGGCGGGTGGTCTTCACCACCGTGTCAGGATTGAGGCTCATGGAGTCGATTCCCACCCGGACCAAGAACTCGGCCATGTCCGGGTAATCCGAAGGCGCCTGTCCACAGAGCCCCGAGTGAACGCCGTTGCGGCGGCAGCCCTCCACTGCCATGCGGATCATTTCCTTGACACCTTCGTCGCGTTCGTCGTAGTCGAAGGCCACGATTTCGCTGTCGCGATCGACGCCGAGAGTGAGCTGGGTCAGGTCGTTGGACCCGATGGAGAAGCCGTCGAAACGCTTGGCGAATTCGTCGATCAGGATCACGTTATTGGGGATCTCGCACATCGCGTAGACCTTGAGCCCGTTCTCGCCCCGCCGCAGGCCGAGATCGGCCATCGTCTGCAGGACGAGGTCCGCCTCCGCGACCCGACGCACGAATGGAAGCATGAGAATGACGTTGGTCAGGCCCATGTCTTCGCGTACGCGTCGCATCGCGCGGCACTCGAGCGCGAAGCCCTCGGCGTAGGCCGGATGGGCGTAGCGCGATGCGCCACGGAAGCCGATCATCGGGTTGCTCTCGTCGGCTCGAACGCTCTTCCGCCGAGCAGGCTGGCGTATTCGTTCGTCTTGAAGTCCGACATCCGCACCACCACCGGCTTCGGCCAGAAGGCGGCCGCGATCGTGCCGATTCCCTCGGAGAGCCGCTCCACGAAGAAACCGCCGCCGTCCGAGTAGGCGTACGTCAGCCGATCGATGGTCCGCCGGGCTTCAGGGTCGTCGACCTTCTCCGGGTGGATCAGAGCCAGGGGATGGACCTTGATGTACTCGCTGATGATGAACTCCATCCGCGCGAGTCCGACGCCGTCGTTGGGGAGGAACGATGTCTTGAAGGCGAGGTCGGGGTTGCCAAGGTTGAGCATGATCTGCGTGTGCGGCCGCGCCATGTCGCCGATCTCGGTGCGGTCGACATGGAATCCCACTCGCGCCGTTGTACACGCGGCCCGTATCACCCTCGGCGCAGGACACCGTGACGACCACGCCATCGGGCACACTTGTGGTCGCGTCGCCGGTGCCCACCACCGCGGGGATACCGAGTTCGCGCGCGATGATCGACGCGTGGCAGGTGCGACCGCCGCGGTTGGTGACGATCGCCGCGGCCGTCTTCATGACCGGCTCCCAGTCCGGTGTAGTGGTGTCGGCGACCAGCACCTGGCCGGGCTTGAATTCCGCTAACTGCGTGAGGTTCTCAATTCGCTTCACCGCACCCGAGGCGATCCGCTCGCCCACCGAGCGGCCTTCGGCCAGTATCTCGCCGCGGCCTTCGAGCACGTAGGTCTCCAGTGCCGTCACGCTATGCTGCGAGGCGACCGTCTCGGGGCGGGCCTGGACGATGTAGAGCTTTCCGTCGATTCCGTCCTTGGCCCACTCCACGTCCATCGGCCTGCCGTAGTGCTGCTCGATCGCACACGCGTAGCCGGCCAGTTCCAGAACGTCCTCGTCGGTGAGGCAGAAGCGGGCTCGGTCGGACTTCGGGGTAGGGATGTTTCGGGTGGTGTTCTTCGTCTCGCCCTCGACGAGGATCATTTTCACGGCCTTATCGCCAAGGAGGCGGCGCAACACTGCGCGGTGGCCGGCGAGATAGGTCGGCTTGTGGACGTAGAACTCGTCGGGGTCGACGGCGCCCTGAACCACGTTCTCGCCGAGACCGTAGGCGCCCGTTACGAAGACGGCGTCGCGAAAGCCCGACTCGGTGTCGAGGGAGAACATCACTCCCGACGACGAGATGTCGGAGCGCACCATCTTCATCACGCCGATCGACAGCGAGACCTTGAAGTGGTCGAACCCCTGGTCGATTCGGTAGTGGATTGCGCGATCGGTGAAAAGACTTGCGAAACAACGGCGGCACGTGTCGAGCAGACTCTCGTCACCCTTGATGTTGAGGTACGAATCCTGCTGTCCGGCGAAGCTCGCCGTGGGCAGATCCTCGGCGGTCGCAGAGCTCCGGACGGCGAGGCTGACGTCCTCGCCATACTCCTGTTGAAGCTTGCGGTAGGCAGCAAGAATCTCACCGGCCAGGTCGGGGGGGAGCCCAGCGCCGTAGACGATCTCACGGGCACGCTTGGCTTTCCGCGCCAGCGCGGCGACGTCGGCGGGATCGATGTCGTCGAGTTCGGCGTGCAGCCGGTCCCAGGCGCCCGCCTCGTCTAACATGTGCCGATACGCCGCAGCGGTGATGGCGAACCCGTGCGGGATGCGGACGTTCTGGCTGGACAGCTTCTGGAGCATCTCGCCCAGCGAGGCGTTCTTGCCGCCGACGAGCGGCACGTCCTCAATGCCGAACTCCTCAAAAAAGCGGACGTACCCGGACGTACTCATGATCTGTCCTCTCGTTGCGCGCCAAGCACTCCGGTACGGCGATTATTGCCACACACAGCGCTACAACTGCCAACCTCCCATGGCGGCAGGCAGGGAGCCAGGGTCGAAGGTCACTCGAATAGGTGACAGCCCAAAGGGAGTGGGCGCCGCGTCCCCATTGCGATGGCCTACCGGCCGAAGTGCCGAAGAAACAGGGCCTAAATGCCTTTCAGGTCCGTGACCTGTGCCCGGTCGATGGAGCAGTTCGACCGTTACGGAAACGGCCACTGGGGCCACAGACTCATGTCATCAGAGTCCGTGGTGGCGCCCAGCACTTTGGCGCGCGTGCGAAAACGAGACTGTTGTTGATCGGGCCTGCGGCTCGCAGTCTGATCGGGCGCGAAAAGTTACCGAGCCAAGAAGTTTTTGCTCCACGAAAGGACCAAGATCATGAAGGCACTGGTGTACCACGGGCGGGGCAAGCGGGCCTGGGAAGTGGTGCCCGATGCGGTCATCCAGGAACCCACCGACGCGGTCGTGCGCGTCGACGCTGTCACGATTTGTGGCACCGACCTGCACATCCTCGGCGGTGACATACCAGAAGTAGGCGAGGGCCGCATCCTCGGCCACGAGGCAGTCGGTACGGTCACCGCGGTCGGCTCCGCGGTTCAGAAGCTTGCCATTGGTGACCGGGTCCTGGTTTCGTGCATCACCTCGTGTGGCAGCTGCCGATACTGCCGCGAGGGCAGCTACGGGCAGTGCCTCAATGGGGGCGGCTGGATTCTCGGCCACCTGATCGACGGCACCCAGGCTGAACTCGTGCGGGTGCCGTTCGCCGAGAACTCGACCCACGCCGTACCCGACGGGGTTACCGATGAGCAGATGATCACGCTCGCCGACATCCTGCCCACGGCCTACGAAGTAGGCGTGCTCAATGGCAGGGTGCGTCCTGCCGATGTGGTCGCCATCATTGGCGCAGGTCCGATCGGGCTCGCCGCGATCCTGACCGCGCGGCTCTTCAGCCCCAGCCACATCGTCGCCATCGACCATGCCGACTCCCGGCTCGAGGCGGCACGGAAGTTCGGCGCCGACATCGTCGTCAACAGCGGCCGCGACGACCCTTGGCCGGTCATCGCTGAACTCACCGGCGGTCTGGGTGCTGACGTGACAATGGAGGCTGTCGGGATCCCGCAGACCTTCGAACAGGCAGTGCGGCTGGCCCGCCCCGGCGGGCACGTCGCCAACATCGGCGTGCACGGAGCGCCGGCGACTCTGCACCTGGAGGACATCTGGATCAAGAACCTGACCATCACCACCGGGCTTGTCGACACGTATTCGACACCGACCCTGATCGGACTGGTCGCCAGTCACCAGCTCGACACGTCGCCGATGATCACCCACAGATTCGGCCTTGATGAGTTCGAGACCGCCTACGACGTCTTCGGCAACGCCGCCGACACCGGGGCATTGAAGGTGCTGCTCACCGCGGCTCGATAGCCGCCAAACGACACAACCGCGGAGACCATTCATGCAAGCGAACAGCTCTGTCCAATCGCTGGGTGTTTCCGGACCAGCTGCTTCAACGAATATCGAGGCGTTGACCGCCGCACGGGTTTCTTCGGCTCCACTTGCCGATGTGCTGCGGTGGGCCGACACCACGGCCGACGGGTTGTCCGGCGCGGAGGCATCGGCGCGATTGCTGCGGTACGGCCCGAATTCTGTTCGCACTCATCGGGTCAGCGCGATCTCGGTGCTAGGGCGCCAGTTGCGCAGCGCCGTGCTCGGGCTGCTGGCGGCGACGGCGGTGGTTTCGTTCTTTCTCGGAGACAGCAAACAGGCGATCATCATCGGCATCATCCTGTTCGGCCAGCATCGGTTTGGGTTTCGTCAACGAGTACCGCGCCGAACGCGCCTCCGCCGCGCTGCATTCAGCGGTACGACCACACCGTCATGGTGCGTCGCGACGGCCTGTTCGACAAGGTCGATGTCAACCACCTGGTGCCCGGCGATGTGATCCGGCTGTCGCTTGGCGAAGCGGTGCCTGCTGACGTGCGGCTGATCGATGTCAATGGTCTGGAATGCAACGAGAGCATCCTGTCTGGCGAGTCAGCAGCTTCGGAAAAGTCGCTACAGTGCGTCAACGCCGCCGATGCAGGCCTGGCGGATTCGACCGACCTGGCTTTCATGGGCACTATCGTCAACGCGGGCGACGGGATCGGGGTGGTGTACGCAACCGGTGCCCGCACCGAGTTCGGCCGCATCGCCGCCGGCCTGGGTGAGCGACAGCCCGAGACTGAGTTTCAAGCCGGTTTACGCCGATTCTCGTACCTGTTACTGCGGGTGGCGATTGTCCTGACGCTGCTGATTCTGGTCACCAACCTGTTGTTGCGTCGGCCGGTGATCGACTCGGTGTTGTTCGCGTTGGCGATCGCGGTGGGGATTACGCCGCAGCTGCTGCCTGCGGTCGTCAGCACCAGCCTAGCCACCGGGTCACGGCGGCTGGCGCGGCTCAAGGTGTTGGTCAAACGACTGGTGTGCATTGAGGACCTTGGCGACATCGACATACTGGTCACCGACAAGACGGGGACCTTGACCGACGGCCACATCAGCCTGGTCGACGCCGTCAACCCCGCGGGTGCACACGACGACGCGGTGCTGCGTCTGAGTCTGCTGGCCACCGATGTCGACCCGGCATCAGGCGGCGTCAGCGCCAACGCGATGGACGCCGCGACTGTGGGAGTCCCCGGCCGCTGAGCGCCTGGCGACAGCCAAAGTCCATCGGGTCGCCACACTGCCGTTCGACCATGCCCGCCGTGCGACATCGGCACTGCTCGACGACGAGGGCCGGCGGTTTCTAGTGGTCAAGGGCGCACCCGAGCAAGTGATGGCCAAGTGCACGGCGGTGCCCGACGCGGCACAAAGCACGCTGGCCGCGCTGTTCATCAGCGGCCGTCGCGTTGTGGCGGTGGCCAGCAAATCTGCGCCGGCGCTGACCGTCCTTACCGACGACGACGAATGCAACCTTGTGCTGGACGGCTTCCTCGTGTTCGCCGACGAACCGAAGGCGGCCGCGCGCGTTTCCCTGGCACAACTGGCGGCGACTTGGCATCGAACTAAAGGTGGCCACCGGCGACAATCCTAAGGTCGCCGAAAAGGTATGTACCGAATTGGATTTGCCGTCCAAAGGGCACGATCACTGGCGCCGAGCTGGAAACGCTCGACGGCACCGGCTTTGACGAGGCGGCACATAACCACACCATCTTCGCCCGCATCTCACCCGAGCAGAAAGCGCGACTCATCGTGTCTTTGCGGCGTACCGGGCGATCGGTCGCCTTTCTCGGCGACGGAGTCAACGATGCGCTGGCGCTGCATGCGGCCGACGTCGGAATCTCGGTGGACACCGCCGCCGACGTCGCGAAGGACGCTGCCGATGTGGTGCTGCTGGAGAAGGATCTCGGTGTTCTCGCGGCCGGTGTGGCGGAGGGTCGCCGCATCTTCGCCAACACCATCAAGTACGTGCTGATGGGCACCTCAAGCAATTTCGGCAACATGTTCAGCGCTGCCGCAGCCTCGGCGGTGCTCACCTTTCTGCCGATGCTGCCCAGCCAGATCCTGCTGAACAACCTGCTCTATGACAGCTCCCAGTTGGCGATCCCCACCGACCGGGTGGACGGCGAGCAGTTGCTTGCCCCGTCTCACTGGAACATCGCGTTCATACGCCGGTTCATGCTGACGTTCGGTCCGATCAGCTCCTTGTTCGATTTCCTGACGTTCGGATTGATGCTCGGCGTGCTGCACGCCGGACCGGTGGAGTTCCGCACCGGATGGTTCGTAGAATCGCTTGCCACCCAGACGCTGATCATCTTCGCAATCCGCACCCGTCGGGTGCCGTTCTTTCGCAGCAGGCCCGGTCTCGTGTTGGCGGTGGCCGCCTTCGCGGTCGTCGCGATCGGTGTCGCGATCACCGTGTCACCGCTGTCTCACCAGCCTAGGTTTCACCCCATTGCCGTGGCTGTTCTTCACGGCGCTGGTCGTGTTCACGATTATCTACCTGGTTCTCGTCGAGGTCACCAAGACGGTGTTCTACGCAGATCCGATGCACCTTGCCGGACAGCCACACCGCACCCGCGACCATGTGCACCGGATTCAGCGGCGCGCTGCCCGCTTCAGCCATGGCGGCAAGATCGGCCATCCGAACAACCGGACCAGTCGTTAATACGAACTCCGATCATCAACTGGGACGAAGGATGCAGAAAGCGAGGACCTTGTCCTCTGCTTTTTGGATTCACGCGTCTTCAGACTCGAGATGGCGTGCAGTCGAAGCGCCAGCCAGAACACAAACTCTTGAGGAGACCTCATGGCGATCCGGGTGGGCGTGAACGGTTTCGGCCGTGTCGGCCGAAACTTCTTCCGCGCGGTGGACGCACAGCAGACGGCTGGTACCACCGACATCGAGATCGTGGCGGTGAACGACCTCACTGACGTAGAAACTCTGGCGCACCTGCTCAAATACGACTCCGTCCTCGGGCGCCTACCGCACGAAGTGTCGGTCGACGGCGAGGACATTGTGGTGGGGGACCAGTCGATCAAGGCGTGGTCCGTCGCCGGCGGGCCCGCTGCGCTGCCGTGGGGAGATCTCGGCGCTGACGTCGTGATCGAGTCCACCGGCCGGTTCACCGCCGCGGATCAGGCCGGGGGTCACATACACGGTGGAGCGAAGAAGGTGGTGGTGTCCGCGACCTCGAAGGGTGCGGACCTCACCATCGTGATGGGTGTCAACCATCGCGACTACGACGGCACGCAGAACGTCGTCTCGAACGCCTCGTGTACCACGAACTGCCTCGCGCCGATGGCGAAGATCCTGGACGAGCAGTTCGGTATCGAACGCGGCCTGATGACCACCATCCACGCGTACACCCCTGACCAGAACTTGCAGGACGGTCCGCACCGGGACCTTCGTCGGGCCCGTGCCGCGGCGATTAACGTGGTGCCCACGTCCACCGGGGCCGCCCGAGCGATCAGCCTGGTGCTGCCCCAACTCGAGGGGCGCCTCGACGGGTATGCATTGCGGGTGCCGGTGCCCACCGGGTCGGCGACCGACCTCACCGTCACCGTTCGCGAACCCGCAACCGTTGAGGCAGTCAATGCCGCATTCGCCGCTGCCGCCGAAGGTGAGCTCAAGGGCTTCCTCACCTACACCGAGGATCCCATCGTTTCGTCCGACATCGTGACCGACCCCTCATCGTGCGTCTTCGACGCAGGGCTCACCAAAGTCACTGGAGACTTGGTGAAGATCGTCGGCTGGTACGACAACGAATGGGGCTACTCGCACCGCCTCGTGGACCTTGCCGGCCTGGTCGCGTCGACGCTGTGAGCCGTTCCGACGCTCTCGATCCCGAACTCGAAGGGAGGCACGGCCAATGGCTACTCGCTGGCTGGTGATGGACGACTCCAGGGACACGGCTCGCGAGCCGTACCGTGCCCGCTTGGCCGGGGCGGGCCGGCACCTACCTACCACGCGTCTCACCACGGACGAGTTGATGTCGACCACGCGTCATAACACGCACATCGACCTGGAACGCCTGACGGGAATACATGAACGGCGCGTGTCGATTGGCGACGAAGACTCTTATACCCTCGCGACGAAAGCGGCACGAGACTGTCTGGACAAGGCGCAGCGCGACGGCTCCTTACTCGACGTGGTGATCAACTGCAGCATCACGAAACTTCACGGCGGCCTCACTCAGCGGCTCGAGCCCACCATGAGCATCGCGATCGCCCGGGAGATCGGCGCCACAAACGCGATCACCTTCGACATCTCGAACGCCTGCGCTGGAATGCTGACCGGTGTCACGGTACTGAACAACTGGATACGGCAGGGCATCGTCGAGCGCGGGCTGGTCGTTAGCGGCGAGTACATCTCCCCGTTGGGCCAAAACGCGGCACGCCACATCCGCACCATCATGAGCAAAGAACTCGCATGTCTGACGCTCGGAGACGCCGGAGCAGCCCTCATGCTGGAACGTGCCGATGCCGGGTCGGGCTCGATCAGCCTCGCCGGCTTCACCACCATCGCCGACCACAGCCGGCTGTGCCTGGCATATCCGAAGGGCAGGGATCCGGGCGCCCGAATGTTCACGGACTCCAGGGCGATTCAGCGTGTCGCGATCTCGGATACGCCACTTCTGCTGCATGAAGTTCTTGAGGCGGCAGGCATCGCGATCCACGACATCGACCACGTGATCACGCATCAGACGTCGGCCCGTGCCATCCGCAAGGGGATGGCCGAGATGTCGTCAGTCTTCGGTGATAGTCCGCGCCACGACGCCGTGATCACGGTTGACCGTTACGGGAATACGGCGTCGACGACGCATACCGTGGCACTGGTCGAAGAACTGGAAGCCGGCCGGATCCTGCCGGGTGAAACGATCGCGCTAATCGCACTTGCATCAGGTCTTGAGATCGGCGTGATTCTAGTGACCCTGGACGAGGAGCTGGTGAACCGCTATGGGCACAATCATTGACGGACTGGGAATCACCCAGGGCGGCTGGCGGTCTCGTCACAGCGCCCTTCACCTTGCGGTCTCGGCCGCCAAATCCTGTCTTCACGACGCGCGGCGAGACGCCCATGCCGTCGATCTGCTTGTCAATACCGGAATCTATCGTGACAAGAACCTGGCCGAGCCCGCACTCGCGGCGCTCATCCAGGAAGACATCGGGGCTAATCCCGAAGATCCGCACGGCGATGTGCACGGCACGTTCTCGTTCGACATCTCCAACGGAACCTGCGGGATCCTGAGCGGACTACAGATCGTCGACGGATTTCTAAGATCGCACACGATCAGCTGTGCGCTCATCACCGCCAGCGATGCCGATCCCGGTCGCGGCATGAGCGAACACTTCCCGTTCTCGCCCGTTGGAGCAGCGCTGCTGTGCAGATGGACCGATGACGACTACGGCTTAGGGCGGATCAGATGGGTCAACGATCTCGATGACGGTGAAGACTTTCAAGCGACAGTCGGATCCGACGACGCACGGAACGTATTGCGATTCCGAGAGTCGACGGTGCTGGACGAGCGGCTGGCCGCAACTGCAGCGCAAGCGGCACGCGACTGCCTGCGTGACTCCGCGCTGACACTGTCGGACATCGATGTCATCATCGCCGCGCCGGCACGGCACGGATATCGTGCTGCGCTCGCCACGCACCTCGATATACCTCCCGAGCGCATCATCGTCGCCGACGACGAGAAGATGCATACCGCCTCGCTAGCCGCAGCCCTGCAGCCAGCGCTTGACCATCTGCCGATAGGAGCTCGCGCAATGATTGTCGCCGCCGGCGCGGGAATCACGGCCGGTGCTGCGCTGTATCGTGAACCACCTGTGCTACCAAAGCTTTCCGCTGGATAGCGCCGTTAGGCGGATGCGCGTAGCGCGGCGAGACGTGCCACTGCTCGTTCGATACCGCGGGCGATGTCGTCGATATCCGGGGTGGTGTCGTAATCGCCCGTGATGCCGAAGACGAGCTTGTCGGCGTAGCTCACAATCGCGACTCCCGTCCGCAGCCCCAGGGCGATCGGAGGAACCGGGAACATGCGCACCACCTTTCGTCCCATGATGTCCATCTTTTGTCGAGGGCCGGGTACGTTCGTCGCCACGGTGACGACGCCTCGTTGGGGCAGCCGGGTCGCCGCGCGAACGGCCCACGCCGTCAACGGGAACGGGATGATGTTCGCCGCCGAGATCAATATGTGTCCCGCCTGTCGCTGCCCACTGCCCTTTGCCCGTGTCAATCGGCTGTGCACTGTCTGCAGCTGGTCCTCGGGGTCTGACTTCTCGACCGGAAGGTATGGAAGCATCAGTGACACCCGGTTGTCGACCTTGCCGACGGCATCGTTGGAGCGGACCGACACAGGCACCAGGGTGCGCAGCGAATTACGTTGTGGTTTCTCGCCACGGCGGATCAGCACGGCGCGAAAAGCATCAGTGATTGCCGCCAATGCGACGTCGTTGAGCGTCACATCGAACGCGTGGCACACCATCGCCACCTCCTCAAGCGACACCTCGGCAGCCGCATAGCGGCGCATCGTAGTGACGGAGCCCACCAGCGACGTCGGCGCCGGACGCAGTAAGCCACCGAGGATCTCGACTGTTCCTTCCAAGGCCCGCCTGGCGCCGTCCATCAGCGCCGTTGATGTGTGCCACACGCTTCCGACCCACTGCCGCGGGTCCGCGCTTAGCTGTGGAACCCGGAATCCGCGTTTTACCGGCTGCTTAGCCGCCCGGATCGCCGTCGCGTAGGTGTCGCCCTCACCGCCGTCACTCAGGCCTGCGAGCATGTGCATCGTCGCGATTCCGTCCGCGATGCAGTGATGCAATTTCATGATCATGGCCCACTGGTTGCCCGGCAGGCCCTCCACAATCCAGCACTCCCACAACGGACGTTCCCGATCCAGTCGACGTTCCATCACATCGGCGGTCAGCCGGAACAGCGCCACGTCGTCGCCTGGGTGCGGAAGCGCGACACGATGCACGTGATGGGAGATGTCGAAGTTCTCGGCGTCGACCCACTCCGGCGCTTCGAGATCCAGCGGATGCGTGCGCAGCACCTGCCGAAACCGCGGCACCGCAAGCACTCGCTCGGCAAGGCCCGACACAAAGGCGTCGTCGTCAGGAATCGGCCCTTCCAGGACCGACACGGAACCGATCGCAAGGCTTACGTGCCGATCGGAATCCTCGGCTTCAAGAAAACCGGCGTCTAGCATCGACAAACTCTCCATGCCAACACCGTGCGCTCTGAACGCCGCCGACGGAAGGGGCGGAAGTCCCAAAGCTGTCGGCCCTCTGGCACCCCCCGCCGCGATATGGGTGAGGTCGCGAAGCTCCTCGCAAGACAAGCCACTGTGGCTCTAGGTGCACCCGGCCATGACATTGGAGCCAGTTGCAGTACCAACGAGCGCCGCCGAGTGCGACGAAGGCCCCTTCTCGGCGGGACCAAGGTCACGAGTATCACAAGAGGTGGTGACCGTGGGTCTGCGGAGTCGTACGTTGACCACAAATGACCGAGTTCATGCGCAATAGCGATGCGTTCACCTGGGCGATGGAAAGCGATCCTCGATTGCGTTCCACGGTCGTGACGGTGATCGTGCTCGACCGATCTCCGGATTGGGACGAGGTTCGGAGCCGCTTCGACCTTATTTCGCGCAAGGTGCCAATGGTGCGCCAGCGAGTCGTCCCGTCTCCGCCGCCCGCGCCGCCGCGATGGGAGGACGCCCCGGACTTCGACCTCGACTTTCACATGCGCAGAGTGACCGCGGCCGCGCCCGGCACCTTGGACACTGTTCTGGAAATGGCGCGAGCCGCGGCGATGGAGGACTTCGATCGGGCACGCCCACTCTGGCGGGTGACACTCATCGACGGTCTCGAAAACGACGGCGCGGCAATGGTGCTCAAGTTTCACCACGCTCTGACCGACGGCGTCGGAGGCATACAGATCGGGATGATCCTCTTCGACTTGTCTGAGGTACCAGAGAATCTCGGGCCAATGGCGGAAGTGCCCGAAGTGACCCCCCCACCGTGGCTGAGCGGCTATCGCGACACCGCGCAGTACGACGCCCGTCTGGTGGGGAACGCGCTGATGGGCACAGTGAAGATGGCCCCGAAGCTGGTTTCCAACGGCATTCTGCGGCCAATATCTACCGTTTCGTCGGCCGCGAAGATGGCTGCGTCGATCTACCGGACCGTCCGGCCGGTCAACCGGACGGGCTCGCCGCTGATGAGGAAGCGCAGTCTTCTCCGACGTCTCGGCGTGCTGGAGGTTCCGTTTCCGCAGCTTCGGGCCGCCGCCCACCACTGCGACTGTGCATTGAACGATGCGTTCGTCGCGGGCGTGGCCGGCGGGCTACGCCTCTACCATGAAGCGCACGGCGCCGCGGTCGGCGACCTTCACCTCACGATGCCGATCAGCCTGCGCAAAGAGGGCGACGAGATGGGCGGCAACCGGATCACCTTGATGCGGTTCGATGTGCCGGTAGGCGCCGCCGATCCGGCCGAGCGAATCCGCCAGATCCATGAGAGAACCCGAAGGGTACGCCACGAGAAGTCGCTGCCGTACACGCAGTGGATCGCCGGCGCCCTCAACATGATGCCGCGGTGGTACATAGGCTCGATCTTGCGCCACGTCGACTTCCTGTGCAGTGATGTGCCGGGGGTTCCCGTGCCGGTGTTCCTCGGTGGCGCCCGAGTTGTGACCCAGTATGCATTCGGGCCGACCATCGGCTCGGCGCTAAACGTCACGTTGCTGACGTACGTGGACGTGTGCACGCTAGGCATTGACGTGGACACCGGCGCGATTCCTGACTATGACGTGTTCTTCGAGAGCCTCGTCGCCGGTTTCGACGAGGTGTTGGCACTTGCCTCGGCCGACGCCTGACGACACAGTGCTTCTACGCAAGCTCCTACCGGGCGCTGGCGTATCCGAGAGGGGGCACTGGGACGCCGACCCGCTGCCGGCGACGCCACTTCGAGAGGTCGTGACAGATCTCAATGGCCGACCGTTGCGGTAAGCGCTACTCCGTGATGAGCGGGACCGTCCACCGGACTCGGGTTCCGCCTTCGGGTGCTGACTCGACTTGACAAGTTCCGCGAAGGTTGTCGGCTCGCCACTGCATGTTTGCCAGACCACTGGCGCGGCGGTTGTCGACTGGGATTCCTGCGCCGTCATCGGTGATTTCGAGCCGGAACTCGTCGGCGATGGTGACCCGTACAGTGAGATTCGATGCGCCGGAGTGGCGAACAGCGTTGCTGACGGCCTCGGCCGTGACGGCCATGGCGTTTTCGGCCAAGGTGTCGGCCACCGCGCCGAGAGGCCCCGACAAATGAACACCGGCCGCGATTTCGGAGTTGTCAGTGAGGTTGACGACCAGCTTCTCGAGACGCTGACGGAAGTTGTCGCCGCCGGCCGAAGGCGACTGTAGTTCGAAGATGGTCGATCGGATCGTCTCGATGGTGGCTTGCAGCTCGTCGATGGTCCCATTGAGCCGCGTGTTGACTTCTGGCGATTTTGACCTCGCGATGGAGCCCTGCAGGTCGAGACCCGCCGCGAAAAGTCGTTGGATGACGTGGTCATGGAGGTCGTGAGCGATGCGCTCGCGGTCCGCCAGAATGTTCAGTTCGCGCTCGCGCTTACGTCCGGCCGCGAGTGCGAGTGCGATGGCGGCATGGCTGGCAAAATCGCTGACCAGTTCGAGATAGTCGGTGTCAAATGGCGGGTCGTCTTTGTTGCGGGCTACGGCGATCACACCGAGCACAGCGTCGTGGGCACGCAAAGGCATGACGATTGCAGGGCGCTGCCCGACGTCGGTGAACGCTTGGATCGGATGGCGGAACGACTCGGTGATCACGGGATTTCCTGACCGGAACACGCCACCGCTGGTCGAGCCGTCCACGGGGATGCGCTGAGCGATAACGTCATCGGCGTGGACGCCGACCGCCGTCGACACCATGAGGTCCTCTACTTCGTCGTCGGGTTGGTCTTGAACCATCGGGACCAGCACGATCGCCTGCTCGGCACGGGCTAGTTCGCGCGCCCGCTCCGCGATCACCTGCAGCGGCCATTTGGGGGCCTCCGCACCGGAAAGCAGCGCGCTGGTGATTTCGCGGCTGGCCTCCATCCATTCCGCTGCAGTCCGTACCCGGTCGAACAGCTGCGCGTTCTCGACAGCCACCGCAGCAGCGGAGGCGAGGACGCGCGCAGCAACTTCGTCGGATTCCGAGAACGCCTTCTCGGGTTGATCGTGGGTGAGGTAGAGGCTTCCGAGGGCGGTGCCTCGAATGGCGATCGGCACTCCGAGGAACGCGTGCATGGGCGGATGGTGCGGAGGAAAGCCCGCTGATGCGGGATGTGTAGCAACGTCTGCAAGCCGCAGCGCGGGCGGCGTCTCCTCCAGGGGCACCCCGAGCACCCCTTTGCCGACGGGTAGATCGCCGATCTGCGCCACGGTGTGAGGATCCATACCGTGGTGGACGAACGACACCATTCGGCCGTCGACGCCTCGGATTGCCAATGCTCCATACCGGGCGGAGGTGAGTTGGATCGCGGCGTCGACGATCCGATCGAGCGTCGCGTCCAACTCGAGATCGGAGCTGATGCCGATGACGACATGGAGCAACTGCTCGGTCTGATCGCGGGCTGCAAGCAGATCGTCGAGCTGGTGGTGTATCTCGCGTACCAGTTCGCGCTTTCCCAACTGGGCGAACGCCGACTCGTCTGGCTTGTCCAACGCCGACACCTTCCCTTTGGCCAACCGCAGAATACGCCTTCCTACCTGGGAGTTGGTTACGATCATCGACATTCCGCGTATTGGCAGCCGCGAGCAAAGGGGTCCGAAGTTCACAAGTGTGATTACCTTTGGCTCTCGCGGCGTGAGCTGCCATCAACCAACGTTGTCGGCGTGACCGACTATCAACATCACCATGACGTGCTCGCTCGGCTCAGCCCGGAACACCGCGCTCTGCGCCAGCTGATTCCGGATGTCTACCGGGCCTTCGCCGCCATCGGCGACGCGGCGCTGGTCGACGGGGCGCTCAGCGGGAAGGTGAAAGAACTGATGGCTATGACTATCGGGATAGTGCAGGGTTGCGACGGCTGTATCGCATCGCACGCCAAGGCCGCCGCCCGTGCCGGTGCGACCAAACAGGAAGCCGCCGAGGCCATTGGTGTGAGCATTCTGATGCACGGTGGACCCGCAACGATCCACGGCGCCCGAGCATTCTCCGCGTTTTGCGAATTCGTCGGCGACGCGGTTGTTCCATGAGTACGAGAAGTTGCCCCAACGCATGGGAGAAGCAGCCATGGAACGGACCGCTCAAGTCAGACAGGTCCGGGTCTTTCGACCCTCTCCATTGCGATTCGTAGACGGCATTCTGTTGACCAGAAACTTCTCTTAGTTAGGTAGCGATAATGAGCGCACCCTTCCCCGACGTCGAGACAGTCCGGTCCGCCTTGATGCTGGCCGTTCGAGCTCCATCGGTGCACAACTCCCAGCCCTGGCGGTGGCGAGTCGGCGACCGCAGTCTGCAGCTTTATTCGAACCCCGATCTGCAACTGGCCCAAACCGATCCGGACGCCCGAGACCTGATGCTGAGTTGCGGTGCGACGCTCAATCATTGCGTGGTCGCCTTCGCTGCGTTGGGGTGGCAGTCGAAGATTCACCGCCTTCCCAACCCGGCCGATCCCGAACACCTGGCCGCGATCGAGCTCCATCGCTATCCGGCGACTGAAACAGACGTCGCCTTGGCTGCGGCGATTCCCCGGCGCCGCACCGATCGTCGGCACTACAGCTCGTGGACTGTGCCGCAAGGTGATATCGCGATGATGGGCGCT
Source organism: uncultured Actinomycetota bacterium (assembly GCA_963804905.1). GTDB lineage: Bacteria > Actinomycetota > Actinomycetes > Mycobacteriales > Mycobacteriaceae > Mycobacterium. The sequence continues at coordinate 128,995 of CAWDSB010000009.1, read as the reverse complement.
CGGGCGGCACGGGCCGGTGTGATGCTCCGAACCGTCGAGGCGCTGACCAACCTCAAGCGGCTGATCTCCGAGGCTGCGTGGCGTCACGGCACCGACAAGGACTACCTGACCGAGCTGTCCACGTGGAGTGGACGTTACGGGTCCACGGCGGGCGTACCTGCGCGCAGCACCCCCGAGTCCGATCCGGGTGCGGCGTTGCCCGCTCGGTCTTTCGCAGGCGCGGTCTTGGCTCAGACGCCTGACGGCGCAGCGGCAGACGACAGTGCAGTGGTAATTGCCCTCGGCACCGCCGATGACGACAGGCTGGCGCGGCTGCGCGCCGGCGAGGCCACGAGCCTGGTGCTGCTCACCGCGACGGCGCTGGGGTTGGCCAGTTGCCCGATCACGGAACCGCTGGAGATTGCAGAGACTCGCGCACAAGTCGGGGCGGATGTCTTTGGAACAGATGGATATCCGCAGATGCTGTTGCGCATCGGTTGGGCACCTGTCAACGCTGATCCGTTGCCGTCTACGCCCCGGCGTGATCTGTCTGAGGTCGTCTCTCACTTGGATGGTTCACCGTTCAGGTGATCCAACTAGTGTTGTACTACCGCGTCGCGGCTTCCAAGTCGATTTCGACGTGGCGAACCGGCCGTCGCTTGCGCACCTGCACATCCGGACATCTCGCACTGCTTCGGGTGGGATCAGCAGCGCGGGCTTGGATTGGCAGGGCACGATCGCCTGCGCCCGCTCGTCCGAAGTCTTCGAACACTTGATCCGCACGGTCGATGATCTGCAAGCCACGATCGCAGAATTGCGCGGCGCAATCTTCCAGATGCGATCTCCTATCGGGCGCCTCAGCGACCTTCGGCAACGGATACATAACGCAATCGGCGGGCTGACCGAGGACCGCGAGACCTGAAATTCGGCGGCTGAGAAAGACATTCGGTGGACCTAGAACGGGAACCGAGGACCTTTGGCCATAGGTGTTGGTGGCCGGATGCGCGCACGATTGAAGTTCAAAAGGAAAGGGGACGCTCATGAAGGCGAAGGTTGGCGACTGGCTGGTGGTCAAGGGCGCGACAATCGACAAACCGGACCAGTGTGGACTGATCAGCGAGGTTCACTCACCTGATGGCTCACCACCTTATGTGGTTCGGTGGATCGAGAACGACCACGTGGCGACGGTATTTCCGGGCACGGACGCGGTCGTCGTCACGTCGGCGGAGCGGGAGGCCGCCGACGAGCGGGCGCAACATCGATTCGGGGCGGTGCAGTCGGCGATCCGCCACGACAAGGAGAAGGAGTAGGCGGATCCCGGATCAGGCGATAACGTCGGCGACGACGGCCGGGTGGCCGAGTAAGGTCTTCCCAGCGAGTCGAGGCGAGCTACCTCAATTGCCGCGCCTCGATCAGAAAGAACCGCCGTATCGCGCACTTCGACTGCTCTGACGCGTTGTCCGACAATGGCATTGGGTCAATGCCATAGGTTAGCAACAGCATGGCTCAAATGGTCCACGAACCAGCCGCGAGCCAACTCCGTAAGGCAATTGCAAGGTTACGGTGCCCGACGGCATTGCGCTCGCGATGGTGGCCCGGTTCCCGCTGACCGTGCATTGGAGCGTGTTGATGATCTTGTGGTTGTTCACGTGGAGCCTAGCCACGACGCTGCGCGCCACCGCGCAGAGACGAACCGCAGTGCCGTTCGCGATGTCATCGGCCCGTCGGCGTGCCGGTCGACCGCCGCGTACGAAATGTTGCAGCCGGCAGGCCCCATTCCAGCGCAGGTCCGGCGCTGTCGACCAGCGGAAACCGGCGCGGGTCTGCTCGTAGTGAAATCGGGGAGACTGGCCAGTCCTCTGACGTCTTTTCAATGACCGTCATGATGATTCCTACGGGATCGGCGATTGAAGAACTCCATTGCGCAACGCAGCGCCGACATTGGCCATAATGCGTTCGAGCAACGCGTCGTAGGCGGATCCGTCGTTGAGCAGCTCTGCCGGCCCTTGATGCAGAAGGTAGGCGTCGATGCGCCGGTCAATCGGCCAATCGGCGTAGATCTGCCCCGTGAACTCGGATCGGAGGAATCTCCACGCGATGGCGTCGAGTTCCGCTGGGGTCAGCTCCTCACGGTAGGTCGGCGTCATCACCATTCCCTTCGCTTGTTTAACGCCCTCATCGTGTCGAGCGGGAATGACCGAAAATAGAGACGAAAGTCATCAACGACGCCTGTGGGTCGTCCTCGAGTTGCGCCGGCTCTTAGGTGCCATAGGTCCCTCGGTGCGTGGTCCGGTCGGCCCTGTCCGTCGGTACCGCCGGTGCTGAGTACCGCCGGTGCTGAGGTCACGACCTGTTAGGGCACTAAGTCCCCTACGTGGCGACGAGGGACTTCAGCCTCTACCGCCAAACCCGGCCGCGTAGTCGGATCATCGCTATGAATCCGACGGGCGAAGCGCCGATCGTGACATTGACCATGAACCCCGCGGTCGACATCACCACGGACGCCGACGTCGTGCGTCCCACCGAGAAGATCCGCTGCGCCGGTATGCGTTACGACCCTGGTGGCGGCGGCGTCAATGTCGCGCAGGTGGCGCACAACTTAGGTGCGTCGGTGTCGGCGATCTTCCCCGCGGGCGGTGCGACCGGCAACGCTTACGCCGATCTCCTCGGCAAGCGGGGGGTCCCGTTTCGCCGTGTCAAAATCGACGGCTCCACGCGAGAAAGTATCACTGTCAACGAGATCAGCACCGGTCTGCAATATCGGTTCGTGCTTCCCGGGCCGTGTCTGACATTCGTGGAACAGCAGCAATGCCTCGCAGAACTTCGCAGCGCGGCGGCTTCGGCCCGGTTTGTTGTGGCGAGCGGCAGTCTTCCGCCGGGTGTACCCGCAAACTTCTACCAGCAGGTGGCGCTGGTCTGCCGTGATCTCGGCGCGCTGCTGGTCCTCGACACATCCGGCGGCGGCCTACGGCACATCACCTCGGGAGTGTTCCTGCTCAAGGCGAGCGTCCGAGAACTGCGTGAATGCGCCGGACGCGAACTCGCCACCGAAGCCCAGCAGCTGGCAGCCGCCCACGAGATCATCGACTGTGGGCAGGCCCAGGCCGTCGTCGTATCGCTCGGGTCCGAGGGCGCGCTGTTGGCCACGCAACGAGAAAGCCTGCGATTTGCCGCCATTCCGATGCGTGCGGTCAGCGGTGTGGGCGCCGGCGACGCCATGGTCGCTGCGATCACCGTGGGATTGAGCCGAGATTGGCCACTGGAGAAGTCGGTGCGTTTCGGGATCGCCGCAGGCGCCGCCATGCTCATGACGCCTGCCACGGAGCCGTGTACTCGCGCCGACACGGAACGGCTGTTCGAGGTCGCCGAGGAACCGATAGATGTCGGTCTCGTGCATGCCTAGAAACCTGGGCAGGGGTCCTGCATCGTGAAGACGCCGAAACAATCGACACGCGTTTGCATGATGCGGTGATCTTCGATCTCGACGCTGTTGTCACAGACACCGCAGCGGTGTTTCACCGGGCTGGAAACCGGGACAACCGAATCGTTTTAAATTCGCATCGGCCGGAATCACCCCGGTGCACTTGGGTATTCGTTTCACTCTCGCGGGCACTACCTGCACGCGCGGGTCGGCGGAAGAGGTGCTGAGGTGAACATGGAGCGGCTACGGCTGGCGTGCCACGATGACCGGCATACGGGCCGACTGAACCACAGCTGAGCTGACCGAGCCGAGCACCATTCCGGCGAACCCGCCACGGCCGTGGCTTCCGACCACAACGAGTTGCGCCGCCTCCGAGTGCTCGATGAGCTGATGCGCCGGACGGTCACAGACCACGTGCCGATGCACCTTTACGTCGGGGTGCGTTTCCTGCCGGCCAGCCAGACGCTCAGCCAGGACTGCGTCCTCCGATGCTTGCAACGACGACCACTCCATGCCGGGATAACCAGACACGCGCGTGTCGCTCCATGCGTGCAACGCAACCAGATCCACGTGCCGTCGCGACGCCTCGTCGAAAGCGATCGCGGTGGCAAACTCCGAGACGGGCGAGCCGTCGATGCCCACGAGGACAGGCGCCTGCGCGGGGTGCGGCATCAACGGGTCTTCGTCGTGAATGACCGCTACCGGGCAGTGCGCATGCTGCACCATGCCGGCACTAACGGAGCCCAGTAGGTTACCGACACCGCCGTGGCCGCGACGGCCAACCACGATCATCTCGGCTCCCTTGGACAGGTCGACGAGCGTGGGGACCGTTGCTGAGTAGTAGATCTCGGTCTTGATCTCTGGAGTTTGGGCAGTCCGCGTCGCCTCCCGTACCAGCCTTGACCGCGTTGCCGATGAACTCCCGGCCCTGCCGTTGCTGCCATTCTCCGAGACCGGCCGGCAGTGGCGTCGGGGACCAGGTCCCGAGCCCGGTAGCGACATGAACCAAGGTGAGCGAGACATTCCGCATCGCCGCGTCACGTGCTGCCCAATCGACCGCGACCTTCGAGGCAGGTGATCCGTCGACGCCGACGACGATCCCCGCACGCATGATTGAAGTTGACATATGACGACGTTATGGACATCCGGACCGTGGGCCATGAGTCGTTGGTCACCAACGCCGTGGCCATTGGACCCATGATCCAAGGGAGGCTGGGCCCTCGGAAGCGTGGAAACCCTGGGGCAAAGCACCCGTCGGATTGTGCTTTTCGGCTCCTCGGTGGTTGCGGCCAGCTATTGGTGAACTTAGCGTGCTTCTGTGTGTCGGATGACGTCATCGTCGACGAACGGCCCGCGATCGCAGGACTTCAGACCCTACTAGCCATCGCGGAGAAGTAGTCGGATTCGGACTGTAAGGTCCCCATGCGGTGAACGTCGGGAGATGTAATGGACGACAGCACGCCCCCACAGAGCGAAGAAGATTGGACCGTAACAATTTCAGTCCATGAGCGCGATGGCCGGACCCGCGCGACGGCGCGGTTGAAGTTCGGCGACCATGAGTCGGTGGGAGTGGGACTATCAAGGCTCAGTCCTGCCGAACGCGGCTCCGCCGGCACCGGCAGCGAACAGGCCGTTGCGCAGGCGGTGTCGGATCTCGCGCGGCGGCTGATGGCCCCTACCTCCGACGGCGGCGAGCCCAGTCCTCATCGCGGCTTTGCGAGTTCAACCAGTACCGCTTCCACCGCTGCAGGCACAGCCGCGGCAACCGCCGGCGTAAGGCCGACGCCGTAATCGATGTCAACGACGCCGACACCTAGCACCACCAAGCGGCCGGGTAGCCGTCCCAACGCTTCTCCCAGAGCGTAGGCCTCCGGCAGGCCGACCGCGTGCGAACTCACCACGCCCATGGTGGCCTCCTGGCCGGGCGTCCACCGTCGGATCCTGCCGGGGCTCAGGCCTTCTCCCATCGCCGCGTCGACGACGACCGCAAGCCTGGCGTTGCTCCAGGCGTCGAGAATGGCGCTTGGCTCAGCTATGGCGGTCACCACCCGTACTCCCGGAATGCCTCGCTTGTCGACCTCCTCAGCAACGGCGAGCCCGACACCATCGTCGCGGCGGAAGTCGTTTCCCACCCCGATGACGACGTCGCGGCTCATCGACGATCGACCGTCAGCGTCAGAAAATGTGCAGAACAGGAGATGCACGGATCATGGTTGCGAATCGACTTCTCGCACAATGACGTCAATGCCGCGTCGTCCAATGACAGGTTGGCGGCGACCAGTTCTGCCATCTCGTGCTCGATGGCGGCCTGGTTCTGGGCGGTGGGTGGAACGATCGTCGCCGCCCGGATCAAACCGTTGTCGTCGATGTCGTACCGGTGGTATAGCAGCCCGCGCGGCGCCTCGCTAACGCCGTGCCCCACGCCGGCCCGGGCCGGGACGTCGACATACGGCCGTGATGGCCGCTCGTAGTCGGCGATGATACGCAGCGCCTCATCTATCGCATAGATTACTTCGACGGTGCGTACCTGGATGCTGCGGAACGGGTTTCGGCATTCCGAACCAAGCCCGGCTCGCGCAGCGGCCTCACGAGCAATCGGCGAGAGTACAGCCGAGTTCAGCGAATACCGGGCCAGGGGTCCGGTGAGGTAACGGCCGCCATCCAGGGTTGCATGCAGCGCAGTCGAGTGCCGTATATGAGACTCGACAACATGGTCGCTGAAATCAGCGACCGCGAACGACGGCCCGTCGCCGCGCAGGATCGTTCCGTTTTCGATCGGATAGCGGTCCAGCTCGGTCAATGCCAGGAACTCGTGGTCGAATTCTGCGTCAGGGAAGTCGAATTCGGACACCAATTCGAGCATCGCCAGGGCGTCATCGAGCGCGCGGCGCAGCAGTTCGGCAAGTGGCTTCAGGTCATTGCGTTGCGGGACCGAATAGAATCCGCCCAGTCGCATGTTGATGGGGTGGATAGCCCGTCCGCCGAGCTGCTCCATCAGCCGATTGCCCGCCTTCTTCAGGGCCAGGCCGCGCTCGACGAACTCCGGGCGGTCTTTGGCGAGGGTGATCGCATCGGGATAGCCCAGGAAGTCGGGTGCGTGCAGTAAGACGATGTGTAACGCGTGACTGTGTATCCACTCCCCGCAGTAGATCAGCCGTCGCAGCGCCGTAAGTTCAGGGTCGATCGTCACACCGCATGCGTCTTCGATCGCATTGCAGGCGCTGACCTGATAGGCGACCGGGCAGATGCCGCATACTCGCGCGGTGATGTCGGGCGGCTCGGTGTAGGACCTTCCACGCAGGAATGCCTCGAAAAACCGAGGTGGTTCGTAGATGTTCAGCTCGACGCTCTCCAAGGCGCCGTCGGTCAACGTGACATGTAGCGCGCCTTCCCCTTCTACCCGGGTGAGCGCGCCAACGGAAATCGTGCGAATCTCGGGGTTCACTCGTCGTTCCGTTCCGCGGTGAAAGCGGCGACGTTGAAGGTTGAGAACACCCGCTCGACGTCATCGCCCGACAGTCCGTCGCGCCGCAGCACGGGGATGAGTGCGGCGGTGTTGGGTGTGGCGGCCGGGCCGAAACAGCCATAGCAGCCGCGGTGGTAGGACGGGCACAGCGCCCCGCAGCCGGCGTGGGTCACCGGGCCGAGGCAGGGAATGCCCTCCGCGACAACGACACATGTCACGCCGCGCAGTTTGCATTCGGTGCACACTGTCTTGGCAGGCAGGCGCGGTTTGCGTCCCACCAACAGGGCCGCGAGGGTGTCGAGCAGCTGACCGCGGTCGATCGGGCACCCCTGCAACTGGTAGTCCACCTTGACGTGTGCGCTGGCCGGGGTGGACGTCGCCAGCGTGTCGATGTACTCCGGCTTGGCGTAGACGACAGAGACGAATTCGTCGACATCGGCGAAGTTGCGCAGAGCCTGCACGCCGCCCGCCGTGGCGCAGGCTCCGATCGTGACCAAGATGCCGGACTGCTCGCGGATCTCCTTGATGCGCCGCTCATCCGCCGCAGTGGTGATAGAGCCCTCGACCAGAGACACGTCGTATGGTCCACCCACGATCGCGCTGGAGGCTTCGAGGAAGGTGGCGATCTGCACCTGCCCGGCGATCGTGAGCAGTTCGTCCTCGCAGTCCAGCAGCGTCAGCTGGCAACCGTCACAGGACGCGAACTTCCAGACCGCCAATGTGGGTGGGCCCATTTACAGCTCCTTCACCCGTAGCAGCGGCTCGGCGACGTCGTAGCCGACGACCGGCCCGTCGCGGCACAACAGCAACGGACCGAGCTGGCAGTGCCCGCACCAGCCGATCCCGCATTGCATGTTCCGTTCAAGGGACAAGCGAATATCGCTCGGTTGCAAGCCTTTCCGTATCAGTTCGTCAGCGCCGTTGCGCATCATCGGCTCCGGCCCGCAGAGGAATGCGGTGGTGCGATCCGATCGCAGTGGTATCCGGCGCAGCGGTTCGGTGACGAACCCGACTTCACCCGGCCAGCCCTGGACCGGGACATCGACGGTGAGGTGCACGTCAAGGGAGCCATCCTGCGCCCAGTCCTGAAGTTCCTTGCCGAACAGGAAGTCGTCGCGAGAGCGAGCGCCGGCGATCAGCGTCACCCTTCCGAAGCGGTTGCGCTCGGCCAGGGCGCCGAGCACTACGGGCCGAAGCGGCGCCAGCCCGACTCCTCCGGCGACGATGACCAGATCGCGGCCGACCGCTTCGGCCAAACCCCAGTTGGTGCCGAAGGGGCCCCGCATGCCGATCACCGTGCCCGCTTGCGCATCGTGTAGTGCCCGGCTCACCGCGCCCACTGACCGGATCGTGTGAGTGATGGCCGCGTCGGAGACGGTGGGCACGCCGCTGACCGAGATCGCGATCTCACCAACCCCGAAGGCGTACATCATCATGAACTCGCCCGGTTGCGGCGCGTTCAGCGGTTCGCGCACCGGTGCCAGTCGCAGCGTCGCAGAGTCACGATTCTCGGCGACCGTGCTGGCTAGCCGGTAGGGCACCGGGCTCATCGCCGAGGACGCCGCGGGCCAGGTCGCGGTGTCAGTCATCGCCTTCATCCGCCAGGTCGGCCAAGGTGTTCATTTCTTCGGTGATATCGATTCCGGTGGGACACCAGGCGATACACCGTCCGCAGCCGACGCACCCGGAACTGCCGAACTGGTCGTGCCAGGTGCCGAGTTTGTGGGTGATCCAGTGTCGGTACCGTGACGGGCCGGATTGCCGGACGCTGCCTTCATGCACGAAGGTGAAATCGAACTCGAAGCACGACGCCCAGTTCATCCATCGTTCGGCGTGCTCACCGGTGAGATCGGTGACGTCCTCGACGCTGGTGCAGAAGCAGGTGGGGCACACCATGGTGCAGTTGCCACACGTCAGACACCGACTGGCGACCTCCTCCCAGTGTGGCGACTCTCGTGACTCGATCAACAGCTCACGCAGGTCACCCGTCGGCATTTGTCGGCCCATGTGGTGCGCGGCCTCGGCGACATCGCCTCTCGCGGAAGCGATTTCGTCACGGCTGGCATCTCGGCGCGGCAGCGCGGCAAGGACGTCGGCGCCGTCGTCGCTGCCGATGTCGACGACGTAACGGCGGCCGCCTTCGTCGGTGCGCTCGGTGAGCGCCAGGTCATAGCCGGGACCAACCGCGGGTCCGGTGCCCATGGAGGCGCAGAAGCACAGGCCGCCGGGTTCGGTGCAGTTGACGGCGACTACGAAGATTCGCCGAAGCCGCCCCACGAAGCCCTCGTCGGGATGTGACCCTTTTCCGAGGACGCCGTTGAGCATCGCGATGGCCGACAGGTCGCAGGCACGGACACCGATGAAGGCGTAACGCGGGGTCTCCTCGGGTTCGTCTCCCTCCGATGACCACAGCTTCTGTCGCGGCGGGTGCAGGAACTGCTTCCACGACTGCGGGCCCGCCGAATGACCGAACAGCGCGTCGTCGTCGCGGCGGCGCAGCCGATAGTGCCCGGGACCGACGTCGACGCCCCAGCCCTGCGGCAGATCGTCGGCGGAGCCCAGCTCCGCGAGCACGATCGCATTGTCGGACACTGTTGGTCCGATGACGCGGTATCCGCGGTCGATCAGCGTCGAGATCAGCCGCTGCAACCCAGCGGCATCGATCACCGCGCTGCCCATGGAAGTCATCGTGCGCCTTTTGCGGGCACGTTGCACAGTGCTTGGGTCCCGACGATTGGTGCCAAAGGTCCTTACCGGTGTTCACCGGCAGGTAACCGCCGACCTCGCCCGGCTGCTCGGGCGGCTGGACACCCTGCCCGAGCGACTCGAGACGGCTGAAGCGGCATGGTCGGAGTGGCTGGCGGCCGTGGCTGCCGATTACCACGCCAGCGCCCGCAACATCGTGCGTTACTGGGCCATTCGACAGATCGACTTGCGAGAGCTGCAACACCAACTAGCCGGTTCCGGGCTGTCCTCGCTGGGTCGAAGTGAGCCCGATGTGGAGGCCACCCGCCGGATTGTTGGCTCCGCGGTGATGGCGATGCCAAAGGACGGCCGGCAGCCAGCCATCGCCTCTGCCGTGGGCGCCGACGAAGGTGGAGAGCTGCTGCGCAGCCGCACGGTCGACCTGCTCGGGCCGGTACCCGCCGACCGGGAAACCCGCATCATGATCACCTTGCCATCGGAGGCGGCTACCGATCCGCTTCTGGTGCGGCCCCAGCTCGAGCGCGGCATGGACGTGGCGCGGCGCGCCAAGAGAACGCCCTGCTGCCACAACTGCATTCATGGCATTTCGACCATTTGCCCACGCTGGTGCCCTTGGATCCCAAAATGAGTGACTTTGTGCCACACCTCTTGGCCGCCCGCGGCCGTTAATGTTGCCTCCATGTCTGAAGACTCTCAACCGATCTCCATCCTCTCGGAGTCGGAGTGCTGGAATCTCCTGTCGAGCCATTCGCTCGGACGGCTTGTCACCAGTGTCGACGGCCAGCCGGATATCTTCCCGATCAACTACGTTGTTCAGCACCGCACCTTGTTGTTCCGCACGGCGGAGGGTACGAAACTGGTCAGCACCGCGATCAACCACAACGTGGTTTTCGAGGCCGATGACCACAACGTGGCCGAAGGTTGGAGTGTGATTGTCAGAGGCATCGCACGCATAGTCCGCGACGACGACGACATCGATGAGGCTGAGCGGGCGCAGCTACTCCCGTGGACCGCCACGGTCAAGCAGCATTACGTACGGATCCGGCCGTTGAGCGTCACCGGGCGGCGATTCGTCTTCGGCTCCGAGCCCGACCGCGAGTTCACGCCACCCTGAGGTGGGCCGCCAACCGGCAGACCACGCCTAGACCAGCCTGTGGAGGTTGGCGCTCGCCGTAGCGGCGGATGGAATGACCACACGGCGTCCCATACATGCTCTGGGGGAGTCGCGCGCAGCACGATCGACTGTTGCTCGATGATTTGAGCCTGTGGCGGGTTGCGCCGGTGGCGCTACGGCCGGAAGCCCTGACATCAGATTCGACGAATGGCCCCGCCGCCGGGGACTTCTGTCCCTAGCGGCCGTCGCGAAGGAGCTGTCCGATTGAGGGTGGAAGTACATATCCACCAAGGAGAGCCATCATGAGCAACCTTCCCGCGCATCACCCCCCGCGGTCGTTCTTCCCCGAGTTGTCCGAGCTGTTCGAGGGATTTCCGTCGTGGTCGAACCTGCGAGGGGCATTCGGCAATAACGTCATTCGCGTCGAGGACGAACTCAAGGAAGGTAACTACGAGCTTCGTGCGGAAATGCCAGGAGTCGATCCCGCCAAGGACGTCGATATCACGGTGCGTGACGGGGTGTTGACGATCAAGTCTGAACGCACCGAGAAGAAAGAATCGGGCGGGCGCTCGGAGTTCTCGTACGGGTCGTTTGTCCGCTCGGTCACCTTGCCGCCGGGTGCCGACGAGGACGCGATCAGGGCGACCTACGACAAGGGCATCCTCACGGTCTCCGTGCCGGTAAGCGAAGAGCGCCAACCGGCAGAGAAGCACGTGGCAGTCGAGCCGGCCAACTAGCCCGATCGAGGCGGCTCCGGAGTCCTCCCATTCTGGGGCCGCCGCTCTCCCCGAACCTAGGAGCAGTAATGAGCAACGACACGTCGGCCCACGTCCTCAAAGGCTGGGCGGCGGGCATTTCGATCGATGAACATGAAGGGCATACGCGGGCCAAGGCGAGGTTGCGCTGGCGTGATCAGGAGGTGGTTGGCGTCGGTCTTGCCAGACGCAATCCGGCCGATCGCAACGTCAACGACATCGGTGACGAACTAGCAGCCGCGCGCGCACTCGCCGACCTGGCCAGACGGATGCTGGCCGTCACAGCACACGACATCGAAGCGGTGACCAATAAGCCGGTGACGCCTCTGCACTGAACTGATCCCACAACCAAACGGCGAACCACGGAACTGACCGTGCGAGAGGGCTGACCAGAAGCGCTTCCAGGCGTGTCTTCCGAAACCGACGGGAAGCGGCCGCGTACGGACCGCTCTGCTCGGCGCATACCGAGGACGAGAGAACGTCATCGTGCTCGGCCTGCCTCGCGGCGGAATACCCGTCGCCTGGGAAGTGGCTGCGGCGCTGGGTGCCCCGTTGGATGCCTTCGTCGTGCGGAAGCTCTGCGCACCCGGGCATGAGGAGTTCGCGGTGGGAGCATTGGCCAGCGGTGCAAGTGTCGTCGTCAACGAGATGGAGTGCCGGCGTCGCGGATGACGCCCCAGCAGTTGCGAGATATCGCCGAACGTGAGGGACGCGAACTGATCCGGCGCGAGGCCGCCTACCGTGACGGCCGCCCTCCTTGTGGACATCGCAGGCAAGACGGTGATCCTCGTCGATGACGGCGTGGCCACCGTTCCAGCACGCTGGCCGCGATGCAAGCGCTTCGCGAGGCGGAGCCCGCCGAGACCGTGATCGCGGTGCCCGCGGCCCCGAATCCACGTCCCGGGAGGCGTGGCATCGGGACTAATCTCACACGGAGCGGGCTGACCAACCTCCGCCAGCGCGCGACGAGGTCGGCGGCTTGTTCACGGTCGAGTCGGTGCCGACCGGCGGGACCAAGCTGAGACGGTGCGCGCCGCTGCCGTAACGGGTGTTCTCGGCATAGTCGCTGAACCGCCTCGCCGTGCAAGGCGAGAAATGTTGCTCCCGAGGCCAAAAGGCCCACATTGCCCCGTTCGGCCGGTGTGGCCTACCGAAGACTCCATAATCATTGCCATTAGGAATTCAATCGAGTGGGTGCCTGGAGTGGCCCAGTTGCGCAACTATCAACGCGGATGGCTTCGCGGTGACGTCATCGCGGGCTTGACCGTTACGGCTTACCTGGTGCCGCAGGTAATGGCCTACTCGACGTTGGCGGGGCTCCCCGCTGTCACCGGGTTGTGGGCGGCAATCGTTGCGCTGACCGTGTACGTCTTGTTCGGCTCATCCCGGCAGCTATCGGTCGGACCGGAATCGACGACCGCGTTGATGACGGCTGCCGTACTTGGGCCGATTGCCGCTGGCAACAGTGCGCGTTATGGCATGCTCGCTGCCACTCTGGCGGTGCTGGTGGGTGCAGTTTGTTTTATCGGCGCGCTCGCGCGGTTGGGGTTCTTGGCCAATATGTTGTCGCGGCCGGTGTTGGTGGGCTACATGACGGGCATCGCGATCCTGATGATTGCGAGCCAGCTCGGCAAGATCACCGGTGCACCGGTTTCGGGCGACGAGTTCGTTGATCTGATGCGATCGTTCGCCCACAATATCGCGCTTAGCCATTGGCCAACGATGGTCTTGGCGGCATCGGTTCTGCTGCTGCTGCTGGCGCTTGGGCGTTGGGCGCCCAAGGTGCCGGGCCCTTTGATTGCGGTGCTCGCGGCAACCATCGTCGTGGTCGCTCTGTCATTGGAGACCAGCGGAATCAAGGTTGTAGGGGTCATTCCCGCCGAGTGGCCCGTAACGGGTCTGCCGCAGGTTGCGCCCGGCGAAGTGGTGGCGCTGATTCTGCCGGCGATCGGAATTGCAATCGTCGCTTTCTCCGACAACGTCTTGACTGCAAGGGCTTTCGCACGGGGCACTGGCGATGAGATCGACGCGAACGCAGAACTGCGCGCGCTCGGCGTTGCAAATGCAGGCGTTGGCCTCACTCATGGGTTTCCGGTCAGCTCCAGCGGATCTCGGACTGCAATAGGAGACGCCGTCGGCAGTCGCACCCAGTTGTACTCAATGGTGGTGGTGGCGTGCGTATCGGCGGTCGTGCTGTGGGGGCGTGGTGTGTTAGCGGACTTTCCGACCGCGGCGTTGGGCGCATTGGTCGTATATGCCGCAACGCGATTGATCGACATCGCCGAGTACCGACGACTTGCCCGGTTTCGCCGCAGTGAACTGATCCTGGCTTTGGCCACCGCCGCCGCTGTGCTGGGCCTTGGTGTGCTCTATGGCGTGTTGGCAGCGGTCGCCCTGTCGATACTTGATCTGCTGCGGCGCGTCGCGCACGCGCACGACAGCGTGCTGGGTTTCGTTCCGGGGCTCGCCGGCATGCATGACATCGAAGACTATCCGGAGGCCGCGTCGGTGCCGGGTCTGGTCGTCTATCGGTATGACGCACCGCTTTGCTTTGCGAACGCGCAGGACTTCCGCCGTCGAGCAATGGCTGCGGTGGATCATGACGAGGCTCCTGTGGAATGGTTCGTCCTCAACGCCGAGGCGAACGTTGAGGTCGATCTGACCGCGTTGGACGCGCTCGCTCAGCTCCGAGAGGACCTGTCGCGCAAGGGGATCGTGTTTGCGATGGCCAGAGTCAAGCAGGATTTACGTGACGCGCTCGCCGCAGCCGGACTGCTGGCAAAGATAGGGGAGGACCGCATCTTCATGACCTTGCCCACCGCGGTCGAGGCGTTCCGAAAGCGTCAAGATTCTCGAGGCGGGTAGGAGTGCTTTCGCTTAGTCAGGTGACTGGCCAGGATGTCTGGGGACCCGACGGCCAAGTGCTCGGCCGCGTCGCCGATCTCGACCACTCGCCTCGATGATCTCGCTGGTCCGCACCTGGCCGAGCGGATCCTTGTGTGTCGCCGCGGAGCAGACCTGTTGATCCCATGGGCGACAATAGAGAGCTTCGAGCAGACCGGTGTCCTCATACACGGGAATGACGACCCGACGACGTTCGCGATCACGTCGACTGTCGGTGCGCTGGCAGACGACGAGATTCTGCTCGCACGCGACGTCCTCGACACTCAGATCGTCGACATAGCCGGACGCCGAATGGCCCGGGTCGCCGATGTGGTCCTTACGCGCTGCGCTAACGGCCGCCTCGAACTGGTCGGCGTAGACGTCGGTTTCGCTGCCGTGCTGCGGCGGCTTGGCCTGCGGCGACTGGCCGCCCACATCAGCGAGGACATCGTCGCCTGGACCGATCTGCACCTGACCTCCGAGCGCGGTCATGCCGTGCAGCTGGCCACCCCTCGATCGGCGGTTCATCATCTCGACGCCGCCGCACTGGCCGCATTGATCAGCCGGCTCGACGTCGAGTCGGCGACGGAGGTTCTTGCGCTTCGCGGACCGCGCGTGGCCGCCGACGCGATCCGTGCCGCACCCGCTCGTCGGAGAGCGCGTGCTTCGGGCGATGCCAGACGAAGCCGCAGAACAGATCGTGGCCGCCATGCCCGCCGAGCACGCAACCCGTTGGCGGGGCCGCATCGCGCACACGCCGATGCTGCTGGGACGACGATTCATCCGGTCCCGAGTGTGGCCCCGTCGTCGTCACGCGCCGGCCTCTGGTAGGCGCGCCGATGGTGGAGCGATGCCGTGAATCGCTCTGTACGCAAAGGGTTTACCCTCGGGGCCCTGCTGGCGGTGGTCGGTCCTGGATTGCTCGCCGGTCTGTCCGACGACGATCCCGCCGGCATTACGACGTATTCGGTGCTCGGCGCGGACCACGGCTACCAGCTGTTGTGGGTGCTCGTGCTGTCCACGGTGGCACTTGTGCTTTTCCACGGCCTGGCGGCCCGAATGGGTGTGGTCACCGGACAGGGTCTCATTGGTCTAGTGCGACAGCGGTACGGGGTGCGCATAAGTGGCGCCGTGCTGATCGCACTCGTGGTCGCCAACATCGGCACGACCTGCGCCGAGTTCGCCGGGATCGCAGCCGGTTCAGAGCTTTTCGGGATCAGTCGTTATGTCAGCGTCCCGGTTGCTGCTGTGATCGTGTCGGTGCTGGTTCTGCGCGGCAGCTTCCCCCTCGTCGAACATTTCCTGTTGATCCTGTCGACGGTGTTTCTGGCGTATATCGCATCCGGTGTGCTGGCCCACCCGGATTGGGGCGCAGCGGTCCACGGCATGCTGGTGCCGAGCATGCCCGTCAACGGCGCGGCCCTTGCGATCGTCACGGCCACCGTCGGCACGACCCTCGCCCCGTGGGGGCTCTCCTTCATCCAGTCCTACGCCGTCGACAAGAAGCTTCGGACCGAGGATCTCTCCCTGGAACGGGTCGACGTGATCACGGGCGCCCTACTGACAGGCGTAATCGGATTCTTTGTTGTCGTGGCATGCGCGGCGACGCTGCACCGCGACGGTCGGTCCATCCGCGATGCTGCCGACGCAGCGATCGCCCTCGAACCCCTTGCCGGACCTGCGGCCTCGACACTGTTCGCCGTGGGGCTTATCGGAGCGGCGTTGTTGGCGGCCTCAGTGCTGCCGCTGTCAACCGCGTACTCGGTGTGCGAGTACGCCGGGGTTGAAGCTGCGGTCGATGACCCATTCAGCGAAGCGCGGCTCTTTTACGTGACATTCGGGTTCGTGACGCTGCTCGGTGCCCTCGTCGCGCTCATCCCGAATGCGCCGCTGGTGACGATCCTCGTGGCTACCCAGGTGCTCAATGCGGTGCTGTTGGCGCCACTGCTGATCGTCATGGTCGGCATTGGACGAGACCGGGACCTGATGGGGCGCTTCACTATTAGCCGGGCCGCCACGGTGGCTTACGCGATCACCACCGTCGTGGTCGTGCTCTGCGTGGCTGCGCTGGCGATCACGTCGGTCACCGGTTAAGCGGCGGTGGACAAACTCCGTCGATTCAGCGTATGACCTCGCGACGGTTCAAGATGCGTCGGCCTTGGATAATGGCTGCCGCTCGACGGAACGGCCGGTGATCACCTTCGCGCTTATCACGCCCAACTTGAGCAGGCCAACGTACGTCGAGGGGTTGAACAACGTCGGCCACTTGGTACGTGCACTGTGCTCGCTCAGTGGGCGCCCGTTGAATCTGTCGCGCAACCACCTCAGTGTCATCGGCGCGGACAGCGGATGCAGAAGCAAATGATCACAGAACCGGTCGCGATGGTAGGCAATCGCCGCTCCGTTGCGCGAATAAGTTTCGACCAGCGCGTCGACGTCGTCGACGCTGATGATCGGATCGTGCACGGCCTGCACGATCAGTACTGCAGGGTCCGGCGTCGACTTTCCGAGCTTCGTTTCATCAAAGATGTGGCGCACCTCCGGCAAGTCCCACAGCTCGTCGGCGGACAGGTCCACGTAGGAGCTGATATCGACGTGGTGCAGCCGCCACACGGCCGCGGCTGTGGACATTGTTCGCAGCTCCTCAAGCAACGCCTGTCCCTCTTCGGTGGCATGCTCCTCGACGACCCGCTTTGCGCCGGGGAAGACGTCGGTCAGCGCGGCGATCATCAGGGCCGCGAGGCCGGCAAAGACACTGCGGTTGAGGCGACGCGCGACGCTGCCGGGATCGCCGACCGGTGAGCCCAGCACGGCGCCGACGACGTTGAGGTCCGGGGCGTAGCCGGCGGACAGCTCGGCGGCCCACGCCGAGGCCAGTCCGCCACCTGAATAGCCCCACAAGCCCACCGGAGCCGACGGCGAGAGTCCCAGGCGCTCACATGACAAAGCGGCGCGCACACCGTCGAGGATCCGGTATCCGGGCTCATACGGTGACCCCCACATGCCGTGACAGCCCTCATGGTCGGGCACCGACACTGCCCAACCTTCTGCCAGTGCGGCGGCCACCAGCAAGAACTCCGATTGCACGAAAGCACCGATGGGCCCGGCGCCACGCCGCAACGCATACGACGGGAAGCACCGCGACGCCACGGCGTCGATAGCGCACTGATACGACAGCACGGGACACACCAGTTCGGGATCGCGTTGCGCAGGGATCAGAACCGTGGTCACGGCGACCTCGGGCTCGCCGTGAAGGTTGGTGGTGCGGTAGAGCAGCTGGGTGGCGGTGATGTGTTGACGGATCACGCCGAGGAAGCCGAGTTCGACGACGCGTGAGCGAAGCACAGTGCCTGGCGGTGCCTGCTCATAGCCGTTTGGCGCCTGGTAGAACGGGTCCTCGTCGGGCGTCAGGGGACGTTCGCCCCGACGTAACTCCTCGTGCGTGGCACCTGTTATGTACTCACTGGCTGTGGAATCGCCCTGCATCGTTTAGTCCATCTTTCCTGGCCGATGATGTCTCAAGCGGCGGTGTCGAACGTCGCAGCAGGGTAGCGCCCACATTCATACAAAACCGCTCCTACCCAGCGCGTAGCCAAGTGGTTCGTACGAACCACACCCCCACACTAGGAGAGCAGTACCCGCGGTATCAGGTTTTAACCAATCGACCGCTATTCGCCCAGCACTGCCGCGCGGTGGCGGGGGCCAACTCCGGTCGGGCTGTTGGTCATAGATGCGACTCCAAACGTGGTCGACGGCGATGCCCGGCCGAAGCGAGGTAGTGGTGTTGCGAAACTTGTCGCTATTGAGAGCCAGATGTTTTCGCGCTTCCACCTGTCCGCGCTCGGTCTCGCTGTCGGTCATCCTTCGCCGTTGGGCTTGAAGGACCGGCAGTTAGCAGCAGGGCTGCCAAGCTTGGAAGGCAACACGCCGGGCGGGGTGATCGGCTGGGGACCGGGTGCGGGGGACTATAGGTGACTGATGAACTCGGTAGCGATGGACTCATCGAGGTAGGTCTTTGGACAGCGGGCACACGAGACTTGCAGGCCGAAGCCGCCTGTTGGGCAAGGTGTTTCGCGTATTCGCCCCAAGGCAGGGATCGCTGTTGCCGCCGTCGTTTGATGACCGGTTGCCGGCTGAGCGTCTGGCCCGGTTGATTGCGGTGTTGGTCGACGAGCATTTGGATCTCGTTCGCTTTCGGGTCGCCTGCAGCGAGGGGCGCAACGAGCTGCCCTGCGATCCGCAACTAATGGTCACCATCCTGTTGTACGGCTACAGCATCGGCGAGCACTCGTCGCGGATGATCGAACGCAAGTGCGTCGATGATGTGTGCTTTCGATGGCTGGCCGCTGGCGCGGTCCCGGACTATCGAGCGATCGCAGGATTCCGCAGGCGGCACCTGGCTGCCTTGACGCAGCTGTTCGTGCAGGCGTTGATGTCGTGCCAGGCCGCGGGGATCGGCCGGCTAGGCCGGGTCGCGCTGGACGGAACAAAGGCGCGGGCCAACGTTCTGGCACAGGAGGTCTCAACCCTGCTGGCCGTCGCCGAACGGATCGATCAGGCCGAGGATGTGATGTGGGGTAGAAACAGTCGCGGTTGCGAGGTGGTCGAGCAGCCTCGGCGACGCGAGACAGGGCTGACCGAGACCGGCGAGGGCGCGAGCACTGGCGGAAACGCCACCGCAAAGTCGAAGGCGCTGCGTGGGCTGGTCGGCGCACTCTCGGTGGTATTGGCGTTCGCAGGCGGCTACTTCGTGGCGGTGCACAAGACCGTCACGCTGACCGTCGACGAACTACCGGTGACGGTGTCGACGATGAGGTCGCGGGTGATCGACGTGGTGCGGGAAAACGGCTTCGCCGTCGGCGAGCACGACTATCTGTATCCGGGTGCTAATCAGCTGGTCCGTCAGTCCGACACCATCGTATTGCGGCGCGGCCGGCCGCTGCAGGTGTCGATCGACGGCCAACCAAGCAATCAGGTGTGGACGACGGCCTTGACCGTCGATGAGGCCCTCAAGCAGCTGTCGATGAGCGATGTCGCCCCCGCCGCGGCGTCTCGTGCCAGTCGCTTGCCGCTGGTCGGCGCGGCGCTGCCGGTGGTCAGCGCGAAGCACGTTCACATCATCGACGGCGGTGTGGCTAGCTACCAGCGCCTAGCGGCGCCCACGGTGGGCCAGCTGCTGTCAGCTGCCGTTGCGTCGCTCCAGCAGGACGACAAGGTGGTGCCCCCGGCGTCGACGCCGGTCATCGAGGGTATGCAGATCGTCGTCACCCGCATCAGGGAGCACAATGTCGCCGCGCGCCTGCCACTGTCGGCGCCGCTGCGACGCATCCAAGACCCGACATTGAACATCGGCCGCCATGTCGATGAGGACCCTGGCACTCTGGGCGCCCAGGATGTCACCTTCGCCGTGTCGACTGTCAACGGTGTGGAAACCGGCCGACGGCTGGTGGCCCACGCTATCGTGACACCCGCTCGGCCGTCGGTACAGCGCGTCGGCGCCAAGCCGGGCACCCAGGTGCCGCCGGTGAGCAATAGCGCCACGTGGGACGCGCTCGCCTCCTGCGAGTCCAGCGGCAACTGGTCCATCAACAACGGCAACGGCTTCTATGGCGGCGTCCAGTTCAACCAGACCACCTGGGAGCGCCACGGTGGACTGCGTTACGCACCGCGTGCCGACCTGGCCACCCGAGAAGAGCAGATCGCAATCGCCGAGGTCACTCGGACGCAGCAGGGCTGGGGCGCCTGGCCGGTATGCAGCGCCAGAGTGCGGGCGCACTAATCATCCGGCACTGCGGAGTGGCGGCCGTACTTCTGTCAGACCGCCAACCGGCGCATTAAGCGTGCACTTTGGCGGCGATCTGGTTGGCGATATTGACCGCCGAGTCCGCGGGGTTGGCGCTGCATGTGTTGACGTCGATAACAGCGTTGTTTCGTTGCACCAGTGCCCGCCCACAGGCCCATCCGCCCTCCTTGGCGTTCTGCTGAGTCGCAATGGTGCTCAGCGTGCCCGCCGTGTTGGATATCGGCGCGACGTCCCACATCGAGCCGGACTGGGTGTGGGTGTAGTGGTGGCAGGCCGGCCATTGTTGGGCGGAGGCGGTGAAGAAGGCGGCTGCCTTTTTTGCGGAGGGAAACAGCACCACCGCCTGCTGGACATAGTGAGTGAAATTATCGCCCTCTTGCAGTGTCTGATCGCGCTCGGCGGTGAAACCGCTGTCGGCATAGACCTGCGCCTGCACCGACCCGTCGATGGCTAGGCACTCCCTGGGCTCCATCGTGGCGCTGTCGTCAGACATCGCGAAGTGGGTTTTGGTGACCGCCATCTCGGTTGCGCCCATGGCAGCGTTGACCTGCTCGGGGGCGAGCAGCAACCCTGGAAGCGCGGTGTCGGGGAGAGGTGGCGCAGTGGTCGTGGTGGTCGTCGACTTGGAGGTCGATGTTTTGGTGCCTTGGTTGCCGCTGTTGCTGCATCCGACGGTGAGAAGGCAGACGCCGGCGACGGCGAGTGCGGCGGTCAGTTGGCGCACGTGTTCATTCCCCCCGATCACGACGAATCAGCGCTCCGAACGCACGATTTCATCGAGCTGTCTGTCGAGGTCCGTTAATTCAAACGCCAGACGCCGCAATTGGCGTGCCACGATCGCGCGCCGCTGCTCAAGCAGCGCGCGGCGCTCTTCGCGGCCTATCTTGTGCGCGTCTGTCCGCATGGCGGGTCGCTCCCGTGGTGTGCAGTTCGCGGTCAACCGGAGTGTGCGCCCGTTGCGCTGACCTGGTCCAGCTCACGCCGCGAGTGACAGCACAATCGACGAGCAACCGACACCGCCTCGTGATCAGGTACACGTCAGCGGTACCCGTCTGAGCGGGCGGTCTCGGTTCGGGCATAGTGGAGGGGATGCTGTCGCGGGTGCTGTCGAAGTTGTTCTTGGTACGGGTGACGGTCGGCTACGCGGCAATGCTGGTCATCGTGGCGACGACGCTGGTGATCCTTGGCCCTCGCGTCGAGGACGCCGTGATCAGCCACATGAGCACGAACCTGCACAACCTGGCCCGCGGGCACTTCGCCACGTTGGTCGGCAGTGCCTTTGTCACCTCGAGCGGCTTCATCTATGTCTGGCTTCCAGGGCTTTTATGCCTGCTGGCACTGGCCGAGCTGTTCTGGCGCGGTGGGCGCCTGGTTTTGGCTTTCGGGCTCGGGCATGTCGGCGCCACGCTGATTGTCGCGGTCGAGTTGGCGGTAGCCATCCGGTTCGGTTGGTTGCCGATCTCGGTGGCGCGTGTCAGCGACGTCGGAATCAGCTATGGCGCCGCAGCAGTGTTGGGTGCGCTTTCAATGGCGATTGCCGCGCGCTGGCGCCCGGCGTGGATCGGCTGGTGGCTGGCTGTCGCTGTGCTGGCGGTTGTTGCCGGGCATGACTTCGCCAATGCGGGACATCTCGTCGCGCTCGTGATCGGGATGTCGCTCTCGGTGCGCTTCCGTGTCGCCGCACGGTGGACGCCAGTGCGGTATGTGCTGCTAGCGATTGGCGCCGCGTTCGGCTACATGGTGCTGGCTAATGAGCTGCCTGTCATGATCGCACCGATTGCCGGGCTGCTCGGAGCGCTTATCGGGCACTCGGCTAGCCACCATTGGCGAAGCCGCGGGGTACAACCGTCACCGGAAATCACCTCGGTTCCCGGCAGCTCCGCAGAAACATTCCAACGCGACTACACGTTGTCCCATCGCCTTTGAGGCGAGCCGCGGACGCGTGCACCTCCAACCAGAGACCTGATCTGGCGCCATGCCGGAACAGTGCCCGGCGTGCCAGACCCGGAAGCGGAAGAGGTCCTGAGGTGTGGTTACTTGTCTTTGTTACGTCCGGGCCGCGGGGGTGGCGGCGGCTTGGCCTTCGTGGTCGGCTCGAACTTGCCGCCCTTCTTGGGGTCGTATGTGCCCTGCTTGGAATCGGCCATGGTGATACCTCTCGCTTGTCCCACCAGCGTCCACGGTATCGGAGGAACAGATGACCGGTGTAAGAACTTCGGAGAGCCTTCATTGAAGGTCGGTCCGGCTACGAAACACCGCTCGTACCCCAAGATGCTTGGGGGACTGCACCGCGCCGGTGCCCGGTCAAGAAATGCCCAACAGCGCTTGGTCGACTCGAGTGCGTGTATCGGACGGTAGGCCGCCGGCCATGGCAGCGATGAAGCGGCGGGCGAATTCTCGGACTTTGATATTGGTTTCCTGTGAGCGCCAGACCAGGATGTCGAAGGACCGGTCTGCGGTGATGCCGTACGCGGCCATCAGTAACCCTTTAGCCTGTTCGATCTCGGCGCGGGCTTCCGTAACTTTGGACACCGCAGCGGAGATGTCGGATTGCATGGTGTCGGTGAAGTCGACATAGAAGCCCGACGTGCCGATGACACTGCCCGCCTCATTGAGCATGCGGTCACCGACCACGATGACCCAATGCGTGCGTCCTGCGGTGTCGATGATGCGATGGCGACTGCTAAACGGCTCTCCTTCCACGACTCTGTCCAGAACGGCGGCGACCTGCTGGCGGTCTTCGGGATGTTTGTGGCTGAGCAGCAGTTCGGTGGTGGGCGTGACAGTTCCTGGCTCGTAGCCATGTAGACGTTCGACGTTTTCCGACCATTCCCACCGCTGCCCGTCGATGTAGAAGCGGAACCTGCCTACCCGCTGCGGCTCTCCGGTGCCCATCGCAAGTTCAACTGCTTCGCGGTTTCTGGCGGCGTACGGACGTGAATCTTCCCTCGGCCCGGGTTCGTGGCGTTTAGGCGTGGCAAACCGCGCGCGCAGCTCATCGTGATCGCGGACGCCGTCGCGAGGATGTAGCAGCATCAGTTCGCTCCGTCCACTCGATTCCCGCTATCGCTGCCGCATGAAATCTGTGGCTGCAAAATCAGATTTTGGTATACCACTGCCTTCGGACTTGTGCAATGCTTTAGACATATGTTCGGCTTTACCTGGCACATATTTCCCATCGACCACATCAGGACGCATCACACGCGATGAGCAACGACGACAGGGAAGACGAGGTCAGCAAGGTTGGGCCGCCCTCGCCCGACCGCGGGGTTTACGGGATCTCGGTGGCCTCCGAACTATCTGGCATCAGCGAACAGTCGCTGCGGTTGTACGAACGCCAGGGTCTTCTGACGCCCGCACGCAGCGTCGGAGGCACCCGCCGCTACAGCGCCGATGACCTGGTGCGGCTACAGCGCATCAGTGAACTCGTCGCCGCGGGAGTCAACCTCGCCGGCATCGATCGGATTCTCTCGCTGGAAGACCGCAATGCCGCCCTCGACGAACGAAACGTCACGTTGGAGAGCGACAACGACGCCATGCGGGCAGAAAACTCGCGCCCGAAAGCGGCAAAACAACCCGCCAAATCGCGGCAGGGTGACGGCGGAACCGCCTGGAAAGACCCTGCAGCTTTATAGAGGAGGGCCGCACAGACGCGGCCCTTTTGGATCGCGTGTTCACATGAGAATGCTCAGCCCCCAGGTGGCGGGCGTTTAGCGTCGCGCGATGGATCGCATCTGGCAGTGGGCGTGGTATAGGTACGGAGCGAGGTACTCGTGGGCACTGTGGGCGGTCACGTGCGCCGGTCCTGCCGTCCAATCTCATGCTGTCGTTTATGGTTGTCGCTTTCGAGAAGTCCGACCGCTACGTCGAGGCGGCGGCCGTGACAGTTGTCGCCCTGCCGCTGCTGGTGTACGGGTACTTTCTTCCCGGCCGGGGTCGGCTCCACCCTGCAGAGCAGTGGGCTGCCAGTCGCGACGTCGATCGGGCTCGCGCTCTGGACGCCACCTATGTCACCTCTCGGGGCGCGGTCGCCCGAGGTTTGGTAAGCAACGTTGTTGGGCTTGCCCTGCTGTTTGTCGTTGTCAGTGCGATCGCTGGGGAGACCTGGTCGCGGCGGGTGCAGTACGGGATTCTGGGTGCCTGTTGGGGAGCTGCCGCCCATTTGATCGCCGTGCACGGCATCGTGGAAGGGGCGCTGCGACCGGCAAAGGTCGCCATCGCCGGAAACACCGGCATTGGTGACTCTCTGCCCCGCTCCCAGCCGACGTTTGCTTCGTGGTCGAACATTTCGATGCTCGCCGTCGCGTTCAGCTTCGCAATCGGGGCGTCCCTGCTGGGCGCCGTATTCAATCAGGTCAGTGAAAACCCCGTGCTTGCTGTTGTGTTCGGGTGTGTGGCGCTTGGCTTTGCGGTGCCGATTACCGTCGGTGCCGGGTTCGCACCGTCGTTGCGACCGATTCGCGATCCCCCTGAAGGGACGGAACGTGTTGCGGCCGGTGACTATACCCAACGGCTGTCGGTGGTTCAAGATGATGACTTGGGTGCGCTGGCGGCCTCGTTCAACCGTATGCAGGCGGGTTTGGCTGAGCGGCAACGACTTCAGGCGGCGTTCGGCACTTACGTCGACCCTGTCCTCGCGGGACGGCTGCTGCAGCAAGGTGCTGACGTGTTCACCGGTGAGCGTCGCGAGGTGACGGTGATTTTCGTCGATATCCGCGACTTCACTCCGTTCGCCGAGGCCAACACCGCCGAGGACACCGTCGCGCGCCTCAACGCGTTGTTCGAGATCGTCGTGCCTGCGGTTGTGGGCGCCGGTGGGCACGTCAACAAGTTCCTGGGCGACGGTGCTCTGGCGGTGTTCGGCGGCCCCAACGATCTTGCCGATCATGCCGACGCCGCTGTGAGCGCCGCTGTTTTGATTCAGCGTCTTGTCGCCGAGCGATTCGGCGGTGCGCTGCGGATCGGCATCGGGATCAACACCGGTGTGGTGATCGCGGGCACCATCGGCGGCGGCGGCAAGCTGGAGTTCACCCTGATCGGCGACACCGTCAACGTCGCCGCCCGCGTCGAGCAGCTCACCAAGACCACCGGTGACGCAATCCTTCTAACCGACCAGGCCTTCGACGCCCTGGCTTCACGACCGCTCAACGGGCTAACCGACCGGGGACTTCACGCGCTCAAAGGTAAGTCAGCCGCGGTGCAGGTTTTCGGCCTGGACCCGGGGACCGTCTTGACTTGCTAACGACGCCGACCTCTTTCGCGCCGCGGGTTCATCCCAGGTCCGACGGCGTAGAACCCAGACTGCTCCAGAGATGGGGAAGCGGACGCACGCCGAGCTGGTTGACCACCATTTGGGCAGCCTGCCTGACGCCTTCGGTGAATGTGGGGAAGGCGAACTGAAGTTCGGCGACCTCCTCGACTCGCATGCCCACCGCCATGCACGCCGCGACCATTTGGATCACTTCGGCCGAGTACTCGCCGAGCACGTGAGCGCCCACGATCTGACGTCGCTGGGTCTCGACAATCAGCTTGCAGAACCCTTCCGGCTGCCCGTCGGCGACGGGCCGCAGCATGTCCTCATAGCGGGCCACAGCGACGGCGCAGTCGTAGCGGGCGCGGGCCTGCTCTTCGGTGAGCCCGACGCTGCCGTACTCGGGGTCGGTGAAACTGCCGACGGGGACGATCTCATGGACGACCCGGCGCCGCGGGCCGAGCACCGCGTTCTCGGCGGCGACGCGGCCTTCGAGCGCCGCGCTGCTGACCAGCATGCTGTTCCCGTCGACGTCCCCGGCGGCGAAGATGTGGGGGACGTTCGTCGCCGTGAACGCGTCAACCGTCACGTAGCCGCGTTCTGTTGCCACGCCGGCAGCGGCGGCGTCGACGAGGTCGGCGTTGGCGGGCCAGCCGACGGCGAAGAACGCCGCGTCCGCGTCGACCGCTCTGGACTCGTCGCCGACTCGATACAGGACGCGCACACCGGGTCGGAGCGCCTCGAGCTGATGGACTGTGGCGCTGGTGATGACCTCGATTCCGCGCCCTCGGAATGCGTGTTCGAGCGCGACCGACACGTCGATATCCGCTCTCGGCACGATCCCGGCTGCGTGCTCGAAAAGCGTGACCTTGCAGCCGAAGTCGGCCAGGATCGACGTGAGTTGGCAACCCGTGTCCGCCGCCCCGATGACGCAGACCCGCTCGGGCAGGGAGTTCAGGCTACGCACATCCTCGTAGGTCAGGCCGAGCTCCGCTCCAGGGATCGGCAGCCGCCCGGCCCTGCCGCCGACGGCGATGATCACCCGATCCGCATTCCATGTGCGGCCGTCGGCCGCGGCGACAGTGTTGGCGTCGACGAACCGGGCGTCGCCGGTCTCTTCGACGAGGTCGACCCCGGCGGAGCGGATGTGATCGGCGATGCGCTTCCGGTCGTACAGGTAGCCGGCCACCCGTTGGGCGTTGGCCAGGGTAGCGGCGAGGTCGACCTCGGGCCGTGGCCCGCGCAGACCGAACGTTTCCCACGAACTCCAGTCCCTCACCAGCCGCGCGGCCCGAGCAAGCGTGCGCACCGGTGCCGGGCCGCTGTTGAGTGCGGTGCCGCCGACCCGCCCCCGCTCGAGGAGCGTGACCTCTGCGCCCAGTTCGGCGGCATGCAGGGCCGCTGCGACACCAGCAGGACCTCCTCCGACGACGACAACGCGCATCTCGCCTGCCTCTCTTCCGGTGATCGTCATGACCCGCCGAATGTGTCGTCCTTCCCACCACATCACGAGCCTGTTGTAGTAGCGAGGTGCAAGCCGCACCAAGACGTCGACGCCTTTGGCGTCCTTGCCCACCAGCACGCGGCTGCGGTTGGCCTCTACTCCGGCGAGGATGATGCGGGCCGCCCGTTCCGGCGACATCTTGAGCAGCTTCTTGTTGTACGCCTCGGCGCGTTGCCGTTGTTGCTCGGTGATCTCGGTTCCGGATTTCTCGGCCTCGGTGATCGCGGCCGTCGCGATGTTCGTCTTGATGCCACCCGGATGCACGAGCGTGACCTGCACCGGGTGACCGGCCGAAAGCATCTCCGCGCGAAGGGATTCAGTGAATCCCCGAACAGCGAACTTCGTCGTGCAGTACGCACTCATCGACGCTTGTGCCATGATCCCATTCAAACTCGAGATGTTGACCACATGTCCATCACCAGACTCGATGAGATAGGGCAGGAACTCCTTGGTGCCGTGGATGACGCCCCATAAATTGATGGCGATGATCCGCTCGTACGTGTCGTAGTCGCAGTCGATGACGGGCGTCGCACCGCCGGCGACGCCTGCGTTGTTGTAGATCTGGTGCACGACGCCGTAATGCGCGGCGACCGAGGATGCATAGGTCTGCACAGCGGAGCGGTCGCTGACGTCGAGTATCTCGACATGGGCCTTCGCTTTCAGCGCGGCAACGCGTTCGGCAGTGCCGTTCAAACCCTCTTCGTTGACATCCGAGATCGCCAGCCGGGCACCACGATGCGCCAAGCCGATCGCCAGTTCTCGGCCGATGCCCGAACCGGCGCCGGTGACAACCGCAACCTTGCCGTCAAACGAACTTCATCGGCCGTTGCCTTTCCGCAACGAGTCAACCCCCGGTGATGAGGTCTGGTACGCGTCGACGTCGAAGCGCTTGGTCTGCCGGCGGAAGCGGAACGTGAAGTCGGGCCACAGGGTGGTGTTGTTGCCGTGGGCGTCGAGGTACCAGCTGGCACAGCCGCCGGTCATCCACACCGATGCAGCGAGTTTGCGTTGCAGTTCCTCGTTGTAGGCGTCTTGGACGTCCTGCCGGACATCGACGCGAGCGATGCCGCGACTTTTTATGGTGCTGATGGCGTCTACGACGTAGTTGATTTGGGATTCGATCATGTACACCATCGAGGTGTGGCCAAGGCCGGTGTCGGGGTTGAGCGCGAAGGAGTACGAGTAGAGATGCGACGGCACGTCGCATGCCGCGCCGGGGTACGTGTTGTCGCGCCACGTGCCGCCGACGTCCATGCCGCGTTCCAGCACGACGAAGTCGTGGTGACCCGCTTCGTCCAATTTGATTGCGGCGCCCACGCCGGAGAAGCCGCTGCCGACGATCGCGATGTGAACGTGCTCAGGCAGGCGGCCAGCCGCGGATTCGGCCGATGAAGCGTGAGTCATGGATTCCTCCGTGGCGAGCCCTCGAGAACCTACGGTGCAGTAGGTTACCCACTAGTCCGCGGAACACATCCTTGGAGATCAAGGACCGCTATGGCGCTGGTGGCGGTTCCGGCGGCGGTGGCGGCTCTAGCGGGGGCACGTTGATCGGCGGCAGCCCTGGAATCTCGATGGTCATCGGATCCCCCGGCGGCGGAGGAGGTCCAGGGCCGCTATCCGGTTCGTCGGCCCGGGGTCGTTCGACTGGTGGCGGCGGTGCCGGTGCAACTCCGTTGCTGGTGAGGATCGTGACGACCGACCCTGGAATGGTCCGGCCACTCGGCGTGGTCCCCACGACAGCTCCATAAGACGCTGAGCTGTTGACCGACGTCGTCTTGTCGGCGACCTGGAAACCGGCGTCCCTGAGCCGCTGACGGGCGGTGTCCACGGTCAAGCCGGACACATCGGGCACCTGACCACCCGGTCCTCCATCGACGTAGCGCGGATCGGTAGGCGGCAGATGTAGGTCGCCGTAATCGGTGGCGATTGGCTTTATCGCCTCAAACCACGTGCGTGCCGGCTCGTTACCGCCGTACAAGTCGCCGCTATAACACTCGCGTAATGGGAAGGAGCAGATCCCGGACGGCGAGTTGGAATCGTCGAAGATGTAAACGGCTCCTGCGTAATGGTTGGTGAAGCCTACGAACCCAGAGGACCGGTGAGATTCAGTCGTGCCCGTCTTTCCCGACATCGGCAGGTTCCAACCCACGGAACCCGCCGCGCCCGCCGCCGTGCCGCCGCCCTGATCGTCCTTGCTCATCGCGTTCGCGAGGGTGTTTGCCAATCCATCCGGTATCACTTGGTCACAGCGTTCCGCGGTGAACGGCACCTCATGGCCGTAGCGGTCGAAGATCTTGTCGATCGGGCTTGGCGGACACCACATGCCACCGGACGCCAATGTCGCCGCCACGTTGGACAATTCGAGTGCGTTGAGCTGGAAGGGGCCGAGAGTGAACGACCCCGCATTCTGTCTCTTGATGTAGTCGGCCAAGCTTTCGTCGCTTTGCGGGTCGTACTCCCGTGCCGTTCCGGGAACCGCGTATGAGCGCAGCCCCAGTCGTACGGCCATGTCGACCGCGCGCGGCACTCCGACCTGCTGGATCAACTTGGCGAATGCGGTGTTCGGCGAGGTGGCCAGCGCGTCGGTGACGTTCATGGACCCGCGGTAATTACCGGCGTTCTTCACACACCACGTCTCTTCAGGACAACCCGGTGTATCGCTGCTGCCCAGACCTCTGGCTTGAAAGAAACCTGGCACGGTCAATTGGGTGTTGATGCCCATTCCCATTTCCAGCGCCGCCGCGGTGGTGAAGATCTTGAAGATGGACCCCGCCCCGTCACCGACGAGCGAGAACGGTTGCGGTTGCATCGTCTCCCGGGCGTCGCCGTTAAGGCCGTATGTTCGGTTGCTGGCCATCGCCATTACGCGATGCGAATCCTTGCCGGGCTTGATGACGCTCATCACGCTGGCGACCCCCTCCAGCGTCGGACTCGCGACCTTGTCGATCGCTTGCTTGACCGAAGCCTGCAGCCTCGGATCGAGCGTGGTCCGGATCAAATAACCGCCGCGGGCCACCTGTTCCTTCGCGATGCCGGCCCGCGCCAGGTAAGCGAGCACGTATTCACAGAAGAAACCGCGGTCGCCGGCGGCGATGCAGCCGCCCGGTAACTGATTGGGCCGGGGCAGCACACCGAGCGGCTCTGATTTAGCGGCGCGTAGCTCGTGAGCTGTTCTGAGGCAGGTTCTGCATCATGATGTCCAGCACCAGGTTTCGACGCTGCAGCGCGCCTTGTGGATTGGTGTAGGGGTTCAGTGAAGTGGGC
The DNA here is from genome assembly GCA_963804905.1 of uncultured Actinomycetota bacterium. Lineage (GTDB taxonomy): Bacteria > Actinomycetota > Actinomycetes > Mycobacteriales > Mycobacteriaceae > Mycobacterium. The sequence continues at coordinate 98,849 of CAWDSB010000009.1, read as the reverse complement.
GACTGAACCATGCCAGCCAGCAGTGCTGCCTGCTGCCAGTTCAGACGCGACGCGTCGATGCCGAAGTATGTCTGCGCGGCGTCCTGGACCCCGAATGCTCCATTGCCGAATCCGACCAGATTGAGGTAACGAGTGAGGATCTCCGCCTTGGTGAATGTCTTATCGAGGGTGAGTGCCATTCGTATTTCCCGGAGCTTGCGCGTCGGCGTCACCTCCACCGCGGCCCGCCTCTCGGCGTCCGTCTGCGCCGTAACCAACAATTGGAAGTTCTTCACATACTGCTGCTCGATGGTCGAACCGCCGCGGGTGGAACGGTTGCCGGAGAGGTAGCCGGACAGGCCGGTCAGCGTGCCTTGCCAGTCCACACCGTTGTGCTCTGAGAACCGCTTGTCCTCGATCGACACGATTGCGAGTTTGATGGTGTTGGCGATTTGATCGCTGGGGACTTCGAACCGGCGCTGGTTGTAGAGCCACGCGATCGGATTGCCTGCGGCGTCGACCATCGTCGACACCTGCGGAACGTTCCCCTCCACCAACTGCGCCGACCCGTTGGCCACCACGTCGGACGCGCGATTGGACAACAGGCCGAACCCGCCGGCGAACGGGAAGATCAACGCCGCCGTTAGGATTCCGGCCAACACGCAGTACAGAGCCATTTTGACGGCCGTCAGCCAGGTCGGTTCGTGCACCCCCATCTCAGTAGATTAGTGAATGCTGGTCGGCTCTGGGGCCTGCCCCGCCGAATTGACCGGGCGTCATTGGAAGTTTGCACGTGCAACCCGGCGGCAGTCCGCCGGCGCTCCGCTCGTCGACATTCCCGTTCGTATTGCAGTCACAGCGAACGCCGCCTGGGATCATCGGGAGTGCAACGGTGTGCGACGAAACGGGGAGTTGATCGAGCTGTCCTCTGCGCAACGCGAGTTTTCGGCGTACGGCCCATCGCACTTGGTGGTGCTGGCGGTTTTCGTGATCGGCGCTGCGCTTCTGGTCTGGATCGGACGTCGGCAGAGCGAATCGCAGGCCCGACTCCTCGGCCGCGTTCTTGCGGCTCTGATTGTCGCGGCGTTCGGCGTTGCGCTGGTGTACAAACTGATCCGGCCCGCCCTCGACACCTCGGTGCCGCTGCAACTCTGCGATGTCGCGGAACTCGCGGCGGCCTACGCATTGTGGTCGCAGCGGCATTGGGCCTTTGTGCTCACCTACTACTGGGGCCTCGTGCTGAGCTCACAGGCGTTGATCACACCGGACATCGGCACGCCAGAGGAAGGCGCGCCAGATTTCCCCCACCATCTTTTCGTCACGTTCTTCACGCTTCACGTGCTTGTGGTGTGGGCGGCCATCTATCTCACGTGGGGGCGTCGCATGCGGCCGCGGTGGCGCGACTACCGATTCGCGGTCATCGCGACCCTCGTGTGGGCGGCGTTCACCTTCACCTTCAATGTGATCACGGGGACCAACTACGGCTACCTCAACAGGAAGCCGCCCACTGCGTCACTGCTGGACGTATTGGGCCCGTGGCCGGTGTATCTGCTGACCGAGATCGTGATCGTCCTCGTCGTGTGGGCCCTGATGACCTGGCCGTGGGAGCGAGCACGCCGACATGCCGACGAAAGTCCGAGCGTGGTCTGATGCTGCCGCGTAAGCAGCGGCTGTGGCTACAAGCGTCGAAATTGTCAATCGCCGACAATGACGTATTCGGTTGTGGTTGCCTGACGACAGTGGTCCCAACGCAGGATGAAGGGAGTTCGCCCATGTTGCTGTCAGGCTCAACCATGCGCCGCACACTGGTGGGGGTTATGGGTACCGGGGCGCTGGCCGGTGCGATGCTGCTCGGAGGCGCCGCGTTGGCGTCTGCCGAACCCGTGCCCGGACAGCCACCTCCACCCGCTCCGCCCGGGTGTTCGGCCGGCGACCTGGCCCAGGTATCGGGCACAGTCGGAACCGCGATGGCTGGCTATTTCTTCACCCACCCGGACGTCAACAATTTCTTCACCAGTCTTCGCGGGCTGCCATACGAGCAGGTTCGCCAGAACGTCCGGACTTACCTCGACGCCAACCCTCAGGTCGAGTCCGAGATCAACGGGATTCGCCAACCTCTGACGGACCTGAGGACTAACTGTGATGCCCCCGCTCCGGTCGGGGGACTTGCGGCGCCACTTGGCCCGCAGTGACCGTTGCGCTAGCGCGCCAACATGCAGACCCCATATTCCGGACAAGTTGTGAGGAGAACCGGCATGAGTCAGTGGATAAGGAGATGTACCACCGCGGCGGCGACCGTCTTGGCGTTCTCAGCCGTCCCTGTCGTCGTAATTCAGACCCCCGGGGTTGCCAACGCCGACGTCTGCGCCAGCGCCGGGCGGCGCATCTCGGTAGGCGGGTGCGCCAACATCGCCGACGCAGTCGCCCCTTACGTTCCGCCGCCGGCTTACTACGCGCCAATGCCATACGACCCGCCGCCGCCGCCGAACGTCAGCGGGTGTGCCAGTTACAACGGCCGGTGGGTCAACGCCAGCGGGTGCAATTAGCCCCTGCGCGACAGCAACAACATCGCGACGCGTAGCTGATTCCGGTCTGAGGTTAGGCAAGCGTTAACTTTGTGCCGCGCTTATTTATGTTGCGCGACAACCGTCCTGGTGTAGGTAGTGACGGCGCTGGAATCAGAGTCCAGCCGCTACACAGGCCACTGGCAGGCTGTCCAAACGCACGTCCGAGGGGTGCGCGGGGAGTAGATTCGGGGCGTCGTGAGTCAGGGTTGGCCGCGTCGCCGACCACCTCGCACAGCTTCGAGCAGGGGAGCAGTCATGTCGGATGGCACTACTAACATTGATGTCGATTCAACGGGTGGGGTGGTGGCCGCGAAGCTGCCGGGCGGCGCGACGCTGCCGTTTCCGTCGACGCCGTCGGCGAGCGTCGCCGGCCGGACGCTGCAGGAGTCCACGTACGCCCAGCGTGTCACTCCGCCTCGGCTGCATGAGGATTCGCCCAATATTGTGATCGTTTTGATCGACGATGCGGGGCCGGGTCTGCCGACCACGTTCGGCGGCGAGGTGCGTACCGCGACGATGGACCGAATCTGCGCAGAAGGTGTCAGTTACAACCGCTTCCATACCACCGCGATGTGTTCGCCGACGCGGGCGTCGCTGCTGACGGGCCGCAATCATCACGAAATCGGCAACGGACAGATCGCCGAGTTGGCCAACGACTGGGACGGCTACGCAGGGAAGATCCCCCGCAGTAGCGCCTTGGTCGCCGAGGTGCTCAAGGACTACGGATACAGCACGGGCGCCTGGGGCAAGTGGCACAACACCCCGGCGGAAGACACGACGGCGGCCGGCCCATTCGAGGACTGGCCGGCCGGGTTGGGCTTCGAGTATTTCTACGGGTTTCTTGCCGGGGAGGCCTCGCACTATGAGCCCCATCTGGTGCGCAACACCACCGTTGTTCCACCCCCGAAGACGCCCGAGGAGGGCTATCACCTGTCGGAGGATCTGGCCGACGACGCGATCAATTGGCTGCGCAACCATAAGGCGCTGCAGGCCGATAGACCCTTTTTCATGTATTGGGCCAGCGGCTGCCTGCATGGCCCGCACCACATCATGAAGGAATGGGCCGACCGGTATGCCGGCAAGTTCGACGACGGCTGGGATGCCTACCGCCGGCGGGTCTTCGAGCGCGCCAAGGACAAGGGCTGGATCCCACCAGATTGTGAGCTCACCGACCGTGACGAGCGGATGAAGGCGTGGGACGACATTCCCGAGGACGAAAGGCCGTTTCAGCGCCGCCTGATGGAAGTGGCGGCCGGGTTCGCCGAACACTGTGACGTCCAGGTCGGACGCATCGTCGATGAGCTGGATCGGCTGGGCTACGGGGACAACACGCTGTTTCTCTATATCTGGGGTGATAACGGATCGTCGGCGGAAGGACAGGATGGCACTATCGCCGAACTACTTGCACAGAACGGTATTCCGACCACCCCGCGGATGCATATCGACGCGCTCGAGCAGCTCGGCGGTCTCGATGTGCTTGGCTCACCGAAGACCGACAACCAGTACCACTCCGGCTGGGGATGGGCGGGCAGCACGCCCTACAAGGGCGTCAAACTGGTCGCCTCGCATCTGGGCGGCACCCGCAATCCGCTGGCGATCCGCTGGCCCAAGAAGGTCGCGCCCGACCGTGTGCCGCGAAATCACTTCCTCCACGTTAACGACGTCGTGCCGACAATCTACGACATCGTGGGCGTTGAGCCCCCGCTCCTCGTCAACGGTGTGCCCCAAATCCCGATAGCCGGAGCAAGTTTCGCCCGCACGCTCACCGACCGCTCTGCGCAGGGAGGCAAAAAGACGCAGTACTTCGAGGTCATGGGCAGTCGGGGCATCTATCACGACGGCTGGATGGCTTCGACGTTCGGTCCGCGGGTGCCTTGGCTGCCCGGATTGCCACCCGGAATCCAAGACTGGACTCCCGACAACGACCGTTGGGAGCTGTATCACCTCGACGAAGACTGGTCACAGGCCCACGACCTGGCCGCCGAGATGCCCGAAAAACTCGCCCAGATGCGCGAAATGTTCGCCATCGAGGCCGCCCGAAACCAGGTGCTCCCGATCGGCGGTGGCATGTGGGTGCCGATCTTCCACCCCGAGTTGCGCATCACACCGCCGTACCATGATTGGGAGTTTCCCGGCGAAATCACGCGTATGCCCGAGTTCTGCGCGCCCGCGCTGGGTAACAAGAACAACACCGTCACCATTGAAGCCGAGCTGCCTGCCGATGCCAGCGGCGTCCTCTATGCTCTCGGCGGTTTTGCCGGCGGGGTGACCTGCTACCTCGACGACGGGTACCTCTGCTACGAGTACAACTGTTTCATCCTGTCCCGCACCAAGATCCGCTCGGCGAGCAAATTGCCGCCCGGCCTCACCACGATCGTCGTAGAAACTCACTATGCCGAACTGCGCCCTGCGGGACCGCTCGACGTGACCATCCAAGTCGGACAGGAGGTCCTCGCGAAGGGCAGTGTGCCGGTCAGCGCACCGCTGTTGTTCACCGCCAACGACTGCTTCGACGTCGGCATCTGCCTAGGCTCACCGGTGTCGGAGGATTACTACGACAAAGCGCCCTTCCGCTTTAACGGCAAAATCGAACGTGTCCGCGTGGCATACACCTGACACGCCAGACCCGACGAAGTCATGCTGAGGCCACGTAATTCTCAGTGGCGGCTGACAGATCACGTACGCGCACCGCGTGGTAGGCGTTGAGGTCGAATGTGCGGGTCCGCTGGCGGAAGCGGAACGTGAAGCCCGGCCACATGGTGGTGATCCGGCCGAACTGGTCGCGGTACCAACTCGCGCATCCGCCGACTTCCCACACCGAGTTTCGCAATCCCTGTTGGATGGCAGCGTTGTAGGTGCTTTGCGCGTCCTTGCGTACCTCGACGGTCGCGATGCCCTGGGTGGTCATCGTGCGGATCAGATCCCGCAGATAGTTGAGCTGCGACTCGATCATGAAGACGGCCGACGTGTGACCCGACCCCGTCCCGGGCCCGGTCATGACAAACAGATTCGGGAAACCATGCACGGTCGACCCCTTGTACGCCTGCGCGCCGGCCCGTTGCCAGGCCTCGGCGAGGCTGTGGCCGCCGCGGCCGATGATGCGCTGGTTGGTAGGTGAATCCGTGACGTGAAAGCCGGTGGCAACCACAATGGCGTCGACCTCACGCACACTGCCGTCGGCAGTGACGATGGCGTTCGGCCCTACCGCGGTAATGCCTTCGGTGACGACATCGACGTGCGGTTGTGCCAGCGCCGGGTAGTAGGTGTTCGACATCAGCATGCGCTTGCAGCCGATCCGCCAGCGGGGGGTGACTCTGGCGCGGAGCTGGGGATCGAAGATCGCATGCTCGATGTGGCTCTTGGCTAGCTTCTGCACCGGCACAAGCATTTTGGGTGCATAGGTCAACGCGAAACCGACGAACTCCTTGCTCCAGTACATCGCGCTTCGTATCAATCGCTGGTAGCCGGGAACGTGTGCAAAGGCAAGGCGTTCTGCGGTCGTGTAGCCGCGGTCGAAGCGGGGGAGGACCCACGGGGCGGTCCGCTGGTACACGTCCAGCTGCCGCACAGTTTTGGCCAGTTCAGGGACAATCTGGATGGCCGAGGCTCCGGTGCCGATGACGGCGACGCGCTTGCCGGTCAGGTCGAAATCGTGGTTCCACCGGGCGGAGTGGAAGATCACGCCCTCGAACGTGTCGAGACCGTCAATGTCCGGCAATGCCGGCTCGGTAAGTGGACCCACTGCCGAAACCACGACATTCGCCGTAAACGCCCCCTGCGAGGTCCTCACGTGCCACCGCGCCTCCCGGACGTTCCATCGCGCCTCGTGAACCTCGCAGCCAAACCGGTGTCTGTCGAGCACCCGGTGTTCTCGGGCAACCTGCCGGATGTAGGCCTCGATTTCGGGCTGCTTGGAGTACGAGCGGGACCACTTGCGGTTGAGCGCGAACGAGTAGGAGTACAGATGTGAAGGCACATCGCAGGCCGCGCCAGGATAGGTGTTCACCCGCCAGGTACCGCCGACATTGTTTCCCCGCTCCACCACGAGAAAGTCGGTGTACCCCTCCTTTTGGAGGGTGATCGCGGCGCCGAGCCCGGAGAAGCCGGCCCCGATGATCAGCACGCCGACATGTTGGGAAGCGGTGTCACCGGCGTGCGTTACCGAGGCAGCGCGGCGTGCCGGTGACGGGGATCCGATGTGAGTCATGGTGCTACTTGGCCAGAACGGTTGTGGTGCGGGCGGCAAACCAGCGCGCCACGGGTGGAGCGATGCGGGTCAGCGCGTAGGTGAGGTGGGCTTCGGGGGTGATCGGGGCGACGGCGCGATTGCGGCCTACCGCGCGCAGGATGTTGACCGCGACTTTCTCTGGTGAGTAGCCGCGCCGCTCGTGCACGCGCGCGAGCCGCTCGGCCCGTTCCTCTGCGCGGGCCCCGCGCGTGACACTGGTCCGCAGGATCGGGGTGTTGATCAGGCCGGGGCAGATGGTGGTCACCCCGATTTTGTGGCGGCGCATCTCCATGCGGAGCGCCTCGGAGAAGCCGAATGCAGCGAACTTTGTGACCGAGTAGCCGAACATGTACGGGAGTGCCGAGTAGCCGCAGCCAGATGACACGTTGGCGACTTGACCGCCGGCGCCGCGTTCGATCATGCGAGGGAGGAAGCGCTCGCAACCGTGCACCAGCCCCATGATGTTGACGGCGATCAGGCGGTCCCAGTCCTCGGGCGTGGTGTCGAAGAATCCGGCCCCGACGCCGATGCCGGCGTTGTTGATCAGCAGGTCCACTGTGTCGAAGTGGGCGTGCACCGCGTCGGCGAATTCATCCATCGACGCACCGTCGGTGACATCGGCGGTCTGCGCGAGCACCTCGGCACCAAGTCCGCGGGCGGCTTCTGCGGTCTCTTTCAGCCCGGCCTCGTTCAGATCGCAGATCGCCAGGCGCGCACCGCGTTGCGCGCACAGCAGAGCGGTAGCCCGGCCGATGCCGCTGCCGGCGCCGGTGATCAGCACGACGCGGTTGTTCAGATTCTTGAGCTTCATCGGTGATTCCAATCGGTGGTGGTGGTCGCGGCCCGGCGGGACTCGACAGGCGCCAGGTGGCGGCGCAGGAATTCGAGCTGATCGGCCAAAGCAACGTGCAGCGCGGGGCCGGTCTCGGCGTCCAAGTGGTCGATGGGGTATTCCCGCAGCTCTCCACGGCGGGCGCTGGCGGCAGCTCTGCGGGCGCGGGCTGGCGGGGTGATGCTGTCGGCGGCGCCGGCCTGCACCAGCAGTGGGCAGGAAACGCGTGAGGCGAATCTGATCGGGCGGTTGAACGCCACCCCGAGCGCGGTGCGCGCGCACAATTCGTTGCGCCAGCTCGGGCCCGCGATCGGGGCGTACGCTTGCTCCGCGCCGCGTTTGGCGATGATCGCGCGCGAGCCGGGTTCCCCGATCACCGGAACAAAATGCGGCGAGCGTCCCGTCAGCCCTCGAATCGCATCACGCAGGCCGTGTCCGGTTACCCGGAACAGGTGAAGGACGCCGGCGTTGCGGACAAGCTGCGCGAGCACTGCCACACCGTCCACCGCCGGAGTCACCGACAGTACTGCCGCGATGCGGGCGTCCTCGGCGGCGACGCGGACGACGTGACCGCCAGAGAAGGAGATCCCCCACAACACGATGCGCTCAGGGTCGACGCCGGGCAGCTGGCGCGCGGTCGCGATTGCCGCCTGATAGTCCTGGCGCTGGCGTGAGGCCGACACCAGCTGGCGAGGAGATCCACCCGACGCGGCGAAACCGCGGTAATCGAACAGCACCACATCAAATCCAGCGGCGGCGAAACCCTCCGCGTAGGTCACCAAGCCGCCGGTGTCCCGAGTGCTCGCGAAACCCGATGCCATCACCACACACGGCCGCCCGCCCGCGCCGTCGAACGCATCGCCGATCGGCGCGAAATGCCAAGCAGCGCAACGGTCGTGGCCACTGTAGAAGGTGATCTCGTGCATAACCTCGGTCCCTAGTTCTTAGCGGTGTAACCCCGTCTCGGGGTGTCGGTTGACCCGAAACTACGGCGGGGATGGGGCGGACGGAATCGCCTGCTGCACACAATTGCCGCAGAGGTAGGTGTGCCCCGGCACACCGATCGAGCGGGCGGTGAACCCCAAGGGGCGACGACATTTCTGGAATGCGGGGGAACAGCAGGGAGCGAATGTGCCGTCGCACACCTCGATATGACAAGTATGTGCTGCCGGCGATTACCCGCAGCCCTCCATCGTCTTAGGTTGGTCCTCGGCGCTGAACCGTGTAACGCCAAGCAAGCCGGCCCTGGCGAGTCGATAGCAAGGACACTCCGATGAAGGTTCACCACCTCAACTGCGGCACCATGAACCCGCCCGCCACCGCCTCGGTGGTATGTCACGTGCTACTCGTCGAGACCGACAGCGGCCTGGTGCTGATCGACACCGGCTTCGGCTCTCACGACTGCGCGGACCCAGCCGGGCGGGTCGGACCGCTGCGCCACTTACTCAGACCGGTCCTCAGCCATGAGGAAACCGCTGCCCACCAAGTCGAGCAACTCGGATTCAGGCGTGACGATGTCCGCCATATCGTCGTCACGCACCTCGACCTAGACCACATCGGCGGTCTGTCCGACTTCCCGGAAGCCCAAATCCACGTCACTGCGGCCGAGGCGCTCGGCGCGATCACCTCCCCGTCGCAGTTCGAGAAAACGCGATACCGATGCGCTCAATGGGCACACCAGCCCAAGATCGTTGAACACGATCCGCGAGGGGAGAAGTGGCGAGGCTTCGCCGCGGCCAAGGAACTTGACGAGATCTCGCCCGGGATAGTGCTGATCTCGCTGCCCGGCCACACCCGCGGCCACGCATGCGTGGCCGTCGACGCCGGCCACCGATGGGTGCTGCACTGGCGGCGACTCGTTCTTCCACCACGGCACCCTCGACCGTCACGTCCCACGTCCCTCGTGCCCTGGCGGCCATGGAAACTCTCATCGCATTCGACCGAAAAATGGTGCGAGACAACCACGCCCGCCTCGCAGAACTCTACCGGCGCGCAGACCCCGACCTATTCATCGTCTGCTCTCACGACCGGGCCCTCTACGAACGAGCCCGCGCACATGCGTAGCGGACGGCCAAGCGACGGCGCGCCGATGCTCAACGGCGCTCAGGCACTGATCCGCACGCTGGTGGACGCCGGCGTGACGACGTGTTTCACCAATCCCGGCACGTCGGAGATGCACTTCGTCAGCGCGCTGGACACGGTCCCGCAGATGCGGGCCATCCTCACGCTTGTTCGAAGGTGTCGCCACCGGCGCGGCCGACGGCTACGCGCGGATGGCCGACCGGCCCGCCGCAACCCTGCTGCACCTAGGCCCCGGATTGGGCAACGGACTCGCAAATCTGCACAACGCGCGAAAAGGCAAGGTGCCCATCGTCAACATCGTCGGCGATCACGCGACCTATCACGCCGCCTATGACGCGCAGCTGCAATCGGACATCGAGACCGTGGCGCGTAACGTCTCATCCTGGGTGCGGACCGCCAAGACCACCGAGGATCTGGGTCGCGACGCAGTGGAGGCGGTCGCCGCAGCGCACGGGCCGCCGGGCCAGGTCGCGACATTGATTCTCCCCGCAGACGTTTCGTGGAAAGACGGCGCCGAGCCCGCCGCCCCGCTCGCACCGTCTGTGCCTGCCACTGCGACCGCAGAGGTCCTCGAGGCTGTGGCGACGGCCTTACGCAGCGGCGAGCCGACCGCGATCCTCCTCGGAGGCAGCGCCTTGCGCGAAGACTTCACTGCGGTCCGCGGCCCGCATCGCCGCGGCCACCGGCGCGAAGGTGTATGCCGAGGTCTTCCCGACTCGACTGCAGCGCGGCGCGGGCCTGCCGCCGGTCGAACGGCTCGCGTACTTCGCCGAACAAGCCACCGTCCAACTCGGCCGGATCAAACACCTGATCCTTGTCGACGCGAAAGCCCCAGCGTCGTTCTTCGCCTACCCCGGCAAGCAGAGTTACCTCGTGCCCGACGGTTGCCAAGTCCACGAACTCGTCGCTGGCAGTGGCGATGTGGCCTCGAGCCTGCACGCGCTGGTCGACAGGCTTGGCGCCGCCCGTGTGACGCCGAAGGTGCAGCAGCCTTTCCGGCCGAAGCCACCCACCGGAGAGCTCACCGCAGCGAAAGTGTGCCAAGCGATCGGGGCCATGCTCCCCGACGAGCCATCATTTCCGACGAGGCACAAACCTCCGGGTTGACGCTGGCGACCCACACCCGTGGTGCGCCGCGACATGACGTGCTCACCCTTACGGGCGGTGCGATCGGACAGGGTCTCCCAGTCGCCGTCGGCGCGGCGGTGGCCTGCCCCGACCGGCCGGTCCTTGCGCTGCAAGGAGACGGGTCCGCCATGTACACCATTCAGGCGCTGTGGACCATGGCGCGCGAACAGCTCGACGTGACCGTCATCGTCTTCAACAACCGCTCCTATGCGATCCTCAACATCGAGCTTGAGCGGGTTGGCGCCGCCGCCGCGGGTGCCAGAGCGAAATCGCTACTGGATCTTGCCGATCCGAACCTCGACTTCGTGTACATCGGTCACGGCATGGGCGTTCCATCCGTCCGCGTGGCCACCGGTCAGGAGTTCACTGCAGCGCTCGAGCGGGCACTCGCCGAACCAGGGCCGCACCTCATCGAGGCGGTCGTCCCAAGCGTTCAGTGGCTGGAAGCTGATGGGCATGCCGAGCCGCCCGACGGTCTTGGTGCCCACCGATTGCACCCGGCGCCGTCTTAGATCGGTGTCCGCGAGGACAACGTGGCGACAGCCACTGACATTCTGGACACACCACCGGGCCCCTGCAACGAGCTAAGTTAGATCGTCGCTAGTCGGGCACATCGCAGGCCGCACCCCAGGCGTTCACCCACCAGGTACCGCCGACGTTGTTTCCCCGCTCGACCACGACGAAGTCGGTTTACCCGCCCTCTTGAAGTGTGATCGCGGCGCCGAACCCGGCACCCTGTGAATCCGCGTTCATCTGCCCGCCGTCTCTGTATTCGCCGATTCCTGGGTTGCGGAAACGCCAGCAGCCGTGGAGTTTTCGATGTAGGGCTTAAGGTGGTCTTCCAGCATGGTGCGCAACTTGGCCTGCAACACTTTCTGCAGCAGCGCGCCGGTGCCGGGAACCTTCGGCCGAAAGCGGATGGACCAGTCCAACTCGGTCTGCTCGCCGGACGGCGTCACGGTGATCTCGCCTTGGTGACAGGTCAGCGGTGACCCTTCAATGACGCGGTAGCGCAGGTTCTGCTGCGGGCTCGTGGCTATCACTTGCTCCACCACCTGGCCGACGCCGCGCGGGCCCTGCATCAATCGCTCCGAACCGACTCCGTGACGCCGTGTCCAGCCCTCCTTGCGGACCGTGACCGGGTCGAAACCGATCCAGTGGGCCATGTCGTCTTGATCGGTGATCGTTTCCCACACCTTGTCGACCGGTGCGTTGATCTTGATCCGATGGTCGATCCTTCGTGTATCCGGATCCGGGCGCTGATGTAAGGGTTGGGGCTCGAATCCGAAGATCCGGTCGGCACGTCCGGGCGTCGTTCGTAGGATCTCGACCGAAAAGCCATGCGGATCGTTGACGTAAACCACCGAGCCGGCGCCGAGTAGGTGAACGGGTCGGCAATTGGGCTTGGCCCCAAACGCTTCGGCACGTCGATAGACCGCGTCGAAGTTCGCCTTGCTGCGCGCCCCAAAGGCGATGTTGAGGATGCCCTGATCGGAAATGCGGTAGTCACGGGGCCTCTGCTTTCCAGCGGGATTGAGGTACTGCACCACCTCGATCAGCACCTCGCCGCCGTCGAACAGCCTGCTCTCCGTCGTGGCGCCCGCCAGGCCCCACAACGCCTCGTGCTCTGGTGTACGCAGGGCCACGGTGCTCGGCTTGAGCCCGATGCCTGATTCGAAGAAGGCGGCAGCATCCGCCAACTGCGGTACCGACAACGTCACTGAACGGATAGCAGACGGGCAATCGTTGGGCTTGTGCTGGTTGAATTGCGGAAGCGGGCCGTCTTCCATGATTTCGACATAGACCCCGTCGGGGTTGCGGACGCAGGCGCGCCGCCTGCCACGCTCGCCGAATGGCTCAGTCAGCGGCTGACTGCCAAGTCCGGCAAGCGTTTCCAACGTAGCGTCGAAGTCTTCGACCCAGATTCCGACGCGGGTGTAGCCGATGTCGCAGGGCCGGAAATCCGCGGGCATCAGTTTGGCTATCGGGCGATCGAATTGAAACAATTCGAGCTGAAACCAGGAGTTCCGGCCCAGCAGCCACCAACAGGTCGAGGCCGCGCGGGGTAGGCCCTGCACGTTGGCCGCGAGCGGGCCGCGCATCAACGCGCGACTGCCACCGGCCGGCACCAGGCCGAAGCCTTTACGAAACCAGCGTTCGGTGAGCCGCAAATCCACCACCGAGAACGCGATCTGATTGAGCGGCGGTGCAAAGCCGTCGGTTCTTGGGACCATTTCCGTTTCAACCGTTTTCGATGGATGCGGACTTGGGAGCGTTTTCGAGCCTGGCGAGGAAGTCGAGCAGCGCGGCATTGACTTCCTTTGGTCGCTCTATGGGCAGCCAATGGCCGGCACCCTCGAGGACTATGTTGCCTCGCAAGTTGGGTGCATTCTGCTCGACGTGGGCAAGGGGCTCCGCGAGAAGCACGTTCATCGGATCTAGGCTTCCGATCATGAAGTGGGCCGGCTGAATGATCTTGGTGCCCACTAGGTGACGGGTCAATTCGATGCCGCGGTCGATGCTGCGATACCAGTTGATCGGACCGCGGAACCCGTCGCCGTAGTCCTCAACGTACCGATCAAGGTCTTCCTCGGTGAGCCAGCTCGGGAGCGGATCAGGGTCGACCAAGCCGTCGAGCATCTTTGAGCTGGCCGGTTTGGGGCGCATGAACCCAAACGCCGGCGCATCACCGCTGACGGAGTAGTACAGCATGCGAATGGACATGCGCACGTCGGCGTCCAGTTCGGCCTCGGCGACACCAGGCTGCTGAAAGTAGACCGTGTAGACGAAGTTGTCGCCGAAATTTTCCTGCTGCGTCAGGGCGCCGACGGGCGTCCCAATAGTTGGCGGCACGCTCAGCGCGAAGACCGCATTGACGCGCCTTGGATACAGCGATGCCATGTACCAGCCCACGATGGCGCCCCAGTCGTGCGTGACAAGTGTGAATGTCTCGTGTCCCAGTGCGTCGGCGATGCCGACGGCATCTGCAGACAGCGTGAGGCTGTCGTACGCCTCAGGATCTGCCGGTTTGTCACTGCCGCCATAACCACGCTGATCGGGCACGGCAACCTGATACCCGGCGGCGACCAACTCGTCAATCTGGTTGCGCCACAGGTATCCGCATTGCGGAAAGCCGTGCAGCAGAATTAATAGCGGACCGTTACCTTCCACCACCACCTTCAGGCTGATGCCGTTGGTTTCGATCATGCGGACATTACGTTGCTTCATGGGTGCTTCCTTGTTGGCATCGTGTGGGTTCTCGACGTTCACTGGGGACTCCGGTCGGTTGTGGTGTTCGTGGGCCGCCGCGCCACGGTGGACGACAGGTGGCGGCCCAGGAAATCGAGCTGATCCTCGAGGAGGCGCTGACGTACGGCCTCCGTATAGACGTCCACGTGGTCGATGGGGTATTCGCGCAGAGCTGCGCGAGTACCGGCTCTGGCGGCCGTGCGACGCGCGCTGGCCGGGGGGACGATGCGGTCTGCGGTACCGGCCTGCACCAGCAGTGGGCAATGGACCCGCGGCGCGGATCTGATCGGCCGGTTGAACGCCACCTCGAGCGCCGTGCGCGCGCACACCTCGTTGCGCCAGGCTGGGCCCGCGACCTCGGTGTAGGCCTGCTCCGCGCCTTCAATCGCGAAGATCGCACGCGAGCCGGGTTCTCCTACCATCGGCACTAGATGCGGCGTACGCCGTGTCATCACCCGCAGCGCATCGCGAATACCGTGCGCGGCCGTGCGCAGCAGCTGACGTGTGCCGACGGTGCGCGCCAGGTATGCCAGCCCTGTGACTCCATCGATCGCCGGCGTCAACGCGATCACCAGTGCGACGCGCCCGTCCTCTGCGGCGACGCGCACGACGTGACCGCCGGAGTACGAAATGCCCCACAGCACAATGTGTTCCGGGTCGACGCCCAGCAACTGGCGGACAGCGGCGACTGCGGCGCGGTAATCCTGCCGCTGGCGTCGGGCCGACACCAGTTGGCGGGGTGACCCACCCGACCCGCCGAAACCGCGGTAGTCAAACAACACCACGTCTAATCCCGCAGCGGCGAAGCCTTCTGCATAGCCCATTAGGGCGCTGGTGTCGCGAGTGCCCGCGAACCCGGGTGCCATCACCACGCATGGCACCCCCCGCGCGCTGGTGAATGCACCGCCAGTCGCGCGGAAATGCCAACCGGCGCAAAGGTTTTGACCACTGGTAAAGCTGATCGGATACATGACCGGCCCTAATCCGTAGGAGTTCTGTCGACCTGAAACCTACGGCGGAGGCGCACCGGACGTAATCGCCCCAAGCACACTTCTGACACTAGAAAGTGTGCGACAGCACACCATAATCTCAGCGGACTCGTGCCACGCTTGTCGCAGACCTGGCGACTTACCAGCTTCTAGATCGGTGAATGAATGCGACAACTGACGGCGCTCGACGCACTCTTTTTGACGGCAGAGAACGACCGCACCCAGGGACACGTAAGCGCAATGGGCGTCTATGACCCCGTCACCGCATCGGGTCGGCCGCTCGATGCGGCGCTCGTCCGCGAACTGGTGACCGAGCGCCTGCACCTACTGCCCCCCTTGCGGTGGCGACTAACCGCTGTGCCATTCGGCCTTGACCATCCGTACTGGGTTGACGGGGGCATTTTCGACGTCGACGACCACGTCCACGACGTCGCGCTTCCGTCACCGGGCGACCAGCATCAGTTGGCGGAGCACGTGGCTCAACTGATCGCTAGCCATCTGGACCGGGCGCGTCCGCTGTGGGAGATGTATGTGATCCATGGACTGCAAGACGGTGCGGTGGCGATGTTGACGAAGATGCATCACGCCGCGGTGGACGGGGTTTCGGGTGCTGAGGTCATGCGCGTCCTGCTCGACGACACCCCCGCCGGTCGGGAGTTGGAGCCGGCACTCGACGTACCTGCTGAGCGTCTTCCGTCCGGCGCGGAGATGCTGGGTCGAGGTCTGGTCGGGATGTTGCGTCAGCCTGTTCGGGCGCTGCGCACCATGCCGACGACGTTGCCTCACCTCGATGACGTACCGACGATCCGCCACCTGCCCGGGGTGAAGATGATCGCTCGCGGCAGCCGACAGATCAAGCGGCTCGTACCCGTCTCGGATGACGGGGCTGTCGCGCAGGGGATCGGCACCGTCGCGCCCGAGACACCATTCCAAACCGCGGTATCGGCGCATCGTCGAGTCGCGTTCGGGTCGCTGCCCCTCGATGACGTGAAGATGATCAAGAAGACATTCGGCTGCACGTTCAACGACGTGGTCATGGCGCTGTGCGCCGCCGGGCTCCGCAACTGGCTCGACGAGCGTGGTGAGCTACCGGCCGAACCCCTTTTGGGCGTCATCCCGGTGTCGGTACGGACCCGCGAGCAGATGGGGACCTTCGGCAACCAGGTCTCGGCCATGACGGTTGAGTTGCCCACGAACGTGGCCGATCCCGAGCAGCGGCTGCGCCGGGTCAGCGAGACAATGAACGCCGCCAAGGAACGGCATCGCGCATTACCGGCATCGCTCGCGCACGACGTCAACGACCTCATTCCGGCCGCCCTGTTCTCTCACGCCGTGCGAGCAATGTCCCAGGCGACCGCACTCCCGGGTATCAATCAGCCAGTCAACCTGATGATTTCCAATGTCCCCGGTCCATCGGTGCCGGTGTACCTCGCCGGAGCACGGCAGCGGGCGCAGTTCCCGATTTCAGGGGTGAAGGATGGGATCGGCCTGAACATCACTGTGTTCAGCTACGAGGATTCCCTCGAAATCGGGATCGTCGTCGACCGCGAACAAGTCGACGACCCGTGGCCCATCCTCAGCGCCCTGCGGACCGGCCTGCGCGAGCTTCGGGACCTGGCCGACATCCACCCGGTGCACACCCAACACGAGCGACGAGTAGCAAGGAGTTCTCATGGCCGTCGGTAACCCCGATTTCGACGTGTTCAGGCTGCCCGATGAGCACAACGAGCTGCGCGCGGTGTTGCGTGATCTGTGCGAGAAGCAGATCGCGCCGTATGCCGCTGATGTCGATGAGAAGCCGCGTTTCCCCGACGAGGCGCTCAAGGCGCTCAACGAGTCGGGTTTCTCGGCGGTGCACATCCCCGAGGAGTACGGCGGGCAGGGTGCGGATTCGGTCGCGACGTGCATCGTGATCGAGGAGGTTGCCCGGGTGTGTGCGTCGTCGTCGCTGATTCCAGCGGTGAACAAGCTGGGCACGATGGGTCTGATCCTGTCCGGCTCAGACGAACTCAAGAAGCAGGTGCTGCCTGAACTCGCCTCCGGCGAGGCGATGGCGTCCTACGCGCTTTCGGAGCGGGAGTCGGGAAGCGACGCGGCAGCGATGCGGACCCGCGCCCGCCAGGACGGGGATTCGCTGGATTCTCAACGGCACCAAGGCCTGGATCACCAACGGCGGCAGGTCGAGCTGGTACACGGTGATGGCGTCGAGTGACCCGGACAGGGGCGCCAACGGCATCTCGGCGTTCATGGTGCACAAGGACGACGAAGGATTCACCGTCGGGCCCAAGGAGCGCAAGCTGGGTATCAAGGGCTCGCCGACCACCGAGCTGTACTTCCAGAACTGCCGCCTCCCCGGCGACCGGATCATCGGCGAGCCGGGCACCGGGTTCAAGACCGCGCTGAAGACGCTCGACCACACGCGTCCGACGATCGGCGCGCAGGCCGTCGGCATCGCGCAGGGCGCGCTGGACGCGGCGATCGCCTACACCAAGGACCGCAAGCAGTTCGGCACGCCGGTCAGCGATTTCCAGGGCGTGCAGTTCATGCTCGCCGACATGGCGATGAAGGTGGAGGCGGCGCGGTTGATGGTCTACACCGCAGCGGCGCGCGCCGAGCGCGGAGAGCCCGCACTGGGGTTCATCTCCTCGGCGTCGAAGTGCTTTGCCTCCGATGTGGCCATGGAGGTCACCACCGACGCCGTGCAGCTGTTCGGCGGCGCCGGCTACACCCAGGATTTCCCGGTCGAGCGGATGATGCGCGACGCCAAGATCACCCAGATCTACGAGGGCACCAACCAGATTCAACGTGTCGTGATGTCACGCGCACTGCTCGGTTAGGCGCAATTGATCCTTGTAGTGGTGTGCGGTGGCACACTAAAGCCATGACTGCGGTTGCGCCGACCGTGCGCACGTATGAACTGATCGCTGCTATCGCGGATCGACTCGCCCTCGAGATCGACGAGATCGTCGCGGCGATGGACGCCGCAGTGATCGAGGTCGTCCCAGAGTTCGGCGCCGACGCCGCGATCGCTTCCGAGCTCACCGCGACCAACCGCGGCAACTGGCAGCGATTTCTGGCGGTGGCGCGCCAGGCGCAATCGCCGCTGTCGGACGCGGTCCCACCCGAGGCGCTCGACGCCGCCCGTACCGTCGTGCGCCGCGGCATCGACCTCGACAGAATTTATGAGGGTTACCGGCGCGGCCAGCAGGTTGCCCTCGAGCGCTGGCTGGCCTGCGCATACGAGATCGTCGAGCCGGGGCCCGAGCTGATCGGCGTCACCGAACTGTCGCTGTCGCTCACCTTCCGCTTCATCGACCAGACACTCGGCCGCGTGCTGGCGGAGGCCCAGCGCGAACGCGAGGAGGTCATCGGCGGTGCGCTCGCGCGTCGCACCGAGACCATCAGATTGATCCTCGACGGCGCCCCGATCGACCCCACCGCCGCGAGCCGCCGCCTCGGCTACGAGCTGGACCGCCGGCATACCGCGGTCGTGGTGTGGGCGGAGTCGGCCGTCGCGCCTCACGGGGCGCTCGAGTCGGCTGCGGTGCTGCTCGCGCAGGCCGCGGGATCCCCACGGCCACTGACCCTTCCGGCGGGAACGACAACGCTGTGGGCGTGGATCGGCACGCCAAGCGAACCGGCCATCGAGGATTTTCGCGCGGCGGTGGAGCGCTTACCTGACGATGTGCGCGCCGCCGTCGGTCCGACCCGCCGGGGTATCGAAGGTTTTCGCGCGACCCACGAAGCCGCGCTGAACGTGCATCGGCTGCTGTTGGGCAACCCCGCAAGCGGTCGTTTCGGCTCCTATCGAGAACTCGAGGTCACGGCACTCGCTGCACACGATCCGCGCGCAGCGAGCGAGTTCGTCGCGGCGACGCTCGGCGCGCTTGCCGAGGACAACCCCGCCGCCGCTCGACTGAGGGAAACGCTGCGTATCTACCTCGAGGAGGCCGACAACGCACCGCGCGCTGCGGCCCGGCTGTACACCCACCGCAATACTGTCCTCAAGCGGATCGCACGCGCGACCGAGGTGCTCGGTTATGAGCCTGGCCAACGACGGCTCGCCGTCGAGCTGGCCTTGGAGCTACGGCGGCACCTCCCGACACCAACTAACTGAGGTGGCTTTGGACGCGCAGCGATGCAGCAAGATCAGCGTACTGATCCGCACACTCGAGGACTGACTTCCCGGTCTTGCCGGCTAGAGGGGCACAACCGGCAGGACCTACGAGTTGCGGCGGTCGACCAACGCAACACGCTCCTAGTTAGGTTGCCCGCTGAAGCAGAAGAAAACGAGTGGGCGCCGTCCGTCAATTAGAAGTAGTGCCGTCGACCGCCTACAGCGCGTCCCGTCGATCCAAGAATCGCTAGAACGACACCGACGATGAGCACAATGATTCCGATCGTCCAGAGGATCGAAATCTTGAGCAGAAATCCCGCGATGAGCAGGATGATTCCAAGGATGATCATGGCAGTGATCCTTTCTGGCTTGGGCCGCCCGGTGCGCAGGAGAGCCGCACCTGCTCGAGCACTCGCTCGACGCTGACGCCAGTGAACACCCCTAGGGAGGGTGTAACTACACCCCTAAGGAGGTAATTTCAGGCCCATGGCCTCGCGCTCGGACAAGCCGATCACCGTAGCCCTCGTCGACGACTACGACGTGGTGGTGATGGGCGTGGCCAATATGTTCAACCAGTACCGCGATCGCATCGTCGTCGCCGAACTCGACTCGAACATGGCAGTCGAGGACACCGTCGACATCGTTTTGTACGACTCCTTCGCGCAACCGGAATCGGATCACGAAGAGATCGCCGTTCTGGTCGCCAACCCGCGTGCGCGCCGAGTCGTGGTCTACACCTGGAACTTTCATCCAGACCTCGTCCTCAGTGCCCAGCAGCACGGAGCGCACGGCTATCTGTCGAAAACGTTGCCTGCTCGAGAGTTGGTGGCTGCACTGGAGGCGGTGCATGCCGGAGAGACCGTTATCAGCGACGCTCCGGCGCGGGCGCGCAGCACCCCTGGGCTGGACTGGCCCGGCCGAGGTGAAGGGCTCAGCGATCGAGAGTCCGAGATCCTGGCTCTCATCACCCAGGGCAAGAGCAATGCCGAGGTGGCGGCGCTGACCTATCTCAGCCCGAACACCGTGAAGTCCTACATCCGCACGATCTACCGCAAGATCGGGGCAGGCAGCCGGACCCAGGCTGTCCTGTGGGGTGTCGGGCACGGCTTCACACCTGACTATCACCGCATCGAACATTGGCGAGGCGGTCCCTGACCGGGAACTGATCACGCGTCCCGGTACGCACATCATCGCCGCGATCGACGACCTCGGCGCTCCCGATGTGATTGCCGCCCAAAGCTATTCGGTAACACCTGCGGCATGCCGCGGAAACGTGAAAATCAGAATCTCAACATTCGTTTTCGCTGTGGCCGCCGCCACAGTCCCTGCCGGGGTTCTAATTTCGTGCGGCACCTTGGCCGAATCATCGGACTTCGCCACCTAACTTCGGTGTCGACGTAACTGCGCACTTCAAGCGGCATAACCCAGGGCTGCGCTGCTTCCTCAACGTCAGGGTTGCACCCCGGGCCCGCCTAACGGAGCCGAAAAGCGCAACCAAGTGTCGACGCCCGCTGCGATGGTGTGCCCGAGGGTTACCGGTGCCAAACCTGAGCTCAAGCAGGTGAGTTGTGACTCACACCGGTTCCGGTGTCCGGACTTTTTGTCGCAACGCGGTCAGCGAACGAGCCAGCAGGCGCGATACGTGCATCTGCGATATCCCGAGCCGCTCGGCGATCTGGGTCTGCGTCATGTTGTCGAAGAACCGGAGCTTCAGAACTATCTGGTCGCGCTCCGGCAGCGCTGCCAAGAGTGGACGGACGGTTTCGATGTCGAGCACCTTGTCCAGGTTGGTGTCCAGATCTCCGAAGGCGTTCGTGATCGACCGTCCCTCGTCTTCGTCGCTAGCTCTGGCCGGAGCGTCAGATGACAAAGTGGAATATGCGCTGGACGCAATCTGCGCCTGCACCACCTCTTCCCGATCGATTCCCAGATGGGTGGCAATCTCGCTGGCCGTGGGCGCACGCCCCAACTGCTGAGACAACTCCTCACGGGATTTCCTGAGCTGCGAATTGAGCTCCTTGAGTCGGCGGGGAACCTTGACCGACCATCCGTGATCGCGGAAATGTCGGCGAACTTCACCCATCATGGTCGGGACGGCGAACGCCAGGAAATCCGCACCATTGTCGGCGTCGAACCGGTTCACGGCGTTGATCAGCCCTACCCGTGCCACTTGGACGAGGTCTTCGAGCGGTTCACCGCGGTTACTGAAGCGGCGTGCGATGTGGCTGGCCAGCGGTAGACAACGGTTGATGATCATCTCTCGCTGGCGCCGGTACTCAACCGACCCCTCGTCCAGGGTCACAAGGCGACGGAACATGTCCGTCACGTCGGCATACTCATGCTCAGTGCCTGGGTTCTGACGTCATCCGAACTGCCCCTTCGTTCCGCCGGTGCTGATGGAGGCGGCTCGGAGCTGAACCTGAGTGTGCGGCGAGGCTTCGGCAAACCTCGCGGCGTAAGAATTCTCGGCCCTTCACCCGTTGTCGGATGAGAAGTGGCCGATAACCCAAGACTACCCCGTCAGCCGTGGCAGCCATCAGCGGTTAGCGCGTCTCCGCAGGAAGTTTCACCTCAGTTCGCGCTTCAAATCCGGCGTTCTCGCAGGTCAAGACTCAACTTGCGGCGGATCCAATTCCCGGCGCTCCACCGGCGCAGCCCCGTCAGTGAAATCAGCCCGAGTCTGGGCCTGTACCGCGGTTAGGCCAGACTGCCCATGAAGCGCATCGCCTCGATTGGCGTCATCGGCCTGGCGGCAGCGCTCGTGTTGGGTGCGTGCGGGTCGAATGCGACTACGTCGACCCCCGGCGCGCAATCCAGCGGCACCACGGTGGAAAGGACAGCTCCGGAGGACAACCCGATCGGAGACATTCCTGATACCCAGGTCTACGTGCCGTTTACGGCGTCTGACGGATCATTCACGCTTTCCGTCCCGGAGGGTTGGGCTCAAACCGCGGACGGTGCCGCAGTCACGTTCACCGACAAGCTGAACACGGTGCGCGTCGATGCACGGCCTGCCGCGTCGGCCCCTTCGCCCGAGTCGGTCAAACGCGATGAGCTGTCTTCGGTGGAGACCTCCAGTGGAGGGTTCGCGGTGGAATTGGTCAAGCGCAGGTCTGGTGACGCCGTGTTGGCCACTTATCAGACCCCGTCAGCACCAAACCCGGTGACCGGCACGGCCGGAACCGATGCGGTCGAGCGGTACTCATTCTGGCGCGCAGGCCAGGAGGTGGTCCTGACCCTTTCCGGACCCGTGGGAGCGGACAACGTCGATCCGTGGCGGACGATCACCGACTCGTTCCAGTGGCGCTGACCACCAACGTATGCACGCCAGTGCGTTAGAGGCTCGCTCCCTTTACCGGTTCTTCCGCGCCGGAGACGAGGAGACGCTGGCACTCCGGGGTGTGTCGTTGACCATCGCGCCGGGTGAGTTCGTCGCAGTCACGGGACCGTCCGGTTCGGGTAAATCGACCCTGTTGTCGTGCATGGCAGGAATGGATGAGCCCGACGGTGGTGATGTCACCATTGCCGGCTCGCGGATCAGTCACCGCCCGGAGCACGAACGCGCCAAACTGCGCCGCCTGCACATCGGGATGCTCTTCCAGAGCGCGAACTTGATCGAACACCTCACCGTGGCACAGAATCTCGCCCTGGCTCAATCCTTTGCGCGCCGCTCCAGCCGTGGCACGGCGGACCTTTTGAGACACTTGGATATTCATCAGCGCGCGGCGGCATATCCCAGCGAGCTCTCCGGAGGAGAACTCGCCAGAGCCGGGCTCGCGGTCGCGCTCGTGAACGACCCGACGGTGCTCCTCGCGGACGAGCCGACGGGAGAGTTGGACAGCGTCACGGAGGCGCGGATCCTCGACTTGCTGACAGCTGCAGCCGGCCGCGGAACGGCGGTGATCGTCGCCAGTCACAGTCCCGCCGTCGCGGCGGTCGCGACTAGAGTCGTGTGTCTCGAGGACGGGCGGTTGTGTTGATGATCGTTGCCGAATGCTTGGGTGTGAGCCGGAACTTCGGCTCGGGCAGCACGGCGGTGCTCGCGGTAACGGGCGTGGACTGCCAGGTCACGTCGGGCGCCCGAATTGCGGTGACCGGATCCTCCGGATCTGGAAAGTCGACGCTTTTGCACCTGCTGGCCGGGGTGGACACCCCCACGGCGGGCACGGTTCGGTGGCCGGAGTTGCCTGCACGACCGCATGGTCGTGCAGGTGAGATCGGCGTGGTGTTTCAAGGCCCAAGCCTAATCCGCGAGTTCGACGCACTCGAGAACGTCGCACTTCCCATGGTCTTGGCGGGGCAGGACGAGGACGGCGCGTACGAGAATGCCCGGGCAGCAATCGATCTCGTCGACATGAGCGAAACCGCTACGAAGCTGCCCGATGAACTCTCGGGTGGTCAGTCCCAGCGCATCGCGATCGCACGTGCACTTGTCACACGTCCGGCGCTGATCCTCGCCGACGAACCGACCGGACAACTCGACCATGCGAATGCGGACCGGGTCATCACTGTGCTTTTGGACACCGCAACGTCGATCGGAGCGGCCCTTGTGCTCGCGACCCACGATCCCGCCGTCGCCGCGCGACTGGACGAACAATGGTCAATGTGCGACGGTCGGCTCACGACGCCGGTCGACTCGAGGGCCTTGTGATCGCGACCTGGACGTTAGGGCTGCTGCGGCGTCGGGGTGGACGGATCGGGGCAGTCGCGATCGGCATCGCGGCGGCCGTCGCGTTGCTGTCGTGCCTTGGCATCTTCCTGTCGGCCGCACAGGCGTCGATGACCGCTCGTGCGGTACGCACCATCGCGATTGACTGGCAAGTGGAGATCCAGCCAAACAGCACCGTGTCCTCTGTCATGGACGTCGTTCGCTCGACGCCCCACGTTCATGCGGCGCTGCCGGTCGGCTTCGCCCACTCGTCCGGGCTGAGCGCAACTAGCGGCGGCAGTACCCGAACAACCGGGCCCGCGATGGTGCTGGGCATTCCGCCCGCGTACCGGCATCAGTGGACAGAGGAGATGCGGACGTTGGTCGGTTCCGAGCACGGCGTTCTGGTCGCCCAACAGACCGCCGCCAATTTGGGTGCCGCGCCAGGGGACACTGTCCAGATCGGACGGTCTGGACTGGCGCCGGTGGATCTTCGCATCGACGGCGTAGTCGAACTGCCGCAAGCGGATTCACTGTTTCAAAAAATCGGCGCTCCACCGGGTGCCCAGCCGGTTGCGCCCCCCGACAACGTCCTCGTCCTTTCCGATGTCCAATGGCATGCCATGTTCGACCCGCTTGCCGCCGGCCGCCCCGATCTGGTCAGCGTGCAAATCCACACGTCGCTCGATCGCGACATGCCGAATGATCCAGCCTCGGCGTTCACCCGTGTAGCAGCGGCAGCGCGCAATCTCGAGGCGAGAAGCGCAGGCGGGGCTCTCGTCGGTGACAATCTGGGCGCCGCCCTCGACGCGGCGCGTGGTGACGCGGCCTATGCGCGAATCCTGTTCCTATTCCTTGGCTTACCCGCCGCTGTCCTCGCGGTGCTGTTGACCGCGACTGTGGTCGACTCGGGATCGGCCCGGCGGCGACGGGAGCAAGCCCTGCTGCGTGCGCGCGGCGCCAGCGACGGTCAACTACTGATTCTGACAGCGGCCGAGGCCTTTGTCGTCGGTGTCTCGGGCAGCGCCCTCGGAGTCGCGGCCGCCGTCGTCGTCGGGTCTCTCTCCTTCGGGACTTCGGGCTTCGGCGCGAACTCAGCGGCCGCGCTGGAGTCGGCAGGCGCGTCCGCCGCGGTGGGACTGGCGATCGCAGGGGTGACCGTGCTGGCACCGGCGTGGCGCGAGCTGCGTCATGCGTCCGTCGCGTCGGGGCGCACCTGGCAGCGCAGTATCAGGCAGCCACTCTGGATGAGATCCGGATTAGACATCCTGTTGCTCTGCGCGGGGAGTGTGCTCTTCTGGCAGTCCGGGCGCAACGGATATCAAGTTGTTCTCGCTCCCGAAGGCGTCCCGTCGATCTCCGTCTCATATTGGGCGTTCGTCGCACCCGCGTTGTTCTGGGTAGGCGGCGCCCTCTTGATCTGGAGGCTCAGTGATCTCTTGCTGGGCCGGGGTCGCAGCCTCGTGGCACGTGCCTTGCGTCCGGTTACCGGTACGCTCTCGCGTCTGCTCTCGAACTCGCTGGCGAGGCAGCGTGCGCCCATGGCCAGAGCGATCGTCGTCCTAGCACTGACCGCAGGATTCGCGGTGTCGACGGCGACGTTCAACGCCACTTATCAAACTCAGGCCGAGGTCGATGCGCAGCTGACGAACGGAGCTGATGTCACGGTAACCGAACCGCCGGGAGCGAGCGTGCCGGCGTCCATGGCGAAAGAACTCGCCGCCGTCACGGGAGTGCGTGGCGTCGAACCCATCCAGCACCGTTTCGCTTACATCGGTGCGGATCTCCAGGACCTGTACGGAGTCGACCCCACCAGGGTCGCAGCCGTCACCGCGTTGCAGGACCGCTACTTCAGCGGCGGCACCGTCGATCAATTGATGAAACAGCTCTCCAGCCAACCCGATTCGATCCTGGTGAGCACGGAAACTGTGACGGATTTCCAACTCACGGTCGGCGATACCATCACTTTGCGGCTGCCCGATGCCAAGACGCACGCGTTCAGGACGGTTCCGTTCCGATACATCGGCGTCGTCAGCGAGTTTCCGACCGCACCGAAGGACAGCTTCTTCATCGCGAACGCGGGCTATGTCACCCAGCAGACCGGTAACGACGCCGTTGGTGCATTCCTGATCGACGCAGGGGGTCGGGACACCACCTCGGTGGCCCAAAGGGTTCAAGCGCTCGTCGGACCGTCGGCGAAGGTGACTGACATCGCCGACACGCGTGGCACGGTCGGGTCGAGTCTGACCTCTGTCAACCTCGCCGGACTCACCCGCATCGAGCTTGGGTTCGGACTGTGCCTGGCCGTCGCCGCGGGAGCCCTTGTCATCGCCTTGCGCTTTGCCGAGCGTCGGCGCACCTTCGCGATCGCCGATGCGCTGGGCGCCACGCGCAAGCAGCTCACGTCCTTCGTCGTGGCTGAGGCATGCGTGCTGGCCTTCTGCGGCCTGGCCGGTGGAGCGGCCATAGGTGCGCTGTTGTCACAGGTGCTCGTCAAGATGCTCACCGGCGTGTTCGACCCACCACCCGGGTCACTCACCATCCCTTGGGATTACCTCATCGCAACGGCGGCAGCGACGACCATCACGATCGGCGCGGTGGCGTTGGGGACGGCGCGACTGGCAAGCCGTTCGCCCGCGCAGGCGTTGCGCGAATTGTGAGACCACCACCGTCGCAGCAGCATCAGTCGCGGGCTCCCCAGTGGCTCGCGAAGCGATAGTCGAGCCGTTCGATAAGGCGATCCAGGTACCGCACTTCGGCCTCTGCGCTCACAGTCACGTACCCCCTATGGGGTTCCTGACAACAGCTACCATCGAAACGTTGGCCGGGTTCCATCCGCTCGGCGCCCTGCGATGTTGCGAGGTTGACGGTGAGTGGCTCGGCGCTCTTCATCACTGTCTTTCTGGCGTGTCTGGTCGAGGCCGTCGAGGCGTTGACGATCATTCTTGCTGCAGGCAGTGCACGTGATTGGCGCTCAGCGATCACGGGCTCGCTCGCCGGGCTGCTTGTTCTGTGCGTGGCGATCGCAGCGCTGGGGCCCGCGATCTCGGCGATTCCCCTAGATGGCTTACGCCTATTCGTCGGCGGGCTGCTCCTGATCTTCGGGCTCCAGTGGTTGCGCAAAGCGATCTTGCGAGCCAGCGGCCGCAAGGCTCTTCATGACGAGACACTCGCGTATCAGGCCACGCTCGCCGACGCACAACGCGCGCCGACGGCTCGCCGGGCGTTCGTGGATGACTGGTACGCATTCACGCTGTCGTTCAAAGGAGTCGTGCTGGAGGGCATGGAGGTCGCGTTCATCGCGCTCACGTTCGGCGCCAATCAGGGCAGCGTCCCGATGGCGGCACTCGCCGCGGCGGCAGCCGTACTAGTGGTGGCGGTTGCAGGCTTCGCGGTCCGGGCACCGTTGTCGCGAGTGCCGGAGAACAGCATGAAGTTCGTTGTCGGGGTAATGCTGACGGCGTTCGGGATCTTTTGGGGCGCCGAAGGCGCCGGCGCACACTGGCCGGGTGAGGACGTCGCTCTGCTGGTCCTGATCCCGGCTATAGCGCTGTACGCGCTGGCACTGGTGGCCGTGTTCAAGCGCCGCGCACCCGTCGCCGATGTCGCTGTGGCTAAAAGAGGTTGACCGTGCGCAGACTTCGTGAGTTCGGGGCGTTCTGGTATGACTTCATCGTCGGTGACGACTGGCGGGTCGCGCTGGCCGTTGCGCTCGCACTCGCCACCACCTTTGTCGTGAACCGCCTAACCGGCGCAGCGCCGTGGTGGATCGTGGTCGCGGCCGTCGTCACCGTGTTGCCCCTGAGCATCTACCGGGCGGCGCGTAACCGGCAGTGAGCCCAATTTACTGGAGCGAGGTCAGCAGCGTGGTGAGAGCCTGCTGCTCGGTGGCCCGGTCGGGTTGGCCGGATCGTACCGACGTCAGCGCGTAGTCGATCTGACCGTCGAGCACCGTCCAGCCGGTCTCGTCCAAGGGCTCCAGAGTCTTTTGATCGTCGTCCCAAGCGGTTTCGAGATCCGTGATGCGAGCCTTCGCGCCCGCCTGGTCACCGGCTTGCACCTTCGCAAGCGTGTCCTGCGTGATGGTGCGGAAGTTCGTCACTTCCGCGGGCGGGAACTTCGCCGTTGCCGACTGTCCGGGAGCCAGCGTCGCGGCGTCTGACGAACCGCCCGATTCGTTTTCGCTTGCTGCCGCGGTGCCGTGCGGTTGGCCGGCGGCCCAGACCAGCAGAGCCCCAGTGGCCAGAGCGATCACAGCGTAGTACCCGTGCATGACGTGCTCGCGAACCGGATTCTTGGTCGTGGCGTCGTCGGGCTTCTCGATGACGTCGGCGCGGGTGATCGAGAGGTACACCACCGTGGCCAGGATCGCGCTGAGAAAGATGACGCTCGTGAGGGCGACACCCAGACCAAGGCCCTGTTGATCCTTCGGGAACCCCAACCAGTCGCCGAGATTGGCACCCAGTGGGCGCGTCAGGATGTAGGCCAACCAGAACGACAAGACGGAGTTGGCGCCGAGCCGCCAACCAATGAGGATCGCCACAATGAGTCCGGCAGGTAGCAGCACTGAAATACCGGGTCCCCATCCGGTGAGTTCCAGGATCCAGTCGCCCGCCGCAGTACCGAGGGCGAAAGTGACCAGAATCGCGAGCCAGTAGAACGACTCTCGTGGCGTGGTCGTGATGCTGTGGATCGAAAGCGTGCGTTCGCGCGCGTACCACACGCCGAAGACCACACCCAGCAGCGCGGCAAATACGCTCGTGCTCAATGCGAGCGGAACGCCCTGAACGTCGGTGAGTATGTCGGTATAGAGCGTCCCGGTGACGCTGACCACGACGACCGTGAGCCAGTAGACGAATGGGACGTAGCGGTCGAGGCGCAACTGCCATCCCAAAACCGCGACGAGCACGACCGTGAAGATGAGAGACGTCGGGATCAGGCCGACGCCCAAAGTCATGTTGATCCAGTCGGCGAAACTTTCGCCCACCGTCGTGCACAGAATCTTGATGACCCAGAACCACACCGTGACTTCGGGCACCTTGCTCAGCATCACGCGCATGGGTTTGACGGCCTCGGATCTAGTTGTCTCGGTCATGACGCGACCGTAGGGGTACGTAGCTGAAGCCTCGCTGAGGAGGATCCCGTAGCCCGCTTGTCGGCGGCCCAAACCGATAACGCGTAGTTGCGGCAGGCTCTGCGCGAGCGGCCTCTTCAGCGGTTCTTCAGCGACCGTGGTCCACGCTTCTTAGGCCGTCCAGCCTTATTAGGCCACCGTCGGAACATGTCAGATCAGGGTCGGGCATCAGGACCGTCGAGTCTTTGACCAGGAAGAATGGTCGGCGGGATGAGGGCGGTATTGGCCGGGCAGTTCACGGTACATCGACCGCAGTGGGCCGAGTGAGCCATCTAGAGGTGGTCGGAGTCACACTGAATGCATGAAGCCTTCCGCCTCGGCCATCGGATCGCCGTCGCGGTGGACGGTGCGCACCCGTTCGGCGGTGGCCTCGACTCTCGTCGTGGCGCTTTGCCTGTCACTCGCAGGCGGTGCCCTCTTGCTCGTCCTGTTCCGGTCTCTGGAGGGCTCCGCGCAGGCCACTGCCGCTTCTCGCACCGCCCAGCTGGCAGACCAGCTGCACACCGAATCGCCCGCCGATCTCGACAGGGCGATGCTGGCGACCGACAGCCAGGTGGGTGTGGTTCAGGTCATCGATCAGTCCGGAACACTCGTCGCACAGTCGGCGGGTAGCCCCACTGAACCCGTTGTGAATCACCGACTTTCACCCGGCTCGACGCAGCCGATGGGACGGGTGCAGATCGGTCAGGACTGGGACCTGTGGGTGACGGCGGCGGGCGTCGAGACACCTTCCGGTCCGGTTACGGTACTCGTGGGCGCGGACCGTGAGCCGGTCGAAGACGTCATCATGACGGTCGCGTCTCTTCTTGCCATCGGTGGGCCGATCGTGCTCGCGCTCGTCGCGTTCGGCACCTATAGGCTCGTCGGCGCGGCGTTGCACCCCGTTGAACGAATCCGCGCAAAGGTGTCGTCGATGACCAGCGGGAGGCTCGCCGAACGGATTCCGATACCGGC
Organism: uncultured Actinomycetota bacterium; assembly: GCA_963804905.1. GTDB lineage: Bacteria > Actinomycetota > Actinomycetes > Mycobacteriales > Mycobacteriaceae > Mycobacterium. The sequence continues at coordinate 68,942 of CAWDSB010000009.1, read as the reverse complement.
GGCGGATGACGAGATCACCCGGCTGGCCGTAACCATGAACGACCTGCTGGATCGACTCGAAGCGAACCAGGCCGCTCAACGTCGCTTCGTCAGCGATGCTTCACACGAACTGCGCAGTCCGTTGGCATCGATCACTGCCGCCCTCGATCTTGCTCATCAACGTCCGGATCTCTTGGATCAGTCGTTGATCGATGATTCGCTTCTGCCCGAGGCGCAACGAATGCACAGCCTGGTGGAGGATTTGTTGTTGCTCGCCCGCGCCGATGAGCTCACCGGTCGCCACATCAACGTCGATGTCGATCTCGACGACATCATCTTGGCCGAAGCCGAGCGCGTGCGTTCCCTCACCCGCCTGAAGGTCATCGCCGACGTGAAGCCGGCGAGGGCCTCCGGCGATCCCAACGCGCTAGCGCGCCTCGTCCGCAATCTGGTCGACAATGCCATCCGGCACGCACACGATGGCATTCGACTCGAATGCGCGGTCGCCGGCGGCCATGCCAGGGTGGTCGTCGCGGACGACGGGCCGGGAGTGCCTGCGGCCGATCGCCAGCGGGTGTTCGGTCGCTTCGTCCGGTTGGATACGCCGCGCGATCGAGCTGCAGGCGGCGCAGGCCTGGGCTTGTCGATCGTCGCACAGATCGTCGAGGCCCACCACGGCACCGTCACAGTCGAAGACTCCGTCAGTGGGGGAGCGCGTTTCGTCGTCGAGCTGCCCTTAGCCGCCGACGAATCGGTAGCCGACACCACGCACGGTTTCGATGCTGTGGCCGGAGAACGGTAGATCGATCTTGCGTCGCAGGTATCTGACGTAGACCTCGACGATGTTCTCGTCGCCGTCGTAATTGGTATCCCACACCGCTCGTACGATGTCACCCTTGCTCACCACTTTGTCGTGATGCCGCATCAAGAATTCCAAGACGCTGTATTCCCTTGGCGTCAAGGTCAGCTCGGTTCCCGCCCGAGTCACCTTGTGTCGCGCTGGATCGAGTTCGATGTCGCCGGCCGTCAACACCGCGGGTCGCTCTGGTGCGCCGCGCCGCACCAGAGCCCGAAGTCTGGCGAACAGCACGACAAACGAGAACGGTTTGACCAGATAGTCGTCCGCGCCCAAATCGAAGGCGTCCGCCAGGTCGTACTCGCCGTCCTTGGCCGATAACATGAGCACGGGCGTCCACACATTCTTTGCGCGCAAATCCCGGACGAGCTCGTAGCCGTTCTTTCCCGGCAACATGATGTCGAGGATGATCGCGTCGAATTTGTCTGACACGGCAGTGTGAAAGCCGTCGTCGCCACGATGCTCCACGTCGACGACAAACCCCTCAGACACCAGGCCGCGGCGAATCGTCTCGGCGAGGCGGACCTCGTCTTCGACTACCAGTACTCGCACGGTTCCATCCACCCATCGTCGTGACCTGACCAAGTACAGCAGACCCGCGGTCTTTGCCGCGATGACTTCTCAGCGTCTGTTCAGCCGACGGTCGCGACTCTGTACCCGTGGGCGAAATGACGAACGCCATCGGTGCCTGGATCACGGATCTGATTGCTGTGAACAGCGCGGCAGTGGGGCCGATTCTGATTCTGATGGTCTGTGCTGTCGTAATCGGGATGGGATGGGCCTACCGCGACCGCATGACGCGTTGGTGGTCGACGTCGGTTCGGGCTGCCGGATTGCTGATGGGCCTGGTCGTGATAGCGCTGCAGGTGAGCCAGCACGGTTGGTTGGTAGACGTCGACCACGCCGTAACCGCGTGGCTAGTTGGCCATCGCACCCCGGCCGCCAACCAGATAGCCTTGATGGTGACCAATGCTTTCGGGCCGGCCGAAACTGCCTGTGCTGCAGCACTCGTCGCGGCCGTGGCGGTTGTTAGGTTCCGCTGTTTCCTCAGCGGGCTCACCATCGTCGTCGCCGTCGGTGGCGCCTCGGCGTTGTGCGCGGCGATGAAGCTGCTGCTGGCACGCAATCGACCCCCCATCGGGATTCAGGAAACGCTGGAGACGGACTATTCGTTTCCCTCGGGTCACGTCACCGGCACCGTGGCGTTGATTCGGCATGTTGGTCGTGGTCGTAGGGATGCACCGAAGCGATGCCGTCAACAGGTGGCTTGCATGCGCCGCGGTCGTCGTTGTCGCCGCAGTGGCGTTGAGTCGGCTCTACCTCGGGGTTCATTGGCTTACCGACGTTTTGGCCGGCGTGTTGCTCGGGGCGGCGGCAGTAGAGATCGGCGCGGCGATGCTGTACGGGCTCATCGACCATGACGAAGGCGCGCAGTCGGCGACGAACAGTCCGCCGAACGGACACCGCCGAGAGCGTGGGTCAACAGGCAGCGCCGATCGACTGTTCCGGCGACGCATGATTCAGCGTTCCTTCAGGTAGTGGGTGGCACGTTGATGTCATGGCCGATACGCCAGATTCCTCCGCTGAGGGCGCCCAGGGACCGCAGCCCCCGGCGCCCAAGCCGATCCGACACCTGCCCCCGAGCGGCGATCCCTGTGGGGTCGGCTGAGCCGAACCAATCGAATCGCCGCGTTGGTCTTGGGCGAGGTCGCTGCGGTGTTTGCCGCCGCGCTGATCTTCGGCGCCGGGCGTCCTGGTCGGAGCGGAGTTTGGCGATTCAGAGGGCCACGAGGAAGCAGGAACATCTGATTACGGCGATGGCGACCATCGCGCAGGCGGACACGAAGATGACGGGGAAGCCGGAAGCCATGCGGATCGCGAAGGTTACGGCGGGTCCGCTGACAATAGCGACCAAAGTGAGGGCGGCGAACAAGGTCAGTCCGATGCGCCGAAAGGTCAGGCGCCTGGTGAGTCAAACGGTCCGCCGCGACCCTGACCGCCGAACGCTGAAACGCTAGATCTTCGGACGGTTCCGGATTTCTCAAGCAATTGGCGCCAACATGGGAAGTACCGCGGCGCCTACGGATGGGCCATGAGGGGCACACTGATGCACCAGCATTCGATGGAGATGGCCGCGCTGGCGTCGGTGGTTGCGCCGCAGCGTCGAACCCGAACGTCGTCCGTTCTGCATTTCTGCGCCGAATGGCCTTGCTAAACAGCGAGTTTCGCCGAGTACTCAGCCGCCCTTCTGTGCCGAGACTACAAGACCGTCAGGGGTGGGCGGCGAGGAATGTCTCGTTCGACAGCCCAGCAGACAACTCGTCGATGTCGAAGGGCCGGTCCAGCAGGTCGTGGAGCTCTTGGCGATCAGTGAGGAGGCTGATCTCGAATGTCTGCCGTGCAAACAGCCGTCCGATCCGCGGATAGAGCCGACGCATGATCGCCCGCTCCGTGGGAGTACACCGCGCGGCGCAGTATCCGACATGACCCACTTCGTCGGTGAGGATCTCGCTGTAGAGCCGTTCGATCCGTGCTGACACCTCGGGCTCGTCGGCGAATAACTCGACGCCGATGCGGCGCAGCTCGTGGAACATGATGCAACCCGCCATTTCCGCGGCGCCCACGAACATGAAACCCATTCTCTCGGGCATGAATACGGCGGTTTTGACGAACTGACGCATCACGAGTGGCGGCGCAACCACCTGGAAGGGCAGATCGAAGATGTCCAGCACGTAGGCCAGCAGGCGGGTGTGATAGTGCTCCTCGAGCTCCATGTACACCCGTTCGGGAGGCACGTCGTCGCCGCTGTTGTTTCCATAGGTTTCGCCGAGCCCCACGCCGAACCGTTCGGCTTGGTTCAGCTTGGCGGTCGCCAATAGAAAAAGAATTCGCCGGTCGACGCCCGGCTCGGGTCGCCGGCGGCGCAGGTTCTTGGCGAACACCTGCCGATCGATGCGATGTTTCGAGCGGACAGGATCAGCCTCCAAACCTGCGAAGAATTCCTCTCGGCTGCCGAGCCGACGGTTCAGCAGGTCGGCTTCGCCGTCGCGTCGCACCAAGTAGTCGCGGTAGCCGTCAATGCCCGTGCCAGTCATCGTGTCTCCATTCCCTTGACGATCGTTGTCACATACCGGTCCAACACCGCGACCCGCTCCGCAGACGCTGGGGTGGTAGCCAGCAATGCGAACAGGCCGGTCATGAAGATCACCGCGAGTTCGCCCGCGTCGGCGTCCTGCTGCACCCGGCCGTTGGCTTGCGCTTCGGTGATCACTGCGATGACAAACTCGGCCAGGGGGTGCTCACGGAGTTCGTCGTCGACGGGCCGGGTGGACGAGAAGTGCAACCCCAGCATGTCCCGAAAGGTCACCTCACCCAGCCGCTGCTCCGCAGCGAGGACATGGTGAACCAACTCCGCGAGCACGGAAGCCAGAGACGAAGTCGTCGTGGTGTCGAGCTTGGCCACGATCTCGGCCTCTTCGGCTCGCTCCAATTCGACGATCACGTGCTCTTTGGTAGGGAAGTGGAAGTAGAACGTGCCACGCGCCACCCCCGCCGCGGCCGCGATCGCACTGACGTCCGCGCCGGCCAGCCCGGAGCGGCCGATCTCTGTCACCGCGGCGTCGAACAACCGGGTCCGCGTCTCGAGCCGCTGTGCCTGCCGCACGCCCAGGCTCGACGAGGCAGGGTCCGTCGTGGACGTCGGCGAAGGCACGCCTGGACGGTACACAATTTCACTGGCAGGTGTCAATGACAGATGTCAGCGAGATCGCAGGGCGCCGACGTGATCGGGGGCGCTACCTAGTCGGCGGTAAACCGAACACCGGGAACAGTTCGGGCTCGAGGAAGACGGTGATCGCCGCGATCCCGCCGTCGCGGGCCGTCAACACGTGCAGCGCATGGGCCGCCAACACGCCGTCGGGCCCACGTCGGTAGTCGGCGACCGCGGGCTGGGCGTTGGCGGCCGTCGGGACCATCGTCACGTCGCCCGGTCCGGAGAACGCGCGAGCGGCAAGGAACCGCGTCACCGCGTCGCGTCCGTCGAACCACACCGGGTGGGGCGGCATTTCGAGTTTGACGTCCGCGCGCAGCAATTCGGTGAGCGCCGCGATGTCGCCGTTCTCGAATGCTGCGCAATACCGGTCGAGCAGAGACCGCAGCGCCGCGTCGTCCGGGTCTGCCACGTCGTCCTCGGTGGGTGCGGCCTCGGCGAGGTGCGTGCGGGCCCGCTGCAGTGCGCTGTTGACCGCCGCCGGGGTGGTCTCCAGCAGCTCGGCGACCTCTGCCGCACTGAACTGCACCACGTCGCGCAGGATCAGAACGGCGCGCTGACGGGCGGGGAGCTCCTGCATCGCCGTGACCACAGCCAGCCGGACGCTGTGCCGCGCCGCGAACGCCGACTCCGGGGTGTACGTGTCGGGAAGCGGCTCGAGCCATGGATGGGCATTGTCTGCGCCGTCGAGATCGATGTCCGGATCGACTGAACCGGCGCCCAACCCGGCGGGCAGCACCCGACGCGCGCGGTTCTCCAGCGCGCGCAGGCACGCCGTCGTCGCGATGCGGTAGAGCCACGTGCGCAGCGTCGCGCGCTCTTCGAAGTTGGAATACCCACGCCATCCCCGGAGGTATGTCTCCTGCACCAGGTCCTCGGCATCCTGTACCGACCCGAGCATGCGGTAGCAGTGCGCTATCAGCTCGGCCCGAAACGGTGCAGCCTGCGCAATGAACTCCTCTTGGACCGGCACGGTGTTCTCCTCGGTCGTCTGCGATGACGGATCCCGCCACTAATACAGATCCACCCGCATCTCGAAAATCATCGGTCACCGCGGCGATGAATTTCGACTTGGAGGCGGATCTGAACTAGTGAAGGCCAATATCCGACACAGAAGGCAGGACTCGTGGAGAACTTGAAAGCGCCCAATCCGCTCAGCGGCACGACCGCGATCGTGACCGGCGCCAGCAGGGGTTTCGGGCGGAGCGTTGCTGCCGCCCTCAAGGCGGGGGGTGCGCATGTGGTGGGAGTTGCGCGGTCGGCAGCCCGTCTCGCCGAACTGACGGAGGAACTGGGTGACGGCTTTACTGCGGTTGCCGCCGACGCCGCAGAACCGGCGACCGCCCTCCGGCTTATCGACGACTACCGACCCACGACGGTGGTGCTGTGCGCAGGCGCCGCTCCGACGATGTCGGCTCTGCAGGACCAGACGTGGGAAACGTTCAGTCAGAACTGGAACGTCGACGTCGCCCAGGCATTCCACTGGACGCGCGCGGCCTTGACTCGCCCGCTTGCTCCCGGCAGCTCGGTGATCGCGTTGTCCAGCGGCGCCGCGCTGAAGGGATCACCTCTCAGCGGCGGCTATGCGGGGGCCAAGGCGACGGTCAGGTTCATCACGAGCTACGCCGCGGGCGAGTCGGAACGCAACAGCCTCGGCATCGAATTCGTATCCCTGCTACCGCAACTGACGCCGGACACCGACCTCGGACTGGCGGCGGTGAAGGCCTACGCCGGCCGGCAGGGTGTTGACGTCGATGCGTTCGTGCGGTCGATGACGCCTGTGCTGACTTCTGACCACGTCGGCAAGGCCGTGCTCGAGATCGCCACGGGCCGGCTGCGCGGCCACCACGCATACGCACTCGCTTCGGCCGGCACCTCGGCGCTGGATTGAGGAGACCGAAAGACCATGGGAGAGAACGAGAAAGGGGACGGTGACGTGACTGTAGCGTCAAAGCCACCGACCGTGTCTGCGCCGGAATGGGAGACCGCTTTCGGCGCCATGCTGGTCAAGGAGAAGGAACTGACCCGCGCCCGCGACGCGCTCGCCGCGGCTCGCCGACGGATGCCGTGGCTGGCCGTGGACAAGCCGTACGAGTTCGACGGGCCGGAGGGCAAGGTCGGCCTGCTCGACCTGTTCTCGGGCCGTCGCCAGCTGATCGTCTACCGCGCCTTCTTCGAGCCCGGCGTGCACGGGTGGCCCGATCACGCGTGCCCGGGTTGTTCCATGCTGGCCGACCAGGTCGGTCACGTCGCCCACCTGAACGCCCGCGACACCACGCTGGTCTTCGCGTCCCGCGGTCCGCAGGCCGACATCGATCGAGTGAAGGCACGGATGGGCTGGGATATGCCGTGGTACACCATCACCGACGATTTCGACGTTGACTTCGGTGTGGATGAATGGCACGGGACGAACGCCTTTATCCGCGACAGGGAGCGCGTATACCGCACGTACTTCATCAATAACCGCGGTGACGAAGCGATGGGCAGCGTCTGGAGCTACCTCGATATCACCGCGCTGGGTCGGCAGGAGTCCTGGGAGGACTCTCCTGAGGGTTACCCGCAGAGCGCCCGCTACGAGTGGTGGAACTGGCACGATGCGTACGGAAGTCGCGAGCCGACGAACGAAGAGACCCAATGATCCCGCAGGCCACGGTTGTCGGTCGCCGCGGGTGCGCGCTGCTCGCTGCGTGTTCGGCTGTGCTGCACGGGATTACGATCACCCATGTCGAAGGCCTTGCGGCTGCGGTGCTGACGGCGGGGATGGGATTGGTGTGCCTTTACTGCGCGTGTGAGCTCTGGGTGCGTGGCGCGCCTCGGGCGTGGGTGCTTGTCGCGGTGATGAGCCTCGCGATGATCGCCGTGCACACTCCGTTCGCATCGGGCCATCACCACGGTGGGGGAGCGGCCTTCTCGGCGATGTCGATGCCTCATCCGACAGTGATGACGTTGGCGACGGCGCTGGCCGCGGTGGAGGCGGTCATCGCGACCGCGGTCGTGTATCAGCTCAGCCGATACAACCGAGCCGAAATCGACCGCCTGGCGACGGTGGCCTGTGATACCGCAATGGTGAGCGCGTCGGCAGCAAAATGACCAGGGCCGCCACGAACGACGGCTCTGAGCGCGTTCAGGCTGCGGCGGCTTCTGCGCAGGACCGGGCCTGCAACGAATCCGCAAAAGAAGCCCAGAAAGAAGAACCCGCGCGCGCGTCGTTTGTTCCTCCGCGAAACGGCCGATCCGACGAAGCCGCATGTCGCGGAAACGATGGCGACCGCGAGCAGAAGAGAAACCAGATGTGTCGGTCCGAGCGACCCCATATCGCAACCTCCGGGCCGTCCTTCGTAGGCCGCTTCCCCGATCCAATCACCGGTTTCGGCCGAGCGGCATCGTCGGTCATTGATTGTGACCAAAGCGAGCACGAAGCGTTAGCCGCTCAGTCCTTGCCGGTCCGCGAGTGCTTGGGCTAACCCGACGTTCCGGACGCCGTGGTTGCGATGCCGCCGTCGACGGGGATGATCGCACCGGTGAGATAGGAGCCCGCCCGACTCGCAAGGAACACCGCGATGCCGGCCATGTCGTCGTCGCGCCCGATGCGGCGAAGCGGCGCCGAGGCCGCGATCGACTCTCCGAAGGCATCGAGGGTCGCGGCCATCATCTTGGATCTAAACGGGCCCGGCGCAACAGCATTGACGGTGATGTGTTCAGGTCCCAGTTCGCGGGCGAGCACGCGCGTCAGCTGGTGCAGTGCCGCCTTGCTGCTGGCGTAGGAGTACACGGGCAGCTGACTGACGTGGATCCCGTCGATGCTCCCGACGTTGATGATGCGCGCGGGGTTATCGGCTGTGCCCGCTCGGCGCAGTGCAGGCAGTAGCGCCTGCACGAGCCAGAACGGCGACTTGAGGTTGAGGTCGAGCACTTTGTCCCATGCTGAGTCCGGAAAACTCGCCAGGGGCTCGCCCCACGTTGCGCCCGCATTGTTGACGAGTATGTCCAATTCGCCGGTGTCGGCGGTGACGAGCTCGGCGAGCCGAACGCATTCCTCGTGCTGGGAGAGGTCGGCTGGAATCGCTGTTACGTCACCGAACTCCGACAGTTCCTGCTGCGCGCTTGCGCAGGCGTCGGCCTTGCGTGAGCTGATCACCACACGGGCGCCCGCCTGCAGCAGCCCCCGCGCCATCATCATGCCGATTCCCCGGGTGCCACCGGTGACCAAGCGCATATTTTCCTGTTAGATCGAAAAGCTCTGCATGCGAACTGATTTGGTCTTCGGTCATGTCAAGGGCTTTCTGTCGTGTAACAGTGAGAAGAACCGGTAGGACGGATCGTTCGCATCAGGGGTTCCTCTCAGTGTGTCTTTGGTGATCGGGTGGCTCAGGTCCATAGAGGACGGGTCATTCACACGGGCCCAGTCGGTGACGATGGTCCGCTCGATGATTTTCCATGCGTCGTCTCGCTTCTCGTACTTGTCGAGATAACGGCCGCCGACCACGAGGTCGAGGTCTCGACCGCTGCCGGCGAGCGTGTGGATCGCGATGGTGTAGATCTCGCCTTCGGCTGCGTGCCCAGCTGATCGCGAAGTTCATCGTGGTGATGTTGTGCTGCATCGACCGTATGTAGGGCCGCGCCGCAGTCAGCTGATCGAGGAAGTGGTCGGCAGTGCCCACCGAGAATCCGCCGTGGGCGTCCACAGCGTCGTGGTGGTAGAAGGTCTGCAATTGCGCGATATCACCTCGATCGACGGCGCGGCAGTAGGCATGGACGAGCTTGCGCAGTTGGAACTCGTCGATCATTTCCTGCAATACCGTGTCCGTCGTTGCCATCGCGTTTGCCGCTTTCCCTTTCGCTCACTGCATCGTTATAGGCTCACCTCAGGCAATGGGAGGCTCGATGAGCTGCTGTCATTATCAGCCCACCGGTGATGGACTGGATACGGCCTTCACCGTCGATGCATCCAGGATCACCTTCGGCCGGGGCTGCCTTGCGGAACTGGGGGACCGCGCGAAGGTTCTCGGGATGACCCGAGTGGCGTTGTTCTCGGATGCCGGTGTGGCCAGCCTGCCGGTATTCGACACCGCGCAGCGGTCTCTGCGCGCGGCCGGTATCGACGTCGTTCCCTATACCGAAGTCCGAATTGAGCCCACGGATGAATCCTTCGGCCGAGCAGCGGCGTTCGCGTCAGAGGCCGACCCGAACGGGTATGTCTCCGTCGGCGGCGGCTCGGTGATCGACACCGCCAAGGCGGCCAATCTTTATGCCAGCTACCCGGCTGACTTCTTGTCGTATGTCAATCGTCCGGTCGGGGAGGGGACGCCGGTACCCGGGCCTCTGAAACCACATATCGCCTGCCCGACGACCTCGGGCACCGGCAGCGAGGTGACCGGTATGGCAATCTTCGACCTGTTGTCGATGACGGCCAAGACCGGCATCGCTTCGCCCGCACTGCGTCCGACAGAAGCACTCGTCGACCCCGACTGCACCGACACACTGCCCGGCGAAGTCGTCGCGTGCTCAGGGCTCGACGTGTTGTCTCACGCACTGGAATCGTTCACTGCGCGGCCGTTCGTCCGCCGTGCCGCCCCGAGCCGGCCGGGTCAGCGGCCGATGAGTCAGGGCGCCAACCCGTGGAGCGACCTCGGGAGTCGGGAAGCTATGCGGTTGCTCGGTCAGTATCTGGAACGAGCCGTCAGCGATGCCTCGGACCGCGAAGCGCGTGAGCAGACCATGTGGGCAGCCACTCTCGCAGGGATTGCGTTCGGCAACGCGGGAGTGCACATACCTCATGCGATGGCCTACGCGGTTGCCGGGCAGGTGCGCGGCTTCCACCCCGACGGTTACCCGGGCTCTGAACCACTGGTTCCTCACGGCATGTCGGTAATCCTCAACGCTCCCTCTGTTTTTCGGTTCATCGCGTCCACCAGCCCGCAACGCCACATCGAAGCTGCGCATCACCTCGGCGCCGATGTCAGCGATGTCGCTCCTGACGATGCAGGCACGGTCGTCGCCGAACACCTCGTCCGAATCATGCGCGCAGTGGGCATGCCCAATGGGTTGTCGGGCGTGGGCTACGCCGAAGCGGACGGCACCAAGTTGGCCGACGGCGCGTGGCCTCAACAGCGCCTCCTGCAAAACGCACCAATTGAGAGCGATAAATCGTTGCTGGCGAGGCTGTTTCAGGATGCCGTCCGCTATTGGTGAGGGTTCGGTAAGGCGGCCAGCCCTAGTCGGCCGTGTGGACGATAAGGATGTCGATCCTGGCCTTGCGGGCGACTTCGGCGGGCACCGAGCCCAACAGCCGTCCGGCGACCGTGTCCAGACCCACGTCGCCGACGACGAGCAAATCGGCTTTGACGTCCTCGACCAGCTTCACCAGTGCGTGGACCGGCGCGCCTTCTATCGCCCGCTCCTCGATCCTTTGCGCGCCTGCGGCCCTGGCTCGGTCACGTGCCTCGCGAAGAATCGCGTACACGGGCGCACTGCCGTGCAACTTGTAGCCCTCGCCGCCCAGTGAGTCGGCTGCGCGGGGGTCAGACACATGATCGTGCGACGGTGCTCTCGACCAGCCGCCCTTCTCGACCGAAGGCATATGCGCGCTGGCGACGATCAGCTTCGCGTCCGCCTGCGCAGCGACCTCGCCTGCGCGCTCGACCGCACGCAAAGACGAGACGGAACCGTCGGTCCCGACGACCACCGTCCGATAACCGTCCATGATGCCTCCCAAGGATCGGCGGACGACACAGAACATTAGCGGTTGCTCGTCGACGGGGGACCGATTTGCGCGACGAGCTCGCACCGGCCCGAGACGGAACCGGCCGACCTGACGCCAACGTATTTCCCAATCGCCGTCGACAAATCTCGGCGCGTAAACCATTTCGCCGAATCGAGTAGCGCATTACTCGTGCCCGGTTACCACACGTGGGTTCAGAATTAGGTCACTGCTGTACGGCATCACATTTAGGGGGTCGCACCCAATGCGAGAATTCGGGACCAAAATCGCGAAGAATGGATCCAATGGCAGCGCTGGTGAGGCGCACCATATGAAATCCGCCGTGATGTCGGGCGACGGAATAGGGTTTCAACCGCTCGGGGGACCAGTGTCGGTCGCCTGGCGCGAAGGCACCCTGACGAGGGCCTACGAACTGCAGGCGTTGTGCGACTGGATGACGGCCAAGAATTCAATAGATGGTGATTGGGTCTTGGTCAATGCGGTCAAGTGTCACCTCGCAGCGGCCAGAGACGCTGCTCTGGCCAAAAAGCTGGATCCGCATAAGCGGTTCCGGATCTTCCGCGACGGGCCGCTTATTGAGCGGGCGAGGAGCAACCTCGACGCCGCTGAGGCTCAACTCCTCAACCTTGCGCCGCCGGATTATCTACTTGGTCAAATGCCATCCCTGCTCAGGCACGTGCAGCGTCATCTCCGTCCGACCGACCCTGGACGGCAGGAGTTCGAGCGAATCGCCCGAAGCCTCGGCCTGAACGATCCGGAGCATCGATCACCCCATGACGGCAGAGAACAAGAGCAGGGGACGATCAGTCAAGAAGAGGCGACGATCAAGAAGGAGCGCGGAAAGATCGTCACAACGGTCCGAGCGGCAAGCTCGCAGGCGCTCCGCGTGAATGTTCGGGTGCGCAGCTTCCGCAACGTCGTTGTGCTCACGACGGTACTCATGGCGGTGCTTGCTATCGCGGTCGCGGTTATGGGATACCACCGTCCGACCTGGCTCCCGCTGTGCTTCGCGCCAGAGGAATCTGGCAAAGCAGTGGTCGTGTGTCCAACTGGACAGTCCGAACCATTCACCCCTTCGCAGTCCGGGTTGGCGGCCGTGGAGGGCACCCACGTACGTGACATCGACGATGTTGTCGCGGAGACCGCCAAACCAGAGGACCTCATGGTCGTCGAACTCGTCGGACTCACCGCCGCCGCGGTAGCAGCTGCGGCAGCCATCAGGAACATCAAGGGCTCGTCCGAGCGGTACGGTCTGCCTCTTGCTCTTGCCGCGCTCAAATTGCCTACCGGCGCAATGACCGCGTTGCTCGGCCTGCTGCTCATGCGTGGCCAATTCGTGCCTGGCCTCAATGCACTCGACACCACCGCCCAAATCCTCGCCTGGGCACTGGTTTTCGGGTTCGCCCAGGAGCTGTTCACCCACTTCGTCGATCAGCAGGGCCAGACCGTGCTCAACAGTGTGCGTGCCGCCGATAGGCCCGCAGTGCACTCGTAGCGCGACCTGAAGCGGGCGCTGGCCGCTAACCCTGTTCGGGCCAGTCGCCCTGCGGATCGAGGCCTTCGTCCCAGTCGTCCCACGTTTGGTGGCGGCGGTGGCGCGGAGCGATGATGCGGCGCCTCAACTCCAGCAGTAACTCCTCGGTGGAGGCGCGGGCCAGCGCATCGGTGGTGGAGGTGGGGGCGAGCGGGTTCGGCGTGGGGCGGCGCAGTTCGGTCACGGTTTCTTTGGGTTCCCCGCCGGCCAGGATGGTGTCGATGCTGCCCGGCGCCCACGCGAGCTTGTTTTCCAAGATGGCGTACGTCCCCGGGCTGGCCTTGCGCACGCCGTGCTCGATGTCGGCCAGCGTGCGGACGGTGAACTGCAGGCTGTTGGCCAGGTCGGTGCGGTTGCGATAGCCCAGTGCGACGCGCCGGCTCACGATGTAGTGGCCGAGCCGTTCGAGGGAGCGGCGGTCCATGCAGGGATCATGACGCACGGGAGCGCGATAGTCGAGGCGCCATGCCGTTTGTTTCCATCGGCCGCGCGAACGGGTGGAGACTATTTCCTCTGGATGTCCGCCCGATCGGCCCTGATCGGGTGACTCCTGTCGTAGAAGCGCTCCTCTGCGATCTCCTGGTAGGCCGACCGCGTCGCCGCTGCGCCCGTCGCTGCTGGTCAGCAGCGTCATCGCGGATGGCAACTAGCGGAAATATGAGCCGTGATGAGCGGCCTTGAGGTCTGGAGGCCGGACTTAGATGGAAGTAATTTCCGTCATATATTGACATTGTTGCCAGTTTTTTCCTAGTGTTCCGAACGCAGGAAGAAACACCAGGCGGGAGAGACCTCTATGACTCAGCTCCATCTTGTGCCCACCGGCCAACCGATCGCGGGTGAGGTCCCCACCGGACTTACTGCGAGCCCGAGACGCACGACGTTTTCATCGTCATCAGCGAAGGCGCGGATGGCGAGCCCGTCGCGCGGACGGTTTACGCCGCCAGTGAGGACGACGCGCGCCAAGCGCACCACGACAACTACGACGAGCCCATCGTGGCAGTGCACCAATGACGCCGTTAGCGACTGAGACGAACGGAAACCGACCCGTGGTGCGCGAAGGAGTTAAATCATGATGATCCAACACAATTCAGTTTCCAGAGCCAGGCGTGACGTCGGCAACTTCAGCGAGGCCGGCGCCGTTGGCAACCACGGGCTCGCACTGCCTTCGGCGACAACAAGCGAGGGATCAACAACGGCCTGAAGCCAGCGCCCGACGCTCACTGATCGAGACGGGCTAGTGCCTTCCGCATCTCTCATTGAGGGGAGGAGAGTTGCAGGTAGCGATGCACGTTGGCGATCGCCACACCGCCCTCACCGACAGAGGCTGCTACGCGCTTCACCGAGCCCGAGCGGATATCGCCGACTGCGAAGATTCCCGGCGCGCTTGTTTCGAGAGCGAACGGCTCGCGATCGGCCGTCCACTGTGCCGCCTTCGTCGCATCGGTTCCCGTCAAGACGAAGCCGTGATCGTCGCGCTCGATCTCCTGCGGGAGCCAGTCGGTTGACGCTTCAGCGCCGATGAGGACGAAAACCACCCGCGCATCGCGCCGAGATGTCGTGCCGGTCCTTCGATCGACGACCTCGATCGCCTCGAGTTGTTCGTCTCCGTGCACCGCGACGATCTCGGAGCGCGTTTCCACCCGGATGTTGGCTTTCGCCGCGATCCGCTCGACGAGGTAGTGGGACATGCTTTCGGCCAGCGTCTCGCCCCGGACGAGGAGCGTCACCGATCGGGCGTGGTTGGAGAAGAAGACGGCGGCCTGGCCGGCGGAGTTGCCCGCCCCGATCAGATACATATCTTTTCCCTGCGCCAGCCTGGCGTCGCTGGGTGCCGCGCCGTAGTAGACGCCGGAGCCGACGAATCGATCGACCGAATCAAGTTGGAGGCGCCGCCATTCCACGCCCATCGCGAGAACGATCGACCTCGTCCGGATAACGTCGCCACCATCCAGCGTGACCGTCATGTCGGATGGATCGATGCTTTCGACCCGTCGGGTGACGACGATCTCAGCGCCCAGCCGCTTGGCCTGTTGCAGCGCCCGGCTCGCGAGGTCGTCCCCGGAGACGCCGTAGGGAAACCCCGTGTAGTTCTCGATCCGAGACGAGGTGCCTGCCTGCCCGCCCGGGGCGAAGGCCTCGATCAACCCGGTCTGCAGGCCCTCCGAAGCGGCGTTGACCGCTGCTGTCAGACCGGCGGGGCCGCCGCCAACGATCACCACGTCGTAGTGCGCGCGGCTTGGCGTGACCGTCAGTCCAGCGACCGTGGCAACCACACGCATCGACGGGGCGATCAGCTGAGTGCCGTCCGGCGAGCACCACCACGGGATAGGGGGCGGCGACGGCGGCTCCGCGTCCGGTCCGTGCAACAGCGATGGGATCGTCTGGGTCCAGGTGCTCGTAGGGAATCTGGTTGCGATGCAGGAAGCTGTCGCAGCTGTGGACTCCCGGGTCAACGCGCGGGCCTATTACGCACATCGCGGACTCGAGCGACTGCGCGGTGGCGTTCTTGAGCATCTCCATTCGCTCCATCGCCGCGGCGCCGACCGTAGCGGAGACCTGGGGGGCCATTGCGGCGAGCGTGTGGAAATCCTCGACGGTCAGCTTCAGCACGCGCGATGGCTCGACGGCACGCATGCTGGCGGGCAAGGGCGTGCCGAGCGTCATCGGGATCTCTCCTCCGAGTTCCCCGGGAAGCCGGACGCCGATCACCTGCTCGGCGCCGTTCACCAATTTCGTCAGCTCGGTCTTGCCCTCGACGACGATCGCCAGGGCCCGGGCCTCGCCCTCGTGGGCCACATACTCCCCGGGTGTGAGGTGGATGTCCTCGACTTCGCCGGCAAGGTAATCCAGCGCTTTCTCCTCGAGTTCCGAGAAGAGCGGGATTGTGGCCAGCTCATCGATAGTGAACATGATTGCCTCCTCTGTGCAGAAATAGTGGACCGAACAACCACCGCGCGACATGGGGCAACCGCCTCAAATAGGGCGCGCCGAGGACCGCGTTGAACATTCACGGGATCGCTTCGAGTCTTCCGCGTTGTCTCGCGTTACTACGTATGGCGTTTCTGCAGCTCAGCCGGATCGACGGCTGTAGTCGTAGTTCCTGTCTTTAATGCGCGTCGAGGGCGTAGATTCTGCGGGCATAACCCGCCGGAGCCAGGCGCCCGGCGGCAGACGAACACCCTGGTGGCCGGAAGACCATGAGCTCAACATCAACTTCGACTCTGACAACCCGACTGGCGCATTGGATCCCAGCAGTCGGGTGGCTCGCGTCGTATCGGCTGAGTTGGCTGCGGCTCGATCTCGCCGCCGGTGTCACAGTCGCGGCTTACCTAGTGCCCGCCGGGTTGGGCGACGCCTCGCTCGCCAACCTTCCGCCCGAAGCGGGACTGTATGCGTGCATGTTTGGCGGGCTGGTCTTCTGGCTGTTCTGCAGCTCGCGGCACACAACCATCACCGTCACCTCGGCCATCTCGCTGTTGATCGGCTCGACGCTCGGCAGCATTTCGGGTGGGGACCCGACCCGGTTCACCGCTCTGGCGGCCGGCACGGCAATCCTCGTCGGGCTCATCGCCATCATCGCCTGGCTGGTCAAAGCGGGCTCGATCATCAACTTCATCTCCGAGAGCGTCATGATCGGGTTCAAGTGCGGTGTGGCGCTGTTCCTCGCGAGCACGCAGTTGCCGAAGTTGTGTGGCATCCCCGCCGCTCACGGCAATTTCTGGGAGAACAGCGGCACCTTCCTGAAACACCTGAACGAAACCAACCTCGCAGCGTTGACGGTCGGCGGCACGGCGCTCGTGGTCCTCGTGCTCGGGAAGATCTTCCTCAAGCAGCTGCCTGTCGCGTTATTGGTCGTGGTGGCCGGCATCGTGGCTTCGCAGGCTCTCGGGCTGGACGAGCGCGGGGTGAAGTTGCTCGGGGAAGTGCCGCAAGGGTTGCCGGACCTCGGCCTCCCGGCGGTTCGCTGGGAAGACCTGAACGAGATGGTGCCCCTGGCCTTCGCGTGCTTCCTGCTCGCCGCGGTGGAGACGGCCGCCATTGGCCGCACGTTCGCGGCCAAGCACGGCGGGCGACTGGACGCCAACCAGGAATTTCTGGCGCTCGGCGTATCCAACCTCGCTGCGGGGTTCGGCCAAGGTTTCCCGATCAGCGGCGGCATGTCGCAATCCGTCGTCAACGAGGGTGGGGGCGCGCGAACGCCACTGTCCGGCGCCATCGCGGCGGGATTCGTTCTGGTGGTAGTGCTTTTCTTTTCGCAGCTGCTGTCTGCGTTGCCCCTGCCGGTGTTGGCGGCGGTTGTGTTGGTGGCGGTGATGGGCCTTGTCAGTGTGTCCGCCCTCAGGCATCTCTGGCGCAGTGATCGCCGTGAATTCGTCATCGCGATGGTCGCCATGTTCGGCGTACTGGCGCAGGGCTTGCTGCGTGGCGTGGCGATCGGCGCGCTCATCTCGCTCGTGCTGTTGATTCGGCGCGCTGCGCTACCGCACGTCGCCGTGCTCGGTCGCGTCCCTGGCACGCGCCGGTTTTCCGATCGCGAGCGCCATCCGGAGAACGAAGCGATTCCGGGCATGCTCATCGTGCGCCCAGGCGCGAGCCTGCTCTATTTCAACATGAATTACGTGCGCGACACGATAGAGGAACGGGTGCAGGCGGAAAAGGAAACCAAGTTAGTCGTGTTGGATCTGTCCGAAGTGTCGGTAGTGGACATGCACGCCGCGGAGATGATGGCGGCCCTCGCCGGCGAACTCGCCGCGAAGGGAATCGAGATCCAGGCCGTGGAGGCGCACTCGCAGGTGCGCGACCGGTTGCGCAGCGAAGGGCTGACAGAGAGATACGGCGGGATCGGACGGTTGCGCACCGTCGCCGACGCGGCGGACGATTATCTCAGCCCTGTCCCACGGCCGGTGCAGACTGACCCGTTTGCTACAGCCGTTATCTCCACTCGCGATCGTCCCGGCCGTCAATGGTCGAAACGCCGCGGCGGTACCGGGAAGCGATGAGCAAACTCGACGCGCCGCCGAG
The DNA here is from genome assembly GCA_963804905.1 of uncultured Actinomycetota bacterium. GTDB lineage: Bacteria > Actinomycetota > Actinomycetes > Mycobacteriales > Mycobacteriaceae > Mycobacterium. The sequence continues at coordinate 51,061 of CAWDSB010000009.1, read as the reverse complement.
CCTGCTGCGTGAATCGCTCGTAGAAACTGCGGGAAGCCGCCCAGTGAGTCGCGCCCGAAGTACGATGCGGCGATGAGTAAGGGTGGGAAGAAATCGGACGAGAAGTCCACGCGGAAGATCCCCAAAAAAGTCTACGAAGCCGAACTCTTCCGCCTTCAAACAGAATTCGTCAGGCTCCAGGAATGGGTCCGGGAATCAGGGGCCCGGATCGTGATCATCTTCGAAGGTCGCGACGCCGCGGGCAAGGGCGGGACCATCAAGCGCATCACCGAATATCTGAGCCCTCGCGTCGCGCGCATAGCCGCGCTGCCGGCACCCACCGAGCGGGAGCGCGGGCAGTGGTACTACCAGCGCTATGTCGCGCAACTGCCGACGCGGGGTGAAATCGTCCTGTTCGACAGGTCCTGGTACAACCGGGCGGGTGTCGAGAAGGTGATGGGATTCTGTACGCCGCAAGAGCATGCGTTGTTCCTGAGGCAGACGCCGATCTTCGAACAGATGCTCATCGACGACGGCATCATCCTGCGCAAGTACTGGTTCTCGGTATCCGATGAGGAGCAACTGCGACGGTTCAGGTCCCGGCGCAACGATCCGGTTCGGCAATGGAAGCTCTCGCCGATGGACCTGGAGTCGATCTTCAGGTGGGAGGACTACTCGCGCGCTAAGGACCAGATGATGGTGCACACGGATATCCCGGTCAGCCCGTGGTACGTGGTGGAATCCGACAGCAAGAAGGATGCTCGCCTGAACATGATGGCCCACCTGCTGTCCACGATCGACTACGAAGACGTCAAGGCTCCCGAGGTGAAATTGCCGGCGCGCCCGGTGCGGTCCGGCAACTATCACCGACCGCCGCGTGAGTTGTCCACCTATGTCGACGACTACGTGGCCACCCTGCTGGGGGATACGGAATGAAGCGCGGTGTTGGCGGTCGGCTGTTTGGGGGTTACAGCGTTTGACGCCGCCCTTGACTTGAGTTCGACCGCTGATCGTGGCACGACTCTGCGTCCCACTTTCATCGTCGGTTTCTGAACATCTCGATCACCGGCGCCAGCTCGGCGGCGTTCGTGATGAGGTCCACATGGCCGCCGGTGTGCAGGTGCAAAGTGGAATGAGGCAGCAGGCGATGCATGATGCGCGCATTCGTTAGGGGAACGATGGGATCGTCCAGTCCGGCGATGATCAACGTCTGCTGACGGATCAGCGGCAACGCAAAGATGCTTGCCCACACAGAACCTGCGAGCAGCTGATGGAGATAACCGACACGGGAGCCGGCCATTCGCTGGCGATCGAACAATCGCTTCACGACCGACGGATCGGTGCGAACCGTCCCACCGTAGAGTTCGCCGGCGATGGACGCGGCGTATTCGTGGTCTAGGAACCGGCGGGGCGTAAGCATTTTCGCGAGCACAGCAGGCCGCCCAGGCACCATGATGACGCCAGTGCCTGTCGACACGAGGATCAATCGACGACACCGGAACGGGTTTTGAAACGCGAACTGCTGGGCCAGTGCGCCGCCCCACGACAATCCCAGAATGTCGACGGTCGTGCCGCGAATGCCGATCTTCGTCAGCAGTTGTCCCAACACCGACGCAAGATACGGAATCCCATAGGGGAAAGGCGAATCCGGCGATGCACCCGTGCCGGGAACATCGAACATCACCACGGTGGTTTCCGGGTCCAGCTGTGCCACGAGGGGATCGAGCACTTCGAGGCTGGCCCCAATGCCGTTGCACAACACCAGGGGCACCCCGGTACCGGTGCGCACCTTCACGCGTATCTGCTGTCCGAACACCGCGACGAGGCGTTCGTCCGTCATCCCTGGAGCCAGCGATTCGGTCATGGGTTTGACATGTTCATGTTGGCGACACACACGAAGCGGATGTTGGCCTCGCGGTGTCACTTTTCGAGTACATAGCTGCCGGGCGCGGGCTCGATCGGCGGCATGCTCGACCCGCCGAGTGAATCAGGCGCGTCGATGAGTTCGCCGCCGCTGCGTTCCATAAGCCAGGCGACGTAGTCGGGCCACCACGAGTCCGTGTTCTTCTCGGCGGCCGCGACCCATGCGGCGGGGTCCGGTTCGTCGACGACCCCGACGCGGTAGGAAGCGCGCGGATTGCCTGGAGGGTTGACGAGCGCGGCGATGTGTCCGCTCGACGAGAGAACGAAGCGCAGATCCTTGCTGCCCAAGAGCCGGGCGCTACGGTAACAGGCTTGCCAGGGTGAAATGTGGTCGGCGATACCGGCGACCACGTACGTATCGACGGTGACCCGGCTGAGATCTACCGGCGTCCCCAGCATGCCGACCGCGCCCGGTGTGGCCAGCGCATTGCGCAGACCCGTCGTCACCATGTCACGATGCAACGCGGCGGCCATCCGGGTGGTGTCGGCGTTCCAGAACAGCACGTCGAACGCGGCGAGGCGATTTGCCCTCGAGATAGTTGTTCACCCAATACCGCCACACCAAGTCGGTCGGACGAAGCCATGCGAACATCTCGGCGAGCGAACGGCCATCCATGTATCCCTTCCGGGCCGACTGCGCGATTGCGATATTCGCGGCCTGCTCGTCGATCGCGGCCGCGGCGAACCCGGCTTTCCTCTGGTCGAGCACGGTGACCATCAACGTGAGGCTGGCGAGACGGTCGCCCTCGCCGATCGCGGTGAGGTGGTCCGCGGTCATCGTGGCGAGTATCCCGCCCGAACACGATGCCTGTACGTGGACGCGGTCAGAGTTGGTGACCTTCTGCACCACATCCAGCGCTTCCACGATCGCGCGGCCGTAGGCATCGAAACCCCAATCCCGATGCTCTGCAGTCGGATTGCGCCATGAGATCGCGAACACCTGAATGCCCTGGCGCAGGAAATACTCGATCATGCTGCGGCCCGGCGCGAGGTCCATGATGTAGAACTTGTTGATCACCGGCGGCACCATCAGCAATGGCACCGATACGACCTTGTCGGTCTGCGGCCCGTATTGGATCAGCTCGAAGACGTCCGAGCGGAAGACCACGGAACCCGGTGTGAGGGCGATGTCCTCGCCGAGCGTGAACGCATCGGGCTCAACCATCGACGGCACTCTTGGCGCCGACTTCATGTCGGCAAGGAAGCGCCGAAATCCACGCACCGCGCTAAACCCGCCGGTGTCGATCAACGCCTTCCAAGCCAGCGGACTCAGCAGCGGGTTGTTGCTGGGGGAGAGTCCCTCGCTGATGACGTCGAGAACGAACCGGATCCGCTCGGCGTCGCGCCAGTCCAGATCGGCTTCCGTGAGCAGTTCGTTCGCAGTCTCAACCGTCGCAAGGTACGCCTGCATCGATCTCTTCAGCAACGGATTGCCCTGCCATGCCGCGTCACTGAAACGCCTGTCGCTCTTGCCCGGTGCGATCTCGGAATGGCCTCCGGCGATTGAAACCAGTTCCTGCACCAGGGAACTGGTCCGCGACGCCAATGTCCTCGGCTGTTTGGCCAAGTTCAGTGCAAACCTGCTCCACGAGACGTTGGGCATCATCCGTTCCGCTACGCCTACGGCGGAGCTTGTCAGCAACAGCTCCAGCGGTGCGGCGAGTTCGTCCTCGCCCGCGGTGTTCGTGACAACCATTCTGGTGCTCCTGAAGTCGGATGGCTTGACCGGCAGCGGACAACGCCGTCCATGGGCTGCAAATATTAGGTGCTGTAGGAGTACAAGCCACTGTCTCCCGGCGACAAAGACGGACTGCGGCTTTGTTGCCCGAAATCGCCCGACACCCCGATTGCGAGACGACGATGGATGCCATGACCTTGTCCCGCCTGGTCGGGTTCGTGCCATTGTTCGACCCGGCATGACGAGGTCTGATTGGATTATCAACCGATTATCAGGAGCTGAAATGAGCGAAATGCGCGAAACACGCGAGACCCCTTCAAAACCACAAGGCCTATTTCATGAAGCGCTGGACGATGTCGTCACGACGAGCAAGAACTGGTGGCTGCTCCTTATCGCCGGCATCGCTTGGGTCATCATCGCAATCCTGATTCTGCGCTTCGACTACGGCACCGTTGCGGGGATAGCGATCCTTTTCGGCGTCTTCTGCTTTGTCGCGGCAGCGAATGAGGTGATGGTCGCCGCGGTCTCGTCGTCACGAGGCTGGCGGATACTGCACTGGTTACTGGCGGTGCTGTTCGTGATCGTCGGCGTCGTCGCCTTCGTCCGCCCTGGGAGCACGTTCGCCGGGCTCGCCGCCGTGATGAGCTTCTACTTCATCTTCCGCGGATCGTTCGACATCGCGATGGCGTTCGCCGCCAGTAGAGCACCGGGATGGTGGGTACTGCTGCTCGTCGGTCTGGCGGAGATCGCGATCGGGTTCTGGGCCGCGGGTTCGTGGAAAGTGTCCGTCGTACTGCTGGTGTCGTGGGTCGCCGCCGGGGCGCTGATGCATGGGCTCGGTCAGATTTCCACCGCCTTCCTGGTTCGACGGGTCGGGCACGGTGTCGCAGCCCGGCGCGTGCTGGGGACGCCGGATGCCGGCAGTCCAGGCGGTTCGCCTTCGGCCACATGAGGCGACCGGAACATCACCCTTGTTGAAGCACCGAGGTGCCGTACCACTGGCATAAGACCAGAGCCAGTTCGACGTCGAGCCGGTCTGTTCCGAGCTCGCGGCCGCGCCGTGCCATCGCACGACCGACGCGGTACTTCACCGAGTTGAAGTGCATGTCGAGTTCTTCGGCCGCCATCTTGTAACTGGAACCACACCGCAGGAAGACCCGCAGTGTGTCGCGCAGGCGCGCGTCGTTTTCGGTATCGGACGCCAGGTCGCCCAGAACCTCGGTCACCCACTCACGCGCTCGCACGACGTCGCCCCCGAGCATCGCTGCGATCGACAGACCGGGGTCTCCCGCTGCCAATATCGCCGGCGCGGCGATGTCGCCGGCCATCGCGACGCGGCGGGCTGCTTCCGCCTCGCGACGTGAGCGCCGAAAGCCTTCCAGCCCCGACGCGACAGTTCCGATACCCACACTCGGAGAGGCCGGTCCCTTCACCGTGAACTGGCGGACAATTGTGACGGCGTCGGCCGGAGCCGTCCGGTAGGGGAGCCAGCCCCATGCGCTGATCTGGTCGGCGGCGACGAAAAGTGGACTCGCATCGGCGTGCGCTGCTTCGGCCAGCTCGCGCAGAAACCGTTGCAGCCGTACGAGTTCATCTCCTTCGGCGGCGCCGTCTGTGTACCACATGACAAGCGAGAGATGGTGCCAGCGCAGGGGATACCGAATCGCCGTCGTTGCCGCGTCGATGTCGACGGCCTTTTTGCCGGTCAACACCTCCTGGACCCGCAACGCGCGAATGCTGTTCTGGTTCTCGAGCCACCGTTCGCGTTCGTCCTCGTAGACGACGACCACTTGTTGCGAAATCCAATCGATGTAATCGAAAAGCGTGGCGCTGATGGCATCGAGAACGGCAAATCTGGCCGAGGGTTCGATATCGAGCTCGCGCACCTCCCGGAACACCAACTCATTCATCCGGCGCTGTCCAAGTCGGTAGGCGCGGACGAGCGCGTGGACCGGCACGCCGCGTTGCGCCAGGCGCCTGGCGTACTCCATCGCTGCGGTCGGCGCTTCGATGCGCTGGACGGCGATGTCGTAGCGCAACGCGTGTAGAACGGTGTCCACGTTTCCCTCGACGCTGGCCCCGAGCAGCTCGAGCAGGCTCGCATCTCCGCGAAGCTCCGGGATGTCGTCTTCCAGGGACTGACGGATCTCCGATGACAACTCACCGAGCCGCCCATGCAGCCGGGAGGCGGTCTGCGCGACGTAGTGCCTGACATCCGAGTCGTCGAAACGCGAACTCGTCACGAATTGACGGTAGATCGTCCCCGTTTGTCTCCGGGCGACAACTGACAGACCCATCTTCATCGGCCATGACGGTGGCTCGCCTCACACGACTACCTAGGGTTGCCACCTGTCACATCTACCGCCGTCATCGAGGAAGACCATATGAACCTGCGGAAACTGCCGGAGTTGCGGGCGACGAACGACCCGCGCGGGCCCGCCATCGCCGACGACCGCGTCAACCTGAACAACAGCGAATTCCTCCAGGCAGTGCGCCGCGCCAGCGCGTCGCTGCACCAGCACGGTGTTCGTGCCGGTGACGTCGTCGCGGCCATGCTGCCCAACACCACCACGCTGGTGGTCGCCCTCTTCGCAGCCTGGCGTTTGGGTGCGGCCGTCACGCCGATCAACCCCACGCTGCGGCCGACCGAGGTCAGCTACCAGCTTTCAGACGCCGATGCCAAAGCCTTGATCGTCGACACGGTGCCGGAGTTCGACACCGGTCTTCGGCCGGTGATCACTGCGGCCGAGTTGACTTCGAAAGCGGCAGGACCGCTGCAGCCCGCCCACCTGGTCGAGGACTCGCTGGCGCTGTTGATCTACACCAGCGGCACCACCGGGCAACCCAAGGGCGTGATGCTCGAACACTCCAACCTGATCGCGATGTGCCGCGGCGTAATCGAAGCGTCCGCATTGAGCAGTGCCGATCACAGCCTGCTGATTCTGCCGCTGTATCACGTCAACGGAATCGTGGTGGGCACCCTGGCGCCGCTCCTGGCCGGTGGCCAAACCACGATCGCAGGCCGGTTCAGCCCGACGTCGTTCTTCGAGAGGATCGAGCAGAGCGGCGCGACGTATTTCTCCGCCGTGCCAACGATTTACACGATGTTGTGTGGCTTGCCCGACGAGGTGAAGCCCGACACCTCCTCGGTGCGGTTCGCCATCTGCGGTGCCGCGCCGGCCAGCGTCGAGCTGCTGGAGCAATTCGAGACACGGTACGGCATCCCAATAGTTGAGGGATACGGCCTATCCGAAGGAACATGCGCCAGCACGATCAATCCGCTTGGGGGCAAACGCAAAGCGGGGACGGTGGGGCTACCGCTGCCTGGTCAGACCATTCGTGTGGTGGACGCCAACGGTGAACCGGTGGCCGACGGAGCCGCCGGCGAGGTCGTGATCAAGGGCCCTAACGTCATGCGCGGCTATCTGAACCGGTCCGAGGAAACCGCGAAGACGATCATCGACGGCTGGCTGCACACCGGCGACATCGGCCGCCTCGACGAGGACGGCTACCTCGTTCTAGTCGACCGTGCCAAGGACATGATCATCCGCGGCGGGGAGAACATCTATCCCCGCGAGATCGAAGCGGTTGTGCATCAACTGCCTGCTATCGCCGAGGCCGCCGTCGTCGGCCGACCTAACGCTGTCTACGGGGAAGAGCCGGTGCTCTTCGTCTCGCTGTATCCCGGCAAGCAGCTCGAAGTCGACGCGATCCACGAGCACCTGAGCGAGTCACTGTCCAAATACAAACTGCCGGTGGAAATCACGATCCTCGACGACCTCCCCAAGAACGCCGTCGGCAAGGTCGCCAAAACGACCCTGCGGCAAGAACTACTCGAGGCATAGGAGAACTGAAATGAGCTTCACCAAGCCGAACCTGCCCGCGGTCGATCCGCACACATTCCTTACCAAGCCGCTCATGGAGCGGATGCGCATCCTGACGGTGAACTGGGCCGAGAACGGCTTCGGTTCACCCCGAATGGTGCACACCGTCTACATCGCCAAGCTGGTGCTGTTCTACGCCCTCGGCGGTGTCCTGATCGCGACGCTGACCTCGGGGCTTCCCGCGTTCTGGCACGTGTCTGAATGGTGGAGCCAGCCGATCGTGTACCAGAAGGCCGTGTTGTGGACCGTGCTGCTCGAGACGATCGGTGTGGCCGGGTCGTGGGGCCCGCTGGCCGGCAAGGTCAAGCCGATGACCGGAGGCGTCCTGTTCTGGGCGCGGCCGGGAACCATCCGGCTGCGACCGTGGAAATGGGTGCCGTTCACCGCCGGCGATCGGCGCACGTGGTTCGACGTCGGACTGTATGTCGCGCTGCTGATCAGCGTGGCGGTCCCGCTGTTATCGCCTGGCGTGCACAGTGATTCGCTGTCACGCGTGATGCCGGACAACACCTCCGGGTTGGTCCGCCCGGCCCTCCTCATCGCGCCGATAGTGCTCTTGATCGCGATGGGATTGCGCGACAAGACGGTCTTCCTGGGTGCACGTGGCGAGCAGTATCTTCCTGCGCTGGTCTTCTTCGCCACGTTGCCGTTCGTCGACATGATCATCGCGCTGAAGCTGCTGATCGTCGTGGTGTGGGTCGGTGCCGGGGTGTCGAAATTCGGCAAGCACTTCTCCAATGTCGTACCGCCGATGGTCAGCAACAGCCCGTCGATGCCGTTCAAGTGGATCAAGCGGGCGCACTACCGCGACTTCCCACGCGACCTGCGCCCATCTCGCGTCGCCGATGTGATGGCACACGTGGCCGGCACCACTGTCGAGATCGTCACCCCACTGGTCCTGTTGTTCTCGACGAACAAGTGGCTGACGGTGGTGGCTGTAGTCGTCATGGTGGCGTTCCACCTGTTCATCGTTTCGACGTTCCCGCTTGCGGTTCCGCTGGAATGGAACATCCTGTTCGCCTACGCCAGCGTGTTCTTGTTCCTCGGATTCCCGGCGGCCAATGGCTACGCAGTGACCGACATGTCCTCGCCGTGGCTGACGGTGCTGATCGTGGCCGCGTTGGTGTTCTTCCCGATCCTGGGCAACTTCCGGCCGGACAAGGTGTCGTTCCTGCCGTCGATGCGCCAGTACGCCGGCAACTGGGCCTCGGCGGTGTGGGCGTTCGCCCCGGGTGCGGAGGCCAAGCTGAACAAGGTCACCCGCACCGCGAAAAACCAGGTCGACCAGTTCGTCGAGTTCGGTTATGAGCCGGAGTGGGCCGAAATCACGATGCAGTCCGCCATCGCGTGGCGCACCATGCACAGCCAGGGCCGAGGCTTGTTCTCGGTGCTGCTCAAAAGCCTGCCCGACGTCGAGACGCGGACCGTGCGCGAGGCGGAATTCACCTGCAACTCGCTGATCGGTTTCAACTTCGGCGATGGGCATCTGCACAACGAGGACCTCATCGCCGCCGTGCAGCGCGAGGTGGCCTTCGAGCCGGGCGAACTCGTCGTCGTCTGGGTGGAGTCGCAGGCGTGGGCCAGCAAGGTGCAGCGCTACAAAGTGATCGACGCGGCGCTGGGTGTGATCGAGCGCGGAACTTGGAAGGTGGCCGACGCGGTCAAGGAGCAGCCGTGGCTGCCCAACGGCCCGATCCCCACCGAGGTCACCTGGTCACTGGTCACCGAACGGGATCGTGTCGAGCGGGCCTTGAGCCGGGACCAACAGACCAACGGTCACGAAGCGCTGGCATGAGTACCGCGACCGTCGTGGGGGCCGGGCCGAATGGACTGGCCGCCGCGGTGACACTCGCCAAGGCGGGCCTGCAGGTCACCGTGGTTGAGGCGGCCGACGAAATCGGCGGCGGCACAAGGACGTCGGAGGCCATCATTCCCGGCCTGCTGCACGATCATTGTTCCGCCATCCATCCGATGGCCGTCGGCTCGCCCTTCCTTGACGACCTCGGACTGGACCGTTACGGATTGACGTGGCGGCTACCCGAAATCGATTGTGTCCACCCTCTCGACAACGGACGCGCCGGCGTGCTTTACCGCTCGGTCCAAGACACCGCCGACAAGCTTGACATCGATAGCTCGCGGTGGCGCGCGCTGTTCGACCGGCCGTCGAAGCGGTTTGACGCCATCTCCGACGACATCATGGGTCCGTTGCTGAGGCCACCGCACCATCCGCTGACGCTGGCCCGGTTCGGTGCGCCGACCGTGCTGCCCGCATCGGTCCTCGCCCGGTGGTTCCGCACCGACGAGGCGCGGGCGTTATTCGGAGGTGTTGCCGCACACGCCTTTCGGCCGCTGCACTATCCGATGACGTCCGCGATAGGACTGGGAATCATCACCGCAGGGCACCGTCATGGGTGGGCCGTCGCAGCCGGTGGTTCGCAGTCGATAACCAACGCCCTCGCATCGCTCCTGACCGATCTGGGCGGCAAGATCGAAACCGGCACCCGCATCGAGGTGGCATCGCAACTTCCGCGGGCCGACATCACCATGTTCGACCTGGCGCCTGAGGCCGTCGCCGGCGTCCTCGGAGATCGCCTGCCAAGACGAATCGCCCACGCCTACCGGCGATTCCGCCGAAGTCCAGGTGCTTTCAAAGTCGACTTCGCCGTCGAAGGCGGCGTCCCGTGGACCAATCCCCACGCCCGTAGAGCCGGAACCGTACACGTCGTCGGCTCGTTCGCCGAACTGGCGGCCACCGAGCGCGACATCCATGCCGGGCGCATGCCGGAGCGACCGTTCGTATTGGTCGGCCAGCAGTATCTGGCCGACCCGCAGCGATCGGTCGGCGACATCCACCCGGTGTGGACCTACGCGCATGTCCCGCACGGCTACACCGGCGACGCCACCGCGGCGATTATCACCCAGATCGAGCGGTTCGCGCCGGGCTTCCGTGATCGGATCATCGGCCACACCGTCCGCTCAACGGCGCAAATGCCGACCTATAACCCTAATTTCGTCGGCGGTGACATCATGACCGGCTCCAAGGACATCCGCCAACTCACCTTCGGGCCCCGAATCACGCTGTCACCCTACAACATTGGTGTGCCGAACATGTACATCTGCTCGGCGGCGACACCACCCGGTCCCGGCGCGCATGGCATGTGCGGATACAACGCCGCCCGGGTCGCACTCGCGCAGCTAAACCACTGACCTCAACCACGATTCATCAAGGAGACCCATGACCACCGCTGTTGACCCCGGCTTCGACCTTTTCACCCTCACCGACGAGCACCACGAACTGCGCTCCGCAATTCGCGCGCTGACCGAGCGCGATATCGTGCCCTACGCCGCGGACTGCGACGAGAACGAGCGATTCCCGCAGGAAGCCCTCGACGCGCTCAATCAGTCCGGCTTCAACGCCGTCCACATCCCCGACGCCTACGGCGGTCAAGGGGCCGACGGCGTAGCCGCCTGCATCGTGGTCGAGGAGGTCGCCCGCGGTTGCTGCTCATCGTCGTTGATCCCCGCGGTGAACAAGCTCGGCACCATGGGGCTCATCCTCTCGGGCAGCGAGGAACTCAAGCTCAAGGTGCTACCCGACATCGCCAACGGCGCAATGGCCTCTTACGCGTTGTCGGAGCGTGAGGCCGGGTCGGACCCGGCCAGCATGCGAACCCGGGCGCGCGCCGACGGTGACGGCTGGGTTCTCAACGGCACCAAATGCTGGATCACCAACGGCGGCAAGTCGACCTGGTACACGGTGATGGCGGTAACGGATCCCGACAAGGGCGCCAACGGTGTCTCGGCGTTCATGGTGCATAAAGATGACGAAGGGTTCGTCGTCGGGCCCAAGGAACGCAAGATGGGCATCAAGGGCTCGCCGACCGCAGAGCTGTATTTCGAGAACTGCCATATTCCCGGAGACCGCATGATCGGCGCGTCCGGCACCGGCCTGAAGACGGCATTGAAGACACTCGATCACACCCGCCCGACCGTTGGGGCACAAGCTGTCGGCGTCGCCCAGGGTGCCTTGGACGCCGCGATTGCATATACGAAGGAACGCAAACAATTCGGTAAGTCGATATCGAGCTTCCAGGCGATCCAATTCGAACTCGCCGAAATGGCGATGAGGGTGGAGGCGGCAAGGCTCATGGTCTACACCGCTGCGGCTCGCGCTCATCGTGGCGAGCAGGGTTTGAGTTTCATCTCGGCGGCCGCCAAGTGCTTCGCGTCAGACGTCGCGATGGACGTCACCGAGTCGGCCGTCCAGCTGTTCGGCGGTGCCGGGTACACCCGGGACTTCCCGGTCGAGCGGATGATGCGCGACGCAAAGATCACCCAAATATACGAGGGCACAAACCAAATTCAGCACATCGTGATGTCACGCGCTCTTTTGAAAGGATAAAGCCCGGAATCAGTTTGTTCTCCAGCGACAACAATCGGGCGAGTTCTGTCGGGAAGCGACGTAGTTGCCTGTAGGCAAATTCATTAATTTCAAGTCATCCGACTATCGGATATCACCACCCAAGTGGACCAGCCCGTGGAGGAAAAAAATGAGTGAAACCACGACCTATGTGGCCGGCATCGCGCTGCTGCTTTGGATCGTGTCCCCGGTTCTCATCCCGGCGATCATCACCGGGGTGCATGCTGTTGCGGCCTGGCGGGGAATATCGACGTCGACGACACCCCATGAACGACGTCGAGAGTCGTTGCGGGTCAACGCGACAACTGCCCCAACGTCAACGCCCGGGCTGGCGCTTGAATCTGCTGCCTGACGCCCGTCATCTATCGAGATCCCACTGTCCGAAATCAGCTGCAAGCACGTCGTCCACATCCACGTGCGTACCTCCCATGGCGACACCCGGTTCGGACCCGCCGACGACCACAGACTGATACAGCACCGCCCTGGGCTCGAGCTCACCATGAGACCACGCCCTCGTCTGCCATGCCCACCAGTGCCCCGCCGTGGATGAGCGCCCAATGACGCCGTCACCGATCGCCCACGCACACGCCCGTGAATGCCCATAGATGCCGGTGCGGCCCACGCCCAGCACCGAGTTGATTCCTCGAAGCCACTCGACTGCAACGCTTTTCCAGGTGTTGACGTCGATATCCTCATCGACACTGAAGAAGATCGGCGCGGAACCCGCGCCGCCGGCCGCAGCGTGCAACCGGAGAGCTGTCTGTGCGTCTGACACGCCGCCGTCGTACCCGCGGGTGTAATCCGACGGCGTAGGCCAACCCGGTTTGCCGTACTGATAGCAGCTGACCACGTGAAGGCCCGCAGCGCGTAGCCCATCCGCATACTCGCGGGTGACTGGCTTGAAATCGAAGGTTGCGCCGGGCCGCAACTCGGACACGTAGACGAGTGCGCCGTCAAAGCCCGCCGATCTGATCTGATCCGGCGGGACCAACCGCTCGGTGAAATCGATCAGCCTCATGTTGGCGGCTGATGCCTTCGGCGCGGCGAGCGTCGCGGCCGTCGTGCCGAGAATCAGTAGCGCCGGTGCGGAGACGGCGAATTTGAGGACTTCGCGTCGTGGAGCAGATCGTGGTGCCCCGCCGTCTCGCTGCTCGCCGATGCTCACGAATGACATGCTGGCACTTGTGGCCACCGTCCTGATACCCATTCCGGACACCGATTTCGACCCGACTGAGGTCGCCGTCAGCTGGCAGGTGCTGACTTTGCAAGGGCACACCGTCGTCTTCAGCACCGAAAGCGGCGCGCAGGCGGTCGCCGACGACATCATGCTCACCGGCCGCGGCCTGGACTTCTGGTCGAAGGTACCCGGTCTGAGCCGCGCGGTCGTCGTCGGTCGGATCCTGCGCGCGAACCGCGATGCACGCGCTGCGTATGGGCGAATGATGGCGTCAGCGGAGTACCGGCAGCCCCTCGCTTGGGCAGATACGGATCTGGCGGGCGTGGACGGCTTGCTGCTTCCTGGGGGGCACCGTGCCCGGGGGATGCGCAGCTATATCGAGAGCGACGTATTGCATCGACTCGTCTCGGAAGCCTTCCGCCAGGAAATCCTCGTGGCGGCCATCTGTCACGGAGTGCTGCTCGCCGCCCGAACCGTCGATCCAGCGACGGGTCGTTCGGTGCTCCACGGCCGTAAGACCACGGCGCTGACATGGGAATTGGAGCGTCGTGCCTGGCGCATTGCCCGGGTGACGAGGTTCTGGGACCCCGACTACTACCGCACCTACGTCGAGAAGCCTGGTGAACCGAACGGCTACATGTCAGTGCAGGCAGAGGTGACTCGCGCGCTGCGGAGTCCGGACGACTTCCGTGATGTCGCAGTGGGTTCCACGGACTGGCGAGTGAAGACGTCAGGGATGATACGAGACTCTGCGTCGAACGCGCGGCCGGCATTCGTCGTCGATGACGGCCGCTACGTGTCGGCACGTTGGCCCGGCGACACGCACACGTTTGCCGCGACCGTGTCGGCGAAGCTCTTGGGGGTCAGCCTTCAGTAGGTCAGCGCGATGATCAGCGTTCGATCATCTCCATCTGCGCCTCGTTGTGGTGGCCACCCGCGGCCGGCGTGAGCTCGTCCAGCCGCTTCATCTGGTCGGCGGTCAACACGACGTCGTCGGCGGCCACGTTCTCCTCGAGCCGGGCGACGCGACGGGTGCCAGGGATCGGGGCGATGTCGCCGCCCTTCGCCAGCAGCCAGGCCAGCGCGACCTGCGCCGGAGTCACCCCGGCATCGGCGGCCACCGCCTGCACCTCGTCGGCGATGCGCAGGTTGCGCTGGAAGTTCTCGCCGGTGAAGCGGGGATTGGAAGCGCGGAAGTCGGTTCGCGTCGAACTGGTCGGTCGAACGGATGGTGCCCGTCAGGAAGCCCTTGCCGAGCGGCGAGTACGGGCACGAATCCGATGCCGAGCTCGCGCAGCAGCGGCAGCACCTCGGGCTCCTGGTCGCGGGTCCACAGCGAGTACTCCGACTGCAGCGCGGTGATCGGGTGCACGGCGTGCGCGCGGCGGATGGTTTCGACCCACGCCTCCGACAGCCCGATGTGGCGAACCTTGCCCTCGGCGATCAATTCGGCGACGGCGCCGATGGTGTCCTCGATCGGGGTGTTCGGGTCGACCCGGTGTTGGTAGTACAGATCGATGTGGTCGGTATCCAACCGTCGTAACGAGCCCTCCACAGCCGTGCGGATGCTGGCCGGGCTGCTGTCGAGCTGGCCTTGCTCGCGACCGGAGTGCGAGATCATGCCGAACTTGGTGGCGAGCACCACGTCGTCGCGGCGGCCCTTGATGGCCTTCCCGACGAGTTCCTCGTTGACGTACGGACCATAGACCTCGGCGGTGTCGATGAAGTTCACCCCGAGGTCCAGCGCCCGGTGGATGGTGCGGATGGATTCGGCGTCATCGCTTCCGGCCCCGGTGAAGGCGAAGGACATCCCCATGGCGCCCAAGCCGATTCGCGCGACCGTCAGATCGCCGAGTTTCGCATTTTTCATTTGCGTTCTCCTTTGTGTAAGGGTTGTCAGGTCCGTCAGGACTCGACACCGTCGGGCATGCCCGGCCGCACCTGACCACGACGTCTGGTCGCCGCGCGACTGAACCAGCCCGATGGCGGTGACGTGCAACGTCTGTCCGCAGGCGTGGGTGTGCCAGGCGGTGCGGGCGCAAGGCGCGAAGCGCACGGTGTTGACGCGCATGCGGGACGGCTCTTCGCCCTTGGCGATGACGTCGAAATACACGTCGCCGGTGAACATCTCGGCCGGGCCTTTGGTAGATGTTCCCTTTGGGTAGCTTCTGCATGGTCGACAGCCTCTTCAGGCTTCGGGGATATCGAGGCGGAAGTTCTCGCGGGTGATGGCTTCGGGCTCGGGGCCGCCGCGCACGCCGGTGTCCAGTGCGTCGATGGCGGCGAGTTGCTCGGCGGTGAGCTCGAAGTCGAAGACGTCGAAGTTCTCTGCGATCCGCGACGGCGTCACCGACTTCGGGATCACCTGGCGGCCCTGCTGTATGTGCCAGCGCAGCATCACCTGCGCCGGTGTCTTGCCGTGCGCGGCCGCGATCTCGCCGATCGCCGGATCCTTGAGCGTCGAGCCGTGCGAACCGTCGCGGTAGAACGTGATGCCGCCGATCGGCGACCACGCCTGGTTGAGGATGCCGTGCTGGTCGTCGACGGCGAGCAACTCCGACTGCCGGAAGTAGGGGTGGACCTCGATCTGGTTGACCGCAGGCACCACCTCGGTCTCGGCGAGCAGCCGCCCGAGGTGGGCCGGCATGAAGTTGGAGACGCCGATCGCGCGGACCTTGCCGTCGGCGTACAGCTTTTCCAGCGCCTTGTAGGCGTCGATGGTCAGCTCGAACTCACCGGGCAGCGCCTGGTGCAGGATCAGCAGGTCGAGCTGGTCGATGCCGAGCTTGCCGGTCGCCTTGTCGAAGGCGTGCAGCGTGGCGTCGTAGCCGTAGTCGGTGATCCAGACCTTGGTTTCGACGAAGACCTCGTCACGCGCCAGCCCGGACTGCGCCGGATCGCCTCGCCGACCTCGCGCTCGTTGCCGTACGCCGCCGCGGTGTCGATGTGGCGGTAGCCGGTCTCCAGCGCGACCTCGACGGCCTCGATCGTCTCGTCGGGCGGGGTCTGGAAGACGCCGAAGCCGAGGACCGGTATCTCGACGTCGTTGTTCAGGGTGAAGGTCGGAATGCTCATGCTCTCGACGCTAGGCCTCCGATCTGGACGAGCGGGAGTGCCTGCTGAGCCGGGCACTGGCAGTACCTCCCAGCTCGCCGCGACGCGCACCTACGGTGGAGCCATGACCTCGATGAATCTGCGCAGCGAGATCCGCGAGTTCTTGAGCTCCCGGCGTGCCCGCATCAGTCCCGAGCAGGCGGGGCTGCCGGCCTACGGCGGCAACCGTCGGGTCAAGGGTCTGCGCCGCGAGGAGGTCGCGATGCTCGCCGGGGTCTCCGTGGACTACTACGTCCGCATGGAGCGCGGCAGCCTGGCCGGCGCATCGGAGAGCGTGCTCGACGCCCTCGCCTCGGCGCTGCAACTCGACGAGGCCGAGCGCGATCACCTCTATCGCGCTGGCCCGGGAGTCCGGTACCGGACCCGCAGCCGCCGCAGCGGCGAACGCCGGGACCGTTCGACCGGCGCTGCAGCAGGTGCTCGACGCCATCACCGACGCGCCCGCCTGGATCCGCAACGGCCGCCACGACGTGCTCGCGATGAACCAGCTCGCCCGCGCGCTCTACGCGCCCGGTGCTTGCCGACCCGCGCCGGCCGGCGAACACCACCCGCTTCGTGTACCTGAATCCCGAGGCGGCCGAGCGGTTCTTCGTCGACTACGACCAGATCACCCGCGATGCGGCCGCGATGCTGCGCCTCGAGGCGGGTCGCAACCCGCACGACGAGGACCTGATCGCACTGGTCGGTGAATTGTCCACTCGCAGCGAGCTATTCCGGCAGCGGTGGGCCTCCCAGGACGTGCGGTTTCACCGTTCCGGCCGCAAGCGGCTGCGACCACCCGGTCGTCGGTCAACTCGACCTCGACTTCGAGGCGATGGAACTGCCCTCCGAACCTGGCCTGCAGCTGAACGTCTACACCGCAGCCGCGAACACTCCGACCGCGGACGGGCTCAAGCTGCTCGCGTCCTGGGCCGCCAGCCAGGAAAGCCTCCTCTCCGAGCGCTTCTCGGGCACGGCTGAGTAGTGATCCCGCATAGAAGTCGTGAAGCAGACGGGGTGGCTCAGCGCTCTTCGTCACCGTTTTTCTCGCGTGTCTGGTCGAGGCAGTTGAAGCGCTGACGATCGTCCTTGCTGCGGGTACTGGCCGTGACTGGCGCTCGGCCGTCACGGGCGCGCTCACCGGATTGGTCGTTCTCGCCGCAGTCGTCGCAGTGCTTGGGCCCGCGATCTCTGCGGTGCCACTCGGCGGATTGCGGCTGTTCGTCGGGGGACTGCTGTTGATCTTCGGGCTTCAGTGGCTGCGCAAGGCGATCTTGCGGGCGAGCGGCAACAAGCACTTTCGCGACGAGGCGGTGTCGTATCAGGTTGCGCTCGCCGAAATGCGCACCGATTCAACTCGACGTCGCCTCACGGATCGGTACGCGTTCACCCTGTCGTTCAAGGGAGTCGTGCTGGAGGGCCTGGAGGTCGTGTTCATCGCGCTGACGTTCGGCGCCAATGCGGGCAGCATTCCGTTGGCGGCGCTTGCCGCGACGGCAGCCGTACTGCTGGTGGCGATAGCCGGCTACGCGATCCGCAGGCCGTTGTCGCGAGTGCCGGAGAACAGCATGAAGTTCGTGGTAGGCGTGATGCTGACGGCTTTCGGCGTCTTCTGGGGGGCGGAAGGCGCCGGCGCCCATGGCCGGGCGACGATGTCGCCTTGCTTGTCCTCATCCCTGTGGTTGCCCTGTACGCACTGGCGCTGGTTGCCTTGTTCAGACGGCGTGAACCCGTTGCTGCTGACGCCGATATCGGTGCGGCTTAGGAGGATTGGTGTTACGCAGGCTTCGTGGGTTCGGTCGATTCTGGTACGACTTCATCGTCGGTGACGACTGGCGGCTGGCACTAACCGTTGCAGTCGCCCTCGGCGCGACCGTCGTAGTGAACCAACTGACCGACGCGACTGTGTGGTGGATCGTGGTCGCCGCCGTTGTCGCAGTGCTCCCCATGAGCATCTTCCGCGCGACACGAAACATCTCGTGAGGTCACTGGAAACCTCGATGGATGGTTTCGTTTGCGCCGCTGGCGGCTAGTCAGCTGTCGGCATTCGGGAGGATTCGATGGGAAAATACAAGGTCGTGGTGGTCGGTACCGACGGCTCGGACACGTCGTTTCGCGCGGTTGACCGCGCTGCGGCCATTGCCGCGGACTCGGGAGCAAAACTCATCGTCGCCACGGCGTTCCTCGGTGAGGAACGCGACCGTGGCGGACCCGATCCCGATCAGCTGCGCAACGAGGGATATCGGACCCAAGGTGACGCGCCCGTCTACGACATGCTGCGCGAAGCAGCCTCCCGGGCGCGCGAGGCCGGTGCCACCGACGTTGAGGAGCGCGCCCTGCCAGGAGCTGCGGTGGACGAGCTGGTTCAGCTTGTCGAGGACGTCAATGCCGACTTGCTTGTGGTGGGGAATGTCGGCACCAACACGATCGTCGGGCGGGTGCTGGGTTCTGTTCCCAGGGCGGTGTCCCATCGCGCGAAGACCGAGGTGCTCGTCGTCGAAACCGACGATTAGATCCGCTCTGCCCACCAAAAAACGGCCGCAGCGACGCGGCAAGTACATCCAGCCGGTGTGCTACCGATCCAACAACCGTGCGCTTCGCTGATAGCCCTCGGCGCAACCGGAAGCGACAATGACGCCGGCGACAGGAGGCGACATGGCTGGACCGGTACCGGTTACCACCGCGTCCTCGGTATTGGAGGGCCTTCCCGTCAGTCGCTGGCACTGGCGGTTGGTGGTGGTCGTCGGTATCGGCACGTTCTTCGACCTCTACGAGGTGTTTCTCGGCGGAGTGCTCGCACCGGTGCTGGCGAAGGAGTTCGGCCTGGGCACCCTGGGCAAGTCAATGGTGATCGCGGCGGGTTTCGCCGGCATGTTCATCGGCGCCAACGTGCTTTCGATCGCCGCCGACCGGCTGGGACGCCGCCGGGTATTCATTCTCAATCTGCTTGTGTATTCGCTGTTTTCGTTTGCCGCCGCATTCTCGCTCAACATCGAGACATTCCTCGTGCTGCGGGTTATTGCCGGTATCGGCCTTGGCGCGGAGTTGGTGCTCATCGACACCTACCTGGCCGAGTTCATCCCTGCCAGGTACCGCGGGCGGATGACGGCGTGGGCCTACACGATCGGCTTTCTCGGAGTCCCGCTCGCAGCGCTGCTCGGCGGCAAATTGGTCGCGCGCACGGAGCTTCTCGGCATCGACGGGTGGCGGTGGCTACTGCTTTTCGGCGGCCTCGGTGCAGTTTTCGTGCTGGTTGTCCGCGCGATGCTACCGGAGTCCCCGCGCTGGCTCGAGAGCCGCGGCCGCCACACCGAGGCCCGCAAGGTCATTGAGTTGGTGGTGGCGAAGGTCGCGCCTGGCACGCCGATTCCCGAGTCGTCGGAGTCCGCGTCAGGGACGACTTCGGATGACGATGCCCGCAGCGTCGCGCAGGTGCTGCGGATTGCGTTCCGGGACTACCGGAAGCGGACCGTGATGCTGGTGATCTTCCAGGTCCTGCAAACCGTTGCTTACTACGGCTTCGGCACCCTGGCACCGCTGGTGTTGGTGAGCAAGGGTTTCGAGGTCACTGAGTCGCTGGGCTATGCCGCCCTGACCTTCGTGGGCTACCCGCTCGGCTCACTCATTTCCGTCCCGTTGGTCGAACGGTTCGAGCGTAAGCACCTGATCATCGCCTCGGCGCTTGGAATCGGCTTGTGCGGCATAGTGTTTGCCGCATCGACAAACGTCGCGGTGATCGTCGCTGCCGGTTTCCTGCTCACCGCCGTGTCCAACATATTTTCCAACTCGTTCCACATCTATCAGGCCGAGATCTTCCCGACCGCGATTCGCAGCACGGCGAGCGGCGTCTGCTATTCGTTGTCACGTGCGACCTCCACCGTGATGCCATTCGTCGCCGTGCCCGCGCTTGCGGCGCTCGGACCGGTAGCAGTGTTCTCCGGTTCGGCGTTCCTGATCGTGCTGTTGTGCCTCGATGTCGGGCTGCTCGGCCCGCGGAGCACGGGTCGCAAACTCGAACAGGTCCAACAACAGTAGGCGACTGCCTCCGACCGATGAGCCTCACGAACCGTTGTCAGCGCAGAGCTTTTAGGCCCTCGAGGATTTCCTCGACCTCGGTGCGCGTCGCGTAGTCCGGATGTATGTCGATCCATCGAACCGTCGCCTGGGAGTCGATCACCGCGACGGTCGGAATGGGCACGGTGTGGGTGCCGTCCAGGTTCGATCCAGCCACGTCGATGCCGATGGCCCGCTGCACTTCTTTGACCTCATCCGAATGCGCGGTCAGGACGCCCAGAGCCGTTGCGACCTGATTGCCGGGGTCGGAGAGCACAACGAAGCTCAGCTCGTTCTTTTCCCGGGTCGACAATGACCTGTCGGGCTTCTGCGGGCTGATGGCAATCAGCTTTATGCCGCGATCGTCGAGAGTCGGCAGAAGGTCCTCCTGGTACGTGCGAAGGGCGATGTTGCAGTACGGGCACCACTCGCCGCGGTAGAGCACCACGACGGCGGCCGCACCGGCTTGAGCGGCCCGGAAGCTGGTGGGATTGCCGTGCACGTCGAGGAGTTCGACGTCAGGGATGGTGTCGCCCACCGTGGCTGCACCTGGCGGTACGCCGTAGGCACGCATTCGTGCCTGCTCAGCCTGAAAAGTGGCGAACATGTCGGCGGGCATCTGGGACGTGGCCTCGTTGTGTAATCGGGCGACGAGATCTGCAATGGTCATGTCAGGTGTAGTCACGGCCGGGCCCTCGTTATTCCTGGTTGAGCCATTCCCTATCAGCCCACGAAGCCGCCCATTCACTCGCTGTTAACCGAACCGCATGATTTACTGACCTTGTCGTTAATTGTCGACGATTTTCAGGGGGTGCGGTGGCCGGCAAAGCTGCAGGTAACGGGGACAAAGGCGGCGGATCGAAGCTGGCGGTGGACAGCCGGGTCCGCTTCAAGCCCGGCACGGACGCTGAAAGCCTTGGCGTCGTCGTCGAGGATTTCGGCGAGATGGAGGCGCAACCCGTCGACATCGGGGGTGAACACTTCGCCGACGCTGCCCGACGCTGGGCGGTGGTGCTCGATGGCGGCACCCTTGTATTCGCCGACAGCGACCAACTCGCCCCGGACTGAGCCCGCCATGCGACGGCCGGCGGGTTTGGCCTGCCGGATGATCAGGCGGACGCCGCCAGCACCTTCTTGTCCTCGTCGGCGAAAGTGTCCTCGAGTTGTAGCGGCGAGTAGTCGATATCGATGTCTCCGAGCGGACGTCCCCTGGCGCTGCTGATCGTGCCGAAGCGCCGCATACCCTTGTCGCTGGCGTACTGCATGAACTCGTCCATCGTCAGATCGAACGGGATGTCGTCGGCGTCGTAGAGGGCGAAAGCCTCCTCGGTGTTGCGCAATGCCAACGGCATGAGCTCGTTCATGCGCGCTTCGAATACGGCCCAGTTGCCGTCGTCGGCGGCGACATGGCGCCGGCACGTGAAGGTTCCCCATGCCATGTGACGTCGCTCGTCGTCACCGATGCGGCGCACCAGCTCCTGCATTCCGGGAAGAATGCCGCGGTTCACGCAAATCTTGTGCCACGCATAGTATCCCGTCAGTGCCATCATCCCTTCGATGACGTGGTTGTAGGTCGCCGACGCTCGAACCTGCGCCGCCGGTGACGGGTCCGCCGAAAGGGAATTGAGAGACTGCGGAAGTTCCTCGTAGAACATCTGCCGGTACGCAGGAAGGTCGTCGAGATAGCCGTGCAGGTCGCCGGTCAGCCCGACGGCGTCGAGCCACATCCGGAACACTTGCGTGTGCTTGGCTTCCTCGAACGCGAACTGGGTCAAATACATCTCGTCGCCCAGGCGCCCTTCGGCACGCATCGCCGCCATGAACGGCTGGATGTCTTGGGTGACCGCTTCTTCGCCTGCGATGAATTGGGCGCACAGCCGGGCGGCCCAGTCACGCTCGAGGTCCGACAGCGACTCCCAGTCGGCCCGGTCGCGCGAGAAGTCGATGTCGGCGGGATCCCAGAACTTCGCGTTGCCGCCGGCGAACAGCTTCAACGGCAGGCTGTCCCAGTTCAGACCTCCCGCGTTGAGCGAGGCTGAGTGTGTTCGTGTCATGAGTTTGACCTCCTCAGATCAATTGGGCTGGGGCAGTAGAGGTTTGGCCGTGGGGGGCGTTATAAGACGGCCGAGTGGTCGGAGAAGCGAATGCAGCGGCCAGAACGGCGACCAGCCTGCGCACGGCCAGTGCCGGCTGTTCGGGCGTCGGATCGTCGAGGCCGAGGATCGGATCCATCCCGCGCACGTACGGCGCCAATGCCAGGTGCGGGAAGATCATCAGCAGCAGCGACAACAACGCGTCGGTATCGCAATCCGTGCACAGGTCGCCTCGTGCGTGCGCGTCATGCACGAGCGGCCGCAGAACTTCCAGGTAGTGGCGGTGGATCACGGTCCGCACGCTGACGCGGGCTTCGGCGTCGACCTCAAAGCTCGCCGCGGCGTGAAGCGAACGGTCCTGTGGATGGTCGGCGTAGTAAGCGACCCACGTGTCGAGAAGGTCTGTCAGGAATTCGAAGAACGGTCTGCTCGGGTCGAGTTCACGGATGCGGTTCTCCATGTAGGACCGCACGCGCTGACTCCCGATATCGGCGATGAACGCGAAGAGGTCGCGCTTGTCCGCGAAGTATTGAAACAGGCTTCCCTTGGCAACTCCTGCGCGCCGAGCTATGACGTTCAGGCTGCCTCGTGAGAAGCCGTGCGCTCCGAACTCGGCCTCCGCGGCTGCCACCACGGCGGCACGACGAGCCGGGTCG
This sequence comes from uncultured Actinomycetota bacterium, assembly GCA_963804905.1. Classification (GTDB taxonomy): domain Bacteria; phylum Actinomycetota; class Actinomycetes; order Mycobacteriales; family Mycobacteriaceae; genus Mycobacterium. The sequence goes on along the minus strand of CAWDSB010000009.1, from coordinate 28,105 downwards.
ACGCGAGCCCATGTCACCGTTGGAATCCGGTCCTCCTAAGATCGATGACCACTGGTCATAATACTGTGACCCACGTCACCGTCAAGCAGTCTTGGCATCTGATTCGGCCCGACCGAGAGCGACGACTGTCGGTAACCTTCAACGCGATGATGGAGACGCGATGAGCGCGGGCCTGTTCGGACTCCTCGATGATGTTGCCGCACTGGCCAGGCTGGCCGCCGCCTCCGTCGACGACATCGGAGCGGCGACGGGCCGTGCGACGGCCAAGGCCGCGGGGGTCGTCATCGACGACACCGCGGTGACGCCGCAGTACGTGCACGGCATCGCCGCCGAGCGCGAGCTGCCCATCATCAAACGGATCGCCATCGGATCCCTGCGCAACAAGCTTGTGTTCATCCTGCCGGCCGCCCTGCTGCTCAGTCAGTTCCTGCCGTGGCTGCTCACGCCGATCCTGATGCTCGGGGCGACCTACCTGTGCTACGAGGGCGCGGAGAAGGTGTGGAGCCGCATCCGCGGACACGACGCGCACGCCGCGCCGGTCGCACAAAGAGGTGCCGACGCCGAGAAGTACATGGTGACCGGTGCCATCCGGACGGACTTCATCCTGTCCGCCGAGATCATGGTGATCGCCCTCAACGAGGTGGCCGACCAGGCGTTCGTGCCGCGCCTCATCATCCTCGTCATCGTCGCCCTGGTGATCACCGTGGTGGTGTACGGCGTCGTCGCGGGGATCGTGAAGATGGACGACATCGGCCTGAGCCTTACGCAGCGCTCCTCGGGATTGTTGCAACGCGTCGGCCGCGGGCTCGTCGCCGGGATGCCCAAGCTGCTCGCCGCGCTCTCCGTGATCGGGACGGCGGCGATGCTCTGGGTGGGTGGCCACATCCTGCTCGTCGGGGCCGCCGACATCGGCTGGCACGCGCCGTACGGCCTGGTCCACCACTGGGAGGAAGCCGTTCACCATGCTGTCGGAGCCGTCGGCGGCCTGCTCGCCTGGCTGGTGAATACCGGGGCGTCGGCGGCGATCGGCTTGGTCGTCGGGGCGGTGGTCGTTTCGACCATCCACCTGCTGCCGTTCGGCCGCCGAAATGATCACGCTGATGGAACAATCTCGGCATGATGACGCCGGACTCAGCCCGCAGCGCGGAGCCCGAAACCCCCGCGCATGTGATGCCACATCTGAACGTGGGCAGCTTCCGTTTTTGGTTCGTGGGGCAGCGATGGGAATGGTCCGACGAGGTCGCGCGGATGCACGGGTACGAACCAGGCTCCGTCGTGCCCACCACCGAACTGCTGCTCTCTCATAAGCATCCTGACGATCGCCAACATGTCCAGGACCTCCTCGACCACCTCCTGCACTTCGGCGGGTCGTTCTCCAGCCGCCACCGATTCATCGACACCTCCGGAGGCCAGCACACCGTCATCGTCCTCGCGGACCGGATGCTCGACAGCAACGGCGCGTTGGTCGGCAGTCGAGGGCTACTACATCGACCTGACAGACACTTTCGACCAAGCTCGCAGGCAGGCTCTCGACGACTCGCTGCCCGAATTGTTCGAGGCGCGCGCGGCGATCGAGCAGGCGAAGGGCGCGCTCATGCTCGTCTACCGCATCACCGCCGATCTGGCGTTCGAGATCCTGCTCTGGCGTTCGCAGCAGACGAACACCAAACTGCGGGCGCTGGCCGCTCAGGTCGTCGCCGAGCTCGACACGATCAGGTATCAGCCGGACAGTCTGCGCCGGGAGTTCGACCATTTGCTGCTGACCGTGCACGATCGGATCGGGACTCGCCGCGATCGTTAGCGTCGCCGAAGTTGCCGCAAAGATGGCCTGAGCCTGCAAGAACGGCCTCATGACGACGCGTAGGAGACGCTAATGTAGACCTTCAGGCCGCGATGGGTACTAAGTACCTACCGGGGATTCGAGGAGGTGATCGGCCGTGGCGTTACTGGAGGTGAAGCAGGATGTCCGCGACGCGGCAGTCGTCGTGTCCGCCGGGGGCGAGATCGACTCGGGCACCGTCGACACGCTCGTCTCCCACCTTGACGCTGGGCTCGAGGCGGCCTCGGATCATCCCACCCGGGTGCTCGTCGTCGAGTTGGGGGATGTGACGTACTTCGGCAGCGCAGGGCTCAACGCTGTCCTCGGATGTTACGAGCGGGGCCTCTCCGACGGTGTCGCTGTCCGGCTGGTGGCCAGCAACGCGGAAGTGATCATGCCGATCGAGGTCACAAAGCTCGACAATGTGCTGCGGCCATACCAGACCGTCACAGACGCGCTCGACGGACTCGACGGGCATCGATGATCGGGGACGCTGAACGCGGTTTTCCGACCGCGGTTTTCGGCGCAGACCCCGATGTTGGTCGAGATCTGGCGCAAGTGGACTGGTCGGCTACTCCGCTGGGGTCGCCGTCGGGCTGGCCGCAGAGTCTGCAGACCGCGGTGAGCGTCCTACTTTCGTCCCGGTTCCCGATGTGGATGGCCTGGGGGCCGGAGCTGACCTTCTTCTGCAATGCCGCGTACCGTCGCGACACCCTGGGGCGCAAGTATCCGTGGGCGCTGGGCAGGCCGGCCAATGAGGTGTGGTCGGAGATCTGGGACGACATCGGACCGCGAATCGACCGTGTGCTTTCCACCGAGCAGGCCACCTGGGATGTGGGGCTGCTGCTGTTTCTTGAGCGCGCCGGGTACCGCGAGGAGACCTATCACACGTTCTCCTACAGTCCATTGCGCGACGACGAGGGACAGGTCGTCGGCATGCTGTGCGTGGTCAGCGAGGATACGCACCAGATAATCGGCGAACGGCGGATGGCGACGCTGCGGGATCTGGGTTCAGACCCCAGTGTGGTCCGCACCGAGGAGGAAAGTCTGGCCTTCGCCCACCGTCAACTCGGGCAGAATCTGCGCGACCTTCCGTTCACTCTGATCTATCTCTTCGACGACGCCGGCGACGCGCGACTGGCGGGTTCCAGTGGGATCGTGGCGGGGCACCCGGCCGCACCTGCCGTGTTGTCTGCCGACGGCGCTGCGATCTGGCCCGTTGACGAGGCTCGCGCGGGGCGATCTGTGCTGATGGAACTCGACGGTGAACCGTATTCAGAACTGCCGACCGGAGATTGGCCCGAACCGCCGGTGAAGGCAATGGTGGTCCCGCTGATGGAGCAGGGCGACACGTCCAGTGGCTTTCTGGTGGCAGCGCTGAATCGGTACCGCCCGATTAATGAGAAGAACACCGGCTTCGTGGCGCTGGTGGCCGCACATATCGCCGCGGGAATCGGCAGTGCACGGAGCTACCGCGCCCAGCATCGGCGGGCTGAGGAGCTGGCCGAACTGGATCGCGCCAAGACCACGTTCTTCTCCAACATCAGTCACGAGTTCCGCACCCCGCTGACGTTGATCCTCGACCCCATCGCGGAGCTGCGCGGTAAGAGCAGCGGGTTGGACGACGAAACCCGGCGAGAGCTGGACGTTGTCTGGCGCAACGGATTACGTCTCACGAAGCTGGTCAACACGCTGCTTGACTTCTCCCGCATCGAGGCCGGCCGGGCGCAAGCTCGTTACGAGCCGGTGGACCTCGCGGCCGTCACCGCCGAGCTCGCGAGCGTTTTCCGGTCGGCCATCGACCGGGCCGATTTGGAGTTCACCGTCGACTGTCCCGCGATGGACGAACCGGTTTATATCGACCGCGATATGTGGGAGAAGGTGATCCTCAACCTGCTGTCCAATGCGCTGAAGTTCACCTTCGACGGGTCCATTTCGGTCGCGGTCCGGCGCGGGACCAACGAAGCGATAGTCACCGTGGCCGACACCGGAATCGGTGTGCCCGCCGCGGAGATGCCTCGGTTGTTCGAACGGTTTCACCGCATCGAGACGGCACACGCTCGATCCAACGAAGGCAGCGGCATCGGGTTGGCGCTGGTAAAGGAACTCGTCGGCCTGCACGGCGGCGGCATCACCGCAGAGAGCGCCGAAGGTGCGGGCACCACGTTCACGATTCGGCTTCCCTTCGGCGCCGCCCACCTACCCCACGACGCCGTCGCGTCGACGGCAGGCACCAGGGCGGCTTCCGGCCTCGCCGAACCGTACGTGCAGGAAGCCCTGCGCTGGATGCCTGCCGACATCGACGCCGACGTCGCTTCGGTCACCGACTCGACGGTGACTCCCGACAACGCGGTCATCCAGGCTGGGGGCAGCGACGCCCCGGCGCGCGTACTCATCGCCGACGACAACACCGACATGCGCGAATACCTAGCCCGCCTGCTGGGCAGCGCCGGCTACCACGTCGAGGCAGTCACCGACGGCCAACAGGCGCTGGAGAACGTCCGCGCTGATGTGCCCGACCTCGTCGTCAGCGACGTGATGATGCCCCGACTGGACGGGCTTGCCCTGGTGGCAGCGCTGCGGACCGATCCGCGCACCGCGGCCGTGCCGGTGCTGCTGCTGTCCGCACGCGCCGGGCAGGAAGCTTCCATCGAAGGCCTGCAGGCCGGCGCCGACGACTACCTCGTGAAGCCGTTCGCGGCCGCCGAACTTCTCGCGCGCGTGCGCGGCATCATCGAACTGGCGCGGCTGCGCAACCACCACGCTCGCTGGCGTACCGCCCTCGTCGACTCACTGCAGGAGGCGTTCTTCGTCTGCGACGAAGAGGGCACAGTAATCGAGATCAACGCCGCGTTCACGGACATCATGGGATACGGCGCCGACGGCCTGCCCTATCGACCCATTTTCCCTTGGTGGCCGTCCGCCGACACCGACCCCGAGGCTCGCCGACAGGTCGAGGAGGCGTTCGGCGAACTACTGGAGCAAACGCACGGCTCCTTCACGGTTCCGGTGAATCACCGTGACGGGCACCGGCTTTGGGTGACCGTCAACTTCAACCATGCCGACGATCCCGACTCCGGCCGCCGGGTCATGGTCGGCACATTCCGCGACGTCACCGCGGAGCACTACACCGTGCAACGCGAGACGGCGCTGGCGGAGCTCAACCAGCAGCTGGCGCAGGCCGACACCCTCGACGACGCCGTTCACGCGGCGGCCGAGGAACTGCGCCGACTGTGGCGAGCGCGCCGCGTCATGGCCGTCATCTTGCCCGCCGACGGCGCGGAACCCGTTGCACCGCAACTCACGTGCGTCGGCGAGCCGGCGCAGTGGGTCGATCTGCCATCGCGGACGAAACAGATGATCAGGTCGCTGGGACAGGGTGATCTGCTCACCCCCGACACGGCTCAACCAGGACTGGCTGGCATCGCGGTACAACATCCCCGGGGCATCCTCGTCGTGCACATCGAGCTAGCTGAACAACGATGTTTTACCCCCGAAGACCACACGCTGCTCACGGTGCTGGCCGGCCGCCTCGGTCAAGGACTGCAGCGGGTGCATCAACTCGACCAGCAGCGGGAAACGGCATTAACGTTGCAGAGCGCGATCCTCGGCCCCGCGGTTTCCAGCGGATTCGCGGTGCGCTACCAGCCGGCCACCCGACCGCTGCAGGTCGGAGGGGACTGGTACGACGTCGTCGACCTCGATGACGGCCGGATCGCGTTGATCGTCGGCGACTGTGTCGGCCATGGCCTTGCGGCGGCCACCGTGATGGGCCAATTGCGAAGTGCGTGCCGTGCCCTGCTTCTGGAACACGCCAGCCCCGCCACCGCCCTGGCGGCTCTGGACCGCTTCGCCGCCCGGCTTCCCGGCGCGGAGTGCACCACCGCGTTCTGTGCGTTGCTCACTCCGGACACCGGTGAGCTGGTTTACTCCAGCGCCGGTCATCCGCCACCCATCCTGGTCGAGGCCAATCGCACCGCCCTGCTACTCGACGGCGCCCGCGCCACCCCCCTCGGACTGTCCTACGACGAATCTCGTCCCGAAGCCAGCCACATCATCCCGCCTCGGGCCACCCTTCTGCTCTACACCGATGGTCTGGTGGAGCGGCGTCGCGAAGCACTGGACTTGGGCATCGCGCGCGCCGCCGACCTCGTCCAGGACAACCGCGCCACCGCACTGGACGATCTGGCCGACCAGATCATGTCGCGGCTCGCGCCCGGCGACGGCTACCAAGACGACGTCGCGCTACTTCTGTACCGCCAGCCCGCCCCCCTCGAGGTCGAGCTTCCCGCCGACGCGAGCCGCCTCGGCCCGACCCGCGCTGCGCTGCGCGGGTGGTTGGACAGGGCAGGGATCGACCCCGACCAGACCCTGAAGGTGCTGATCGCGGCGGGCGAAGCTCTCACCAATGCCATCGAGCATGGTCTCCGCGACCGCGCTGGGGGCACCGTCAGACTGCGTGTGATCGCCGTGGCCGACCGCGTCCACGTCACGGTCTTCGACTCCGGTTCGTGGAAGCCGCAAGTGGTGGCTGCCAATCGTGGTCGCGGCATAGCCCTCATGCGGGCTCTGATGCACGATGTCACGATCGAGTCGCTCGCGACGGGCACCACTGTCCATATGCACGCGAGGATCGCTTGATGGCCACGCCTCTGAGCCTCATCACCCACCAACGTGACGACGGCACGTTCGTGTTGGTGGCGACGGGGGAAATCGATCTGAGCAATCTCGACTCGTTCGCTGAAGCCCTTTCGGCGTCGACGCGCGACGGCGCGATGCTCACGGTTGATCTCGGTGGCGTGGAGTACCTGGACAGCGGCGCATTGCGCGCGCTGTTCGCCAATGCCGATCGCATTCACGTCATCGCCAACCCCGTCCTGATGCCTGTCCTGAAAATCAGTGGGCTGACCGACGTCGCCTCTGTCGAATCGGCGCCACCGCCCGCGGAACGCTAGGCGGCCGTCACCTTGACGGCCAGCGTCGCCAGTTTGGGGTTCAGCCCAATGCAGCTGCGCGCAGTGGCTCGTTCGGTTCCACGACTATGAGTGACGATGGCACGAACCAGTTTAACGTCGCGAACAGCATGAAGCCAGTCGGCCTCTCGCTTACCTCGAGGGTCTGATTCGCGGAGACAATTGAACGATCTCGGGAACAACACTTGGATTCGCGTACGCCGAAATGACCAGGGAAACAAGCATATTGGCGACATCGCGCAGCGCCGACATCTGCGCGGGAAGTTGGCCGTGCTCCACCCATGATTTGAAGAGCAGGGACAGCAGATCGCGGTCTGCGCCGCGGAGTATTTCGGTGTCAGCGGTGGGGCCGATGCCGACGCGCACGATCGACAGCTCCGGGTGCTCGCTGCGCCACGAATGCAGAATCTCGTCCAGTGCCGCCTTGCTTGCGCTGTAGGCGGACACCCCGGCCCGGGGACGGCCGACATCGTGACTCGATGCGATCAGTACCACACCGTTCTCGGACAGATAGGGGAGCGCGGCCCGCAACACGTTGTTGGCGCCGACCGCGTTGACGGAGAACGCATGCAGCCACGTCGTCACGTCGGTGTCCTCGATGTGTGCGAAGGGCACGACGGTGCTGGTGAACACCACGGCATCGAGACCGCCGAGGGCCTCGGCCGCACTACCCACGACCTTGTCGATGGCCGGCACATCCTCCACGTCCAGTTCGAACGCGGTGCCGCCGACGGTGTCGGCCAGTTGCGTCAGCAGGTCCATCCGCCGCGCCGCCACCGCCACCTTGGCGCCCAGTTCAGCGGCGCTGACCGCCACCGCGTGGCCGACCCCCGAGGAGGCGCCGACGACGAGGAGGCGAAGCCCTGCGGCATCCGTGGGTCCACCAGCCACTCTCATTGCCCTTCCATCCGCAGGTGTGAGGTCCTATGTCGGTCGGAGCAGTACCCGGTCCATCGGCCGCTTCATCGCGGCTACGCCAATGCCGGTAGCCGCGATGCGTCGCGAAGGCGCCGATGACCGCGGTCACACACCAGATGGCGACGGCCGCATAGGCCAGCGGCGACGACAGGTCCCCGATCGACGCGCCGAGCGCCGTGTAGACGAACGCCCGCGGCACCGACCCGATGAACGCCCCGACGGCCATCTGCCACAACGGAACTCCGAACGCTCCGAACGCGTAAGAGGCGAGCGCATCGGAGACTCCGGGGATGAACCGCTGACCGACGACCGCCCACAGTCCTCTGCGTTCGATGAGTCGGTCGAGACGGTCGGCGCGTCCTTCCCCGAGGAGTGCTCGCGCGCCCTGTCGGCCTGCGCGCCTACCGATCAGGCTGGTGATGATCGCTGTGCCGACCGTCGCGCCGAGCGTCACGACCAGGCCGAGAACGGGTCCGAACAGCATGCCGCTGCCTGCCGCCAGAATCGGGCCCGGGACGAACACCGCCCCGAGAACGGCTGAAACCGCGACGTAGGTCAGCGGCGCAGCTGGGCCCGTCGCCGCGATCGTGCGCCGGACGCCCTCGACATCGATGACGCGGGTGACCGCAACGAGATAGAACATCCCGAGCAGGAACGCCGCGAACAGGCAGAGCCGCACGATGTGGCGTCGTCGGGATGCCGTTGAGGGGCTTTCGCTGTCGGTCATGTTGGGAGCGATTCTCTCCCACCGCGCGTATGGTCCGTCGCTATGAGGGGTGACGAGGGCGTCCCACCGATCGACGACTGGAACCGGCTCCTCGATGGACGGGTCGCTGTGGTCACCGGCGGAGGCGACGGCATCGGTGCTGGCATCTCCCGTCTGTTCGCCCGACACGGTGCACTCGTCGAGGTCGCCGAGATCGATCCGGAGCGCGCGGACCGGATCCGCGACGAGGTGACGAGCGCCGGCGGATCCATCCGTAGCCATGTCGTCGACGTCACCCTCGACGACGATGTCGCCCGGCTCGCCGAGGCCGTGCTGACGGAGCACGGGCGGGTCGACGTACTGGTGAACAATGTCGGCGACTATCGCCCGCTGGTGCCCTTCCACCGGTCCACCCCGGACTCGTGGCAGCAGATGTATGACGTCAACCTGCGTCACGTGTTCGCGGTCACGAGAGCGCTCGTGCCGTCGATGATCGAGGCGCATCGCGGCAGCATCGTCACCGTCCACTCGGTCGAGGGCATGCGCGGCTACCCCAAAGACCCCGTGTACGGCGCCATGAAAGCGGCGGCCGCGCACTTCACCACCTGCCTTGCCGTGGATCTCGGCCGCCACGGCATCCGCGTCAACGGCATCGGCACCGACCTCGCTCAGACGCCTCAGGTCGACTACCTGACCGGCTACGAGGACGTCGACGAGCTATGGGCGTCGTGGGCACCGGTGGGCCGGGTCGGGTGGCCGGAAGACCAGGCGCGGGTGGCGCTGTTCCTCGCCTCCGACCAGTCGGCGTTCGTCACCGGACACAACATTCCCGTGGACGGCGGCACGAAGGCCGGCGGCGGGTGGCTTTTCTCACCTCGGGAGGGACGCTTCGTCAATCGGTCGAGGCGCCTTGTGAACGGGCCCGACGAGACGGTCGACGTATTGGTCGTCGGCTCCGGCGGGGGAGTTGCGGGCGCCTATACCGCTGCGCGCGAAGGACTCTCGGTTGCTCTCGTCGAGGCGACGGACCAGTTCGGCGGCACCACCGCCTACTCCGGTGGCGGCGGAATGTGGTTTCCCTGCAACCCTGTACTCGTTCGCGCCGGCTGTGACGACACCATCGACGACGCCGTGCGCTATTACCGCGGCGTCGTGGGCGACCGCACCCCGGCGGCGCTTCAGGAGGCCTACGTCCGCGGCGGCGCCGCGCTGATCGAATACCTCGAACGCGACGAGCGCTTCGCGTTCAAGATCCTGCCGTGGCCGGACTACTACGGGTCGGTGGCCGGGGCCCGCGCCGACGGCATGCGGCACATCGTCTCGAGGGCGGTGCCGGACAGCCGACTTGGCCGGTTTCAGGGGCGGGTTCGCGGTCCGCTTGATCACGAACGTCTGGGCGCGCCGCAGCCCGACCTCCTTACGGGTGGACGGGCACTCGTCGGCCGGTTCCTGGCCGCAATGGCCGACGACCCCGCCGTCGCGGCCCACTTGAACACGAGCCTCGTGGAGCTGATCGCCGACGACGGCCGCGTCACGGGCGGTGTGGTGGAGCGCGAGGGCGAACGGCGGGTGATTCGGGCCCGTCGCGGCGTCCTACTCGCCGCAGGCGGATTCGAACGAAACGCCGCCATGCGGGCCGAATACGGTGTTCCCGGAACGACATCCGACACGATGGGCTCACCCGGCAGCCTCGGGCTGGCGCACCGAGCGGCCATCGCGGTTGGGGCGAGCACCGACCTGATGGACCAGGCCTGGTGGTCGCCGGGGTTGATTCATCCCGACGGCCGGGCCGCCTTCGCGTTGTGCTTCACCGGCGGCATCTTCGTCAACCGGGCTGGACGCCGCTTCGTCAACGAGTCGGCCGCCTATGACAGATCGGGCCGCGAAATCCTTCGCGCCATGGCCGACGGCACGGTCGGCACCCCGTACTGGATGGTCTACGACAGCCGCGCCGGTGAGCAGCCGCCGGTCATGGCGCCCAACGTGTCGTTCTCACCGACGAGCGAGTATGTGGCCGCCGGATTGTGGCGGCAGGCCGAGCACGTTGGCGGAACTCGCGGATGAGATCGACGTCCCCGCCGACAATCTCACGGAGACCGTGCGACGTTTCAACGCTCTGGCAGAGCAAGGGGACGACGAGGATTTCGGTCGCGGGCGCGAGGCGTTCGACCGAGCCTTCACCAACGGGGCGTCGCCGCTGGTGCCGATCGACACACCGCCGTACCGCGCCGCGGCGTTCGGGGTCTCGGACCTCGGCACCAAGGGCGGGTTGCGCACCGACACCGACGGGCGTGTGCTGGACGCCGAGGACCGGCCGATCCCCGGTCTCTACGCCGCGGGAAACACCATGGCCGCCGTGTCCGGAACGACATACCCTGCCGGTGGAAACCCGATCGGCGCCTCGTTGTTGTTCAGTCACCGCGCGGCGCTGCATATGGCTCGCTACGGCGTGCGATAGCCGTCGCGGGTGAGAATGCGGATGGGGTCCGTGCCGTCCCATTCGGCGCACGTCTGCGAAATCCTCGACAGGTTGACCAAAAAGCTCGATTTCTCCTCGGCGACTTCGGTGAAGAAGCCGAAGTCCTCGATGGTGTCGAAGAACGCAACCCGCTGGCCCGGCGAGGTGAATTCGCACGCGAGCTCGTAACCCAATTCTTCGTAGTGGGCCTTCTTCCCGTCGTAGTCCCGCGTCACGGTACAGATCTGGTGGAAACCGGTCTTGTCGTAGTCGTAGAGATCACGCAGATCGCGAAAGACACTCGGCCCGTCGGTGTAGTCCTGTATCAGCTCGATCTGGACGGGACCGGCCTGCGCTACGCCGATGTGAATGTCCACCGACGCTTCGCCACCGCGGTAGCGGCAGACATTGCTGACCCGCGGCATGATGTGGAACGGCCCGACACCGAAGACATCGACCCAGCGACGTGCGGCACCCAACAGGTCGTCGACTACGAAGCCGAGTTGGAACATCCGGTATTCGCCCTCGGGCCATGGCTGTTGGAAGAGCTGGTGCGTGGCCGGCTCAGGAATTGGCACGAACGAGCACCTCCTGTGCGGTGCTGGCGACGAGGTGTCCGTCGATGTCGTGGATCGCGCCGCGCACCAATCCTCGATGACCCGAGACCGCCACCAACTCCGCAGTGTGGCAGTGCCACTGGTCGAATCGCACCGGCCGGTGCAGCCACAACGAGTGGTCCAGGCTGAACGCCGTGGACGACTCGACGCTGACGGGTTCGGGGTGTGAACGCAGCGCCATGTCGAGCAGCAGGTAGTCGCTGGAGTACGCGAGGAGAACGCTGTGCAGCACCGGGTCGTCCTCGATGGTGCGCGGCAACCGCATCCAGTGCGACCTCGGTCCGCCGGCACGGGATCCACCGAAGAAATAGGTCGGTTCGGCGATGCGAATGTCCAGTGGCGGCGGCCGGCTGATCCATGTTCGTGCTCTGTCATTGAGTTCCGGCGGCGTGCTTTCCACCCAGTCCTGCAAGCGTGGCAACTCCTCGGGGTTGGGTCCCTGTGGCGCGGGTCCGGAGAACTCCGGCTCGGTCGGGTTGTCGTGGAACGACACCATCGCGATCAGCAGCGGCTCTCCGGCCTGTGCGACGGTGACGTGGCGTGCGGCCATCGACCGGCCGTCGCGTACCCGCTCGACCGAAATGTCGAGCGGCTCGTCAGGATAGCCCGACTTAACGAAGTAGGCGTGCAGGGAATGCGGCGGTTTGTCGTGGACTGTGACGGCGGCGGCGCGCATGGCCTGGGCGATCATCTGGCCACCGAAGACACGACCAAACCTGTTGGCCTCGCTGTGAACGCGAAAACGGTCTGCTTGCAACGGTTCCGGCTGTAGCGAGCGTAGCAAGACATCGAGCGCACCCAGGATCGCGCGCTGCAGATCCTCATCGTCCCGGTCGGGTGCGGTCACCAGATTCGCCGCAGTTGGGCGCCTTCACGGCGGACGCTGAGTTGCCGCTTGCGCTCCTCGGGCGTGACGGTCGGGGTGTCGGCGGGTAGATGATCCCGGATGTCGGAGAACGGCACCATTTTGATGGTGGGGTCGGGGTAGTCGGTCGCTTGGTTCCAACGCATTTGGATGATTCCCCACGGGTAGTCGCCCTTGTCGAGCCAATTCGGCACTCCCGGATCGAGCCTCGAGATCACGGCGCGGAACCTTCCGTCGCTGTCGATACGAGCCTGTGCGTCGTTGAGGCTCGACTGTCGGTTCACCCAGTCGACAGTGCAGAACCGGTCGTCACCGACGAGCGCCTGCCAGTAGCGACATTTCTCCGGCAGTACGGACTCGATGATCAGCGCTTCGGTGTCGTCGATCTCGTGGATTCCGTCGTAGTACGCCTGTTTCGGCAGCCCGCCCATCTCGTCGATCTTGCCGGACCGCAAGAGCGTGTTGATGCCGTGGTGTTCCCGGTAGTACCGGATCAGGCGCATGTCGAACTCGATGACACCCTCGATCCAGGCGGACAGGTCGGAGAAGCGCCGCACGATCTCCTCGGGTGTCATATCGGTGCCGTCCTCGTCGAGCCGCTCGATGGCCACGCTCGCGTCGACTTCGCGGTTCCAGTCACACGAGCACCGGCGCATCAGGATTCGCACGGTACGGTCGTGCAGCTCCCACCAGTCGCCGGTGTGGCCTGCCGGACGCTCCGCTGACAGGATCACGCTGAAGTAGCCGTCCTCGCCGATGGACAGCTCGTCGAGGTCGTTGGTGAATGCGTACGGCGCCCTCCCGTCCATCGCCTGCGGGCTGAGCATGTCGATGGCTTGCTGGGTGAGCTCGACGAACCGGGTGGTGCCCCGGTATCCGGAGAGTCGGTAGGTCCCATGCGGATCGATCTCGACGGTCGAGTAGACGTAGTCGGGGCTGGGTCCACCCTGGTTGAACGCGTAGTTCCACATCGGCATGAACACCGGTCTGTGGACATCGGTGTAGACCCGGCAGAGGTAGCCGCTCGCGAGCATCGACAGCGCCAGCCTGTTCATGTCCTGGGTCTCGGCTTCGGTGGCACCGTCGGGGCGCCACTTGGCGACCAGGTTGTCGCTGACCTTCTCCAGCGCCTTCATCTGGTCGGCCCAACTCGGCAGCGTGCTCATCGGTGTGTCCTTGTCACTTGTGGTGGTTCACGATTCGACGGTGACGTCGAAGCGGTCGATGTAGAAGCGGTAGTCGTCGCGGATCTGTGCCGGGTCGAGGCCGAATTGTTCGGCGGTGTAGCGGTGGACGCCGTGCGCGCCGGGTTTGTTGCGCTGCTGCCACTGCCTGACCGACTGCAGGAAGGCGTTCTCCAGCGGCAGCCGCAGGAACTCGTACACGCGGGCCAATGTGCCGAACGGATCGGCCACCAGTTCCTGGTGATGGACATCGATGAAGCGATCCTCGCCGAGCGTGTCCCGGGCCGCGATCGTGTTGACCATGCCGTCGCGCAGGTGCTCGGACACCTCTCGGCCGAGCCTGTGCATGTCACGCTCGCCGTCCGGCGGCGGGAAGAACAGGTTCACCGTGCTGACGTAGGACGGCACGACCTTCGCGGGATCTCGGTGGGTCATGACGAACCGAACGTCCGGATAGGCGGCGACGATCGCTTCCAGGTGGAACATGTGGTGCGGCGCCTTGAACAGCCAGAGGTTCGGGGGGCGCTGCGACTGAAGGAGTTTCACCACGCGTCGGTGGTATCGGTACGTCGGCTCCAGGTCGGTGTGGCGCCACCACGCGTGGTAGCCGTACACGGGCAGTGTGTATCCCTGACCGTGGAACGCCATGCCGAGAAGCTCGGTGTCCTCCATCGTGGCATCGAGGTCGTATAGGTGCAGAGCCTTGGCTTCCGGAGGGAGTTGCTTGTTGAACTCGGCGGCGGCACGTCTGCGCGGGTCGTCGGCTTCGCCGCGGATCCTGGGTGGGGGACATGGCCTGCTCTGCTCCCATCCACGCAGACAACGGAATTGCGGATCGAGAGACATCATGTTCGCCAGCGCGGTGGTACCGGTGCGGGGCAGCCCGTTGATATCGACCGGTCCCGACACCGGGAGTTGGTCGATCTCTGGATGATCGCGGTACCACGCTTCCACCTCGAGACGGTTGACCAGCCGCCGCCGGAGATCGTCGATGACGCGCGCGTCGGCCGCCCGATCCAGATCGCCGTCACGTTCGAGACTGTCCAGCAGCCGCTCGAGGCCATCGCGGAAGTCGCCTGGACCGAAGTCGTCTAGACCGCTCTCGCGTGCCGCCGATTCCATCAACTCATCGGCCGTTGGATATCGCCGCGTCTCAGTCGACATCGGTGCTCCGGATGCGGTCGGGATAGAGCTGCTCGGCGACGCGGCGAACGCCGTCGCGCCAGTGGACGCGGCACGGACCGGTGATCGCGGCACGTTTGGTGTGATCGGCCACCGATCCGATGGACGCTCCGGGCGCCTCTTCGACGACGACTTTCGAGTCGGTCCCGAAGAGTTCGTTGATGTAGGCCGTCCACTGTTGAACGCTGACGGGTTCGTCGCCGCCCCAGTTGACGATGGTGGCGGGCACGTCGGCCACGCCGAGCAGCGGCCCGAGTTGCGCGCTGATGTCATCGTCGTGAATGGGGCTGTAGGGCATGGGATCCCAGCGTGTGTGTACCGGCTCTCCCGCGGCGATCGCGTGCATGTGCCAGACCGGCATCCCGCCGCGTTCGCCGTAGGCGGCACACATCCTGGCTATCGTGGTCGGCAGGCCGAACGATCGCGCGCAGTACCTGGCGACCGCTTCCTGCGCGATCTTGGCGATCGAGTACGGCGCCTGTTGCGGCACCATGGCATCGCCCGGCGGATCGTCTTCGCGGAATGCGTGCCACGGGTTCGGGATGTGGCTTGTAGATCGTGACCGTGGACATGACCAGTGCGGCCTTGGCTCTGCGGCAATGCTCGAGCACAAAGCCGGTGCCCTCGGCGTTCACCGTCAGTGATCGTTCGTAGTCGTCCGCGCTGAAATCGGCGGCGATATGCAGGAGGTAGGTGAAATCCGTTGGCAGATCGCGCGAACTGTCCTGAGGCGATGTCGGCGGTGCGGGTGGTCACGCCGATCGACTCGACCGCCTCCTGCGTCGCCGCATCGCCGAACCGGGCGATTCCCCACACCTCGTTGTCGCCGACCAGGGACGCGGCGACACCGAAGGCGATCCGGCCTGCGGGTCCGGTGATCAGGATCTTCTCATCGCTGAGCATGGCCGCCCCCCACTATGTTCCAGCGACTTTCTCGATGATCGGCGCCAACGACGAAGCCTTGACGCCGACCGGGCAGGCGAAGTAGCTGATGCCGTAATCGTCGCGGACGGCTTGCAGCCTTTCGCACACCTCGGAGAGCGATCCCACCGCAACAAGCGGGGAAGCCCGCAGATCATCGCCTCGCAGCCGGTAGCCGACCGCGAACTCTTCGAGACTGCGCTCGGGGTCGTCGGTGACGGTTGCGAGCAGCAGCTGGGTACCGAGCTCGACGGCGTTGAATCTCTCTCCGGCGACGGCTTTGATGTGGTCGATCTTGGCCTTGTACCAGAACGTGGAGTAGCCGATGTCCTCGGCGCGCCGCGCGGCAGCGACCAGCCGCTCGGGGTCTGCAACCCGACCTCCGCCGGTGCCGAACCGGATCGGCCGGTTCTTCATCGGCATCTCCTCTGCACATCGGTGGGCTTGGCGCACTCTACTATCGTAGAGAGGAGTCTGTCGAGGCGGCGCCGCGCGCCGATGTGAGGGTCATGCCGGCCACGATCGCCGACAGCAGACGATCCAGTTCTTTGGCGCTGCCAACCGGGCGGTCTCCGCGCGCGAAGCTCAGCAGCAGGCCGTTGACGAACATCATGGTGACGAGGGTCTCGTCCTCGATCACCGACTCGGCGGGTTGGTAGCCCGAGGGTTGCAGCCGCATCACGATGTCGCGATGCAACTGAGTGAAAAGGTCCAGGTTCTGCTCGAAGGCGTCGACCAGTTCGGGATCGCGACTGGCCTGCAGCATCAGCTCATACCGAGCCTTGGTCCGGCCCCGCCAGGGCTCGGTGCCTGCCCGCATGACGACCTTGGCCAGTTCCGAGCTGGCCGAGGCGCGGTTTGTTCCGTTGGTCTGGGTCGCCGACCGCAGCTCATCCAGGTCGAGTTCGGCCACCCGTTCGGCGACCCCTCGTAGCAATGCCAGCCGGGTGCGGAAGTAGAACGAGGTGGTGCCGTCGGAGACGCCGGCTTGTCGATCGACCTTCCGGTGCGTCAAGCCGTTGGCGCCGTGGTCGGCCAACAGCTGTATGGCCGCGTCGCACAGTTCGACGCGGCGTCTCTCGGGGTCGGGTTTGCGCCTCTTCTGAATGCAGGCAGTGTAGCGACGCAGGGTTATCCGCAGCCGTCATGCGTCGATGGCAAGTGCTCTCTCGGCTTCATGCGTCTTCGTTATGGTCGAACGGTGAACCTCGAGGAACTGCAGTGGTTCGTCGTGCTCGCCGAGACAGAACACGTCACCGAGGCCGCCGCTGAGCTGGGGATCAGCCAGCCGACGTTGTCGCGAGCCCTTGCCCGATTCGAAAGCCAGGCCGGAACACCGTTGTTCGATCGGGTCAATCGCCGACTCCGGTTGAACGCTTACGGCCAGATCATGCTGGAGCACGCCAGGCGCAGCATCGCCGAGATGCAATCGGCCACCGAGCGCATCGCCGCGCTCCGCGACCCCGACACGGGACGGGTTCGGCTCGCTTTCCTGCATTCGTTGGCCAATTGGTATGTGCCCGAACAACTCCGGCGCTTCCGAAAGTCGGCGCCCGCGATCGGATTCGATTTGTTCCAGGGACCGGCGCCCGAAATCACGCAGCGGGTGCGGAGCGGCCAGGCCGATATCGCCATCACCGCGCCCCGTCCTGACGGGCCCGGCTTCGGGTGGCACAGCCTGTATGTCGAACAACTGTGCCTGCCGTTCCGCGCGGACACCGGCTTGCCGCCCGAGCCAGGGCGCGGCTGTCGGCCGCCGCGAGAGAGCCGTTCGTCGCGCTCGGCGAGCAGTCCGGATTGCGGCAGCTCACCAACGAATTGTGGGCAGAGGACGGCATCGACCCTGACATCGTGTTCGAGGCCACCGAGATCCCGACGATGGAAGGACTCGTCGCGGCCGGCTTCGGCGTCGCCGTCGTTCCCGTTCCGCGCGATGGGAGCGAGTCCAAGACCGTCCATGTGCCGCTTTCCAACGTCGGAGCCAAGCGTGAAGTGGGGCTGGTGTGGGATCGGGACCGAGGATTGCCGCCGCCTGCACAGCGGTTCGCGGACTTTCTCAGCAGTGATGCGTCTGACGTATGAACGCCGTTACAGCGATGCATTGGACACATTAAAAGCAGAGTCTTAACGTCGATGCGATGTCGATCGAACACTCAGCTCCGCCGGTGTGGTCCGGACACACCCGCGGATCGGCTGCGTACGGTCGGCTGCTCGCCGCGCTGTTCTGCGCCGGTGTAGCGACATTCGCTCAGCTCTACTCGCCGCAGGCCGTCCTCCCGCTGATCTCCGCCGACCTGCACATCGGCGCGGCGGACGCGGCGCTGACGATCTCGGCGTCCACCGTCGGCCTGGCCATCGGCGTGATTCCGTGGTCCACCCTGGCCGACCGCATCGGCCGGGTGCGCGCGATCTCGCTCTCGGTCAGCGTCGCGACGGCCGTCGGTCTCCTCGTTCCGTTCGCGCCCACCTATCAACTTCTTCTCGCCGGTCGCTTCATCGAGGGGCTGGTCATCGGCGGGGTACCGGCGATCGCAATCGCATATCTCACCGAGGAGATCGATCCCGCGCACGCCGCACGGGCGGCAGGCACGTTCGTCGCCGGAACCACCATCGGCGGCCTCATGGGCCGGTTGGTGTCCAGTCCCGTCGCGCAGATCGCCGGATGGCGCGTCGGCGTCTTCACCGTCGCGGTGCTGTGCGGGGTCGCGGCGCTGTGTTTCGTCAAACTCGCTCCGCCGCCCCGCGGCTTCATCCCGTCGAACCGGTCCGGCGCGAATCCGGAGGGCAGCATCGCCCACCGCTTGGTCGCCAACCTGCGCTCGCCGCGCCAGCTCGCCCTGTTCGCGCAAGGATTCCTCTTGATGGGCGGATTCGTTGCGCTGTACAACTTCCTGGGCTTCCGGTTGACCGGGGCGCCCTTCTTCCTGCCGCCGTTCGTCGTCAGCCTGGTGTTCCTGGCATACCTCGCCGGAACATGGGCATCGTCACGGGCCGGCGCGGAGGCCACGCGATTCGGTCGCAAGCCGGTGCTGCTGGTGTCCGTCGCGATCATGGTCGCCGGCGTGCTTATCACGTTGAGCGACAACGTGTTCGCAGTTCTCGCCGGTCTGGTGATCGCCACCGCGGGCTTCTTCGGCGCGCACTCGATCGCCGCGGGTTGGACGGGTCAGTCGGCCCCGGCAGGGAAGGCGCAAGCCTCGTCGCTGTACAACCTGTTCTATTACGGCGGCTCGAGTGTCATCGGCTGGTTCGGCGGCGTGGCCTACGACGGGCACGGCTGGACCGCGGTTGCCGTGACCATCGTGATCTTGGCCGTCATCGCAGCGGCCGCAGCGACGGTGTTCCTGCTCGAGACCTAGGTCCGGTCCAACGGCGCAGGGCCTCGGTCAGGCCGCCGCGATCTGACGCAGACCCCACCCACGCGATGTAGCCGTCGGGCCGAACCAGTACAGCAGGGCCTGCGTCGGTCCGCTCGGCCTCCATGACCCCGGGCACTTCGGCCTGCGCGGTCCCGCGTTCGCGGATAAGCACGAATCCCGGCGAGCGCTGCAGGTGCGCCAGCTTCCCTTGCCGGAGTGGGATTTCCGTCGCCCTGGTGCCGACGAAGGGGCCCTCTCCGCGCTGACGGGGGTATCGCAATTCGGTTCCGGCGAAGCTGCCCGCAACAGCGTCGCGCACACGTGGTACGCGAAGCAGCCTGGGTGCGAGCAGATTTCGCAATCCCCGCGCGATCCGGGGATGCAGCGTCACCCCACGTGCCATCAGGCCCGATTGAAGGAGAACACGCTTCCCGATGGGATGACGTTCAGCGTGGTAGGTGTCGAGTACGTCATTGGGGGCGCCGTCAAGGACGGCGTCGAGTTTCCACGCGAGGTTGGCTGCGTCCTGTATCCCGGTGTTCATGCCCTGCCCGCCCATCGGTGAATGGACATGCGCGGCGTCGCCCGCGAGAAACACACGGCCGTGCCGGTATTCGGCGACCTGACGCTCATCGCAGTGAAACCGCGACAACCAGCCGACCTCGCGCACCCCGAGATCGCGCCCCATCGCGCGGTTGAGCACATCGATCACCTCGGTGGGGCTGACGGGCTCGGAGTCGGGAACCTGATGGTGCCGGTCCCACAACATCGTCCGGTACCACGCGCCGTCATCGTCGCTCCTGTCGTACGGCGCGAGGAAACCGAGCAGGTCCCGGCTGCTGCCCAGGGTCAGCTCGCCGCCCGCCGGCCCGTCCGCCAGCTTCACGTCGGCCAGCACTACCGAGGACAAGATCGTCTTACCCGGAAAGTCCGTTCCAACCAGATCCCGCACGGTGCTGTGCGCACCGTCGGCGCCGATCACATACGCCGCACGCCACGTCTCGCGGTGCGTGGGATCATCGTCATCCTTCGGTTGTGTCGTGACGGTAACTCCATCGGGATCCTGTTCGAGCGCAACGACTTCGACGCCGCGGCGGATGTCCGCGCCCTGGGAGGCGGCATAGTTTTCGAGTGCCCGGTCGACATTGGTTTGTGGTGTGACCGCGACGAATTGGAACACCGAACGCAGATGTGTCAGATCGATTCGCGCCCCGGCGAAGATGGAGACACCGGGTGCCCGGTGAGCCTGTGCGAGGACGTCATCGGCAAGGCCCCGGGCGTCGAGCACCTCCAATGTTCGGGCCATCGTTGCGAAGGCGCGGCTCGACGGGTTCACATCGGGCCAGCGTTCGAGGACGACGACCGAACGGCCGCAGCGGGCGAGATCGCCTGCGGCGGTCAGTCCGGTGGGTCCGGCGCCGACGACGAGGACGTCGACGTTATTCGGAGTAGGCATGATCACGCCGCCGGACTGGTGTCGGCCGGGTTCGGATACCAGCGGCGGATGTCATCGGGCGTGGAGGTGGCCGAGTAGTTGAAGACGAATCGGCAGCCAGGGTTGGCGGCGTTCGCCGCGTTGACGATCGCTTCGAACAACAAGGTGTTGCTCGCGACGAGGCGCACGCCCGCGCCGATGAGCACGGCGTCGTAGCGCTTGGCCGCCAGCCACATGCGGGCCGTCTCCGCACCCGCCTCGCCGGACTCGATGAGGCAGTTGTCGACCTCGTATCCGGCCGCGCGCAGTCCAGCGACGTTGTCGCTGTTCGCCTTGGCCAATTTCTCCCTGGTCAGCCCGTTGAACCGGGCGAAGTCGGCCGATCCGTAGTCAACGGCGTCGGGGTGGAGCCCGATTTGGATCGCGGTCACCGGCATGGTGCCCTCCTTCAGTTCAACGCTTGTTGAACTGACTTTAGAAGGCCATCCCCGCGTTGTCAACAACTGTTGAATACACTGGCGGCATGGCTTCGAGGACGAGGGACCCGGCCGCCACGAAGGCGGCGATCCTGGCGGCCGCCCGGATGCAATTCGGACAGAGCGGTTTCGAGAAGACGACGATCCGTTCGGTCGCCTCGGCCGCGGGCGTCGATCCGGCACTCGTGATGCACTACTTCGGCAATAAGGACGGGCTCTTCGGCGCTGTGTCGCGCCTCGACATCTCGCCTCCTGATCTGTCGGGAGTCGCACCCGAGGACGTAGCCGACGCCATGTTGCCGCTGTTCGTCGAGGTGTGGGGACCCGACGGACCCTTCCTGCCGCTCCTGCGCGCCTCGTCGTCGAGCCAGACGGCGGCCGACGCGCTTCTCGACGTCTTCACCCGGCAGGTCGCGCCTGCGTTGGCCGACGTGGCGATCGACCGGCCGGCCGAGCGGGCCGCACTCATCGGTGCGCACCTGCTCGGCATCGCGGTCGCGCGCTACATCATCGGGATCCCACCGCTCGTCGACATGGACGACAAAACCCTGGCACGGTGGCTCAAACCCGTTCTGACGCACTATCTCACCGATCCGGCGCCCGCAAGCCTGGCATAGTGATCGAGATGTTCAAGCAAGTGTGTTTCTTCCGGAAGCGCCCGGACATGTCCATGGACGAGTTCATCGACTACTACGAGAATCAGCACTCGCGGCTGTCCGAACGGCTTGGGCGTTCGCCGTCCATCCCGAATGCGGTGCGGTACGTGCGGCGCTATCTGACACCCGAACGCAACCCCGTCACGGGCGAAGTGATCGATCCCGGCTACCACTGCATCATGGAGATCTGGTGGAACAGCCGGGCGGACTTCGAGAACTCGCAGCGCGTCATCGCGGACCCGAAACGACTGCCCGCCATCAAGGAGGACGAGGCACGGCTGTTCGAAACGCACAGCAACCCGATGTGCTCGGTGGTGGAGTACGACTCGCCGATGGGCCCCAGCGGCGAGACACCGCGCGTCGAGCTCGTCTACGAGGCCTGAATGTCTGACTCCCGGAACACGTCGATGGCCGCTACGGGCGTCATCATGACGACGGGGATGTGGCGCGACGTCGATCTCTGATACTTGATGTAGGGCGGGTATACCCGCACCATGAAGTCCCAGATCTTGTGCCGCTCATCGCCTTCGGGTTCGCGCCAGGATGCCCGGAATGCTTGGGTGGCTATCTGGAGGTCGACGTGTTCACTGGCGCGGAGGTTCAGATACCACTCGGGATGGGAATCGGCACCGCCCTTCGACGCGACGATCACCACCTCGCCGCCGATGTCGCCGTAGATGAGCGGCGTGATCCGGGTTTGTCCCGACTTGCGCCCCTGCAGCCTGATCAGGCAGTGGGTCGTGAATGCGTGGCCACCGATTTCGCTGATGTCCATGACGTGGCCCTGGGTGCCGCCCGATTTCAGGTACGTCTCGCGGTGTTGAGCCATCCAGTTGCGTCGCGCTTGCCGGATGGCCGCCGCCGAGTCGTCACTCATGGGACCATCTTGCACCCGTGGCGCCCCGAAATGGCGTATGACGAAGATCATGACCGAGGACACCGGCCCAGCGATTACTGGGATACACCACTTCTCCGTGACCGTTTGCGACATCGAAGCCAGCGTGGCGTGGTACCAGCGGCTGTTCCGCGCGGAGCGGGTGCCGATGAAATTCCCCCACTACGAACGGGAGGACACCGGTTATGGTGTGCTGCTCGTCGAGCCGCGTTCGGGACTGGCGATCGGCTTGCACACCAACACCGGCAACGACGGCAGGCAATTCGACGAAGCCTGCACGGGTCTGGACCATGTCGGGTTCAATGTGAGCTCACGCGAGGAGCTGGACGCGTGGACTGCGTGGCTCGACGAGCTCGGCGTCGCGCACTCGGGGATCAGAACCGGCGACGAGCCATTCCCTTACGCGACAGTGGTTTTCCGCGACCCCGACAATATTCAGCTTGAGCTGTTTGCCGTGTGCTGATCGGCGTCGATCAGGCGTCGAAGTCGGTGCTCGCCGTGACCTGTTCCCAGTTTGCGATCTCGGTCGCCCTGGCGTCGGCAACGGCGCGGTAGGCGGCGAGGGCGTCGGGTCCGAGGAGCAGGAAGCCGGGCGGTTGGCTTGATTCGACGGCAGCCATGATCGCGGCGCCGGCCTTGGCCGGGTCGCCTGCCTGGTTGCCGTGCATGGTGTCGTGTTCCTTGCGACGCTGTCCTGCGGTGCCTGCGTAGTCGTCGATGACTGTGGCCGACTGCGTGAGCGACCGTCCCGCGAAATCAGTGCGAAACGCGCCCGGCTCGACGACCGTCACCGAAATGCCCAGAGGGGCAAGCTCAGCCCGAAGCGCGCCACTCATGCCTTCGATGGCTGCCTTCACCGCTGCGTAGTAGCCGGATCCCACCGGGGTGAGCTGAGCACCGATCGACGAGATGTTCACGATCGCACCGGAACGGCGGGCCTCGCATGTCAGGCAGCACGGCCTTGATCATCGCGACGGTGCCGAAGAAGTGAGTCTCGAACAGGGTCCGGACGTCGGTGTCGTCGCCTTCTTCGACAGCGGCGCGGTAACCGTAGCCGGCGTTGTTGACCAGCACGTCGACGCGCCGAAGCGATCCTGGGCCTGCTGCACGGCGGAGGCGATCTGTTCTGAGTCGGTGACATCAAGCGTCGTCGCAAGCACCCGATCGGGCGTCGTGTCGGCCAAGTCGGCGACTTTCGCGACGTCGCGTGCCGTGACGACGGCGTTGTGACCGGCGCCGATGACAGCTTCGGCCAGTGCGCGGCCGAGTCCGGTCGAGCAGCCGGTGATCAGCCAGGTGGACACTCTCGGTTCCCCCTACAGGATCTCGGTGATGTTGTTTTTCAAGGCCTCGGCGTCGGTGCCGAAGACGGCTTGGACGCTGTTGCCGACCTCGATGACGCCCGCGGCGCCGAGACTCTTCAGACGAGCCTGATCGACCCTGCCCTTGTCGGCGACCTCCACGCGCAGTCGGGTGATGCAGGCGTCCACAGTTGACGAGGTTATCCCGGCCGCCGAACGCCGCGATAACTTGCTCGGCCTTGCTGTCCGCTGCAACGGGAGCGGCCACCGTAGCGGTCGCCGTGTTGGTACCGCCCGCAGCCACGGCGGTGGCGGACGCGGTGCCCTCGCCCAGGTTCGCTTCTTCCTCGGCCTCGAACTCGTCCTCCGGTTCGCGTCCCGGAGTTCTCAAATTCCATCGGGTGATCGCGAACCGGAACAGCAAGTAGTAGACCGCGAAGAACACGACTCCCATGACGATGAGAAGCGGGATGTTCTTCGCCGCCGGAGCCGTGCCGTACAGGAGCAGGTCGATCAGACCCGCCGAGAACGAGAAGCCCAGGTGGATATCGAGCAGGTAGGCGACGGCCAGCGAGAGTCCGGTAAGCACCGCATGGATGAGGTACAGCGGGAAAGCCACGAACATGAACGCGAACTCGAGGGGCTCGGTGACGCCGGTCAGGAACGCCGTCAGCGCCGCCGCCATGAGGATGCCGACCGCGACCTTCCTCTGTTTCTTGTTGGCCACATGGATCATCGCCAGCGCGGCAGCGGGCAGCCCGAACATCAGGATCGGGTAGAACCCGGACGTCAGGATGCCTGCCGTGGGATCACCTGCGGCGAACCTGGTGAGTTCGCCGGTGACGGCCTGGCCGCCGGGCAGTTGATAGTCGCCGTAGAGGAACCAGATGTACGAGTTCGGGATGTGGTGCAGGCCGAGCGGAATCAGCATGCGGTTGGCGAATCCGTAGACGAAGGCGCCCAGCGCACCCGAGCCGCCGATGAACCTGCCGAGGCCCGTCAGCCCCGCATCGAAGAGCGGATAGAAGTAGCTCATGGCGAAACCGAGGAACAGGCAGGCCAGTGACACCACGATGGGGACGAAGCGCCTGCCTCCGAAGAAGCCGAGGTAGGACGGCAGTTGGATGGTGTGGTAGCGGTCGAAGAGCCACGCGGTGAGCAGACCGACCACGATTCCGGCGAACACGCTGTAGTTGATCTGTGCCTGGTCGCCGGACTTGTCGACCTCGCCGGCGAGCACGATCGGCGACATCGTCTTGAACACCGCCTGGACCACCAGATAGCCCACGACGGCTGCAAGTGCGGTCGAACCGTCCGCCTTCTTCGCAAATCCGATGGCGACGCCGACGGCGAAGAGCAGAGGGAGGTTGGTGAACACCGCGTCGCCTGCGGCGCTCATGGCCTGGAAGAACGGCCCGATGACCGGTGCCTTGATTCTGCCCAGCAGGTCGGGCTGGCCCAGCCGGAGCAGGATTCCGGCCGCGGGCAGCACCGCGATCGGCAGCATGAGGCTCTTCCCCAGCCGCTGCAGCTGCGCGAAGCCCGGGATCCGCAAACCTGACTTTGCCTGTGTTCCTTCAGGTTTCGCCATCTCACTCATTCCGGTCACCCTCCTTCGCCGCAAGCGCCATCACCGCCAGGCTGAGCGGAAGCTTAGACGAGAACCCGCGAACTTGAGACCGTCTTTCGGCCACGCTCGTATTGTTGGTTCGCACGAGCAAAGGAGTCGCGACAGTGAGCATTACGCTAGTCCTCGCCCCGGTCGAGGGACGTGCGGTCCGGCTCGAGGACGTCCCCGACCCCGTGTTCTCCCAGGGCATGGTGGGCTACGGCGCCGCGATCGACCCTCCGCGGGGCGTGATCGAGGCGGTCGCCCCGGTCAGCGGCAAGCTGCTGAAACTGATGCCGCACGCCTACATCGTCATGACCCCCGATAACGTGGGCGTCCTCGTACACCTCGGCCTTGACACCGTGCAGCTCAAGGGGGAAGGCTTCACGGCCCACGTCAGCCAGGGCGACGACGTCACCGCGGGCCAGCACATCATCACCTACGACGTGCCGTCGGTCGAGGCGAAAGGCCTCAATCCCATTGTCCCCGTTGTGGTCATGGACGAACGCGAACAGGGAAACGTCATCCCATCAGACGCGGTCACGGCCGGTACGGATATCGCTTCCGGCGCAGACCTTTTCACCGCCAACAAGTAAATGGAAGTCGTCATCCTGGCCGACGCCAAGGAGATTGGCCGCGTCGCCGCCGACGCGATCGGCGCGTTGCTGGGGCGCAAACCGGACGCGGTGCTTGGCCTGGCCACCGGGTCGTCGCCGCTGGCGATCTACGACGAGCTGGCGGGCCGCTGCGACGCCGGAGAAGATGTCGTTCCGGCAGGCCCGCGGATTCACCCTCGACGAGTACGTCGGGCTGCCCGCCGATCACCCGCAGCGCTACCGGACCGTCATCGAGGACGTGTTCGTGTCCCGAGTGGATTTCGTTCCCGGTGCCGTCGAGGGCCCGGACGGGCTGGCCTCCGACATCCCCGCTGCATGCGCGGCGTACGAGAACGCGATCCGTGCTGCGGGCGGTGTTGACCTGCAGATCCTCGGAATCGGCACCGACGGACACATCGCGTTCAACGAGCCGGGATCCTCGCTGGCCTCCCGAACCCGGATCAAGACGCTGACCGGGCAGACCAGGGTCGACAACGCCCGCTTCTTCGGCGGCGACGTGGACGCGGTGCCGACCCACTGCCTGACCCAGGGACTCGCGACCATCATGGGGGCGCGGCACGTGGTTCTGGTCGCGACGGGTCGCGGCAAGGCCGAAGCCGTCCACCAGCTGGTCGAGGGTGCCGTCAGCGCGCTGTGGCCTGCGACCATCCTGCAGCATCACCCGCATGTGACGGTGCTGCTCGACGACCCCGCGGCCAGGCGGCTACAGCTCGTCGACTACTACCGCGAGACCTACCGCTCCAAGCCGGAATGGCAGGGCATTTGAGTGTTGTTGGCCGCTGACACCATCCTGACGGGCTCAGAACTGTTGCGGCCCGGGTGGATTGAGGTGTCGCAGGGCACCGTCGACACGGTCGGCGCAGGCGCGTCGCCCCGTCCTGCCGACCACGCTCTCGGCGCGGTGACGGTGGTCCCGGGCTTCGTCGACACGCATCTGCACGGCGGGGGAGGGGCGAACTTCTCCGCCGCGTCGCACGCCGAAACGGAAACCGCCGTCGCATTTCACCGCAGGCACGGCACCACCACGCTCGTCGCCTCCCTGGTCACCGCGGGCCCGGCCGACTTGCTGCGCCAGGTCGGGGAGTTGGCCGACGACGTTCGCGGCGGCCTGCTCGACGGCATCCATCTCGAAGGGCCCTGGCTCTCCGCCAAGCGCTGCGGCGCCCACCAGCCGTCGCTGATGCGCGACCCGGACCCCGCCGAGATCGACCGCGTTCTCGATACGGGTCGAGGAACCATCCGCATGGTCACCCTCGCACCGGAACGCGACGGCGCCGTTGCAGCGTTTCGCCAGGTCGTCGGCGCGGGCGTGGTGGCCGCCGTCGGCCATACCGATGGGACGTATGAACAGACGCGGGCGGCGATCGATGCCGGCGCAACGGTGGGGACGCATTTGTTCAACGCGATGCGCCCGATCAACACTCGCGAGCCCGGTCCGGTGATCGCGCTCCTCGAAGATCCACGCGTGACCGTGGAACTGATCACCGATGGCGTGCATGTCGATCCAGCCCTGTATCGACATGTCTGCCGGACCGCCGGAGAAGACCGCGTGTCACTGGTGACCGACGCGATGGCCGCCGCGGGAATGTCCGACGGCAGATATTGGCTTGGGCCGTTGGCCGTGGATGTCGTCGGTGGGGTGGCTCGAGTGGCCGAATCGGAAACGATCGCGGGCAGCACCGCGACCATGGACCACCAGTTCAAGTTCGCCGTCGACCACAGCCGGGCTCGCCCCCGACCAGGCGCTGATGGCGGCGTGCGTCAAGCGTCGATCAATCCGGCCCGTGCGTCGAGCCTGCCGTGCGCCGGTCTCGTCGCTGGAGCGAGCGCCGACCTGGTGGTGCTGGACGCAGATCCGGGGTGTCGACCGGTGTGCTGCGCCGCGGATCGTGGCTCGTCGAACCGGACACGGCGCAAAGCCGATAGGAGCGAGGCCGAAAGACCTAGGGTTGCCCCGTGGACCTGCTGCTCGGAATCGACATCGGGACGGGAAGCACGAAGGGACTTCTCGTCGACCCGTCCGGTTCCGTCGTGGCGTCGGAGTCGGTGTCGCATTCGATGAAATTGCCTCGGCCCGGCTGGGCCGAAGTCGACGCCGAGGCGATGTGGTGGCG
>CAWDSB010000008.1:0-333349 GCA_963804905.1 uncultured Actinomycetota bacterium | reverse complement strand
GATCTTCATCGGGGTCACCTGGCCGAGCATCTGGCTACCTTCCGATTCCGGGCCACAATTGGCCGGGGTCGGCGCCGCTGGCGCCGGCCAAAGATCCGAGACGGACGTGGTGACGCAGGAGCTGCTCGATATCCTGCCGACGAACACCAATTGGGAACGCTTCTATCAGCTCATCCACGCCTCTCAGTTGTCACAGTCCGAGGCAAGGGAACTTGCGGGGCTGCTGAAGCCGGCCCTTCGAACGGACGACGCGGGCGCGCTGGAAGCGGCCGCCTCGGAGGACAAAATCCTCGAGACGTTGAATACGTTGCAGGCATCGCAGGGCGGGGCGCCTGCCAGGGACAATCTTGACGATATCGGCACGTTGGGAGGAGCGGGTGATGCGACGCAGCCCGGCGCGGCGGGCTTCCTGTCCTTCCTCGACCCGCGCTGGGCGGTTCGCCTTGCATCGCTCTATATCATGAAGGACCGCGCGGGCCGGGTCGGGGCAAATGGCGTCGCCGCCCTTCTGCATGACATCCAGCAAAGCACGCAAGCGCCGCTCCACATCATCGGCCATTCCTTCGGCGCAAAGGTGATGTTGTCAGCGCTCGCCGCGCAGGCGGCCGGTGGTCCGCGCGCACGGTCGTTGCTGCTGCTGCAGCCGGCGGTGTCACATTTGAGCTTTGCGCAAACGGTTCCGGGTCGGCCCGGGCCGGGCGGCTATCGAAACGTCCTCGATCGCATTGTCAATCCGATCGTCGCGACCTACAGCGCGAACGACGTTCCGCTCCACACGATCTACCATCTTGCCTTGCTGCGTCGCGGCGACCTTGGCGAACTCGAAATCGCGGCGACCGAAACGACGGCCGGCAATCCACCGAATGCCTACGCGGCGCTGGGCGGCTACGGGCCTCGCGGTGCGGGCGAACGCCTGCTCGATACCATTCCCGGGCCAGGCGAGGCGATCGACCTGGCCGGCCGGCGCATTATCGGGCTCGACGGCTCGCGTGCCAACCGGATCGACTCGCATGGCGGCGTCGCCACGCCATTCACCGCCTGGACGCTGCGCACACTGATGTCACTACCGTGAGGTCCTAGCGATGGGCTTCGTCAACGATGCATTGAAGGCCATTTCAAATCCGTTTGCGAAAGGCGATCACGACCTGATCGTCCTGCGCATTACCTTGACGCTGGCAGATGGCAAGCCACAGGTCATGTTCGATCTCACCGGTTACGGCAAGATCGGGGAGCAGGGCAGACGGAACTGGCGTCTTGCGCTTGCCGAGATCGGCATCTCGGAACTGAAACCTGAATCGATACAATACCCGACTACAATGACCCTTCCGCTTCAGGTTCAAGATGGACTGAAGGCAGGTCTTGCACTGATGAATCCGGCGGCAAATCTCCCGCTCTGGCTCGACCTGGTGCGGCCTTATGGCTTCATGGGAATTCTGCCGTGGGAGCGCGTCTTCAGCCAGTTGCTCGAACGCCCCGTTCTCCGGCTCCCGGATTTTCTGGAGCGTCCGCGCGAAAATTCGGACGTCCTGGAAGCCGCAATTGTGTTCGACCCGCCGCCATCGACCTCGCCGGAGAGCGCCGCTGGTCAGCTCAAAGTCATTGTGGACGAGATGCTGGCTGGCTCGCCACGCGCTCAGACCCGTATTCACATCTTTCCCAATGCAACATGCGGAAAAGCCCTGGCGACGGTCAGTTTCGACAAACGCGTCGTTGTTCACGTCGCCAGCGAAAAAACCGCGGGTGAAACCGTTCGCGAAAAACGCGACGATCCGTTCGGCAACTCCCCATGGTTCCATTGGATAGGTGGGGCGTTGAAGGGGTGCAGCCTCGACGCGGTTCACTTCGTGTGCCGGGCAAGGGCGACGGAAAGCGCGTGCGGGCTCTTGCTTTGCAACTCACCATTCTCCCACGAACAGCAGACGCTAACGTGGATCGACATCGGTGACGTCGGAAGCGCCCTGATACGGCTGGGCGCCTGGGCGGCGATGTTTGCACCGCCGTGGGATGATTCCGAAGCCGCGGCGATGGCGCTTGTCGCTGACACATTTGCACAAAGCCGGCCTGGATCAGTGCTGTTTCATCCGGCGGCGCCGGATAGCGCGAAGGATCTCCGCGAAAGCTTCAGGTTTCTGTTTTCGCCGGGGCCGTCGTCTCCGCCAAAGCTGACCAGGGGGTTCCTGTATTGTCAGCCGGCAACCGTCGCTGCCCATGCGGGCTTCCACGCCAACATCGTTTCCGAGGTTTTGGGCTTGAACGTGCCGGCGCTCACCAAACAAGCGTCATGGGTGGACCGTGCGCGAGCAAAGGCAGGGGTATACATTCCAGCTCTGGGGGTCGATCTCAAGCAGCCACCGAATTGGGCCTCGGCGGCACAGCGTTATGTCGAGAGTGCGACGCTGAATCAGCTTCGCCGGGCTTCGACCGATGTTCTGTTCACCAAATCCGCCGCTACGATCGATCAGGTGAAAACCGCCGCGCAAAGCGAAACGGTGCAGAAGACACTCTCCGATATCCAAAACATCGTCGGAAGCTATTTGAAGAAGTCCGAAAGATAGCCGCGAGCAGGAGAAATGGATGCGTGACTCCCTTGTCGAGATCACCGAGTGGAGTAATGGGGGCCTCGCCGCGCGCCTGTTTCGCTGCCGGGTCGACAACAAGGATTTCGAGTATCCCGACATGTTGAAATTTGTTCCGCTCGCGCTTGATCTGACGGCGCTGCCGCCACTGGACACGGCCGCGAATGTTCAGGCCTACGGCACGAAAATTCACGCCGAGCTTTCGTCCCATCCGGCCATCAAGGCCGAGCTGACCCAGATCTTTCACGCCGCTTCGCGGACCCTGCTCAAGTTCTTCATCAATCTTCCGGTCGGGGAACGATTCCGCTGGGAAACAGTGTGCGAATCTCCGCCGCTCAAATTTCTTGCGCTTGACGACGTCTGCACGGTCAGCCGGCTTGCCTCGATGAATGACAATGCTCCGGACGTCCGGATATTCGCTGGTGTGGTTCGAATGGCCGCCTTCCTGTCGGCCGCCGGCATATCCGCCGTCGACGAATTCCAGGGCCTCTGCCGGCGGGTCGCGGCAGCCCGCAACAACGGCCTCAACATCGAGTGCACGGTCTATCTTGGCGAGCAGGATCTCCTGGATCGTGCGGCAGCCGATATCGCGGCAGGAACGCTTGTCGGGATCAAGGTGGCGCCGATCCCCTCCGATGTGGTGGCGATCGACCAGATCCTTCGAGATCGGCCGGTCGAAATTTTGCATTTCTTTTGCCACGGGATCTCTGCGGCTGGCATTCAGGCCCTTGAGCTCGCGACGATCAATGACAAGGACACCGGGAAAGAGGCAGGGTCGGTTGTCATGTCGCTCGAACGACTGAACCAGATTCTGGTGATGACCGGGACGACGTGGGTGACGGTGTTGAACAGCTGCTCCGGAGCAAAAGCCGTAGACCAGCTGCATTCAATGGCTCTGTCGCTCACCAAGCGCGGCTCACCGATTACTGTGGGCATGGCGGAACCTATCGCCGGCGTAGATGCCGCGATTTTTTCCGAAGCATTCTATGAAAAACTGTTCGATGTGATGCGAGCGAGCCTCGTGGGGGCTGCGGCAAATGCCGTCGT
Organism: uncultured Actinomycetota bacterium; assembly: GCA_963804905.1. GTDB lineage: Bacteria > Actinomycetota > Actinomycetes > Mycobacteriales > Mycobacteriaceae > Mycobacterium. The sequence goes on along the minus strand of CAWDSB010000008.1, from coordinate 329,726 downwards.
GCAGCTCGATTGTGCGACCGCGGTCATCAACGCACGACGTACCGTGCATGATAAATATTGCGTTGCGCCTCCCGATGCCTTCGGCCGATGGGCATTGCCGCTGCTTTACGAACGTAGTTCTCCCCTGACGATAAAGCTTGCGCCGGCGTTCACCATCGACTCGGCGATGAGGTTGCGGATCGACACGGTGGCTGGTGTCCTTCGCAGCCTGCCGACCACCGCGCCTCCCCAGATGCGCGAGGATATCCTGGCCCTGCTCGACAAGGAGCCGAAGGTGCCGGAGGCGTTCCGGCCCAACGTTTTTGGCGTGATAGGCATCACATGACCGATACGATCGAGCGACCGAGCAGCCTGCAGATCAACGCCTGGAGCGGATCGGCAACGCTCCAGGACGCCTTGCCGTTGCGAACGCCCTGGGCGCAAGTCGAAAAGGCGAGCGCGCGGCTCCAATGGCTCGCACCGGCAGCGCCGGTCGACCAGCGCAACTGGATGCACCCCGATGTCGGCTGGGGTCTCATTCTTCCCGATAATGATCAGATAGGTGCCGCCGAGAAAGCTCGTGGCGATGACGCGCCCGGTCCGATTCAAGACCTGCTCAAGGCGCGAAAGGATGCACCGATCCTGCGTTATCGCGCCAACCTGCAGCAGGGATATTTGCGTCGTTACTACGCGGATATGCCTCCGCAGGATCTGTCCACGCAGGCTCCCAATCCGGGGATTGGCAAAGGCAGGATTCCGCAATACCTGCTGATTGTTGGAACCCCGGTCGAAATTCCCTGGGCGGTGCAGTATGCCCTGAACATGTCTACCTTCGTTGGTCGGCTCGATCTTCCCGAGGAGGGACTGCGCCACTACGTCGATGCGCTGATCAGCGATTGGGCAGGGCAAGCCAGCCAACCGCGGGCGCCTGTCGTGTGGAGTGTCGATTATGGTCAGGCCGACATCACATGGTTGATGGCGGAGGTGATCGCGGGGAAGCTATGGGACAAGTTTGAGGCCGACACGGATTTGACGGGGCGGGTTCGCTTCAACGGAGCCGCCGCAACGGGGGCCGCGCTCAGCGCGGCGCTGGCGGAACGAACTCCGTCACTCGTGGTCACGACCAGCCACGGGATGACCGGCCCTCTCGACAATAAAGCAGTTCTATTGTCGCAACTTGGTTTTCCGGTCGATGCCGTACAAGTACCGCTCGGTCCCGCACAGTTCGCCAATTGGCAGCCTTCGGGGGCGATCTGGTATGCGCACGCATGCTGCTCCGCGGGGACTGACAGCGAGTCTCGCTACAAGGGCCTGCTTCCTGCAGATGGCTCGATCGGACAGATGCTGGATGGCGTCGCGCTGGCCGCCGGTTCCACGGTCGCACCTCTACCCAAGGCGCTGCTTGGAGCGCCGCGCCCGTTGCGGGCTTTCGTCGGCCATGTCGAACCGACGTTCGACTGGACGCTCCGGGACCCCAACAACAAGCAAGTGGTCACCCATATTCTGCAGACCGCTCTTTACGACAATCTCTATCAGCAGGGTATGCGGACGCCGATCGGCTACGCACTCAAGGACGTCTACAAAGAGGCCGGCGCGTTCTATGGCGCATGGCAGGACGCGGTCAAGAAAATCAACGACAATGTCGCCGGTATGCGGGACTGGGCGCTTTATCGCCAATTGGTCGCGATGGACCGGCAAACCATGGTGATCCTGGGCGACCCGACGGTTGCCATGCCGCTGCTTCATTGATCAGGGCCGGGAGCCAGGCCGTCTATGTATCCGAGGAGGCATTTGCCGCCAGTCTCGCCCGTTGCCGATGACAATTCCGAGTGAACGATCGAAATCCGGCTTCTCTCCTTTGGGCGACAATGATAAACTTGTGGTTGTGTTGTTGGGAGGAGATTTCTTATGACCCACGCGCTCAATCTCACGCTGCCGATCAAACAGGATCCCGAGACGCAGGCGAAACTGGCAAATCTTGAGGCAATCTTCGCCGACAAGGTTCAGCCCGCCATCGAAGCGGCGCTGAAGAAATCCAAGCTCGTCCATTTCGCGCGTGTTGTCGTCATCGACAACAAGTACATCCAGGTCATCACCGAATATGAGGGTCCGCATCAGGAATACACCGAATTCTTCCGGCGCGAGCTCAGCCCGGTATTTGCCGCGATATTTTCGCTGGCAGAAGGGGTGCCGGACGTGAGCAATGCCAACGCATTCTGGGAATTTTCGAAGGATCACAACTACCGTTCGCTGGGTAAGGCGACCGATGGCTCGAAGGACTTTAGCGGCAATCCAGCCGGCTGGTTGTTCTCGGCTTATGACAACATGACGGTCGAAGAGATTCTCGCAAAGCTTGGGAAATAGCATTTCAAGCGCATTCGTTCTTTCGATGAGCGATGCGCCTGGCTTTGAACCTGGCTGTCGGTTGAACGTTCCTGCAGGACAGACGCGGATGGTGGATCTCGGGAATTTGCAAGCGATCGTTGCCCGAGGCTCCACCAAGCCGCTGCTCGCGGTTCTGCTGTACAAGTTCGGCGATGCCGGTCCCGCCAGGGCCTTCCTGAGGCAATGGGTACCGCGGACCGCGGCGGGAATGGCGCCCGACGGCGACGGGCCGGCCTTTCACTTCATGTTCAGTTGGAAAGGCATCGAAGCGCTGATGTCAGGTCGTCCCGGCTTTGACGTGGCGCAGGGGCGCCGGGAGTTTGATGTATTTTTCGTCGATCCGACGCAGGCACCGGATGGTGCGGTCGCAGAGCAACTCGGTTTCGTCGGGGACAGTTCCCCTTCCGCGTGGTGGGATGGCAAGTTCGCGTCGGGCGAGGTCGATCTCGCCATCCATATTGGGTTCGATACACCCGAACAGAAGGCCGATTGCTTCGCGGAATTGCGACAGTCCGCGGTAACCTTCGGCGTGCGGGAGTTCACGCTCGAAGGTTGGGACGACCGCGCCCTTTCCGGCTTTCGCCCGGCCGATGGGCGCCTGCATTTTGGGTACCGCGATGGAATCACTACGCCCAATGTGGATTGGCGGGATACCGGGGCGTCAGGCACGGTCGATTGTCGCGAAATCGTCGTCGGCTATCCGAACGAGGACTATCCCACCGCGCCGCATAATCCCGGCCCATGGCAGGATTTCGCACGCGATGGCTCCTTCGTCGGCTTGTCATGGGTCTATCAGGATGTCGCGGGCTTCAATGAATTCCTGAAGGATAACGCGCCGCAAGCGGCTCGACACGTCGGCCCGGAACTGGCCGAAGAGTGGATTGCCGCAAAGCTCATGGGACGCTGGCGACACGGATCGCCGCTGTCCCGGTTTCCGGACGCGCCACCGCCGGCCCCGGAACTGGATGACGCGTTCGGCTATGTCGACGATCCCATGGGCGTCAAATGTCCTCTCGGGGCTCACATTCGAATTGTCAATTGCCGCGATCAGCCGATGAAATTTGCCAATCAGGTTCGCTTTCCCAAGGGGCCGCCGCGTGTCGTCCGCCGCGGATTTTCCTATGGTCCCCACCTGGATGGCACGCAGGACGACGGGAAAGATCGCGGCGTCATAGGTCTTTTCTATTTCGCCAGGATCAACGAGCAATTCTACACCATCCTGCGGTGGATGCAGAAAACCGATTTCAGCGATGCCTACAAGACGGTTCCGAATGGACTGAATGCGCAGGATGCGCTGATCGCCAATCGGAAGGATCCGAAGGCTGAGACGAACTTTCATGTCCCTCTGGCGGACAAACCTCCGCTGACTCTCCGGTTGATCGATTTCGTTCGCTACAAAGGGGTAGCGGTATTTTTCGCGCCGAGCATAAAGGCGCTCGGATTGATGACTATGGAGCAAGCTTGAGTCCGGACCACGGCGGCCGGTCCGAAGCGCCTGCGGACCATTGTGTTGAAATCGTGAGAGTTTGACGTTTCATGGTGCGGCGAGACCGGCTTTCATGCCGCGAGCCTGACGTATTGTGGTTCGGCTTCGTTCCCTATACCGTCGCGCGCGGTGTGGGGGTGAGGTATTATGGTAGGTGCGAACGCCCGATGGGCGCTCTTGGCGTTGGTAATTTCAACCGGTCCGATAATGGTCTTGTCCCACGGTTTGTTCGGGACCGGCTCGGTTTTCACAGGCATATTCATAGCCTTGTCGACCGCAAGCCTGGTTGCCACCGGGCGATGGAAGACCGTCCCCAATATTTGTGACCTGACTTTCGCGTTGTTCGTTCTCAGCATCGTGATCTCGTCCATCCTCAACGGTAAGAGCGACGACTCGAAGGAGTACGGACTGCTGATCCTATCGTTGGCGGCCTATCCGGCCGGACGCTTCTTCAGCGCCGGTATGGTGCGGCCCACATTCCTGTGGATCACCGCGATAATCGTTTTCCTCGGGGCAGCCGTAACGCTCTATGCGCTTTTCCAATACGCCCAATCTTACGGGAAGGTTTGGGTCTTCGGCCGTTTTGAAGCAGCGCCCGCACAGTTCCTGTCGTCACTCGCATTCCTTCTGTTTGGACTGATGGCGCTAGGATTGGATGCAGCGCGGACAAGAATGGTCCTGGCGCTGACCGTACCCCTCGCTGCGATATTTGCTGCGGCGATGGTTCGATTCACGTTTGTCGCCATGGCTGCGAGCGTGCTCGTTGCAATCGTGATCGCGCCCGGAAAGGAGCGGAAATACCTGGCCCTGATTTTGGTGGGGGTGATCGGTGCCGTTGCGTTGGGGCTTTCTTCCCGGCCTGAAACGAGCGCAAGGTTCATAGCCTACACAGAAGCATTATTGCCGCATTCGGTGGTCTCTGCACCGACACCTACATCACCGGCCGCGACAACCCAATTGCCGCATTCGGAGGTCTCTGCGCCGACACCTACATCGCCGGCCGCGACAATCCGGCCCGGCTGTCCCCCTCGGGAGGATTTCAACACAATCATCATCAGGCAACAGCTTTTACGTGATGCTATTCGGATACTACCGGACGCCGGCCTGTTCGGTGTCGGCCTTGGCGGATTCAAGGCCAGGTCCTGCGTTGAGGCGACCGAAGTTCACAACACGACGGTTCAATCGTTTGTGGAGTTTGGCTGGACTGGCGGACTCTGCTTTGCCGCACTGGTAATCCTCGCCTTTGTCGGACTTCCATGGCGCGCACCAAATCCGGAAGCCCGGTTTGTGATCTACGGATTGGTGTTCACAGCGTTAACGACGCTTGGTCACGGAAACCTCAGCACAGATGCCTTGTTGTTTCTCTTCATGGGGCAGGCCGCACGCTTGCAAAGCGCCGCGTGAGCGCGCCAATTCGCAGCAGGCGTGAACACTGGTGAATTTGCTGACGAGGATAGGCGACTTGTTCGAGGGAATGTCCTTGGATGGCGCTGCCTGCTCGCTCCGATTGGTGAGACAAGGGGCAGAAAATCACCCTCATGCGTCGTTGGCGAACGCGAAAAGATCGATCTCAGGCGACGTTGATTTGGAATAATCGCAGGCTGTCCACCTGTTTGGATTGGAGGTCCCGCCTACGGCCACTGGTGGCGCAGGCGAGAATGCTGCTGAATGTTCTTAACGTTGAGGTTCACAAACCGGTCTGCAATCGACGAAACCAGGCCAGTCCTGACAGTCCCATGGGCAGCTCCACACCGGATTCTCGCCGAAGTCCGTCAGTTTGTAGCGAGCGGACGCCTTTGGAAATTTCCTGAACACACCTTCGACTTCTGCCACGAAGTTCTTATGCTCTTCCGGAATCGGCCTTCCGACAGGGGTTTTGGCCTCCTGCGCAAGAGATACGGTCATGACCGATTGCATAACCAGGGCGAGGATCAAAGAAGTGGTGCGCATCGACTTGTCTCCAATACGCCTCCCGTCACCACAACCTAGGATATACGACACAGCGGACGAAGCAAGGGGTCGCGGCTTCGTCTGGGCAGAGGCGATGCGCGGCAAGTCTTGGAGCCCGTGACGGACCGATCAAGATGCCATTAAACGAAATGAACCATGGCCCGGCGCATTCATTTGCGCTCGATGAATGCAGCTCGTCCTAGATCCTTTTTGGTGGAGCGGGGTGCTTGCTGTTGCGACCGCAACGGCCCGCCTGTGGCTAAAGTTCCGGGCGTGACTACTCGTGGCGCTTTAACCGTCGTAACAAAGGTTGCTGCGGCAGCAATGCTGATCGGGCCTCTGCGGGCCTTGGTGATAGCGAACAGCATCAGCAGGGCACCCAACACCCTGCCGTAGGCCTGACAGTAGGCCGCTGAAATCGTCGTTCTACAAGCTCGACCGCTCGGCGGATATTTTCAACTGGGATGCGATCTGAACACCAGCAGTCGGGGTGCAGCCAGCGAAACCCTTGGAGATCACTGCATCGAATTGCCACGGAGACGTCGAACGTTCGGGTCGGCTAGCGTCGACCGTTCGGGTCGGATAGCAAAGCCGATCATCAAAGAAATCGATAAGAGCCAACGAGGGAGAAGGAAATGCGGATGAAATTTTCGATTCTTGCGATGGTCGCGGCAATCGTTGTCGCGGCGTCGCTCTCGGCCGATGCCGCAGAGAAGAAATACGGTCCGGGCGTCACCCACACCGAAATCAAGATCGGTCAGACAATGCCTTACAGCGGGCCGGCGTCCGCATACGGCACCGTAGGCCGGCTGGAAAGCGCCTATTTCGAAATGATCAATGCCCGCGGCGGGGTGAACGGCCGCAAGATCAATCTCATCAGCCTGGACAACTCCTACAGCCCGCCCAAGGCAGTGGAGCAGACGCGCCGGCTGGTGGAGCAGGATGAGGTGCTGGCCATCGTCGGGCAACTCGGCACGCTGACGAGCTCGGCCGCGCAAAAGTACCTCAATGTGAAGAAGGTCCCTCAGATCCTGATCACGTCGGGGGCCGCCAAATGGGACGATCCGAAGGCCTATCCCTATTCCACGTTTCTCTATTCGCCCTACCGGCTGGAAGGACAGATCTTTGCGCAGTATCTGCTCAGCAACAAGCCTGACGCCAAACTCGGCGTGTTCTCTCAGAACGACGATGCGGGCCGGGACTACGTCCGTGGCTTGAAGGACGGCCTTGGCGAACGGGCATCCACGCTCATCGTCAGGGAACTGACGTATGAGACCACCGATTCAACGATCGATTCCCAGATCGTGACGCTGAAAGCCGCCGGCGTCGACACGCTTTTTCTGATGACCACGCCGAAGTTCGGCGCCCAGACGATCCGCAAGATCGCCGAACTGGGCTGGAAGCCGCTGACTTATCTGTCTGCTGTATCGACGTCCCTCAAGACGGTGCTCGAGCCTGCCGGCCTGGAAAACTCCAAAGGACTGATCACGGCGCTCGCCGTCAAGCGGCCGGACGATCCGCGGTGGGAGAACGAAAAGGACGTCCAGGACTACAAGGCTTTTCTCAAGCAATGGTACCCCTCGGGAAACATGGCCGACAGCAGCAATATCGCCGGATATATGGCGGCCTTTGTGACGGTGAGGATCCTCGAACTCTGTGGCGACGACCTGACAAGGGAGAACCTGCTCAAGCAGGCGACCAACCTGACCGATCTCGCCGCTCCGCTGCTGCTGCCTGGCATCACCATCACGACGACGCCCACCAGATACACGCCATTCAGGCAGATGCAGATTGCGCGTTTCGACGGGACCACCTGGGTGCCTGAAGGTGCACTTATCAGCGCAAACGAGCCATAGCTGCGAAACATCTGCTGACAGACGCTATTTCCAGACACAGGTAATTGGCGTGCGGGCATGCAAGACGTGTCTGCCGCCATAGACGAAACCATAGGGGGAGCTTGTGACGGTGACGCCCGCAGAAGTGCCCAAGGCGAACTTTTCGAGCGAGCCGGACCCGTCGAAGGCGGTAGGGTCGGGCAGGGAGCAACGTGAAGGGAACCGTTTAAGTCCCTCAATCGCGCCTTTCCGATTTTTTCGGTCACGAGAGCCAGTGTTCCTGGAAAAGCCCAGCAGTCGGTCAGTTCTCGAACTATACGGGCACCGGAGAGCGAGGTGTCAGCCACAGTGCCGATGGCCGAGCCGTCCTTAACGGCGGAACGGCGGCGCCCTGAGTGCCTTTTCGTCCACGAGTGTGATCCAAGATCGACCTCACGGTCCGTCGTCTGTGGCGAAAAGCCCGTTCGGATCACGCGGTCGGTGGGATTGCCGAGTTCTGGCTGCCCTTCCTGAATACATATCGAACCATGTGCCGCGCTCCAGAGCCAGCTGTTCGGCAGATTTTGGAGGATGTGCGGGAGTTACGCTTCGCCGCGTAGCAATGACGGCTTGCAAAGGCGCGGGAGAGACGCTCGGGCGGAACGTGTCCGCTTCGCCCGGGCCAATCTCAGAGGTCAACCTGTTCGGCGATGGAAAGAGCGTCATCCACCTCAATGCCGAGATATCTGACGGTGCTCTCAATCTTGTTCGGGTATCCGCCTGGGGGCGGGCAGCAAGAAATTGGCATTGTCTTGCATAGTCGTGCTCCTTTGGTTGCAGAGGAGGACGACCTTGCCTTGGATGCAGGAAGGCTTTGAAATCGTGTCCGCTTTCGGGGAACAGCGACCATTGCTGGGTTTTGGCGGGCGATGGCTGCGACGCGAATGACCCTGGCTGTGTGAAAACGAGAAATCTCGCAAAGGGTAGAGAATTTGCTTCTCGGATGCGGCGGCGCTGCAGTTCAGTATGCTCCCCACGCTCCCGGAGCGGGCTTTCGAAGGAATACTTTTCTCTGCAGTTTGCTCGGCGCTGCGTTTTTACACGGCCAAGACCCTAAACGGACGTGACGACCCCGCGCGTCCGCCTAAGCCACAGCTTTCGAAATGGCATCCAGCAAGACATGGGATGCGAACGGCTTGCGCAAATAGGCGATGCACCCGGCGTCCATCGCCTCATTGCGCGTGGCCTCGTTGTCGTTCGCGGTCATGAAGATAGCGGGCCACTTCGATCCCGATGCGGCAAGGCGGCGCTGCAGCTCAATTCCCGAAATTCCCCCGAGGTGAATGTCAAGTAGCAAGCAGGTTGCCGTCTGCACGCTGTCGCTCTCAAGCAACGCCTCGGCAGAGGCAAACGTACGGCTGTCGATGCCGTGGTGCGCTAACATCCGCGCCACGCTCTTCAGAAGGCCCGCATCGTCATCGACCACGATTACGACTGTCCGCTGCGCCATCATATCCGCGCCCAGCTCCTCGGGCGCTATATGGCCCCCTTGGGTCTCGGCTAACCGTTGATCTGGATCAATGGAATCTAGTCTGCCATGAGACACAAGTGGGCACACAGACTAGACAGCTTTTGCTGTCGACACAGCGTTGATCCGCAGCCACGTCCGCCGCGTGAAACCTGGCCGGATAACCCGGTTTTCCGTGAACTTGACGCTCGTTTCACGCAGGCGCACAACGAGAATCCCGACTACACCGGACTGCACTTCATGACCGCCGACGAGGTCGAGGAGTGCTGGCAATTGCTTCGGCAGTCGCTGCACTCGGTGTCCTACGAAACGCTGGCGCACATTCCGACATACTCGCAATGGCTCGCCAAGCAGGACTGGACCAGGCCGTATCAGCGACACCGCAAGAACCTTCAGCTGATCGGGCTGCACGATGCGGAGAAGCGTTGGGTGCTGAAGAACCCGAGTCATCTGTTCGCGCTCGACGCGCTGATGGCGACCTATCCCGACGCGCTGGTCGTGCAGTGCCACCGGCCGGTGGAGACGATCATGGCGTCGATGTGCTCACTGGCTCAGCACACCACCGAAGGCTGGTCGAACAGCTTCACCGGAGAAATGATCGGGCGGGACGCGATGGAGACATGGTCACGCGGCCTGGAGTTGTTCACTGCCGAACGGGCCCAACATGATTCGGCTCAGTTCCACGACATGGACTACTTCGAGCTGATCAACGATCCGATCGGTACCGTCGAGGGTATCTACCGCCAATTCGACATCGATATGACCGACTCTGCCCGCGCCGCCATGGAGGCGAGCGACGCCGAGAGCAAGCAGGGCCCACGCGCGCCCAAGCACACCTACTCGCTCGAGGACTACGGGCTGACCGCCGAGGCGGTCAAGGAGCGTTTCAAGGGGCTGTAGCTAGCCGTCGCCGGGCGGCGGCGCGCTTGACGCCTCCTCCAGGCATCCTTCGGCGACCGCGTGCTTGATGCTGTCGGCGAGCCGCGGACACGACCGGGTGCGGGCCGGTTCGCCGCCGGACTCCCGAACCTCATGGAAGTACGCGCAGCGCTCGGTTGCCTCGGAGTTCCACTGCACCGACGTGTGCGCGGGGCCGAGTTTCTTCACGTCGACCGAGACGTGGCAGAACCGGCAGTCGACGGACACCAGCCCCGAGGTCAGGTAGCGCTCACGGTCACGCTGGGTGGCTTCGCGCAGCGCTGCGGCCCGATCCGGGTCGGACGCGAACGACGGTGCCTTCGACCAAGAACCGCCGCCGTCACCGTGCGCGCCGTGCTCGTGGTCGTCGTCGTGCGCGCCGTGCAGCGCCAGCATCGACCGGGCCAGCCGATCGACGTCTGGCGCTTCCGGCTCGTCGCGGGAACTCATGACGAAGGCTGTTCGGCCTTTTCCTTGTCGCCGGCCTGCTGCTTGAGGTTCTCTTCGACCTCGACGTGCCACTTCTCGTTCGCCGCGGTGGTGTCGACCTCGATCTCGAAGCGGTCGGTCATGTCCGGGGTGACGTCGGCGACGTCGACGTAGAACTGCTGATACCAGCGCCGCATCTGATAGACAGCGCCATCCTCCTCGACCAGCAGCGGGTTGTCGATCCTCGTCTTGTGCTTCCAGATCTCGACATCCTGCAAAAAGCCCTTGCTGACACCCTCGGTGAACGTCTTGGCCAGTTTTTCGGTCATCGCTTCGTCGAGACCCTTTGGCTTCTCGACCATGACACCCCACTGCAACACGAACGAGTCCTGCGTGACCGGATAGTGGCAGTTGATCAGAATCGATTCGGCCTTGTAGCCGCCGTAGTTGTTGTGTAGCCAGTTGATCATGAACGAGGGCCCGAAGTACGACGCCTCCGAATCCAGATGCGCCTCACCGTATGACGTGCCGAGGTCGTTCACGTCGGGCCTGCCGACATTGTGCAGATACTGCGAGGCGATGTGGCCCTCGAAGACGTTCTTGAAGTACGTCGGCAGACCGAAGTGGATGTAGAAGAAGTGGGCCATGTCGGTGACATTGTCGATGATGTCCCGGCAGTTGGAGCCCTCGATCAGGATCGAGTTCCACCGCCAGTCGGTCCATTCGTCGCTGCCGAACTCGGCGATGTCGGGGATCCGCACCTCGGGCTGCGGCGGATTGCCTTCGTGGTCGTGCCACACGAACAGCAGGCCGCTGCGGACGTCGGTGGTCCATGACCGGGTGCGCGCCAGTCGCGGCGTGCGCTTGGCGTAGGGCACAAGCTTGCACTTACCGTCGCCCCCCCACCGCCAGTCGTGAAACGGGCAGGCGATCTCGTCGCCCTTGATGGTGCCCTGCGACAGGTCGCCACCCATGTGACGGCAGTAGCCGTCCAGAATCTTGAGTTCGCCCTGTGAGTCGGCGAACACGACGAGTTTCGTGCCGAACGCGTTGATGGCGTGCGGTTGGCCGTCGAGATAGTCCTCGACCGGGCCGAGGCAGTGCCAACCCCGCGCATACCTGTCCGGCAGGGTGCCGGCGTCGATCTCGCGAATGTCGCTGCCGGTGGTGTCGGTAGTCACCTGATGCCTCCAAGTTGTGGGCCTCTAACTAGAACACGTTACAGTTTTTACCGGTGCGCGCGCAACATAAACCCCATCTACCTGCGGTATATCTAGACAATGCCGCTGTATTCATTCGAGGGCCGGTCGCCGACGGTTGATCCCGGCGCTTTCATCGCACCGACCGCCACGCTGGTGGGCGACGTTCACGTCGAGGCTGGCGCGTCGGTGTGGTTCAACGCGGTACTCCGTGCCGACTTCGCCCCCATCATCGTCCGGGCGGGCGCCAACGTGCAGGACTGCTGCGTGCTGCACGCCCCGCCTGGCATTCCCGTCGACGTCGGACCCGGTGCGACGGTTGCCCACGGTTGCGTGATCCACGGGGTGCACATCGGCGCCGCGGCGGTGATCGCGAACCATTCGACGGTCCTCGACGCTGCGGTGATCGGCTCGCGCAGTTTGATCGCCGCGCATTCACTGGTACTCGGCGGCACGAAGATCCCCGACGAAGTCGTTGCGGCGGGCGCGCCCGCCGAGATCAAGGGCCCGGTCGCGGGAACCGGCGCGCAGATGTGGGTCGATACCAACCCCGGCGCCTATCAGGATCTGGCCCGCCGGTATCTGGCCGGGTTGACGGAGGTGCTCGCGCCGCGGGAGTGACCGCGTCGCCGCGCGGTGCGCTAGATCTTGCGGGCGCTCGCGGTGGCGGCGTCGAGTTCCCAGTAGGCGCGAAGCGCGATCATCTTGCCCTCGTCGTTCACCCGGTAGGTGAACACTCCCTCGGCGACGACCTCATAGCCTCTCGACCGGATCACGATGTTGCCGACGTTGGCTTCCTCGTTGCCGCACTGGTAGGTCTTCTCGAAGTTGAACGTCAGCTCGCTCGGGGCGATCGCCATGTCGTAGAACTTCGCGATCGCCTCCTTGCCCCTGTGTCCCTTACCTTCCGGGTCGAAGTGCGACGGCCCGATCGGATCCTCGACGACCGCATCGTCGGCGAAAACAGCCAGCCAGGCGTCCTTGTCGCGAGCCACAGCGGCCTCGCGGGAGCGCTTACCGGCCAGGTGGACGGGTGAGTCGCTCATTCCTGCCAGCCGGAGTGGATGTAGGTGTCGGCGAACCGCTTCATCGCATCTTTTTTCTGCTCAAGCGGTGGGTCGAAGCCCAGGCCCTCGAACATCCACGGGATGGTGATGTAGTCGGTAACGCCGGACTCGGCGAGCTCGCGGTGGCCGTCGACTCCGAACTTGTCGATGCACACCACCTGGTATTCGAAAGGATCATCGGCCCGGCCCGCATCGGACAGCAGCGATTTGAGCTGGCCGATCGTGTCCGCGATCTGCTTGCCCTTCATCATCGCGCTCGTCCAGCCATCGCCGATCCGCACGGCCCGGCGCAAAGCCACATCGGTGTGACCACCGACGTAGAACGGCACCCGCTTCGACGGGCCGGGACTCATCTGCAGTTTGTCGAAATCGTAGAAATCGCCATGGAATTCGACCATTTCGCCGCCGAGGAGGAGCTTGATCACATCGATCATTTCGTCCACGCGCTTACCCCGCTTGGGATACGGGACGCCGCACCACTCGAATTCCTCTGGTGCCCAGCCGATTCCGACACCAAATCCGAACCGGTTATTGGTCAGGTTGGCGACCGACCCTACCTGGCGCGCCAGCAGCAGCGGGTTGCGGGAACCCAGCTTCATCACGTTGGTGTAGAACCGCAGCGTCGATGTCACCGCACCCATGGCGGCCGCGGCGATCAGCGGATCGACCCATTCGGTGTCGGCGTTCCACATCCGCGAACCGTCGGAGGTATATGGATAATCCGTCGACTGCTTCTCCATATAGAAGATCGAGTCCGGCAGCGCAATCGAGTCGAACCCGAGATCCTCGGCGGACCTGGCGATCTCGACGAAATCGTTGATCCCACTCATCGCCACACTGCAGGTGTATTGCATACGCGTCACGGCTTGTCGGCTCCTACCACCCACATGGAGTAGTACTGGGACCCGCCGCCGTATGCATGGCCGAGCGCCTTGCGGGCATTGGGCACCTGGTGATCGCCCGCCTTCCCCATCACCTGGATGGCCGCCTCAGCAAAGCGAATCATGCCCGATGCGCCGATCGGGTTGGACGACAACACGCCACCGGACGGGTTGAACGGAATGCGGCCGCCGATCGCCGTCTCGCCGGCTTCGGTGAGTTTCCACCCCTCGCCCTCGGGAGCGAACCCGAGGTTCTCCAACCACATCGGTTCGAACCAGGAAAACGGCACGTAGACCTCGGCGACGTCGATTTCGTCGATCGGCGAGCTGATCCCGGCATCACGCCACAGCGCCTTGGCGGCGTCGCGTCCGGCCTGTGGGTTGACCTGGTCGCGTCCTGAGAAGGCGAGCGGTTCGGTGCGCAGCGCGGTGGCGTGGATCCACGCGACGGGATGCCCGTCGGATACTCGCGCATCTGCGATGGCCTCGTTGCCGATCACCAGCGCGCACGCACCGTCGGATGAGGGGCAGGTCTCGTCGAACCTTATTGGGTCCCAAAGCATCTGGGACGCCATAACCTTCTCCAGCGTGATGTCGGGCTGATGCAGGTGGGCCAGCGGGTTCTTCGCGCCGTTGAGCCGGTCCTTGACCGCGACCATCGCGCCGATGTGCGTCGGCGCTCCCGAACGCCGGATGTAGGAGCGCACATGCGGGGCGAAGTAGCCGCCCGCGCCGGCACCGACCGGCTTGGTGAAAGGCACCGGAATCGACAGGGCCCACATGGCATTGGACTCGGACTGCTTCTCCCAGGCCATCGTCAGTACGCGCTTGTACTTGCCGGACTGGACCAGGCTGGCCGCCACGACAGCGGTCGACCCACCGACCGAGCCTGCGGTGTGCACCCGGATCAGCGGCTTGCCGGTCGCGCCGACGGCGTCGGCCATGAACAGTTCGGGCATCATGACGCCCTCGAAGAAGTCGGGCGCCTTGCCGACCACTACGGCGTCGATGTCGTCGAACGTCGAGCCCGAGTCGGCCAGTGCCTTGTCGATGGCCTCGCGGACCAGACCGTTCATGGAGACGTCTTTGCGCTTGGCGACGTACTTGGTCTGTCCGGTACCGAGCACCGCTGCGTTCTGTCCTGCCATGATTTAGCGCCCCTCCATGACCGCGACCAGATTCTGTTGCAGCGCAGCGCCACTGGTGGCATGCGCCAGCACCCGCTGCGCCGAACCGTCGAAGATGTGTCGAGCCGCGAAACCGATGCGCTCCAGGCCCGTCGAGAACATCGGGTTGGCGGCCAGCGCACCGCCGGACGGGTTGACCCTCGTCGACCCGTTCAGCCCGATGGCCTCGGTGAGGATCAGCTGTTGATGGGTGAACGGTGCATACAGCTCGGCCACTTCAATCGATTTGGAGTCACCGCGGGTGGCGGCCTTCGCCGACGCCTCGGTCGACGGGGACGTGGTCAGGTCGCGCGCACCCAGCACCGGGGTTTCGATGCGATGCTCGAAACCGGTGATCCATGCGGGGTTCTCCCGCAGCTCGCGGGCCCGGTCACCGGCGGCCAGCACGATCGCCGACGCACCATCGGTGATCGGCGCGATGTCGTGGCGGCGCAACGGGTCGGCGAAAAACGGCCGGGCCAGAAGTTCGTCGATGCTCTTGCCGGGCTTCTCCGAGTCTGTGCGAGGCGCTGCGGCCATGGAGTCCAGTGCCACCTGTGCCATCTGCTCGGCGGTCCACTTGCCGGAGTCCAGTCCGAATCGAGCCTGTAGCCCCGCCGTCGATACGGCGTCGGGCATCAGTGGGGCCACCGTGTAGGGGTCGGTCTGCAGCGCCAGCACGCGGCGCAGGACTCCCGCCGACGACTTGCCGAAGCCGTACACCAGCGCGGTGTCGACCTGGCCGGTCAGGATCTTGATGTAGGCCTCGTAGAGGGCCCACGCGCCGTCCATCTCCACGTGTGACTCGTTGATCGGCGGCACCGCCCCGATCGAGTCGATCGCGGACAGGAACGAGAAGGCCCGCCCGGCAAGGTAATCCGACGAACCCGAGCACCAGAACCCGATGTCGGTCTGCTTGAGGCCCAGGTCGGCATACAACTCGGCGAAGCAAGGCATCAGCATCTCGACGCCGTTGGTAGTGCCTTCGGTGCGGCGCACATGCGGAGCATGGGCGAACCCGACCACCGCGACATTGCGATCAGTCACTTGGTCCCTCTTACTGGTGGTGCTTGTAGGTGTCGTAGTCGGCGTCGGGCTCACCCGTCGGCCGGAAGTAGTCGATGTTGTCGATACCGAGGCCCCACTCCTCGCGGGGTTTCCACACCGCCTCGACCCGCATGCCCATCCGCACATCGGCGGCATCGATCTCGGTGACCAGGTGCAGGAACGGGATGTCCGCGCCGTCGAGCAGGATGTAGGCCGCGACGTAGGGCGGCTTGATGCGCTGGCCCGCGAACGGGATATTGATGATCGCGAACGTCGTCACCGTGCCCTTGTCCGGCAGTTCGACGAACTCATCGAGTTGCTGGCCGGTGGCCGGGTCGGCTTCGCGCGCCGGGAAATAGACCTTGCCACCGTTGCCCGTTCGCGCCCCAAGCAGCTTGCCCTCCTCCAGCGCCCGTAGGAACGCGCTCTCGGGAAGTGAAGCGGTGTGCTGGATTTCGATTGAGGTGGGGATGACGAGCATCGTCACGGGATCGCGGTCGGCTTCATCCTTGCCGGCCTCGGACACCTCCTCCGCCTCGTCCCCGAGCGCGAAGTAGGCGATATCGGTGATCGCGCCTACGGGTTCGTCGACCCAGTGCGCGTGCACGCGGGCACCTGTGCTGATGGCGTCGGCCGAACCCGCATCGACCGCGTGCAGCATCGATGTGTCGGCGCCGTCGAGCTTGATAAGCGCCCACGCGAACGGACGATCAAGCGGCTGGCCCTCGAGGGGTTCGGGCTGCCATGTCCAAGACACCACGGTCCCGACGCTGGCCACCGGTACGATTTCGGTCAGCTCGTCGTAAGTGACCGGGTCGTACTCGGCCGGCGGCACATGCACTCGACCATCCGAGCCGCGGACGCCCACGATGCGTCGCTCTCGCAGTGCGGTGAAGAACTGGCTGAGGGTGGGGCCGACTGAACGGGTGTAGTCGAAGGACAGCTTCAGCGGCGCTGAAAGGGGCGGCTCATGCGCGTCGATCTGCACCGGGCTGCTTTGGCTGGCGGTCACAGCATCGAGTAGAACAGGTTCTAAGAATCGTCGCAAGGACGGCCAGGAAAGGTGGGTCTCGTGAAGCTCGGACTTCAGCTGGGGTATTGGGGCGCCCAGCCGCCCGCGAACGCACCCGAACTGGTGGCGGCCGCCGAAGAGGCGGGCTTCGACACCGTCTTCACCGCCGAGGCGTGGGGGTCAGACGCGTTCACGCCGCTGGCCTGGTGGGGCGCCGCGACCAGCCGGATGCGGCTTGGCACCTCGGTGGTGCAGCTGTCTGCGCGCACCCCGACCGCGTGCGCGATGGCGTCGCTCACGCTCGATCACCTGTCCGGCGGGCGGCACATCCTCGGGCTGGGGGTGTCGGGACCGCAGGTCGTCGAGGGTTGGTATGGCCAGAAGTTCCCCAAGCCGCTGGCCCGCACGCGTGAATACATCGACATCATTCGACAGGTGTGGGCGAGGGAGAAGCCGGTGTCCAGCGATGGCCCGCACTACCCGCTGCCGCTGACGGGCGAGGGCACCACCGGACTTGGCAAGGCGCTCAAGCCCATCACCCATCCGCTGCGCGCCGACATCCCGATCATGCTGGGCGCGGAGGGCCCGAAGAACGTGGCGCTGGCCGGCGAAATCTGCGACGGCTGGCTGCCGATCTTCTACACGCCGCGGATGGCCGACACCTACAACGAATGGCTCGACGAGGGCTTCGCCCGGCCGGGTGCGCGCCGCAGCCGTGACGACTTCGAGATCTGCGCGACGGCCAACATCGTCATCACCGACGACCGTCCCACCGCGTTCGCCGCAATGAAGCCGTACCTGGCGCTCTACATGGGCGGGATGGGCGCCGAGGACACCAACTTCCACGCCGACGTGTACCGCCGGATGGGCTACGCCGAAGTGGTCGACGACGTGACGAAGCTGTTCCGCACCGACCGCAAGGACGAGGCCGCGACGGTCATCCCCGACGAACTCGTCGACGACGCCGCGATCGTCGGCGACCCCGACTACGTCCGTAAGCAGATCGCCGGGTGGGAGGCCGCGGGCGTCACGACGATGGTGGTCACCGGTCGCAACGGCGAACAGATCCGCGAGCTGGCCACCCTGATCTAACCGATCACGCGCGCGTCGCCGAACGTCGAGTCGATGTTGGCGATGGACATGCAAGCCGCTGCACGCTTGGGCAGTCCGAGCGACGCGAGTTCCTTGGCGTAGGGGTGATCGCCGAGCGTGACGGTTGCGCCGCCGATGCGGGCATGCAGGCCCGAGGCAAGCTGTTCGGCAGCCGTTTCCCGCGTTGTGCCGTCGATGTTGGTGTAAGTGAGTAGCGACTGCGGACGTGACGGCATCGGTACGGGCAACCCCCGCCCGATGCCCATCGAGACGGACAGCGATCCATCGATACTGACGTCGAACCCGAACGGGTTGCCGTCTCGAACGTTGAAGTCCGCCAGTACCTTCGGGTAGCCCCAGATTCGCCTGCCTGCCTCCAGCGTGAATGTCTGATCCACCTGCATTCGGTGCACGAATGTTCCGGCCTTGCCGAACGCTCGCAGCCCTCGTACATCCGAGCCGGGCGGCTGCACCGTCACGCACATCGAGAACTCGTTGTACTGCCCGAGGTCGCCGTCGGTGAACCGAGTCAGCAGCAGGTTGACCACGGCGCGGCCCTGCCAGATCTGAAAGACCCGCAGTCCGCTGTAGTCAATGAGTCGCTGCGCGGCGTCTGCGTCGACGAAGAACAGCGCGCTGTGTACGTCCGCCTTGCGGACTCGCACAGGCATGGTGACCACCGTGCCGCCGATCATGTGCTGAGACTCAGGCATGGCGGTCACTGTAGTTCGCGCTACTGCGGCAGCTGCGACCCGACCTTGCGGGCGAGGTCGACGGCCGCGTCGTCGGCCGCCCCACCTGGCTTGTTCACCACCGCGACCTGCAGGGTGTTGGAGCGGCCACCTGCGGCGAACTCGACCATGCCGTTGCCGAGGAAAACCATTCCGTCCGGACCGGGTCTTCCGACTTGGGGGAGACCGGCTTCGGGAGGAGGAAGGGTGCCGTTGATCGCAGTGCCCGGGTTGCCAATCTCCAACGAAACCGACTCGAAGGAGTCCGTGTTCTCCCACATGCAGCCGGGCGTATCGGGGTTCGTGCCGGTCGGCCTGCCCTCGATCTGCTTGCCGAGCACTTTGGCGACGTCATCGGCATTGATCAGCCTGCATGCGTCGATGGCAGTGGCCGCCGGTGCTGCTGAGGATGCCGCGCTGGATTGCGGTGAATTGTTGTCCGAACCGCCGCACCCCGAGACAGCCAAGGCCGCCGTTAGTGCGGCGATGACGGCGGTGTTTCTGCTGGAAACCATGCCCGGTCACGGTAATGGCCGAACAGGTGGTCCGGCGTGCCTTCGGTCGGTTTGCCGATCATCCCCGTTGACGCGTCGTC
Source organism: uncultured Actinomycetota bacterium (assembly GCA_963804905.1). Lineage (GTDB taxonomy): Bacteria > Actinomycetota > Actinomycetes > Mycobacteriales > Mycobacteriaceae > Mycobacterium. Next base: position 310,447 of record CAWDSB010000008.1, on the reverse strand, counting down.
TAGATTTCCTTAACAACCGATGGAGGCAGGCATGACCCTTACCAGACCAGACGTCGATCTGACCGACGGCGCCTTCTACGCAGGTGACTCGCATTCCGTCTACAAGTGGATGCGCGATAACGAACCGGTCTTCCGCGATCGAAACGGTTTGGCCGCGGCCGCGACGTATGCGGCGGTCATAGAGGCGGAGCGGAACCCCGAGCTGTTCTCGAATGCGGGTGGCATCCGGCCAGACCAGCCGGGCGTCGAGATGATGATCGAGATGGACGATCCGCAGCATCTGTTGCGACGCAAGCTGGTCAACTCGGGCTTCACCCGGAAGCGCGTGAAAGACCTTGAGGGATCGATCATTTCCCTGTGTGACACCTTGATCGACGGCGTATGCGAACGCGGGGAGTGCGACTTCGTCTGGGACCTCGCCGCGCCATTGCCGATGGCGGTCATCGGCGACATGCTCGGGGTGCGTCCGCAGGAACGCGAGATGTTTCTCAAGTGGTCCGATGAGCTGGTCGGTTCGCTGAGCAGCACGGCAGATCCCGAGGATTTCCAGGTCACGATGGATGCCTTCGCGGCCTACGGCGAATACATGAACGGCATGATCGCCGACCGCAAGAAGGATCCGACCGACGACCTCGTCAGTGTCCTCGTGCACGCCGAGGTGGAGGGGCAGAAGCTGGAGGACCACCAGATCGTCACCGAGGTCCTCCTGCTGCTGATCGGCGGCGACGAAACCACCCGTCACACACTGTCGGGAGGCACTCGGCAGCTGCTGCGCCACCCCGATCAGCACCAGCGTCTAGTCGACAACTTGGAGTTGCTGCCGAACGCGATCGAAGAGATGCTGCGCTGGACCGCGCCGGTGAAGAACATGGCCCGCACCATCACCGCCGATACCGAGTTCCATGGCGCCCAGCTCAAGCAGGGCGAGAAGATGATCCTGCTCTTCGAGTCGGCCAACTTCGACGAGAGGGTCTTCGACGAGCCCGAGCTGTTCGATATCACCCGCTATCCCAACAACCACCTGGCGTTCGGCTTCGGCACACATTTCTGCCTCGGGAACCAGCTGGCCCGCCTCGAGCTGTCGATCATGCAGGAGCGACTGCTGAAGCGTCTGCCGGATATGAAGCTGGCCTCCGATGACGAATTGCCGCTTCGGCCGGCCAACTTCGTCAGTGGGCTGGAGAAGATGCCGGTGAAATTCAGCCCGGTTCAGCCACTCGCCGTTTAACGCGCTCGCGGGGAGGTGCGCTACTGGTCGACGAACATCACGTTGGCTTCGACGGGATTGCGCGGTACCCGAATCGCGTTCCCCGGGAACGCCGGATCCGGGTACCCGATGGCAAGACCGCACAAGATCCGCATGTCCTCGCTGATGTCCAGCTGTTTCCGAATGACGTCCGGATAACCCGCGATTGACACCTGGACACAGGTCCCCAGGCCGCGCGCCGTCAACGCCAGCAGCAGCGTCTGCAGGAACATGCCGACGCCGACACCGTCGACATAGCCCAGATCGCGGTGCATGCAGACGATTCCGGCCAGGGGTGCCCGGAAGAACTCCCAGTTGCGCAGCACGGCGATCCGTCGTGCCTCGGTGTCGTCGCGGGCAATCCCCATCGATCCGTACACCAGGGCGCCGAGATCGCGACGCATGTGCGCGAACGCCTCCGGCAACACCGGCACCTTGGGTGACGCGACCTGAGCCTCCTCGATCAGCGCCTCGACGAGCCGGTCCCTTGCCGGCCCGGAGACCAGGACGAGGTGCCACGGCTGGATGTTCGAATTCGACGGGGCGCGCATCGCCAGGGTCAGCGCCTCGTGAACCAGGTCCGGCGGTACGGGCTTGTCCCGCAGGAACATGCGCGTCGATCGCCGTTCGCTGATCGCACCTTCCAGGTCATACACGTCGTCAATTGTGTCGTTTGTTGCGGCGCCTTCTCGCGATTTCCCGCAACAATCGACACAGATGCTCCGCGACGGCCGCTACCTCATCTTGAAGTTGGGCGCGCGCTTCTCCTTGAACGCCAGCGGGCCTTCCTTGGCATCGGCGGAGACGAAGACCTCGATGCCGATCTTGGTGTCGATCTTGAACGCCTCGTTCTCGTGCATGCCCTCGGTCTCGTGGATGGTCCTCAGGATGGCCTGCACCGCGAGCGGTCCGTTGTTGTTGATCACCTCGGCGATCTCGAGCGCCTTCTCCAGAGCGTGGCCGTCCGGCACGACGTATCCGACAAGACCCATGTCCTTGGCTTCGCCCGCGGTGATGTGCCGACCGGTGAGCAGCAGATCGCACGCCACGGTGTAGGGGATCTGGCGCGCCAGCCGCACCGCGGAGCCGCCCATCGGGTACAGGCTCCACTTGGCCTCGGAGATGCCGAACTTGGCGCTCTCGCCCGCGACGCGGATGTCGGTGCCCTGCAGGATCTCGGTGCCGCCTGCGATGGCCGGTCCCTCGACGGCGGCGATCAGCGGCTTGGTCAGCCGCCGTCCCTTCAGCAGGGCGTCGATACGCGACGGGTCGTAGCTGCCGTCCTTGAACGAGTCGCCTGGCGGCTTGGCGGTCGCGGCCTTGAGGTCCATGCCCGCGCAGAAGTAGCCGCCCGCCCCGGTCAGAATGCAGGTCCTGATCCCAGGGTCGTTGTCGACGCGGTCCCAGGCCTCGACCATTATCGAGAGCATCTCGGTGGAAAGCGCGTTGCGGGCCTCGGGACGGTTGAGCGTCAAGATCAGGGTGTGTCCGCGCTGCTCAATGAGGGCGTCGGGGCCTTTCTCGGGCTCGCTCACGGGTATTCGCCTTCCTGCATCGATGCCACAGACTTGTCACGAAATGTAACACGTTCTAGTTTGGTTCCGTGGCCCTGAACATCGCTGACCTCGCTGAGCACGCCATCGACGCCGTGCCAGACCGCGTTGCCCTGATCTGCGGCGACGACCAGCTGACCTACGGGCAGTTGGAAGAGAAGGCCAACCGCCTCGCGCACTACCTGATCGACAAGGGCGTGAAGAAGGACGACAAGGTCGGGCTGTACTGCCGCAACCGCATCGAGATCGTCATCGCGATGCTCGGCATCGTCAAGGCCGGCGCCATCCTGGTCAACGTCAACTTCCGCTACGTCGAGGGCGAACTGAAGTATCTGTTCGAGAACTCGGACATGGTCGCGTTGGTGCACGAGCGCCGGTATGCCGACCGGGTCGCCAATGTGCTTCCCGAGACGCCAAACCTCAAGACCATCCTGGCGGTAGAGGACGGCAGCGACGACGACTACCAACGCTACGGCGGTGTCGAGTTCTACTCCGCGCTTGCACAGGCCTCGCCCGAACGCGACTTCGGCGAACGCAGCGCCGACGACATCTACCTGCTCTACACCGGTGGCACCACCGGCTTCCCCAAGGGCGTGATGTGGCGCCACGAGGACATCTACCGAGTGTTGTTCGGCGGCACCGATTTTGCGACCGGTGAGTTCGTCAAGGACGAGTACGATCTGGCCAAGGCGGCCGCAGAGAACCCACCGATGATCCGCTACCCGATCCCGCCGATGATCCACGGTGCGACGCAGTCGGCTACCTGGATGTCGGTGTTCTCGGGCCAAACAACCGTGCTGGCACCGGAATTCGACGCCGACGAAGTCTGGCAGATGATCGAGAAGCACAAGGTGAACCTGCTGTTCTTCACCGGCGACGCGATGGCCCGCCCGCTGCTCGACGCGTTGACCAAGTTGCATGACGCCGGCCATGAGCCCGACCTGTCGAGTCTGTTCCTGCTGGCGAGCACGGCCGCGTTGTTCTCGACAAGCATCAAGGAGAAGTTCCTGGAACTCCTGCCCAACCGGGTGATCACCGACTCGATCGGGTCCTCCGAGACGGGCTTCGGCGGCACCAGCATCGTCGCCAAAGGCGAGTCGCACACCGGCGGCCCGCGCGTCGCGATCGACCACCGCACCGTCGTTCTCGATGAGGACGGCAACGAGGTCAAGCCTGGCTCGGGAGTTCGCGGACTCATTGCGAAGAAAGGGAACATCCCGGTCGGCTACTACAAGGACGAAAAGAAAACCGCGGAGACGTTCAAGACGTTCAACGGTGTGCGCTACGCGATTCCGGGCGATTACGCCGAGGTCGAGGCAGACGGCACGGTGACGATGCTGGGCCGCGGCTCCCAGTCCATCAACAGCGGCGGCGAGAAGATCTACCCCGAGGAGGTGGAGGCTGCGCTCAAGGGCCACCCTGACGTGTTCGACGCGTTGGTCGTCGGCGTCCCCGACGAGCGATATGGAAACTGCGTTGCCGCCGTCGTGCACCGCCGCCCTGGGACGGACCCGTCGCTGGCTGAACTCGACGCATTCGTGCGCCACGAGATCGCCGGTTACAAAGTGCCGCGCAAGGTTTGGTGGGTCGACGAGATTCACCGGACACCCGCAGGCAAGCCCGACTACCGGTGGGCCAAGGACACGACCGAGGAGCGCCCGGCCGACGACGCGCACGCCAACCATGTGGGAACACCGACCTGATGCACACCGAACTGTGTGACCGCTTCGGCATCACGTACCCGATCTTCGTCTTCACCCCGTCGGAGAAGGTGGCAGCCGCGGTCAGCAAGGCGGGCGGTCTCGGTGTGCTGGGCTGCGTTCGGTTCAACGATCCCGACGACCTCGAGACCGTGCTGAACTGGATGGACGAGAACACCGACGGCAAGCCGTACGGCGTCGACATCGTCATGCCGGCGAAGGTGCCCACCGAGGGCAGCGCCAGCGACATCGACAAGCTGATTCCGCAGAGCCACCGCGATTTCGTGGCGAAGACGCTTGCCGATCTTGGGGTTCCACCGCTGCCCGACGACGGGGAGCGCTCCGCGGGCGTGCTCGGCTGGCTGCATTCGGTGGCCCGGTCACATGTCGAGGTGGCGCTCAAGCATCCGATCAAGCTGATCGCCAACGCGCTCGGATCCCCTCCGAAGGACGTCATCGACCAAGCCCACGACGCCGGTGTCCCGGTCGCCGCGCTGGCGGGCAGCGCCAAGCACGCCCAGCGCCATGTCGACAACGGCGTCGACATCGTCGTGGCCCAGGGCCACGAGGCGGGCGGGCATACCGGCGAGATCGGGTCGATGGTGCTGTGGCCGGAAGTCGTTGACGCGCTTGATGGTCGGGCTCCCGTGCTCGCGGCGGGTGGGATCGGCACCGGACGCCAGGTCGCTGCGGCGCTCGCGCTCGGCGCGTCGGGGGTGTGGATGGGTTCGGCGTTTCTCACCTCGGTCGAATACGACCTCGGGGTGCGGCGGGAGTCCGGTGTGTCGGTGATCCAGGAAGCGATTCTGGGTGCGACGTCGGCCGACACCGTGCGTCGGCGTATCTACACCGGCAAGCCCGCGCGGCTATTGAAGACCCGGTGGACGGATGCCTGGGATGCACCGGATGCCCCCGAACCGCTGCCGATGCCGCTGCAGAACATCTTGGTCAGTGAGGCGCATCAGCGGATGAACGAGTCGACCGATCCGTCCGCGGTGGCCATGCCTGTCGGCCAGATCGTCGGGCGAATGAACGAGATCCGACCGGTCGCCGACATCATCGCCGAGTTGGTCGCCGGTTTCGAGGAAGCGACGCGCAAGCTCGACGACATCCGGGAAGGCTGACTCGCGGAGAGTTACTTCGGCCGATGCGACGACTTGTCTATCTCTGCGCGATGCCTCCGATTCCCGGAAAGCCCTTCGTGCAGCAGATGGCCGCGGAGGTGCAGATGCTCAACCCCGACTACACAGAGGGCCTCGGCGATAAGGATTCCGAGGGCCGCTTTTCCTGGGTTGACAAGGAACTGGCCCACTTCCACCTTTTCGGCGATTGCGACGAACCCACGTCGTCGGGCGCTTTCAAAAGACTCCGCCCGCAGGCGGTAAGCGCCTATCAAGTGCCGTGTTCGCTGACCGCTCTGCCTGCCGTCGACACGACGTACGTGGTGTGCGCCGAGGACCGGATCGTGAACCCCGACTGGTCGCGGCGGATTGCACGCGACTGGTTGAATACCGAGGTGATCGAAATGCCGGGCAGCCACTCGCCGTTCTTCTCACGGCCGAAGGCGCTCGCCGAGCTGCTAGGTCGGCTCGTATGACTGTCGATGTTTGGATGCAGCACCCCACCCTTCGGTTTCTCGGTCACGACATGCTGGCTTCGCTGCGGCGGTGGACCGGCGGCGCCATGCCGGAAAATGACGTAGAGGTTCCTATCGAGGCGACGCTGAAGTCGATGGACGACGCCGGCGTGGACATCGGACTGCTCTCGGCCTGGCGTGGTCCGGGCGGCCTCGACCTAATCTCCAATGACGAGGTCGCCGCATGGGTTGGCAAGTATCCCAACAGGTTCGCCGGGCTGGCGACCGTGGACCTCGACAACCCAGTTGCGGCGATTCGTGAGCTCCGCAGCCGGGTCCGCGCCGACGGATTCGTCGGGCTGCGGGTGGTGCCGTGGCTGTGGGGCCTGCCCCCGACCGACCGTCGCTACTATCCGCTGTTCGCCGAGTGTGTCGAGTTGGGTGTGCCGTTCTGCACCCAGGTCGGCCACACCGGGCCGATGCGGCGTTCGGAAACCGGCAGGCCGATCCCGTACATCGACGAAGTGGCTCTGGACTTTCCCGAACTCGTGATCGTCTGCGGACACGTCGGATATCCGTGGACAGAGGAGATGGTGGCCGTTGCACGCAAGCATCCGAATGTCTACATCGACACCTCCGCGTACACGACGAAGCGGCTACCAGAGGAGTTGGTCCGGTTCATGCGCACCGGCACCGGACAACGCAAAGTGTTGTTCGGCACCAACTATCCGATGATCGGACACCGGCACGCCCTGAACGGACTCGACGATCTGGGTCTTTCCGACGAAGCCAAGGCCGCCTATCTGCACGGCAATGCCGAGCGTGTCTTCAAACTGAGCCGCTGACGGGCGGCAACAAGCTGGCCTTCGACGAGGAAGAGATCATCGCCGGCATGCACCCCGGCTGGAAACCGCCGACACAGCCGGGCCGGGTCGCGCTGGCGTTCCGGCTGAGCGAGCCGAAGGAGGTCGACGCTCTGTTCGAGCGGCTCACCGCAGCAGGGCATCCGGGCGCGCTGAAACCGTTCGACGCGCCGTGGGGTCAGCGCTACGCAACCGTCACCGATCCCGATGGCACGTCGGTCGACCTCTTCTGCCCGTTGTCCTGACGCAGCGTCGCGAGCGTTGTTCCGGCGAGGTCACGGACCTCGCGGTGCAGGTGCGGTTGGTCGGCGTAGCCGGCCGCCGCGGCCACGCTTGCCGGCGGCGCTCCGTCGTCCAACAGCCGGACCGCGCGCCGGAACCGCAAGATGCGCCGCAGCGTCGCAGGCCGTAGCCGAACACGGCGGTGCACTGGCGCTGCAGCGTGCGGCTCGACCATCCGACCTCGCGCGCCACATCGGCCACGACGGCACCCGTTTCAAGGCTGTGGGTGATGTGGTGCAGCTGGTGAAGCGACCAGGGCGCCGTCTCATTCGCGGGGTCGGCGGATGCCAGTGCGGTGGCCAGGTCGACCAACGAACGGCCCTGCGTTCGTGCGAATCCAAGGTCGGACAGCAGAACACGGCTGTTCTTCAGCCCGGCGGCGGGAATGCCCAGCAGCCGGGGGAGCACCCCTGACCGAAATCGCAATCCCGCGAACGCTTCTCGACCGCGCCGGTTGACGAACGCAGTGGTGTCCGGCCCGGCGACGACGACGCGGCCAGATATCCTGATGAGATCCATGCAGCCGTCCGGGGGCACGCGGACTGGCTCTGGCGGTCCGTCCACCACCCACGCGCATTCGACGAGCTCGCGCAGCCGCGGTGGCGGCAGGAATTCGCGGTACCCCGCCCCCGCGAGGTTACCGGCGGATGGGCCACACTGTGTCGGCGCAGTCGGTGCCCTCCGCAGCCAGCCTGCGCTTGATCACCTTGAATGACTCGGTCCGCGGCAGTTCGGTGCCGATCCGGACGAACGCCGGCCACTGCTTGGGCCCCAAGTCCGGTTGCTCGGTCAGGAATTCGCGGAAAGCGTCGACATCGAACGCGGCGCCGTCCGCCAGCACCAGCGCCGCCATCACTTGATCCCCGACATCGCGGGCCGGTATCCCGTAGACGGCGACTTCGATCACCTGAGGGTGACGCAGTAGCACCCGCTCGATCGGCGCAGAGCCGAGGTTTTCCCCGTCGACGCGCATCCAGTCGCCCAGCCGCCCCGCGAAGTACGCGTAACCGTTCTCGTCGCGGTATGCGAGGTCGCCGCTGTGGTAGACGCCGCCCGCCATCCGTTCGGCGTCGGCCTCGGGATCGTTGTAGTAACCTTCGAACCGACCCGGGCCTTCGGTATTCACGATCTCACCCGTGACCCCCGGCGGGCATGGCTCGCCAGATTCCACGTCGATGATCTCAGTCCCAGAGGGCAGCGGACCCAACGCTCCCGGCGGGGTATCCGGTGTGCGTCCGATCGCCACTCCGCCTTCGGTGGAACCGAATCCGTCGACGACGATGGTGCCGAACCTGCGGGCGAAGCGTTCGACGTCGCCGGGCGCGCCCTCGTTCCCGTATACGGCCTTCAGTGGGTTGTCGGCATCGTCGGGACGCTCCGGTGTGGCCAGCACGTACGACAGCGGCTTGCCCACGTAGTTGGCATACGTCGCACCGTAGCGCCGGACGTCGGGCAGGAACTGCGAAGCAGAGAACTTGCGCCGCAACACCATCGATCCCCGGCAAGCCAATGACACCGCCCACCCCACCAGCACGGCGTTCGAGTGGAACAACGGCATTGACACATAGCAGATGTCGTCGGGTCCGAGCCCGAAACGGTCGGTCATCGTCACGCCGGCGATCGCGACCTTGCCGTGGCTGCAGATCACCGCCTTGGGGTCGCCACTGGTACCCGACGTGTAGATCAACATGAACGTATCGTCGGGCCGGGCCGCATGCGTCGTCACCGGCGTCCCGCGATGTGCGGCGACCTCGTCCGCCCAGTCCGGCGAATCGACATCGATGTGGTCGATGTCGCCCACGACCGCGGCCGAGGCCGAATCGGCCAGCACCACTTGACAATCTGCGTGCCGGATGTCGCGCTCCAACGCCGCGCCTCGGCGAATCGGATTGAGCCCAACCGGAACGAGCCCGGTCAGCGCAGCGGCGACGAGGAGCGACGAGAAGAACGGCGTGTTCTGCAACAGCACGCCGACATGCGGCGGCTTCGTAGGATCTAGCCGAGCGTGCAGGGCCGCGGCTACCTCAGCGCCCTGCTCGATGTGGTCATGCCACGACGTAAACGACTCCTGGGCATCTTCTCTTCGCCCAAGCGGCTCATCGGCGAAGTAGACGCCGCGGTCGTCGACGTCGACGAGCGGTGTGATCAGCGAGGTTACGGTGGGAAGCTCGGTCCCGGTCGCCGCCGTTTCATTGCTCCTCACGTCCGCGGTTCAAGCCGGTGTATCGGCCAATTCCCGGCCGATGCGCAGGAGCTGGCCGGTGGCCCCGCCGACCGCGAACTCCGTCTGCTTGGCCACCAGGAAGTAGCGGTGGACGGGGTGATCGGTGTCGATGCCGACACCACCGTGCACATGCACAGTGGTGTGCGCGACGCGATGTCCCGCGTCGGCCGCCCAGAACGCCGCCGTGTTCACGTCCACCTCGGCAGGCAAATCCTCCGACAGTCGCCAAGCGGCCTGTGTCACGGTCAGCCGCAGCCCCTTGATGTCGATGTATCCGTCCGCCAGCCGCGACGAGACCGCCTGGAAGCTGCCGATCGGGCGGTCGAACTGCTCGCGTTCGCGGGCGTACTCCGCGGTGAGCTCCAGCGCGCGCTCCAGCACTCCGAGCTGAAAAGCGCTGCGGCCCAGCGTGGCGTGTGTGGTCAGCCACGACACGACGTCTTCAGTGCCGACCACCCTGTCGGACCCGAGTTCGACCCCGTGGCACTCGAGATGGCCGACGCTGCCGTGACCGGTCGTGTCCAGCGAGCTGACCGAAACACCGCGGTCATCCTTGGCCACCACGAAAACCCTGGTGCCCGAGTCGGTTTCGGCGGGCACGAGGAACGCGTCGGCGACGGGCCCGTAGAAGACCTGCGTCCGGGTCCCGGTCAACCGGAAGCCGGAGCCGCTCGTCGTCGCCTGGATGGGTCCTTCACCCATGTCGCCGTCGAGCGCCACGGCGACGATCTTCTCGCCGTTGACCGCGGGAACGGCCCACGCTTGCTGCAGCGCCTCCGAACCGAATTTCGCGAGGGCACCCGCGGCGAGCACTGCCGACTCCAGATAGGGCACCGCGGCCATCTGCCTGCCGAGTGCGACTTGCACAGCGACCTGTTCCAGCACCCCGAAACCGCCGCCGCCCAACGACTCCGGCGCGGTAGTGGACAGGATGTCGGCCTCCTTGAGCTTGGCCCACAAATCGTTGTCGAAGCGTTCCTCCAGCCCGTCCAGGCCACGATGGTGCTCGGGCGTGCACACCGATTCGGTGATGGTGCGCACCAGGCCGCCGAGGTCGTCGGCCGCTTCGGTAGTCGTGAAATCCATGTCGAACGTCCTTACCGGTTCACTCGGGGCAGGCCGAGCGCGACCATGCCGATGATGTCGCGCTGGATCTCGTTCGTTCCGCCGCCGAACGTCAGGATCAGGCACGAGCGGTGCATGCGCTCGATCCGGCCGCGCAGCAGCGCGCCGGGCGTGTCGGTCCGCAGCGTCGCGGCCGTGCCGAGCACCTCCATCAGCAGCCGGTAGGCCTCGGTGGCCAACTCGGTGCCGAATACCTTGGCTGCCGAAGCGTCGGCGGGCGACGGTGCGGCGTCCTCGGTGGAGGCCAGCTCCCAGTTGATCAGCTTGAGCACCTCGGCCTTGGCGTGCACCCGAGCGAGGTTGAGCTGTACCCATTCGGAGTCGATCAGCCGATTGCCGTGCGCATTCTTGGTGTTCTGCGCCCATTCCCGAACACCGTTGAGCGCCAGGAAGATCGGCTGCGCTGAGACGAGGGCAACGCGCTCGTGGTTGAGCTGGTTGGTCACCAGCTTCCAGCCCGCGTTCTCCTCGCCGACCAGGCTGGTGGCCGGCACGCGGACATCTTGGTAGTAGGTGGCGCTGGTGTCGACACCGGCCATGGTGTGCACCGGCGTCCAGGAGAAGCCGTCCGCTGTGGTCGGCACGATGAGCATCGAGATGCCACGGTGCTTCTTGGCCTCCGGGTTGGTGCGGACTGCCAGCCACACGTAGTCGGCATAGGCGATCAGGCTGGTCCACATCTTCTGACCGTTGATCACGTAGTCGTCGCCGTCGCGGACGGCGGTGGTGCGTAGCGCTGCGAGGTCGGTGCCTGCGCCGGGCTCGGAGTAGCCGATCGAGAAGTGGAGTTCACCCGCAGCGATCTTGGGCAGGAAGAACTTTTTCTGCTCGTCGGTGCCGAATGACATGATCGTCGGCGCCACGCTGTTGATGGTCAGGAACGGCACCGGGACGTTGGCGATCGCGGCCTCGTCGTTGAAGATCAGGCCATCCATGTGCGTTCGGGCCTGGCCACCGAACTCCTTCGGCCAGGACAGTGTCAGCCAGCCGTCCTTGCCCATCTGTGCGACGGTCTCGCGGTACACGTTGCCGCGCCCCATCTCGCCGCCGTCACCTGCAGCCAGCGCCTCGGCGCGTTCGGGGGTCATGAGCTTGGTGAAGTAGGCACGCAGTTCGCGGCGCAACTCCTCCTGCTCGGGGGTATAGCCGATCCGCATGGCCTCATCCTTCACTTCGGGCTGCTAGGAGCACAAAAGTCTCACCCTGGTTTCACTCCCGGTTGTAACACGTTCTAGTCTTGGGGTCCAGCGAGTGTGCTCGTATTCTGACGACATGGCCAGCCGCCCAGGCTCAAGGAGGTTGTGATGCGTGTGGAAGTCGACCGCGACCGGTGTGAAGGTAACGCCGTGTGCGTGGGAATCGCGCCTGACCTATTCGATCTCGACGACGAGGACTACGCCGTGGTTAAGCAGGATCCGGTGGCTGCCGACCAAGAGGAGCTGGCCGAGCAGTCGATCGCCGAATGCCCGCGAGCCGCGCTGCTACGCAAGGACTAGAGGTATTCATAAGTGAGCGCGCAACAGAACGACATGACCGATCTGTCGGGCAGGGTCGCGGTGGTGACCGGCGCGGCGGCGGGCCTCGGAAGGGCGGAGGCGATCGGGCTGGCCCGCTCGGGCGCCACGATCGTCGTCAACGACATGGCCGCCGCCCTGGACAAATCCGACGTCATCGACGAAATCGTCGCGGCAGGCTCGAAGGCCGTAGCCGTCGAAGGTGATGTCAGCCAGCGCAGCACTGCCGACGAGATGGTCGCCACCGCCAACGGACTCGGCGGTCTGGACATCGTCGTCAACAACGCAGGCATCACCCGGGACCGGATGCTGTTCAACATGTCCGACGAGGACTGGGACGCTGTCATCGCCGTCCACCTGCGTGGCCACTTCCTGCTCACCCGCAACGCCGCCACATACTGGCGGGCCAAGGCCAAGGAAGGCGATGGGTCGGTCTACGGACGCATCATCAACACATCGTCGGAGGCCGGGCTGGCCGGTCCGGTCGGGCAGGCCAACTACGGCGCGGCGAAGGCAGGCATCACCGCGCTGACGCTGACCGCCGCGCGGGCGCTGGAGCGTTACGGGGTGCGCGCGAACGCGATCGCCCCGCGGGCCCGCACCGCGATGACCGCAGAGGTGTTCGGCGACGCGCCGGAGCTCACCGAGGGCGAGATCGACAGTCTTTCGCCGGAGCACGTCGTCTCACTTGTGCGCTTTCTCGCGTCGCCGGCGTCGGACGGCGTCAACGGACAGCTGTTTATCGTCTACGGCCCGACGGTGACGCTGGTGGCGGCGCCCACCGCCGAGCAGAAATTCTCCGCCGGCGCCGACGCGTGGGCGCCAGCCGAGCTGAGCTCGACGCTTCGGGATTATTTTGCCGACCGTGATCCGGAGCGGGGATTCTCAGCGACCGAACTCATGAGCCAGGGATAAGAACTCGTACCGGATAAAGGCGATTCACAGCTAGAACACGTTCTAGAATGACCTGCGTCACACCCGGCGTGACCTCACGAAAGATGCATTTTTGTCTCAATTTACGGTCCTTTGACACTCGTCGCCGCGGTGTCGCTGATAGCGGTCGTCGTAGCGGTGCTGGTCCTGGGCGGTGCCGTCGCCCTGATGGCCAAACAGCAACAAGACGAGAACGCCGATGCGGCCCAAGACCGGCTCTACGTCGACACCGCATCGCAGTTCGTGGTCAACATGTTCAGCTACACGCAGGACTCCATCGACGCCAGCGTCGACCGGTTCGTCAACAGCACCAGCGGGCCCCTGCGCGACATGATGAGCCAGGGCCAGAACGCCGAGAACCTCAAGCTGCTCTTCCGAGACACCAATGCCAGCGCTGAGGCGGTGATCAACGGTGCCGCACTCGAGAAGGTCGACGACCTCGCGAAGAGGCCGACGTGTTGGTGGCGTTGCGGGTGACGGTCACCGACCTCGACGGAAACAATGCGCCGTCCAAGCCCTATCGGCTGCGGGTCACCGTGGCTGAGGACGACAACGGCCATATGTCGTTCTACGACCTCAAATATCCCAACGGGGGCAACTGATGACGGCCAGGGCGGCCAAGCTGGTGGGCGCGTTGTCCATACTGCTGGCATTCGGGTTTGTCGTCCTGGCCGGCGTCGGCGGCTGGTTCTACTGGAATCGCGTGGAAAATCAGGGTGAGCAAGCTACGCGCGCAGACCTCGTGCCATTGGCGAAGCAGCAGATTCCGAAGGTGTTCGGACACGACTACCAGACCGTGGAACGAAGCCTCAACGACATCTATCCGCTGCTGACGCCGAGTTACCGGCAAGAGTTCCAGGACCGGGCGTCCAAGGACATCATCCCGCAGGCGCGAGATCGACAGCTGGTCCGCCAGGCCAATGAGGTCGGCGTGGAGTGCTGAACGCGCAACGCAATTCGGGTTCGGTCATGGTGTACTTGAATCGCACGGTGACCGACAAGTCCAAGCAGCCGGTGTATGACGGCAGCCGATTGAAGGTGGATTACGTCAAGGTCGACGGAAAGTGGCTGATCAACTACATCACCCCGATCTAGCCTCTTCGGCAGCGCTCGTCCCGGCCAGCGCGTCGAGGAATGACCGCGCCCAGCGGTCGACGTCGTGGGCGAGCACCTGCCTGCGCAGAGCGCGCATCCTGCGCCTGCCTTCTTCGGGAGTCTGGTTGAGCGCTTCCTCGATGGCGTCCTTGACGCCCTCCAGATGGTGAGGGTTGGTCAGGTAGGCCTGACGCAGTTCGGCTGCGGCGCCAGTGAATTCGCTGAGAACCAGGGCGCCGCCGAGATCGCTGCGGCAGGCGACGTACTCCTTGGCCACCAGGTTCATGCCATCGCGCAGCGGCGTCACCAGCATCACGTCGGCCGCCACGTAGAACGCGATCAGTTCCTCGCGGGGGACGGGCCGGTGGATATAGTGCACGATCGGCTGGCCGACCTCACCGTATTCGCCGTTGATGTGGCCGACCTGCCGCTCGATGTCTTCGCGCATCTCCTTGTAGCTTTCGACGCGCTCCCGGCTCGGCGTGGCCAGCTGTATGAGTACGGTGTCGTCGTGCTTGACACGTCCTTCGGCGAGCAGCTCCGAAAATGCCTGCAGCCGAACGTCTATACCCTTGGTGTAGTCGAGCCGGTCGACGCCGAGCAGGACCTTGCGTGGATTGCCGAGCTCACTGCGGATCTCGCGCGCGCGTTGGCGAACGCTCCTGTCACGGGCCTTACCGTCAAGTGCCCCTGAGTCGATGGAGATGGGGAAAGCACCCACCTTGACTGTGCGGAAGCCGATCTGGACCTCGCCGAATCGGGATCGGACACCGACCGAAGCGCGTGATGTGTTGGCGCCCACCAGACGTCGTGACAGGTACAAGAAGTTCTGTGCGCCGCCGGGCAGGTGGAAGCCGACCAGGTCGGCGCCCAGCAGGCCCTCGATGATCTCGGTCCGCCACGGCATCTGCATGAAAAGCTCCACCGGCGGAAACGGGATGTGAAGAAAGAATCCGATGACGAGATCGGGGCGCAGCATCCGCAGCATCTTCGGCACCAGCTGCAGCTGATAGTCCTGCACCCACACTGTCGCGCCGTGCGCGGCCGCCCGAGAGGTGGCCTCGGCGAAGCGTCGGTTCACCTCGACGTAGCTGTCCCACCACTCGCGGTGATAGATCGGTTTGACGATGACGTCGTGGTAGAGCGGCCACAGTGTGGCGTTCGAGAACCCCTCGTAGTACATCGCGACATCCTCGGCGGACAGGCGCACGGGATAGAGGTGCAGATCGTCCTCGACGATGGGCTCTTCGTCGCTGTCCGGAACGCCCGGCCAGCCGATCCACGCGCCTTTGCGGCGGCGCAGTAACGGCTCGAGGGCGGTCACCAGGCCGCCGGGGCTCCGTTTCCATTGAGTTGTGCCGTCGGGCAGCCGCTCCATGTCGATCGGCAGCCGGTTGGCCACGACGACGAAGTCAGAGTTGCCGGAGCCGACTTTCTGATTGCCCCCCGGACTCACCTACGCCTCGAGTTTCGCCGGTCCAATGCCGAGCATCGACAGGAAAATCCGGCATTCGTCCGCGTCGGTCGCGTAAGCGGCGACGACCCGCCGGGCCTGGCGGGCAGTGCTGTCGGCTAGCGGCTCGACATCGCCGATGTCGGCGGGATCAGGTTTAGCAGCCATGACACCACCATATATGCGACTTGGCGCTCCTCAGGCTCGGCGCCCGGTTCAGCCGGCGTTGTCCTCGAAGCCGGTCACCGTCGGGCTGCTGCCAACTGTCGACCTCGGCACCGCCGCCGGCCCCTCAGAAGCGTCCTCCTCGGCCAGGCCGATGCATTGGCCGGAGTTGTGGCCGGTGCACGGAATGCCGCCACCACCGCCGGGGATACCAACCGCAGGCAGGCTGGGGTTACCGCCGATAGCCTGGTAGGGCTCGCCGGAGTTCGGCACCATATGCGGAACGCAGGTACCGATGTACAGGTCTTCTTCCTCACCGGCGGGGCACTGGGCCAGCGGCGTGGCCACCGGCGTGGGTGTCGCGACGAAGGCGATCGCCGGCGCCGCCGCCACCGCGACGGCGAATCCACCGGCGATGATCAGCCGTGGGGAGAACTTCATGATTGCCATCGTCACGCTTTCTGTAGATTCGCTGACAAGTTACGTCGAATGAATTGTATGAAAGCTGGACGGAATCTGCATGCATTCGCAAAGATTGCTGTCAAGATCATCTGCCGATTTGCGCAGGCCAAGCCCACAATTGGCGACACAAGTGCAGAAGAGCCGGACACGAACACCGTGCCCGGCTCAAATGATGCCTCAGCCGAGGGGCCGATAGGGGCCTCAGCCGGTTAATTCGCTGTCGCCTCTACGGGCTTGAGCTCACCTCTGAATGCGGCACTGCGATGGGGCCTTCGGCCTGTTGCTCCTCGCCCAGGCCGATGCACTGGCCGGAATTGGCTCCGGTGCAAGGGATTCCACCGATCTCCGGGAGGCCGCCGACGGGGGACGTGCTTGTGAACTCCGGTGAATTCGGCACGATGTCGGGCACGCAGATGTTGGTGAACTGATCTTCGGTCTCGCCACCAGAGCACGCCGTGATCGCAGGCGTCGAGGCGCCGGTCGTCGGAACGGCGAACACTGCGACCGCCGGTGCCGCAGCGATCGCGACAGCGAATCCCCCCGCAAGGATCAGTCGTCGAGTTGGAAGCTGGAAGGTCGCCATCGTCACGCTTTCTGTAGTTTGCTGGCCGTATCGTCCGGGAAGTGATGGACGCTGCCAGCGACCTGGCTGCCATCCGCGTATTCCCTTGCCTATGCCTCCCCCGAAGTTGTGGCAGGAGTTGGCATCTGCTAGCGCAAGCGTACTCTCAGCGAATCGAATGCACTGGTTGATCGGTCTCACATGGGGCCTGCCGTAGCATCTCTGTGAGCTGCCTGTCAGATTGCTGTGCTGCGGCTGGACGGCTTTGGTGGGATGCGGGCCGATCCCGGCGGCATGACGTTGCGGTCGTAGACGTAGTGTGCATTACATCTGAAGCATCGGACGTAAAGAGGTGTGCACGGTGGCTAGCCCGGACCTGACCAACGCCGAATCGGTTCCGCAGGAGCCGGCCGAACAGGTGACCTACGAGACCCTCGATGACGGGCGCATCGCTCGTATCTGGCTCAACCGGCCGGAAGCGCAGAATGCGCAATCACGCACGCTCCTCGTGCAGTTGGATGAGGCCTTCGGTCGAGCCGAGGCTGACGACAACGTGCGGGTGGTGATTCTGGCCGGGCGAGGCAAGAATTTCTCTGCTGGGCACGACTTGGGTTCGGAGGCGGCGCTGCTCGAGCGCAAGCCCGGGCCAACGCAGCACCCCACTTTTCGCTCGCATGGCTCCAACATGACCGGCATTGCGGAGAGAACGTATCTGCAGGAATGGCATTTTTTCTTCGAGAACACCCGCAGGTGGCGGGATTTGCGCAAGATCACCATCGCGCAGGTGCAGGGGAACGCCATCTCGGCGGGGTTGATGCTGATTTGGGCGTGCGACCTCATCGTCGCCGCAGACGATGCGAAATTCAGTGACGTCGTAGCAGTCCGCATGGGTATGCCGGGCGTCGAGTACTACGCCCATCCATGGGAGTTCGGCGCGCGAAAGGCCAAAGAGCTTCTGCTGACCGGCGATTCGATCGATGCCGACGAGGCCTACCGGCTTGGCATGGTGTCGAAGGTCTTTCCCCGCGCCGAGTTGGAAGACAAGACACTGGAATTCGCCCGGCGCATCGCGGAGCGGCCGACGATGGCCGCCCTTCTGGTCAAGGATTCGGTCAACGCGGCAGCCGACGCCATGGGCTTCACCGAGGCGCTGCGCCACGCGTTCCACATTCACGAGCTCGGCCACGCGCACTGGGCGGCGGCCAACGAGAACAGGTATCCCGTCGGCCTGCCGCCCGACGTTCCGGACTGGCGCACTCTCGGCGCGCCCAAGCAGGCACGGCGCGACACTCCTTGACGTGCATGGTTCCATAACGAGAACCTGTTTCCGTTTCCGTAAGGGGTAAAGGTGCAGCTCACGCTGGCGGAGAAGACGGTCCTGGTGACCGGCGGTGGCAGCGGAATCGGCAAGGGGGTCGCCACGGCGGCCGTCGCGGCCGGCGCCAACGTGATGATCGTCGGCCGCAACGCCGACAGGCTGGCTGCCGCGGCCGAGGAGATCAAGGGCCGCGCGACGGACACCGGTTCGGTGCTCTACGAGCCGGCCGACGTCACCAACGAAGACGAGGTGAGCCGGGTGGTCGAGGTTGCCACCGGGTGGACCGGCCAGTTGCATGGAGTAGTCCACTGTGCCGGCGGCTCCGAGACCATCGGCCCCGTCACGCAGATCGACTCCGAGCTGTGGCGGCGCACCGTCGACCTGAACATCAACGGCACGATGTACGTGCTGAAACACTCGGCGCGCGAGATGGTTCGAGGCGGCGGCGGATCGTTCATCGGAATTTCGTCGATCGCGGCGAGCAACACGCACCGCTGGTTCGGTGCGTATGGAGTCTCCAAGTCCGGCATCGATCACCTCATGCAGCTGGCGGCCGACGAGCTTGGCGCCTCATGGGTGCGCGTGAATTGCATCCGTCCGGGCCTGATCCGAACCGAACTCGTTGCCCCCGTTCTCGATTCACCGGAACTGAGCGCCGACTACGCGTCCTGCACACCACTGCCGCGGCCCGGTGAAGTGGAGGACATCGCGTATGCCGCGGTGTTCCTGCTGAGCGATGCCTCCAGCTACGTCACCGGCCAGGTGATCAACGTCGACGGCGGCCTGATGCTGCGCCGCGGGCCCGACTACACGGCGATGCTCGAGCCCGTCTTCGGCGCCGACGGGCTGCGCGGCGTGATGCCCAACTAGCGTCCGGTGGGGCTGGAGGCGCCTGCCTCCCAGGCGGCCAATGCGCCGACCGCCGACCAGTCCAGATCCGCGCCTCCCCGCGCCAGCAGGGCGAGAAAGCGATCGCGCAGCAGGCTGGCCACCGGCATCGGCACCTGCAGATTCTCGGCGGCGCTCAGCACCAGTCGGACGTCCTTCTGGCCGAGTGACGCAGCGAATCCGGCCGGCTCGAACTGTTCGCCGGCGATCAGCTCGCCGTACGTCTTGTAGATCGATGCGCCGAAGAGCGTCGAGGTGAGGATGTCGAGGTACTGATGCTTGTCGACCCCGGCCTTGCCGACCAGCGCCATCGCTTCGCCGAGCGTTTCGATCACCGACATGATGAGGAAGTTGCCGCTCAGCTTGACCAGGTTGGCGGTCTTGGGTTCCTCGGACACGACGAACGTTCGCTGGCTGAATGCGTCGAAGATCGCCTCCAGCGCTTGAAGCGGCGCGGGTACGCCCGCGGCGACGACGAACAGTTTCGCGGCCTGCGCCGCCTCGGGACGGCCGAACACGGGCGCGGCAACGAACTGCTGGCCGGCCTCGGCGTGGGCCGCGGTCAGCCGTTCGGAGAGCGCCACGCTGATAGTGGACGAGGAGACGTGGGTGGCGCCGCGCGCGAGCGAGGCCACGATTCCGCCGTCGCCGAATGCCATCCCTTCGACGGCTTCGTCGTTGGCGAGCATGGTGATGACGACATCGCCCTCGCACGTCTCCGCAACGGACCCCGCAGGCTGCGCGCCCTCGGCGGCCAGCGCGTCGACCTTGGCCCGCGACCGGTTGTAGACGGTGACCTCGTGGCCCGCCTTGATCAGGTTTGCGGCCATGGCCGACCCCATATTGCCGAGACCGATGAAGCCGATTCTCATGCGCGCGCCCTGCAAAAGAGTTTGTGCTTGCCCATGACCCGAGTATGCGCTCGACACTGCAGCCCTCGAGTGTGGACTTATTGACCGCTTTTCGCCGATTTTTGTGCAACCAGTCGACCCTCGGGGCCTACCCTCGTCGATATGTCTTCATCTCCCGACGGCGGGGACCGAGTTCCGATCGAAAACGTCCGGTGCGGCGACCCCATCTACGACGCGGATGGCGGTTGTCAGCACTACAAGGTCTTGGAGAGCAGGATTATCCCTGGCGGCGGCGTCGTCCTGGAGCTGGAGTGCCTGCACAACAATCAGTGTCAGGTGATCGAGAAGTCGTTTCCGGCCGGATACATGGTCGCCAGATCGTCGCGCCACTTCCTGTAGCACTCGCGGGATAGCGCTCTCGAGTCACTGGGCCTGTTGCAGGTAGACGCTCAGGCGGCGGATCTTCTCGTCCGCATCGAATTCGAAGACGCTAAGTGAGTTCACGACAGTGACTCCTTGGCCACCGTAGTGTCGCTCTTCGGCCGCGAAGTACACCAGGCCGGGCAGTTCGGAAACCCGCTGCACAGTGGTCTCAAAGCTATCGATGGCGCCGGCCCAGTGCGTCAACAGCCCGGTGTACTCCCGCCAGTCCTGAACTTCGCGGCGCGTGCCGATCCGCTCGAACTCGTCGACCGCCACGAGAGATTCCAGCGGAGCCCAGTCCTCGCGGGCTTTTATGGTTGGCACCAACTGCTTCATCACGTCCTGGTACTCCAGGACCTTTCGCGCCAGCGGCCCGTGTTCATCCATAGCGTTGACCCCTTCTGGGACGCATGTGCGGACTCGCCAACACGACATGACCCGCCAGAGGCTAGCCACGTGTCTAGCCTCGAGTCAATAGCCGATCGTCTAGTCTCTGTGTGTGGTATCAGCGCAACAGCCGGTGGCCGACGGCGAGCTCAGGGTCACGCAGCACAGCGCACCGCGGACGCGCGTACTCGACGCCGCGTTGGATCTCTTCGCCGAGCACGGGATCAGCGGTACGTCGCTGCAGATGATCGCCGATGCGGTCGGCATCACGAAAGCGGCGGTGTATCACCAGTTCCGGACCAAGGATCACATCGTGATCGCCGTGACCGAGCGCGAACTCGGCAGGCTGGTGCCCGCCCTCGAAGAGGCCGAGGCCCGCAGCGACGCTCCGCAGGCGCGCGACGCGCTGCTGGTGGGCGTGATCGACATGGCGGTGCGCGACCGCAGGCTGGTGCGGACCCTGCAATTCGACCCGATCATGGTGCGAATGCTCGCCGAACACGAACCCTTCCAACGCTTTATGGCGCGGTTGTATCGGGTGCTGCTCGACGATGTCGACGAGGACAACCTCATCCAGGTGGCGATGTTGTCGGGTGCGATCAGCAGCGCCGTCATGCATCCACTGGTCGGTGACATCGACGATGAAACCCTGCGCTCGAACCTCATCGAGTTCAGCCGGCGCTTGATCGACCTCCGCTGAGTGAACGGAGTTGCCATGGATATCGGATTCATTGGCCTGGGGCACATGGGATTTCCCATGGCGGCCCGCCTGGCAGCCGTCGGCCACCGCCTGTTCGTGTATGACACCCATGCCGATGCCGTGGCCCAGGCCGTCGCGTCGGGTGCACACGCAGCGTCGTCACCCAGGGACGTCGCCGACCGCGTCGACACCGTGTTGGCGAGTCTGCCGTCGCCGCAGGTCTCCCTCGATGTTGCCACCGGATCCGACGGGATAATCGCCGGCTCGAAGGTGAAGCGTTTCGTCGACCTGTCCACGGTCGGAAGTCCGATGGCGCAACGTATTTCGAAGCAGCTTGCCGAGCGCGAGATCTCGATGCTCGACTGTCCGGTCAGCGGCGGTGTCCACGGCGCCGGCAACGGCACGCTGGCAATGATGGTGTCAGGTCCGCGACCCGAGTTCGACGCGATGTGCGGCATTCTCGAAACACTGGGACGGCCGATCTTCGTCAGCGAAAAGGCCGGCGCGGCCCAGACGATGAAGCTCGTCAACAACATGATGGCGGCCACCGCCCTTGCCGCGACGGCAGAAGTCGTCGTGATGGGTGTGAAGGCCGGCCTGGATGCCCAGGTTCTGATCGATGTTCTCAACGCCGGGTCGGGCGGCACCCACGCCAGCCGCGACAAGTTCCCGCGTGCGGTCCTCCCGCGCACGTTCGACTACGGGTTCGCCACCGGTCTGATGGTCAAGGACGTGCGGCTCTACCTGGACGAAGCCAAGTCGCTCGGCTTGCCGACCGACATCGCGGACGCGGTAGCCGCGATATGGGAGCACACCCTGAACGAGGAAGGCCCAACATCCGACTTCACCTCGGTCATCAAGCCGATCGAAGACGCCGCGGGAGTCATCGTGGGTCGGCACGTCGCGTTCTGATTAATCCACGCAATGGAGCGTTCGCCTAATAAAGTAATTGCCCGTGCTGACCTGGCTCGCCCCAATCATCCTCGTCGTGGCGGTCACAGTTGCGATCGCCGCCAAGCTTCTTGTGCGACGCCGAGCGCCGGTCGGCGGCTGGTTCGCCGACTCGCCCCGTAGCGCAGGCACGCTTTCGGTGATCGGCACCATGTTCGCGGTGGTGCTCGCGTTCGTGATCCTCCTTGCACTGCAGAGCTATCAGCGTGCACGTGAGGGCGCTAGTGTCGAAGCCGTAGCCATCAGCGAGCTCAACTCCGTCGCAGGAGTTTTCAAGCCACCCGTAAGCGACCGTCTCCAGGGAGGACTGGTCTGCTACGCGCGCGCAGTGATCGACGACGAATGGCCCGCGATGAGAGAGGGACGCTCCAGCGATCTGGTGCAGTCATGGACAGAACGGGTGCACCGAGACTTCGCCAACGCCGACCCGAAAGGTGCGCGGGAGGAATCGGCATACGCGCAGTGGTTCGACGAGCAGGCGCAGCGCCGCGACGGTCGGCGCGAGAGACTCGCCGAGGCCACCCCATTCGTGCCCATTCCGCTGTGGTTTGTCCTGGGCCTCGGGGCCTCGCTCACGATCGCCTACATGGTCGCCCAGGCGGATCGCCGCGAAGGGCTCTTCATCCAGGCGATACCAATCGGCTTCGTCACCGCGCTCGTGACCGCGGGCCTGCTCGTCATCTTCTTCCTTGACCATCCGTATGCGGACACCGGCGGCACGATCAAGCCGACCGAGATGCACCGGACGCTCACTCTCATCGACCACGGGGTCCGGGCCCCCTGCGATGAGCACGGCAACCCTACCTAGCGGTAGCGGCCTCCACGCTTGACGGCGACATGAGATGACCCGCAACAAAGGTTGCTGCTTGATCCGTCATGCCGTTGACCGAGTACAGAGTGTGTGCGCCGTTGTCGCTGCCGGCCGGCGAGCAGATCGGATCCTCGGGTATGCACAGGTCCATTGTCTTGCCCGTGTAGAGGTGGCCGACCGTGATCGGCGGCGCGGTGTTGGCGATCATCTGCAAGAACCCCTGTGACGGCTTCCCGAAGAGCGCCACCGCGGCGACGTGGTCGGCGATCGCGGCTGGCATCGGCCCGGTGATGCCAGGAGGCAGGTCGTAGCCGACGGGCACGGAGTCTGCGGTGAGGTAACCGGCGACGGCCGCCCCTTGCGAGTACCCACTGAGGACGACCTTGGTGTCCGGGCAATTCGCGACCACGGACTGGACCTTGTTGCTCGCGTCGATGACACCGTCGGACGCGGCCGCGAAATCCAGCGAGGCCGGATAATTCACCGGGTACACGTCGATCGATTTGCCGCCGGCTTTTGAGCGCAGCGCATCGACGAACGCCTGTCCGGTCTCGCCAACACCGGGCGGTTCGAAGGTGCCGCGCGCAAACACCACCTCAACGTCGGGGCACGGCGCGGCGGACGCAGAAGGACTAGTGAGAAGCGGACTCAACAAGGCCGAAGCGACGACTCCAATAACAGCGAACAAACGGCTGACAACGATCAATTGAACCCCACCGCCTTTTATACGATTTCTGACGCAGGCGGGGCCACTCCGCACTCCGCGCTGCTCCGATCACCCACCATCTCGCGCATCAAAACTAGCGCGCAATGTGGTTTCCGTCACTACCCGCGGACCGGTGATCGCGGCGCGCGACCAGTTCGTCTTCTTCGACGAGTCGATGACGATGGTCATCGCGTGGGCACGGTCGGGAATCGATGGTGGTGTGGCCTCTTGAAGGACGGTGACGGCGTTCTGCCGCGCAGTGCTGCGTGGTTGCGATGCTGCGTCGGTCATGTGGGGCTCCTTCGTCTGCTGTTTCGGTGGTTTCACATACAGGACAGCATGAAGGTTGTCGTCATCGGCGGAACGGGTCTGATCGGCTCCAAGTTGGTCCACCTGCTCACCGAGCACGGCCACGACGCGATCGCCACCTCACCCAACACGGGGGTGAACACCATGACCGGCGAGCCAAGAAGTTCTTCCAGGCGGCGACGCCGAACTTGCTCGCCGCGAAGCGGGCAGCCAGGAAGAACTGGTCGCGGATTCACAGATCCCGTACTCGATCGTGCAGGCCACGCAGTTCTTCGAGTTCGTGAACGGTATCGCCGACGAGGCCACCCACGGCGACACCGTGCGGGTCGCACCGGTGTTCATCCAGCCGATGGCCGCGACCGATGTCGCTGAGGCCGTGGCGATCACCGCCGTGAGGGCGCGACCTTGTTCGAGACACGGTTCGAGGACTGGATCCGCGAAGCTTCTGCGGCCTGATAGCCGACGTGGTCACCTCCGACACCTTTGTCCCGTCGGAGGTGGCCTGTCGTCAGCGCCGCACGGCGGATCGTCCTTAAGATGCTCGCCATGGCGAAGTTCCCGATCCCGGTTCAACGACTCATCCTCGCGGCAGCTCTGGCCCTGGCAGCGTTGGGCGCTCCGGTGGCCGTCGTAGCGACATCCATCAGCGTTGATTCGACGCCGCTCGCCGCATGCACGGGTGGTGAGGAAGAGGACAGCTACACCACGACGTGCGTGCCGTTCCTGGTACCCAACTCGCCGGATGGATTCAGCACGACCGCAGCCAATCCCGATATCCCGGAGATCGAAGGCGTCCCGTGCGCCGGACACGACAGCGGTGCATGCATTGGATTGTCGGAAGAACAACAGGACATGGGGCCGCAGCCGGTTCCACGATCGACCATCAGCTCCAGCCCGTAGTGCTGCACAGCTGAAGCGGGCGGCACCCTAAAACGGATTGCCGACTTCGCCGAGCATCGCCTTGCGAATGAGTGGGAGCGGCAGTGGCCCGAGTTTGATGAACGCGTCGTGAAAATTCTTCAGTGAGTACGCGTCGCCCATCTTGGCCTTGTAGTCCTCGCGCAGCTTCGGTCAGACAGGCGCTTCATCTTCATCGCTTCGAGATCCGCTTCATCGTTGTTTCTTCGGAGCTAAGTCCATGTCGTCGGGTTGGCTACCGGTCCCGATGAATATGACGTGTGCGGTCGCTGCCTGCGCGTCGATTGGAGCGGGCCCGCTGCGTTCTCACAGCGAGACTGCGGAGGGGGTGTCCCCTCGTCCCCTGGTATGACAGCATTGAATGCAGGCCAAGGGTCGGGATGCCGCGACGCTGTGGGGTGGAAATGAAAGTCGTCAAACCAATCCGAGGTGAGTGGACGCGTCGGCTGCTGGATGTCGCGAGTGCACGCCAGATCGCTCGTTTCCTTAGTGCTGCTGTGGTGGTGACCTGGGCGGCGCTACTGGGGCCGACCGCCCCCTCCGCGTCCGCTCAGCCATGCCCCGACGTCGAGGTGGTGTTCGCCCGGGGTACCAACGAGCCACCCGGTGTTGGCGGGGTAGGACAGGCATTTGTCGACTCGCTGCGCTCGCAAGCCGGCAACCGGTCGGTCGGGGTATACGGGGTTGATTACGCTGCCAGCGGCGATTTCCCTCCCGCCGGCGACTTGCAAGCAGGCCTACAGTTCCTCAGTACCGTGATCAACGGGATATACGACGCGAGAGATCATGTCCAGTCCATGGCGGCGAACTGCCCGAACACCAGGATCGTGCTCGGCGGATACTCCCAAGGCGCTGCCCTGGCGGGCTTCGTCACCTCAGCTGCCATACCGAAGGAAGTACCTGCTGAGTACGTGCAGTATGTACCCAAACCGATGCCGCCGGAGGTTGCTAACCACGTCGCCGCAGTTGCACTGTTCGGAAAGCCTTCGGACCAGTTTCTGAGCGGCTACGGTGTGCCCCCTATCAAGATCGGCCCGCTCTATGCGCCCAAGACCATCGAGTTATGCGCTCCCGGTGACGACATCTGCTCTGGTGTCCCCGGTGGGCAGCCCGGATTCGCGCACATCACGTATGGCGCGAACGGGATGACCAACGATGCCGCAGCCTTCGTCGTGAGTCGCCTCTAGCCGCGTTTCGAGGGAGAACTCGGCGGAGGCGTTGCCACACCGGGCTCATGCCGCGTCTAGGCCACTGGATAGTTGTTGCAAGTGTTGGCCATCGCCACCACAAGTGCGGTGTATTGATTTATCTGAGGCGCCTGCTGGATCAACTGCCGGCGCTGCTCAACCGGCGAGTCGAGAAATGCATGCAGCCATGTCTGAGTCGTCGGAGTAGCGGAAAACTCCTGGCCACCATCGGGCGCAAGCGCGGCGAGCGCCGCCTTTGCCTGCGAATAAGTGCAGCTCGTGTTGATGAGTGGACTCAGATCGGGTTCTGCGGACGCGACCCCGGCCTCCGCGGTCCACGTCAACGCCCCAGCGCAAACCGCGACAATCAGTCTTGCCGGTCTGTGTTTGACCATTTTTGTACACCCTCCAACCGATGCACCATCATCGACCGCTGCGGCGACGTCAGACCACCCAGCATCGACCTACTCAAAACGCTAGCAGCCGGGTCCTCGCAGTAGGAAGTCTGAACTATGTGGCCTTTGTAGTGGGAAGTGGCTGCCCGCTCCGTTGACATCTGAGTCTCAAGATCGCGACTAAGTACTGCCGCGCCGAAACCGGGCGAGATTGCAGTAGTGCGCTACCGAGGTCGTCCCGTCGCGCGCGAGCGACGATTCCCTTGGCACGTGGCTCGGTGATGCGAGCCGTCTCGCTCGCAGTCATCGAGCAGGAGATTCCGATGAACATCGCAGTTTGGGGGACCGCATGACCGATCCGGCCGTGGCCAATCCGTGTGAAACATCGACGCCGGACAGGTTGAACCCGCCGCCGGTCCGCTTACCCAAGCTTGTGCAGGGCGTCGGATTAACCGTATTTCGCCGCGAGGCGATGCGGCATTGGATCAAGCGGCACGGACGCATCTTCGAATTCAGCGTCCCATTCTTCGGCCAATGCGTCGCTGTTTCCGACCCGGCTCTGGTGAGGTCGGTATGTACCGCGAGCACGGAACGGCTGACCAACTATCAGCCGAATCTGAGCAATTTTTTCGGCCCCGGGTCGATATTTGCTCTTGACGGCAGTCGGCACCACGATCGCCGTCGGCTTCTCGCACCGGCTTTCCACGGTCGGAACCTCCGAAATCACGAGGCGATTATCGTTGACGAGATATTGCGTGAAAGCGCGAATTGGCCGGAGAATAAAGAATTCCGGATTCTCGAACCGATGCACAGGATCACATTGAACGTGATCTTGCGGACCATCTTCGGTGCTGACGGCGCCGAACTCGAGGAATTACGTGAGATCGTCCCACGCTACGCGAAATTCGGATCGGCCATGGTGAAGTTTATGCCGGTGCCGAAATTGCGGACCCAGCGCTACAGTCCGTGGAGCAGGATGGACGAGGTCCGCAGGGCATTCGACCAGGTCATATTCACGTTGATCGAAAGAGCCGAGGCCGATCCGGGACTCGGCGAGCGGACCGACGTCCTGGCACTGTTACTGCGCAGCAGGCCTGCCGACGGAACCGGGATGTCGCGGCAAGACATCTGCGACGAACTGGTGACCCTCATCGGTGCCGGTCACGAGACCACAACGTCCGCCTTGAGCTGGGCGTTCGAACGATTGCGGCGCCACCCGGACGTGCTGGCCGAGCTGGTCACAGAAATCGACGAGGGGGGCAGCGATTTCCGCCGAGCCACGATCTTGGAGGTGTTGCGAGTACGGCCCATCATCGACTTGCCCGGCCGCCGGGTCAGTGCACCGCACTTCGATCTCGGCGCGTGGCGGATTCCGCACAATCACAACGTATTTGTGAGCCTCGCCGATCTGCACGAGAATCCGGAAATCTTCCCCCATCC
This sequence comes from uncultured Actinomycetota bacterium, assembly GCA_963804905.1. GTDB lineage: Bacteria > Actinomycetota > Actinomycetes > Mycobacteriales > Mycobacteriaceae > Mycobacterium. Next base: position 282,410 of record CAWDSB010000008.1, on the reverse strand, counting down.
CGAAAGATTCGATCCGAACCGCTTCCGGGACACCAAGCAGCCGGCACCAGGATGGCTGGCGTTCGGAAACGGAGCACGCCGGTGCATGGGTGCTGACTTCGCAATCAACGAAATCGATATCGTGCTGCGGACTGTGCTGCAGAATTTCCAGATCCACACCGACTCCTCCGCCGACGAGAAGTCGTATTTCCGGGGAGTCACCTATGCCCCGAAACGCGGCGGCCGCGTAGTAGTCACCCGCCGAACGTAGCCCACTATGTCGACCCAGCTGATCAGACCATCGCCCGCACAACGACTCGACATCCGCTGCAACGTCGTTGACGTTGTTCTCTCGAACGTGGCGAACCACCTTGTCTTCTTCTTTGAGCGGCAGCTCGACACGAGGGTACTCGACGATGCATTTGCGCACGCGCTCACGAATCTTCCGATTTTCGCGGGGCGAATGACCCTGGTCGGCGGTGCTTTGCGAATCCGATGCCGGGGGCAAGGCGTGCCCTTCACATCTGTGTCTTCTGATCGCACACTCCATGAGGCGATCCGGTCGGTGACGAAGGACAGCGGCGACTGGCTCATCGACCCGGTGAACGGCGCCACGGCACGGTGGGGATTCGGCCCGCTGTGCAAGGTACGTGTCACGCAACTTGCAGACGATGCGACCGCGATCGGTTTCTCATGGCATCACGCGATCGGCGACATGCAGACGGCGATGCACTTCATGAACGCGTGGGCCGCCGCCGCCGCCGCCGAGCCACTTGCTGAGCCGGTGATCGTCGAAAACCGCGCTGCCTACCTCGACGAGCATCTCCCCGCCGATGGCGCTCGGGAGCCGGGGGTGCGTTGCCTCGGACTCGCAGAGACTGCCCGCAGCCTGCTGTACCTGGCAAAGGATGGGCGTAAGCAGCGAACGCTGAGTCTCTACTTCGGAGACGACGAAATCACCCGTATGCGCAACGCCTACGAAAACCGGATGCGATTGTCTGTGAACGACGTTGTGTGCGCGCATGTTTCCGAGGCGCTCATGAACGCCGATCCCGCGGTGGATCGTCGCACCCTCGCCATCTCGGTGAATACGCGGAATCGGTGTGGCCTGGATCCGATGCTCGTCGGAAATATCCTCTCGGCGTTGAACGTCGACATACGGCGCGGAGAGACGGCACGTTCGATTGCCGAACGCATCCGCCATGACGTGGACCACTTCGCCGACGAACACTGCGACATGCGCATTAACCAACAGTTCCTGGACACTGCCGGTAAATGGCGGGGCGCTCGCTGCGTGGCCACTGGCTTCAATCCGCTCCGATGGAATCCGCTCATCACGAACGTGAGCGGTTTCGGTGTGTATCGCATCAACTTCGACGACACTTCCGCCACCTACTGCACGCTCGTGATGAAAGTACCCGTTGCGGGATACGGCTCCCTGATAGAAGGGGCAGACGGCCGCGGACTGGTCTTTCAAATGACGTTGCCGCCCAAGGACTTCGAGGCGATGTCGAGCCCCGCGATTCGGGAGCACCTGCGCAGGTTTCGGAACGCCGGCGACAACATTCCACAATTGCACCGCGAGGTTCACGGCTGACGGCTGCGTCTCACGCGGTGTGCCCGCTTAGAAGACGCCTAGGAACCGGCCACGACGGTCTATCGATGGTTACCGGAGTGCGCCCGCGGTCCGCGAACCGGCAAAGCTGGCTACGCCGGTTGGCTGGCGTTACGGTGGCCTCGCTGGGCGCCGAAAAACTCGGCCCAGGAATCCACCTCAGGGTGCTGCTTCAGCAGCGCGCGACGCTGGCGTTCGGTCATACCGCCCCAGACACCGAACTCCATCCGGTTGTCGAGTGCCTCGGCGGCGCACTCGGCCATGACCGGACAGTGCCGGCAAATCACAGCCGCTTTTCTCTGCGCCGCGCCGCTAACAAACAGGTTGTCGGGGTCAGTGGAGCGACACCTCGCGCTCGACACCCACGCGATTCGGGCTCCGGTCGTGCCCGCCTCCGACCGCGAGTGGCGTCCCCCGCCGCGCGTGCCGTGCTGTGAACCGCGCCGTACAGAAGTGTTTGCAGTGGTAACCATGGCGCCCCTCCGCGTCATTACTGTGTGCCCCAGTAGCCCGCAGCGGTGGCGCAACGGGATGCCAGCTTCAGCAGAAGTCTAAGTGGACTTATACGATCTGCAAAGGGGCGCGGGTACTTTCCGTGGTGATGCTTGCGAAGGCAAGTAGCTGATCATAGCAACAACTGCCTGAATCGATGAAGCCCCAGTTCAGGTGGGCATATCCCCCCGATGATATTCACAGGGCAATGCAAAATTGGATGGACTCCGAGGTTGCCTGGGACCGATGGGTGAGGTCGAGAGCGACGGACAGCTACTACCTAGCTAGGTTTCAGAAGCATGGCTAATGGGGTGGGCTGAAGCCGGCGGCGGCGTCAACGCGCGAGAAGTGCAACCTCGCTGCCGCACCGCCGCTGCGGTTGCTGGTGGCGCGACCGAACCAAATGCTCGTCGGCGCGGTGGCGCCGTCTTCGGCTGCTCGCCGGGGGCTGCTTGCGGAGTACGTCGTCGCTACCGATGAAGACCGCACCAACGGATTGAGATGCCAACCGTCGCTATGTGGAGCCTCCTGTCAGGATTGAATTGTTGAACCGATCCTGGTCAGTTCGCCGCGCTCGCAGTGAGCTGCGGGCGGGCTGCCCAGCACCTCGGCGAGTTCCGTTGCGTAGGAGATGGATTGTGGTTCTTCCCAGTACGTAGTCATGAAAGCAATGGTCGCGATCAATTGGCGGTTCGGTAATCCTTAGGAAGCCAGATTCCACTCCTGAGAGGAAAGGGTTTCCAATCCGCCCGGTCAGCCACCCGGCGTCGGCAGAATGCAAGCGGCTGGAAAGGCCTCTGAAGGCTTCTGCCTATGCCATCCTCGTGATCAACGATCAAGGGGACTCACATGATCTCGAGGTTCGTTGGGCGACTGGGCGGCGTGCTCGCGTGCGCCGTGGTTGCCGCGTGCAGCGCGTCGCAACCCGCCGCCCCCTCCAACACAGGGTCGGACGAACTGAACTACTCCCGACAGATGCCAACCATCGCCACCGGCGACTTGGCCGCCCGTGGCACCGTGGCGAGCTCGTCGGACCATGCGCCGTTCGATTTAAACGAGCTGCCTGCCGGCTCAACGGCACACACGATGGTGTACCGATCGATATCCGGCATCACTGGTTCGCCCGCCGTGGTCTCCGGCGCGGTATTCACACCTCCGGGCGACCCACCGCCCGGAGGATGGCCTGTCATCGGCTACGCCCATGGAACCGTTGGGGTAACCCCCGATTGTGGGCCAACCGCGGATTCCCGCCTGCTCGGCGACATCACTTCGGTGGCGATTCAGCTCAAGCTCGGCTACGCGGTGGCATACACCGACTACGCGGGTCTGGGCAATCCCGCCGGGTCAAGCCAGGACGCGGCGACATCACATGCTTACCTGGAGCCAAAGTCGGCCGCGTTCAACCTCATCGACGCGGTGCGAGCCGCCCGCACGGTGGTGCCGCAGCTGTCGTCGCGCTGGGTGGCATTGGGATCGTCGCAGGGTGGCGAGACCGCCTGGGCGGCCGCCGAATATTTTGCGGCTTACGGGCAGGGCACCGATCTGCTTGGCGCCGCGGCGCTGGTTCCCACGGCGGACATGGTTGGACTGGTGCAGCGGGCCGAATCCTCGACGTTGACCAACGACCAGATGTTCCTGTACCCGAATGTGATCGAGGGTTTGGCATCGGTCGATAAGGCAATCGATCCGAACGACTACCTGCACGGCGTTCTACGCGACGACAAAGCGACGTTGCTCGCCTGCCGACCGCCGGCCTCCCAAGGCAAGGACGCCCTGGCTGCCAAGTTCGTCCCGGCCGACGCCAAGCCGTCGTCGCCAGCCGCGGCCGACCGGCTGAGGCAGCGGCTCGCCTCCTACGCGCTGCCCCAGCAGCCAACCAAAATCCCGCTGTTGGCAATCTACGGTGGATCGGATCAAACCGTTCCCCCGGAATGGACTGAGGTCGCCATGGGCCGGGCCTGCGCGCTGGGCGACACCATTTTGCGGATCCGCTTGCAAGACCAAGGGCACAAACTTGATCCCGGTGCGGCCTTGGGCCAGTGGATGGCCGATCGCTTCGCCGGCGTCCCCGCCGTCGGCAACTGCTGACCCCGATCAGCCGCGCTACCAGGACGCCAGTGCGGCCTTGGCCGCAGCGGTGGTTGCGGCCGAACTCGTGAGCCGCCAGTCGGGCGCATCCGGGTTGCCGTCGACCTCGAACCAGATCAGTCCGCGGACGTCGGTGCCGGCAAGCCAGCTGATGAAATCGGAGATCCAGCGGGACTTGTCGCCGCCTTGGTCGCCGCAGCCGACCTCGTTGATCCACACCGGTTTGCCCGGCGCGATTTGGGCGACAAGGGCCAACGCAGTGCCGAAAAGCTCAGCCGGCTGGGTCCATTGATGTCCTGCCCGATCGCCGAAGTTGTAGCCGTCGACGCCGACGATGTCGACGAAGTTGTCGCCCGGATAGCACCGTGAGATCGCCTCGGCATTGCCGTTAATGATGACGTTCGGGCACCACACCCACTCCACGCGCTTGGCGCCCGCGTCGTCGAATATGCCCCGGACTCTGCGGTAGGCCGCGACGTAATCCTGAGGCGAGCCGCCCGGTGATCCCACTGCCCAGGGGTACCAGTCTCCGTTCATTTCGTGTGCGAACCGAAGCCGGAACGGCTTGTCATAGGAGGCCGCCTGCTTGGCCCAGGTGCGCACATAGCTGTCGTATCGACCACCTGCGATCTGTCCGGTCGTGTAAGCCGCCTGGTGCTTGCCGGCGCGGGGATCCCAGGGTTCCCACGTCAACTCCGGGGTGTCGCCGGCGGCCGCGGCGGCATCCAGAAACGTGGTGGGCAGCGACCTCTCCCAGACGAATGCCTCGTAGACGGTCAGCAAGTTCAAGTGCTTGCCCAATTGCTGCGCGGCGGCCTGTGACCGCTGCACCGTCGCGTCGTCAAGACCGGTTGCCGCCAGACCGAACTGGCGTGACTGGCGAGGTTGGCTTGGTTTGCTTGGTTCGGACCTTTGGCATCCGCCCGCGGCCATCATGGTGAATGCCGCCAGGGGGATCGATGCGAGCAGGCTGCGACGCGACACCCTCGCCGCCTGTCCGCTGGGCAACGACGCCTCCTGACCGTCATGTGTCTGGCAGAGACACCCTACGGGACGGCCGAGCGGTCGCCCCGCCGACGTCAGCGGCCGCTCAGGTCGATTCCCTTGTCACGGATTTGCGCCTGGACAGCCGGCAGCAGCGCCTTGACCGCGGTTGCTGTCAGGTGGGAGTCGTCGCGGTAGAGCAACGTGCCGTTGCGCACCGCGCGGCATTTGTTGTCCTCGCACAGGTATGCGTTGAGGTCGAGCACCGGGATGTCGAGGTTCTGGCCCCGAACCTGGTCGGTGACAATGGGTTCGGTCCGGGGGGTGTTGTTCAGGTCGAAGTCGCATGCGGACCAGTTGTCGGTGGCGCCCGAGATGCATTCGGGCATGTTCTTGTTCGGGTACGGCGTATCCCGCAAGTAGATCAACTTCGCGCCCGTCGTCCGCAGTTGGTTCAGCGTTTGATCCCAGGCGGTCTTGAACTCCTGGTAGTCGGGCACGTACGTGGACAGCGAGCTGATCACGACGTACTTGGGTTTCAGCGCGATGATCGACTTGACGCTGTCCTCGCGCCAGCCGAGGCAGTCTGACTTCGTGAACGGGTCGGTGCGGCCGTCCCTGGGTTGCAGGGCGGCGACCGGGCATGCCGCCTTGGTGAATTGGTTGAGCCGCCAATTATTTTCCTTGGCGATGACCTGAACCACCGGCAGCCACTGCTGTGCGTGGCTGTCGCCGAACAGCACCGCTGGCACGCCGTCTGCGGGGCCATCCACGCAGTTGCTCGGTTGTTCGCGCTTGCCCAGCGGAACCAGGCACTCGTCACGGTCGGGCCGATCGTCGAAGGCCTTGAACGGGTTGGGTGTGACCGGTCCCGATTTCGCGCCGGTGTCGGCGCCGAAAACGGATTCGAAGCTCACCGACGCATTGGACGAAGCCGCCCCGCTGGCCAGGTTGACCGCCAGGACGCCGAGGGTCATCGTCCCCGCGGCGGCCGCAATGGTGCCGGTGAAACCGACCGACAGCGAGGCCTGCAGATTGCGCTTCAGTTCGCTCGACGACATGATCGGGCGTTCCAGCAATGCGGTGGAGGCCCACGCCAACACCAGTGCCGCCATGGTCACGCCCACCAACGTCGGCCAGCTGGTGTTGTGGGTGTAGCTCTTGAACAGCACCAGAGCGGGCCAGTGCCACAGATACCAGCCGTAGGAGACCTTGCCCAGCCACCGCAAGGGGCGCGCCGAGAGAAACCATCCGACGGCAGGCCCGCTGTGGGCGGTCACCTGTCCGGCCACAATGATCGCGGCGGCACCGAGCGTCGGTAACAACGCGGCCACCCCCGGATAGGGCGTGGTGTGGTCGTAGGCCACTGTCGCCACCAGCACTGCCACCAGTCCCGCCCAACCGAGCACCCACATCGCCACTCGCACGGACAATCTTGTGATCAAGCCGGTTAGCAGCGGGCCTGCAACCGCGACGATTCCGCCGACGCCGAATTGCCATGCGCGCGTGTGGGTCGCCATATAAGACAGGGTGGGGTCGCTGGCAGTAAAGTGCAGCGACGCCAACATGGAGGCGGCGGTGACCACGGCGATTCCCCAGCCGACGACCATGCGGGTGGACCACCGCATGCGCTTGGCCAGCACGGCCAGCGCGACCAACAGCACGGGCCAGATGAAGTAGAACTGTTCCTCGATGGAAAGCGACCAGAAGTGCGTGGCAACGCTGTCGTCTGACGCCCCGGCGAGATAGTCCTTGCCCGCGGCGATGAAGCGCCAGTTGGCGAAGTTCATCGTTGCGGCCAGCAGATCGAGTGCCTGGCGGAAGACCGAGAGCATCGGCATTAGGAACCAAACGGCGATCGACGTCGCGATGATGGTCACGGCCGCCGGGGGAATGATGCGGCGTGCGCGGCGCGCGTAGAAGCCCCTGAACGACACCCGCCCGTTGCGCTCGAACTCACGCAGCAGCAGGCCGGTGATCAGGAAGCCCGAGATGACGAAGAACACGTCGACGCCCACAAAGCCGCCAGCCATGTGCGGCACACCCGCGTGAAACAGCACGACCAGCGCGACGGCGATGCCTCGCAGGCCTTCGACATCGTTGAAGAAGCGGTTTTCCGATTTCTTGGTCTTGGACTTGGACGGCCGTGTCGGGACGACGACAGTGGTCGGATGCCGGTCTACGCGGTGGTGCGCTGGTACTGGGGTAGTGGCGGTGCGGGACATCCGCGCCAGCTGCAGGCGCTCGGTCTGGACCGTCGCGCTGGTGGGCCTCGGGCGATACCTCACGGTCGGTTCTTCCCAGTACGTAGTCATAAGGAAATCGTCGCGTTTCCGCAGTACGGGCGTAATCGCCGGCAAGCCAGATTCCACTGCTGAAAGGGAAGTGTTTCCTATCCCCCCGGTAAGGGGCCCGGTCCGCCCTAGCCACGAAGCCAACCACCTCTCGGGTGGTTTCACCGCGGGGCAACGAGTCCTCGATAGCTATGGGTTGACGCCCAGCGCCGGCATGTCCAGGGTTTACCCGAACCTGTTCCGTCACAGACGGTTCGGTTCGGCGGACGCCGTGATCGTCAAACTCAGGAGCTCCACGGGATCATCAAGTCGAACCACCCAGACGCGACGGCTGCGGCCAGTGCCAGCGCCAGCGTGTAGCACACCGCCTCATAGGCGGAGATCCGATGTGGATTGCGCCGCTTTGGTGCAGGGCCGTCTTTGGTTGCCGGCGCAGCAGCGCCGTCCGTTCGGGATCCGAGGAGCTTGCCGAGGGAAGGCCACAGGATTTTGACGAACTCGACAAGCAACGGCAGGGCGAGATAGGTGTAAAGGCCCACGAACATCGCCATCAGCCAGTACTGGCGCACCCCATAGGCGTGTATGTCGTAGATGACCACGCCCCAGAACGGCACGAGCGACAGCATGATCGCAACGGCGCCCAAGCGGCTGATGCTGCGGGCCAAGGGATTCGGGCGATTCATCGCGCCGGTGGGAACCCATCCCGCTGAGCGGCCCCGCAGTTTGTGCACGATCGCGATGAGGTGGGCGTAGCTATATGCCATCTGTAGGCGCAGGACCTCAAACCGCCAGCGGCTCTTGGACACCATCGGTATCACCACCAGATACACCCAGAGTCCGACGAGGAAGGGCACAAACTGTGCGGGCTGGACTTGGCTCGGGAAAAACGCGGCCATGATCATGCCGGGAAGGTAGAGCGCGAGGACGTTGACAGCGGTGGTGATGTAATAGAACAAGCCTGCCCAGAAGCAGAGCCGTTGCCGCAGGGTCATTTTCACCCGGGAGCCGTCAAGCTTCGCGTTGTGGAGCTTGACCAGCGACCCGTTGCACCACCGGTACTGCTGGTTGAGGAAGCCCGCCATGTCTCCTGGGCACAAGCCGCGTGAGACCACGATAGGTACGTAGCGGGTCTGGAAGCCGGCCTGCATCAAATGCAGCCCGGTGTGAATGTCTTCGCTGTGCTCGATCTGCGCGAATCCGCCGGTGGCTTCGAGTGCCTTGCGTCGGTACAGCGCGCAGGTGCCGACGCAGATCGCAGCGTTGAACCGGTCCCGCGACGGCAGGATCCAGCGGTAGAACAACTCTTGGGTCGAGCCCGCCGTGCGCTGAATCCAGTTCAGGTTCTCGCCGCTGTCGAAGTACTGCGGGCTCTGCACGATGCCGACGGCCGGGTCATCCATGTACGGCACCAAGTGCCGCAGGAAGTCGGGCCGCGGGCAGAAGTCAGCGTCCAGAATCACGATGTGGTCTCCCGACGTGCGGGCGAACGCGTGCTGAAGGTTGCCTGCTTTCTTCAGGTGCCCACGATTCGGGCGCACGACGTAGTCGAACCCGAACTGTGCCGCCAGGTCCCGGACCTCGCTGCGATCGCCGTCGTCGAGAACGTGAACCTCGACCCTGCCCGCCCACTCCATCGCCTTGACATGCGTGTAGGTGTTGCGCAGAACCGCCACGTCTTCTCCGTACGTGGGAAGAAAGACATCGATGCTCGGCGCCGGGCCTGACGGCGCCCAGCCCTCGACAAGCGCGCGGTGTGTCTTCGCTGACACCCGCCTGGTATTGAAGCTGGTCAGCGACGAAAGTAGGGTGCCAATCACGTTGAGCCCCAGCACGATCAGCATGGGCCATAAAACTGCGATCGACGCGAGTGCGAAATGCAGCAGACTCCATCCCGCGAGCACGTAGGCGGCCATCAGCAGGACCTGCACCCATCGCATCTGCGCTCCGAAGTAGGAGTAGACCTCGTTGTCACGCGGCGGGGCGACCAGACCTTCTGCTTCGACTTCGACGGCCTGTTCGGCGAGCTGACGAGTGTCCCCCACCGCCAGATCACTGCGGACTATCCGCTCCGTGACAGGCTCGTGGAGCGCTAGCCGCTCCGTGACAGGCTCGTGTGGCACCTTGGTGCGGCCGGTCCACATTCCGTCGGTGCCACGATTGTCGGGGCGCCGGTTGTATCGACGCGGGTCGGGTCGATGAGAGTCATGGCGCGGGTCTGGCCGGTGCACATGGCGGCGCGGGTCGGACCGGTTCAGGTCGTCGCGCGCCAGTATGCGGCTACGGAACGTGCGGGTCCTCTGCGCGAGCGGCATGGCGCTTGCCGGGACGGTGTCTTGGGTCGGGCCGGGGCGAAGGCTCGTCGTCTCTTCGCAGTACGTAGTCATGAGAAACATAGTCGTGATCGGGGAGTGCTTCCGTAATCGCCGGGAAGCCAGAGTCCACTCCTGAAGGGGCAGGGTTTCCTATCCGTCTGGTAAGCAATTGGGGTCCGCTCAGCCGCGAAGCCAACGATTCGAATGGGTCCTCAGCGATGGCAGTGGTGGGGCGATAGTTCCTGGCACATAGGTCGCCGGGCAACAGCCCTCAGGACTTCGAATTGCTGTCGGGCGACGATGAACAGCGCTACGCGCCGAAGCGCAGCGTGATATCCCCGGCCCGGTCAACCCCGGGACCCGCCGAAAGCACTGCGTAACGACCGTGTGCGATGAACCCGCGAACATGCTGATCATCGGCAGCACCCGGAGGCGCTCTGGCCAGAGCGCAACCAGCGGCGGCGTCAGCGCTCGCTGGTGCTCTTGAATAAGTGCGGGAAGTCGAGCGCGTAGGCGTTGATTACGGTCGCTGTCGCCGCGCCCCGCAGCCGCGCGAGTTCGGCAGTCATTCTGTCGATATCGTGATCTTGGGTAGCCATCGTCTGGCATGCGGTGCCAAGTTGGCGTTCGCGATCGGCGAGCTTGAGTTCGGCGGCCTGGCGGCGCTGCTCCGACTCGCGTAAAAGACGGCGCAGTTCATCGATTTGTGCGCCCGGCGTGCGTGGCATCATGACGTCATCACTTCCTTCCTGTGTCGCGGTGGCATGCTTTCGCCAGCAGGCTGCTTCAGGTTCCACCCGTATGCCGTCAGCCTCATCCGCAGCTCGATGATGAACACGCCCATGAACGCGCGATGTTGCATCGAGGTGGGGATCCCGGTAGCGCCCGGGCTGCCATGCGCTCCCCCGGCCGCTCCGGCGCCGGCGCCTCCGGCTCGCTTCCATCAGCTCCACGTTCATTTCATCTACTCCTTCTCCTAACGCCTGCGGTCTACACAGTCCGCCGCTGTACTGCGCTGTGCAGAGGCAGGTATGCGTGGGCACAGTCCAAAAGCCTTGGACCAGAACCAGATACGCGCACTAAACGGAATCGGTTGCAATACCGACGATGTGTCATCGCCCAATTCCTTTCATGCGTAACGACGCTCCTGCCGAGTCTCGGCCCGCCATTGGGTTGCGGATCTTCCCAGTACGTAGCCATGAGGTAAATAGTCATGATCAAGTAGTGGTTCCGTAATCGCTGGGAAGCCAGATTCCAGTCGTGAAAGGGAAGGGTTTCCTATCCGACTGGTAAGCAACCCGCAATTGCCTTCCACCACGACCGACGCCTCAGATGATCGCCTCGCGCCGTCGCCGCTGCGCGGTGGTGATGCCTAACAGCCCGCACAGCGCGCCCGGCTTGCGAATCCAATCGGCGTCGGGAGGTGGGCAGTTGCATTGTGAACTCGGCGATAGTCGCAGCTCCGGATCGTGGCCATGAGGTATTGCCGTGTTGTTGGCCAGGATCTGCTCCGCTAATGAGAGGTGTTGAGGACCCTGCACTGGTGGCCCGGCCGGCACGAGCGAGTTCGACGGCGCACGGCCTGCGGCGCACCGTCGCTGGCAATCTCAGCGGTTGCCAACCTGGAGGGCTGGAGCCTCCTGTCAGGATTGAACTCTTCTGACGGGCCAGGGGAGGAGCCTGAAAAGACTCCTAGCAGCGGAAGTTCATCACCGAAGATCACTGGAAGTAACTGTGACTGTGGGCAAATTGTGGGCAAAGCGTGGGCACAGGTTCGGTACTGGCGGCCAGCGGTGGTGCCAACCTGGCCGATGCGCTGCCAGCATGTCGCCGCCGGCCGCGATCAGGTGCGCGCAAGTGCATCGAAGTAGCCCGCTATGCATGAGACGAGGAATAGCGGTACTGCCGAACACGTCGCGGTGGCCCGCAATCGGTGAGCAACAACGACACCCCGGGATCGGGGAAGTGGGAAGGACTCATCATGGCAGTTGCCGGGCGCCTGGACTGCCCGGTTGGCGAACCTGCCCGCAGACGACGGTTCGGCGGTACGCGAGGCCACGCTGCTGCGGCTGCGCGCGCTACTAGCCAGGGCCAACGGCGACGACACCGCATTCCGCGACTGCCGGGATCGCTACCGCGCGATGGCCACAGAGCTTGGCTTCGAAGGACACATCGCCTGGGCCGAAGCGATGACATGACGGTGGCTGGGCCGGTCTGTGTTCGTCGTCGTGCTCGCGGGTCGTCTGAGTCAACCGGCCGGGAGGGGCTCATGGCCGATACAGAGGTGGAGGTCTATCTAGCGACGCTGCTCGACCGATTGGCGGCCTCGATTCGCAGGAGCGGCGGGAAGTGGCCACCATCGTTCGCGGTCGCTCGCAGACCTTCGCCGAGGCGCCGGGCGGCCGGCCGGGTGGCGCTCGGCGAGCAGGCGGCCCGCGTCGACGCCGTCGACGAAGTCCATCGAGATCCAGAGCTGGCCGTCGGCCTCCCGCGGTCATGCACACCGACGATGTGGAGATGCCACAAGGTCGACGCCAGGTCCGCTTTCCGGATGAACCGGGTGCGGTATTCCTGGTCTGTCGACCACTCCGGCGGCAGCAGCTTGAGCGCGTCGCGTCGCGGCAGCCTTGGGTGCTGGGCCAGGTACACCTCGCCCATGTCGCCGGAGCCAAGGAGCCGCAGGATCGTGTAACCAGCAAATTGGGTTCCGTCGGCCAGCGGCGTACGGAGAAGATACCCACACCCGGCGGCGGAGACCGGCACCGTCATGCTGCGATCAACCCTCGAGCGCTATGCCCCGACGGCGGCGTTCTGGGCGGTGTCGGTCCTTCCGATCGAGAACGACTTCCTGTGTGTCTACCGGCTCGACCCGTAGTGCGGACGACGCGCACCCCCCGCGAACGGACGACAACCAAGGACCCCGATCGGACGACACCTAAGGGCCCCGGTCCGGCGAAGCGCGCGATGCCCGCTGTCCGCAATACGAAACCAGCTTTGGCCTGGCGGTATCCGATGCGCACACCGGCCAGGGTAAGAATCACAAGCCCGCCGACGCCTGGCAGAGCGACAGCGGCCAGCGCCGCTACCGAAACCGCTACCGGGAGGTCGTGGAGGGCATGTCGCAGAAACGATGGCACACCTATCGGAATGGCGCCATTGGGCGCGGGCGGTGCCATCCCGGGCAGCGAGGATGCTCGACCTGCCTCGCTCATCGCGCCGAAAATGGATGCACTAATCCCGGCGAGCTTTGCAGCCTGGGGGTTGTCGGCCACCGGTACGCCCGGGACACCGGGAAGTGGTAGGACCGGCCGCAATTGCGGCGCCACCGACGCACCCGCCGTCGGCGATAACCCAGCCCCGTGGCTGCCGCCCAACCCGTCTACTGCTGGCTCCGCCCCCGCGATGGTCACCAAGAAAGAGGACAGGTCGGACTGCAGTTGCGTCAGCGGCACGACCGCATCGGCAACCGAGGTGAGGACGTCCTGAACCGGCGCGATGACGTCAGACACCGGCGCAACCAGATTGGTAACCGGCGTGATGACCGCAGAAACCGGCGCCACCACATTGGGAACTGGCGCGACCACTTTGGGAGCCGGCGCGACCACGTCAGTAACCCGCGCGACCACGTTGGGACCTGCGGCGACCACATCGCGGACCGCGGCGCCGAGGCCCGAGACTTCCTTCACGTCCGCTGTGTCGGTGCCGCCATGCACTTTCTTCGGGTTTTTCGCGGCGTGTCGGCCTGGTTGTCGGCCCGAGCCAAGGGTGCTCAGTACGCGCTGAATCGTCTTGCGCCGAGTGTCAGTAACGTGGCCGACCGGGCTGCTCGCCGTAGTGCTGTCTTGGACTGACGCGTTGGTGCCGCCATCGCCGGATGCAGCCGAACCAGTGGAATCGGGATCGGCAACGGCGACTGCGCCTCCGGCACTGCCCATAAGCAGGCCCGCTGCGAGCACGCAAGCACCTGCAGCGAAGCGCAAGTGCGAAACTAGCCTGCCAGCGACGATTACATCGATAGCGCCTCCGACCGTGCTAATGCGAGCGCTCATGTACCCTGCTCGCGCCAGCCGCCTTGCGGGTCAAGGCCCGAGTCGTCCCAGCTCTCGTGACGTCTGTCGCGGGGAGCGATAATGCGCCGTCGCAGCTCCAGCAGAAGACCCTCGGTGGACGCGCCGGAGAGTACTTCTGTGGCGGTGTTAGCTAGCGGGTTGTGGGGGCTGCGGCGTAGTTCGCTCACGGTTTCCTTGGGCTCACCACCGGCGAGAATGGTGTCGATGCTGCCCGGCGCCCAGGCCAGCTTGTTCTCCAGCATGGCGTAGGTGCCCGGGCTGGCTTTGCGCACGCCGTGCTCGATGTCGGCCAGTGTGCGCACGGTGAACGGCAGGCTGCTGGCCAGATCGGTGCGGTTGCGGTAGCCCAGTGCCACTCGCCGGCTCACGACGTGGTGGCCGAGCCGTGCCAGGTCGCGTCGGTCCATGCAGACATCATGACGCACCAGAACGGTAATGTCGAGTCGACCATGTCCGTTCCATTCCTTGCGCCGCATGAATAGCGGTTACTATTTCCTCGAAACTCCAGCCAGATCCATCCTGAGCTGGGCGATCGTGGCCCAGAACATCTCGTCCATCCCCTCCATGGATCGCCCGACCACCTCGACCTTGGGCACCCCCAGTTCCCGTCGCACCACCGTGGCCTCGGGAAACGCCCTCCCCGCGCGGGTCTCGGACTTCCCGCTCCCTCCGGCGGTTGTGACGAAACTCACCAGGAAAATGTTACCGTATCGTTGACTCAATTGCCGTTTGTTTCCTAGCGTTGCAGGCACTCAGTGACTTGGCAGGAGAACTTGATGACGGAAGACCACACCCCCTATCCGGGCGGCGGCGTCGCCGCTGCGACCGAGAAATGCTGGCCACGCTTCGACGACGGCGGGGATGAGATGTACGACGTGTTCATCGTCGTCAGCGAAGACTCGGACGGCCAACACGTCGCGCGGACGGTGTATGCCGCCAGCGAGGACGACGCCCGCCAGGCATACCTGGAGAACTACGCCGACGAGCCGATCGTGGCCATACACCAATGAACCATCCTGGCTCGTCACGCATCGCGGCGGCGACGCCACACCAACCCGTTCGGGCCGCTGGCGCATATCGCCGGCCTCGCCCTTGCGGCGCTGGAAACGATCTGACCGAGCGCAAACCGGACACTCGGCAAACAAAGCAAATGAAAGAAACCCGACTATGAAAAAAGCCCTCGCTGTCGCCGGTCTCGGCGCAGCAGTCGCCCTCGGCTCCCTGGTGGGCGCCGGGACAGCCAACGCCGACAACTTCAACATCTGCCCCTCGGGCGAAAGTGGAGTGTCCACCGCCGATACGAGCTGCGCTTTTGCCGACAACGTCCGCTGGGCTTGGTACGGCCAGCCCGGAACCATCGTCACGGCATACAGCCCGGTCACCCACCAGTCGTACGCGATGCAATGCACCTCAACGACCACCACCTACTGGTATGAGGCGAAGCGGTGCGTGGGTGTGAACGCCTACGGCGCGGGCTTGATCGTCTTCATCGATTAGGGCAGAGCAGTGGTGCTGTGTTGACTACGCGCCAACCTACGACCTGCCCTATCGCTACCAGCAGGACTTCAACGCCGCCGAGAACGACGCCCGAACCCAGGAGCGCGGGCTGTGGTCACCGAGCACATGCGCGGCGTAACGAGACATTTGGGGCACGTGGCCCTGAGAGAAAGAGAAAACACAGTGAAGAAGATGATCATCGCCGCCATCGGCGGCGCGCTGCTCACCGGCTCCCTGCTGGAAGCTGGTCTCGCCCACGCCGATCCGAACAGCCAGCGATACAAAGACTGCAAGGCGACGATGGAGAACGAGGGATACAAAGGCGACGTACTAAAACAGGCCATACAGTTTTGCGTCGACTACCAGTGACAGGCGGTGCAGATTCCGGTCGGTACACCGGGCCGCGTCGGCTGATGACGTGCAAAATGTACGACGTTTTCATCGTCATCAGCGAAGGCGGGGATGGCGAACACGTTGCGCGGACGGTGTACGCCGCCAGCGAAGACGACGCACGCCACACACACCACGAAAACTACGCCGACGAGACGATCGTCGAGGTTCACCAATGAGGCACATGAGAAAGGCAATCGGCACGGCGCTGGCCGGGTCCACCCTGGCTGCAGCAGCCATCGTGGCCCCACCCACCGCCAACGCCTCCTACCACACGATCACCTCGATCGTGTATTGGACCGGTGTTGACTGCATTACGGCGCGCTCGCCGCAGTACCCGAACGGGCACTACACCGGGTTTGACACCGTCTGCGGCGGCAGCTCGACTGTCACCTACGGGGCGGTCAGCGGCGAGTACATCGGTGCCGATCCCATGGCGTTCGACCAGACGAGAACCGTCGGCTGCCAAGTCTTCATCGACGGGGTGATCAGCTACGGCGACTACGCACCCGACGGAGACCACCACGACGTCAACTGCCTGCGCACGCTGTCCTACGACTATCACCCCAACGGGGTGCAGGGAAGGGCGCTCTGAGAAATCGTGGACAACATCGACCGCGAAGAGCGTCGCGCGCTGCTTGAGCAGCGGCGCTCAGCCGTCGCATATCAATTGCGGCGTCTGGCAATCGAATTAACGGACCTCGACCGACAACTTGACGACATCGATCAGTCGGAGGGCCGAGGCACGCCACCCGCGTTCCAGGGCCACGCCGGTTGACCTTCGCCCTCCCATTGACACGCCGGACGACACCGGCGCGCACAGGGCCGCAAGTACGTAAGCCGCTGAGTCACCAAACGAAAACCACAACACCAGACACATAGGAGCTATCCAATGTCAATCCAGCCGTACAACTACACCACGCCATCGCCAGGCTGGTACCCCGATCCTGAGGGTGGCCCGGCTTTGCGCTGGTTCAACGGCACTGAACGGACGTATCAGTATCAAGCGCCGACCCAACAATTCGCACCACCACACCACCACCCGCCGAGCGCAGGTTCACGATTCACTACGGATTCGCGCTCCTCGCGCTGCTCTCACTGGCCGCAACATTGCTGTTCGGCATTCCTATGCTCGCTTCTGCCACCGACTCGGACACGCAGGGTGTGGGCGTGGTGATGGGGGTGCTCTGGATGCTGTGGGGCGGAATGTGGACATTGATCTGGACCGCGTTCGCCATTCAGCACACATTGAAAGCGCGACGCGCATGAAGAAGCTGATCCTCGGCGGCCTCGCCGCCCTCGCAGTCGGTCTTACTGCAACACCAGTAGCTCATGCCGATCCATCCTGGACGATGCCCAACCTGGTCGGAACCGACCTGCAGGGTGCACAAGACGCCATCCAGTCGCTGACCCACGGCGAGGTGTGGCTCAGCACCTCAACGGATCTCACCGGGAAGGGCCGCGCGCAGATCGTGGATCGCAAGTGGACCGTCTGCGGCTCGACACCGGCGCCGGGAGTGACATTCACGACTACGACCGCGATCAATTTCGGTGTTGTCCGTGACACGGAGGTGTGCCCATCATGACGACACCAGCCGGGTGGTACCCGGACCCCAGCGGCCAGCCGGGCCAACGCTATTTCGACGGCACTAACTGGACCGAGCACCGCGCGGCGGGGCAGCCGATGGTGCCCCCGCAATCGAAGAAGTCGAAGAAGGGAATCATTCTCGGCTCGATCGGGGCATTAGCCCTGTTCCTCCTCATTGGTCTCGCGAGTGGCGGTGCAGACGAAAAGAAATCGCCGACGACGACCAAGGCGTCAGCTCCGTCGTCATCCGTCTCCACGGTCGCTCCGGTTCCTGTCGTTCCAGAACCTGTCGGCCCCACCGTCGCTTCGGCTGGGTCGGCGGTGCGTGATGGCAAGTTCGAGTTCCGGGTGCTCAGCATCGAGCGGGCGAAGTCGGTGTCAGCATTGAACTGACGACCGCTCGCTTACCCGAGCGAGCGGTCCGCTCGACGCGACGACAGCGACAGCGGCGGCTTTCACCTGCGCCGGCTCGACCCGGCCGCGCAGCTCCGATGACGAGCGCCGTCGTAGAATCGATGCGGCTCATCGAGCCGGCCCGGCCGCGTTAGCTCAGATGGTAGAGCGTCGCCCTTGTAAGGCGAATGTCGAGAGTTCGATTCTCTCACGCGGCTCCATTCTTGTCGGCGCCGAGGGCTAGCGTCGATTTGTATCGACGACCTGTCTCGGGTGCGGAGTCGATGTCGAAGGCCGTCGGCTAAAGGTGTTCTGCAGCAGTGCATGCCAACAGTCGCACCGGCGGCGCTTCTCTTGGAGGCCAGGCTCGAAACCGGAACCTGTGGCCGCACGTCCTACCCAGGCCACTACGTCCGCGACTACCTCTATGACCAGCAGGGCGGTTGCTGTGCTATCTGCGGCATCGAGGACAAGTGGAATGGCGTGACTCTGGCGCTGATCGTCGACCACGTCAATGGAGACGCAACCAATAACCATCGTGAGAATCTGCGGCTCATCTGTCCCAACTGTGACAGCCAGCTGGCCACCTATAAAGCGAGGAATCGCGGTAGCGGGTCGCTACTACCGGAGTTTATCGGGTCACTCGTCGGCTTCGATGATGCGCTGCGACGTCACGGGCCGCGTCGACGAACGGCGCGGGCGCCGGCCCGGAAACGGGATCCGGTCGGCGATATTGCTCAGCGGGTTGACCACCTGGCTCAGCACGATGACCGCTTCGCGCAACGCCTCGATGGTCGGCTCCAGCGCTTCGAGCCCGGGCGTCAGCCGGTTGAGGGTGTCGGCCACATCGGCCAGCTGCTCGAGCGGCCCGTGCCTGGCAGTCAGCTTGTCGATCAGCCCGTCCTCAGCGAGCAGCCGATCGGCCAGACCGTCCTCGGCCAGCAACCGTTCGACCAGACCGTCCTCGTCGAGCAGCTGATCGACCAGGCCGCCCGGCTCGATCGCTCGCATCAGGCCGCCGTTTTCCTCGGTCAGCCTGTCCAGCACACCGCCGGGAGCCGTCAGCCGGTCCACTAAGCCGCCCGGCTGCAGCAGCCGGTCGACCGGCCCGCCCGGCACCAACGCGCGACCCAGTGGCTGGTCCTCGTCCATGAGCCTGGCCAGCCGGTTTGCCCGTTCCACCGCCTCATCGATGCCCAGCATGTGGGCGACCGATCCCGATCCGGCCCGCGCCCGTGAGTTCGCCTGGCCCAGCGTCCGCTGCGCAATACTCACTGCTCCGGTCGCGACGTCGAGACCGGTCTCCGCCGCAGCAAGCCCGACGCGGACCGGGGCGGTGGCCAGATCGACCAGGTTCTTGCCGAGGTTCATGACCTCAGTGTATGGGTCCAGCTACCGACTATATTTTTGGCGCCAAGCAGAGCAAGATTCTGACTCACAGGAAGTTGACAGCTGCCCTGCAGCTTCATTACCAGGAAATTGGGAGACAGTTGGTCGATGGCCATGGCTGCACTCCCAGAAAGCGTCCCGGAGGCGCGAGTCCTCGTAGTCGACGATGAGACCAACATCGTCGAGCTGCTGTCGGTCAGCCTGAAATTCCAGGGCTTCGAAGTCCACACCGCATCCAACGGCCCCGCCGCTCTTGACAAGGCCCGCGATGTGCGGCCCGACGCAGTGATTCTCGACGTGATGATGCCGGGGATGGACGGCTTCGGGGTCCTGCGCAGGCTGCGCGCCGACGGCATCGACGCGCCCGCGCTGTTCCTGACCGCCCGCGACACGCTGCAGGACAAAATCGCCGGCCTGACGCTCGGCGGCGACGACTACGTCACCAAGCCGTTCAGCCTCGAAGAGGTGGTCGCCCGGCTGCGGGTGATCCTGCGACGGTCGGGCCGGGGCACCGAGGAGCCGCGCAGCGCCCGGCTCACCTTCGCCGACATCGAACTCGACGAGGACACCCACGAGGTGTGGAAGGCCGGCGAGCCGGTATCGCTTTCGCCGACGGAGTTCACGCTGCTGCGCTACTTCATCATCAACGCAGGCACCGTGCTGTCCAAGCCGAAGATCCTCGACCACGTCTGGCGCTACGACTTCGGCGGCGACGTCAACGTCGTCGAGTCCTACGTCTCCTACCTGCGCCGCAAGATCGACACCGGCGAGAAGCGATTGCTGCACACGTTGCGTGGCGTTGGCTACGTTCTGCGTGAACCGCGCTGATTTCTGGCGAACAATAGGGGAATGGCAGGACTCCGCGGACGAGGTATACCGCTACGGGTCGGGCTGGTGGCCGCGACCCTGGTGTTGGTGGGGTTCGGTCTGCTCGCGTCCGGCATCGCCGTCACTTCGATCCTGCGCCACAGCCTGATCAACCGCGTCGATCAGACTCTGCTCGACGCCTCCCGCAGTTGGGCCCAGGCGCCGCGCCGGATGCCGATGCCGCCGATGGAAGGTCCCAACCCCGCCCGCCCGCCCTCGGACTTCTACGTCCGCGGCATCGACGCCGACGGCCATATCTGGATGGCGGTCAACGATCGTGCCGCCGAACCCGCGCTGCCCGCCGACAACGACGTCGGCCCGGAACCCGTCACCGTCGGCTCGATCGACAACTCGCATGTCGAGTGGCGGGCGATGTCGGTGCATGGGCCCCACGACGAGCTGACCAGCGTGGCCATCGACCTGTCCGACGTTCAATCGACCGTTCGCGCATTGATCTGGTCGCAGGTCGGCATCGGGACAGCCGTGCTCTTGGTGCTCGGCTTCGCCGGTTTCGCGGTGGTGCAACGCAGCCTGAGGCCGCTGGCCGAAGTTGAACAGACCGCAGCCGATATCGCGGCTGGACAGCTGGATCGTCGTGTGCCGCAACGGGATCCACGCACCGAGGTCGGCAGACTTTCGTTGGCTCTCAACGGTATGTTGGCCCAGATACAACGCGCCCTCGCATCCTCGGAGTCGTCGGCCGAACACGCCCGCACGTCCGAGGAGCGAATGCGCCGCTTCATCACCGACGCCAGCCACGAGTTGCGCACGCCGCTGACGACGATCCGCGGATTCGCTGAGCTGTACCGCCAAGGCGCCGCCCGTGACATCGAGATGTTGATGTCGCGCATCGAGAGCGAGTCGCGCCGGATGGGGCTGCTTGTGGAGGATCTG
The DNA here is from genome assembly GCA_963804905.1 of uncultured Actinomycetota bacterium. Taxonomy (GTDB): domain Bacteria; phylum Actinomycetota; class Actinomycetes; order Mycobacteriales; family Mycobacteriaceae; genus Mycobacterium. The sequence continues at coordinate 261,558 of CAWDSB010000008.1, read as the reverse complement.
CTGCTGCTCGCCCGCCTCGACGCGCAGCGGCCGCTGGAGCGTCACCGCGTGGATCTGCTTGCGCTGGCCAGTGATTCCGTGCACGACGCCCAGTCGATCGCTCCCAAGCGCAAGATCACCCTGGAGGTCTTCGACGGCCCGGGCACGCCGGAGGTGCTCGGCGACGAGGCCCGCCTGCGCCAGGTGCTGGGGAACCTCGTCGCGAACGCGTTGCAGCACACACCGGAATCCGCGGGCATCACGGTGCGGGTCGGCACCGATGACGACCATGCGGTCCTCGAGGTCGCCGATCAGGGCCCCGGCATGACCGCCGAGGACGCGCACCGCATTTTCGAGCGGTTCTATCGAACCGACTCATCCCGCGACCGGGCCAGCGGCGGTACCGGACTGGGGCTGTCGATCGTCGACTCGCTGGTCTACGCGCACGGCGGCACGGTCAGTGTCACCACGGCGCCGGGCATGGGGTGCCGCTTCACGGTCAACCTGCCGCGGATCGCGGATGTGGTTGCGCACGTCGAGGAGCGATTAGGGCACGGCCCACGATCGGTTGAGGCGTCACGCCAAGTCGGCCAGTGCTGCCTTGATCTTCGCCTGCGCCTCGTCCAGCGACTCCTGCGACGGATCGGTATCGACGTTGGCGAACCCGAAATCGGTGAGGTTGTAGGCGGGGAAGACGTGCACGTGCAGATGCGGGACCTCTAACCCGGCGATGATCATGCCCGCTCGTTCGGCGCCGAACGCCTTGCACACCGCCTTGCCGATCAGCTGCGAAACCTGCATGACTCTGCCGAATGCAGCCGAGTCGACGTCCTGCCACTTGTCGATCTCCGCGCGCGGGACCACGAGGGTGTGCCCCTGCGTCATCGGCTGAATCGTCAGGAACGCCACGATCTCGTCGTCTTCGTAGACGAACCGGCCAGGAATATCACCGTTGATGATTTGGGTGAAGACGGTAGCCATGGGCACGAGCATTCCAGCAACCTCCCAGTGGTGTGGCAGTGGGGTGGCAGCTTGCTCGGAGACGGTTGACGCCATGACGGACCTGGTGGGTCCCGGCACGCCGGGTGTTGCACCGCGTCCCGGCACAACTCGCGGATACGCGCTCGACGTCGTGATCCCGGTCCACAACGAGGAACGCGATCTGCCCGGATGCATTCGCCGGCTCCACGACTACCTCAGCACCGACGTGCCCTATCCGGCACGGATCACGGTGGCCGACAACGCAAGTACGGATGGCACCCTCGCGGTGGCGTATCAGCTGGCCGAGGAACTGCCCGACGTCGACGTCATCCACCTCGACACCAAGGGCCGCGGCGGCGCCCTGCAGGCGGCGTGGATGTCCTCACCCGCCGAGGTAGTGGTCTACATGGATGTCGACCTGTCCACCGAGCTGTCGGCATTGATGCCCCTTGTGGCGCCCCTGCTCTCGGGCCATTCCGACCTCGCGATCGGGTCGCGGTTGACGGCATCCTCGCGAGTGGTCCGCGGACCGAAACGCGAATTCGTCTCCCGCAGTTACAACCTGATGCTGCGCGGGCTCCTGGGTGCGCGGTTCTCCGACGCACAGTGCGGGTTCAAGGCGGTGCGCGCCGACGTCGCCCGCAGGCTGCTTCCGTTGGTCGCCGACACCGGCTGGTTCTTCGACACCGAACTGCTGGTGATCGCCGAACGGGTCGGGCTGCGGATCCATGAGGTACCGGTCGACTGGATCGACGACCCGGACTCGCGCGTCGACATCGTCGCCACCGCGATCAGCGACCTGAAGGGCTGCGCGCGGGTCGCGCGGGCACTGGCCACCGGCGCGCTGCCGGTCCGCGAACTGCGGCACAGCCTGGGCCGCGAGCCGCTGGTTCCCGGTGTGCCGCGAGGGATGGTCGGTCAACTCGTCCGGTTCGGCATGGTCGGCGTGGCCAGCACACTGGCCTACGCGCTGCTGTACCTTGCGCTGCATGCGGCGCTCGGCGCGCAGGCCGCGAACCTGGCCGCACTGTTGCTCACCGCGATCGGCAACACCGCGGCCAATCGTGCGTTCACGTTCGCGATCCGCGGCCGTGCCGGAGCAGCGCGGCATCAGCTGCACGGGCTGATCGTCTTCGCTTTCGGCCTGGCGATCACCAGCGGCTCACTTTTTCTCCTGCACCGCTTCGATCCGACGGTCGGCAAGGTCGTCGAATTGTCGGTTCTCGTATTGGCCAACCTGGTTGCGACGCTGATCCGCTTCGTCGCGCTGCGGCGGGTGTTCGGCGTGCACGTTTCGAACTAGCCTGGCTTCATGGCTGATATTTCCGCGTTCGCCGACATGGTGCCCCAGGATCACGGGCTCTGCGTCTTGACCACGTTGCGTTCTGACGGCAGCGTCCAGGCTTCGGTCGTCAATGCCGGAGTCCTGCCTCATCCACGGACCGGTGAACAGGTCGTCGGTCTCGTCGCCATCGGCGGGTCCAAGAAGCTGGACAATCTGCGTGCCGATCCCCGCGCCACCGTCGTCGCGCGCGCCGGATGGCAGTGGGCGACCGTCGAGGGAGACGCCGAGATCATCGGCCCCGACGATCCTCATCCCGACGTCGACGAGGCGGCATTGAAAGACTTGCTGCGCAAGGTCTTTCAGGCAGCGGGCGGGACCCATGAGGACTGGGACACCTACGACCGGGTGATGGCGGAGGAGCGGCGCGCGGCCGTGCTGGTTGCGCCCCGCCGTATCTACACCAACCCGGCGACCGGCTAGGACTTCTGCATCATCGCGTGGATGTCGGCGATTGACCACGGCGGCGAGTCCTGGTGGTCGCGGTACCCAATGATCGCCGGTGTCGGCCGGGCGAATTCGCCGACGAATCCGCCTGCGGCGATGAAGATTCGGCCGGTGATGTCCTTGGCGAGGTCGCTGGCGAGGTAGGCATACAGCGGGGCCGCATATTCCGGTGGAGGTGCGTCCAGCGCGGTCTGCGTGTTGACCTCGTCGAGCAGGCCCCTGCGGCTCAACTCCGCGATGTGGGCCTCGTACTCCGGCCCGCTTGACAGCCGCGTCTTTGCGCCGGGGCAGACCACGTTCGCCCGCACCCCGTGTTCCTTGAGTTCGGCGGCGATGGCCAGTGTCAACCCGTTGACTCCGCCCTTCCCCGCCGGATAGCCGGTCCCGCCGTAGTCGCCGAGGAACGCGAACGAGCTGGTGTTGATGATCGCGCCGCCGCCCTGGTCGACCATCTTCGGCGCGGCGACGCGGCACGTCTCGAACGTCGTGACGAGATGGGCGTCGACCAGTTGATGGAATTGCGCGCTGGAGACGCTGAGGATCGACTCGCCTGCCAACCCCGGGGTACCCGCACAGTTCACCAGGATGTCGATACGGCCGAATTCGCTTATGCACCTGTCGATCAGCGCGGTGGCAACGTCGGGGTCGGCCGGTGACCCCGGATGCGCGACCGCACCTTCGATGCATTCGGCCGCCTCGGCGGCTGCGGCAGCGTCACGTCCATTGATGACGACGCCCGCGCCTTCGGTGGCCAACAGTTCGGCGACGGCCAACCCGATGCCGCGGGATCCTCCGACGACGACCGCGCCGCGGCGAGCCCGCAGTTCACTAATCGCGCTCGCCCGCCTGCACCGCCTTCATCATGTTCATGTTCCAGTAGCCGCGAAGGTTGGTGAGCAGGCCGTCATCGTTGACTTTGTAGGTGAACACACCTCGCACAGCGCTTGCCGAGCCGTTGTCGAAGGTGAAAACCAGCTGCAGAATATGCGCGATCTCGTTGGGCGAACTCGACGGGAACGTGTCCTCGCAGGTGATGTTGATGGTGGCGAGGCCGATGCTTGTCTCCCAGAACTGCGAGACGCCCTCCTTGCCGGTGACGCCGTTGCCGCCGGGGTTCGTGTACGACGGGCCGATGGGATCCTCGATGACGACGTCGTCGGTCATCAGGGCCAGCCAACCCTCCTTGTCCTTGGCCTGCACGCATTGCCACGATTTCTGTGAGGCGGTGAGCGCAGTTGTCCGGGGGAGGGTGGCTGTGTTCTTGTCGGCCATGCTGTTTCGCCCCTAGCGGTCGTCGTCGGTGTAGCGGATGACGCCGCGGATGTTGCGGCCCTCCAGCATGTCCTGGTAGCCCTCGTTGATCTCCTCCAGCTTGTACTGGCGCGTGACCATGTCGTCGAGGTTGAGCTTGCCGGCCTTGTACATCGATAGCAGCTGGGGGATGTCGTGATGTGGGTTGCCGCCGCCGAAGATGGTGCCCTGCAGGTTTTTCTGCATCAGCGTCAGCATCGCGAGGTTCAGCGACACCTCGTTTTCGAGCATGCTGCCGATCGCCGTGACCACGCACGTACCGCCCTTGGCGGTCAGATTGACATACGTATCGATATCCTTGCCGTGGAGCTCACCCACTGTGACGATGACCTTCTTGGCCATCAGACCCACGGTGGCGTCGGCGATGCCGGCGAACGCCGACTCGATGTCCGGATATGCATGCGTGGCACCGAACTTCAGCGCAGCATCGCGCTTCCACTCGACCGGCTCGATGACGAATATGTTGCGGGCACCCGCAATGACCGCACCCTGCAGCGCCGACATGCCCACCCCGCCGACACCAACGACAGCGACGTCGTCGCCGGGCCGGATGTCGCCGCTACGTACCGCCGAACCGTAGCCGGTGGTGACACCGCAGCCCACCAGGCAGGCCACCTCAAACGGGATGGACGGATCGATCTTCACCACCGAGCTCTTGTGCACCACCATGTAGGGGCTGAAGGTGCCCAGCAACGTCATCGGGAAGACCGGCTGCCCCTTGGCGTGGATGCGGTTGGTGCCGTCCGACACCGCCGTGCCGCCGAGAAGGTAGGCACCCAGATCGCAGAGATTGCGCATGCCCGCCTGACAGGAGGGGCATGTGCCGCACGAGGGAATGAAGGACAGGACGACGTGGTCGCCTGGTTCGACACCATCGACCCCGGACCCGACCTCAGTCACGATGCCAGCGCCTTCGTGCCCGCCGAGCACCGGGAAGCCACCCATCGGGATGCCGCCCGTAACCAGGTGGTGGTCGGAGTGGCACATCCCCGACGCTTCCATCTGGATCTTGACCTCATCCTTGACCGGATCGCCGATCTCGATCTCCTCGACAGACCACGGCTGGTTCAACTCCCAGATGAGAGCGCCCTTTGTCTTCATCGCAACCTGCTTTCTCTCGACTGACCTGGCGACAGACTAAGTTATCTAGGTCACACCGCTTACCGCTGGTCTACCAGATCGGCACAGGCGCTTCGCCCAGCGGGTAGTAGCCGGGCAGCTTCTCCCCGGCCAGCGACCGCTCGATCCGCTTCTGCATGCCGGGGCTGAGATCCCCTGATTCGATGAGCCTGCCGAACATGTAGGACACGTGACCGAAGTCGAAGAAGTCCCGCTGCCATTCGATCTTCAGGTTCTCGTCGAGGCGGAACCAACTTCCGCCGATGCCGTAGATCTCGCCGCGCGTGCCGTCGGACTTGTTGACGATCTGCTTCCAGAAGCCCACAATCTCACCGAGTTTCTCGTCGATGAGCACCTTCTGGTACTCGTACACCCAGTTTTCCAGGCCCTCCATCTCCAGCCCCAGCGCGACATCGCGGATTTCGTCGCGGCCGACGCACATCACGTCTTCTTTGGGACCGATGTTCCAGCCGTACGTGGCGTCGTCGGTGTAGAAGTCGGCGAGTGGCTTCCAGTCACCCGCACGCTCGGCTTCACGGTTGGCCTCCAGCCACCGTTCAACCCAGTCGTCGAGATCCTTGCGCGCGAATGCCGGCATGTTCACTCTTCCTCTTCTTTGATGGACAGTGCTTGGGTGGGGCAGGCCCACACGGCTTGTTCGACCATGGCCCGATCCTCTTCCGGCGGTTCGGCATTCAGGATGTCGACCTTGCCGCGCTTGGGCACCTTGAAGTGGTCGGGGGCTTCGAGCTCGCACATGGCATGGCCCTGGCACAGGTCCAGGTCGACTTCGACGCGATAGCCCATCGTGGCTCCCTAGGTGGTTCGCCTGCGGTAGCGCACCTTGGCGGGCTGGGCCAGCTGCACCACCATCTTCGAATGGTCGTTGCGGTAGCTGTCGGACGGCTGCGCCATCTCGAACTCATACTCGCGCAACAGAACCGAGAAGATCGCCTTGATCTGCATGGTCGCGAACGCGGCACCGACGCACCGGTGTCGACCCGCGCCGAACGGGATCCACGTCCACCGATTGACGATGTCGGCCTGGTCCGGCTTATCGTAGCGGTCGGGATTGAACGCGTCGGGGTCGGGGAAGTCTTCGGGAATACGGTTGCTGATCGCCGGAGAGGCGGCGACGAAGTCACCGTCGTGGATCGGGAAGCCCTCGACCTCGAACTCGCCCTTGGCGACCCGCATCAGGATGATCAGCGGCGGGTGCAGTCGCAAGGTCTCCTTCAGGACGTTCTCGAGCTTCGGAATCTGCCGCAGCGCATGGAAACTGACCTCTTGGCCGTCGGCGTAGAGCTCCTCCAGCTCGGCGAGCACCTCGGCGTAGATCTCCGGGTGTCGGATCAGCTCGATGAGCGTCCATGCCGATGTGCCCGAGCTGGTGTGGTGGCCCGCGAACATCAGCGAGATGAACATCCCGGTGACTTCGTCTGCTGAAAAGCGAGGGTTGCCGTCGTCGTCCTTGATCGACACGAGCACATCGAGCATGTCGCGGTCGCCCTTGTCCTTCGGCGGGTTGGCAAGGCGGCCGTCCATGATCTCTTGCACCAGCGCAACGAGTTTCACGCGTGCCTCGTCGCGGCGCTGGAAGCTCTCGATCGGCAGGTACGGGTCGACGTAGCAGAGGGGATCGGTGCCGCGTTCGAGTTCGTGGTAGTACTCCGCGAACCGGTGGTCGAGCTGCTCGCGGAACTTCAGCCCGATCAGGCACGCCGTCGAGGTGTAGATGGTCAACTCGGCGAAGAAGTCGAGAAGGTCGATCTCGCCCTGGTCTCCCCAGTTGGCGATCATCTTCTTGACTTCGCCCTCGATGGTGGCGGCGTGGCCCTTCATCTGCTCACCGCGCAGCGCCGAGTTGTGCAACATCTCCTTGCGCCGTTCCGGGCTGGCGTCGAACACCACACCCTTGCCGAAGATCGGCGTCATGAACGGGTAGGCCTCGGCCTGGTCGAGATCCTCGTCGGCGGAACGGAAGAAGAACTCGTTCGCGTTGGCGCCCGACAGGAAGATGACGTGCTTGTCGACCAGCTGGAACCATCCGACGTCGCCGCATTCGTCGCGGATGCGCTGCATCAGCCCGATCGGGTCGGTGCGGAACTCTTCGAGGTGGCCGTGTTCCTCTTCGCCACCCGAAACGCGGGGAACGATCGCGGTGGTCATGACGGCATCCCCTCCTCTCCAAGCTTGAGTTGCTGACGTTCTTTCGGCGCGGTCGCCAGCGGCGCTTCCGGCTGAAGTTCCATGTTGGCGATGTAGCCGCCTCGCGGCGTCTCGGCGACGAACGCGATCGCGCGCGCGAGATCCGATGCGCGCAAGAAGTAATCGTGACGGGCCTGTCCCCACTTGGCCCAGTCCTCGAGCGCCGGGCCGATCAGTTCGGCGGGCAGGCTCCAACCCATGTTCGTCTTCGTCGGGCCGGGGTGCACGATAGACGCCCTGACGCCGGTGCCCTCCAGTTCCATCTGCAGATTGGTCACCATGGCGACGAGGGCAGCCTTCGCGGCGCCGTAGGCGCCCATGTGCGGGCGCTGGCGCAGCGCCACATCGGAGCCGACGAAGATGAGGTCACCACGTTGCCGCTCGATCATGCCGGGCAGCACGGCGGCGGCCAGCCGGTTGGCCCCAACCAGGTGAATCTGCAGCTGCGACTCGAACTCGTCGGTGGTGATGTCGGCCAGCTTGCCGAAGTAGGTGTCACCCGCTCCTGCGACCAGTATCTCGATATCGCCGAGTGCGTCGACCGATTGCGAGACAAAGGATTCGACCGAGTTGGGATCGGTCACGTCGAGGTGGAAGCCGACAGCCTCGCCACCTTCGGCCTGGATCTTGCCGACGAGATCGTCGAGCTTCTCGACGCGGCGCGCCCCCAGTGCAACCGGAAAACCGCGTGCGGCGAGCTCGGTGGCGGTGGCGGCGCCGATGCCCGACGAGGCGCCTGCGACGATCGCGGGCCTGCGCTCGGGCAGTGGTTTGAAGCGCGGCATTACACGACCTCCACTGCCATGGGCAGGTGGGCGAATCCGCGGACGCTGCTGGAGTGGACGCGGACAGCGTTGGCCTCGTCGACCTCATAACCGCGGATTCGCTTGAACAGTTCGGCCAGCGCCACCCGGGCTTCCATCCGTGCCAGGTGCGCGCCGAGGCAGAAGTGGGCTCCGCTACCGAAACTCATGAGCTTCGAGCCGATCTCACGTCCGATGACAAAAGCGTCGGGATCGTCGAACACCCGCTCGTCGCGGTGCGCGGAGCCGGGCAGCAGCAGCAGCACGTCACCCTCGGGAACGGTGGTGTCGTAGAGGTTCAGCTCGCCGGAGACCACGCGCGCCAAGAGCTGACTGGACGTGTCGTAGCGCAGCGTCTCCTCGACCCACAGCGGGATCCGCTGCAGGTCGGAATAGATCGGGGTCAGCTGGTCGGGGTTCCTGTGGCCCCAAAATGCTGCATTGGCAAGCAGTTTGGTGGTGGTCTCGTTGCCTGCGATCACCATCAGGAACAAGAACCCCAGCACTTCCTCGTCGGTCAGCCGGTCGCCGTCGATCTCGGCCTCCAGCAGCGCCGTCGTGAGGTCGTCGGCCGGCCTCTTCCGGCGTTCGGCGATCATGTCCTGGTAGTAGACCATCAGGTTGATCGACGCCTCGATCGCGGACTTGGGCACGTCATTGACGCCGTCCTCGCGATGCATGACGCCGTCGGCCATGGCGCGGATGCGATCGCGATCCTCCACGGGCACGCCCATCAGCTCGGAGATGACATCCATCGGCAGCTTGCCCGCGAATTCCGCGACGTAGTCGACGGTTGAGTCGGTTCGTGCCTTCTCCAGCATCACGTCGAGATGCTGCACGGCCAGCTCGGTGACCCGTGGTTCGAGCTCCCGGATCCGGCGCGGCGTGAAGCCTTTCGATACCAGGGTGCGCAGACGCAGATGGGCGGGGTCGTCCATCGCCAGGAAGGACATCGTCTTGCTGGCGTGCGGTCCGCGGGAGATGGGATCGAGTGACACGCCGTCGCGATTGGAAAGCGTTGTGCTGTTGCGGAACCCCTGCAGCACGTCCTGGTGCCGCGACAGCGCCCAGAAACCGAGCTCCTCGTTGTGGTAGAGCGGAGCCTCGTCGCGCAGCCGCTTGTAGTAGGGATACGGATCCTCGTGAAAGTCGTAGTCGTACGGGTCGAGGATCACGCCGCTGGTGGGAACGGTCACTGTTGCTCTCCGAGGCTCGGTCTCATTTATCCTCTTCGAGGATCAGGCCGACCACGTAGCTGAGTCGATCGGCGATCTCGCGGTAGCTCACATAGCCGCTGCCTGCGTGGACGAGTGCTCCGAAGTACGTCATCTCGAGCGCCGACACGGTTCGAGCATCGGCGTCAGGGCCCATCGAGGACCGGATGCGGCGGTGGATTTCTGCGCCGATGCGGTCACGGGCGGTGTTCACCGCAGGGTCGTTGCCGCTGAGCAGGGCCGTCGTGCAGGCGGCCGCCACTTCGGGCTCGTCGGCGATCATCAGCGTCATGGCGCGCAACGCCTTCTCGACCCGCGCCGCCGTGCCGTCGTTGACATCGGTGAAGTAGGGCACCTCGCGCATCAGGTCCAGATACACCTCGGCGATCAGGTGGTTCTTCGACGAGAAGTAGGTATAGGCCGTCGCAGGCGCGACCTTGGCGCGGGCGGCGACCGCGCGCACCGTCAGGTCGGCATACGACGACTCCCGCAGCATCTCCACGCCCGCGGCGAGGACCTTGCGGAACGTCTCTTCCTGCCGACGGTTGCGCGGGGTTTCACCGGTCTGCTCTGTGACGGCGACCACCGCATCACTGGACACATGTCCAAGTTATCGGACGCAGACCACGGCAAGCAAGTGCGGATCCTAAAGGGCCTGTGCAGACCGGATATCCCGGACCGGATGTGCACGGCAGCGCCGCCCGACCTTGCTTCTGGCACCCGTCTGCGGCTATCGTTCGAGTGAACATAGTCGGACAGCTGTCCAGCAATCAAAACGGGAGTCGGAATGGGGATGCTGGCCGATCGCCAGAGCCAATTGCTCATCGACGGGAAACTCGTCGCCGGCGGCGCGGGGACGTTCCCGACGCTGAACCCGGCTACCGAGGAGGTGCTCGGTGCCGCCGCCGACGCGAGCGCCGACGACATGGGCCGAGCGATCGAGGCCGCCCGCCGCGCATTCGACGACACCGACTGGTCCACCAACACCGAGCTGCGGGTGCGCTGCATTCGGCAGCTGCAGTCCGCCATGCGCGACCACGTCGACGAGCTCCGCGACCTGACCATCGCCGAAGTGGGCGCTCCCCGGATGCTGACCGCCGCCGCCCAGCTCGAGGGTCCGGTGGAGGACCTCAGCTTTTGCGCCGACACCGCCGCGTCGTATCAATGGACCACCGATCTCGGCATCGCCTCGCCGCTGGGAATCAAGACCCACCGCACCATCGCGCGCGAGGCGGTCGGGGTCGTCGGCGCCGATCACCCCGTGGAACTTCCCGCATCAGATCAACCTCGCCAAGATCGGGCCCGCGCTGGCCGCGGGCAACACCGTTGTCCTCAAGCCGGCGCCGGACACTCCGTGGTGCGCGGCCATCCTCGGCGAGCTCATCACCGAGCACACCGGCATCCCGCCCGGTGTGGTCAACATCATCACCTCCAGCGACCACGGCGTCGGTGCGCTGCTGTCGAAAGATCCACGGGTGGACATGGTTTCGTTCACCGGTTCGACAGCGACGGGTCGCGCCGTGATGTCCGATGGCGCGGCAACGCTGAAGAAGGTATTCCTCGAGCTGGGCGGAAAGTCGGCCTTCCTCGTGCTGGACGACGCGGACTTCGCGGGTGCTTGTGCGATTTCGGCGTTCACGGCGTCGACGCACGCCGGGCAGGGTTGTGCGATCACCACCCGACTGGTCGTGCCACGCGCGCGCTACGACGAGGCTGTCGAGCTTGCCGCGGGCACCATGCGATCACTGAAACCCGGCGACCCTACAGATGCCCGCACGATCTGCGGGCCACTCATCTCGTCGCGGCAGCGCGACCGAGTGCAGAGCTATCTGGATTCGGCCGTCGACGAGGGTGGCAAGTTCGCCTGCGGCGGAGGACGTCCCGCGGACCGCGATACCGGATTCTTCATCGAGCCGACAGTCATTGTGGGACTGGACAACACCGCCAAGGTCGCGCGTGAGGAGATCTTCGGTCCCGTGCTGACCGTGATCGCGCACGACGGCGACGATGACGCGGTCCGGATCGCCAACGACTCGCCTTACGGCTTGTCGGGCACGGTGTTCAGCGGCGATCCCGAGCGCGCGGCGGGCGTCGCTGCGCGGATGCGGGTCGGCACCGTCAACGTCAACGGCGGGGTCTGGTACTCGGCCGACATGCCGTTCGGCGGTTACAAGCAGTCCGGCATCGGCCGGGAGATGGGGCTCGCCGGTTTCGAGGAATACCTGGAAACCAAAGCCATTGCCACAGCAGCTGATTGAGGAGTGGACCACAGTGGGACTTTATGGAGATCAGTTCAAGGAGAAGGTGGCGATCGTCACCGGCGCCGGCGGCGGGATCGGCCAGGCGTATGCCGAGGCACTCGCCCGTGAGGGCGCGGCCGTGGTCGTCGCCGATATCAACACCGAGGGTGCCCAGAAGGTCGCCGACGGCATCAAGGGCGACGGCGGCACGGCGCTGGCGGTGCGGGTCGACGTGTCCGATCCCGACTCCGCCAAGGAGATGGCCGCCCAGACGCTGGCCGAATTCGGTGGCATCGACTACCTGGTCAACAACGCGGCGATCTTCGGCGGCATGAAGCTCGACTTCCTCATCACCGTCGACTGGGACTACTACAAGAAGTTCATGAGCGTGAACCTCGACGGCGCGCTGGTGTGCACGCGCGCGGTCTACCGCAAGATGGCCAAGCGCGGTGGCGGCGCGATCGTGAACCAGTCGTCGACCGCGGCGTGGCTGTACGCGAACTTCTACGGGCTCGCCAAGGTCGGCATCAACGGTCTGACCCAGCAGCTGGCAACCGAACTCGGCGGCCAGAACATCCGGGTCAACGCGATCGCGCCGGGGCCGATCGACACGGAGGCCAACCGAACGACCACTCCCAAGGAGATGGTCGACGACATCGTGAAGAGGATTCCGTTGTCCCGCATGGGAGAACCCGAGGATCTGGTGGGTATGTGCCTGTTTCTGTTGTCGGATCAGGCGAAGTGGATCACCGGACAGATCTTCAATGTCGACGGCGGCCAGATCATCCGGTCCTGAGGAAGTTGGCTTTTGATGAGTGACAAAGACGTCAAGCTCGGCTATATCGGCCTGGGCAATCAGGGCAAGCCCATGGCCAAGCGCCTTGTCGACTGGCCCGGTGGGCTCGTGGTTTTCGACGTCCGACTCGAGGCCATGACACCGCTCGCCGAAAAAGGAGCCATTCTCGCCGACAGCGTCGCCGATGTGGCGACAGCCGACGTCATCAGCGTGACGGTACTCAACGACGAACAGGTCCGAGATGTCATTGCCGGCGAACAGGGGTTGGCCCGTTTTGCCAAGCCGGGCACCGTGATCGCGATCCACTCCACGATCGGTGACACCACCGCCGCCGAGTTGGCTCGACAGCTCGAGCCGGAGGGCATCCACATCGTCGATGCTCCCGTCAGTGGCGGTGCAGGAGCGGCGAAGAAGGGTGAACTCGCGGTCATGGTCGGCGCCGACGACGAGGCCTTCCAGAAGGTCAAGCCGGTGTTCGAGAAATGGGCGACGCTGATCGTGCACGCAGGCGAGCCTGGCGCCGGCACCCGGATGAAGCTGGCGCGCAACATGTTGACATTCATCGGGTTCGCCGCCGCGTGCGAGGCGCAGCAGCTCGCTGAGGCCAGCGGAATCAACCTGCAGGATCTGGGTAAGGTCGTGCGGCACAGCGACTCGCTCAGCGGAGGCCCCGGCGCGATCATGTTCCGCGACGATATGAAACCGCTTACGCCGGATCACTTCCTGCACGACATGTTCGTCCACACTCGCGGGCTGGCGGAGAAGGACCTCGGCCTGGCCCTGGCGCTCGGCGAGGCGACGGGCGTCGACCTGCCGCTGGCCGAAGTTGCATTGCGGAACCTTGCGGCGGGCCTCGGCGTGCCACACAGCGCATCGACCACAAAGGATTGAGTCTCCGCACGCGAGGAGGAGAAAGAGCAATGGACGAACTGCGTAAGAAGGGCCTCGAGAAGATGAACGAGGTCTACGGCTGGGAAATGCCGGACATGCCAGGCGAATACTTCGCACTGACCGTCGATCACCTCTTCGGCACCATCTGGAGTCGCCCAGGGTTGTCGATGCGGGACCGGAGGATGATGCTGCTCGGGGTGCTGGCCGCCCAGGGCATGGACGAACTGCTGGAAGTTCAGGGCAATGCGATCCTGCACAACCAGGAGATGACGCGGGAGGAACTGCGCGAGATCGCGATCTTCCTCACCCACTACGTCGGCTTCCCGCTGGGCTCCAAGGTCGACGGTGCGTTCAAACGCGTGGTGGCCAAGCGCAAGAAGGCTGAAGAGAAGGGCACAGCCAGAGACAGCAAGGACAACGTCAACGACGCGGTCCAGATGCATGTCGGCAGGAATATCCATGACAAGTAGGTACGCCGACCTTTCGCGTGAGCAGCTCGCCATCCTGGTGCCGGAGCTGCTGCTGATCGGGCAATTGATCGACCGCTCCGGAATGGCCTGGTGCATCAAGCATTTCGGCCATCCGGAGATGCTGCAGATCGCGATCGAGGAGTGGATGGCCGCAAGCCCCATCTACACCAGGCGGATGCAGAAGGCCCTCAAGTATGAGGGCGTCGACGTCATCACGATCTTCAAGGGTTTGCAGCTCGACATCGGCGCCCCGCCGCAGTTCATGGACTTCCGCTACGACGTACATGACCGGTGGCACGGGGAGTTCCATCTCGACCATTGCGGCGCGCTGCTGGACGTCGAGCCGATGGGCGAGGACTACGTCCGCGGCATGTGCCACGACATCGAGGATCCAACCTTCGACGCCACCGCCGTCGCGACCAACCGCAAGGCACAGATCCGGCCGATCCACCGGCCGCCGCGCGCTCCGGCCGACCGGCATCCGCACTGCGCGTGGACCGTGATCATCGACGAGTCGTATCCTGAGGTCGCCGACCACCCCTCACTCGACGTAGTGCGCCGAACCCATGCGGCGACAACTGAACTCGAGTCTATCGACGCGGATGACGAGGGCCAATCGGACTACTCGGGCGAACTGGTGTCGGATCTCGACTTCGGTGCGTTTTCGCACTCTGCTCTCGTGCGCATGGCCGGCGAGGTCTGTCTGCAGATGCACCTGCTGAACCTCTCCTTTGTCATCGCCGTGGGCAAGCGTGCGGGCACCACCACCGATCTTGCGAAGGAGATCTGCACGAAACAGCTGGTCGGCATTGCGGGCATCGCTGCCGAGCGCATACATCGTGCACTCGGGCTGCCGGGCGGGATCGAGGGTGCGATTCGTACACTCGAGTTGCATCCGATGTTCAACCCTGCCGCATACGTGACCGCCGAGTTCGGACCGGACACCGTCAAGGTGCGCAGGTCAGCCGCGCATGAGGACGGGGCATGGGTGTCGCTGGCGGGTCCCTTCGAGAAACGCCCGCTCCAGGCGATCGTCGCCGCCGTGGATCCACACCTTGACGTCGAGATGACAGGTACGGACACCGACTGGACGGCACAGGTGATCGAGACCGACACGGCCGCAAAGGAATTACGTGAGGTCTCGTTGACCAGGATCAGCGGCGGCTCGACGTTCGTGTTCGAGCCGAGGAAGTCGCTTCCTCTGACGGTCGTATAGCCGCGCCCACCCACCGCCGTAGGTAGCTGCGCAGTTCGTCGCCACGCCGCGGCGGCCGGCCGGGATCGATGACGAATGACTGGATGATCCGCAACAGGTGCTCTGCCAGTTCGTCGAGATCGTCGTCGGTGTAACCGAGTGCGGCCCAGTCGACGTCGAAGCGCCGCAGCATGGAGTTGGCGAATCGCAGCGCGACGTCCGACGTCACCGACTCGGTGTGTGCGGTGGCGCTGCCAGGAGCGATCAACAGACCAATGTGCTTGTCCTTCGGCAGCCACTCGAGTGCTGTGGCGATCGCCTCGGAGACCGCTTCCACCGGATCCGAGATGCCCTGCAGATGGGAGGCCAGTCGGTCGAGGAAGTTGGTGGCCGCGTGTACCGCCCCCGCCACGAGCAAGGCTTCGGTGCTGGGAAAGTACCGGTACACCGTCTGCCGGGTCACGCCGAGCGTGCGGGCCACGTCGGCGATGGAGAAGTCCGCGCCGCGGGCGTCGATGGCCTTGCCGGCCGCGTCGAGGATCCGCGCGATGGCCTCTTCGTCGCTGGCGGGCGCGGAGCCGGACCAGCCGTGGGTGCGCACGGTGACAGATCTTACTTGGCGACTATTACTGGTAGGAGACCGCGAGCCGCTTGACGCCGTTGAGCCACCCCGACCGAAGCCGTTGCGGCTCCGCGGTTTTCGAGATGTTCGGGATCTGGTCGGCGATCTCGTTGAAGATGAGCTTGATCTCCATCCGGGCCAGGTTGGCGCCGATGCAGAAGTGCGCGCCGTTGCCACCGAATCCGAGATGCGGGTTGGGGTCCCGCAGGATGTTGAACTCGAAGGGCCGGTCGAAGACGGCGTCGTCATAGTTCGCGGAGCTGTAGAACAAGCCGACGCGCTGTCCCTCGCGAATGGTCACGCCGCCGAGTTCGGTGTCGGCTAACGCGGTGCGCTGGAAGCAGTGCACCGGCGTCGCCCAACGCACGATCTCGTCGGCGGCGGTGTCGGGTCGCTCGCGCTTGAAAAGCTCCCATTGCTCCGGGTTCTCGAAGAACGCGTTCATGCCGTGCGTCATCGCGTTGCGGGTTGTCTCGTTGCCCGCGACCGCGAGCAGGATCACGAAGAACGCGAACTCGACATCGTCGAGCGATTCCCCGTCCAGGTCTGCCTCGATCAGCCGGGTGACGATGTCGTCGGCCGGGCAACGGCGGCGCTCCTCGGCCATGCTGTAGGCGTAGCCCATCAGCTCGGCGTTCGCGGCCGCGTAGTCCGTCTGGAAGTCGGGATCGTCGGTGTTCATGATCGAGTTCGTCCAGTGGAACAGCTTTTCCCGGTCCGCCTCGGGCACACCGAGCAGGTCCGCGATCGCCAGCAGCGGCAGGCTCATCGCGATGTCGTCGACGAAGTTCCCGCTCTCCTTCTGCCGTGCGGCGGCGACGATCTCACGCGCCGCGATTGCGAGCTTCTCTTCGAGCGTGGCCACCGCCCTCGGCGTGAACAACCGCGACACCAGCTTTCGCAACCGGGTGTGAGCCGGCGCGTCGTGATTGATCAACAGCGCCTTGGTCAGCTCGAGTTGATCGGGCGTGGTGCCGTCGGGCATGCGCATCACGACGCCCTTGCGATTCGTCGACCACAGGTCGCCGTCGCGGGAGATGGCCTTGATGTCTTCGTGGCGGCTGATCACCCAGTAACCGCCGTCGTTGAAGATCGACTCCGGCTGCTCGTTCCACCACACAGGAGCGGTCTTGCGCAGTTCGGCGAACTGGGCAACCGGTATGCCGTGTTCGAGAACATCGGGGTCGGTGAAGTCGAATCCGTCGCCGAATGGACAGGTCTGCGTCGTCGCCATCTTTAGACCATACATTGCGGTGTCAAGTGTATGGCCTAACTAAATGGACATGGCTGACCGTCGAGCCGAGGTGCGATTAGGGTTGGCAACCGTGCGAGTGCTCGTGATCGGATCCGGAGCCCGTGAACATGCGCTGCTGCTGGCTCTGCGCAACGACCCAGAGGTGAAGAGCCTGGCGATCGCGCCCGGCAACGCAGGCACCGCGGCGATCGCAGATCAACACGAGGTCGACATCACCGCCGGCGACGCGGTTGTGGCGTTGGCCCAGAAGATCGGCGCGGAGCTTGTTGTGATCGGCCCGGAGGTACCCCTGGTGCTCGGAGTGGCCGACGCGGTGCGTGCCGCCGGGATCGCCTGCTTCGGGCCGACCAAGGAGGCCTCCCGCATCGAAGGATCGAAGTCGTTCGCCAAGGACGTGATGACCGCGGCGGGGGTTCGCACCGCTACGAGCGAGATCGTCGACAACCCGGCTCGCCTCGACGCGGCGTTGGACCGGTTCGGGCCGGGCGGTGGCGACGTGGCATGGGTGGTCAAGGACGACGGTCTGGCCGCGGGCAAGGGCGTAGTGGTGACGGCCGACCGGGACACCGCGCGGGCGCATGCGGCGAGCCTGCTCGACGCGGGGCATCCTGTGCTGCTCGAGTCGTTCCTCGACGGGCCGGAGGTATCGCTGTTCTGCGTGGTCGACGGGGTGACCGTGGTGCCGCTGCTGCCCGCACAGGACTTCAAGAGGGTCGGCGACGGCGACAGTGGACCCAATACCGGCGGGATGGGCGCCTACGCACCGGTGCCGTGGCTGCCCGACGAAGTGACCGACCAGATCGTCAATGATATCGTCAAACCCGTTGCCGCAGAGCTTGTTCGCCGTGACAGCTCGTTCCAGGGCCTGCTGTACGCGGGGTTGGCTGTCACGTCGCAGGGCCCGGCGGTGGTCGAATTCAACTGCCGGTTCGGTGATCCGGAGACGCAGTCGGTGCTGGCCCTCATCGAATCACCACTTGGCCAACTGCTGCACGCCGCGGCCACCGGTCGACTCGCCGACCAGCCACCGCCGCGCTGGCGCGACGGTGCCGCCGTGACAGTCGTGCTGGCAGCCGAGAACTATCCGGGACGGCCGAGAGTCGGCGACGTCATTGTCGGCGCAGAAGCTGACGGTGTGCTGCACGCGGGCACCACGCGACGCGATGACGGCGCCATCGTCTCCTCGGGAGGGCGGGTGCTTTCGGTGGTCGGGATGGGGCCCGACCTGTCATCGGCCCGCGAGGACGCCTACCACCTGATCAAGTCGATTCGGTTGCCGGGCAGCCATTTTCGTACCGATATCGGGCTGGCTGCGGCCGAGGGCCAGATCACGGTCTAGGCCGGCTAGGCCGTCAACAGCGGCGCGATCCACTCCAGTTCGGCGGGCAACTGCGAACTCCAGAAGCCGCCGTCGTGCCCCCCGGGGGAGAAGCCGCCCGCGGGCCGATTCGGAAGCTGCGCGATGAACTGCTGGGTCGCCGAGTAGAAGGGATCGCTGTTGCCGCAGTCGATCCGGATCGGTATCGACCCGAGAGCCGATAGACCCCACACGCTGTTGGCCGCGTAGTCGTCTGCACCGTCGAACGCGCCTGGCGCGGTCGAACCCGACGACGTCCACAACGCCGGGCTGACCGCACAGATCGCGGCGGTGCGCGCCGGGCCGAGCCGGGCGCCCAGCAGCAACGCGCCATAGCCGCCCATCGACCAGCCGAGGAAGGCTACCCGCGAGGTGTCCAGACCCTGCGAGCCGAGAATCGGAATCAGTTCGTCCAGGACCATCGCGCCGGAATCCTCACCGGACGCGCGCTTGTGCCAATAGCTCCCACCGCCGTCGACCGCGACCACCGCGAACGGCGGAAGGCCGGCGGCGACCGCCTGAGCCAAACCCTGCTCCACACCGCCCGCCATCACCTGGGCCGCGTCGGCGCCCTTGCCATGCAGGGCGATGACGGGCCGCAGCGAGCCGGTCTGGCCGGGCGGTCGCGCGATCGACCAATTGGTGTCGACGCCGCCGCGGGCCGTAGACACGAACGAGCCACTGACGAAAGTCGGCGCCGCCGTCGGTGCGGGCTCCAATGGCGCGGGCGGGGCCAACGGTGCGAGTGGGGCGCCTGCGCTCGTCATCGCCACCGGCGGGCCAGCTGTCGATGGACCCGGTTCACGCATTGTGCCCAGTGCGAAGGCGCCGACGGCGCCTGCGGCCGCGCTGACACCGAGACGCATCATCGCCCGACGGCTCAGTTCTGGCATGCGCGCCATCATGCCATTGGCGGTTGGCTGACCGTCGGGCGGCGTTTGGGCAATGCATCCAAATCGATTGGCGTTCCGACTTCCTGAGTAAAGGCTTAGCTTTGGCCGAAAGAGCCATCTTGACCTTGGACTGCTGGCAGCATGCTAGGCGTGACCGCAGCAGTGACTCCCAAGGGAGTGCGGAGGCAGTATGCGCTCGTCAGCGCGGCTGCCGAGCTGCTGTGCGAAGGCGGGTTCGACGCAGTCCGTCATCGCGCCGTTGCGCGCCGCGCCGGTCTGCCACTGGCCGCCACGACCTACTACTTTTCCTCCCTCGACGATCTGATCGTCAAGGCCGTCGAGCATGTCGGCGCGCTCGAAGCGCAGCAGATGCGCGAGAGGGTGGCTGCGCTGTCGCGGCGGCGGCGCGGCGCCGAATCGACAGTCGACGTGTTGGTGGATCTACTCGTCGGTGACGATCCTCGTACGCAGGCCACCGAGCAATTGATTTCACGGTATGAGCGCTACATCGCGTGCGCACGGCAACCGGCTCTGCGTGAGGTGCAGCGGCGGATTCTGCAGCAGCGAACCGACGCGGTGGTCCGGGTCGTCGAGCGGTCGGGCCGGTCGGTGCGCGCCGAGCTGGTCGCCGCGCTGGTCTGTGCCGTCGACGGTGCGGTGGTGGCGTCGCTCGTCGATGACGGCGACGGTCCGCGCAGTGTCGCCCGCGCGACGTTGATCGACGTCATCGATGTGCTGGCGCCGATCACGGCGCCGATCAGCGCGCCGCTGCTGACCGCAGCACCTGGCTGACCCTCCTTTCGGGACCGGCTCCTGTTCGCGCCATTGCGGGTGCGGCTTGCATTCACCACCGCCATCGCCTTCGGGCTGATCATCTACGTGACGGCCTTCGCCAACGAAAAAGCGATCAGTGTTCTGGCCGGGACGACATCCCTTCTGCTGCTTGCGGTGTTCGCCGTCGTGCCCGGCTACCTCACAATCGGTAGAGCCGTTCGCGGATCGTTCTCAACTCGATCTGCGCCTCCTCGAGCAACACCGTCAAGCGGGTGAGTCGTTCGTGGAGTTCGTCGGTGGGCGGCGGCACCACACGGCGGCGGGGTGTGGCCGACACGTCGGGTGGAAGGCTCGGCGTGACGATGTAGCCCGTCTCGAAATCACCGTAGATGGTCACGTCGTCTGGTCTCTGGTACCAGTACAACGCGACATAGGCGCACAGGACCGCGTCGACGGGATCCTCGTCCCGGTCGAGATGTACGGGCCGGCTCGCGACCTCCACCCGCTTTCGCAATTCCACCCACGCCGCACTGCGATTCGCTCGAAGCCGTGGTGTTGCGTCGTCGAGTCCCTCGATCAGCGTCATCAACTTGAGCAGGTCGCGCTGGCGGTCGCCGAAATCACCTCTCTTGTACTTGAGACTCTTCTGCAGCTCGAACAAAACGATGGTGGCCGGGTGCGGGAACACCTCGATGGCCCGCCGACTCGCGGTCGAGGCAGGGTTGATGTCGAGACCGAGCGCCTTTACCAATCGGGCACCGCGCGGCTCCTTGAATTCCGGCTTGTCGGTGAATGCCGGGCGCGCGCCGGCCTCGAATGCGTGGAAGTCCCGGTTCAGTGCGGTCTCGCACGGCCGGAAGCCAGTCGGGTTGTTCACAATCAGCGGCGCGTCGATGGCGATCAGGCAGTCATCGCTGGTGAACGGCGCGATGGCGTCGATGATGCTGGTGTCATCCTGTGCGGTACCGACATGGTGTAGGCGGCCGTCCGAGTCGATCGCCGCGACACCGGTCTGGTTTTTCTCGCCCCACGCCAGGTCCAGTCCAACGAAGTACATGCAGCTACCCTGCCCCATTCGAGCCGTAAGCTGTGAGGTTGTGACGATTCCCAACGTGCTGGCCAGCAGGTATGCCGGCGACGAGATGGTGGCGATTTGGTCGCCGGAGGCAAAGATCGTCGCCGAGCGCCGGCTGTGGCTGGCGGTGCTGCGCGCGCAGGCCGATTTGGGTGTCGGTGTTCCTTCCGGCGTGGTGGAGGACTACCAGCGGGTGATCGACGATGTCGATCTTTCCTCGATTGCCGAGCGCGAGCGGGTGCTGCGGCATGACGTCAAGGCCCGCATCGAGGAGTTCAACGCGCTGGCCGGTCACGAGCATGTGCACAAGGGCATGACGAGTCGGGACCTGACGGAAAACGTTGAGCAGCTGCAGATTCGCTATTCCCTGGAACTCGTTTTCACGCATGGCGTTGCGGTGGTGGCGCGGCTGGCCGAGCGTGCGATGAGCTACCGAGACCTGGTGATGGCGGGCCGCAGTCACAACGTCGCCGCGCAGGCGACCACGTTGGGCAAGCGGTTCGCGTCGGCCGCCGAGGAGCTGCTGATCGCTCTGACGCGGTTGCGCGAGCTGATCGACCGGTATCCGCTGCGCGGGATCAAGGGCCCGATGGGCACCGCGCAGGACATGCTCGACCTGTTCGACGGTGACACCGCGCGGCTGGCCGAACTCGAGCGCCGAGTAGCCGAATTCCTGGGCTTCACGGAGGTTCTGACCAGTGTCGGGCAGGTCTACCCGCGTTCGCTTGACCATGAGGTCGTTTCGGCGCTGGTGCAGGTTGGCGCCGGGCCGTCATCGCTGGCGCACACCATCCGGCTGATGGCGGGTCACGAGCTGGTGACCGAGGGGTTCGCGCCCGGCCAGGTCGGGTCGTCGGCGATGCCGCACAAGATGAACACGCGGTCATGTGAGCGCGTCAACGGGTTGCAGGTGGTCTTGCGCGGCTACGCGTCGATGGCGGCCGAACTCGCAGGGGCGCAATGGAACGAGGGCGACGTGTTCTGCTCGGTGGTGCGTCGGGTGGCGCTGCCGGACGCGTTCTTCGCGATCGACGGGCAGACCGAGACTTTCTTGACGGTGCTCGACGAGTTCGGGGCGTATCCGGCGGTGATTCAGCGTGAGCTCGACCGCTATCTGCCGTTCCTGGCGACCACGCGGATCCTGATCGCGGCGGTGCGCGCAGGGATGGGGCGCGAGACGGCGCACGAAGTCATCAAGGAGAACGCCGTCGCGGTCGCGCTGGCGATGCGGGAGAAGGGCGCCGAGCCCAACCTGCTGGACCGGCTGGCCGCTGACCGGCGGCTGCCGCTGGACCGGCCCGCGCTGGATGCGGCGCTGGCGGACAGGCAAGCTTTCACCGGTGCGGCGGGCAGTCAAATCGACGCTGTCGTCGCCGCGGTCGACGAACTGGTCAGCCGCTATCCCGAGGCGGCGAAGTACACCTCGGGTGCGATCCTGTGACGCTGGCGAAAATCGACTTCACCGATCTGGACAACTTCGCCAACGGTTTTCCGCACGACCTGTTCGAGGTGCACCGCCGCGAGGCGCCGGTGTACTGGCATGAGCCCACCGACAACACTCCCGACGGCGAGGGCTTCTGGTCGGTCGCCACCCATGCCGAAACTCTTGCGGTGCTTCGTGATCCGGAGACATATTCGTCGGTGACCGGCGGTGAGCGCCCGTACGGTGGAACGCTGCTGCAGGACCTGGCGATCGCGGGCCAGGTGCTCAACATGATGGACGACCCGCGGCATTCGCAGATTCGGCGACTGGTGAGCTCCGGGCTGACACCGCGGATGATCCGCCGTGTCGAGGACGATCTGCGTGCCCGCGCCAGCCGGCTGCTGGATGCGGTCGAGCCCGGCGAGCCGATCGACTTCGTGGTCGACGTGGCCGCCGAGCTGCCGATGCAGATGATCTGCATTCTGCTGGGAGTGCCTGATTCCGAACGGCATTGGCTGTTCGAGGCCATCGAGCCGCAGTTCGACTTCGGCGGCTCCCGCAAGGCGGCGGTGGGGCAGTTGTCGGCCGAGGAGGCCGGAACGCGGATGTACGCCTACGGGCAGGAGCTTATCTCCGCAAAGCGGTCCGAGCCGACCGACGACATGCTGTCAGTCCTCGCGAACGCGACTCTCAATGAGGACGGACTGGCCCCGTCCCCCCTTTCGGAAATGGAGCTGTATCTGTTCTTCAGCTTGCTGTTCAGCGCGGGTGCGGAGACAACGCGCAATGCGGTTGCGGGTGGGCTGCTCGCGCTCGCCGACCATCCCGATCAGCTCGCGCTGTTGCGTGCCGACTTGTCGCTGCTGTCGACCACCGTCGAGGAGATGGTGCGCTGGACGTCGCCGTCGCCGTCGAAGCGGCGCACGGCGACCCGTGATGTCGAGTTGGGCGGATGCGCAATCAAGGCCGGACAGAAAGTGCAGATCTGGGAGGGTTCGGCCAATCGCGATGCCGCTGCGTTCGACAATGCCGATCGCTTCGATGTCGCCCGGAAGCCCAACCCGCACTTGGGTTTCGGACAGGGCATTCACTATTGCCTTGGGGCTAACCTTGCCCGGCTGGAGCTGCGGGTGCTGTTCGAGGAACTGCTCGGCAGGTTCTCGTCGGCCCGGGTGGTCAAGCCGGTGGAGTGGACGCGGAGCAACAGGCACACCGGCATCCGCCATCTGATCGTCGAACTGGGCGCATGACCTTCGAGCAGCGGGTTGCCGAGATAGGGCTGCAGTTGCCACCGGAACCATTGCTGCCCAGCGGTGTTCGGATTCCGTTCGACTGGGCGCGGGTCGTCGGGGATCGGTGCGTGCTCAGCGGCCATGGCCCTCTCCGGGCCGACGGTGCCCCAGCGGGGCCGTTCGGACGGGTGCCGAGTGAAGTGTCGCTGGAGCAGGCTCAACAATCGGCCCGTGCGGCTTTGCTTGCCATGTTGGGCGCGCTACGCAGCACGCTGGGATCACTCGACCGCATCCGCGACTGGGTGATGGTGAGCGGCTTCGTCAATGCGGACCCCGGTTACCCGCAGACGACCGCGGTTCTCAATCCGGTCTCAGACCTGCTGATCGAGGTGTTCGGCGTGCACGGACGGCATGCGCGCACGGCGATCGGAGTGGCCGCACTGCCACTGAACCTGCCGGTGGTGATGTCGGCCGAACTGCTCATCGCACCGTGAAGCCTGACGCATTCGCTGCGGTGATGGCGACCGGCATCGTGTCGATCGCCGCAGCCGACCACGGCTATCACGTCATCAGCGACATCCTGGTCGTGCTGGCGGCCGCAGGCCTGGCGGTACTGGTTGTGGTGGCCGTGTTCGCCTGGCGCCGTGCACCATTGGACTTTTCCAACCCGGATGTCCCGATTCGGCTGTTCACGTTTGTCGCGGCGTGCGCGGTGCTGGGAGCGCGGCTGGCCGGTCACCGGCCGCTGCTGTGGGTGCTCGGCGCGACGGCGCTCGCGGCGTGGTTGCTGCTGTCGCCATTGGTGGCTCACCGGATGTGGTGTCATCGGTGGACGGGGCTGCGCGATCGCGCACACGGTGCCTGGGAGCTGGCGAGCGTTGCGACGTCCGGATTGGCAATCGTCTCAGCCGACCTCGGGCTGTTGCCCGTCGCGGTGGGGTTCTGGGTGCTGGCGATCTGTGTCTATGGTCTGATGTCGTCGCTGATTCTGTGGCGGGCCGTGCACGATCCGTCGGCGCCAGAGGGTTTCGAGCCGGACAACTGGATTCTGATGGGTGGCGTGGCGATCGCGACGCTGGCCGGCGACCACATTCACCGCGCCGGCGTCGACGCTGTCCGTGATGTGACGATCGCTACCTGGATCGTGGCGACGCTGTGGATCCCGCCGCTGATCTATGTCGGATTGCGGCGAATCAACGGGCAGCCTGGAGCGCTGACCTTCGCGGGCGTGTGGTGGGCGGCGGTGTTCCCGCTGGGGATGTACTCGTCGGCGACGTACGCGATGTCGATCGAAACGGGCTGGCGGTCGCTGGCGACGATCTCGCTGGTGTTCTTCTGGATCGCGTTCACCACATGGGCCATCGTCACCGTCGCCGGCCTGTTGCGGCTCATCGCGAGCCGATCGCGAACTTGATCTCGGCGATCACACGCTGTGGATGCTCCGTCAGGTCCAGCCAGGTGAAGCGCAGCACTTGCCAGCCATTCAGCGCGATGTTGTTCTGCCGCTCACGGTCATTCTGGAAGTTCTCCTGATCGTCCCCCGCAAGCGGAGGGTGCCCCCAGTGGAAGGCCCAGCCGTCGACCTCGATCGCTATTTTCTGCTTCGGGAACGCCACGTCGATCCGTTAACCGGTCAGCGGGAAATTCGCACGCCAGCCCGTGATGCGCGCGGCCTTCAGCAGCCGGATAAGCAGTCGCTCCTCTGACCGCGCGCCGTCTGAAGCAGCCTGCAGTAGGAGGCGCGCTGCGGGTGAGCCCCATCGGCCCGTACTGCGGAGGTGCGCGTGCCATGGCCGCGCAACTCGATCCGATGCTGCAGCGCAGAGTCCATCAACTGTGAACCGCCGCTCCGTCGCACAGCAGCCTCGATCACCGTCAGCGATGTCCCGAAACAGAACAGAGCGCTGAGCGCTCCTAAACGCACACAAATCGCTAGGTGCGATGGCGGGCGACGCCGGCGGCCCGCAGTTCGAGTGCGGCCAGGCCGCTTATCGCGCCCGCGTCCTGGATGCGCCAGGCGCCTACTGGATCCGGGTTGATCGCCGCAAGCTTGGCCAGCGGGCGGT
The DNA here is from genome assembly GCA_963804905.1 of uncultured Actinomycetota bacterium. Taxonomy (GTDB): domain Bacteria; phylum Actinomycetota; class Actinomycetes; order Mycobacteriales; family Mycobacteriaceae; genus Mycobacterium. Next base: position 235,865 of record CAWDSB010000008.1, on the reverse strand, counting down.
TGGCCAACGCCCGCAGCGCGAGCAGCTGCTCGCCCGCAGGCGTCGCGGCCAGCGTCAACGCCACCCACTTGCGCCGGAAGAACCGCAGCCGCAGCACTAGCCACGGCCCAGCGATCGCCATGATCGGCGGCGCGGCCACCGCCAGCGCCAGCAGCCACGCCAGCCAGGTCGCCGTCGAGTTCAATTGTGAGCCCGCTCCGGCGAGGTCGCGCGCGAAACCTCCCGCCGCTGCCAGCGGCTTGCTGAGCGCGTCCCCGATCAGTGGGATTTTGTCGGCGTTCTCGCCTGCGTGATCGAGGTTGCCCGCGATCCCATTGGAGCCGCTCTCGACATCTCTGCCGAAGTCGGCGATGCTGGCGATGGCCGAGTGCACGGCCATTCCGACCAGGACCCAGATAGCGGTCCAGACTGCGACGACGAAGTCGCTGATCAACTGCGTGAGGAGCCGCGCGGGCGTGGTGGCGTAGGGCACAAACCTCGATCTCATGCCGTCGATCCCAGCACAGATTGACCGTTAGGCTGACCCGATGCGCCCCGCTCTGTCCGACTATCAGCATCTGGCCAGTGGCAAAGTTCGCGAGCTCTATTGCATCGACGAGGACCACCTGCTGTTCGTCGCCAGCGATCGCATCTCGGCTTTCGACTTCATCCTGGACAACCAAATACCCGACAAGGGGCGCATCCTGACCGCGATGAGCGTGTTCTTCTTCGACTACGTGCAGGCGCCCAACCACCTCGCGGGTCCACCGGACGACCCGCGCATCCCCGAGGACGTGCTGGGCCGCGCACTGGTGGTGCGCAAGCTCGACATGATTCCGGTCGAGTGCGTCGCCCGCGGCTACCTGACCGGTTCCGGGTTGCTGGACTACCAGAAGACGGGGCAGGTCAGCGGTATCGCCCTGCCGTCCGGTCTCACTGAGGCCAGCAAGTTCGACACCCCGCTGTTCACGCCGGCCACCAAGGCCGAGCTTGGCCAGCACGACGAGAACATCTCGTTCGCCGATGTGATCGACATGGTCGGCGCCGACCGCGCCAACCAGCTACGCGATCTCACCCTGCAGACCTATGACCGCGCCGCCGAGCACGCCTTGACGAAGGGAATCATCATCGCCGACACCAAGTTCGAGTTCGGCGTCGACGAGAACGGCGACCTGGTGCTGGCCGACGAGATCTTCACTCCCGACTCGTCGCGGTACTGGGCCGTCGACACTTATCGGGAGGGTGTCGTCCAGCCAAGCTTCGACAAACAGTTCGTCCGCAACTGGCTGACAAGTCCGGAATCCGGCTGGGACCGCGACGGCGACAAGCGGCCGCCCCCGCTGCCGCCCACCATCGTGGATGCCACCCGAGAGCGCTATATCAATGCCTACGAACGCATTTCGGGCAAGCGGTTCGCGGACTGGATCGGCCCCGCCGCGTGACCGAATCACTCATACCGCCCAGCCCGAAACGGGTCGAGCACCGCCGCGAGTATCACGGCGACGTCTTCGCCGACCCGTACGAGTGGATGCGCGATAAGTCCGACCCCGCGGTGATCGCACACCTGGAGGCCGAGAACTCCTACACGCAGCAGGTCACCGATCACCTTGCGCCGCTGCGGCAGAAGATCTTCGACGAAATCAAGGCCCGCACCAAGGAGACCGACCTTTCGGTGCCCACCCGCCGAGATGACTGGTGGTACTACAGCCGCAGCTTCGAGGGCAAGCAGTACAGCGTGCACTGCCGTTGCCCGATCAGCCATCCTGACGACTGGACGCCGCCGAAGTTCGACGAGGACACCCAAGTCCCCGGCGAACAGGTGTTGCTCGATGAGAACGTGGAGGCCCAGGGCCACAGCTACTTCGCGCTCGGCGCCGCCACTGTCAGCGTCGATGCCCACACGCTGGCCTATTCGGTCGACGTCCTCGGTGACGAGCGATACACGTTACGGTTCAAGGACTTGCGAACCAACCAGCTCTACGACGACGAGATCGTCGGCATCGGCGCAGGCGCGACATGGGCCGCCGACAACCGCACCATCTACTACACAACCGTCGACGAGGCGTGGCGGCCGGACACCGTATGGCGGCATCGCATCGGTTCGGGTCTGCCGGCCGAGAAGACCTATCACGAACCCGACGAGCGGTTCTGGCTCGCCGTCGGCCGCACCCGCAGCGACAAGTACGTGATCATCGCCGCAGGCAGTTCCGTGACATCGGAGATCCGGTATGGCGACGCCACCGACGCGGACGCCGAGTTCGTTCCCGTGTGGCCGCGCCGCGAGCTCGTCGAGTACTCCGTAGAACATGCCGTCGTCGGCGGCGAAGACCGCTTTCTCATCCTGCACAACGACGGCGCGGAGAACTTCACCCTCGTCGAGGCGCCAGTGAGCGACCCCACGGCCACCCGCACGCTCATCGAGCACCGCGACGATGTCCGCCTCGACGCCGTCGACGCGTTCGTCGGACACCTGGTGGTCAGCTACCGTCGCGAGGCGCTGCCGCGGATCCAGCTCTGGCCGCTCTACGCCGACGGCGACTACGGCCGTCCCGGAGGAGTTCACGTTCGAATCCGAGCTGACGTCGGCGGGCCTCAGCGGGAACCCGAACTGGGACGCGCCCAAGTTGCGGATCGGTTCCACGTCGTTCGTCACACCGGTGCGCATTTACGACGTCGATCTCGCCACCGGCGAGCGGACGCTGCTGCGCGAGCAGCCGGTGCTCGGCGACTACCGACCCGAGGACTACGTCGAACGGCGCGACTGGGCGCTGGCCTACGACGGCGCTCGTGTGCCGGTGTCGATCATCCACCGCGCCGGGCTCCAGTTCCCGGCGCCGACGATGCTCTACGGCTACGGAGCCTACGAATCGTGCGAGGACCCGCGGTTCTCGATCGCACGCTTGTCACTGCTTGACCGTGGAATGGTGTTCGTCATCGCGCACGTGCGTGGCGGCGGCGAGCTGGGCCGGCCGTGGTACGAGCACGGCAAGATGCTCGAGAAGATGAACACGTTCACCGACTTCATCGCTGTCGCAAGGCATCTCGTGGAGACCGATGTGACACGCCCTGAGAATCTCGTTGCACTCGGCGGCAGTGCGGGCGGCCTGTTGATCGGTGCGGTGGCCAACATGGCGCCGCAGTTGTTCGCCGGATTCCTGGCCCAGGTGCCGTTCGTCGACCCGCTCACGACGATCCTCGACCCGTCGCTTCCTCTCACCGTCACCGAATGGGACGAGTGGGGAAACCCATTGGCGGACGCAGACGTCTATCAGTACATGAAGGCCTACTCGCCGTACGAGAACGTCACAGCCAAGGAATACCCGCCGATCCTGGCGATGACGTCGCTCAACGACACCCGCGTGCTTTACGTCGAACCCGCGAAATGGGTTGCAGCGCTTCGGCACACCAAGGCCGACGCCCATCCGGTGCTGTTGAAGACCGAGATGAGCGCCGGCCATGGTGGCATCAGCGGTCGATACGAGCGCTGGAAAGAGGCGGCCTTCCAATACGCGTGGCTACTGGATGCCGCCAAGGCCAACCACGAGGGCGGCGCCTACGAAGACGATCTGCTCGACCGTCCGTAGCGGCAGCCGGGTGTTCATCGACTTCGGCGGGTTCGGCATCCGCGACGCGTAGACGTTGGCCGGGAACATCACCAGCATCAGCACGAACAGGCACACGGCAGCCGCCACCCGGGTGGGCGGATAGAGCAACCCGACGGCGCCGAGCAGTTCAAGCACGCCGGTGATGGTGACCAGCAGGGCGGGCGCGGGGAGTCGGGGCGGCACGATCGCGATCATGTCCCGGCGCAGAGGATTGACGAAGTGCGCGACGCCGGTCACCACGAACATCGCGGCCAGTCCGACGGCGATCGCTGCGGGCCAGCCGTCGACGTAATCGACGCCCAGCCAGCCGGCCAGGCGCGCTCCGAGCGTGCCCAGGACGAGTGTGACGATGACGGCCATTTCGAACTCCAATCTAGACAGTGACAAGATACACGCACGCTAGGCAACAATCTAGGCACTGTCAAGATTCCACGCTATGATGGCCTCATGAGCAGCAGGGACACCTACCACCACGGCGATCTGAAGGCCACCATCCTGGCCGAGGCGGCCGCCCTGGTCAGCGAGCGCGGCGCCGACGGCCTTTCGCTACGGGAGCTGGCGCGCGCGGCGGGTGTCTCTCACGCGGCGCCGGCCCATCACTTCACCGACCGCCGCGGCCTGTTCACCGCGCTGGCGACCGAGGGATTCGGCATGCTGGCCGACGCGCTCGCCGGCGCGCGGCCCGACTTCCTCGAAGCCGCGCTGGCCTATGTGCGCTTCGCGATCGATCACCCCGGTCACTACGAGGTGATGTTCGACAAGTCGCTCTACGACGCCACCGACCCCGATCTCGTCGCCGCCGAAACGGCCGCGGGCGCGGAGCTGGCCGCGGGTGTCGGCAGCCTCGACGATCCACGAGCCAAGGACGACCCTCAGGCGGCCGCACTCGCGGCATGGTCTCTGGTGCACGGCTTTTCAATGCTGTGGCTCAACAAGGCCATCGACAACGAACCCGATCCGATCGCGACCGTCCATCGGGTAGCGGGAATGCTCTTCGGAACCTAGCCAGCCATCGCGGGCACCGCCTTGCGCGCGGCTTGGGATTGTCCGCGCGGAGAACCGCTTAGCCAGGCTACCGGTAGTGTGCGGGACATGACGGACACGCCGCTCACCGACATCGCCCTCACCACTCTCGACGGCAAGCCGACGTCGCTCGCCGAACTCACCGACGGCGCAGTGCTGGTCGTCAACGTCGCCTCGAAATGCGGTCTTACGCCGCAATACAGCGCCCTGGAGAAGCTCGCCAAGGAATACGGCGCTCGGGGGCTGACGGTGATCGGGGTGCCGTGCAATCAGTTCATGGGACAGGAGCCCGGCAGCGCCGAGGAGATCCAGACGTTCTGCTCCTCCACCTACGGTGTCACCTTTCCGCTACTGGCCAAGACCGATGTGAACGGGCCGGAGCGTCACCCGCTGTTCGCCGAGCTGACGAAGACGGTCGACGCTGTCGGTGAGGCCGGTGACGTGCAGTGGAACTTCGAAAAGTTCCTGCTCGCGCCGGGTGGCGAGGTGGTCAGGCGGTTCCGGCCGCGCACAGAACCGGACGCGCCTGAGGTCATCGAGGCCATCGAGGCGGTTCTGCCGCGATAGCCGAATAGACAACTTCTGGAAGGGTGTCGGAAACCGTTGCGACACCTGGTGTTGCGACAATACGAGTGTGGCTGGACAACTGATCGTCTCGATTTCCGGGATCAGTGAGCAGACGCTGTCCGACGTCGAGGCGTTTTGCGCGCAACTGGAAGAGCGAGGGGTGCCGTCGTCGTTCCTCGTCGCGCCGAGGCTGAAGGGCGGTTACCGACTCGACCGGGATCCGTCGACGGTGGAATGGCTTGCCGCGCGGCGAAGTCGCGGCGACGCCATCGTTCTTCACGGCTTCGACGAGGCCGCGACCAAGAAACGGCGTGGCGAGTTCGCGACGTTGCCCGCCCATGAAGCCAACCTTCGGCTGATGGGCGCCGACCGGGTGCTCGAGCATCTCGGTTTGCGCACTCGGCTGTTCGCCGCGCCGGGCTGGACGGTGTCACAGGGAACGATCAATGCGTTGCCGCGCAACGGCTTCCGACTGCTGGCCGAACTGAGCGGAATCACCGACCTGGTGCGGAAAGCGACGATGAGGGCGCGGGTACTCGGTATCGGCGAGGGCTTCCTGTCGGAGCCGTGGTGGTGTCGCACGCTGGTGATGTCCGCTGACCGCACCGCGCGCCGGTCGGGCATCGTGCGCGTCGCGGTGGCAGCACGCCACCTGCACAGGCCCGGGCCGCGCCAGGCAATGCTCGACTGCATCGACCTGGCGTTGATGCACCAGTGCGTGCCCGGGGTCTACGAGTGGCGGCCCTATCCGGCCTTGACCGACGCCGCCTGACCGACCGCTACATTGGCGTCTCATGGGAGACACCGGAGCCGCTCAGGCGGCGACATCAAAGGCCGATGTCATCGTGGTCGGAGCTGGTCTGGCGGGGCTGGTCGCGGCGTGTGAGCTGGCCGAACGCGGCCGTCGCGTCCTGATCGTCGACCAGGAGAACGCCGCCAACATCGGCGGGCAGGCGTTCTGGTCGTTCGGCGGGCTGTTCTTCGTCAACAGTCCCGAACAGCGCAGGCTGGGCATTCATGACAGTCACGAACTCGCGCTGCAGGACTGGATGGGCACCGCGGCATTCGACCGGCCGGAGGATCACTGGCCGCGGCAATGGGCCCACGCCTACGTGGATTTCGCCGCGGGCGAGAAGCGCAGCTGGCTGCGGGAACGCGGGTTGCGTACCTTCCCGCTGGTTGGCTGGGCCGAGCGGGGCGGCTATGACGCACGCGGACATGGCAACTCGGTGCCGCGCTTCCATATCACCTGGGGGACCGGCCCCGCGATCGTCGAGGTGTTCGCACGCCGACTGCAAGGCACCGACAGGGTCGCCTTCGCACATCGGCACCGCGTCGACGAGCTGATCGTCGAAGACGGATCGGTCGTCGGCGTGCGGGGTGCGGTGCTCGAGCCGACCGATGCTGCGCGCGGGGTGGCGTCGTCGCGAAACGTCATCGGCGAGTTCGAGTTCCGCGCGCAGGCGGTGATCGTGGCCAGTGGCGGGATCGGCGGCAACCACGAATTGGTGCGGCAGAAGTGGCCGCAGCGGATGGGCAGAGTGCCCGAGCAGCTGCTCAGCGGCGTGCCCGCACACGTCGACGGCCGGATGATCGGCATCAGCGAGTCGGCGGGTGGGCACGTCATCAACAGCGATCGGATGTGGCACTACACCGAGGGCATCACTAACTACGATCCGATCTGGCCCGATCACGGCATCCGCATCCTGCCTGCGCCGTCGTCGCTGTGGCTGGACGCCAGCGGGAAGCGACTGCCCGCACCGCTGTATCCGGGCTTCGACACCCTCGGCACGCTGGAACACATTGCGCGCACCGGACAGGACTACACCTGGTTCGTGCTGAACGCCCGCATCATCGCCAAGGAGTTCGCGCTGTCCGGGCAGGAGCAGAATCCCGACCTCACCGGGCGCAGCGTCCGGGATGTGCTGGCCCGGGTGCGTCCGGGCGCGCCCGCGCCTGTGCAGGCCTTCGTCGACAAGGGTGTCGACTTCGCCAGCGCTGACACGTTGCGGGACTTGGTGTCCGCGATGAACGACGTCCCCGACGTCATTCCCCTGGACTACGCCACCGTCGAGCAGGAAGTCACCTCCCGCGATCGGGAGGTCGCCAACCGGTTCACCAAGGACACCCAGGTGATGGCGATCCGCGCGGCCCGCGGCTACCTCGGCGACCGGTTTACCCGCGTCGTCGCTCCGCACCGGCTGACCGACCCGAAGGCCGGGCCGCTGATCGCCGTCAAACTGCACATCCTGACGCGGAAGTCGTTGGGCGGCTTGGAAACCGATCTCGACTCACGGGTGCTCCGAGGCGACGGCAGCGTGCTGTCGGGCCTTTACGCCGCGGGGGAGGCGGCCGGATTCGGTGGCGGCGGCGTGCACGGCTACCGCTCGCTGGAGGGCACGTTCCTCGGCGGTTGCGTCTTCTCCGGCCGCGCCGCAGGCCGGGCAGCCGCACTGGACACCGCTTAGAAGGCCGCCCCGAGCCGCGAATCAGAACTCCGTGCCGTTTTCGGGTTCGAGCACCTGAAAGTCGGCGTCGGTCATCTCGGAGAGCCGCCCGTAGTAGATGCCGCGTGCATTCGGGTCGATGATCGCCTGGTGGATCGGCACCGCGCGCGTCGGCGCCACCGCACGCAGATAGTCAACGGCCTCAGAGATTTTCATCCACGGCGCCGCCGCGGGAGTGGCCAGCACATCCACCGGTTCGCCCGGCGCGAACAGCGCGTCACCGGGATGCATCAGTCGGGCCGGGTGATCGCCGTCGCCGATGAGGTACGAAATGTTGTCGATCACCGGGATCTCCGGATGGATGACCGCGTGCCTGCCGCCGACGCCCCGCACCGACAACGAGCCAACCGTGAATTCGTCGCCGACGTGCACGGCTTGCCACGGCGCGCCCAGTTGTTCGGCGGTTTGCGGGTCGGCGTACAGCGCCGCCTGCGGGTTGGCGGCTACCAGCGCGGGAAGCCGCTCGGTGTCGGCGTGGTCGGGATGCTGATGCGTGATCAGGATCGCCGAAAGGCCGGTGATGCCCTCGAAGCCGTGCGAGAAGTTTCCGGGGTCAAAGAGCACCGTTGTCGTCGCGGAATCATTTTTGAACTCGGCGAGTAGGCACGAATGGCCGAAATGCGTCAATTCCATGCCTATATTGTGCGCTCAGGGTGGTGGACGAGATGCGAACGATGCTGGCGGCACTGGTGGCGGCCTGTGGCATGGCCGTAATGCCGAGCCCCGTCGGTCCTGCGTATGCGCTCCCGATGGATTGCCCGCCGAATTGTGACCGCATCCCGGACTCCGCATGGATCGAACCGACCGCGCTGCCGTTGTACTCGACCTACCACTGGGCCGGCCTGGCCGGAGTCGCCGTCACCGTGACAAACCCCCGCTTCCGGTTCGAGGAGGCCTGCGGCACCCCGCCCGGTACCGACGATCCCCGTCAGTTCGCGGTCGCGGCGCGCGCCGTCGTCCCGCAGCCGGAAGGACAGTGGCAGCTCCAGGTGCAGGTCGTCCACTGGCGCGGGGAAACGTGGCGCGGCGGCCAGCTCGCATCGGCCGTGTTCGACAAGGCGGTTGGCGCGCTGCGCGGCTGTCAGTTGACCTCTCCTCTGACGTCGCCATCGATCACCACCGACGCGCCCGACCGGATGGCCGCGGTGATCAGCGGATCGCCTCCCGGCCAGCCGGTGATACACGAATACCTGCTGGTCCAGCCCTACAACAGCACCCTCGTCGAGGTGGCGATGTGGGCGACCACCCCGCCGCGGGTCGACTGGCCTGCGGTGCCCGACTCGCAGGTCCTTGACGCCATGACGGCCCCACTGTGCACGGCGTATATCGATTCGTGCCGGTGAGACGGTCTGACCACGGCCGCCGGTAGAGTGATCGCCGTGGCAAGGGTGGTGGTGCACGTGATGCCGAAGGCCGAGATCCTCGACCCGCAGGGTCAGGCGATCGTCGGCGCGCTTGGCCGTCTCGGCTACGACGGCATATCAGATGTCCGGCAGGGCAAGCGTTTTGAGCTCGAGGTCGACGACAGCATCGCCGACGAGACAGTCGCCGAGATCGCCGAATCGCTACTGGCGAACATCGTGATCGAGGACTGGTCGGTCAGCAGGGAGCAATCGTGACCGCTCGGGTGGGGGTTATCACGTTCCCCGGCACACTCGACGACGTCGACGCCGCGCGTGCGGTCCGGCGAGCCGGCGCCCAGGCCGTGAACCTCTGGCACGCCGATCCTGACCTCAAGGGGGTCGACGCCGTCGTCGTCCCCGGCGGCTTCTCCTACGGTGATTACCTGCGCTGTGGCGCGATCGCGAAATTCGCGCCGGTGATGAAGTCCGTCATCGAAGCGGCGAGCAGCGGAATGCCGGTGTTGGGTATTTGCAACGGGTTTCAAGTGTTGTGCGAGGCCGGGCTGCTGCCGGGCGCGCTCACCCGCAACGCGGGACTGCACTTCGTATGTCGCGACGTCTGGCTGGAAGTGGCGTCGAACACCGCCGCGTGGACCTCGCGCTACGAGCTCGGCGCCGACCTGCTGGTGCCGCTGAAGTCGGGCGAGGGCCGCTACGTCGCATCCGCGGACGTCCTGGACAAGCTCGAAGGCGACGGCCGGGTGGTGTTCCGCTACCGCGACAATCCCAACGGCTCCATGCGCGACATCGCGGGCATCTCGTCGGCCAATGGACGAGTGGTCGGGCTGATGCCGCACCCCGAGCACGCCACCGAGGCGCTCACCGGGCCGTCCGACGACGGGCTCGGACTGTTCTACTCCGCACTCGATCTGGTGCTGGCGGCCTAGGCCACCGGCCGAAGCGCCTTCGCGCCGCCGTCCACGGGTAGAACCACGCCGTTGATGTAACTCGCTGCGGGTGAGGCTATGAACGCGACCGCTTGGGCGATCTCCTCGGGCTCACCGATCCGCTCGATTGCCCTGGTACGAGCCAGGCCTTCGACGAGGTCGGGTATTTCCGATGTGCCTTCGGTCTCGACCGGTCCGGGTGCGATGGCATTCACGCGTATCCCCGCCCCGCCGAACTCGTCGGCCCAGAGCTTCGTCAGCAGGTCGAGCGCCGCCTTGCTGGCGCCGTAGATGCCGGCGTCCGCCGATGGTGTACTCGCGGCGACGGTGCTGATGTTGACCACGGTGCCGTGCCCGCGGTCGATCATGCCGGGGACGAGCTTCTGGACCAGGATGTACGGCGCCCGCAGGTTAGTGTCGAAGTGGGCGTCGAAGTCGGCCTCTTCGGTCTCGAACGTCGAAGCGAAGCTGTACACACCGGCGTTGTTGACAAGGATGTCCACCTGGCCGGCTTCGGCCGCGAGCCGACGCACATCGTCGGCCTTGGACAGGTCGGCCTGGATGAATTGGGCTTTGCCACCGGCATTTTCGATGTCTGTGACTGCTTTGGCGCCGCGTTCGGCGTTGCGTCCGTGCACTATTACTTCTGCGCCCTCGCGGGCAAGTTGCAGGGCGATGGCCTTGCCGATGCCCGCAGTGGCCCCGGTGACCAGCGCCTTGCTGCCGTCGAATGAGTTTGCCATGAAACCCGCCTCCCTGGGGGAATGGTTGAAGCTATGCCAGGAGAAGTCGGATTGCCGACCAAATATTCCACGCCCTGAATCCACTGCGAGCGTGCGCAAACTCCGGCCAACTCACGGCGTGTCGGTCGCAGACACGCTCCCCCTTGCACGCGGGGAGGTGCCCCCAGCTCGCGGGGGAATGGGGTCAGGGCGTCAGCGCCACCGACGCTTCCGCGGTGTAGCACACGAACGTCAGCGTCTCCTGCAGGTAGAGCTGCACCGTCTCGGCGTCGTGCGTCAGGTACCCGATCGAGACGTCGGTGCCCAGCTGCAGGTCGAAATCACCGCCGCGGGTGGACAGCACGAACGCGCCGTCGATCGCGGGCGCCCAGATGATGTCTCCGTCCACGAGTCTGTTGAGGTGCTCGCGGATCGGATAGCCGTGCTCGGTGGTCTCGCTGACCTTGGTGTACACGTCGGCAGACAGCAGCACCGAATACGGGCCGTCGACACCGGCGAGCCGAAGCTCGGACAGCGCCTGCGCGATGACGTCGGGGATCTCGCGGGCATCGCCGGGCAACGCGAGGGCCGGGTTGGAGCTGCAATTGCGGATACCGTCGATGGACGCCGCCTCGTAGCCCTCGAAGATGGCCCGGTCCTCCACGAACGCCAGCTTCTTGGCGGCATCCTTGACCGGATCCCAGTTCGAGTCCTGCGAACCGCGCTCCACGTCGTCGATGTCGGTCCGCGACACCGTGAACGGCACCCGCAGCCGCACCAGCGGCTTGCTTTCGCGCAGATGGGCCACCACGCCGTCGCCGGGCGGGACGACATCGAGCAGGTGTCCGGTGCTGATCGCCGCGGTGACGGGACCACCGGGCTCACTGACATCGACGACGCGCCTTCCGGCGATATTCCGCTTGAAAGTCCGCGTCGCCTCCAATTCGATTTCCGCCCAAGCCTCTTCGGTGATCGGAGCTAGATCGCGGTAAAGGTTGTTCATCGGTGAGTTCCTTTCAGGCTGCCGATGCCGAGTGATCCGTCGCGGGACGGGGAAACGAGTGGGGGTGGCCGGGGCATCGTCCTCGGGACCCGAACCCGCCAGTGGCGGTGGGTCATCAAGGAAGTCGACGGTGGGAGTGAAGAACATGCCGCCGGTCAAGGCCGTCGAGAAATCGAGGATTCGGTCGGTGTTTCCCGGTGGATCACCGATGAACATGTTGTTCAACATCCGCTCGGTGACCGCGGGGGTGCGCGAGTAACCGATGTAGTACGTGCCGAACTCGCCCTTGCCCACCTCGCCGAACGGCATGTTGTGGCGCACGATCTTCAGTTCGTTGCCGTCGTCGTCCTCGATGACGTTGAGCGCGAGGTGCGAGTTGGCCGGCTTGACCGCGTCGTCGAGTTCGATGTCGTCGAGCTTGGTTCGCCCGATGACCCGCTCCTGCTCCTCGGTCGACAGCGAGTTCCACGTTTCCATATCGTGCACGTATTTCTGGACATGCACGTAGCTGCCGCCCGCGAAGTCGGAGTCCTCGTCACCGATCTGGGTGGCGGACAACGCGATTGGGCCGTCTGGGTTCTCGGTGCCGTCGACGAAACCCATCAGGTCGCGGTTGTCGAAGAACTTGAAGCCGTGCACTTCGTCGACGACCGTGATCGCTCCGGAGATCGCATCGACGAGCTTGGACGCCAGCTCGAAGCAGACGTCCATCGACTCGGCCCTGATGTGGAACAGCAGATCACCCGGCGTCGCGGGTGCGTCATGGCGGCCGCCCTGGATTTCGATGAACGGGTGCAGTTCGGCCGGGCGTGGTCCGGAGAACAGCCGATCCCACGCATCGGAGCCGATCGACGTGACCACCGACAGCCGCTTGGTCGGATCGCGGAAGCCGATCGAGCGCACCAGCCCGGAGATGTCCGGCAACGCATCGTGGACCGCTGATTCACCGTCGTCGTCGATCGTGGCCACCAGGAAGATGGCGGCGGGTGTCAAGGGCGCCAGAACCGGCTGCGGCAGGGGATCGGGCACCATCTGACCTTAGCTTCAAGATCGTCGGCAATGATGGTGAACCATGCCAGCTACTCCGCACGGGCTGTGCGAGTTCGTCGACGCGTCGCCGTCGCCGTTTCACGTCTGCGTGACCGCCGCGCAGCGGCTCAGCGCGGCAGGCTTCACCGAACTGTCCGAGCGGGACGCCTGGCCGGAAACGGGCCGCTTCTTCACCGTGCGGGCCGGCTCACTGGTCGCGTGGAACAGCACCGAGCAGCATCTGCCGTTCCGGATCGTCGGTGCCCACACCGATAGTCCCAACCTGCGGGTCAAGCAGCATCCCGACCGGTTCGTGTCGGGTTGGCAGGTCGTCGCGCTGCAGCCCTACGGCGGCGCGTGGCTGAACTCGTGGCTGGACCGCGATCTCGGGATAAGCGGCCGGCTGTCGGTCCGGACCGGCGGCACCGTCAATCACCGGCTGCTGCGCATCGACGAGCCGATCCTGCGCGTGCCGCAGCTGGCCATCCATCTCGCCGAAGACCGCAAGGCCGTCGCCCTGGATCCTCAGCGGCACGTCAACGCGGTATGGGGAGTGGGCGACGGGCCGCGGTCGTTCCTCGGCTACATCGCCGAGCGCGCCGAGGTCGACGCCGACGACGTACTCGCCGCCGAACTGATGACACACGACCTGACGCCGTCGACACTCGTCGGTGCCGACAAGCAACTGGTGAGCGCGCCGCGGCTGGACAATCAGGCCACCTGCTATGCAGGGCTGGAAGCATTCCTGGCCGCGCAACCGAGCGAATACCTGCCGGTGCTCGCCCTTTTCGATCACGAGGAAGTGGGTTCGCAGTCGGATCACGGCGCGCAGTCCGAGCTGTTGCCGACCGTGCTGGAACGCATCACGCTCGCCGCGGGCGGCGGCCGGGAGGATTTCCTGCGTCGGCTACCCGGATCCATGGTGGCGTCGGGTGACATGGCACACGCCACCCACCCGAACTACCCCGAGCGCCACGAGCCGGGCCACTTGATCGAGGTGAACGCCGGGCCGGTGCTCAAGGTGCAACCGAACCTGCGCTACGCCACCGACGGCCGCAGCGCCGCCGCGTTCGCGCTGGCCTGCCGGCAGGCGGGGGTGCCGCTGCAGCGCTACGAACATCGGGCCGACCTGCCCTGCGGGTCGACGATCGGGCCGATGACCTCGGCGCGCACCGGCATCCCCACCGTCGACGTCGGCGCGGCCCAGTTGGCCATGCACTCGGCGCGCGAGGTGATGGGCGCCGACGACGTCGCCGCTTACTTCGCTGCGCTGGCGGCCTTCCTGTCTCCCAGCTGACGAGCCTCAGATCGAGGCCGGCTCGACCTGGTCGTAGCGGATGACGTTCTCGACGACCATTCCGTCGCGGGTGCGGACCCTGTCCAGCCCGCGGATCGCGAACGGCCCGTCCGGCCCGGTGCCACGCCCGACGTAGTGCAGGTAGACGAGCCGCTCGCCCGGAGTGCTGGCGTCGACTGTCGCGCTGTCGACAAGTTCAAGCGAAAGATCCGGAGCGGCCGTGACGAGGTCCTCGATCTTGCCGACGTAGGCCTCGCGTCCATGTACCGGTTTCGGATCGCCCTGCCAGTAGCCGACGATGTCATCGGCGAGAATGTCGCCGACCCGCGACATGTCAGGGGCCGTCCAGAAGGCCGCCCACATCTCGGCGCTGAAAGCCGGCGTGGTGTGGGTGTGGGTCATGCTTCCTCCTTGGTTGGGGTGCGCCCCTGCTGGGACGTGCTATGGCCAGCCTGCGTCTTGTTGCGATGTCACTCAATTACGTGGCAGGTAATGGCGGCTGTGATCCCGTTGACTTGTCACCGGGCTGGCATAGGGTCGGGCCCATGGCGCTCAAGACCGAAAACATCACGTTCGACTGCATCGACCCCGAGAAGCTCGCCGACTGGTGGGCCCGCGCGCTCGGCGGGCAGGTAAACCCCGTCGCACCACCGTTTTTCGTCACCGTGACCCGCTCGGACGGTCCTGGGCTGGCATTCCAGAAGGTCGACGATCCCACGCCCGGCAAGAACCGGGTGCACATCGACTTCAGCACCGCCGACGTGGAGGCGGAGGTCAAGCGGCTCGTCGAGCTCGGCGCCACCGAAACCGGCAGGCACAACTTCGGCGATTTCGCCTGGGTGGTGCTCGCCGACCCCGACGGCCACGCGTTCTGTGTGGCGCCCGCGGGCTGAACATCGGGGCGCGGCGTCGGCGCGCCCGCCGCCAAACACACGTGCCGACGGTCGCAAACTAGACTGACCGCGTGACGTCGGAGCTCACCCACGTGGTCGACACCGTCGAGCACGCCGCAGCCACTCCCGACCAGCCGCAACCGTTCCGCGAACTCGGCCTCAAGGACGACGAGTACCAGCGCATCCGCGAGATTCTCGGCCGACGGCCGACCGATGCCGAACTGGCCATGTATTCGGTGATGTGGAGCGAGCACTGCTCGTACAAGTCCTCCAAGGTGCACCTGCGCTACTTCGGCGAGACCACCACCGAGGAGATGCGCTCGGCGATGCTGGCCGGAATCGGGGAGAACGCGGGCGTGGTCGACATCGGTGACGGCTGGGCGGCCACGTTCAAGGTCGAATCGCACAACCACCCGTCCTATGTCGAGCCCTACCAGGGCGCGGCGACCGGGGTCGGTGGCATCGTCCGCGACATCATGGCGATGGGAGCGCGTCCGGTCGCGGTGATGGATCAGCTGCGGTTCGGCGCAGCCGACGCGCCCGACACCCGCCGCGTGGTCGACGGTGTGGTCCGCGGCATCGGCGGTTACGGAAACTCGTTGGGACTGCCCAACATTGGTGGCGAGACGGTCTTCGACGCTTCCTATGCCGGTAATCCGCTGGTGAACGCGCTGTGCGTCGGGGTCCTGCGCAAGGAGGATCTGCACCTGGCGTTCGCGTCGGGCACCGGCAACAAGATCATCCTGTTCGGTGCGCGCACGGGTCTGGACGGCATCGGGGGGGTGTCGGTGCTGGCATCGGAGACGTTCGGCGGCGACGAAAGCGGCGCGGGCAGGAAGAAGCTGCCGTCGGTGCAAGTCGGCGACCCGTTCATGGAGAAGGTACTGATCGAGTGCTGCCTCGAGCTGTACGCAGCAGGATTGGTGATCGGAATCCAGGACCTCGGTGGAGCCGGGCTGTCCTGTGCCACATCGGAACTCGCATCCGCGGGTGACGGAGGCATGGCGGTCGAGCTGGACAAGGTGCCGTTGCGGGCGGCCAACATGACGCCTGCGGAAATCCTCTCCAGCGAGTCGCAGGAACGGATGTGTGCCGTCGTCGCACCCGAGAACGTCGAGGCGTTCATGGCGGTGTGCCGCAAGTGGGACGTGCTCGCGACCGCCATCGGCGAGGTCACCGACGGTGACCGGTTGACGGTCACCTGGCACGGGGACACGGTCGTCGACGTGCCGCCCCGGACGGTTGCGCACGAGGGCCCCGTTTACGAACGGCCGGTGGAGCGACCCGACACCCAGGATGCGCTCAACGCCGACACGTCGGACAAGCTGCCGCGACCGCGCACCGGTGAGGAGCTGCGCGCGACATTGCTTGCGATGGTTGGTAGTCCACAGCTGTGCAGCCGCGCGTTCATCACCGAGCAGTACGACCGCTACGTCCGCGGCAACACCGTGCTGGCCGAGAACGCCGACGGTGGGGTGTTGCGTGTCGACGAGTCGACCGGGCGCGGCATCGCGGTGTCCACCGACGCGTCCGGCCGCTACACCCAGCTGGACCCGTATGCCGGTGCGCAGCTTGCACTGGCCGAGGCGTACCGCAACGTCGCGGTGACCGGCGCCACCCCGATCGCTGTCACCAACTGCCTGAACTTCGGCTCGCCCGAGGATCCCGGCGTCATGTGGCAGTTCTCCGAGGCGGTCCGCGGGTTGGCCGATGGCTGTGTCGCCCTTGGCATTCCGGTAACCGGCGGCAACGTGAGCTTCTACAACCAGACAGGGTCGACGGCGATCCTGCCCACCCCCGTCGTCGGCGTGTTGGGCGTTCTCGATGACGTCGGCAGGCGCATTCCCACCGGGCTGGGCACCGAGCCCGGCGAGACGCTGATGCTTCTCGGTGACACCCGCGACGAGTTCGACGGCTCGATCTGGGCGCAGGTCACCGCCGACCATCTCGGCGGTCGTCCACCCACGGTCGATCTCGAGCGGGAGCAGCTGCTCGCCGAGGTGCTCAGCGCGGCATCGCGCGACGGACTGGTGTCGGCCGCCCACGACGTGTCAGAAGGCGGACTCATTCAGGCGGTGGTCGAGGCGGCGCTTACGGGCGAAACCGGTTGCCGCATCCTGATTCCCGAGGGCTGGCAAGAAGGCACAGGGCCATTCTCGTTTCTCTTCTCCGAGTCGTCGGGGCGGGTGCTGGTCGCCGTCGCCCGCACCGAGGAGAGCAGATTCCGGTCGATGTGCGAGGCCCGCGGACTGCCGGTGACCCGTATCGGCGTGGTGGATCAGGGCAGTGACGCGATCGAGGTGCAGGATCAGTTCACGGTCTCACTGGAGGACCTGCGCAGCACATCGGAGGGCGTGCTGCCCGGGTTGTTCGGGTGAGTGTTCCGACCGACGACATCACCGGCGAACCGGTCGCCGCAACCCACGAGCGCAAGCAACGCCATCCGCTGCTGGTATGGGCGTGGAGGCTTGTGCGTCTCGACTTCGTCGGCGTCGCGTTCGGCGCGCTGTTCTTCTGCCTGTCGCTGACGCCGTCACTACTGCCGCGCGACTGGCTGTTTCAGGGTCTGATCGGTGGGCTCAATGCGGCCATCGGCTACGGGATCGGCGTGTTCTCCGGAAAAATGGTGCGCCGCTTCGTGTTACAACGCCGGGAATGGTGGCCTCCGTCGAAGCGGGTGCTCTACTGGCTGAAGGCGGCCACCGTCGCGCTGTCGGCGACCGCGAGCGTGCTGATGCTGATCCCGGCCGCGGCATGGCAGCGCCAGGTGTCCGCCGTGAGCGGGAATGGAAGGTCCGGGAACTGCCGGCTATCTCCGCACCCTGATCATCGCCGTGCTCGCCGGAGGCATATGCGTGTCCGCTGCGCGAGTGATCATCGACCTGATCAAGACGATGGCCCGGTACTTCATCCGGCGCTGGCACCTGCATGACGAGGTTGCGCTGTTCATCGGCACCGCCATCGTCGTCGTGCTGGCGATCACACTGATCAACGGCGTGGCGATCCGCGGGTTCCTGGCAGGCGCCAACCGGGTGTTCCAACCACAGAACACCACCACCCGGGCCGGGATCATCCAACCGATGGATCGCGAACGATCCGGCAGCCCAATGTCTTTCGCACCGTGGGACACGCTGGGGTTTCAGGGCCGCAACTTCGTCGCCACCGGCCCGCACACGAGTGAGCTGTCCCGGCTCAACGGCGGCCCCGCCAAGGAGCCCATCCGGGTCTACGCGGGGCTGCAGACCGCAGGCACCGATCAGGAGCGTGCGGACATCCTGGTTCGCGAGCTGGACCGCACGCGCGCGTTCGAACGCAAGGTGCTGGTCATCATTCCGACGACCGGCACCGGGTGGATCAACCCCGTCGCCGCCCGGGCGCTGGAGTTGATGTACAACGGTGACACCGCGCTGGTCGGATCGCAGTACTCGTATCTGCCGAGCTGGATTTCGTTTTTGGGCGACCGCGAGAAGTCGATGGACTCCGGCCGGACGATGATCGACGCGATCCACGACTGGTGGCTGCGGCTATCGCCGGACCGACGGCCCAAGCTGATGCTCTACGGCGAGAGCCTCGGCTCCATGGCAGGCCAGGGTGCGTTCAGCTGGCTGCCCGACATCGCGCGGATGGGGTTCTCGTCCGTGCTCTGGGTGGGCCCGCCCAACGCCAGCCCGCTGTGGAGGGCGATCACCGTCCGGCGTGACCCCGGGACCCCCGAAGTCGAGCCACGCTACGACAACGGACGCACCGTCCGGTTCTCGCAGGCCACCGGCGCCGCAGAGATCGCGTCCGACACGGATGCGCCATGGGATGGCACGCGGGTGCTGTTCCTGCAGCACTCTTCGGACCCGATCGTCTGGTGGTCGGAGGATCTGATGTTCACCCGGCCGGACTGGCTGAAGGAACCGCCGGGCAGGGACCGGCCGCCACTGATGCGCTGGTACCCCATCGTCACGTTCTGGCAGGTCGCCGCCGACATGACCAATGCGGCGTCGGTTCCCGGCGGGCACGGCCACAACTACGGCGAGTACGTCCTCGACGGCTGGGCCGCTGTCGCGCCCCCCGACGGCTGGACCACCGAGGACACCGAACGCATTCGGTTGGCGCTGGAGAAGACCGAAGCCGATGACGGACCCGAGTATTAGTGCACGCCAAGCGAATCCGGGCGCTCGCATTGGCAGCGGCGCTGGTCGGCTGGAACGGGCTTGTCGGTCCGCGGATACCATTGCGCTTGCGCGCCCTCATCCACGCGCTCCTCGGTGCCGGACTCGTCGCAGCGACCGGCGCGCCGCTCGGCCTGCGGCCACCCGCATTGTGGTCGGGTCTGCGACTCGGGCTGGCGGTGGCCGCGCCGGTGGCTTTGGGGGTGGCGGCGTCGACGGCGGCGCCGCCCGTGCGGGTAGCGATGGCCGACCGCGATCTGCCGCGCCCGCAGGCGCCGTGGCTGCTGGTGCGCATCCCTATCGGCACGGTGTGGTCGGAGGAGGCTGCGTTCCGCGCGGCGCTTGGGCACCGTCGCGGCAGACGCATTCGGGTCGACGGTCGGCCGGTTGGTGCAGTCGTTGGCATTCGGCCTGTCGCACATCGCCGATGCCCGTGGCACCGATGAGCCGGTGATCGGCACCGTATTGGTCACCGGCGTCGCGGGTTGGCTCTTCGCACTGCTGCGCGAGTGCTCCGGCAGCCTGGCGGCCCCGATGCTGGCGCACCTCGCCATCAACGAAGCGGGTGCGGTCGCCGCGTCTGTCGTCCAGCGGCGCGCCGGTGTGTGTGGACCAACGGTTACGGGTTGATTGTGGGCTCGCCGAACTGCCGGCCCCAGACGTAGTCGGTGGCGATCGGCGACGCGATCTCCAAGTGGTTGTACGGGGCGATGCTGACACCGGTGTCCATCACCAGATACAGGAACGGATACAGGTACTTGGTGACCTTCTTCCAGCAGCCGGGCCGACCCTCTGGTCCGCCCCTGGCGTTCACCCGCGGCAGGTTGTCGGTAGACGAACGCTGCCCGGCGGGAGGATGGTGCCCGACGAGTGCAGCGCGTAGCCGTTGCGCCGCCGAGCACCTTGGCGATCCTCGGCCCACCCGCGTAGTTGCGGGCGGTGCAGAAGATCATGTCCCGGTAGTCGTCGAGCAGCTTCGTCGTCGGCAGCAGATCCTCGCTGCCGCGCACGAGATACGGGCCGCCGCGTTCGAAGCTGTCGGCGGCCGTGTTGCTGAAACCGATCGCCGCCATCAGTGCCGTGTCGATGTTTTCGCGCTGGTCGTTGAACGTGCGGGCGGTGGTCACGGCGTTCTCGAGGCCGTCCCACAGATCGGGGGAGGCGGCTGCGTACACGTCGGCGAGATCGGCCACCCCCTCGGTGGCGGCGCGGATCTGTGGCATCCGCGGGTTCAGATCGTCCAGTATCCGGTTCGCGTCGATGAGCGAGTTCCCGAACCGCTCGCCCACACAGTCAGCGCCTGGGCCGTCGCGGTCAACGTGGCGTTGAGCTTGATCGGATCGACCTGGTCCGCGATCGACATCACGGTTTCGAACAGCGTGTTGAACTCCGTCGTCACCGACGACGCCTCGATCAAGTCCCGGCTCGAAATCCGCCGTGAAGTCGGGTCTTTCGGTGATCTGAAGGAGATGTACTTGTTGCCGAACACCGTCGTCGCCCTGATGTCGGCGATCACATTGGCCGGAATCAAGGAGATGTAGCGGCGTTCGACGTTCAGCGTCAGCTCGGCCTTGGCCGTGTCGTCGACATTCACGTGCTCGACGGCGGCCACCTTGCCGATCTCAACGCCGTTGTAGGTCACCTTCGAGCCGGGATCCACCACGAGGCCGGCGCGCGAGGACAACAGTGTCAGCTGGGTTTTCGACCCCAACTCGCCGCGGAACTGCAAATAAACGAAACTCACCACTACCGCAACGAGCACCATGAGCACCGCCCCTGCAACCTTGTAGGGCGGCGTGTGGCGGTCGACAAACACCTTGAGACACTAAGGTATGCCCGGCTCTCGCACCGTCGATCCAGCGAAGACGCGCGCCGCCGTCCTCGCGGTCGCCGACTGGCTGCGCGACGAGAATCGGCCTCCGCCTGAGCGATCCGCGCTCGCCGACGCGGTCCGGCTGACCGCCCGCACCCTCGCCGCGACCGCGCCGGGTGCCAGCGTCGAGGTCCGTGTGCCGCCATTCGTTGCCGTGCAATGTATTTCAGGGCCCAGGCATACCCGTGGCACTCCACCCAACGTCGTCGAGACCGATCCGAGAACCTGGCTGCTGCTTGCCACCGGTCTGCGAACCGTCGCCGATGCCGCATCCAGCGGGGCATTGCAACTGTCGGGCGCCCGTGCTCCCGAGGTCGCGACGGTCCTGCCCGTCGTGCCCCTCGACGGCTGACCGCCCCGCGCCGGGAATCGAAAACGGGGCCCCGATCGATTGAACAAGTGGGCGACATGAGCGCCCGCGATTCCGTGATTAACAAGCGATGACCGTAGACTGAACACGTCACCCACCGCCCCATGGGAGCAGCCCTATCGTGACCGCCATACCGACGGACTCCATCGATCCTCGTCGCCCAGCGGGCTCATCGGACGAACCAAAAGAAGAGTGCGGCGTATTCGGCGTGTGGGCGCCGGGCGAAGAGGTCGCCAAGCTCACCTATTACGGCCTGTACGCCCTTCAGCACCGCGGCCAGGAAGCCGCAGGTATCGCGGTCGCAGACGGCTCCCAGGTGCTGGTGTTCAAGGACCTCGGGCTGGTCAGCCAGGTCTTCGACGAGCAGACGCTGGGCGCCATGGAGGGCCACGTCGCCATCGGGCACTGCCGCTACTCCACCAGCGGATCCACGACGTGGGAGAACGCCCAGCCTGTGTTCCGCAACACGGCAGCGGGCACCGGCGTCGCGCTGGGACACAACGGCAACCTCGTCAACGCCACCGAGCTGGCGGGCCGTGCCCGCGACGCAGGCTTGATCAACACCCGCGGAGGCACCGCGGCAACCACCGACTCCGACATTCTCGGCGCCCTGCTGGCCGACGGCGCGGCGGACTCATCGCTGGAGCAGGCCGCTCTGGAGCTGCTGCCCACCGTGCGTGGTGCGTTCTGCCTGACGTTCATGGACGAGAACACCCTCTATGCGGCCCGTGACCCCTACGGCGTGCGGCCGCTGTCGCTCGGGCGTCTCGACCGCGGCTGGGTGGTGGCCTCCGAGACCGCCGCGCTGGACATCGTCGGCGCCTCCTTCGTCCGCGACATCGAGCCCGGTGAGCTGCTGGCCATCGACGCCGACGGCGTCCGCTCCAGCCGGTTCGCCCCGCCCTCGCCGAAGGGCTGCGTGTTCGAGTACGTGTACCTGGCGCGGCCCGACAGCACGATCGCAGGCCGGTCGGTGCACAAGACCCGCGTCGACATCGGCCGCAGGCTGGCCAGGGAGCGGCCGGTTGACGCCGACCTGGTGATCGGCGTTCCGGAGTCCGGTATCCCCGCCGCGGTCGGCTACGCGCAGGAGTCGGGCATTCCCTACGGGCAGGGCCTGACCAAGAACGCCTACGTCGGGCGCACGTTCATCCAGCCGTCGCAGACCATCCGTCAGCTGGGTATTCGGCTGAAACTCAACCCGCTGCGAGAGGTAATCCGCGGCAAGCGGCTCATCGTCGTCGACGACTCCATCGTTCGAGGCAACACGCAGCGCGCCCTTGTGCGGATGCTGCGCGAGGCCGGTGCGGTCGAGGTGCACGTGCGGATCGCGTCGCCGCCGGTGAAGTGGCCGTGCTTCTACGGCATCGACTTCGCCACGCCGGCCGAATTGATCGCCAACGCGGTGGAGAACGAAGAGGAGATGCTCGAAGCGGTCCGGCATGGCATCGGCGCCGATACCCTCGGCTACATCTCCCAGCAGGGAATGGTCGCGGCCACCGAGCAGCCCGCGTCTCGGTTGTGCACCGCCTGCTTCGACGGCAAGTACCCGATCGAACTGCCCGGTGAGACGGCGCTTGGCAAGAACGTCATCGAGCAGATGCTCGCGACCGCCGCCCGGACCGGCCTGCCGTTGCAGGCCGATAACGACAACGTATCGGCGCTGCGGCGTCCCTGAAACCTACTGCGGCGCAGTCGAACTGAATCTCACCAGGTGGCGTCTTCCATCGCCGGCGGTGCCGTCCTGCTGCAGCGCTTGACTCACTGAGGCGCGGTAGCCGGTCAACCCGCCCTCGGGCGGTGCGATGACGCTGTCGATGTCGTGGTCGAGCATCACGGCATCGCATTCCAGGGACTCCACCAGTGGCCGCGCCAGCCCCGACGGGATCGGCGTCACCAGGCCCACCCACCAACTGGCGATCGTGGGGGTCAGGAACGGCAGCACCACGATGAGCCGACGACGGAGACCGGCCACGTCGGCGTAGCCCTGCATCGCCTCGCCGTACTCCATCACGTCGGGACCGCCGACGTCCCACGTCCGCGACGAGGACACGTCGGCCGTGGCGGCCTCGGCCAGGTAGTGCAGGACGTCATCGATCGCGATCGGCTGGATCTTGTTGTGCACCCACTTCGGCGTCGTCATCGCGGGAAGGCGGTCGGTGAGGTGGCGGATCATCTCGAACGAGGCGGACCCCGAGCCGATGACGATCCCGGCCTGCAGCACGACTGTCTCGATACCCGAGTCGATCAGAATTTCGCCGACCTCGGTGCGCGACGCCAGATGCCGCGACAACTCCGTGCCTTCCGGATGGAGCCCGCTGAGGTACACCAGTCGCCGCACCCCTGCCCGTCGCGCCGCCTCGACCACATTGCGTGCCGACCCGCGCTCCTCGGCGACGAAGTCCTTCGACGTCCCCATCGAGTGCACCAGGTAGTAAACGACGTCAGCGCCGTCGAAAGCCTCGGTCAGCGACTCGGGCGCAGTGAGGTCACCCCGAACAATCTCCACGTCGTTTCGCCACGGCACGTCGGCGAGTTTGTCCGGGTTGCGCGCCATGGCGCGCACGCGCAGACCGGCGTCCAGCAGTCGGGGTATCAGCCGGCCACCGATATAGCCGGTCGCACCCGTCACCACGCAGCGAATCTCCTCAGCCGGCACAACACCTCCGTTCATCGACGCTCCTCATCAGTATTCGGAGCCAACAGCCGGGCGGATGACCGTTTCCGGCGTCAGGCAAACCCGCAACCCGGATCGGGCGCGTCGTCGGACAGCGGACCCCCGCGGGATCGATGTAGAGGATCTGCAAAACCAGCGGTGCCGGGCCGACATTGCGGCCGATATGCACGTAGTCCAGTCCGCCTTTCTCCGCGATGCTCTGCCCGGCCACGTACAGCCCGTCCATCGAGCAGTCGGACCGGTTGTGCATCAACGTGCCATCCTTGACGACGCCGAACAACTGGCCGTCATGCGAATGCCAAACCGGTGCTGCCACCGTCCGGGTGATCTCACGGAAGACGTAGTCCTTGCCGTCGTCGGTCATTTGCCAGATGACGGTCCCGTCCACGTCCCGCGGTGGGGTGGCGGTCGCGGTGCCGGGAAGGGCCACCGATGCGGCCACGATTGCGGCAGCGGCCACCGCAAACGAGCGAGCCGCGGTCATCTCTGCTTTCTGCGCGGTGTCATGATCGCTCACGTTGTCATACCGTGCTGGACGTACTCGGTGTGGGACAGAAAACGCACAGTGAGCAACACGTACCGTGCGGTCGTCCAGCCCGGTAGATTTGGTCGCGATGACCGATCGCGCCGCACAACACGGCATCTCCTATGCATCGGCCGGGGTGGACATCGAAGCTGGTGACCGCGCCGTCGAACTCTTCAAACCGCTGGCGAGCAAGGCGACCAGGCCCGAGGTACGCGGCGGCCTCGGCGGCTTCGCGGGGCTGTTCGCGCTGCGGGGCGGCTACCGCGAGCCGGTGCTCGCGTCCTCGACCGACGGGGTCGGCACCAAGCTGGCCGTCGCTCAGGCGATGGACAAACACGACACCGTCGGGCTCGACCTCGTCGCTATGGTCGTCGACGACCTGGTGGTGTGCGGGGCCGAGCCGCTCTTCCTTCAGGACTACATCGCCATCGGCCGCACCGTGCCGGAGCGGGTCAGCCAATTGGTGTCCGGCATCGCCAACGGGTGCGTCATTGCCGGCTGCGCGTTGCTCGGCGGGGAGACCGCCGAACATCCCGGGCTGATGGCGCCCGACCACTACGACATCTCCGCGACCGGCGTCGGCATCGTCGAGGCCGACGACGTGCTCGGCCCCGATCGGGTCAAGCCCGGCGACGTGATCATCGGCATGGGCTCCACCGGCCTGCATTCCAACGGCTATTCGCTGGCGCGCAAGGTGCTGCTGGAGATCGACCGGATGAACCTGGCCGGCCACGTCGAGGAATTCGGCCGCACGCTGGGCGAAGAGCTCCTCGAGCCGACCCGCATCTACGCCAAGGACTGTCTGGCGCTGGCCGCCGAAACCCAGGTGCGCACCTTCTGCCACGTCACCGGCGGCGGCCTGGCCGGCAACCTGGAACGCGTCATCCCTCCGGGGCTGATGGCCGAGCTCGATCGCGGCACCTGGACGCCTGCGCCGGTGTTCGGCATGATCGCCCAGCGCGGCCGCGTCGACCGCACCGAGATGGAGAAGACGTTCAACATGGGTGTCGGCATGGTCGCCGTCGTCGCGCCCGAGGACACCGACCGCGCGCTGGCGATCCTCACCGCCCGGCACCTGAACTGCTGGATCGTTGGCACCGTCAAGAAGGGCAGCAAGGACGGCCCACGCGCCGGACTCGTGGGTCAGCACCCACGTTTTTAGAGACGAAACCCGAAAAGACTACGGACTAGCGTCGCCAGTCGTCGTCGGCCCAGCTGTTATCGGCTGACCCTTCGGCGCCGTTCAGATCGTCGTCTGGCTCGGCGCCGTCCGAGCCGGCCAGCTCGCGCTGAAGCCGCTCGAAGTCAGTCTGCGGTGAGCTGTATTTGAGCTCACGAGCAACCTTGGTCTGCTTTGCCTTTGCCCGGCCGCGGCCCATGGGGGGACCCCCTCGCGCAATAACGGAGCGGCCCGATTAGAAGGCGGCTCCGATCTGTGTGTCTTTATTGTCCTGCCAACACTTTACCGTGCCCGGCTGCGCTCTGCTGCCAGGCCCTTGTGTGCGCGCATCGGCTCACCGCGCGCCGCCCCGCAGCCGTTCGACCGCCAGCCGACCCGCCCCGACGCCGTCGGTGGCAGGCATCGAGTCGGCGTCGATGACTGCGGGCGCCTCGACGTCCCCGCCGGTGGTCAGCGCCGTGTCGGCGGGCAGTCCGCGCTTCACCAGCGCGAGGCTGACCGGGCCGAGATCTACGTGGTCGACGACGGTGCCGAGGCGCCCGACAGCACGCCCGCCCGCGAGCACCGAGTCGCCGGTCGACGGCCGCTCCGTCGACCCGTCCAGATGGAGCAGCACCATCATCCGGGGCGGTTTGCCCAGGTTATGTACCCGCGCGACGGTTTCCTGCCCGCGGTAGCAGCCCTTCTCCAGGTGCACTGCGCTGCCGATCCAGCCCACCTCGTGGGGGATCGTCCGCTCGTCGGTGTCGACGCCGAGCCGCGGCCGCAGCGCCGCCACTCGATGTGCCTCGTAGGTCCAAACCCCGGCCCGTCGCACACCTGCCGCAGTCAGCCGGTCCATCCAGTCAGCGGCCCGTGCCCGCGGCACCACGAGATCCAGTTCGATGTCCAGTGAGCCGATTCGGCGGACGAAACCGCCCTCGGCAAGCGCCACCGCGGTGTTTTCAGCCGGTAGCGAACCGAGGCCGAGGGCACCGCGCACCTCTTGTTCGGCCAGCCGAGGACCCAGCAGCGACAGCACGGCCAGATCGGCAGGCTCGATCGCGACGTCGGACCAGAACACCATCTTGCGTAGATACGTCAGCAGCGGCTCACCCCGCCACGGTTCGGTGTCGAGATAGGTGACATCGCCGAGCTCGGTCTGGATCCAGTGATCTTCGACACGGCCCTGGCCGTCGAGGCTCAGATTCTGCGTAACGGTGCCATCGGGCAGCTCGCTGACGTGCTGGGTGGAGATGTTGTGCAGCCAGCTTTTTCGGTCACCGCCGGTCAGGGCGAGCACCGCGCGATGCGAGCGGTCCACCACCACGGCCTCCTCGCCTGCCGCGCGCTGCTCTCCGAGGGGGTCGCCGTAATGCCAGACGGCGCCGGCGTCGGGGCCCATCTCGGGGGCGGGAACTGCTGACATAGGTCCAACTGTACGGCGCTACGCTTCTTGGCCATGGCGGGCGAACCGGGGATTGTGGTCACGCTCGACGGGCAGTTGCAGGATCCGCAGACACCACTCCTGCACGCCGACGATCTGGCCGTGGTGCGCGGCGACGGGATCTTCGATTCGCTTCTGGTGCGCGACGGGCGCCCGTGCCTGCTCGAGGCCCACCTGGGTCGGTTGACGCAATCGGCGCGGCTGATGGATCTACCCGCACCCGACCTGGAGCGGTGGCGTGCAGCGGTCGCCACCGCGACGGCGAGCTGGACCGACCAGGGGGGCCAAGAGGGAGTGCTGCGGCTGATCTACAGCCGGGGACGCGAAAGCGGATCACCCCCGACGGGGTTCGCGATGATCGGCGCAGTGCCCGACAGGGTGGCCGCGGCCCGCAGGGACGGGGTCGCCGCGCTGACGCTTGCCCGCGGCCTGCCCGCCGCCGGTGCCGACGACACGCCGTGGCTGTTGGCCGGCGCCAAGACGCTGTCCTACGCGGTGAACATGGCGGCGCTGCGTCACGCCGAGCGTCACGGCGCAGGCGACGTGATCTTCGTCAGCTCCGACGGTTATGTCCTGGAGGGTCCGCGGTCGACGGTGGTGATCGCCACGGAAATGGACGGCAGGCTCGGGCTGCTCACCCCGCCGCCGTGGTATCCCATCCTGCGCGGCACCACTCAGCAGGCCCTGTTCGAGGTGGCACGCAACAAGGGCTACGACTGCGACTATCGGGCACTGCGGACCACTGATCTCATTGCTGCCCAAGGTGTTTGGCTGGTATCGAGCATCACGCTGGCGGCCCGGGTGCACACCCTCGACGGCAAGCCGCTGCGACCCGCACCGATGGCCGCAGAACTGTCCGAGCTCGTAGACGCCGCCATCGTGAGCGATCGCTGACAACGTAACGACCGACGAATACAGGCGTCGGGCAACCAGGTGCGCCGGGCGCCAACCCAGCGCCACCTGCCCCGCGGCTCCGGCCAGCCCAGGCCGAGGACCAGGCGTCGACGCCGAATTCGGCGGTACCTGTGAGGGCCAGGAGGTCTGCCCGGCCGGCTGAGCGCGACCCGTAAAGGGCCGGCCTGCAACCGCACCACACCGGTGATAAATCGCTACCGGCCCCTTCAGAGTCAGTGATAACCTCGCTCGTACACAGGGAAGGAGGTGGTCCGACAAATTGATTGACTTATGGACATGTGAGGTGGCTGCGAGCTAGCAGCGCCAGGGGATCACCTGCGCGCGCTGGCGAATTCCCCGCAGTCACCCGGCCCCCGAGCCCCTCGGTTTTTGTCCAACCAAGGAACAGCGGCTCGGGGGCCGACCCATATCTGGGCCACGTCACTGTTCGTGGTCGGTGATCGTGCTGGCGCGGAAGAAGCGCCTCGTTGAGGTGGGGAAGGCGCCCGTTCTGGCCTAGCCGGCCGACGGCCCGGGCGCCAGTGACGCGCAGGCCTCCGTCGCCTGATGCCAGGCGCCCTGGTCGGTGCCAGGCGGTGGTCCGGCGACGGGTCCCGGCGGAGCCGAAACACCGTGATCTTGAAGACATTTGGCATACGCGCCGTGATCGCTCGGCGCCGGCGTCGACGATTGCTCTGGCGGCGCCCCCTTCGACGAACATCCCGCGACTATCAGCGCCACGGCGATCACCGTGGCCCACCGCATCTTTCGCATCAGCCGACAAACCTCGTCAGCCGGGCCGACAGATGCGGGACAAGTCCGCCGTCGGCGTCGACGCGCTCCTCGACGTAAGCCAAATCGCCCCCCTCGACAATGCCGTACAACCGTTTCGCGCCACCGACGAGCATCCCGGACTTGCTGCGGGCCAACGCGTCGGTGACCAGTTCCCACGACGACTGGTTTAGCGGCTGTCCGTAGAACAGCTCGACATAGCCCGCGGAATGGGCCAACAGCAATTCGATCGCCTGGGACTCGGTCGGGTCGTTCGGGTCGTTGACGAACCGCCAGAACCCCGACTCCCGTAGGCCGTGCTCCTCGTAGTCACCGGATTCGGTCAGCCGCCACGACCGCGCTTCCCAGATCAGATAGTCGCCGCCGTCGTGGGACACCACGATCTGCTGACCGAACCGGTAATCGCCCTTCGCTGCGCGCCCCTCACCTTCGCCGCGCCACACTCCCACCAGCGGCAGCAGCGCGAGCAGGGAATCGCTCAGGTTGACGCCTTCGCGCAGGTTTGCGGTGTCGGCAGGTGCCGGAAGATCTGGGAACACCGGGATATTGCGCGCGGCCGTCGTCTTGGCCCGTTCGGCCGCGGCGGCGACCGCCTGGTCGCCCGAACGCCCGGCGACGGGGCCTTGATCAGAGGTCACGATTCGTCGGTGATGAGCCGATATAGTGCATACAGCGCGAACCAGGTGATGACCACGACGGTCGCCACAAGCAGGATCTCGTAGAACAACACCACGGCCGCGAGTCTAGTCCGCCGCCCAATGCTGCTGCGTCGCTAGGCGCCGCCTTCGTCGTCAGGCGCGGCCCGATTGCCTGACTCCTCGTCGGCGCGTGCCGCGCCGCCTTCGTCGTCAGGCGACCTTGACGTCGACCTCATGGATGCCCGCGCCCGACGGTGCCACGCTGGCGTCGCCGTTGCCCGCAGGCGACAGCGCACGCAGCGTCCACGTGCCGGGTGCGGCGAAGAACCGGAAGTCACCGGTGGCCGACGCGACGACCTCGGCGGTGAACTCGTCGGAGGCGTCCAGCAGGCGCACGAACGCCCCGCCGACGGACTGACCGGAGCCGTCCACGACGCGACCGGTGATCACCGTCTCCTTCTCCAGGTCAACGCCGGCCGGCAGCGTCTGTCCTTGCTTCGGTGCAGAGCACATATCAACTTCCCAACTCAATCGGGGCACCCACCAGGGAGCCGTATTCCGTCCAACTGCCGTCGTAGTTCTTGACGTTCTTGTGACCGAGAATCTCCTGCAGCACGAACCAGGTGTGCGATGAGCGCTCACCGATCCGGCAGTACGCGATGGTCTCCTTCTCGCCGTCGAGCCCTGCGTCGGCATATAGCGTGGCCAGCGCCTCGTCGGACTTGAAGGTGCCGTCCTCGTTGGCCGCCTTGCTCCACGGAACGTTGATGGCGCTGGGGATATGCCCGGGCCGCTGGCTCTGCTCCTGTGGCAGGTGGGCGGGAGCCAGGATCTTGCCGGAGAACTCGTCGGGCGAGCGCACGTCGACCAGGTTCTTCTCACCGATCGCGGCGATGACTTCGTCGCGGAACGCCCGGATGGTGTTATCCGGCTGCTTGGCGGTGTAGCTGGTCGCAGGCCGGCTCACCGTGTCGGCAGACAGCGACCTGCCGTCGAGCTCCCACTTCTTGCGGCCGCCGTCGAGCAGCTTGACCTTGTCGTGGCCGTAGAGCTTGAAGTACCAGTACGCGTATGCGGCGAACCAGTTGTTGTTGCCGCCGTAGAGGATCACCGTGTCGTCGTTACTGATGCCACGGTCGGACAGCAGCTTTGAGAACTGCTGCGCGTCAACGAAATCGCGCTTGACCGGGTCCTGCAGGTCGGTCTTCCAGTCCAGCTTGACCGCGCCGGCGATGTGTCCGCCGTCGTATGCGGACGTGTCCTCGTCGACCTCGACGAAGACGGTGTTGGGCGCATCGAGATTGCTCTCGGCCCAGTCGGTCGAGACCAGGACGTCGGAGCGAGCCATAAAGGAAATCCTTTCGATTGCTTGGTGTTTGAGGTATTACGCGGGAGTGGGGTAGCGCAGCCGGGCCACTAACGGGTAGAGCTGGCAGCCAAGGCAGATCGCGAACGCGGCGTTGAGGAACGCCGCGACAAGTGCGAAACCGGTGGCGATGAGACCCAACACGCTGACACCGGTGGCGAAGCCGACGACGCCGACGACGGCGAACACGAATCCGACCAGCTGCGCGAACTTCAACGGGGGCACCGGCTCGCGTTTGGTGACCGGGTCCAGCCGCGGTGCGATGAGCCTCGCGAAAATTACGCCGTACGGGTGCTTACGGGGACCGCCGAAAGCGCCGATCGCGAACACGACGGCTTGCAGCCCGAGGATCACGGCGGCGGCAGTGAGACTGAAACTGGAGACGATAAGCGTGAGCACGAGAACCGCTGTCGTCACCCACGCGCTGAATCGGGGTCCCCGAACGTCGACTTGGTCGACTGGGGCAATCGTCTTGGTGGGCGATCCCATGGAAGTCACACTCCTGTTGCGTCGGTAGGGCTGATTGCGAGCAGGCCAACAGGCTGCTCCGAGCGAGCGCGCGCAGATCGCGCGGCTGCGCTCAGCAGCTACAACAACAACAGCAAGAACCCGCGACGCGGCACAGATCTACTGCGCGACGCTTGGTGAGCATCACCACGAGGCGGGCGGACACGCCGCACAGCTTACCCAATGACAGGGTGATCAAGCCAACAGCGGTTCCAGCGCCGACCGCAGGTCAGCGGCGGTCGGAACGCCGGTGGTGCGGTATCGCTGCCGGCCGTCGGCGTCGAAGATGAACGTCGTCGGTAGCGACAGCACCGAAAGTCGCCGGGCCGCGGCCGGATTGGCGTCCATGTCGATCTCCACATGCGCCACCGCGGGCAGGTCGCCGCATACCTGATTGACGATCCGCCGCACCCCTGCACACGGTCCGCACCACACCGCGCTGAAATGCACGATCGTCGGTCCCGTCCCGGATAGGCCCAGATCGGAGGTGTCGACGGGTTCTGAGCCTGCCGTCTCGTGGGTTTCCTTGAGCAGCCCGGCCCGCAGGGCGATCATCCTGTTGATCACGTACGCCACCCCGAACGCCGCGATCAGCACGGCGATGACCGCAACCAGCGAAGGGCTCATGATTGAGTGAACTCATCCAGCGTGATGGTTACTCCCTCGGCGATGCCCTCGATGATGACGTCGGATCCGCGCGCTCCCTCGCTGGTCGGCGCGATGCCGAAGGGCAGCTTCAGCCCCGGCATGGTGGTGGTGAAGGCGGCCAGCACGGCGGCCGTCTTGTCCTCGGGCACCTGCTGGTCGGCGGTGCCCGCGCCGGTGAGTACGCCGGTGGCGGTGAACACGAGCGTGGTCTGGTTCTGGCCTGATACGGAGAGGTCCACTGACACGCTGACTTTCTCGTTGTACTCGGCGGCCTTCGGGGTGCCGGTGAAAACCAGTCCCTTGTTGCCGGAGATACCGGACTCGGTGGTGCCGCCGGTGGCGTTGTTGGTTTCTTTGGCCGGTGCCTCTACCAACAGGTCCGGGATGCCCATGAAGCGGCCGACATGGGTGGAGTCGATGATGATGCGGCTTTCCGCCTTGCCCACGGGCAGTTCGGTGTTCGCGTCGATCAGCCAGGAGTTCTTGGGCAGGCCGACCGAGTACAGGGTGGCCTCATACGACGCCTTGCCCACGACGGGGTGATCGACGCCATTGGCGCGAATCTCGATCTGGCCGTAGTGGCGATCCTTCGCCTGCGAAATGAAGGGGAACCCGATAATGCCGACCCACGGATCGAAGGTGAGCTGCGCTTCGCTGCGAACCGCCCTGGCCAGGCGGTATTCGGCATAGATCGCCGCGCCGAAGTCGACACCGACCGCCGCGATCGCCACCGCGGCCACGGCCGATATCAACCCAATAAGCAGCTTGCGCACCCGGACATTCTGGCCCACCCCGTCCACTGCGCCCGCTCGGCGCGGCTAATCAGCAGGTGACGGGTTATCGTTATGGCACCGGTAACGGCCAGATGTCGGCCAAGAATCTGGGAGGTATCCCGGACAGAGCTGTCCGTAAATATCTGACCTGCGCCTGGAGGGCCCGTTGGATCTACTGCTATTAACTGCCGACCCGCATCCGGAGTCTGTGCTGCCCTCGTTGTCGCTGCTCGCCCACAACGTGCGTACCGCGCCCACCGAGGTGTCCTCCTTGCTGGAGGCGGGCAGCGCGGATGTGGCGATCGTCGATGCGCGCGCAGACCTGGCTGCCGCGCGGGGGTTGTGCCGTCTGCTGGGCACCACCGGGACGTCGGTCCCTGTAGTGGCCGTGGTGAACGAGGGCGGTCTCGTCGCGGTCAACATGGAGTGGGGTCTCGACGAGATTCTGTTGCCGAGCACCGGACCCGCCGAGATTGACGCCCGGCTGCGGTTGCTGGTCGGCCGCCGCGGCGGCGCGGCGAACCAGGAGAACGCGGGCAAGGTGAGCCTCGGCGAGCTGGTCATCGACGAGGGCACCTACACCGCCCGGCTGCGGGGACGGCCACTGGACCTCACCTACAAGGAGTTCGAGCTGCTGAAGTATCTGGCTCAGCACGCGGGCCGGGTGTTCACCCGGGCCCAGCTGCTGCAGGAGGTGTGGGGCTACGACTTCTTCGGCGGCACACGCACCGTCGACGTTCACGTAAGGAGGTTGCGCGCCAAGCTGGGCACCGAATACGAGTCGTTGATCGGCACCGTGCGCAACGTCGGATACAAGGCCGTGCGACCGGCCCGCGGACGCGTGCAGCCTGCCGGATCGGATGTGCCCGACGACGTCGACGACTCGGGTATGTACGACGCGCCCGTCGGCCTACCTGAGGAGCTGGCTGACCCACTGCGCACGCAGTGACGATCGATTGGCGCACCGTCCTCGCCGACGCGGACCAGCACGCAATCCGGGACGTCATCGACGCGGGTGAGAAGGCAGACGGCATCGCCCCGGTGGGCGACCAAGTGCTGCGCGAACTTTCGCACGACCGCACCCGGCATCTACTGGCGCTCGACGGTGACGCCGTCGTCGGTTACCTGAATCTCGCACCGGCGACCGACGAGGGGCCTGCGATGGCCGAGCTCGTCGTGCATCCGCGGTGGCGCAGGCGCGGCATCGGTTCGGCACTCGTCCGTGCGGCGTTGGCGGAGGGCGGCAACGGCACCCGGGTCTGGGCGCACGGCAACCTGGAGCCGGCGCGCGCGACGGCGAAGGCCGTCGGGCTCACGCCGGTGCGCGAGCTCCTGCAAATGCGCCGCCCGCTTCCTGGAGCCGGAAGGCCGGCGACATCGGACACAGCTCTGCCTTCCGTCACAATCCCGCCCGGGGTGCGTATCGATACCTACCGCGGTCCGGACGACGACGCCGAGCTGCTGCGGGTGAACAGCGCCGCGTTCGCCTGGCATCCCGAGCAGGGCGGCTGGACGGGCGCCGACATCGCCGAACGTCGCGGCGAGCCGTGGTTCGACCCCGCCGGGTTGTTCATGGCATTCGACGAGCAGACCGGCGGGCTGCTGGGCTTCCACTGGACCAAGGTGCACAACGAGGGTCTCGGCGAGGTGTATGTGGTTGGTGTCGACCCGGTCGCGCAGGGCCGTGGCATCGGAGCGAGCCTGACCTTGATCGGGCTGCAACACCTCGCCGAGCGGCTCTCGGGAGCCGAGCGGCCGACCGTAATGCTCTACGTCGAGGCAGATAACTCAGCGGCGGTGAACACATATCGACGACTTGGTTTCGAGGTGTTCGGCGTCGACGTCGCCTACGCCTCCGAGTAGCCGCACGAGCTGGAAATTAGCTGAACGTGTTCACCGTTCGTTCACTTTCCATCCCTCGGGCGTCCACCGCGGCCGCATACGTTGCCGGAGAGTCTGAAGCCGTCAAAAGCCGTCAAGGGAAAGTGGGATTAAGTGAAGCTCAACAGCATTGGCAAGGCGTTCGGTACGACACTCTCTGCGACGGCACTTGTCGCGCTGACGCTGTCCGGATGCGGCAGCGACAACAACGCCGGAACGAGCAGCAGTTCCTCCGGTGCGTCGGGCACCGCATCGTCCGCCGCCGAGTGCGGCGGCAAGAACTCGCTTACCGCCGAGGGTTCGACGGCTCAGCAGAACGCGATCGCGGAGTTCAACAAGGTCTGGGGTCAGGTCTGCGCGGGCAAGACGCTGGCCTACAACCCGACCGGCTCCGGCGCAGGCGTTGACCAGTTCATCGCCAAACAGGTCGACTTCGCCGGCTCCGACTCGGCGCTAAGGGACGATCAGAACGGAAAGGCCGCGGAACGCTGCGGCGGCAACCCGGCGTGGAACCTCCCGCTGGTGTTCGGGCCTGTGGCGATGGCCTTCAACGTCGAGGGCGCCGACAAGCTCGTCGTCAACGGTGACGTGCTGGCCAAGATCTTCCAGGGCCAGATCAAGAAGTGGAACGACCCGGCGATCGCCGAGCTGAACCCCGGCGCTACCCTGCCCGACGCCGACATCAAGCCGATCTACCGTTCGGATTCCTCGGGCACCACGGACAACTTCCAGAAATACCTGGCTGCTTCCGCACCGCCGGCGTGGACCAAGGGCGCCGGCAAGGAGTTCCAGGGCGGCGCTGGTGAGGGTGCGCAGAAGTCGGCCGGTGTCGTGCAGGCCATCCAGGCCACGCCGGGTTCCATCGGCTACGTGGAGAAGGGTTTCGCGCAGCAGGCCGGCCTGAAGATGGCTCAGATCGACAGCGGGGGCGGGGCCGTCGAGCTCACCGACGAGTCGACCCAGAAGGCCGTCGACACCGCCAAGTTCAAGGCCGAAGGCATGGACCTGACGCTCGACCTGAACGCGCTGTACGCGAGCAAGGAGGCCGGCGTCTACCCGCTGATGCTGGCGACCTACGAGATCGTCTGCTCCAAAGGCTATGACGCGGACACCGCCGCAGGCGTGAAGTCGTTCGTGACGGTCGCGGCCAACCAGGGCCAGGCCAACCTTTCTGCGGCGGGTTACGTTCCGCTGCCGGACGCATTCAAGGAGCGACTCCTGAAGTCCGTCGACGCAATTGCCTAGTTACCCGGCGCGACAGCTCAAATGCGGTGAGGATGGGTGCCGGAACCGATGACCGATAGGCTCGATGTGACGGAATCTAGCGGGCTGCCCAACCCAGCCGACGCGGGTTCGGGTGAAGTTATCGCTTCACCCTTTCCCGAACCGGCACCCATCTCCACCGACCCGTCGAAGAACGCCAAGGTGCTGCCCGGGGACCGGATCTTCCGCGGCCTCGCCGAGGGGTCCGGTGTTCTCATCGTCGTCATCATCGCGGCGATCGGTGCGTTCCTGCTCTGGCGCGCCATCCCGGCGCTGGCACGCAACGAGGAGAACTTCTTCCTCTTCGGCGGGAACTGGGTCACCACCGACACGTCGGCTATGCATTTCGGCATCCTGGATCTGCTGCAGGTCACCGTGTTCGTGTCGGTGTTCGCGCTTCTGCTGGCGATGCCGGTGGCGCTCGGGATCGCGATCTTTTTGACGCAGTACGCGCCTCGCCGGGTGTCCGGTCCGCTGGCGTACATGGTGGACCTGCTGGCCGCAGTGCCGTCGATCATCTACGGCGTCTGGGGGCTTTACGTGCTTGCCCCGGTGCTCAAGCCGTTCGCCACGTGGCTGAACGGAAACCTGAGTTGGCTATTCCTG
Organism: uncultured Actinomycetota bacterium; assembly: GCA_963804905.1. Classification (GTDB taxonomy): domain Bacteria; phylum Actinomycetota; class Actinomycetes; order Mycobacteriales; family Mycobacteriaceae; genus Mycobacterium. The sequence continues at coordinate 199,370 of CAWDSB010000008.1, read as the reverse complement.
TTCCAGACGGGCAATGCCTCGGTTGCCGGCGGTGGCACGATATTCACCGCCGGGATCGTGCTGGCGGTGATGATCCTGCCGATCATCACCGCGGTCACCCGCGAGGTGTTCATCCAGACACCGCGCGGCCATATCGAAGCGGCCCTGGCCCTCGGCGCGACCCGTTGGGAGGTCGTGAAGACCACTGTGCTGCCGTTTGGGTTGTCGGGCTACATCAGCGGCGCGATGCTCGGCCTCGGTCGCGCGCTCGGCGAGACCATCGCCCTGCTGATCATCCTGCGCGGCACGCAGCAGGCGTTCGGCTGGTCGCTGTTCGACGCCGGCTACACGTTCGCGAGCAAGATCGCCGCTGCGGCTTCGGAATTCAACGACCAGTACAAGGCGGGCGCCTACATTGCGGCCGGCCTCGTCCTCTTCATCCTGACGTTCGTCGTGAACTCGCTGGCGCGGGCGGCTGTCGCCGGAAGGAGCAAGTGATGACGGCCACGACTCTGGATCAGCCGGTCAAGGCGCCGACGTTTCAGAAGCTGAGCCTGCGCCGGAAGGTCACCAACAACATTGCGACCGTTTTGGTGACGCTGTCCGTGGCGATCGCGTTGGTGCCGTTGGTGTGGGTGCTCTACACCGTCTTGGTGAAGGGCTTCGGCGCCGTCACGTCCAGCGAGTGGTGGTTCCACTCGCAGGCCGGTATGACGGCGTTCCAGGCAGGTGGCGGCGCGTACCACGCGATCATCGGAACTCTGTTGCAGGGCTTGGTGTGTGCGATCATCTCGATCCCGATCGGCGTGTTCGTCGGCATCTACCTGGTCGAGTACGGGGGCGGGACCAGGCTCGGCAAGGTGACCACCTTCATGGTGGACATCCTCACCGGTGTGCCGTCCATCGTCGCCGCACTTTTCATCTACGCGCTGTGGGTGGCGACGCTCGGTTTCCAGCGGTCGGGTTTCGCAGTCTCGCTGGCACTGGTGCTGTTGATGATCCCGGTGATCGTGCGCTCCACCGAGGAGATGCTTCGGATCGTCCCGATGGACCTGCGCGAAGCAAGCTACGCACTCGGCGTGCCGAAGTGGAAAACCATTTCCGCCATTGTGCTTCCGACCGCGCTTTCGGGCATCGTCACCGGGATTCTGCTTGCGCTGGCACGCGTGATGGGGGAGACGGCGCCGCTGCTGATTTTGGTCGGCTACTCGCAGGCGATGAACTTCGACATGTTCAACGGATTCATGGGATCGCTGCCGGGCATGATGTATGACCAGACGTCGGCCGGTGCAGGCGCCAATCCGGTTCCCACGGACCGGCTTTGGGGCGCCGCGTTCACCCTCATCGTGCTGATCGCGTTGCTCAATATCGGCGCGCGGTTCATCGCCAAGTTCTTCGCCCCCAAGAAGGTTTAGGAGTCAACGCAGATGGCCAAGCGTCTTGACCTCAAGGACGTCAACATCTACTACGGGTCGTTCCACGCGGTTGCCGACGTGTCGATGTCGGTCCCGCCGCGCAGCGTTACGGCGTTCATCGGTCCGTCCGGCTGCGGAAAGTCGACGGTGTTGCGGACCCTGAACCGGATGCACGAGGTGATCCCCGGTGCGCATGTCGACGGTTCGGTGCTGCTCGACGGCGAGGACGTCTACGGCGCCGGGGTCGACCCGGTCGGTGTCCGCAAGACCATCGGCATGGTGTTCCAGCGGCCAAACCCGTTCCCCACCATGTCGATTCGCGACAACGTGGTGGCAGGGCTGAAGCTGCAGGGCGTGCGCAGCAGGAAGACCCTCGACGAGGTCGCCGAGAAGTCACTCAAGGGCGCGAACCTGTGGACCGAGGTCAAGGACCGGTTGGACAAGCCCGGCGGCGGGCTCTCGGGTGGTCAGCAGCAGCGGCTGTGCATCGCGCGTGCGATCGCCGTGCAGCCCGACGTGCTGCTGATGGACGAGCCGTGCTCGGCGCTGGACCCGATCTCGACGCTGGCGATCGAGGATCTGATCGCTGAGCTCAAGCAGGACTACACCATCGTGATCGTCACGCACAACATGCAGCAGGCCGCGCGGGTGAGCGACCAGACCGCGTTCTTCAACCTCGAGGCGACCGGCAAGCCCGGTCGGCTCATCGAGATCGACGACACCGAGAAGATCTTCTCCAACCCGACCGAGAAGGCGACGGAGGATTACATCTCGGGTCGCTTCGGCTAAGGAGTCAGCACCACTCGAGTGCCCGACGGCGTGCGTTTCCTGCCGACGCTGTCGATGCATCTACGGGCCGGCATCGCCGACGGACCCGTCAGCCTGGTCGGGTTGGCATCGCGGTCGGGGCAGCTTGAAGGGCACCGTCTCCAAACACGTGCAACGCGTCGTCGAGGCCGGTCTGGTGGTGCGCTCACCAATACCGGGCAACCGCAAGGAGATCGAACTCACGCTGACCCCCGACGGTGAACTCGTCACCGAAGCCCACCGTCAGCTGCACGACGAGATGGCTCAGGGGCTTCGCGACTTCCTGCTGCGTTACCCGAATTCGGAGTTGGAAGTACTGGTCAAGGTGCTGCGGACCTCATGGCGGCGCAAAAAATCGGTGTGCGCATCAGCCCGGGGGAATAGCTCGAGGGCTGTGCCGTTGGTAACTGTCATGACCAAGGCAGTGCGATTCGATCAGTTCGGCGACATCGACGTGCTCGACGTGCGCGACGTCGACCGACCTGCACCCAAGGCCGGCGAGGTCCTCGTCGAGGTCAGGGCCGCAGGCATCAACCCCGGCGAGGCGGCCATCCGCAAAGGGCTCATGCGGGACATCTTCCCGACGACCTTTCCGTCCGGACAGGGTAGCGACCTCGCGGGTGTCGTCGCCGAAACAGGGCCGGGCGTCGACGAATTCACCGCAGGCGATGAAGTTCTGGGCTTCTCCGAGAACCGGTCGAGCCACGCCGAACTGGTCGTCGTACCGGCGGTGAATCTGACGGCCAAACCCGCAGCGGTGACGTGGGAAGCGGCAGGTGCGCTGTATGTGGCGGGCACAACCGCCTACGCCGCCGTACGTGCCGTCGACCTGTCCGAAGGCGACGTGGTGGCCGTGGCGGGCGCCGCCGGGGGCGTTGGTTCGATCGCGGTGCAGCTCGCGACCGAGGCCGGTGCCAGGGTGCTGGGCATCGCAGGCCCGTCGAACGACGAGTGGCTGCGCGCGCATGGTGTCATCCCGGTGAACTACGGCGACGACTTGGCCGGGCGGCTGCGGGCTGCCGCTCCCTCCGGCCGGATCGACGCGTTCCTGGACTTCTTCGGCGGCGGCTACGTCGAGCTGGCGGTCGACGAATTGGGCATCGCTCCCACACGGGTGGACACGATCATCGACTTCGCCGGCGCCGAGCGGTTCAACGTGCAGACCGCGGGTAACGCCGACGCCGCCAACGCCGACGTGCTGGCCGGACTGGCGGCGCTGGTCGCCGACGGCCGCCTGGAGGTGCCGATCGCCGAGGTGTTCGCGCTCGATGACGTGCGAAAAGCGTTCCGCACGCTGGAGCAACGGCACACGAAGGGAAAAATTGTGCTCCGCCCCTAGCGTCGCTGTGAACGGCTAGCGCGGCGCTGGAAGCTGTTCCTCGTCCGGCAATTTGCCGGTGGCCTGGAAGATGACTCGGCGGGCCACCTCGACGGCGTGGTCGGCGAATCGCTCGTAGAACCGGCTCAGCAGCGTCACGTCGACAGCGGCGGTGACGCCGTGCTTCCATTCCTTGTCCATCAACACGGTGAAGAGGTGGCGGTGCAGGTCGTCCATCGCATCGTCTTCCTCACTGATGCGTGCCGCCTTCTCGGGGTCGCGCGTCAGCAGGACCTCTTGCGCGCTGTTGCCGAGTTCGACTGCCACCCGGCCCATTTCGGCGAAGTATCCGTTGACCTCCTCGGGCAGCGCATGCTGCGGATGGCGGCGGCGGGCGATCTTGGCGACGTGCAGCGCGAGGGCTCCCATCCGGTCGACATCGGCGACGATCTGGATGGAGCTGACGATCGCGCGCAGGTCGCCTGCCACCGGCGCCTGCAGTGCCAGCAGCACGAACGCCGCCTCTTCGGCCTTGGCGCTCATCGCCGCGATTTGCTCGTGGTCGGTGATCACCTGCTCGGCCAGCACCAGATCGGCCTGCAGGAGGGCCTGGGTCGCGCGCTCCATCGCAACACCTGCCAGCCCGCACATGTCGCCGAGCTGATTGGTCAGGGCGTCGAGTTGCTCGTGGTACGCGGTTCGCATATGCCCAGCCTAAGGGCTAGTCCTGTGAATCGTCACGATGTCCGTAGTGAACGAAAGGTGAATGCCGCCTGCCTAACGGCTGCCAGCACCGCTAATGCAGCCGCTACTCGCACCTGGTATCGGCGGCATTCGTCACGGAGAGATCCTGCGGCAGTTGCGTGGGGGTGCCCGAGTCGTGATGGAGGACGTGTACCTGCACCGACGACCCGCTTGGTTGAGGGGGCTTGACCGAATTGAAGTCCGCCCCCAGCACGACCTGCACGGTGTTGCCCTTGCCGCTGACGCGCTCGATGGTCGGATCGGCGAACGCCGATGCCACCGTGGCGGCGGCCTGCTCGTTGCCCGGCGAGAAGTACACGGTGGTCGAGGACAGCGGGCCAGACGGATAGTCGTCGGGTGCTGCGACGTTGAAGCCGTGCTGCTGCAGTTCGGTTACGGCGGTGGCGCCAAGCCCGTCCTGGCCAGTCGAATTCGACACCTGCACGGTTACGGCGGTCGGGTCGGTGGTGACGGCGTCGACCACCTCGCCCGTGTCGGAAGACGTCTCCGGCGTTGGCGTTTCGCCCGTCGACGACTCTGCGGTCGTGTTCTTCATCGACTCGGGTGTGCCGGGTACCGGAGTGTTGTCGGCGTTGCGCTCCTCCGGCAGCGGGTCGTCGTTGATGATCGCGTCGAAGATCGCCCGGTTGTCTTCCTCGCGCAGATGCTCGTTGCCCCACTCGTCCATGTATCCCGTGGTCGGGACGGTCAGGAAGGTGATGCGCCCGGCGGCGATGTTCTGCAGTGACTGACCGAGCTCAACCAGGTCTTTGGTGTCGATGTTGTCGACGAAGCTGTCGTCGATGAACTGGTTGACGACGTTGTTGAGCTTGTTGAGCGAGAAGAAGACCTCCTTGGAGATCAGCGAGCGCAACAACGATGAGAGGAACAGCTGCTGGCGCTTGATGCGGCCGTAGTCACCATTGGTTTCTGTGGTCACCTGCCGCGCGCGCACGTAGTTCAGCGCGGTGTGCCCGTCGATGGTCTGGCGGCCGGCGTTGGGCAGCACTGTGCCGAGTTCGTAGTCCTCCAGTGGGGTGGTGCTGCACACCTCCACGCCGCCGAGCGCGTCGACCATCTTGGAGAACCCGGCGAAGTCGACGGCCATGAACCGGTTGATGGACAACCCGGACAGCTTCTGGATGACTTTGACCAAACACTTTGGGCCGCCGAAGGAGTAGGCCGAATTCAGCTTGGTCTCGGTGTAAACCTGGTCGGGGCCGTAGCTATCGGTGTCTTCGTCATACAGCGGACCGTATTCACCGGTCTGGGGATTCCACGACTCGCACTTCATCGGTTCGATGTTCAGGTCACGCGGAAACGACACTGCCACAACGCGTTCGCGGTTTGCCGGGATGTTCACCAGCATGATCGTGTCGGAGCGCGCGCCGCCCGCGTCTGCCGTGTCACCTGCGCCCATATCGGCATTCTGGCCGTAGCGGCTGTCCACACCGACAATGAGGAAGTTCTCGTCGCCGTACTGTGCGTTGGGATCGATGATGTCGCGCGAGCCCTGATCCAGCGCCGAGACCCGATTGAGCATGCTGTTCTTGGTCGACTGCCACTGCCAGGCCCCACCGGTCATCGCCAGCGCCAGCACCGCGAAGATCGCGGCCAGTGAGCGACCGGCGAACATGACCCGGCGCCGCGACTTGCGTTTCTTCGGCGGGTCGACGGGGTCGGCGGAGGGCTCGCCTACCCGCTGTGGAGCGATGCGCTCAGCGCGTGCGCGCCGCAGCGCGGCCAGGTCGGGCAGCTCGGCGGCGTAGGACACCGCGGGGATGATCTCGGTGTCCGGGTCGGACAGATCCGCGGGTCGGGGGCGCGGGGGCCGAAGTTGCCGGGGCTTCCTCGGTGGCGGGGCCGGTGCTGGAGGTTCCGGCTCGGGCTCGCCGTGGTGCGGGCTCGGCAGATTCGAGGGCGCAGAGCCGGTGATCTTCGCGATGAGGTCGGCGACGGTGACGCCGTCGGTGTGGTTGCCGGTCGCCGGGGACATGTCATCGTCGGGCTCGAGACCAGATCCGCGCTCCCACGGCGCGGCGGCTCGCGATGGCCGCGGAGTTCGGGTAAGCCACTCGTTAGCGCCGTTCGAGTCGGACGCGCGCGGGCGGCCAGGAGTGGCGTTATCGCCGTCACTCATGTCCCTACCGGCCTCCGACCCTTTTCAGCAGCGTGCGCGTCGGTGCGCGTGGATGGCTGCCCTGCCGCCACCTGCTTTGTAGCGGCAATATCCGTGGCCCCGCGACTGGGGCCAATAACGAGGAGATTCATATCGTACTGAGAGATCCTGAAAGACGAAATGTCGAGATGGTCTCGGTTCACCCACCGGAGTGCATCACATCGGCGCCGGCCGGCACCGTGCAGTCATCCGGGTCGGCCAACCAGCCGTCCGGTAGCGCCACTGAAGCCGGCGAGCCCTGACGCCCGCGGGGGCCGGTGGCGGCCGCGGGGAACGGCACATCAGGGTCCAGCTTGTCGAGCAGGATGTCCAGCTCTCCTAACGTCTTGACCAGCGCCAATGCCCGCCGGAGGTCCGCTCCCGCCGGGAAACCATGCAGGTACCAGGCGATGTGCTTGCGGATTTCGCGCATGCCCTTGTCTTCACCGAAGTGGGCGGTCAGGAGCCCGCCGTGCCTGCGGATGATCGCCGCGACCTCACCCAATGTGGGCGACGTCACACTTTGCCGCCCGGCGAAGGCGTCGGACAGCTCGGCGAACAGCCAGGGCCGGCCAAGACAGCCGCGGCCGATGACGACTCCGTCGCAGCCGGTGGCGGCCATCATGGCCAACGCGTCCTCGGCCTCGAAAATGTCGCCGTTGCCAAGCACCGGGATGCCCTTGACGTGCGCTTTGAGCTGGGCGATCTGGCTCCAGTCCGCGGTTCCGGAGTAGCGCTGCGCCGCCGTACGGGCGTGCAGCGCAACCGCCGCAGCGCCCTCCTCGGCGGCGATGCGACCCGCATCCAGATGGGTGTGGTGGGCGTCGTCGATGCCGATCCGGAACTTCACCGTCACAGGGATGTTCGACCCCTCCGCCGCCCGCACTGCTCCGGCCACGATTTGGCCGAACAGCCTGCGCTTGAACGGCAGCGCGGCGCCGCCCCCGCGCTTGGTCACCTTGGGCACCGGGCAGCCGAAATTCATGTCGATGTGGTCGGCCATGCCCTCGTCGACGATCATCTTGGCGGCGGCATAGGTGGTGTCCGGGTCGACCGCGTAGAGCTGCAATGACCGGGGCGACTCGTCCAGGCCGAACGTCGTCATGTGCATGGTGACGTGCTGACGCTCCACGAGCGCGCGGGCCGTCACCATCTCGCACACGTACAGCCCGCTGACCGTGCCGGCCCGGGCGAGTTCGAGTTCGCGGCACAGGGTGCGGAAGGCGACGTTGGTCACGCCTGCCATCGGTGCCAGCACGACCGGGCTGGCCAGCGCGATGGGCCCGATCCGCAGCTGTGCGCGGGACTGGGCTACGACGCTGATGACGCGAGTACCTTGCTCGCTGTCAGCTTCTCGCTTCTCCTGGCCTCGCGTTCGAGCCGCTTCTGCTTGGCGATGTCGAACTTGTCGCAGGCCTCTTCGATCTCCTCGACGAGCAGCGCGAGGTCGTCGCGCATCGCCGCGGCCTCACCGGTGAAGTCCTCGCGCTCGAAGATCCGCCACTTCTTCAGCACCGGCTTCACCACGTCCTCGAGGTGGATCCGCGGGTCGTACACCCCGCCGACGGCGATGATCACGGCCTTGCGGCGGAACTCGGGAACGGTGTAGCCGGGCATCTTGAAGTTGCGCAGCACTCGGTGCAGTGACTTCATCGCCTGGTTCGGCGCGATCTCCAGGCCCGCCTCGCTGACGTCCCGGTAGAAGATCATGTGCAGGTTCTCGTCGCCAGACACCCGCTGAAGCAGTTGGTCGGCGATCGGCTCGTTGCACGCCTTGCCCGTATTGCGGTGCGACACACGGGTGGCCAGCTCCTGGAACGTCACGTAGACGACGGAGTCGAACAGGCTCTCGGCGAACAGCTCGCCTTGTTGGTTCTGCCCGGGGCTGAAGCCGCGGGTCACCTGCTCGACGCGAAGTGTCTCCAGTGCGACCGGATCGACGGCGCGGGTGACGACGAGGTAGTCGCGCAGCGCAATGCCGTGCCGGTTCTCTTCGGCGGTCCAGCGGTTGACCCACTGACCCCATGCGCCGTCCATCCCGAAGTTCATCGCGATCTCACGGTGATAAGACGGCAGGTTGTCCTCCGTCAGCAGGTTCTGCACCATCGCCACCTGAGCGACCTCGGACAGCTGCGACTGTCCGGGCTCCCAGTCCTGCCCACCCAGCGCGTAATAGTTCTTGCCATCCGACCACGGGATGTAGTCGTGCGGATTCCAGTCCTTGCGCATCGACAGGTGCCGATTGAGGTTCCGCTCGACGACTGGCTCCAGCTCATGCAAGAGCTGCAAGTCGGTCAAGTCTTTCGACATGGCCCCTCCATTTATCTGTACCTGTTGGTTGCACTCAATATATCTGTGTATCCCGGTGACATCAAGTTGGCTCACCGGTCGCCGGGGGAGGCAAAAAGGTCACGGTTCGCGGGGCGATATGCACCCGTTGATTCGCACGTCTACCCGGCCGTACTGCTCGCGGGCCGGGCCGGTCAGCGGTATGGTTTGTGCAGGCGATGAACGTGCCTGAACTCCTGGCAACTGTAGACCTCAGACATAGGTGGGCATGTGAAGAAGATCATCATTTCGGCCAGCGCCATCGGCGCCGCAGGGGTTGCGATGGGGCTGTTCGGGGGCGGCATCGCATCCGCGACAACCGATGTGGTGGGAATGACGTACGGCGACGCGGTCTCGAAGATTGAGGGCGACGGCGGCACGGCGAAGATCGCGGTGACGGTCGGCGACCGCCAGTACGCGATGGGTGACTGCCTTGTCACCGGCTGCCAGCAATTCCCCGTTCATCCGCGACGACGCGGGTGCGTTCTAAGCACGCTTCGGACGAGGTCCTGCTCAGCCTGAACTGCGACCGCGGGGCAGCGACGGCCACCACTCCGGGCGCCTCGATGGGCAGCCCGGAGGGCCGGGCGTTCCAGGCCAAGGCGGAGGAGCAGGCGGCAAAAGCCAAGAGCGAGGGAGGCTAGCTCGCGGCGGCCGGCGCGACGCCGGGTGACGCGGCGCCCCAAATACCGACCGGGTAGTCGACACGCACCTGATCAGTAGCTCGAAACCCTGCTGAGCAGCATGTCGACGCAGTAGTCGATGAATTGCTCGCGGGTGGCGGCGAGCCTGCCGTTCAAGTAGGCGATGAACAGTGCCGTCAACGCGCCGATCAGGCCGGTGGCGGCCATGGCCTGCACGGCAGGTTCGGTGATGCGGGTCAGCTTGTGCTGCAGCAGCTCGATGAAGCTCGGCATCCAGTCGGCGCCCGACTGCGTCAGCACCGGCTCGACTGCCGGTGCCAGCAGCAGCACCCGGCCGCGGGTCGGGTCGTCGACCATGAGCGCGACGAACCGTTCCACCGCATCGCGCGCGGTGGTGGACGACGACAGGGTGGACATCGCCCGTGCGCAGACGTCGTCGTAGACGGCCCGCACGAATTCGTCGCGGTCAGAAAAGCTTTCGTAGAAATAGCGTTCGGTGAGTCCGGCCGCCCGGCAGACGGCACGCACGGTCAGCGCAGGCCCACTCTCGCTGCCCAGCAGGGTGACACCCGCGGCGATGAGTTCGTCGCGGCGCAGCGCCTGACGGTCCTCGAGCGGAACGCCCGACCATCGGCCCCGTCGTTGACCCGCAGTCACATCACTCCTAGACTCATGGTGACAACGTACGTAGTCAGAATGGCATCTGACGCCGATCGGAAGCGCACCAGTGACCCAAGATACGTCTGAGGCATGCCCTGTGACCAGCGGCACTACCCCTGTCGCGGCTGGCTGCCCTGTGGCGCCCGGCGGGTATGACGCCGCCCCGCAGCCGCTCGGCCCCGACTCGTTGACCTGGAAGCTCTTCGGGGATTGGCGGGGCGTGTTGCAGGGTGTGTGGGCCGGCTCGATGCAGAACATGCATCCACAGCTGGGTGCGGCCGTCGAGCAGCACTCGATCTTCTTCATGGAGCGGATGCCGCGACTGTTCCGGTCGCTGTATCCGATCGGCGGCGTGGTCTTCGACACCGACCGTGCTCCGATGACCGGCGCCGAGGTGCGCGACTACCACATCGGCATCAGGGGCGTCGACGACAAGGGCCGCCGGTACAGCGCCTTGAATCCCGACGTCTTCTATTGGGCACATTCCACCTTCTTCATGGGCACCATCCTGACGGCGGAGCGGTTCGGAGACGGGCTCACCGAAGCCCAGAAGCGGCAGTTGTTCGACGAACACATCACCTGGTACCGGATGTACGGAATGAGCATGCGGCCTGTGCCCAAGACCTGGGAGGATTTTCAGATCTACTGGGATCACATGTGCCGCAACGTGTTAGAGAACAACTGGGCCGCGCGCTCGGTGCTGGATCTGTCGACCATGCCCAAGCACCCGTCGCTGGCGTGGATACCGGACCGGCTGTGGCGACTACATTTGAAGTTCGCGGAACGGTTCTTTGTCTTCGTGACCGTCGGCCTCTACGACCCGCCGGTGCGCGAACTGATGGGCTACACCTGGTCTGCTCGCCAGGAGCGCCTGCACCGACTGTTCGGCAGGCTGGTCAACTTGGCGTTCAAGCTGCTGCCCAAGCGCAGGCGGATGCATCCGCGGGCACGCGCAGGCTGGGACCGGGCGACCGGCCGGGTTCCCTCAGATGCGTCGCTGGTGCACACCCCGGCCCGCAACCTGCCGCCAGTCGGTCACCGCGACAACGGAATGCATTACTGCCCGAACGTCGAAGCGGTATAGCTGGTCCACAACCCGCCGTCGAAATAGCGGAACTGGTAACGGTTTTGCGGATCCGGGAACCAGCCTGGCTGCACCGGGGGATAGCGTCCGAAAACCCCGCGCGGGTCGCCGGTGAGGTTCAACCGATGCTCGTACTCGGCGCGGGCGCGCAGCCCGGCGTCGCGCAGCGCGTTGGCGCGTCTGCGCCTGCGGATCGCGATGGCCAGCCAAGCGGCGCCGACCAGGGCGACGAGGACATGCGCTCCGCTATACAGCAGCCAGACCGTGAATATCGCGGCGGCGCCCACTACCAGTGGGTGGCGCTGCCAGAACGGCCGGCGAACATGCTGGTACAGCACGTCATCGATGGTACCCACGGAACCCTCGACGAGTCCGGCGGTTCGTAGCGCTAGCGTTGGAGCATGCAGGCGCCGGAACTTCTTGGCGGCCGGTACGAATTGCGGGGGATTCTAGGCCGCGGCGGCATGGCCGAGGTGCGCGACGGCTGGGACATTCGGTTGGACCGGCCCGTCGCGGTCAAGCTGTTGCATCCAGCGTTCAGCGTGCAGCCCGACAACCGACTGCGCTTTGAGGTAGAGGCGCGCGCGGCCGCGAGCCTGAATCATCCGCACATCGTGGCCGTGCATGACAGCGGTGACCACGTCGGCGTCCCGTTCATCGTGATGGAGCGGCTGTCCGGGCGGACACTGGCCGACGAGTTGATGGCCGGCCCGATACCGCAGTCTCGGGTGCGCTCGATTCTCGACGACGTGCTGTCGGCGCTCGCCGCTGCGCATGCGGCAGGCATCCTGCACCGGGACATCAAGCCTGCCAACATCTTGTTCACCGCCTCCGGCGAAGTGAAGGTCGGCGACTTCGGCATCGCGAAAAGTGCCGGCGCGCCTGCCACGATGACCGGACAGATCGTCGGGACGATGGCCTACCTCAGCGCGGACCGGCTGGCAGGCAGGCCGGCGACCGTTGCCGATGACCTGTACGCGGTCGGCGCGGTCGGCTACGAGGCGCTCTCCGGGAGCAAGCCGTTTCCACAGGAGAATCTGGTCGCGCTGGCGCGGGCGATTGCCGAGGACATCCCGCCGCCGCTGGCGCTCCTGCGCCCCGACGTGGAACCGGGACTGGTCGCGACGATCGAACGCGCGATGGCGCGTGATCCGCAGTGGCGGTTTCCAAGCGCAGAGGCTATGCGCGCCGCGTTGTCGGGTGCGCCGCAACCGATTCCGGTCCGGCCGCCGACCATGGTGCTGGCCGCGCCGCTGCCGCCGCCGACGACCATGGGTATCGCAGCGCCGGTCGCGCCCAGTCGGAACCGCAGACTGCTTTTCCTCGCGGCGGTGCTCGCCGCGATCGCCCTTGCAGCCGTTCTGGTCCTGCTCGAGTCCGCCTCGCCGTCGTCGGCGCCCGAGCCCGCCGGCACGAGCACATCCGCGCCACCGACGACTCCGTCGCTGGTGCCGCCGCCACCGCCACCACCACCTGCGCCCGAGCCCGCGCCGACCGATCAAGGTCCTCCTGGCAAGAAGAAGGGTCACGGCAACGGCGGCAAGAAGGGCGATTGACACGGCGACTGACCTGGTCGGCAAAGGTTACAAATCTGCGCCACGGGCCTGTCGTTCTCGTCTAGATTCCGATCGGGCATTCCCGCCCTCATAGAGGAGGCCGCCGTGGCCGCACGCGATTCCGTCCTTGTCACCGGCGCGTACGGATTGGTCGGCAGACCCGTGGTGGAGCGACTCGTCACGGACGGGTTCAACGTGGTCGCCACGGCGCACCACACGGTGAAACCACCGCTGCCCAATGCGGTCGACGTGCGCTCTGTTGATCTGACCGACCCAGGTCAGGTCAACGCCCTCGTGGCCGAGGTGTCCCCCACGGCCATCGTTCATTTGGCGGCGGTGATCCCCCCGGCCTGCTACGCCAACCGCGCGCTAGCCCGGGCCGTCAACGTCAACGCAACGGCTGCGCTGGTGCGCGCCGCGGAAGCGCTGCCGTCGCCAGCCCGGTTCGTGCACGCGTCGAGCGTCGCCGTGCACGGCAACCGGAATCCCCACCGGTTCACGGATCTGTTGACATCAGAGAGTCCTCTGGCGCCAGACGATCTGTACAGCTGTCACAAGGTCTTGGCCGAAAACATCGTGCGCACATCGAATTTGGAATGGTCAATCCTTCGGCTCGGCGGCGTTCTGACTCTTGAACCGTTTGTCGACTACGGAGATTTCGATTCCTATTATTTCGGTGCGCTGATGCCCACAGACAACCGCATCCACACCGTCGACGCCCGAGATGTCGCCACGGCGATCACCACCGACGTCGTGCATGAAGATATTCATGATCGCCGGCGGCGACTCCCACAAGCGGCTCCACGGCGAGGTGCAGCGTTCGAACACCGAGGCGATAGGCCTCGCCGCCATGCTGTTTCCGGGGCGCCCGGGTGATCCGGCCAGCGACCGGGACTGGTTTTGCTTTGACTATATGGACACCGCCCGCGCACAGCAGGTGCTGTCCTTTCAGCGGCATTCTTTTTCAGATACGAATGCGGAGATCCGCGCCAGGACGGGCTGGAAGTCCCGGCCGCTACGTGTCGCTGCGCCGATGTTGGGTGCCCTCATGCGACGCCAAGGGCCGTACCACAAGCAGCCCGGTCAATATGCCGACCCGTGGGGCAGGATCCGGCAGAGGTGGGGCGATCCTGGGCCGGACGCTTAAAGCCGGACTATGCGTCAACCGCCAGGGGCAATTGGGATTTCGCGCGGACGGCGACGAGCACACCACCGATGACCAGTGCCATGCCCAGATACATGAGCTCACGCGCGCAGCGCTCGACTGATCCGCGCGGCCTGCCGGGTGAGGTGGTGGCGTTCGGCGAGATTGGGGGCGGACCGGGCGGCTTCGGCATACAGCCGTGCGGCGGTGGACATCTCTCCAGCCTTCTCGTGGAGGTACGCCGAGGCGGCGGTGTGGCGGGGGAGGCTCGCATCCACTGCGGCCAGGGCTGCGAGACCGGCGACGGGGCCATCGGCCGCGCCGATCGCGACGGCCCGGTTGAGCGCCACGACCGGGCTTTCGGTGAGCCGGAGCAGCTCGTCGTACCAGGCGACGATCTGCACCCAGTCGGTCTCCTCGGCGCGCGGCGCGTCGGCGTGCAGGGCAGCGATGGCCGCCTGTGCCTGGAACTCGCCGAGCCGGTCGCGACCCAACGCTGACTGCAGGATTGCGACGCCTTCGGCGATCAGCGATGTGTCCCACCGGGAGCGGTCCTGCTCGGCGAGGGGGACCAGGCTGCCGTCGCACCGGGTCCGCGCCGGCCGCCGAGCTTGGTGCAGCAGCATCAGCGCCAGCAGCCCCGCGGTCTCCTCGTCATCGGTCATCGACGCCAATTGCCGGGTGAGCCGAATCGCCTCGGCCGCCAGGTCGACGTCGCCGGTGTAGCCCTCGTTGAAGATCAGGTAGAGCACCCGCAGCACGGTCGCCAACTCGCCCGTCTCGTCGAACCGCACGTCGCGAACCGTGCGCTTGGCTCGGCTGATCCGCTGCGCCATCGTCGCCTCCGGCACGAGGTAGGCCTCGGCGATTTGCCGGGTGGTCAAGCCGCCGACGGCGCGCAGTGTGAGAGCCACCGCGGAGGCCGGAGTCAGCGACGGATGCGCGCACAGAAAGAAGAGCTGCAACGTGTCGTCTGCGGTCTCGGTAGGCCCGGGTGGGGGCTCGACCGCGATCCGCTGCTCCCGGTCGCGACGCGAGGCCTCGGAGCGAAGCGCGTCGAGGACCTTGCGCCAGGCGACCGTGACCAGCCAGCCCTTCGGGTCGGCGGGCCGCTGGTCCGGCCAAGTCAGCGCGGCCTGGATGAGTGCTTCCTGCACGGCGTCCTCGACAGTCGCGAAGTCGACTCCGCGGTGCACGAGGATGCCGATCACCGCGGGGGTCAGCTCCCGCAGCAGCCGGTCGTCCATCACCTGATCCGGCCGGGCGGTCCGGTCACTCGATGACCGTCGGCGCTGTGGTCAGGAACGGGCGCACCTCGAGCCACTCGTGGATCGGCTTGCCGCCGGCTCCGGGGGCTGCCGACAACTCGCCGGCGAGCTCGAGCGCGCGGTCGTAGGTGTCGACGTCGATCACCATCCAACCGGCGATCAGGTCTTTGGTCTCGGCGAAGGGCCCGTCGGTGACCGGTGGCCGGCCCTCCCCGTCGTACCGGACGAACGTGCCCTCGGGCGAGAGCGCCTGGCTCTCGACGTACTCCCCGGTGGTCTCGAGCCGGGCGGCGAAGTCATTCATGTACTGAACGTGGTCATCGATCTCCTGCGGGGTCCACTGGTCCATCGGGATGGAATTGACGGCCTCGGGGGCGCCGCGGTAGTGCTTGAGAAGCAGATACTTCGCCATGGTGGGTCTCCTTTCTGCGATGCGGCCACGGTGGCCGCATCTGCCCCTGGGACGGAGCCGTCACGCCAATCTCGACATCCTCGCTTCATCTTCTTCGAAAATCTCCGACGCAATGGTCGGACCCACGTGTAACGCTGACACCGGCCGGTGGCTGCCCGGCATTCGTCGGTACGAAAGAGGTTGACCGAGTTGATATCTGGGGACGCCGACGCGCCGCATCCGAGATTGCCCGCCATGCAGAGGGATGAATCGGCCCTGAACTGGGACTTCTGGTGCCCCCACTAGGACTCGAACCTAGGACCTGCGGATTAAAAGATCGCCTTTCCTGGAGTTTGTTCTTTTGAGCCAGTGTTGACGGATTGCGGCTGAAGGAGTTTGACCTGCGCATACTGGTTGGCTGTTATTGGTAGCCAACGACTGGTTGCGAACCTCCTGCGGACTGACTGCGGACCAGTCGGCGCTATCACGCGACGGTTTCACCCCGAGTCGATACCTCAGGAGAGGCGATTTCCGCACCGGTCATGACACCGCGTCAGTGGCAGTCGCACCGGTAAGGAGATGGCATCGGCCCATCAAGGGCGGTGTGTCAGGTTAGAGGCCGTCAGCCGACCGCGACGAGTTCCCGCAGCCGATCCTCGGCACCCTGCACGATCCGCTGCGCAGTCCGGTAGTTGATCCCCGATGCCTTGGCGGCGGCGTTGATCGACGCGCCGTCGCGGTGTGCCGAGAGCACGGCAACCACCGTGTCGACGGACTGCGCCGTGACGCCAGATGCAATCAGATCTGATGCAAGGTCTGCATCGTCCTGGGCCGCTTCGGCTTGCGCTAAGCGCAGGGTCTGCGCCGGGTCGAGTTGTACCATGCGGAATGGTAGGTGTCCGGACCGTTCCGCAGGCCGCCGAGTGCGAACGCCACACTGACTGATCCGTCGAAGTGGATGCTCGACCGGGCCTCCAGGCAGGCCGGGAGGCCGTCTGATCTCACGGCAGAGCGACCGCGCAAGCGCTCAGCGTGCAGGACTCGGCGCAGAAGCAGACTGCTTGAGGCCAGACGACAGCACGAGCACCGACAGGACGACGGCCACCAAAAGCAGCGCAGGGACATCTCCCGACAGGTGTCCCATGTGGTGTCCGCCGCCGAAGGATTGCACCGCCATGATTGCGGCGTGTACGACGCTGGACCACACGGTGAACCAGATCAGGCTGAGATTGGCCTGCGGGTTTCGCGCCGCGTTGAGCAGGAAAACGCCCAGTGTCGCGTATACGCCGACAATCATCATGAAGTACATGGACTGGTAGGGCGCGCCGGAATGCCATGCCCACCCCGACGGCCAGACCAGGGACAGGGGATAGATAAGGAGAAAAATCGCGCCAAAGATCGCGAGTGCGAGCTGAAGAAATTTGTAAGCGGATGGCATTGTGCCCCTCTCAAAGTGTCCCGTTACGACGGTCTTAATACGTCCGCACTCGTCCAAATGGTTCAATGCCGCGGGGCAGAAGCTCTTGCTCGTCGCTAGGGTGTTACACCACGTGGGTTGCGAACGCGACGGCGGAGGCCGGGTCGCGGATTTCGCCGTTGAACGATCTCAAACGGACGAATGCTCTGTCTCCTGGCGTAGGTCAGTGCCTGGACCGATGCGGCCTCGAATATCTGTCCGGCTTCGTCCTGCTCCCACCGTGTAGCCAATGAAGGGGTCACTCTTGGGCGACCGACGGCGATCAGCCAGGCGCGGGCCTCGATCTCGGTGACGACCTACAACTCCTTGGACATGTGGTCAAGGACTTCAGCTGTCTGCCGACGACCGTCGAACCGTGCTCGGTATGCGGCCTCGATCTGTCGCTCCTTCATCCAGACGGTGTCGGCGTCGTTGCGGACGGGTGCTCCGAAGTAATCGTTCCGGTAGATGAGGTGCGGACCGTCGACACTGGCGGGCACGATGATTGCCACGCACCGGTTGCCGTCGGCTCCCAGTCGAACGACGTCGAGTCCGAATATCGGCGGGCTGATCGCCGTCACGGCGGCCATGCGCAAGGTGCGCTCGTGGCCTTCGGTGAGTTCGCCCACGTCTACCCGCGCACCAGCCTTCTTGTCCTGCTCGGTGATCCCGTCGAGGATGACCCCGCCACCGCTGTTCGCCATCGCGGCAATGTCTTTGGGGAAGTCCGTTGCGGCTAGTCCGCTCGTGCCTGGGAGGGCCGACTTGAAGTCGAGGTCATCTGTTTCCGCGAGCTTCTCTGTTACCGCGTCGTCGATCATGCTGTCGGAGAGCGGTCCTGGGCCGAGTCCGAGGAGACGGTGGAGAGCCGTGAATGGCATCGCGTTCTACTCTCAGGCGGCGTCGCCGAGATACCGGTACAGCGTCGCCCTGCTCACGCCGAGGTACTTGGCGATCTGCTTGCCCGTGAGCCGTCGGCCTTCAACCGCTTCGCCAGGGCAAGCTGCTCGGAGTCATCGACCTTCGGAGGCCGCCCGCACCGGGTGCCATTGGCACGGGGGTCGCCCGCTTCAACGCGGTGCGCTCTTTGATCAGCTCGCGCTCGTACTCAACCAGAGAGCCGAGGACACCGATCATCATCCGACCGGCGGGGGTGGAGGAGTCGATGCCGTCCGAGGTCGACACCAGGGTGACTCCTCGGTCGCTGAGCGCCTTCACGCTCGCCAGGATGTGCAGAGTCTTACGCCCGCCCGATCTAGCTTCCACACGACGACGGTGTCATCCTCGCGCACGTAGGCCATCAGCTCGGCCAGGCCGGGACGATCGTCGCCTCCGAGCCGCTGTGGATGGCGGCCCCTACTGGATGTCTTAGACCCCGGCCATCAGCACTATGAACTTCTGCGCGCGATCGGGTCCGGATGCGTTGGTTGACAGGTCGGAGCCTTCGGTGTCGGAGCCTTCGCCGATGAACGATCCGCTGACGGTCTGAATGATGTAGTAGCCGTCACCGGTGCTGGTGAAGGTGAACTTTTCCCACGCCTGCACCGCAGTTCGGTTGGTCTGCAACGCATTACCCGACGACCCGTCCAGACCACCGCCTTGGTCGGCGGTCACGAAATTGCCGCTCAGCGTGCGTATGCCGTAGGTACCGTCGGGTTGGAGCATCAGTGTCATGCGCGCCCACTCCAGCGGATCGGCTTGTTCGGGCACATACAGCGGGGGCAAGCGGATGGCGTGGTCGGTCTGCCCGCCGCCTTCCCGCGCTGAAACGACGTTGCCCTCCAAGTTTTCCGGGACGAGGTAGTAGTTGAAACCCGAACCGAGATCACCGCATTTGCGGATAGTGAAGGTCTCCCAGGTGTCAGCATTGAGCGCATCGGAGTGGAATGCGTTGGTCGCGTGACCGCCGTTGCCCAGTGCGGACAGGTAGTGGTTGTTCGAGGTGAGGATGTGACGTGTCCAAAACCCGTTGGGGGGGAAAGCGAATTGTTCCCACTCTCTTATTTCGGTCGCGTTGGTGTGCAGAACATCCGAGGTGCGGCCGCCACCGCTGACCGCGGTGACGAAGTGGCCGTCTGGCGTTTGAATCGCGAACGCGACACCATCACGCCATAACGCAAATCGCCCGTTGGGGCCGAGATTTTGAGTGTCGGTGCTTACCGCGGTGTCATCGCCGCGCCCTCCGCCGTTGGTGGCGGTAGGCACGTACCCCTCCCAGGTGCCGAAATAGAACTCACCCGGCAATCGACTGAACGCCATTCGACGATCCTTCCCCCAAAGAAACGTGATCCGATCTAGTACACGCCTGCCCGCTGGCGTGCACAGTCGGCGACCACGATTCACAGCAGATTCGCAGGTGAGGGTTCTTCATCTGGCCAGCATCAACAGGGCCTGTCCTTCGCTTCGTTCTGAGGAGGAGCTTCCCGCCCTCATCTGGGCCTCGATACAGCGCGCCCTCACCGATGTGACTCGTCTCCGTAGACCGTTGTTGGGATGATCACGGGGACGACGTCTAGACAGCCTCAGCAACACCGAGGTAGCGGTACACGGTGGCGCGGGATACTCCCAACATTTTTCGCGATGTCGGTGGCGGTGATGCCCTACTGCTGGAGCTGACGGGCCTTCGCAGCATCGGCATCGTCGACCTTGCGGGGGCGTCCGCCCTTGCGCCCATTGGCTGCGGCAGCGAGCAGCCCGGCTAATCCGGTGAGTGTCCACGCGACCGCAAGGACAGCGAATCAGCAGGACTGCGACTGAACGTGTCTCCTACGTGCGGGATTGTGCAAAACTCGCGAATGGCGTCCGGTCAGTCGGCCCTCGTGTTGCTACACGGTCTCACTATGTCTAATTCACTCCCGCCGCACTGAAGGGCGAGACGAAGCCCGAATGGTATTTGCGGCAAATGCTGGGTACGGCGAACTTCAACGCGGGTCCGGTAATGGCGTTCATGAGCGGCAACCTCTGCTACCAGATCGAACATCACCTCTTCCCTGATCTTCCCAGTAACCGCTACGCAGACATCGCTCAGCGGGTGAAATCTGTGTGCGCCACCTACGATCTGCCCTACACCACCGGTGCGCTGGCCCGCCAATACCTGCTCACGTTGCGGACGATCATGAAGCTGGCTCTTCCGGATCGTTTCCTCACTGCCACTTCCGACGACGCACCTGAGACAGCGTCCGAGGACAGGTTCCGCCAGCATGAAAACCGGCCGGGATTGGTGGACGACCGTAACCTCAGCGCGCGGGAGACGAGCTCGGCGTGTCGTTGAAGGCGACGGGTTTAACGAACCGGTGGACGACGAAGCCGGTGGTGTTCGGTCATGAGACTTCGCGGGTTTGGCGGTCGGTGACGGTGAGGTCGAGGATGACGGGCAGGTCGGGGTTGTCCAGGGCTTGTCTGGCGTGCGCGACTGCGTTGGTCTCGATGCGCCGACGCAGGGCGGCTAGGTCTGCGTTCTGCTCGAGGGTGGCGGTGATGACAAGGTCGGGGCTGGTGGGATCGCCGATGATTCGGGCCTTAGCCGAATGCACGCCCGGGTAGGTTTCGATTTCCTCGCACACCGCCTCGGTGAGTGCGCCCGGGGTAAGGGTGCTGTGTCCCGTGGAGCGGTCTCCGGTGAGCCGGATGTCGCCGGCTCGGTCGGTGGAGAACAGCAGCACGATCAGCCAGCGCAACGCAAGAGCTGCCAGCAGTACGGCGGCCAGCGCCACGACGAGCCATAACCAGGCGCCCTGAGTGCCGAAGTAGGCGCCGACGGGGTTGCCGAACAGGTGACGGTATTGGTTTGCGGCACCGAAGGCTCCGAAGCCGGCCAGCGCAGCGCAGACTCCGCCAGCGATGAGCAGCAACGCGAACAGGATGAGTACGGCGCGGTTGGTGCGGTCGGCGTGCATCAGCGGCTCCGAGTCGTGACGCGCACCGACAGCCTCGGCGCGGGGGATAGTTCCAAAGTGTCCAGCCGCTGTTGAGCGGCGGCTGTTGCGGGTTCTCGCAGGGACTGGGCCGTATAGGGATGGCGTCCTGCGGTCGTTGCTGCGACCTTGACTTTGCGGCGTTTCACCTTGACGGCGGTGTGGTTGATGCCGTCGACGTCGTTGACGGCAGTGCGGATCGTGGCAGCTACCCCGCGGCGAGTGTGGGCGGCGTCGGTGAGATCGCTGGCGATGCGAAGTCGCTTGGGTTTGCCGCGGCGCAGTTCGGCGAGCAACAGAATCACGCCAAGCGCGGCGATGACGATGGCCCCCACTCGGACGCTGCCTTGCATCCAGCTGGTGCGTGCGGCCCACTGATAAACCGGGTGCCAGTCAACGAGTGCGGCGTGACCAGTGATGCGGTCGGCGATGACCTCGACGACCACGAGTAAACCTGCGGCGATGATCGCGGCGGCGAGAACGGCTGCGAGCAGCCGGTTGATCAGTCTCATCGGGGCCTCGTGTCCGATGTTTAGTGGACCCGCGGTGGCGGGGCGAGATGGGTGGCGAGGTCGGTCACCGCGATGTTGACTTCGGCGACATGCAGGCCGGTCAGCGCGGCGACGCGTGCCCGCACGCGGTGCCGCACGGCTTGCGTGACGGCGGGAACCGAGCACGGCCAGCGCACACTGATCGTTAACTCGACGAGAACGACGCTGCCATCGACGTCGGCGGAGGTTTTCGGCAGCTCTGTGAGGCTGGTGTCGCGTAGGCCGAGCCGGCCCGCTCCGGCCAGGGATTTCCGCAACAGGCGGGGCGCGGCGGCTCCGGCGTCGGGCTCTTCGGCCGCGGCGCGGGAGGCAATTTTGGTGACCACGGAATCGTCGATAGTGATGGCGCCGAGCTCGTTGCGCCCAGCCGCAGGAGGTGCCGCGGCGACGTCGGTGGCCGTCATCGGTCGCGTCGGCCTGCGACGTAGCGGCTCAGGTCGATGTCGCCGTCGAGGACCTTGGCGACGATGACCCCCAACGCACAAAACAGGGCGACGAGAAGCATCTGGCCGAAGCTGCCGAACGCCAGGGCCAATCCGAGGGCCAGCCCAATGATGATGCCGAGGGTTGTTCGGGTCATGTCTTTTCTCGATTCCGTTGGGTAGGTGTCAGCGGTTTGCGATGGCGCAGCGGTAGGCGGCGGTGAAGTAAGCTGAGGACGGCACGCAGTAGACGCCGGGGCCAACTGGTGTGGGGCACGAAGACGATGCGGAGATGTGCGCTGGCAGCGGTTTCTGGGGACTCGCGGTCGAATTGCGCCAGCCCGATCACGAATTCGGTAATGTCTCCTCCCCGGTCGGGGTGGTGGGTGCGGATGAACTCTTTGCGCGCGGCGCGTCGGCGGCGTTCGTCCTCGTGCATAGTTCGTCATTGTCCTCAGCGGGTGGCGACACGACAGTTTCCTGCCGACCTGCGCCGAGCTGCCGGGAGTGTCCGGCCGGGCCCTGTTGTGTCGGCGCCGGCAGGGCGGGCTCGGCCACGTCGGTCACGAGGATGTCGATCGTGCGGCCCCCGGTGAGCGGCGCCACCGCCGCCAGTACCTGCCCAGCGAGCTCGCGTATGGGGACGTCCCACTTGCCGCGGACCTGAATGCTTGCCCGGTCGGCACCGATTTGGATGCCCGGCACCCGCCGACCCGGCAGGTAGGTTGCGACGGTGCCCAGTGGGCCGCCGTCCAGATCGTCGACAGCGGGGCAAGACCGAACCGCGGCGGCGAGGGCGTCAACGTTGACGCCCTCCACTATGGCGGTGTCGGGATTGGTCATGAAACGCGGGAGGGGGTGTCTTGCTCTTGCTGGGCGTCGTCAGTGGGCAGGTAGACGTCATTGACGTTGATGTTGACCTCCACCACCTCCAGGCCTGTCATCCGCTCGACGGTCTGCTTGACATTGCGTTGGATGCTTTTGCCGAGCTCGGCGATCCCGACGCCGTATTCCACGACGATGTCGAGGTCGATCGCGGCTTGGGTTTGGCCGACCTGGACGCTGACGCCTTGGGCGACGTGGGGGCTTCCTAACGAGCCGGGGATGGCCTCGCGGATCGCGCCGAATGTGCGCCCGGTGCTGGTGCCCATGGCATGCACACCACTGATCTCGCGGCATGCTATGCCCGCTATCTTTTGCACCACGGACTGGGCGACGCTGATCTTGCCCTCGTCGGTTTGCAGGCGATCAGGTGTCGCGGAGCCACTGCTCGTGGCTGGAGTACTGGACTTCTCAGGCTGCGTCATCGGTGATGAATCTCCTTGTGTGATCAGCGAATGCTCGTTGGGGCGGCGGAGCGAGTTGCCTCGGAGCGCTAGACGGACTGCCCAGGGTTCTTGAACCGTCCTACATGGGTACGACACAGCCGAAGAGAAAAGATCGCAGACACAGTTCAACTCCTCGTCGCGGCTTGCGGTAGGCCGCCGCACACCGCTTGCCTCACCGCGACACTGGCTACGCAACTGGGGTAGCCGCGGATCGACAAGGGGGCCGGGCGTGGAGGCTGGTGTTGATGACGCCTACCTTGCCCGGCGCGCTCAGGAGGGCTATCTCGACGCCTACGCCGAACTGGTTGACCGGTATAGCGGGCTGGCCTACCGGGTCGCGCTGCGGGTTGTCGGCAACCATCACGACGCCGAGGATGTGGCGCAGGAAGCCCTGGTCGCCGCGTGGCAGCAGCTGCCGAATTTTCGCGCGCAATCCAGTTTTTCCACCTGGCTGTACCGGATTGTCACGCACCGGGCCCTCAACCGGGTGCAGCGCCAGCACCCGAGCAGCTCACTTGACGTTATCGGTGATGTCGCTGACGCCTGTGCCGGTCCGGCAATGCGGTTGGAACGCGATCTGATGAAGGACGCCGTCACCGACGCGATCCAGGCCCTGCCGCCGGCACAGCGCATCACGGTTGTGTTGCATCACCTGGAGGGCCTGTCTTACGCCGAGGTTGCAGCCGTCACCGACTCCAGCGTGGCAGCTGTGCGCAGTCATCTGTTCCGGGCGAGGCGCACACTGGGTGTCGCGCTGCAACAGTGGAGGTGAGCAACCGATGTCCGGCTCGAATCACGCGGTGCGCCGAAGTTACTTCAACGACGACTCACGCGAGCTAGCTTGCGGCGCCCTAGTCGATGAAGTGTTGGAGCAAGTCGCCGAAGGCGACGGCGAGCGGCTGAACGATCATCAGCAACACTGCCCACATTGCCAGGCCGCGATCACCGAATTCAACCGCATCTGGTCCCCGGTTCGTCGCCTTGCCGATGAGCCGGTGCCCGTTCCCCGTCGTTTCCGGGCCTCAGTGATGCGTGAAGTCGATAAGCTGGTTCACGACGTCGGCTACACCCTCCAACTCACCGACCAGGGGGCCATCCGGGTCGCGGCGCGTGTCGTCGCGGCCATTGCCCGTGGCGTGGCGCGCCGCGTTCCCGGCGTGCGTTTCGTGCTCGGGCGCACCACGCAGTCTCATGTCGCCGACCTGATCACCACTGCCACTGGCAGCCGCCGGCATCCCGACTCAGGGGTCGGCGTTTTGGGCCGTACCGCGGTCATCGACCTCGCCGTCGCCGTGACCTACGGCGAACAGGTCCACCACGTCGCCCACGAAATCCAGCGCCGTGTCAAAGCCGAACTACAGAACAACATCGGCCTGCAAACCATCGCCGTCAATGTGACGGTTGACGACGTACTGCTTGCACCGGGAGACCACCCGGGCTAGCCGAGCCCACCCCACGAGCGGGCTGTTTTATGCTTCGGCGGTGTGGGGTCTCACCTCGGCGGGGACGTCGTGCCTCGCCGGGACGCGTTTGTCTCGTCGAACGGCACTCGACCATTTCGAAACGGCCTTTCACCCAGAAGATGCGGTGCGGCCTCCGGCAGTAGCTGGCGCCCGGAACACACGTAAACGACACCGCCAACGCCCTACTCAATGGGTCTGAGCATCCACCACCAGCGGTAACGACACAGACGACGCGTCATCGACGTTCGGGTACCGCCACACGGAGAGATGCACACACGAAGGGCACCACCAAGGGCAAGGTGTAAAGCTAGACAACCGAGTATGCCCCCGGCTTATCGCGTCTGTAAGCGATGCTTGCCTGACCAACACAGGGCCTCTGTTATCACAAAATGCCTGTGTTTATCGCTTCATCCGCGATGGCAGCGGTTGCCCTTCCCGCAAGCTCGGTCCTCAAGAAACGCCGCGGCGACGCGTCGACTCGATCGCCTGCTTAATCGCGGCAATGATCTTCCTTCCGCGCCGCTGAAAGCCCAACTCTCGCATTGCCTCATCAATAAGCTGCTCCTTCGGCCGAAGCAGCGTGTCCGACTCAATCCACTGGATCACGCTCAGCAGTCTGCGCGCAGACCCCTCGATGCAGGCGACCGACGCTGGTCGGACGGTCCACGACGTCGCGATCGCCAGACCCGCTGGCGGACCGCGTTGACAGTCTGGACGCCGGTCGCGTCACTCAGGCTTCGCGAGCTGCTACTCGCAGCGTCCCATTTTCCGCTTGGGCGATTTCGGCGGTCTGTACCGCTGTCTGGTATGCACTCTTCGCCTTGGCGATCTCGGATTCCTTGTCGGTGCACCAGTCCTGCGACCATATGCGGTGAAATCTCCACCCTAGGCGCTCTAAGTGCTCCTGTCGCAGTCGGTCGCGGTCGCGTGCCGAAACAGACGAGTGATCGGCGGCGCCATCGCACTCGTTCGCCAGGATCATCGTCCCGGGCTGGTCGGGTCTTGCAGCAAAATCAATCGGTAGCCCGACGGTGCCTACTGCGCAACAAGAGGGATCCCCGCTCGGGTCACCTATCTCGGACATCCACCTCGAAGGGGTTGAGCTTCGGGATCGAGGCCGCTCGCTGACCGAGCTGAGCGCCGTTGCTCGCACAGTACTCGAGATAAGCGCGAAGCGGTTCGACCCCACGGGCTTGTGAGCGGTCAGGGTCCATATCGTGATGGGTGAAGGCGGAGACGAGGGTCATCCGTTCCTTTGCCCGCGTCACAGCCACGTTGAGGCGTCGCTCGCCTCCCTCCATAGTCAGAGGTCCGAAGCGGTATAGAAGCCGACCATCGGCATTCTTGCCATAGCCCACCGAGCGGATGATCGCGTCCCGATCGTGGCCGGACGCGGTCAAGGTTCTTGACGAAGCAACGGCTCGCCGCCCCTGTCGGTGAACCGCCGAACTCCTCCGCCGCTCGTCTAGCGCGGCCCGCAGGGCCTCCTGGATGCGCTCAGCGTGTTTGATTCCCATCGCAATTACGCCCAGGCTCTTGTCGGGCGATTTGACGGCATGCCCGAGGATCAGCTCGATCACCTCATTGACCTCAGCGGCGCCTGGTTTCCGGCCGACCTCCCCAGCACGTAGGCCACGTGGACGTGGCTCAACGCACGCGGGACCGCCCACGCCGGGTCCGACGCCCGCATGCGCGTCAGCGCGGCCACATGGTCGCGGGTGGACTCGTAGCGGCTGGCGGTACCCGACAGCAGATCGACCACCGCGGCCTCCGGGCCTCCACCAGACGATCCGGCGCGGTTTGGTCGTGGTGCCCTATCAGCTTCTGATACAGCTCGGCGTTGACCTGCTCTCGCAGTGCCCGGTTCCGGTTGGGGTCCTGCATCAGCAAGCCGTCCGGGGTGTACCACCGATAGACCTGGCCGGTCTTGGGGTGGATCGACGGCCAGGCCGCCATTAGGCGCAGGTGCGGCTGGATGGTGTCGATGTGCCCGATTTTGAGTTCGGGGAACTTGATCCCCGACCGGAACAACATTCCGACCGGCACCCGGTAGAGCCGCTGGCCGCTGATCGGGTCGTCGTGCCGGGCAGTGGAACGATAGGTGGGCGGCAGCGACCCCCACCGGCGTTCAGCCTCCAACAAGGTGTCCCCGCCGGTCTTGCCGTCATAGGCGTCAATGTCCAGGACGACGACCCCGTGCTCGACGCGCACTCCGAGGTTGCTCGCCGCAGGCTTCTGGGACATCCAGCGGGTGACCTGCTCATCAGTCGGCCACAAGCCGTCGTAGCCGGTGAATCCGGTCGGCAGCGGCTGCTTCGCCGCCGGAGGCAGCGGCAGCACACCCTGCCATCCGGCAGCGCGGTACACCGGCGCACCCCGCCGATATACGCCGTCGGCGGTATTCTCGGTGTCAGTCCTTGGTACGGGCTTCTGGAGCGCCTCGGTGTGATCGCCGGAGCGTTCTTCTATCTCGGTCACGACGGCATCGAATCCTCATTGGCGCGCCCAGGTAGGCCCCAGCAGAGGTAGGCGCGACCGGCGTCCACCAGCCCTACCGAGACAGGTTCCACGCAGTGTCGAGTGCCGCGACCATGCGAACCGGCGCGGTGCTTGTTGAACGCTGTCTCGCCGGTGAATGTCTGGTGGCAGGCCGCACAGTGCGAAGTTTCAAGTCCATTCCACCGTGAGGAGCAGCGCCCACAGCCTATTGCTGCCTTTGCAGCAGGAATCTGAAGGACTTTTGCGGCGGGGTTGGTGTGATTGCCTACCCTCACGATGGGCGTTACCGCCTCGTCGTCGAAGTCCTGCAGACCGTCTGCACAGCCGTCACTTTCGACCAGGCCGAGGTCGTTAAGCGCGTCGCGGTCGAGCTGGCTGATGTGGGGTCTCATTGGACACCGCCCCGCAAGCTCGCAGCCTTCTCGGCGGCGATCCACTCATCGAGGTCGACGATGTCGTAAAAAACTCGCGAGGAGATCGTGTAGGACGCGGGGCCGGTGCCGATGTGCCGGTAATACCTAAGCGTTGATTCGGCGATGCCGGTGTACTTCGCGGCCTCGGCGGTCGACAGCCGAGGGCATGGTGGCGCTGGCGCGCTTGTATTGGTCATGACGGGGTGTGTGTTCCTCTGCATGCGGCGATTCACGCGTCCTGACCGTCAGGCGCGCATTACATTTCATTCCGGGGGAATGCCGCAGGCATACGAACGGCCCGTCACGGTTAACGATACAGCAATGGCTTCAACGCGGGCAACACTCGATGCGTGAAATGCCTTGTGTTATAGGCGATTAGAAAGATTAGCCAGGCTAATCTGCGGTGGCTGCTTTGCGTGAAGCCGCATCCATTGCTGCAGCCAGGTTGTCGAAGTCGTCGGGGAGCTGGTGGGCGTAGACGTTCATCGTGGTAATGGGCGATAGATGGCCAAGCAGTTTCTGGACCGTGACCACCGAGGCCCCCGAGGCCAGCGCCAGTGACCCGGCGGTGTGCCTCAGTACGTGCGGCGTGACCCCGCTGAGCTGGGCCACGGATGCCGCCTTCTCCAGCCGCAGTGCGAACCAGTCGCGTGGGGTCCAGGTGCCGTCGTGGTACGGGAAGGCCAGTTCCTCAGGTGAACGGCCCTTGATGTGCTCGGCAAGTAGGTCCATGACGAACTCGGATAGTGCCACGGCACGCGCCTGGTGGGTCTTGGTGCCGGTCTCCACCATGCCCAGCTTGGCCACGGCGGTCACCGAGCGTGACACCTTGACCCGGCGGCGGGTCACGTCAACATCACCGACGCGCAGTGCGGCCAGTTCGCCATAGCGCAGACCGCCGTAGCCGAGGACATAGACCGCTGTCCGAAGATCTCCGGCGGCCTCGGCCAGTGCGCGCACCTGGTCATGGGTCAGGGCGAACTTCTCCGGGGTCGTCTTGCGCGGCAGCTGTACACCCTCGGCGGGGTTGACCGCGATGAACCGCGATCGGACGGCGTAGCTCAGTACCTGGTCCACCACCTGGTAGGCCTGCACCACCCGGGCAGCTGACAGGCCCTTCGGGTTGTCGGTGTCGTGGTCGATGGCTTTGCGCTGGCGTGAGGTGGGATCGGTGGCCAGGGCATGCACCCAGGCCTGCACGTCGGCGTGTCTGATGTCGCGCAACGGGGTGTCCTTCCACCGGGGCAGTACGACGACATCGAGCAGCGAGCGGTACCCGGCGCGGGTCTTGGGCTTCAATCCGGACTTGGAGTCGAACCAGGGATCGGCCACGGTGCCGAAGGTGACTGCACCCAGGCGAGGGTCGGCGTAGGTGCCGGTGCTCAGCGCGGCAGAGACACCGTTGATGTATTGCTGGGCCTGGGCTTTGCGGTCGAAGGCCTTGGTCCGTTCCTGGCCGTCGTGGTCCACCCAGCGGGCAAGCCACCGCTTACCCCGCCCATGGCGCAAGGTGCTCACCAGCT
This sequence comes from uncultured Actinomycetota bacterium, assembly GCA_963804905.1. GTDB lineage: Bacteria > Actinomycetota > Actinomycetes > Mycobacteriales > Mycobacteriaceae > Mycobacterium. Next base: position 170,305 of record CAWDSB010000008.1, on the reverse strand, counting down.
TGCCGGGGTCACCGTGCTTCGGGTCCATGCACCAGCTCCCTGGTCCGAGTCCGTCAGCAGGGAAGGGCGGTGCTTCTCCCCGTCGTGGGGGACGGTGCCAGCGGTCTTCCACACCCGCCCGCGAGATGCGCTTGGTCATGCCAGTCATGCCCCCAGAATAGCATCCTGCGGACTGTCTGCGGACTGAGACGGTTGGATCACGGGTGTGCCTTCGACCGAAACAAGCCTTGAGCTGGTGTTCTGAGTGCCCCCACTAGGACTCGAACCTAGGACCTGCGGATTAAAAGTCCGTAGCTCTACCAACTGAGCTATAGGGGCGTGATGCATCAGGATACTGGGTCTGGTCAGGCATCTCGTTTGAGGATTGGGGTGCCGGTACCCTAAGCTATCGAGGCTCCCAGCGTCATTGGCGTTGCGAGTACCCCGGAGAGATTCGGCTTTGGCCCCCTTCGTCTAGCGGCCTAGGACGCCGCCCTTTCAAGGCGGTAGCGCGGGTTCGAATCCCGTAGGGGGTACCCGCTCCGCGGCGACGCGGAGGAGGATATGCAGCGAGGCCCTGTGGCGCAGTTGGTTAGCGCGCCGCCCTGTCACGGCGGAGGTCGCGGGTTCGAGTCCCGTCAGGGTCGCCACGGCGGCGAGGCACACCGGTGCCGTCGGGCCAGGTAGCTCAGTTGGTACGAGCGTCCGCCTGAAAAGCGGAAGGTCGACGGTTCGATCCCGTCCCTGGCCACCAAGCTGAACTTCAGGGCATTTCTGAGAATCAACGGACCAAGGCACCAATGCCGCGCCAGAACGACCACCACGGCATCCGCCATGAGACTTCTGCGGGCGCGCGTCTTGTTTGCTCTAGTTGCCTGTGTGGGTACAAGCCCCTCCGGTCGGGGCCGTTTTGCAGCAGGTAGTTCCAATGCCCGCCGATGTGTCGGCCAGAACAGGAGGATCCGTGACCGTGTCGCTGCGACTAGCGCGGGCCACGTCGGCCGTGGTGGCGGTGGCCACCCTCATCGGCGCCGTATGCTGCTGGGCCTCCCCGATTGCGCAGGCCTTCTATATCCAGAACCACGACAGCATCACCCGCACTGCGCTGCCAGCCGACCAGGTCAGCGATGTTGCCATGCTTCAGATCCTCAACGGACCCCCGCCCGGCGGCGGCGCCATGGGGAGTGACTCTTTTGCGACTGATCAGTGGCGACATATCGACAACGCGAAGAACCCAGCCGACATCTGTGCCCGAGCACAGCAGGCGTGGAACATCTTCGTGCCGGTCATCCTTGGCGGGTCGCAGCCGCTCGGCCCGGGTGCCACGGTTCTGGCCAACGGACCTGCCGCCCGCGCCGCGTTCGGTGGCCTGGCGCACGCGCAGCAAGACTTCTACGCACACTCGAATTGGGTCGAGGACAACATCGCGGCCGGGCAGCCGGACCGGCTGGCTCCTCCCCTCTTCCCGTCGTGCAATCCCGGCGACTTCCCGGCCGATCTGCACACCGGATACTTCAACATCCTGTTCTCCAAACAATTTCCACTCGACGGTTGTCCCCCGGTAGGCCCGCCGCCCGGATTTCAAGATTGCCACTCGACGTTGAACAAGGACGGCCCCGACACCGCGCGCGGCAGCCAGCCCGTTCCCGGGACCAACATGAACATGTACGACCTCGCGGCGAGCCTGGCCACCACGGCGACCACCGACCTGTACGGGCAGGTGCGCACCCTCGTGGTCATCACGGTCACCGCAAAAAACCCCGGCGTCGATGGAGAATGCATCGCGGCGAAATTGTTCCACCCGGATCTGTTGGGGCCCTGCGCCGCGTTCTCCAACCCGCTGCGGCCGCCAGGAGCTGCGCCACGGTGAGGCGTAGGTTCACTGCTATTGCACATATGTGCAAGGGGTTGTCGGCGGCGGTACGTTGACGTACCGTGAAGCCGGTACCTTGGAGTACCACCATGGAGGGACGAGATGGGTGAGGCGACGACGGACCCGGTCCGGCTGCCACCAGGGCCGCGGATACCGAAGGCCGTGATGGGCATCGCTTTCCTCACCGCGCGGCACCGTGCGGTCGCCGCGGTGGGTAAGCGCTACGGCAGCACGTTCACGCTGAAGCTTCCGATCTTCGGTGAGACCGTCGTCATCAGCGACCCGGTCTTGATCAAGGATCTGTTCACCACAAGCAGTGATCTCGTCGGTCGCGCAGCCAACCTCGGCACCGTCCTCGGTCCCGGCTCGACCTTCAGCCTCGACGGCGCCGAACACCGCGCACGGCGCAAGTTGCTCGTACCTCCCTTTCACGGCAAGCGGATGGCCGGCTACGAAGCGATCGTCGAGCAAGAGGTGATGCGCGAAACCGAGACCTGGCCGGAGGGTAGGGAATTCGAGACGCTGCAGCCGATGATGCGCATCACCCTCAATGCCATCCTGCGCACCGTGTTCGGCGCACAGGGGACCTCATTCGACGAATTGCGGCAACTGTTTCCCTCGATGGTGCCCCTGGCATCTCGGATGGCGGTGATGCCTGCGGTCGTCCGGCGCGACCTCGGCCCGTGGAGCCCGTGGGGGCGGGTGCAGCGGTATCGCAAGCGCTACGAGGAGATCATCGCCGAGCTCATCTCCGAAGCCAGGGCCGATCCGGCGTTCGAGGATCGCGATGACGTGCTCGCCCTCATGCTGCAGGCGCGCTACGAGGACGGCTCGCGGATCTCCGATGGCCACATCGCCGACGAGCTCCTGACGCTGCTCGCCGCGGGCCACGAGACGACGGCGACGACGTTGGCATGGGCGATCGAGCGGCTGCGACGGCATCCGCGCCTGCTGTCGGGGCTCGCGGCGGAGGTCGACGCCGGGGGATCGGAGCTGCTGCAGGCCACGATCTGGGAAGTGCAGCGCACCCGCCCGGTGGTGGAGGCCACCGCACGGACCACACGTGAGCGAATACGGTTGGGCGAGTGGGTCATCCCGAAGAACCACGCCGTCATCGCGAGTATCAGTCTGTCGCACGAATCCGAGCAGAACTTCGCGGACCCGAAGGTGTTCAACCCCGACCGCTTTCTCGGCAGCAACCCGGATACCCACACCTGGATTCCCTTCGGGGGAGGCATCCGCCGGTGCATCGGCGCCTCGTTCGCCAACATGGAGATGAACGTCACGCTTCGTACCTTGCTGCGCGAATTCGAGCTCGGCACAACCTATGCCGCAGGCGAGCGTCATCACTCGCGCGGAGTGGCGATCGCGCCGGGTCGCGGCGGCCGTGCCGTTGTCTACCGACGAAAGGTGGGATCGAAATCAACTCCTCTCAGTGGAACCGAGCGGGTGTCGGCGTGACACCGGAGCAGACAGTCGTCGACGTCGGCCGCGGTATAGAGCTGTGCTACGAACAAGTGGGCGATCCCGACGATCCTCCGATCGTGCTCATCGCCGGGCTGGGACAACAGCTGCACGGCTCGTGGCCGAAGGACTTTGCGGCCGCGCTGGCCGGACGCGGCTATTGCGTCACGCGCTTCGACAATCGAGACGTCGGCCGGTCCACCCACCTGGACTTTCCGCCGCCCAAACCGCTCGCAATTCTGCGGGGCGGCAACCATCCCCGCCAGTACCACCTCGGTGACATGGCGCGTGACACCGTCGGCTTGCTCGACGTGCTCGGCTACCGGGATGCGCACGTTGCCGGCATCTCGATGGGCGGCATGATCGCGCAGACGGTCGCGGCGCAATACCCCGGTCGGGTGCGAACTTTGACGTCGATCATGTCCACTACGGGCGCTCCCCGTGTCGGACGACCGGCGCTCTCGACATGGTGGCGGCTGGCGACGGGGCGGCCGCCCCGCACACGCCTTGAGGCGATACAGCGCGACCTGACCATATTCCGTCACATCGGATCGCATGGTTTCCCATTCGAGGAAGACCGCGTGCGTGAGAGGGCGGCCATCGGCTGGGACCGCGATCCCACCAGCGCAGGAACACCGCGTCAGCTCGCGGGCGTCTTCCGCTCGGGCGATCGCACCGCCGAACTGCGCCACATCGATGTCCCGACACTGGTGATCCACGGCGACCGGGACAGGATGGTTCATCCGACCGGGGGCGCCGCGACCGCGCGCACCATTCCCGGGGCACGGCTGGAGACGATCGCCGGCATGGGTCACGACCTGCCCGTCGGCGTATGGCAGCGCGTCATCGACCTGATCACCGACCACATCGCTTCGGCACCTGCCGCCAACGCCGAATTCAAGGAACAACGATGAGCAACTCAGTGCGTCGGACAATCAGCGGCCGCACCGCCGTCATTTCCGGAACGGCATCGGGCATCGGCCGCGCTCTGGCGCAACGACTTTCGACGCACGGATGCCCGGTGGCGATCACCGACATCGACGAGCGCGGGCTGAAGGAAACCGAAGCCAGCCTCAGCGGGCCGACGCTGACCCGGGTGCTCGACGTTCGCGATGTCGACGCCCAACGCGACTTCGCCGACGAAGTGCGCGACTGGGCACCCGCCCCGCTCGGCGCGGTGTTCAACAACGCAGGCGTCGCCCTTTCCTCCAGCGTGCTTGAGGCAGATCCCGGCGACGACAACTGGTTGTGGGACATCAACTTCCACGGCGTCGTCAACGGAACGCGGGCGTTCCTGCCGATCCTGGTCGAGCAGAATGATGGGGCGATCGTCAACACCTCCAGCGTGTTCGGTCTCGCCGGCATGCCCAACCAAAGCGCCTACTGCTCAGCGAAATTCGCCGTCCGCGGCTTCACCGACTCGTTGCGCCAAGAGCTGCGCGGCACGGGAGTGACCGCCATCAATGTGCATCCGGGCGGGATCAATACCAACATCGTGCGCAACACGCGTTTCCACAAGGACCCCGATGGGCGAGGCCGCAGCCACGAGCAGATGGTGGAGGAGTTCGCCGCGCTCACCATGACCCAGCCCGACAAGGCCGCCGAGATCATCCACCGTGGCGTCGAACAGGGCAAGGCGCGCATCCTCGTCGGGCCCGACGCCTACGTCTTCGACATCCTGACCCGGCTGGCTCCGACCCACTATTACGACGTACTCAGCAGATTCGAAGGCCGCCTGAGGAGACGCGGGCAGCAGCGAGCCGTCTCGGCGGTGTGATCGAAATGCGTGCCGTCGTCATCACCAAGCACGGTGACCTTTCCGTCCTTCAGCTCCAGGAGAGGCCCGACCCGCCGCCGCCATCACCCGGTCAGGTACGGATCGCGGTCCGCGCCGCCGGTGTGAACTTCGCAGATCATCTTGCGCGCGTTGGCCTTTACCCGGACGCACCCAAGCCCCCGTGTGTGGTCGGTTACGAGGTGTCGGGAACCATTGAGGCCGTCGGTGACGGCGTCGATGCCTCGCGCGTCGGCGAACGCGTCTTCGGCGGCACCCGTTTCGGGGGCTACTCGGAAATCGTCAACGTGTCAGCGTCCGACGCGATACCACTGCCCGAGTCGCTGAGCTTCGAGCAGGGCGCGGCGATTCCCGTCAACTACGCCACCGCATGGGCGGCGCTGCACGGCTACGGATCGTTACGCGAAGGGGAGCGGGTGCTGATCCACGCGGCCGCCGGCGGCGTCGGGATCGCGGCCATCCAGTTGGCGAAGGCCGGCGGGGCCGAGATCCACGGCACGGCATCGCCCGGTAAGCACGCGCGGCTCGCCGAGTTCGGCGTGGACCGTGCCATCGACTACCGCAAGGACGGCTGGTGGAAGGGCCTGCCGCCCTACGACATCGTGCTCGATGCGATGGGTGGAAAGTCGCTGAAGCGGTCCTACGACATGCTGCGGCCCGGTGGTCGGATCGTCGCATACGGCTTCTCCGCCATGCAGCAGGGCGACAAGCGCTCGGTGCGCACCGCACTCCCGCAACTGCTGCCGATGCTGCGCGGCTTCAATCTGGTCAAGCAGCTCTCGGACTCGAAGGCCGTCATCGGGTTGAACATGCTCAGGCTCTGGGATGACCGCGGCACGCTGGAGCCGTGGATCGGTCCGCTCTCGACTGCGCTGGCCGACGGCGTCGCCGTCCCCGTCGTCCACGAAGCCGTGCCGTTCGCCAACGCCGGTGAGGCACACCGCATTCTGGCCGCGCGCGAGAACGTCGGCAAAGTGGTGCTGGTGCCCTAGGCGGTGGCCTTGGCGCGCTCTAACAGCGCCGAGTCGTGAGCGGAGACGATGAACAGGTCGTCCTCGGCGCGGCGGTAAAGCTCAGCGAGCCGAGAGTGGTTGTCGTGCATCTGCTTTCGGTCGTAGGCCACCATTGTTTCCATGGCCCACAGGCTGCGGGGTACAGGGGTGCCGTCCAGGTAGCCGTAGTGATAGAAGGCGTCACCGCAGTGCAGCACCCAGCGGTGGCCGGCGTCGACGGCGATGCAGGCATGCCCTCGGGTATGTCCCGGTAGCGAGACGAGCACGATGCCGGCAGCGATGTCGCCGAGTTCCTTCGCGGCGGAGAAGCCGCGCCACGATTCTCCGTTCGGGCTGTGTTCCACGAGGTTCAGCTCGGCAGCCCACTGCTGCCTGCCGTAGCGGACCTTCTCCGCGCGCGTGGGCGAAGTGAATGCGGCGAATGCCTCAGCGGAGGTGACGTGGATCTGCGCGTGAGGGAAGTCGGCTGCGCCGCCGATGTGGTCGGTGTCGAGATGCGTGATGAGGATGTGGCGGACGTCTTCGCGGCGGAAACCCAGTCGGTCGATCTGGTGTGCCACCGTTTCGGTCGGGACGAACACCGGACGGGTGAAGAACCGGACCGGCCCCACCCGTCCCGGTGGGTCCGCGCAGTCCTCCAGGCCGAAACCGGCGTCGACGAGGATCAGACCGTTGTCGGTTTCAACGAGCAGGACGTGACAGACACAGTACGGAGCACGCGGAGGGTGCATGGTGCCGCAGTTGAGGTGGTGGACCTTCATAGGCCCTTTTGCTCCTCGCGTGCGCCGGCATCGCCCACCAGGGCCAGCACTTCACCACGGCCGATCTGCGTCACCAGGCTCGCCGAGTCGAAGTAGACGCGTTCGTTGACGATGCGGTCGCCGTCGAAGAAGAAAACCGCGATGATCGGCACGCGAAACGCCTTACCCGTGGGCGGAAAGCCGTAGAACTCACCGAGATTGGTGCCCAACAGGTCGAATTCGACGATCACCGTGTCGGCGGTGATGTGATAGCGGACGTTGTCGTGACGCTGGTCGGGGAACGCGGTGCGGGTCATGCGGTAGTAGCCCATCACTTCGTCGTCGCCGTCGAAGACCTGACCCGTCGGCATGATCTCGTAGCGCGGATGCCCGTTGAAGGTGGCCAGTGTGCGGTCGAACTCCTGGGTCACCTCGGTGTCCATGTGTTCCCGGATGATCTCGAGGCGGCGCTGCCGCAGATCGTCGTCGAGCATCCCCCAACTCTAAGCCGACCGCGCCGGGCGTCAGGCCACTGATTCAGTCGGCGACGCGGCTAGCTTGTGGCGGCGCTGCCGCTCGATGGTTGCCAGGTACATGGCCGAGCCGAACGTCGAACTCGTGAACAGGAACAACCCGAAGTAGAGCCATGCGTTCTTGAACCCGCGCCTGCGGCCGTCGACGACAACCCACACCGCCAGGAGCACGCTCATGATCGTGTAGTCGACGACCTGCGAACTGGACGAGGGATTCGCGTAGCCCATAGCGATGAACTCCGACCAGGTGGGCTGGCCCCAGAACGGGTTCTCGGCGTACTGCTGCACGTATTGGATGTTGAAGTACCAGCTGATCGGCAACGAAAGAATGCCGAGGAACCACAAGAAGATCTCCATCGTCGACAGCTGCGGGCCGGCCGGCATGCGCTTGAAGATGGCCGGATTCGACTTGACGATGAACACGATGACCGCGATGCCGAGGATCGCGTGCACGAGGAGGGCGACCATAGCGGGAGTCTTTCGACCGATTTGAGTTTTGTCAATATTGACATAACCGCCATGAGGTAATTTACGCCCATGGTCCGACCTGCCCAGACGGCACGGAGCGAACGCACCCGCGAGGCGTTGCGGCAGGCGGCGGTGGTTCGGTTCCTCGCTCAGGGGGTCGAGGACACCTCGGCCGAGCAGATCGCGGCCGATGCCGGAGTGTCGCTGCGGACCTTCTACCGGCACTTCGCGTCCAAGCACGATCTGCTGTTCGCCGACTACGACGCCGGCCTGCACTGGTTCCGGGCGGCGCTGGCGGAGCGCTCGCCCGACGAGTCGATCATCGAGTCGGTCCAGTCGGCGATCCTGGCCCGGCCCTACGACGACTGGGCCGTTGCGAAGATCCCGTCATTGCGGGCCCAGGAACTCGACTCCGGCCGGATCGTGCGGCACGTCCGCCAGGTCGAGACGGACTTCGCTGAAGCCATCGAAGAGCACCTGGCCGGCGACGACCCGCCGAAGCCGGGCACCGACGACCGGATGCGCATCACGGTCATCGCGCGCTGCATTGCCGCCGCGGTGTTCGGGGCGATGGAGGTGTGGATGCTCGGCGACGACCGCTCGCTACCCGAGTTGACGCGGTTGACGCGGAAGGCGCTGCAGACGCTGAGGAAGGGAATCGGAGACACAGTCTGAGCCGAGTTTCGTCATTATTGACAAAACTTCGACCCCGTGTCAGCCTCAGCCAATGGCGGACTTTGACGCGATCGTCGTCGGCGCGGGCCACAACGGACTGACCGCCGCCGCACTGCTGCAGAAGGCCGGACTGCGCACGCTCTGTCTCGATTTCAAGCTGTACGCCGGCGGAATGGCCTCCACCGTGGAGCTTTTCGACGGATTCAAGTTCGAGATCGCGGGGTCGGTGCAGATCCCGACGTCCGCGACGGTCAGCCGCGAACTGGGTCTGGACACACTGCCGACGGTCGACCTCGACGTGATGTCGGTATCGCTGCGGGGCGTCGGGGACGAGCCGCTCATCTACTACACCGACCCGATGAAGCTGTTGACGCACATCAACGAGGTGCACGGCGCCGAGGCCGTCAACGGCATGGCGGGGCTGATGGCCTGGTGCCAGGCGCCGACCAGGGCGCTGGGGCGATTCGAAGCCGGCCGGCCGCCGAAGACGCTCGACGAGATGTATGCCTGTGCGACAAACGAATTCGAGCGCTCGACGATCACCGACCTGTTGTTCGGGTCGGTCACCGACGTGATCGACCGCTACCTTCCGGACAAGGAGAAGCACGGCGCACTGCGCGGCATGCTGTCGCTGCTTGCGGTCAACACCACCTACCGGGGTCCCGCAACTCCCGGCACCGCCGCGGCGTTGGCGTATGGCTTCGCGGTGCCCGACGAAAATGCACTGCTGGTCAAGAAGTTGCGGGGCGGCATCGGTGCACTCACCTCGCACCTGTGCGAGCTGTTCACCTCCAGCGGCGGCGAGCTGCGGCTGCGCAGCAAGGTCGACGAGATCCTAGTGGCCGACGGCCGCGTCGCCGGCGTTCGTCTCGAGGACGGCTCGACCGTCGCGGCGCCGATCGTCATCTCCTGCGTCGCACCGGATCTCACGGTCAATGGAATGGTCGACCCGAACGCTGTCCCCGCCGACATCCGCGAGCGCTTCTCCCGCATCGACCACCGCGGCAGCTATCTGCAGATGCACTTCGCACTGGATGGCATCCCGGAATTCGCCGCGCCCTACGAGGTGCTCAACGATCCTCAAATGCAGTCCAATATCGGCATTTTCAGTACGCCCGAAGAGCTACAGCAGCAGTGGGAGGACTGCAGGCGCGGCATCGTTCCTGCCGACCCGTCGATCGCGCTGCAGATTCCGTCCGTCAACGACCCTGGGCTGGCGCCGACGGGCAAGCACGCGGCGTCGGCCTTCTCGCTGTGGTTCCCGGTCGCGGACGCTAGGAGCGAAAAGGCGGGGGGAGAGACGCAGTCGAGCTACGGCGAGATGAAGGTCGAGATGGGCCAGCGTGTCATCGACAAGATCACCCGCCTTGCACCCAACTTCGAAGACCTGATCATCAGGCACACGACGTTCACGCCGAAGCACATGGGCACGATGTTCGGCGCGCCGACCGGTGACTACTGCCACGGCCTGATCCATCCGGACCAAATGGGTCCCAACCGACCTGGCCCGAAAGGCTATGTCGACCAACCGATTCCGATCGAAGGGCTCTATCTCGGCAGCGCGGGGTGCCACGGCGGACCCGGCATCACCTTCGTCCCCGGTTACAACGCAGCCAAACAGGCGCTGGCCGACAAGGCCTGACTCCGATCAGGCACCCGCCGCTCGTTCGAGTTCCTTCAACGAGTCCTCGAGGTGCCCGAGCAGCCGCTGCAGGTGCGGCACGCTGCGCCGGCAACCGACAAGACCGAAGTCCAGATTGTCGGCGTTGTTGGCCAGCGTGATGTTCACCGCCTGACCGTCGAGTGCGATCGACAGCGGGTAGTTGCCGTCCAGCCGGGCGCCGTTCCAGTACATCGGCTCTCGTGCGCCGGGCACGTTGGAGATCACGATGTTGAACGGCGGGGGAGCCGCCGAGGCGAATCCCGGCAGGGCGCCCAAACCGAGCGGTGCAAGCATCGTCGCCGAGAGCGCCAGCGCCTGCGTCCTCGGCAACTGCGAGAAAACCTTCTTGTTCTTGCGCATCGACGAACTGATCGCGTCGAGGCGCTTGGCCGGATCGGAGGTGTCAGTGGCGAGGTTGCACAGCAGTACGCCGGTCATGTTGCCGCCCGCGTCGGCCTCGTCCTCGGTGCGAAGACTCACCGGAACCATCGCGATCAGCGGGGCGTCCGGCAGCGCGTTCTGCTCGATGAGGTAACCGCGCAATGCGCCGGCACACATCGCGAGCACAACGTCGTTGACGGTGACCCCCGTCGCCGCCTTGATGTTGCGGAAGCGTTCCAGCGGCCAGGACTGCGCCGCGACCCGGCGGGCTCCACCGATCGGCACGTTGAACATGGTTTTCGGCGCGCCGAACGGCAACGTGAGCTGTTGTTCGAGCAGCGCGGCCCGCGCCAGCGACAGCGTCGACGGGGCGAGCGCCGCGACCGAGCCCACTGTGCGGCCGATCCTCTGGAGCGTGGACGGGTTTTCCGGCGTGGATCGCCGACGTTTCGGCGGCAGGTTCCACGGCACGCGGATCTCCGTGTCGGCGGGATCGGTCGACAGGGTGCGCTGAGTCAGCTTCAGCGCCGAGACCCCGTCGATCAGCGCGTGGTGAAACTTGACGTACACCGCGAACCGCCCGTCGCTCAGCCCCTCGATGAGATGGGCCTCCCACAGTGGCCGGTGCCGGTCGAGCAGGGTTCCGTGCAGGCGCGACGTCAACTCCAACAGGTCGCGCACACGTCCCGGCGAAGGAAGCGCCGACCGTCTCAGGTGGTAGTCGAGGTCGACGTCGTCATCGAAGGTCCAGCCGACGCTGGCGATGCCGCCCAGCACGGTGCCCGGGTGCTTGCGGAAAGTCGGCTGGAAGTCGTCCTGCTCCGACATCGCCCGATGAATGTCGCGCAGGAAGTCTGATCCCGATATGCCGTCCGGAGGATCGAACAGTTGCAAGCCGCCGACGTGCATTGGATGCTCGCGGGATTCGACCAGTAAGAACATCGAATCCGTCGGCGAGATGAGCTTCATCGCATTCCTCCTCGAGGTTGCCTTCTTTCTATGCCCGTTTGCCTTCCTCTGCGAACGTTTCGCCGGATGGTGATGCGGGAACGCCAACGGCATGGGGTTGACGGTCGCGGTCACCGGACCCACCGGCGACATCGGTATCTCGGCGATAGAGGCACTTGAGCGCCAGCCCGATGTGGAGCGGATCGTCGGGATGGCCCGTCGGCCTTTCGACCCCACGGCGCAGGGCTGGACCAAGACCGAGTACCGGCAGGGTGACATTCTCGACCGCGACGCTGTCGACGCGCTGGTCGGCGACGCCGACGTCGTGGTCCACCTCGCGTTCATCATCATGGGTTCGCGGGAGGAGAGCGCGCGGATAAACCTGGCCGGAACCCGCAACGTGTTCGAGGCGACGACGGCGGCGCCGCGCCCCCGGCGGCTGGTGTACACCTCGTCGGTCGCCGCGTACGGCTACCACTCCGACAACCCCGTTCCCATCACCGAAGAGGTGCCACCCCGCGGATCACCCGAGCACTACTACTCGGAGCAGAAGGCCGCGTGCGAGGCGGCCCTCGCCGAGATCACCACCGGCTCGGCGCTGGAGGTGTTCGTCCTGCGGCCCTGCATCGTTGCGGGGCCCAAGGCGCCCGCCCTCGCCGAGGCCATGCCGTGGAACCAACTCCCCGATGCGGTACGGAAGGTGTCCAAGGTCTTGCCGTTGCTCAAGCCGCCGTTCCCCGACCCTGGGACGCCGCTGCAACTTGTCCATCATGACGACGTCGCCGCCGCGATCGCTTTAGCCGCAACCACTTCCGCGCCACCGGGCGCGTACAACCTCGCCGGGGACGGCGTGTTGTCGATGTCCGACGTGGCCGAGGCGCTCGGCGCCAGACCGGTGCCGGTGCCCCGTGTTGTTATGTCGGCGGCGTCCGAAGTCGTCGCCCGGCTGCCCTTCGTCCCGTCGGCGCTGGAGTGGCTGCACGTGGGACGGACGTCGGTGGTGATGGACACAGGCAAGGCCAAGTCGCAGTTGGGCTGGACGCCGAAACACACTGCCGCCGAGACGCTGTCGGGGCTGGCGGAGTCGATCTAGTTACTGAGAGTCATCTCCGGTGTCGGCTGGGCCGCTCGGGGTGGCCCCGCCCTCATCGGACCAGTCGCCGCTGGCGCCCGCGCTCTTGGCAGGGTCGCTCACGACGTCGTCGTCGGCTTGCTCCGGTCCGGAGTCTGACTCTGCGGTAGCAGGCTTTTCCTTGTTCACCGACAGGGATTACCCGGTGATCCGGGCTTTCATTCAGGTGCTGCGACGACGCAGCTGATCCGCCCAGTCGTCGGGCACCCTGCCGCGCGGCCCGGGAACAGTCTCGTCCTTCGGCCGGCAGTCCGGCGCTGCGAGTTCGGGACCGTCGTAGTACTCGTTGGTCTGGTAGTTCCAGAACCAGTCCTCGCCCGGTTCAAACGATCGGATGATGGGGTGTCCCGTTTCCCGCCAATGCGCGGAGGCGTGACGCGCCAGTGAGTCGTCGCAACAACCGATGTGCCCACAGGCTGCGCACCGCCGCAGATGCACCCACCAACCGCCGGCAGCATCACACTCAACGCAACCGGTGCCGCTCGGCGGAACCCCTGGATCGACATCTGCGCTCATGCCGGCGAGCCTACCGGCATTGACTGTTGCGATTGTTGCGGCGAATCGCGAGCTATGGCCACAACAAGCGACACAGTGGGCGAGCCACGAGGGGACAGTCCCACAGGTTTGACAACACTAATAATCAGCAATATCCGATCAGAGTGAGCGAAACTAGCCGCTGATTGGCAACCAGCGTATTCACCTATTGACGTGGGCATTTCGCGTATATCTCGCGTTGACGGCTAACATCGCCCACCCTAACGTCCCCGCGGTGACGGGGATCGCGTGGTCAAAGCCAGCCTTTGCGACGGGTGATTTCGTCGTGCTCGCCGGCGAGACGTTCGCCGCGATGTTCAGGCGCCCGTTCGCCTGGCGTGAGCTGCTGGACCAGATCTGGTTCGTGGCCAGGGTGTCAATCGTCCCGACGCTCGTGCTGTCGATTCCCTACACGGTGCTCATCGTCTTCACGCTGAACATCGTGCTGATCGAGGTCGGCGCGGGCGACCTGTCGGGCGCGGGCGCGGCGCTGGCATCGGTCACGCAGGTGGGTCCTGTCGTCACCGCGATCGTCGTCTCCGGCGCGGGTGCCACGGCGATGTGCGCCGATCTGGGGGCCAGGACCATTCGCGAAGAGATCGACGCGATGAAAGTCATCGGCGTCAACCCGATCCAGGCTCTTGTGGTGCCGAGGGTGATGGCCGCCACCTTCGTCGCGCTGATGCTCTATTCGGTCGTCGCGGTCGTCGGGCTGTCCGGAAGCTACTTCTTCGTCGTCTTCATCCAGAACGTCACGCCCGGTGCCTTCGTCGCCGGGCTGACACTGCTGACCGGCCTGCCGCAGGTGATCGTTTCCCTCGTCAAGGCCCTGCTGTTCGGTCTGTCCGCCGGCCTGATCGCCTGCTACAAAGGCCTCCACGTCGGCGGAGGTCCGACAGCTGTCGGAAACGCCGTCAACGAAACCGTGGTGTTCGCCTTCATGGCGCTGTTTCTGATCAACATTCTCGCCACCGCCTTTGGCGTGAAGGTGGCGCCATGACCGGGCCGAATGTCGACGAATTCACAAGCCGCGGTGAGACTTCCAGCAGGATGGTCAACGCGACCCGCAGGTTGGGGGAGCAGACCGCCTTCTACGGCAACGCTCTCGCGGCCACTGCCGACGCCGTGCGCCGCTACCCCGCTGAGGTGCTGCGGTTGATCGCCGTCATGGGGATGGGCACGGGCGCACTGGCGGTGATTGGCGGCACGGTGGTCATCATCGGATTTCTCACGCTGTCAACCGGTGCTCTGATCGCCGTGCAGGGCTACAACACCCTGTCGAACGTCGGGATCGAAGCCCTCACCGGTTTCCTGGGCGCGTTCCTCAATGTTCGGTTCATCGCCCCGGCGACCGCGGGCGTGGCGTTGGCCGCGACGATCGGCGCGGGCGCGACGGCGCAGCTCGGCGCCATGCGCATCAACGAGGAGATCGATGCGCTCGAGGTGATGGGCATCCGGGCGATCACCTACCTGGCGTCGACCCGCATCGTGGCCGGGGTCATCGCGGTCATCCCGATCTACACCGTTGCCGTGCTGATGTCGTTTCTGGCGACCCGGTTCGGCACGACGGTCATCTACGGGCAGTCGCGGGGCGTCTACGACCACTACTTCTCGACATTTCTGCACCCGACCGACCTGTTGTGGTCCTTCATCGAGGCGCTCGCGATGGCGGCCGCGGTGATGGCGGTGCACACCTACTACGGGTTCACCGCCACCGGCGGACCGGCCGGCGTTGGCGAGGCGGTCGGCCGGGCGACCCGAACCTCGATCACCGCCGGTGTTTTCATTCTGTTGACAATCACGCTGTCCGTGTACGGCCAGTCCGGCAACTTCCACCTGTCGGGGTGACGGTGAAGGACAACGCACCGCGTCGCGGAAAGATCGATCCCATCTGGTGGGCACCTGTGCTGTTTCTGATTATCGCGGCGCTGATTACGTTGACGGCACTGCTGTTCTCCGGAACGCTGCGGACCTTCGTCCCGCTCACCCTGGTCTCCGACAGGGCCGGCCTGGTCATGGAGGACGGCGCCAAGGTCAAGCTGCGCGGTGTGCAGATCGGCGAAGTGGCATCCATCGGCACCGAATCCGGGCATGACCGTTCTACGCTCACGCTGAAGATCGACCGGGAACCCTTTCGGTACCTGCCGGGCAACGTCGAGGCGGAGATCAAGTCCAGCACCGCATTCGGGGCCAAGTACGTCGATCTCATCGTGCCTGACGCGCCGAGTTCAAAGCCGTTGCGGCCGGGCGCGGTGCTGCATTCCCGCAATGTGACCGTCGAGGTCAACACGGTGTTCCAGAACCTGCAGTCGGTGGTCCATGCCGTCGACCCCGCCAAGCTGAACTCGGTGTTGTCGGCACTGGCCGAATCACTGCGCGGCAAGGGTGACGTCATCGGGCAGGCGATCACCGAATCGAACAACGTGCTGCTCGCCGTCAACCCGAGAATGCCGACCGTTCAGCGGGACTGGCAATTGTTCGGTCAGACCACCCACGCGTATTCGGATGCGGCGCAGAACATTCTGTCGATGCTCGACTCGTTCTCGACGACCAGTACCACCATCGCCAACAACGCGAAGGGGCTCGACAGCCTGTTGTTGTCCGCCGTCGGCTTCTCCCAGGCGGGTGTCAACACGGTCGGGGGCAACCAACCGAACCTGGTGCGCGCAATGAACATCCTCGATCCGACAACCGCTCTGCTCATGAAGTACTCGCCGACCTACACCTGCCTTTTCCAAGGGGCCCAGTGGTTTCTGGAGAACGGCGGCAGGGATGCGATTGGCGGCAACGGAAAATCGGTGATCATGGATGCCGCGCTGCTGGCCGGCGACGACCCGTATCGCTATCCCGACAATCTGCCGATCGTCAACGCGACCGGCGGCCCCGGCGGCAAGCCGAGTTGCGGCTCGCTTCCCGATGTCAGCAAGAACTTCCCGGTGAAGTATCTGGTCACCGACACCGGCTTCGGCACCGGTCTCGACGTCCGCCCCAATCCCGGTATCGGTTTCCCGGGGTTCGCGAACTACTTCCCCGTCACCAAGGCTGTTCCTGAACCGCCGAGAATCCGCTATCCCGGCGGCCCGGCTCCTGGCCTGCCCCCGCCCGACGCGCCTCCGCCACCACCCGGCGAGGCACAGCCATGAGGGGAAGGACCGGCCGCACCATCGCCCGGGTGGCCCTATTCACCACGGTGTGCCTGGTGTTCATGTTCGCGCTCATGACGGTGTTCGGGCAGTTCCGATTCGACGCGAGGACCACCTACAGCGCGGTGTTCGCGAACGTGTCCGGGCTGAAGGGTGGGAACTTCGTGCGGATCGCCGGTGTGGAGGTGGGGAAGGTCAAGAACCTGAGCCTGCAGAAGGACGGGACCGTCACGGTCGACTTCGCGATCGACAAAGGGCTGACACTGACCCAAGGCACCAGGGCGATCGTTCGCTACGAAAACCTGATCGGCGACAGGTATCTGGCCCTCGAGGACGGCGCCGGGCTCGGTGCGGAAACTGCAACCGGGGCAGACGATCCCGATCGAACGAACCGCGCCGGCACTCGACGTCGATGCGCTGATCGGTGGTTTCCGGCCGCTGTTTCGCGCGCTGGATCCCGACCAGGTCAATGCGCTGTCCGGCGAACTGCTGAGGGTGTTCCAGGGGCAGGGCGGCACCATTTCGTCGGTGCTGGCCCAGACGTCGGCGCTGACGACGACGTTGGCAGGGCGCGATCAGCTCATCGGCGAGGTGATCAAGAACCTGAACACCGTTCTGGGCACGTTCGCCACCCGTGACGAGCAGTTCGCCGACGGTTTGGACAAGCTGTCAGAACTCGCACAGGGACTCGCAGATCGCAGGAGCGATATCGCCACCGGGACGGCATACATCAACGCCGCAGCCGGATCCGTCGCTGATCTGCTGGACCAAGCGCGTCAACCGATCAAAGACACCGTGGCCCAGACAGATCGGGTCGCGGGTCAGGTGATGGCCGACCACGACTACGTCGACGATCTGGTCAAGACGCTCCCCGACGCATACCAGATCCTGGCTCGGCAGGGTCTCTACGGCGACTACTTCGGCTTCTATCTCTGCGACGCCGTGCTCAAGGTCAACGGTAAGGGCGGCCAGCCGGTGTACGTCAAACTCGCCGGCCAAGACACGGGACGGTGCACACCCAAATGACAGGAATCAAGTTGAAGCGCCCCCAGATCAAACCGCTGGCCGAGCGCAGCCGGATGGCCGTCGGCGCGGTCGGAATCCTCGTTGTGATCGCCGCCGTGATCGCCGCCTTCTCCTACGACAAGATCCCGTTCATCAAGGGCACCTCCGACTATTCGGCCTATTTCGCCGAAGCAGGCGGCATCAAGACCGGCAGCGACGTACGAGTATCGGGTATGTCCGTCGGCAGGGTCTCCGGCATCCGTCTGGAAGGCACGAAGGTGTCGGTGGACTTCACCGTTGACAACGGCGTCGAACTCGGTGACCGGACCGAGGCCGCGATCAAGACCGAAACCGTGCTCGGGACCAAGATGCTCGAACTGACCCCGCGCGGGGACGGCGAACTCGCCGGGACCATCCCACTCGAGCGGACCAAGTCTCCGTACGACCTTCCGACCGCCTTGGGCGACCTGACCACAACGATCAGCGCGTTGGACACCTCGCAGCTGTCCTCGGCGCTCACCACGTTGGCGGACACCTTCAAGGACACGCCACCCGACCTCAAGATCGCTCTTGAGGGGGTGGCACGGTTCTCCGACACCCTCAACACCCGTGACGCACAGTTGCGAAACCTACTCGCTGATGCCAACAAGGTCACCGTGGTGCTGGGTAAGCGAAGCGATCAGATTGCCAAACTAGTCGTCAATGCGAATGCACTGCTGACAGAGATTGTGTCGCAACGTGATTCGATCGATGGGTTGATGAACAACCTGACCGCGGTGTCGCACCAGATATCGGGCCTCGTCGACGACAATCGCACGCAGCTGAAGCCCGCGGTCGACAAACTCAACGGAGTGCTGGGAATCCTGGACAACCGCAAACAGGAGTTGCAGCGCACCCTGTACCTGCTCAGGCGCTACGCGATGTCGTTCGGCGAGGTACTGGGGGCCGGCCCGTTCTTCAAGGCGTCGCTGGTGAACCTCGCTCCCGGCCAGTTCTCCCAGCCGTTCATCGACGCCGCGTTCTCCGATCTGGGCCTGGACCCCAACGTGCTGTTGCCGTCGGAACTCGTCGATCCGGGTGTCGGCCAACCCGCCACCCCCGCACTACCGACGCCCTTTCCGCGGACCGGGCAGGGCGGCGAGCCCAACCTGACGCTGCCCGATGCGATCACGGGTAAACCCGGCGATCCGCGCTACCCCTACCGGGAGCCGCTGCCCGCGCCACCGCCGGGCGCCCCGCCACCGGGACCGCCCGCCCTGGGGCCCGCGCCCGGCGAACTGCCACCGCCGACCGTCGGGCCGCCGGCCCCGCAGCCTGCCGACGGAGGGCGGTAGGCGTGCGGGTCGCGCGGATCGCAACAGCGACAAGCCTTGTCCTCATCCTTGCCGTCGCGATCACGGTGGTGGCCACTCCGTGGTGGGACCGCGTCACCAGGGACACCTTCTCTACGTACTTCGCCAACGCCAACGGTCTCTACACCGGCGACGAGGTCCGCATCCTTGGTGTGGCTGTGGGAACGGTCGAGGCGATCGATCCGCAGCCCGGCCGCACGAAGGTCACCTTCTCGGTCGACTCCCAGTACTCGGTGCCCGCCGACGCAAAGGCGGCCATCCTGTCGCCGTCACTCGTCACCGCACGGGCGATCCAACTCGTTCCTGCATACTCCGGAGGCCCGAAACTCATTGCCGGCGAGACGATTCCGCAGGAGCGCACCGCGATACCCGTCGAGTGGGACGACTTCCGTCAGCAGCTCGAGAAGCTCACCGAGTCTCTACAGCCGACGATACCCGGCGGGCCGAGCGCGGTAGGTGAATTCATCAACACAGCTGCAGACAACCTTCGCGGCCAGGGTGACACCGCACGCGACACGGTAATCAAGCTGTCTCAAGCGGTTTCGGCGCTCGGTGACCACAGCACCGACATCTTCAGCACAGTGCGCAACCTCCAGCTGCTCGTGGCAGCCCTGTCCTCCAGCAGCGATCTACTCGCCGCGTTCAACACGAACCTGGCCGACGTGACCACCGTGTTGTCCAACACGCCCAACGAAGTGGCCGACGCGACGAAGGGTCTCGACGGCGCGGTGAACGACCTGCGCAGCTTCGTCGCCGAGAACCGGGAAGGGCTCGGTGTCACTGTCGACCACCTCGACACGATCACCACTGCACTGAATGACAGCCGCGGTGATGTCAAGCAGATCCTGCACATCACACCGACGGTATTCCAGAATTTCATGAACATCTACCAGCCCGCGCAGAGCGCGGTCACCGGCATCCTGGCCCCCGTCAACTTCGCCAACACCGTCCAATTCATCTGCAGCGCAATCCAGGCCGCATCGCGGCGTGGATTCGAGCAGTCATCGAAGCTGTGCGTTCAGTATCTGTCGCCGATCATCAAGAACCGGCAGTACAACTTCCCGCCGCTGGGCATCAACCCGTTCGTCGGCGCATCGGCGCGGCCCAACGAGATGACCTACAGCGAGGACCGGCTGAATCCACACCTGCCGCCTGCGGATGTACCTGCCGCGCTCGACGCCGCCGTCGAGCCGCTGCCGGCAGAAGCGGTGCTCGACGGTGCGCCGCCCGCCACGCCCACCGACCCCGGCCAGGGCCTGCAGGGAATAATGGTCACTCCTGAGGGCACGCCGTGAGGCGCGCTCTGACCGCCGCACTCGTCATCGCGTGCCTTTCAGCGATTCCGGGATGCGAATGGCGCGGACTCAATTCGCTGACCCTGCCGGGGACCGAAGGCGGTGGCGATGGTTCATACACCATCCAGGCGCAACTACCCGACGTGGTGGTGATCCAACAGAACACTCGGGTACGCGTCGGCGATGTAAACGTCGGCAACGTCACGAAGATCGAAGTGCAGGACTGGCATGCCCTTGTCACCATGCGGATCAACGGCGATGTCCATCTGCCGGTCAACAGCACGGCCAAGGTCGGCCAGACCAGCCTGCTCGGCTCAATGCACATCGAGTTGGCACCGCCGGCCGACGGAGCTCCCGAAGGCGAACTCAAGGACGGTTCGGTCATTCCGCTGTCGGCGGCAAGCACCTATCCGACCACCGAGCAGACGCTGGCTTCGGTGTCGATTCTGCTCAACGGAGGCGGCCTGGGACAGCTGCAAGAGATCAACCAGACGTTCGCGAAGGCGCTGGCGGGCCGCGAGGCCGACCTGCGCAGCCTGTTGACCCAGCTTGACACGTTCATTTCGCAGCTGAACGCTCAGACCGACGACATCATCAGCGCCACAGAGAATCTGAACTCCTTGGTCGGACAGGTTGCGGCCAGAGATCAAACCGTCAACAAGGCACTCACCACCATCCCGCAGGCGCTGGCGGTGCTGGCCGATTCACGCACCAAGATCGCGGACGCCGTCGACGCGCTGGGCAAGTTCAGCGCCATCGCCACGTCGACGGTCGACCAGACCAAGGAATCGTTCGTGGCGAACCTGCGCAACATGGCGCCGGTGCTGCGGGCACTGGCCGACGCCGGACCCGCCCTCACCAAAGGCCTGGACTTCCTTTCGACGTACCCCTGGGTGAAGAGCACCATCCCCAACTGGTTCCGTGGTGACTTCGCCAACATCACCCTCGTCATCGACCTCACGTTGAGCAGGTTGGACGCCGGCTTGTTCACCGGCACGCGGTGGGAAGGAAATCTCACCGAACTCGAAATGCAGTGGGGTCGCACGATCGGCCAGATGCCCAGCCCGTACACCGCAGGAAATCCCCTGATCGCCCCCTATCGCTGGGACGCGTACTGATGCTTCGCCTGACCCGAACGGTGTGGATCCAGTTGGGAATCCTCGCGGCCGTAACTGTGATCGCCTGCGGTGTAATGGCATTCGGCTTCGTGAAGGTGCCCGCATTGCTCGGGATCGGACGCTACAACGTGACGGTGGAGCTGCCCGCGTCCGGAGGGTTGTACCCCACGTCCGTGGTGACCTATCGCGGGTCGGAGATCGGCAGGGTCACCTCGATCGACGTGACCTCTGACGGCGTGCGCGCCCTTCTCAAGCTCGACTCCTCGATCCCGGTTCCGTCCAACGTGGACGCCGCCGTACACAGCCGCTCTGCCGTCGGGGAACAGTTCATCGAACTGACCCCGGAGACCGCCGCGGCCGGTGATACCGCTTCGCCGCTGCGCGACGGCGATGTGATCCCGGTCGGCCGGGTGCAAATCCCCGCCGACATCGGAAGTCTTCTCGACGCCACCAACAGAGCGCTGCAGGCGATCCCGCAGGACAACCTGCGCACCGTCGTCGACGAAGCGGACAAAGCCGTCGCCGGACTAGGGCCCGAGCTGTCCCGCATCGTCGACGGATCGACCTCGCTCGCGACCGAGGCGGGCAAGACCGTCGATCCGATCACAGAGTTGATCGACCAGTCGCCACCCGTGCTGAACTCCCAAGTACAGACCGCCGATTCGATCGCGGCATGGGCGGAGCGCACAGCGTCGATCACCAATCAACTCAAGGCGCAGGACACCGCTTTCGCGGATCTGCTCAACATGGGCGGACCCGCGCTTAATCAGGGCACCGCGCTGTTCGACCGGCTCGCCCCCGCGCTGCCGGTGTTATTGGCCAACCTCGTGAGCCTCGGCGATATCGCGGTGACGTACCGTCCCGACCTCGAGCAGCTGCTGGTGCTCTTCCCGCAGGGCACCGCGGTGATGTCGGCGATCACCGTGGCCAACTCCAACACCAAGCAGGACTACAAGGGCATCTATCTCGACTTCAACCTCAACCTCAACCTGCCGCCGCCGTGCAACGCCGGCTTTTTGCCGGTGCGACAGCAGCGTTCACCCAGCGACGTCGATGCCCCCGAACGTCCCGCCGGGGAGCTGTACTGCCGGGTGCCTCAGGACTCTGACCTCAATGTCCGTGGTGTGCGCAACATCCCGTGCGAAACGGTACCGGGGAAACGGGCGCCGACAGTCGAGATGTGCGAAAGCAACGAGCAGTACGTGCCGCTGAACGACGGCTACAACTGGAAGGGCGACCCGAACGCGACGCTCTCCGGTCAGGGCGTGCCGCAATATGCGCCTGGCGCCGATCCGCGGCTGCCGCCTCCGGCGGGCACCGGCGCCGCGTTTGCGGCACCCGGCACACCGCCTCCGCCGGTCGCGTTCGCGCCATACGATCCGGCCACCGGCGACTACGTCGGGCCCGACGGGAAGCGCTACACCCAGGCCGACCTCGCGCACCCGCAAAACAAGACCTGGCAGTCAATGTTGGTCCCTCCGACGCCGTAGTGCTCTAGGGTCACGCCATGGCGATCAGTGATTCCCGCGAAGTAGTCATCGAGGCGACCCCGGAGGAGATCCTCGACGTCATCGCCGACGTCGGGTCTGCACCGGACTGGTCGTCGCAGCACCAGGGCGCCGAGATCCTCGACACCGACGAGAACGGCAGGCCGGGCCGGGTGAAGCTGAAGCTGAAGACGATGGGCATCTCCGACGAGCAGGTCGTGCAGTACACCTGGACGGACAACACCGCCGGCTGGACCCTTGTCAGCTCCAGTCAGCTCAAGGCCCAGGACGCCGAGTACACGCTGACCCCTGACGGCGACAAGACGAAGGTGAGGTTCGATATCACCGTCGACCCGTCGGTTCCCATTCCCGGGTTCGTGCTGAAACGGGCGATGAAGGGCGGGCTCGAGTCGGCCACCGACGGGCTTCGCAAGCAGGTGCTGAAGGTGAAGAAGGGCGCAAAGTAACTCGATGTCGCGATAACTCCCGCGGGGCGGTAACGCGGCTCCTAGGCTTTCAGGGTGCGCTTGTCGTGGCCGTTAATTGGCCGCACGGAGGAGATGCGAAGTATCGAGGCCGCCATCTCGGCTTCGGCTGTCGCCGGCATTCGTGTTTGCGGAGCGGCGGGTGTGGGCAAGAGCCGGATCGCCCGTGAGGCAGTGTCGGCTGCCGCGTCGGCGGGGTACGAGGCCCACTGGACGGCGGGCACGTCGTCGGCGCGAGCAATACCGCTCGGTGCTTTCACAGCGTGGGCACCGTCGGGGGTCACCGACACCGTTCAGTTGCTGCGGGGGGTGATCGAGTCGCTGACCGCCGCGTCGTCAGGATCCAAGGTTGTCCTGGGCGTCGATGACGTACACCTGCTCGATGACCTGTCGACATTCGTGGTGCATCAGATCGTGCAGCGTGGCGCGGCGAAAGTGGTACTCACTGTCCGAGATGACGAGCCGATTCCTTCCGCGATACAGGAGATCTGGACGGCCGGTCAGTTCGACCGACTCGACCTCAAGGAACTGTCGCTAGACGAAACCGCGACGCTGTTGTCGGCGGCCTTGGAGGGTTCGGTGGAAGCGGATGCCGCTCAGCGGCTCTGGAAGCTGACTCGAGGCAACGTTCTGTATCTCCGGAACATCGTCGAGCAGGAGGTCGCCGACGGTCGGATTGTGCAAGAGCACGGGTGCTGGCGGTGGATCGGTGATCCGGTCATGCCGCCCGGCCTGGTCGAGCTCATCGAATCCCGCATCGGGACCCTCCCTGCGCCGGTCAGTAATGTGATCGACGTGTTGGCTGTCGGCGAGCCCATCGAACTGGCGGCCCTGACGCGGATCACCGATGCAGCCGCGGTCGAAGAGGCTGAAACCCGAGGCCTCATCACCCTCGAGGCCGCCGGTGGCGGCGTCGATGCGCGGGTGGCGCACCCGCTCTACGCAGAGGTACGCCGCAGGCGGGCGCCACACAGCCGACTACGACGGCTTCGCGGACTGGTGGCCGCCGAACTCGCCGCATCCACCGACCACGACGACATACGAGTCGTCGTGCGCCGCGCGACGTTGAGTCTCGACTCCGAACTCACACCCGACGCAGACCTGCTCGTCAGGGCAGCGCACGGTGCCGTGTGGCTGGCGGACCTGCCCCTCGCGGATCGACTGGCGGAAGCGGCAATCCACGCCGGAGCGGGGCCAGAACCGAACTTCATTCGGGCACACGCATTGTCATGGCTGGGACGCGGGGAAGAGGCCGAGGCGGTGCTCTCGGAGGTCAGCACCGACCAGTTGACCGACCGCGACCGTGCCAGACTTGCGTTCCTGCGGTCCAGCAACATGCTGTGGGCTCTCGGGGACCCGCAGCGAGCCAAAGAACTCATCGACGAGGCATCGCATATCACGCCTGCCCACGCTCGCACCTACATCGACGCCTTCCTCACGGTCTACTGGTTTGCGACGGACCAGCCGGAGGCTTCGGTTCAGGCTTCGAAAAGCCTTGCATTAGAGGGTATTCCGGTCGTCGCCGCAGAGATAGCATGGGCGCTCGCCCAGATCTGTGCGGATTCGGGCCGTACCACCGAAGCCGTTGATATTGCCAAGGCGGGATACGACGCCGCGACTCGCACTCTCGACGCTCCGCACATGAGATTCAACATCGCTGACGCAGAAGTCAGCGCACTGTTGCTGGCCGGCCGCGTTTCTGACGCGCTCGACGTGGCTGAGCGCACCCGCGCGCAGGCGGCGGATCTTCCCGGCGCGGCTCAGTTGCTTGGTGACGCTGTTGCGGGGCGGGCCGCACTCGGTGCCGGCGACCTGCACAACGCGTGCCCACTGCTGGGACAGGCGGCCGATGGGTTGTTCGTGTCGCACCGTTTCGGCTGGGGATACCGCTACCGAATTCCCCAAGTGACTGCACTTGCCATACGCGGTTCACGCGACGAGGCTGCGGCCGCGCTCAGTGCACTCGACAATGCAGAGCGCCACTTTCGATTGCTGGATTTCGAGAGAAGCTTGGCCCGGGCATGGGTGGCCGCAAGCCAGGGCGCAGTGAGCGAGGCGATCCCAACTCTGTTGGCAGCGGCCGAAAGAGCTCGGACCGCAGGGCGATTTGCAGAAGAAGTGTTTTGTCTACAGACCGCCACTCAGTTCGGTGACCGGACAGGCGCGCCCAGGTTGCGTGAGCTCGAATCGATCGTCGAGGGGCCACGTGTCGGCCTGGCGGCGCGGTTCGCGGTCGCCCTGCGCGACGGTGACGCTGCTGAATTAGCGGCGGTGTCAGCGGAATTTGAGCAAATGGGTGATCTGGTTGCCGCCATCGATTCGGCCGCCCACGCCGCCCTTGCGTATCGTCGCCGCGACAAACGGGGATCGGCACTTGGATGCTCGACACGCGCAGATGCGCTCGCGGACCAATGCGGCGCAATCACCCCGGCACTTCGTCAGGCCACCGAAAGTCTGCCCCTGACCGACCGCGAAACAGAGATCGTGATGCTGATCGGCGAAGGACTGTCCAACCGTGCAGTCGCCGATCGACTGACTGTTTCGGTCCGCACCATCGAAAGCCACATCTACCGGGCCATGATGAAGACCGGGACCACCAGCCGCGATGAACTCGCCGCCCTGCTACCCCGGCACAGGGCGCCAACAGATTGAACATCGTCTCCGACGGTGCTCGGCGTCGGTGCTGAGTTCAGTACTGCCCTACTGAGCCCGTACGACGGCAACAGACGCATGCTGGTCCGATGGCCGATGAACTCAGCGAGCGGGAGCAGGCGCTACGCCGGCTGCCGTTACCGTATTCGCTTGCATTGCGACTGCGCGACGTCGGCGTCGCCGCCGACGTGATCTGCGAATACGTCAACGTAGAGCGGGACGCCCTGGAGGGCCTGTACCGCATCGCCGAAGCGAAACTCTCGGCCTTGCGCCAGACAGAATCCTGCGATGGCTCCTAAGTAGTACCCCGAAGAAACCGGGCGATATCGCAGTAGTGCGCTACTGCGCTTGTCTCATCGAACGCGAAGGACGATTGATCGACCATAAGGCCACGAGAAGAAGGCACGAAGTGTCCGAATTGATTGCGGCGCGCCCCGATCCTCAGGTTGTCGTCGAAGATCCTGAGTTTGATTCGACGACGCCGGTACTGCAGCTCACGGGCGTGGGCAAGACGTATCGCAGGGGCGACGAGCAGGTGAATGTGCTTATCGACTTTGACTTCACGTTGGACGCAGGCGAATTCGTCGTGGTGACCGGACCGTCGGGGGCCGGTAAGTCGACCCTCCTGCATATTGCCGGCGGGTTGGACGCGCCGGACGTCGGCACTGTGGCGGTGGACGGCCAGGACGTCTGGGCGATGAGGGCGGGAGCGCGCGCGGCGTTCCGGCGGCGCAACCTCGGTTTCGTGTTCCAGTTCTTCAACTTGGTGCCGATGCTGACCGCAGTGGAGAACGTGTCGTTGCCGCTGGTGCTCGACGGTATGCCGGCACGATCAGCGGACGCGCGCGCCGAGGAGCTACTGCAGCGGGTCGGGCTGGGTGACCGGGCCCGGCACCGGCCCGCCGAGCTGTCGGGCGGACAGATGCAGAGGGTGGCGGTGGCGCGCGCGTTGGTGACCCAGCCGTCGATCATCCTCGCCGACGAGCCGACCGGAAACCTGGACAGCCATTCGTCGACCGAGGTCTTGGATCTCCTGCGCTCGCTGTCAGACGAAGACGGCGCGGCGGTCGTCTTGGTGACACACGACCAGGCCGCGGCGCGCTACGGCTCCCGCAAGGTGCACCTTGTCGACGGGCGTGCGTGCGCGATCGACGCCGCCCTGCCCATCGCGGAGCGGTGATGCAACGGCTGCGCGCCGGATGGCTGTCTTTCCGGCGGATCCACCTCGCCGCGTTGGTCGCCGACTGGCGCCGGACACTGCTCAGCGTGATCGGCGTCGCGGTGGGGGTGACGGTGGTGCTTGGGACGTTGATACTCAAATCCGAGCTCACTCGCCCGTTCGACGCATTCGGCCCGTCGCTCAGCCACGCCGCCGACAGTGGGGTGGTAGAGGTTACCCCGGACGTCAGCGGCCGGTTGCCGATCGAGACAGTCGACCGTCTGCGCGCCGAGGTGACAGGGGCTCAGGCCGTCATTCCGGTCGTCGCCGGTTTGACGCCCGTGGACGTCGCCGGCGGCACGCACGGGTTCTTTCTGCTCGGCGGGTCGTGCCAGATCGAGCTGCTGGTCGGCTCGTTCAACTGCGAACAGCGCGCCCGCGCCGTCATGCCCGCAGCCGGCCCCGGGGTGCCGCTGCAGATGGCGACGGTCATCGCCCAGCGGCATGGCCTCCAGCTCGGTGATGAGTTGCGCATCCCGGGCCTGCCTCCAGGTTCGGCGCACCTGGGTTGGACGTTTCCGGAGTTCGACCGCGTCGAGGGCATCAACGACGGTTATGTGCTGTTAGCCCCCTCCGGGGACATCGCCGCGAGCCTGCTCGGCTCGCCCGGGTACGCCACGGCCGCGTTCGTGCTGCCGAGACGGGGCGCCGAGATCGCGGCCGACATTGACCGCGTCATCGCCGGTGTGGCAACGGCTGGGCCGCCCCGGCCGCACCTGCCGGCCGTGTTCGAGAACGCTACGCAGAGTTTCAACCTGACTGTTCTGGCCGGCGTCCTGATCGGCTTGCTCATCGCCGTGAACACCATCCTGTTGGCCGTCGAGGACCGGCGGGCGGTGATGGGGACCATCGGCGCGATCGGCGCCAAGCCGCTCGGGTTGTTCAGCGGGATGTTGGGCGAGGGGGCCGTGGTGGGTGTTCTCGGGGGACTGGTGGGCGTTCCCCCGGGGTTCCTGCTCGGGACATATCTGGTGGACCGGTTCGGGCAGTCCATGCTGGCCGGTTCCGGCGGCACGATTGCCGCGCACTTCACGCCGAGCTTGATTGTGATCGGAGCCGTCGCGGGGGCCGTCTCGGGCATCCTCGCGATGATCGGGCCTGCCCTCAGGTTGGTCCGCGAGGGACCGTTGGCGTCGATGGCGAGCATCGGCGGGGTGCAGCGCGCCAGGACGATCCCGATGTGGCCGCTGGTCGCCGGGGCGGCCGCGATGGTGGCCGCGGTCGTCGTGTTGAAGATCTTCGAGCGCGGGTCACTGCCGCTGAACGTGGGCATCTACGGCATGACGGTGGGGTTGTGCGGGGTGGTGTTGGTGACGGCGTGGATAGCCCCGCGCGGCGCGGGGCTGGCGATCAGTCTGCTGACGATCGCGCGTCCCGCCGCCGGGCGTCTGTTGGGAGCCGACGTGCGGCGCTATGCCGTACTGTTCGCACTCTCGGCCGCGCTACTTGCCCAGGGCGCCAGCTCGGCCATCAGCTCACACAGCATGCAACTGCTCGGCACCACGCAGATCGCGGAAGAGAAGGCCGACCGGCTGCCCGCCTCCTTGTTGATCGCCGCCCAGTCAGTGCTCGATCAGCGGGATGGCCAGATCGCCGACACCACGTTCGAGCTGGTGGCCGGCGCCGCCGACGGGCGCAGCGTGACGTCACGCTGGCGATCGACGATCGGGTCTGGGACGCTGTCGCGGTTGGTCGTCGGCGTCACACCGGGAGATTGGTACAGCACGGCGCTGTATCAGCCGACCGATTCAGGTGACGAGTTCTGGCCGGGGCTGCGGGACGGGGAGATCGGCCTGAGCGAGATTGCCGCCAGCCGGCTCGGCGTCGCGGAGGGGGGCACCGTCGAGCTGCCCACCGTTGCAGGGCCGAGGCAGTACCGGGTCGCTGGAACCTTTCATCCACAGATGGTGAACGACGCCGCAGTAGGCGACATCGTGCTGGTCTCGGACAGATTGGCGCGTGCGGATTGGGCCGCCGTGCGCGACCAGATCGCGGTGGCCTATCCCTCCCCCGCCGACGCGACCGCTCACCGTGACGACTTCCTCGACCTCGGCGCCGGATTGCGGGTGTACGACAACCAGCAGTGGCGCTCGGAGGCCACCACCGGGATCATCCGATTCTTGGAGCCGTTCACGATCTCGGGATACATCGTGATGGCAGCCGCCGGCTTGAGTGTGCTGAACGTGTTCGTGCTCGGACTGGTACAGCGCAAGCGTGAGCGGGCCGCATTGCGGGCGATCGGGATGACCTCCGGGCAAGAACAGGCCGTGATCATCGCCAACGCCGGCGTGCTCGGCGCGCTCGTCGCCGGCATGGCGGTGCTCGGCGGGGTGGGCCTCACCTATCTCTGGTCGCTGGGCTCACCCGTTTACTACGGCATCAAGATCGACTGGGGCGTGCTGCCCCTGGCGTTGCGGACCGGGGTGGGAGCGGTATTTATTCTCGTCCTGGTGGCTGCGGTATATCCCGTCATCCATTCACGACGGTTGGAAACCGTCGAGGTGCTACGAGCCAGTTGACGTGAGTGGAGCTCGTGACCACATCTAAGTAGTACCGCGCCAAGCAAGGCCATATTGCAGTGGCGCGCTACTGAGCTCGTCACGCCACAGTGGAGCGACGGTTCTATTGCGGAACTCGGACGACGACCAGCCATCGTTCCGTAATGCCATGAAGGGGGCAACGACGATGGTCAATGCACAGAACATCGATGGCGTTCGGGCGGCGGCGACCCCTTTCGGGGAGTTGCGGCGTGCCGCCACGCGTATGACGGCTTCGATCCGCGAGACAGCCCTCGTGGTGATGGCCTTATGGTGGCAATGCTGGATCCGAAGGCCCCGATGGCGTCGCAGGCCGTGAAGCTGTTCGCGTTTACAGGCTCGACTGCCCCGATAAGAGGCACGATGCGTGCTCGATTCAACGCGTGGTGCACTCGGAGAGCATCACCGCGCTCGCCGGCGCCACAAACTCCACCCCCCGTCATATCCCTACGTTTTCCCCAATCGCATTGTGGCCCAACGATGCTGACTACCAGACCGTGCCGACAGGTAGACAGCGGGTGCTCGAGATCGGGACTAAGTAGTCCGAGGCCAAACTTGGCGAGATTGCAGTAGGGCGCTACTGCGCTCGTCCGGATGGGGGCGAGCGACGATTGCATCGAGGAATTGAGCCGGCGCCGTGGCGATCCCCTGCGATGACAGAGAAGGAGACCCCCCTATGAGTACCGCAAACTTCGACGGTCGCGGCGGCTTGGCGACGATGATCGCTTCGCACGCGACCGGTCACGCATGGGCCAAGGACGGCACCCTGCTGCGCGTCGACTGCGAACGCGGCGTCGGCTGGGTTGCCACGCATTACGACCCTGCCTTGCGCGTCATTCAGCAAGTCAGGGGTTCCGATGAGGAAGTACGCCGCGTAGCCGCCGTGTGGGCACAGGGCTACGAGGAGTGTCAATGTCGACGTACGGCGACTTCCAGGTGAGCTACCAGGCGAACGAGCCGGACTGCTTCATCCACGTTGCGGAGAAGTCTCTGAGCCCGAAAGGCCAGCTACGACAACGCCATAGTCGCTCATCTCGTAGGCGACACCAGGACTCCGAGCAGTCCGTCCCGATCGCCGGCGATGCGATAGCGGCTCGTCTCGACCCGACACGATCGTGCATGACCGACGAAAGGCCGGTGAGAAATGGACACTGAAAACGGGCTGCGCGCCGAAGACGGGCATGAGCCCAGCGAGCCGATCGCCATTCTCGGGATGGGCTGTCGCTTCCCGGGGGGTGTCAACTCGCCGGATGACTTGTGGCAGTTGCTGTCCGAGGAACGGGACGCGGTCTCGGATTTTCCTACCGGCCGCGGCTGGAACCTCGAGGCGCTGCTGGGGCCCGACCCCGAGGCGCCGGGTGCCACATACGTCCGCACCGGCGCATTTGTGGACACTGCAGGCGATTTCGACCCGGCGTTTTTCGGGATCGCTCCCCGCGAAGCCCACGCCATGGACCCGCAACAGCGGCTGCTGCTCGAGGTGACGTGGGAGGCGCTGGAGCGAGCAATGATCGACCCGACCACGCTGCACGGCAGTGACACCGGGGTGTTCATCGGCCTGGGCGGGCAGGAGTACGGCCCGCGCATCTACGAAGACGCGAAGGGATTTGCGGGTTATCTGACGACTGGTACCACGCCCAGCGTGGCGTCGGGTCGAGTGGCCTACACGCTTGGACTCCACGGCCCGGCGGTGACGGTCGACACCGCATGCTCCTCGTCTCTGGTTGCGGTGCATCTCGCGATCAAATCGCTGCGGTCGGGTGAATGTGCGTTGGCGCTGACGGGCGGTGTAACCGTCGTGTGCTCACCGAGCATCTACGTCGGTTTCGCCCGGCAGCGCGCGTTGTCCGAAGATGGCCGATGCAAGCCATTCGCTGCGGCGGCGGACGGGTTCGGCGTTTCCGAGGGTGCCGGCGTGCTGGTGCTTGCCAAGCTGTCGCACGCGCGCAGCCTCGGTTACCCGGTGCTTGCGCTGATCCGAGGCAGCGCCCTCGGACAGGACGGAGCCTCCGATGTGCTGTCCGCCCCAAGCGGTCCTGCGCAGCAGCGGGTGATTCGGCAGGCGCTGTTGGATGCGGATCTGAGTGCGGGTGACGTCGACGTGGTCGAGGCGCACGGCACTGGCACGAGGGTCGGCGACCCGATCGAAGCCGAAGCGTTGCAGGCGACATACGGCAAAGCCCACTCGGCGGCACGGCCACTGCTGGTCGGGTCGGTCAAGTCGAACATCGGTCATGCGCAGTACGCCGCCGGCGTCGCCGGGGTGATCAAGGCCGTCGAGTCCATCCGGCACGGGGTGGTGCCTGCGACACTGCATCTGGATTCGCCTACACCGCACGTGGATTGGTCGTGCGGCACCATCGAGGTGGTGAGCGGCGCTCGTCTGTGGCCCGACCGTGCCGACCACCCTCGGCGCGCAGGCGTGTCGGCGTTCGGTATCAGCGGAACAAACGCCCATCTGGTACTCGAGCAGGCGCCCCCAGAGGTGGCGACCGCGACGCCGGCTCGCAAGCGTCCGCCGATGATGCCGTGGGTGTTGTCCGCGAAGTCGAAGTCAACACTGGCCGAGCAGGCGGCCCGACTGCGGCAGTTCGTCGAACAGAACGCCGAATTGGATCCGAACGACGTGGCGTACTCACTGGTCACCACCCGGGCGTCGTTCGACCACCGCGCGGTTGCGGTCGGATCCGAACGTGACGAGTTGTTGAGCGGGCTGGCGGCCATCGCCTCCTCCGCGCCTGCACCAAATGTGGTGACTGGTAAGACCGCTGCCAAGGGAAGAACCGTCTTCGTTTTCCCCGGTCAGGGATCGCAGTGGACGGGCATGGCCGTCGAACTGCTGGATACCGCGCCGGCGTTCGCCGATCAGATGCGGCGCTGTGACGCCGCTTTCGCTGAGTTCACCGGCTGGTCGCTGCTCGCAGCCGTGCGCGGCGACGCCGATTCTCCGGACCTCGACCGTGTCGATGTGGTGCAGCCCGTCCTGTTCGCGGTGATGGTGTCGCTGGCCGCGCAATGGCGGGCGCTGGGAATCGAGCCGGACGCCGTCCTCGGCCATTCACAGGGCGAGATCGCAGCGGCCTACGTCGCAGGCGCCCTCTCGTTGCGAGACGCCGCGAAGGTGGTCGCGTTGCGCAGCAGGGCGATCAGCGCAATCGCGGGAATCGGTGGCATGGTCTCGATCCCGCTGCCCGCCGAACGGGTTCACGCGCTCATCGAACCATGGGCTCAATCGATTTCCGTTGCTGCGCAGAACGGTCCTTCTTCGACCGTCGTCACGGGCAGTGCGGCGGAGTTGGACGAGCTCATCGCCGAGTGCGTGCGCGATGATCTGCCGGTCACACGGATCCCCGTCGATTACGCGTCGCACTCGGCTCAGGTCGAGGTATTGCGGGATACGCTGCGGGAGTCGCTGTCAGGACTGCAGCCGCTAACCGCCGACATCGCATTCATCTCCGCGGTCACCGGCGCCGGACTGGACACGTCCATACTCGACGGCGACTACTGGTTCGCCAATTTGCGGCAACCGGTGTTGTTCGAACAGGCTGTCCGGTGGGCGTACGAACACGGCTATCGAACGTTCATCGAGTCCAGTCCGCATCCGGTTCTCACCGTCGGTATCCAGGAATCTCTGGAGGACGACGGAGACGCCCACAGCGTGGTCGGGACGCTTCGACGCAACGAAGGCGGCATGCGCCGATTCCTGTTGTCCGCTGCCGAGGCCCACGTAGGCGGGAAAACGCCGAACTTTGCGACTGTTTTCGACGATACCGACGCGTGTCGCATCGACCTGCCCACGTACGCCTTCGAACAGAGGCGCTACTGGATGGATCCCGCGCCCGGCTTCATCGACACGCGCAATCTGGGCATCACCGCCGCAGAGCACCCTCTGCTCGGCGCGGTAGTGGCACAGGCACAATCGGGCGAGATCATCCTCACCGGACGGTTGTCGCTCGCGTCCCATCCGTGGCTGGCCGACCACAAAGTGAACGGGGTTGTGCTCGTGCCGGGCGCGGTGATGGTGGAGTTGGCGCTACACGCGGGCGATCACGCGGGGTGTCCGCGTGTAGACCAACTCGTGCTGCACGCCCCGATGATCGTCGGTGAACACGGCGGGGTAGCAGTGCAAGTCGTCGTGGGCGCGTGGCGCGGGTCAGGCGAACGTCCGGTCCGGATCTACTCGAGGATCGACCGCGATGGTGCCGACCTGGCGTGGACCCGCCACGCCGAAGGCGTCCTTTCCTCCACCCCGGATGTCACCCCCAACGAGGTTTTCGAACACTGGCCCCCGGAGGGCGCGGAACCGGTCGACGTTGCGCAGGTCTACCCGATGCTGGCCGCGCGCGGATACGAATACGGTTCGGCATTCCGCGGGCTGTGCTCAGCGTGGCGCCGCGACGCCGAGGTGTTCGTGGAGGCGGCGTTGCCGGAGCAGCTAAGGGCCGACGCGAGTCGGTTCAGTCTGCACCCGGTGCTGCTTGATGCGATCCTGCACGGCATCGCTGTCGGCGGCATCCTCGCGGAATCGGAGCTGACCAGGTTGCCGTTCGAATGGGAGGGCGTGTCGCTGCATGCCGTGGGCGCAACCCGGCTACGCGCGCGGATCACGCTCGTCGGCGACGACACGGTTGCCGTCAATCTCATGGACACCTCCGGAGCGGTTGTTGGTCGGGTCGAGTCGCTGGCCCTGCAGGGTGTTTCGTCCAGCCAGTTGCGGCTGAGCGCTGCCGCGGATGACGCTTTGTACGGGTTGGATTGGCTGGCTCTCGCGCCATCCACGGGCAGCGGGGGCGCCGTCACCGACAACGTCAAGGTATTGCGCTGTCCGACAACAGTTTCGGAAAACGCCGCGGTCGCAGACGGCACGCGCAGAACGCTGGCGCATGTGCTGGACGAGGTGCGGAACTGGCTGTCGAGCGATAGCGAGGACGACAACACGCGTCTGGCGGTGCTCACCCGCGGGGCAGCCGCAGTCGACGCATCCGAAGATGTCATCGATCTCGGTCAGGCCGCGGTGTGGGGGTTGTTGCGGAGCGCGCAGAGCGAGAACCCGGGGCGCATCTTGTTGGCCGACGTCGATGACTGGGCAAGCGCCGACTTAGCGGTCGCCGAAATGGTCAGCCGTGACGAATCGCAACTTGCCGTCCGTGATGGCGTGTGCTTTGCGCCTCGGCTAGTGCGCGCCGACCGGCTCACCGGCGCTGAACTCGTCGAGACGGGCAACTGGCGGCTTGCCACCCTCGGAAACGGCACACTGGACACGGGAAACATGCACCTTCGTCCCTGGCCCGAATCGAATCGTCGCCTGAAGCACGGCGAGATACGTATTGGTGTGCGGTGCACCGGCGTGAACTTCCGCGATGTCCTGATAACCCTGGGGCTATATCCCGACCCAGCGGCCGACGTCGGCAGCGAAGGCTCCGGCATCGTGCTCGAGGTCGCTGACGATGTGCTCGGATTCGCCCGCGGTGATCGAGTGATGGGCCTGTTCGAAGGCGCGGGACCTGTTGTCGTCGCCGATCACCGGACGATCGCGCACATCCCATCGGGGTGGTCTTACGCACAGGCAGCGGCGGTCCCCGCGGTTTTCCTCACCGCGTACTACGCATTCGCAGACCTGGCCCGCGTGAGAGCGGGCGAGCGGGTGCTGGTGCATGCCGCCACCGGCGGGGTTGGCATGGCTGCGGTGCAGTTGGCTCGGCACTGGGGCCTGGAGGTATTTGCGACTGCCAGCCCGGGAAAATGGGACACCCTGCGCAGCATGGGATTCGACGACGACCACATCGCGAACACGCGCACGGCCGAGTTCGAGCAGAAGTTCTCCGCGGTAACCGATGGGGCGGGTATGGATGTCGTACTCGATTGCCTGAAAGGAGAATTCGTCGATGCATCGCTGCGACTATTGCCGCGCGGTGGGCGATTCATCGAGATGGGCAAGTCAGATATCCGAGACCCCGGCGCAGTGGCCACGCGGCATCCGGGTGTTCAGTATCGAGCGTTCGATCTCCTCGAAGCCGGTCCCGATCGTGCGCAGGAGATACTTGGCGAGCTGGTGACGTTGTTCGAGACCGGCGAGCTGCGTCCCCTTCCGGTGCGTTTTTGGGACATCAGACAAGTGTCGGACGCGTATCGATTGCTCTCACGTGCCGGCCATGTCGGCAAACTGGTACTCACCGTCCCCAGGCCGCTCGACCCAGAAGGCACGGTGCTGATCACGGGCGGTACCGGCGTGCTCGGGACGCTCCTGGCGCGGCATCTGGTCACCCGTCACGGTGCTCGCCACCTGCTGCTCATCAGCCGCAAGGGCCGTGCGGCCGACGGTGCCGCCGCCATCCAAGCCGAGCTCACCGAGCTCGGTGCGGCTGTCCGCATCGTGTCGTGCGACGCGGCGGACAAAGGGGCGTTGCAGCGACTCCTGGCCGAAGTACCCGTCAAGCATCCGTTGACAGCTGTCATCCATGCCGCCGGGGTGCTCGACGACGCCGTGTTCTCAGCGCAGACGCCCCGCCGCCTCGACTCGGTGCTGCGGCCGAAGATCGACGGTGCGTGGAACCTGCACGAACTCACCGCAGCTGCGGACTTGTCGGCGTTCGTGTTGTTCTCGTCTGCAGCCAGTGTTCTCGGTTCACGCGGTCAGGCCAACTACGCGGCCGCGAATGCATTTCTCGATGCGCTCGCACAGAATCGCCGACACCAGGGTCTGCCGGGTGTCTCCGTCGCATGGGGATGGTGGGGGCAAGGCAGCGGGATGACAGGCCATCTCGACGAGCGCGATCGCGCCCGCATGGTCCGAAGCGGATTCATCCCGATGTCGTCGGCGGACGGACTCGCACTGTTCGATGCCGCGCTGTGCCAGGCGCGCACGTTCGTCATGCCTGCGCAACTCGACCTCGCCGCCATCCGGTCAGATACAGCGGTCACGGGCCTGCCCCCGGTGTTCCGTGGCCTGATCCGTGCGGCACGGCGCACTGCAGATTCCGACACCGCAGTCGAATCTCCGTCTGATCTCCGAAAGCGGCTCTCGGTGATGGGCAAGCCCGGACAAGAACACGAACTGCTCGGCGTCGTGCGTTCGCACGCGGCCGCCGTGCTTGGGCACGACTCCGTGGACGCTGTCGGCTCGGATCAGCAGTTCAGGGAGCTCGGCTTCGATTCACTGGGCGCGGTCGAGTTCCGGAACCGGCTTAAGTCAGCGACTGGTTTGAAGGTGCCTGTAAGGGCCGTCTTCGATCATCCGACGCCGACGGCGTTGGCCCGGTACCTGGTCGGTGCTCTCGACACCGACGGGGCTTCTGCCCATGGCGCGGCCGGTGCGGACGAAGTACGCGACCGGGTCCACAGGGAATACTGGCCGTTGACCGGCTATCAACGCGACATCGTCGCTGTCAGCGCACGCTATCCAGACCTGCCGATCGCGCAGGCGGTCGCCTACGCCCGCCTGGATGGCACGGTGAATGTAGGGCGGATGCGTGAGTGCCTGCGGCGAACATATCTGCGAAACGATGCGTTGCGATTGCGTATTGAGTTCCGCGACGGAGACTTTGCACAGCGCGTCGGAATCGAGCTGCCAGAGCTCGAGTACGTCGACTTCACCGGTGACGTGGACCCTGAGGAGTCGTGCAGGCGCTGGATCGACGAGGCGGGTGAGCACGTGCTTCCCCTCGATGGCCCACTTACACGCGTCGCCGTCCTCGTCGATCGGACCGATTCATTCCTGATCTATGGGTGCTTCCATCACGCCGTGGGGGACGGATGGAGCGTCCATCTCGCAATGAGCCAGCTCTATCACGAATACGAGTCGGGGATATCCACCGCTATCGCCGACGACGTTTCCATGCCGAGCTACCTGGACTTCGTACGCACCGAGCGCGAATACCGAAACTCGCCGGACTGGCTGGCTGATCGCGAGTACTTCGTCGGAGCATTCGGCGACGTTGAGCCTGCGCTGTTCGCCCGACATGGATCGGTGCGCACCCGCCACCGGCACCATGACACGTTGCGCGTCAATCCCGAAAGGGCCCAACGTATTAGAGACACTGGCCAGTCAATCTTCGCTTTTACCGCCGCCGCCATCGGCGAGTACCTGCGCCGAATACACCGAGGACGCGACATCATCATCGGGGTCCCGTTCCTCAACCGGTCAACGGATTCCGAACTACGCACGGTCGGCTGCACGGTCAACATGCTGCCGCTGCGAATCCCCGTCGACGATGCCTTGTCGATGTCCGAACTCGCCAACCGGATCACGACGCAGGTGTGGGAACTACAGGCGCGGCAGCGATTCTCTTATGGGGACATGGTCACGGCGGTGCAGGAACGAGCTGGGGCGTCTTCGACGCTGTTCGACGTCACATACTCTTATCAAACGATTCCTGACGACGAAAGCACGCAAGAGTTATGGAAGAACACGGGCGTGCTGGCGTCGGGGTACTCACTCGATGCGGTCAACATCGCAGTTCGCGACCACGATCGGGACGGTTCGCTTGAGGTGGACCTGTTTTACGCCGACGACGTGTTCGACGCGAACTATCGGTTCACCGACGCATTGCGTCACGTATCGAACTTGATCGACCGCGCGCTCGACGCGGGCGACGTGCCGGTCAGCGGAATCGACATGCTGTCCGACGCGGATCGGACCGAGCTGGATACGTTCTCCTCCGGGGCGCCGATTGATGCTTGATCTCCGGGCAGAGCGTGACGGTGGACCGATTGCCCGCGAACATACCCGGCGAACGTACCGCGGTGGTGTCACAGGGCGGAGCTCTTCGCTATTCGGAGTTTGACGCCGCCGTGAATCACATGGCAGAAGTGCTGCGCGCCAGGGGTGTTGAGCGTGATGAGGGTGTCGCGGTAATCGTGCCCCGGTCGCTGGAACTTGTCGTTGCAATCCACGGAATCCTGCGCGCGGGTGGGGCATACGTGCCGATTGACCCGGAGTATCCCTCGCTGCGCATCCGTACGATCATTGAAGACAGCGGAGCCCGTGTCGTGGTGGCCGGAACCGAGTACGGCCCACTGGCCGATGAACTCGGTGTCGCGCGCGTCGAGCCGAGCATCTACGGGGGAGATCCCGTCGAGCCGGTGGTCTGTCCCGACGACTTGGCTTACGTCATATACACGTCGGGATCGACCGGCCAACCCAAGGGCGTGGAGGTCGAGCACCGGTCGCTGGCGAACCGACTGCGGTGGATGCAGCGGCGGTATCCACTCGGCCCGAACGACGTGATCCTGCAGAAGACGCCGGTGACGTTCGATGTCTCCGCATGGGAGTTGTTGTGGTGGGCGATGGCGGGCGCGAGCGTTGCGCTGCTCGAGCCGGGTGGCCATCGCGATCCGCGGAAGATTGCCTCTGCAGTGGAGCGACATCGGGTCACGGTGATGCATTTCGTGCCGTCGATGCTTGGCCCATTCTTGGATCAAACAGAGGCGCAACCTGATTCGATTCACCGGCTCGCGTCATTGCATACGGTGTTCTGCAGTGGGGAGGCGCTGACCCCGGCGCTGGTCGAGCGGTTCAACCGCATATTCGATCCGATCTGCGTTCCGCGGTTGGTGAACCTCTATGGGCCGACCGAGGCGACGGTGGACGTCAGCTACTTCGACTGCCCTTCGGCCGGGCCGGTCGATGTGGTCCCGATCGGAAAGCCGATCGACAACACAACATTGCTTGTTCTCGACGAGCGCGGAAACCCGTGCCCGGTGGGGGTGCCGGGCGAATTGAACATCGCGGGGGTGGGTCTGGCCCGCGGCTATCGCGGCCGTCCCGACTTGACGGCGGCATCCTTCGCCCATGATCAATGCGTGCCGGGCGGCCGACGGTACCGGACGGGCGACTTCGCCCGATGGCGTGTGGACGGTAACCTCGAGTTTCTGGGCCGCATCGACGATGAGGTCAAGATCCGCGGCAACCGGGTGAGCCCCGCCGAGGTTCAGGGCGCGATGGAGTCGTGTCCGGGTGTGCGATCGGCGACCGTGGTGGCCGAGCCCCCAAACAATCGCGGCACCCACGGCACCCACCTGATCGGCTATTTCGTCGGAGATTTCGTCTCCCTCGAGCAACTCCGCGGTCACCTGGCGCAACGGTTGCCCGCGTACATGATTCCCACCAGCTTCGTCGAATTGAACGCGCTCCCTCTCACGGCGAGCGGCAAGGTGGATCGTCGTGCGCTGCCCGGGCCGGGTACGCGGGATCGCTCCTCCGTCGACCCGCGTACTCGGGCCGAGGCAGCGCTGACGGATGTCTTCGCCTCGGTGCTAGGCGTGGACTCCGTCGGTGTGCATGACAATTTCTTCACCGTTGGCGGAGATTCGATACTTGCCCTCGCCGTGCGCAGCGAGGCAGAGAAGCGTGGCATCGGGTTCGACATCGAGGAATTGTTCGACCGACCCACGGTCGCCGAACTGGCCGAGTCGATTTCGTGTCAGGCGCCGGAGCAGGAAGGCGTCACGGATGCGTTCGCATTGCTCCCTCTCATCGACCGCGCGTCGATGCACGATGCCGAGGACGCGTTCCCCGCGACTGCGTTGCAACTCGGAATGCTTTTCCACAGCATCGAGCGTGCCGAATCGACGATGTACAAGGACGTCTTCCGTTACCGCGTGGCCATGCCGTGGCGGGAAGAGGAGTTCACCGACGCTTTCGATCGGCTGATCGCTCGGCATCCCGCGCTACGGTCGTCGTTCGAGCTGAGTCAGCATTCCGTGCCACTACAGGTAGTCAGAGCACGGGTGGTACGAGCGTTCGACGTCGTGACCGGGGCAGGCGACGCCGAGGTCCAGGAATACATGGCTGCCCGCCACACGCAGCGGTACGACTTCGATTGCGGGCCGCTCTATAGTCTGTGCGCGTTCGTGCGGGGCGAGTGTGTGGATCTGGTCCTCGCGTTTCATCACGCAATCCTGGACGGCTGGAGTGTTGCGAACCTGATCCGCGAGCTCCTGCAGGACTACCTGTTCCGCCTCGGTATCGACGTCCCCCATATCGACACTGAACCTCCCGCGACGCACATACTCAGCGAATACGTGCGTCTAGAGAGGCAGGCGCTCGAGAGCTCTGCTGTGCAGGAGTTCTGGCGTCATACCCTGGCAGGATCGGGGCGCCACGTCGCTGGAGTCCCATGTCGCGCATGAAGCGCCGGCGACCGTCGATCCAACGGTGACGGTCGTGATCCCGCGGTGGCTGCAGGATGGCGCGCGGCAACTCGCAACGTCACGTGGTGTGCCGATGAAATCGTTGCTGCTCACCGCGCATTGCGTTACCTTGACAAAGGCTTACGGGTGAGACAGATGTGACGACGGGGCTCATCACTCACGGGCGTCCCGGCGTGACCGGTGCCGAGTTGGCCGCCGGTCTGTTTCTTAACACGATTCCCATTCGGCTCGACAAGACACCGTCGACATGCGTGGATGCCGTCGAACACATTGCCCGACTGGAGCGCACGAACCATCGCTATCGGCGTTACCCGTTGCAGGCGATGCAATCTGACGCAGGACGTCCACTGTTCGACACGGCATTCAACTTCGTCAACTATCACCTTTTTGCCGACTTGGCTCGTGCCACCGGGGTCGAGTTGCTCGACTTCGAGGTATCCGAGCGGACGAACTTCGCGCTGCTCGCGACCGCGGGCATCGATCCGCGCACCGGACGGCTGTTCATACGCGTCAACGGCGATCCGGTAGGCCGTCACGGCCACACAAGCACGCGAATACGCGAATGTGTTCATGCGTGTGCTGGCGGCGATTGTGCGTGCACCCGAGCGTGCCCTCGATCCGCGCTCCGACGAGTTGACCGCTCGTGACGTGACGCAGCTCGTCGCCGAGCAGGCCGCGGTCAACCCGACGGCGATCGCGCTGATCGCCGACAGCGCGAGCTGGACCTACGCCGAATTAGATCGCGCGCAGAACGAATCGCCGCTGGTTTGCTCGCTGCCGGTATGCCGCCGGGAGCGCGCATCGGCGTGATGCTGGACCGTTCGCCGGAATTGATCGCGACCGTACTCGGCGTTCTGAGGGCAGGCGCGGCGGTTGTGCCGCTGGACGTGAGCTACCCACGGACGCGGATCGACGCCATGATCAATCGCGTCCAGACCGTTCCGTGTCATTTCCGAGATCGCCGAAGTTCGAGCACTGCTGGAAGCACCTGCGACAACGATATTGCCGGCAATCGACCAAGACAGTGCGGCCTACGTCCTCTTCACATCCGGTTCGACGGGCGAACCCAAGGGCGTCACGATGCCGCACCGTGCACTGGCCAATCTGATCGCATGGCAGAACCGGCAGCCGTCCGGTGCGGTCGGCGGCTCGACGCTGCAGTTCGCACCGCTGTCGTTCGACGTATCGTTCCAGGAGATCTTCTCGACGCTGTGCGGTGGCGGCACATTACGGTTGTTGTCCGAGAGCGCAGCGCAAGGATCCGGCCGCGCTGGTGCGCCTCTTGGCCGCCGAGGGTGTCTCGCGCGTGTTCCTTCCGTTCGTCGCATTGCAGGCGCTCGCCGAGGCCGCTTCTTCCACCTGCACATGGCCTGTGTCGCTGCGAGTGCTGATCTCGTCGGGCGAACAACTCCGAGTAACGCCGGAGATCCGCCGGTTGTGCGACCGGCCTACCTGGTGTGCTGCTGGAGAACCAATACGGCCCGACCGAAACCCACGTGGCGGCCAGCTACCCGATGACCGGCTGCGCCGGAGAACTTCCCGATGCTGCCGCCGATCGGCACCGCGATCGACGGCGCGGCGCTCGCGGTGCTGGGACCAGACCTGCGTCCGCTGCCGCCGGGATTGAAAGGCGAGATCTATATCGGCGGGCGTTGCCTCGCAATGGGTTACGACGGACGCGCCGATCTCACCGCCGAGCGATTCGTCGAGGTCGGTGACCCACCCGCCACGA
Organism: uncultured Actinomycetota bacterium; assembly: GCA_963804905.1. Taxonomy (GTDB): domain Bacteria; phylum Actinomycetota; class Actinomycetes; order Mycobacteriales; family Mycobacteriaceae; genus Mycobacterium. Next base: position 127,931 of record CAWDSB010000008.1, on the reverse strand, counting down.
TGTACCGCACGGGGGACCTCGGCCGACGAACTACCCAGCGGCAACATCGTCTGCCTCGGGCGCGTCGACACTCAAGTGAAAGTACGCGGCTTTCGCGTCGAATGCGCCGAGGTCGAGCTCGCGATCAAGTGCTTGTGCGGCAAGGCGATCCGCGCCGCTGCGGTCGTTGCCCGCCGGCGAGACACGAGCGATTCAGTCCTAGTGGCCTACCTCGTCGGCGACAGCGACGGAGTCGATGCCGGCGTGATGCGAGCGCGGCTGCGCAGCCTGCTACCCGAGCACATGATTCCGGAACGCTTCGTCTGGCTCGATGAACTCCCGCTCACGCCCAGCGGCAAACGCGACGACAAGTTGCTGAGTGAACTGCCCTTGTCGGACCACGCCAGTGTCATCGACAGGCACCGCGCCGCGCAACGAAAACGAACAGGCGATCGCGGACATCATGGCGGAGTTCGCAGGCGCTAGCAGCTTTGGTGCGGACACCAACTTCTTCGACGCAGGTGGCACGTCGATCGGTGCGATGCGGGTCGTCATGGCGATCGCGCGCAACTGGGGTGTTGACATCCCGCTCGACACGTTCGTCGCTGCTCCGACCGCAGCCGATCTTGCCCGGGTGATGACGACGGGCGGTCGGTCCTGGGCGTTCGATCCGCTCGTCGCGTTGCGCAGCTACCGGTGATCGTCCCCCAATATTTCTCGTTCACCCGATCGGCGGAAATGTCCTGTGCTACCTAAATCTTGTCAAGCACCTTCCGGCCGATCTGCCGGTCTATGCGTTGCAGGCGGCAGGTGTTGAGCCCGGATCAACACCGCTTCGCACGATGAGCGACTTGGCCGTGTCGTACATCGCGGCGATTCGTAGGGTGCGCCCCGAAGGGCCGTACAACGTCGGTGGATGGTCCTTCGGCGGCTACGTCGCAGTTGAGATGGCGCGGCAGCTGGCCGACGAGGAACTGGCGCGTCTGATCCTGCTCGACACGATCGCACTCGACTGACGACCCCCGCGCTGTTATCGCCGAGAGTGACCTGATCACCTGGTTTTTCGCTGAGCTGCTGTGGCATGCGGTGCGGAACGAAGGCGACACTGCCAGCCCTCGGCTACAGCGGGGTGGATCGTGACGGGTTGTTCGACTCGATCCTCCGCCACGCGATCGAGGCCAGAATCGTTCCCGCCGATAGCTCGCCCAAATTGATCCGAAGGCTCTACGAGATATTCCACGTCAACTCCGAAGCAGTGCTGAATTATCGCCACGAAGTGTTGGATCGCGATATCACGCTGCTGCGGTCAACCGAGCAATTGCCGGCGGTCGCTGCACATGTCCATCGTGTCGTCGGCAGCAGGTTCACTAGCCCAACCAACGGCTGGGAGCGGTTGGCGCCCCGCAGTTTAACGGTGATCGACGTGCCCGGCGACCACCTGTCGATGATGTCCGAACCCAACATCGCCGATGTCGCGGCAAAACTGGAAGCGGCGATGAAATGAACACGCCGAAAGTATTGATCGTGGGTGCGGGGATCGGTGGCGTCGACCGCGGGTATCGCTCTGCGCGCCAAGGGTATCGACGTTGAAATCTACGAAGCGGCGGCGCAGAAGCGATCTCCTGGAACGGCGTTGGGCTTGGCCAGCAACGCCACCAAGGTGCTGCGCGCGCTGGGTATCGATCTCGCCGCGGCTGACTGCGGGCAAGCGTTGGAATGCTTCGAGCTGCGTACTGCCGTTGGCAAGTTGATTCGCTCGCTGCCGGTTCGGTCGATCACCGGCGAACTCGGCGATCCGATAGTCAGCATCCATCGCAACGATGTGATGCGGACGTTGCAGAAGGCGGCCGGCGACCTGTCGGTCCGGTACGGCGCCGAGGTCGTCGACTTCAAGATCGGCGATGGCGGGGTCAGCGTCATCTGCGCCGACGGCCGAAGGACGCACGCCGATGTGCTGATCGGCGCGGACGGCATCCGATCCATCGTCCGCGCCAAGCTCTCCGGTGAATTCCAACCGACCGAGTACGGCTACGTATGCTGGCTTGCCACAACACCGTTCAGCCATCCGCGCATGGTGCGCGGATACTGTGGCCACTATTGGGGCAGGGGGCAGCGGTTCGGGCTGATCGACATCGGCCGCAGAACGGCCTATTGGTGGGGAACGAAGAACATGCCCGTCGCCAAGGCGCGCGACTGGCGCGGCGGCAAGGCGGAGATACTCGCAGCCTTTGACGGCTGGGCCCCCGAAGTTCTCGCGGTAATCGAACGAACACCGGCACACGCGATCGTCAGCGTGCCGGCGCAGGATCGGCCGTTCCTGGAGCGTTGGGGCAGCGGTCCCGTCAGCTTGATCGGCGACGCGGCGCATCCGATGCTCACCAGCATTGGTCAGGGCGCCAGCTCCGCGATCGAGGACGGCTATGTGCTTGCTAAGACCCTGGCTTCGGTGCCTGATCCCGTTGCCGCGCTGCGACACTACGAAGACCTACGGCACGACCGCACCCGCACGCTGGTAAGGACTTCACGTCGACTGAGTCGGCTCGAGCAGGTTGAAGATCCCCGTGGTGCTAGCGGTGCGAAACTTCGGGATGCGTTGCGCGCCGACACGAATCGTCGAGCGTCGCATCATCCGTCCGATGCGGTTCGATCTGGGGGTATCGTCGTGATGACTCCTCGGGTACAACGCCCGCTCAGCCCAGCCGAACGTTGGTTCTGGATCGCCGACCAGATTTCGCCGCTCAATGTGATTGCCCGCGTGCGCCTTACGGGTCACATTCCCGACGGGACGCTGGCGCGGGCAGCGGCCAACCTCGCGGCAGAATATCCGCTGCTGCGGGTGGCCATCCGTGCCGACGATGACGGGGCAAACCCCGCGTTCGTGCCGGTGTCGCGGACTATTCCGATCCACACTGTGCGCGGAGATGACACCGAATGGGAGCGTCTCGTCGACGACCACGAGCTCTCGACGGCGGTTGACTGGCGAAGCGGGCCACTGGTGCGCATCGTCGACGTTTCTTCCGATGCGCCGCAGGAAGTTCATGATCTCATCCTTACGGTGTCGCACATCATCGCTGACGCGACGACGGCGTTGTCGTTGTTGCAAAGGCTGGTTGTGCACGCCGATCGCCTTTCCGTGACCTGTGGTGATGACCTCGTAGAGTCCCGAGCAGTCGTCGGTGCCCCCGAAGATCTACTTCCCGCGCGTTTTCGGCGCCCGTGGGCAATCGCCAGTGCGACCGGACTTGCCGATCAGCTTGCCGCTGTGCTGGCCGGGCCTGGCAGGCTCACACCGGAGGCGAGGGTGGCTCCATCGCGGCGTAGGACCCGGCTCGTGAGGCGCACGCTCACCTCGACACATGTCGATACCCTCATGCGACGGTGTCGGGAGGAAGGCGTCACCGTGCACGGCGCGCTCGCCGCCGCGATGGCCATGGCGATAGGGCCTACTGCGGCGCGAAGAGCTTCGGGACGAATCTGCATCGGCTCGCCGATCAACTTCCGTGCGGAACTGACTCCTCCAATCGCGGCCGACGAGGCAGGTTGTTACGTGGCCACCGTGCCATCGATAGTGCGTTTCGGTGGCGACCGTGACCTCTGGTCGACCGCCCGCCGGATCAATCGGTCACTTCGGCGGCGGACGCAACGCGAACAGCACCTCGCGGTGCTCTTCGCGTTGCGCTTTATATGTCCCGCGTCGGTGGCCAAGAGTTCCAAGGTCTTTGGGCTAATGGAGCGTAGCGGCATTGTCAACGTCTGCATCTCGAACGTGGGTCGTTACGGCTTCGCGGCGCGGATCGGCGACTGGCGACTGTCCGGCGCTCAGTTCACCGCGGGCCTACCGAGCAGCAGTTATTTCCTCGCAACTGTCAACACCAGCCACGACGAGCTGTTCTGGAACTTCAGTTTCGCCGACGGAGCGGTGTCCCAACGATCCGCCCGGCGTTTCGCGGATGGATGCGTCCAGAACCTGCTCGGTGCCATCGACTCTCCAAGGAGGTGATTCCATTGGACGTTCTCGCGCGGTGGCTTGCCAGGTACGCAGGCTGGATAGTCGCGGTGGTGTTGGTCCTGCTCGTGGTCTCCGGGCTCTACTCGGTACATCTGAGTAGTCGGCTGAGCGGTGGCGGCTGGACAGTGCCGGGCTCAGAAGAGGCACGCGCGGAGCGGGCGCAGGACGCCGGATTTACCGGGCGTGGATCGTCGAGTGTCGCGCTGCTGGTCCACGACGACAAGTTCAGCTGCGCTGTCGCCCGAATTCGACGAGCGCGTCGCGGGCGTGATCCAGGAGGTCACCTCCGACCCGCGACTGCAGATCCGCAGTCACCCCGATTGGCGTTCGCTGACAGGGCCGGAAAGGGATGAGTCTCTTGGGCGCGATGCCCGGACGACGCTCACAACGCTCGAGCTCGGTATCGACGACGGCACGGCCAAACGGGTTCTTCCTGAGGTCGAACGCGGGTTGTCCGACTTCAACACGGCAGGGTTGCGCGTCCATCTGGTGGGGCAGGCGGCCTCAGTCGGCGCCATCAATGAGGTTGGCGCAGACGCTCTTCAGTCGAATCGAAATGATCTTGTTACCTCTGGTGGTCGCGATCCTGTTGATCCTGTATCGCAGTGTCTCCGCGGCGCTGATCTCGCTGGTCGTGAGCGTGACCGCGATAGTTATCGCGATGGGTGTACTCACCTGGGTCGCCGGCGTCGTCGAACTGACTGTCGTTGCGCAGAGCATCGCCACGATGCTGGGACTCGGTGTCAGCGTGGACTATTCCCTCATCATGATTCGCCGGTTCATCGACGAACTGACGCAGTCTGGATCGAGGCGCCGCGCTCAGCAACACGATGAAAACCGCCGGACGCACCGTAGCTGCGTCGGGAGCCACGGTCGCCGCCGCATTGACGACGCTGCTCATCGTCGACTTGCCATTGATCCGTTCGATGGCGGTGGCGGCGATCATCGTCGTCGTGGTGGCGGTCCTCGCTTGTCTTATTGTCCTTCCCGCGGTGTTGTACCTGCTCGGTGCTCGCGCGGCGGCATGGCGTGTGCCGTGGCTACCGTCCAGCCGGGAACGGGCCCGCCGCCGTTGGGGGCGGGTTTGCCCGGACCGTCATGGCCAGACCGGTTGCCGCGCTTGGCTTACCTCTGTCACTCTTCTTGCCCTCGCGGTGCCGGCACTCGGACTGCAGACGGGCAGTGTCGACGCTTCCGCTCTGCCGAAGAGTTCGTCGGTGCGCGAGGGCAACGATCTGGTCGAGAGCAGTATGGGAAAAACGCCGTCGAACCAATTCTGGTCGTTATCGAAGCAGACCAACCGTTCTCCGGCACAGAGGATTTCGCACTGCCTAGCGGCGATGACCGCTGGCTTCGGGCAGCTGGACCATGTCGCACGAGTAGCCTCGCCGGTTCCGTCCTGCGCAGCCGTGATGTCCGCCGATCCGTTCGCCGCGATCGAACCAGCCAATTTCCAGCTTCTGCCGACGGATTCCAGGACGATCATCAATCGGTTCGTGTCGGCTGACCGCAAAACGATTGCCGTCGACATATTCTCGAACGAGGGCGCAGGCGACTCCAACGTCGCACACACTCCTGGGCGAGGTTCGCGCTGTCGCGAAGCGCACCGCTGCACGGGCTGGCAAGTATCTGTCGGCGGTACGGCCGCCGTCGTAAACTTGTCAGCCACCCAACGTATTTCGGATGCCAGTCCGATTGTCATCGCAATCATGCTTGCGACCATCTACCTGCTGCTCGTCCTGACGCTGCGCTCGCTGTTGTTGCCGTGCAAAGCGATCGTGCTTAACCTGACTCTCCGTCGGCGCAGCCGTCGGCACTGTCGTGCTCGTCTTCCAACACGGCTTCCTCGCGGGTCATGCTCGGGATCGAATCGGTTGGGCCGATACAGAACTTCGTGCCCATCCTGCTTGTCGCTGTGCTGTTCAGCCTCAGCACCGATTACGAAGTGTTCCTGCTGAGCCGCGTGCGGGAACGCTACGAGCTGACCGGCGATAATACCGAGAGCGTCACCTACGGACTTGTGGAGACCGCGCCGCTGATTTCAGGGGCGGCGCTGCTGATGGTCACGATATTCGCCGCGTTCCTGGCCGTTCCGATGGTTACGGTACAGCAGACGGGGTTAGCGACGGCCATCGCGATCGCAATCGATGCCACAGTCGTCAGGCTCGTCATGGTCCCGGCGGCCATGCGTCTAATGGGGCGCTGGAACTGGTGGCTGCCTCGCGGCATGACTCCTTATCGCGGCAGGCACCGGCGCGGGCATTCTCGTGCACCAAGCCAGATCAACGAACCAGGTGTGCAATGGGTTCCGTCACGGTGACGCCGGCACGATCGAAGTCGGTAGTTGTCACCGGCGCGTCGAGCGGGCTGGGAAGAGCCGCCGCTATCCACCTCAGTGAGCTCGGCTATCGGGTATTCGCCGGTGTGCGAACCGAATCGAGTGCCGCCGAACTTTCCGGCTGTCGCCTTCGACGGGCGAGCTCATCCCGGTGATGCTCGACGTCACCGACGCAGCGTCCATCGCGCAAGCCGGCCAGCTCGTTGAGCGACTGGTGTAGCGACACCGGACTGTGGGCCGTCGTGAACAACGCCGGCATCTGCATCAGCGCGCCATTGGAATGCGTTCCGATGGATGTGATGCGTACCCAGCTAGAAACCAATGTCGTTGGTGCACTTGCCGTCTCGCAGCGCTTCCTTCCGTTGTTGCGCGCATCCAGGGGCAGGATCGTCAACATCAGCTCCGGTGTCGGTAACGTCGCGCCACCGTATCTCGGAGCGTATGCGGCATCCCAGTTCGCCAAGGAGGGGCTCAGCGATGCGCTGCGGCGCGAACTGCGCCCGCTGGGGGTGTCCGTCTCGGTCATCCAGCCCGGCGCGGTCGGCACGCCGATCTGGCGAGAAGACACGCAAATCCGCAGACGAGATCCTTGCTGTGGCCCCCGCCGAGGTCGTTGAGGCTTACCGCGCGCGATTCATCGAATTTCTGACCATGAATGAGGTTCGGGCGCAAGGCAAGCAAGACCACGACCGCGGACTACGCCGATGCCGTCGCCGAGGCGTTGGCGGCCAAGCGCCCAAAGGCCCGCTACCGTGTGGGCGTCGACTCGTGGAGCAGCACCCTCGCGCGCCGCATCGTGCCGGATCGGATGATGGATGTTCTGATGGCAGTCGGCATCAGCGCGTCGACTAGGATCTGCCTCGTCGTACCGGCCTAGCCGGAAATTGGCGTCATCGTGAAAGCGGGTGACCGGAGATGGCAACTATGACTGCCAGCCAGCTATATCGACGATGCACGTCGGCGGACGACAGGGCTTGCCCGCCGAGTTGGGGCGGCAGCGGCTCGTAGGCTGCTGAATCGGAATACCGTGTCATCCGGCCTCGCGCTCGGGCCGAAGAATAGTGGGCTGCAATCGATTCCAGGCGACAAAGGCCTCCCGATTCTCGGTCACACCCTCACAGCGGCGGCGCTCGGAAATGGAGTTCATGGAGAGTCGGCTAGAAACCTACGGTGAGATCTCGTGGTCGCGTGGCTTGGGGATGCCGATCGTACTGGCTTTTGGACCGGAAGCGGCGCAGGAAGTGTTCGCCAATAGGGAAAAGGCCTTCTCCCAGAAAGGTGCTGAGTTCTTTTTGGGCCGCTTCTTCAAGGGTGGACTGATGTTCCTGGACGCCGAGGAACACCATTTCCATCGTCGGATCATGCAGGAAGCATTCACGCGCGAAGCGCCTGAGCGGCTACCTGGATTCGATGGACGTGATCGGCCGGGCCGCTGCGGCGGCGCTATCCGGCGATGACTTGCTCGTCTACCCCTACCTGAAACGCACACTTCTCGATATTGCGACTGCCGTGTTCATGGGCGACGAACCCGGCCCACAAAGCCAGATGATGGCCAAGGCTTTCACCGACTGTTTGCGCGCCGCCACGGCTGTGGTTCGGTTTCCGGTTCCTGGACTGCGCTGGTCGGCTGGCGTGCGAGGCAGGCGCGTGCTCGAGCAGTATTTCCACACCCGAGTGCACGCGAAGCGGGCCTCTGGCGGCGACGATCTCTTCGCGGCTCTGTGCCGCATCCGCGACGAGGACGGCAATCAGTTCACCGACGACGACGTCGTCAACCACCTGATCTTTCTCATGATGGCCTCCACCGACACCTGCGCGACCACCTCGACGGCAGTCTTGTACCAGTTGGCACTCCATCCGGAGTGGCAGGACCGGGTCCGGGCTGAGTCCATCAGTGAGATTGGCGGCGGTCGACTCGATCTGGATGCGCTCAATCGCATGCGGTCGCTCGGGATGGTCATCAACGAATCGCTGCGGCTGCTGGCTCCGGTTCCCGGGGCAATCCGAAAAGACGGTGGCGGACACATCGATTCAGGGGTACTTCGTGCCCAAAGACACGATGGTCGTTGGTCGTCATGTGGCTCAATCACTACTGGCCTGGCCTGTGGACGAACCCGCACGCATTCGATCCCGAGCGGTTCAGCGAAGCACGGCGTGAGGACAGGTCGCACCGTCTTGCCTTCGTTCCGTTCGGTGCGGGTGCACACAAATGCATCGGAACGCATTTCGCGACAATGCTGGTAAAGGTCCTAGTCCATCATTTGCTTCTTGACTATCGAATCGAGCTGCGTCCCGGCTACACGTTGCAATGGACTAAGACCGCAGCGCCTGCACCCATTGACGGCCTCCCAATGCTCGTCCGCCGGATCGACGATTCGTACACTGAAGAACATGACTGTCGCAAACGTGAATTGGAGGTTCTCTCATGGAATTTACCTACTTCTTGGGTATGAATCGGTTCGTCTCGAAGTTCTTTTATCGCACCCAAACCCACTTAGTCGGTGCCGATGACGTGGTGTTCCTCAACGTTGGCTACGAGGAAGATCCACCGATGGCCGTGCCGCTAGCGGAATCAGACGAGCCGAACCGGTTCCACATTCAGCTCTACCATCGCGTCGCGACCCAGGCCGACCTAGAGGGCAAACGGGTACTGGAGGTCGGTTGCGGTCACGGCGGCGGAGCCTCCTACCTCATGCGCACCTTGCGCCCAGCCTCCTACACGGGGCTGGACTTAAACCGGGCCGGCATAGCCTTTTGCCGAAAGACGCACAATCTGGTCGGCGTGGACTTCGTGCACGGTAACGCAGAGAGGCTGCCTTTCCCCGATCAATCCTTCGACGCGGTGATCAATATCGAATCCTCGGGTGCCTACCCTCATTTTCCCCGTTTCCTCGCCGAAGTTGCCCGCGTGCTGCGACCGGGAGGCGATTTCCTGTACGCCGATCTTCGGCCCTGCGAAAGCGTCGCCGAGTGGGAGACGGCGCTTTCCGGCGCCCCGATGCGGATGGTTTCGCACGAGAATATCAATGCGCAGGTGCTGCGCGGAATGGAGATAAATACGCAGCGAATACTGGAGCTGATCGACCGCGTACCGAGATACCTGCGCCGCATTTCCCGCGAATTCGTCGGTATCCAAGGCTCGCCGTTCTACCGCGCAATGCAACGCGGGAAGTACTCGTTCCGGATGTACCGCTTCAGCAGGGTCGAAGCATCCGATCCTGCGTGGATTACCTCAGCGTCGTGATTGCCGGCGCTCAGGCACCCGCGACCGATGAGTAACGCGACGCCACCGGACTATCACACCGCGATCGTCGGTGCCGGGTTCTCCGGCATCGGCGCCGCGGTCACGCTCGACAAGGCCGGCCTGCACGACTACCTGATCATCGAGGCAGGCGATAGCCCCGGTGGCACCTGGTACTGGAACACCTATCCCGGTATCGCCGTTGATATTCCGTCGTTCTCGTATCAGTTCTCGTTCGAACAAAGCCCCAACTGGTCGCGGACCTACGCCACCGGCAGTGAAATGAAGGCCTACGCCGAACACTGCGTCGACAAGTACGAGCTACGATCCAACATGCGGTTCAACACCAAGGTGCTCGGCGCCGACTTCGACGACGAGTCCGATTTCTGGCGCATTTGGATCGACCCCGGTGGCGTCGTCACGGCGCGATTCCTCGTCAACGCCTGTGGCGTAACGATCACGCCCAAGTTTCCCGACATCGATGGTGTCGATTCATTCTCCAGGTCCGACCATGCACACCGCGCGCTGGGATCACGACCAGGATCTGACCGGCAAGAGCGTCGCCATCATCGGAACCGGCGCATCCGCTGTGCAGGTCGTTCCCGCCATTGCGCCAATCGTCGAGCGCCTCACGGTCTTTCAGCGCACGCCGATCTGGTGCTTTCCCAAATTCGACGTACCGCTGCCCAGCGCTGCGCGCTGGGCGATGCGATTGCCCGGCGGCAAGGCCGTCCAGCGCCTGATCAGTCAGGCCTACGTCGAGTTGACGTTCGCGCTCGCGGCGCAGTACTTCACGATCAACCCGATGGCCAAGTACTCAGCGAAGGCCGGTGAAGCGTATCTGCGCAAGCAGGTCGACGACCCGGTGGTCCGCGACAAGCTCACGCCGCGCTACGCCCCCGGCTGCAAGCGGCCGGGCTTCCACAACACGTATCTGTCGACGTTCAACCGCGACAACGTCGAGTTGGTCACCGAGCCGATCGACAAGATCACTGGTTCAGGTGTAGCGACGGCCGACGGTGACACCCACGAGGTCGACGTGCTGATCCTGGCAACGGGGTTCCAGGGATGGCGCGACGTGCTGACGTACCCGGTCAACGGGCCCGGCGGCCGATCCTTGAGCCGGTTCTGGGATGACCACCGGAGGCAGGCCTACGAAGGCGTGAGCATCCCCGGATTCCCGAACTTCTTCACCGTGTTCGGACCGTACGGCTTTGTCGGGTCGTCCTACTTCGCGCTCATCGAGTCGCAAACGCACCACATCGTCCGGTGCCTGAAGCAGGCCCGCCGCAGGCACGCCAGCCGGATCGAGGTGAGCCAAGAGGCCAACGATCGCTACTTCGCGGAGATGATGCGCAAGCGGCACCGTCAGATCTTCTGGCAGGACAGCTGCAAGCTGGCCAACAGCTACTACTTCGACAAGAACGGCGATGTGCCCCTGCGGCCGGCCAGCACGGTCGAGGCGTACTGGCGCAGCCGCCACTTCCCGCTCGCCGACTACCGCTTCACCGCGTAGCTACATCGCCTTCGCCCAGGCGATGTGTCCTTCGAAGCCAAGCGATTCCGCCATCGCGCGATAGCGATTCACCAAGTCCCGGTAGGCGACGTCGTCGCCGCGGGCCCGGGCAAGCAGGGCGCGCAGCCGCAGCAGCGAGATGTCGCGCACCGCCAAACCTTCGTCTGCCGGCAGGTTCGCCAAGCGGTCGATCGCCGTCTGGGCTTCGGCCACGTCGCCCTCGGCGCCACGCTCCAGCAGCGTCTCCACCAGAACGCCGGTGCACCCGACGCCAGACCCGAGCCGTCCTGCCCGGTGCAGCTCGTCCACGGCTTGGCGCATCACCGCAATGGCAGCATCGCGGTCGCCGCACCTGGCCCTTTCCCGGGCGGCCAACAACTCGGCGACCGGGACCATGAAGGGACCATGCTCGCGCACCAACTCGCGGACCTGCACCATCATCTCCAGGCCGCGACGACGGTCGGCCGCGGCGTCCCGATACAGCAGCGCAACACCCAACGCGAACTTGGCCAAGGTCAGTGCGTGATCGTTGCTTGCTCTTTGGGCGGTCTGCACCGCCTCCTCGCTCGCGCGCACCGCGGAGTCATCGGCCCGAAGCACCCCATAGAAGATCGCCAGACCGTAGGTCCAGGAGACGACAAAGGCGACGGTTGTCGGGTCGCTGTGTCGGGCCATCGCGACGGCGTCGTGGAAGTCTTGGCGCCACCCGGGACGGCCCAGCCACCACCGAGCAACGCCGCGAGATGCCAGCGCGAACGCCAGCGGTGATCCCACACCGAAGCCGGCGCCCTTGGTGGGATCGCCCCCGGCCAGGTCGATGACGGTCTGCGACCACCGCAAGATCTCGCCGAATTCACCGGCATCGACCCAGTTGACGAACGCGATGACCGCCAACGCCATGGTCAGGGTGGGATCGCCGATCGACTCGAGCAGCGCCATCTGTTCGGATGCCAGCCGCGACCCCTCACGCGAACGCCCGGTGTACACGAGCTCGGTGGCCAGCCCGGTCATGCCGATGGCCAGCGAGACCTTGTCCCCGGCCGCGCTGCACAACTCCCGCAGCTCCGCGAAGCGGCCCCGGCTTTCCTGGAATACTCGGTCGTAAAAGTCGGTGGCACACAGCATGGTGCGGGGCGCGATGCGCATCGACAGCTGGTCGGGGTCGTCGTCGGGTAGCGCGTCGGCGATCCGGCGTGCCCGCTCCCAACTGAGCCGGGCAGCGGCGAGGTCGCGGTTGGTTGACCACGCGCCGGCGCGCATGTGCCAGCCATAGGCGGCGTGCAGCTCGCCGGCGGCCTCGAGATGTTCGGCGATCAGCGCGGCATTTTGGTCGGCTGATTCCGGGCCTACCCGATTCGATGGCCGCAGCCAGGCGCCGATGCAACTCGGCGCGATCGGATTTCAGCTGCGATTCGTAGGCCACCGCGCGGATCAGCGGGTGGTGGAAGGCGTACTCGGCGCTCGGGGTGAACCGCACCTGATCGATCAGCTCCGCGCTGAGCAGCTCGTCGAACACCGCATCGATGCCCAGCGCGGCGAGCAACTCCGCCCCGAAGCGGGCGCCGATCACCGACGCCGCGTTCAACGTCCGCCTGGCCGGGGTGGTCAGCCGATCGATGCGCGCCGCGATGGCCGCCTGCACCGTGGCCGGCACGCGCGACGTCGGCGACATCCGTGCGACAGAGATAGCCGCCGCGCTCACCGGCCAGCACGCCGCGCTGCACCAACTCGCGGACCATCTCCTCGGCGAAGAACGGGTTCCCGGCGGCCCGCTCGGCGATGATCGCCGCCAGCTCGCCGACCGAGGGATCCGAACCCAGCAGCTCACCCAGCAGCGCCGCGGTGTCCGAATCACCCAGTGGGGCAAGCGCTATCGTCTGCGCGCCGTGCACCCGCGTCAGCGCTCCCTCATACTCGGGGCGAGAGGTGATCAGCACCATCGACGGGGTGCGCGGAATCACGGCGAGGAAGTCGGCCAGCATCGACTCGCTGACCGCATCGATCCAGTGCGCATCCTCGATGATGAACAGCGCCGGTTCGGTGCGCGCCAGCGACGCGGTGTTGATCAGTGCGGTCAACCGGCGCCGCCGCGCATCCGGGTCGATCTGGGGCAGCGCCACCTCGGGGTCGGCGATGCCGAGCAGATCATCCAGCAGCAGCAGATCCTGCGGGTCGGCATCGGCACGCGCTCGCGGACCCGGGTCCGCGCGGCCGCGCCGTCGAGGTCGGCGACGCCGGTGGCCGCGCGCAGCAGCCGCGCTCGCCGCTGGAAGGGGATGTCGCTGGCATGGGATTCGCAGAAGGTCCAGAACACCTCGACCCCGCGACCGGCCGCCAGCGCCGCGGCCTCCCGGGCCGCCCGGCTCTTGCCGATGCCCGGCGGTCCCACCACATTCACGACACCACCGCGGCCACCGATCGCGCGGTCCACCATGGCGTCGAGCGCCGCCATCTCCCAGCCCCGACCGACCAGGCTCGCCTCGGCGCGCCCGACCAGGCCATCCCGCGGGCCGATCGCCACCAGCCGGCGCGCGCGCACCGGTTCGTCGGCGCCCTTGATGCGCACCCACTCCGGTTCGGCCAGCATCACGGTGTGCTCGACCAGCCGCGCGGTCGACTCCGACAGCATCACCCCGCCCGGGGGCGCCACCGATTCCATCCGCTGCGCGAACCCGACTGCCTCGCCGGTCGCGGCGTAACCCATGCGAACCCGAACCGATCTCACCGGCGATCACCCGACCCGAATTCAGGCCCACCCGCAACCGCAGCGCCACACCGTCGCGGCGCTGCACCTCGGCCGCCAACCGGTCCGCTTCCTCCTGGATGGCCAGCGCGGCAAGGCACGCCCGAAAAGCGTGATCCTCCAACGCGACCGGGGCGCCGAACAGCGCCATCACCCCGTCGCCGGTGTACTCCACGCGTCCCGCCGCCGTAGCGCTGCACCACCGCCGCCGACCGCTCCACCAGCTCGGTCATGATCTCGCGCAACCGCTCCACATCCACGGCGGCCGCGATGTCCATCGAGCGCACCACATCGGCGAACAGCACCGTCACCTGCTTGTACTCCGCTGTGTCGACCGAAACCGCGGTCGGGGCACCGCACTCGTCACAGAACTTGGCGTTCTCCCGCAGCCCAGTGCCGCATGACCCGCACGCCACGCCCGCCGTCATCCGACCTCGCATCGCCTCGGCCCAGGCGATATGTCCTTCGAAGCCAAGCGATTCCGCCATCGCGCGATAGCGACTCAGCAGGTCCCGATAGGCAATGTCGTCGCCGCGGGCCCGGGCCAGCAGCGCGCGCAGCCGCAGCAGCGTGATGTCGAGCTATCGCTGAACCTTGATCGGCCAGCAGGTCTGCCAACCGGTCGATCGCCTCTTGGGCCTCGGCTAGATCGCCCTCGGCGCCACGCATCCAGCAGCGTCTCCACCAGAACGCTGGTGCCCCAAATGCCATGAAAGAGCCGTCCTGCCTGGTGCATCTCGTCCTCGGCTTGGCGCATCACCGCAATGGCAGCATCGCGGTCACCGCGCCGGGCCCTCTCCCGGGCGACCCACAACTCGGTGAGCGGGATCAGGAAGGGAGCGCGCTCGCGCACAAACTCGCGGAACTGCACCATCAGGTCCAGCCCGCGAGGACGGTCGGCCGCGGCGTCGCCATACAGCAGTGCAACGGCCAGCGTGTACTCGGCCAAGGCCAGTGCGACATCGTTGCTGGATCCCGCGGTCTGCACCGCCTCCTCGCTCGCGCGCACCGCGGCGTCATCGGCCCGAAGCACCCCGTACTCCATCGCGTGACCCTAGGTCCAGCAGACGACAGCGCCGAAGAATGCCGGGTCGCTGTCTCGGGCCATCGCGACGGCGTCGTCGAGGTCTTGGCGCCATCCGGGACGGCCCAGCCACCACCGAGCGAGGCCGCGCCATGCCAGCGCGATCGCCAGCGGTGATCCAAAACCGAAGCCGGCGCCCTTGGTGGGGTCACCGGCGGCCAGGTCGACGACGGTCTGCGACCACCGCAACATCTCGCCGAATTCACCGGCATCGAACCAGGTGACCAACGCTACGAGCGCCAACCCGATGGTCAAGGTGGGATCGCCGATCGACTCCAGCAGCGCCATCTGTTCAGATGCCAGCCGCGACCCCTCACGCGAACGCCCGGTGTAGCAGAGCTCGGTGACCAGCCCGGTCATGCCGATGGCCAGCGAGACCTTGTCCCCGGCCGCGCTGCACAACTCGCGCAGCTCCGCGAAGCGGCCCCGGCTTTCCTGGACAGTTCGGGCTTGAAAGTCGGTGGCACACAGCATGGTGCGGGGCGCGATGCGCATCGACAGCTGGTCGGGGTCGTCGGCGGGTAGCGTGTCGGCGATCCGGCGTGCCCGCTCCCAACTGAGCCGGGCAGCGTCGAGATCGCGGTTGGTTGACCACGCGGCGGCGCGCATGTGCCAGCCGTACGCCGCGTGCAGCTCGCCGGCGGCCTCGAGGTGTTCGGCGATCAGCGCGGCGTTTTCGTCGGCCGATTCCGGGCGCACGCTCTTGGATCGCGGCGGCCAGGCGCCGATGCCACTGGGCGCGATCGGATTTCAGCTGTGATTCGTAGGCCACCGCGCGGATCAGCGGGTGGTGGAAGGCGTACTCGGCGGTCGGGGTGAACCGCACCTGATCGATCAGCTCCGCGCTGAGCAGCTCGTCGAACACCGCATCGATGCCCAGCGCGGCGAGCAGGTCGGCTCCGAAGCGGGCGCCGATCACCGACGCCGCGGTCAACGTCCGCTTGGCCGCGCTGTTCAGCCGGTCGATGCGCGCCGCGATGGCCGCCTGCACCGTGGCCGGCACCGCGACGTCGGCGACATCCACCCGACAGAGGTAGCCACCGCGCTCACCGGCCAGCACCCCGCGCTGCGCCAACTCGCGCACCATCTCCTCGGCGAAAAACGGGTTCCCGGCGGCCCGCTCGGCGATGATCGCCGCCAGCTCGCCGACCGAGGGATCCGACCCCAGCAGCTCACCCAGCAGCGCCGCGGTGTCCGAATCACCCAGTGGGGCAAGCGCTATCGTCTGGGCGCCGTGCACCCGCGTCAGCGCTCCCTCATACTCGGGGCGGGAGGTGATCAGCACCATCGACGTGGTGCGCGGAATCACCGTGAGGAAGTCGGCCAGCATCGACTCGCTGACCGCATCGATCCACTGGGCGTCCTCGATGATGATACAGCGCCGGTTCGGTGCGGGCCAGCGACGCGGTGTTGATCAGTGCGGTCAACCGGCGCCGCCGCGCATCCGGGTCGATCTGGGGCAGCGGCACCTCAGGGTCGGCGATGCCGAGCAGATCATCGAGCAGCAGCAGATCCTGCGGGTCGGCATCCGGGACTTGTTCCCGCGCCCGGTCGCGGGCGGCTTCGCCGTCGAGGTCGGCCACGCCGCTGCCCGCCCGCAGCAGCCGCGTCACCACACCGAACGGGATGTCACGGGTGTGGGATTCGCAGAAGGTCCAAAACACCTCGACGCCGCGACCGGCCGCCAGCGCCGCGGCCTCCCGGGCCGCCCGGCTCTTGCCGATGCCCGGCGGTCCCACCACATTGACGACGCCACCGCGGCCACCGATCGTGCGGTCCACGATGGCGTCGAGGGCCGCCATCTCCCAGCGCCGACCGACCAGGCTCGCCTCGGCGCGCCTGACCGGCCTGTTCCGTGGCCCGATCGCCATCAGTCGGCGTGCGCAGACCGGTTCGTCGGCGCCTTTGATGCGCACCCACTCCGGTTCGGCCAGCGTCACGGTGTGCTCGACCAGTCGGGCGGTCGACTCCGACAGCATCACCCCGCCGGGGGGCGCCACCGATTCCATCCGCTGCGCAAACCCGACCGCCTCGCCGATCGCGGCGTAGCCCAACGACCCCGAACCGATCTCACCGGCGATCACCCGACCCGAATTCAGGCCCACCCGCAACCGCAGCGCCACGCCATCGCGGCGGGCCACCTCGGCCGCCAAACCTTCCGTCTCCTCCTGGATGGCCAGTGCGGCCAGGCACGCCCGAAAAGCGTGATCCTCCAACGCGACTGGGGCGCCGAAGATCGCCATCACCCCGTCGCCGGTGTACTCCACGGTCCCGCCGTAGCGCTGCACCACCGCCGCCGAACGCTCCACCAGCTCGGTCATGATTTCGCGCAGCCGCTCTACATCCACGGTCGCCGCGATGTCCATCGAGCGCACCACATCGGCGAACAGCACCGTCACCTGCTTGTACTCCGCTGTGTCGACCGAGACCGCAATAGGCGCACCGCACTCGTCACAGAACTCTGGCGTTCTCCCGCAGCCCAGTGCCGCAGGATTGAACACGCCACGCAGGCTGTCATCCGAGCACCACCGATCTCGCGGTATCCCCACCCTCGATCATCGCCTTCGCCCAGTCGATGTGTCCTTCGTAGCCAAGCGATTCCGCCATCGCGCGATAGCGACTCACCAAGTCCCGGTAGGCAACGTCGTCGCCGCGGGCGCGGGCTAGCAGCGCGCGCAGCCGCAGCAGCGTGATCTCGAGCATCGGCCGAATCTTGATCGGCCCGCAGGTTCGCCAACCAGTCGATCGCCTCGTGAGCTTCGGCCAGGTCGTCGTGGCTGCCACGGTCCAGCAGCGTCTCCACCAGAACGCCGGTGCCCCAAACGCCATGCCCGAGCCGTCCTGCCTGGTGCATCTCGTCCACGGCTTGGCGCATCACCGGAATGGCAGCATCGCGGTCACCGCGCCTGGCCCTCTCCCGGGCGACCCACAACTCGGCGACCGGAACCAGGAAGGGAGCACGCTCGCGCAGCCACCTCGCGGAACTGCACCATCAGGTCCAGCCCGCGGTCACGGTCGGCCGCGGCGTCCCGATACAGCAGCGCAATACCCAGCGTGTACTCGGCCAAGCGCAGTGCGACATCGTGGCTGGATCCCGCGGCATCTGCACCGCCTCCTCGCTCGCGCGCACCGCGGCGTCATCGGCCCGAAGCACCCCGTACTGCATCGCGTGACCGTAGGTCCAGGTGACGACACCGGCGAAGGTTGCCGGGTCGCTGTTTCGGGCCATCGCGACGGCGTCGTGGAGGTCCTGGCGCCATCCGGGACGGCCCAGCCACCACCGAGCATTGCCGCGACATGCCAACGCGATCGCCAGCGGTGATCCGAAACCGAAGCCGGCGCCCTTGGCGGGGTCACCGGCGGTCAGGTCGATGATGGTCTGCGACCACCGCAAGATCTCGCCGAATTCACCGGCATCGAACCAGTTGGCGAACGGCTACGAACGCCAACCCGATGGTCAAGGTGGGATCGCCGATCGACTCGAGCAGCGCCATCTGTTCGGATGCCAGCCGCGACCCCTCACGCGACCGCCCGGTGTACATGAGCTCGGTGACCAGCCCGCTCATGCCGATGGCCAGCGAGACCTTGTCTCCGGCCGCGCTGCACAACTCCCGCAGCTCCGCGAAGCGGCCCTGGGTTTCCTGGATTGCTGGGCTTTGGTAGTCGGTGGCACACAGCATGGTGCGGGGAGCGATGCGCATCGACAACTTGCTCGGGGTCGTCGTCAGGTAGTCGGTCGGCGATCTGGCGTGCCCGCTCCCAACTGACGCCGGGCCGCGTCGATGTCGCGGTTGGTTGACCACGCGGCGGCGCGCATGTGCCAGCCATACGCCGCGTGCAGTTCGCCCGCTGACTTCGAGGTGTTCGGCGATCAGCGCCGCGTTGTCCTCCACCGAGCCGGGCGCACGCTCTTGGATCGCGGCGGCCAGGCGCCGATGCCACTGGGCGCGATCGGATTTCAGCTGTGATTCGTAGGCCACCGCGCGGATCAGCGGGTGATGGAAGGCGTACTCGGCGCTCGGGGTGAACCGCACCTGATCGATCAGCTCCGCGTCCAGCAGCTCGTCGAACACCGCATCGATGCCCAGCGCGGCGAGCAGCTCCGCGTCGAAGCGGGCGCCGATCACCGACGCCGCGTTCAACGTCCGCCTGGCCGGGGTGGTCAGCCGGTCGATGCGCGCCGCGATGGCCGCCTGCACCGTGGCCGGCACGCTCACCTCGGCGACATCCGCGCTGACAGACGTAGCCGACCACGCTGGCCGGTCAGCACCCCGCGCTGGGCCAACTCGCGCACCATCTCCTCGGCGAAAAACGGGTTGCCGGCGGCCCGCTCGGCGATGATCGCCGCCAGCTCGCCGACCGAGGGATCTGAACCCAGCAGCTCACCGATCAGCGCCGCGGTGTCCGAATCACCCAGTGGGGCAAGCGCTATCGTCTGGGCGCCATGCACCCGCGTCAGCGCTCCCTCGTATTCGGGGCGGGAGGTGATCAGCACCATCGACGGGGTGCGCGGAATCACGGTGAGGAAGTCGGCCAGCATCGACTCGCTGACCGCATCGATCCAGTGCGCATCCTCGATGATGAACAGCGCCGGTGCGGTGCGTGCCAGCGACGCGGTGTTGATCAGGGCGGTCAACCGGCGCCGCCGCGCATCCGCATCGATCTGGGGCAGCGCCACGTCGGGGTCGGCGATGCCGAACAGGTCGTCGAGCAGCAGCAGATCCTCAGGTCGGCGTCTGGAAATTGGGTTCGCAACTGAACGCGGGCGGCTTCCCCGTCGAGGTCGGCGACGCCGCTGCTCGCCCGCAGCAGCTGCGATACGACGTGGAAGGGGATGTCGCTGGCGTGCGACTCGCAGAAGGTCCAGATACACCTCGAGCCCGCGACCGGCCGCCAGCGCCGCGGTCTCGCGCGCCGCTCGGGACTTGCCGATGCCCGGCGGTCCCACCACGTTCACGACACCACCGCGGCCACCGATGGCGCGGTCGACAATGGCGTCGAGGGCCGCCATCTCCCAGCGCCGACCGACCAGCCTCGCCTCGGCCCGCCCGCCGGCCCATCCCGCGGACCGATCCCCACCAGCCGTCGCGCGCGCACCGGTTCGTCGGCCCCCTTGATGCGCATCCACTCGGGTTCCGACAGCGTCACGGTGTGCTCGACGAGCCGCGCGGTCGACTCCGAGAGCAACACCCCGCCCGCCGGGGCCGCCGACTCCATCCGCTGGGCAAACCCGACCGTCTCGCCGGTCGCGGCGTACCCCAGCGACCCCGAACCGATCTCACCGGCGATCACCCGACCCGAGTTCAGGCCCACCCGCAACCGTAGGACCACGCCATCGCTGCGCTTCACCTCGGCCGCCAACCGGTTCGCCTCCTCCTGGATGGCCAGCCCTGCAAGACATCCCCGAAAAGCATGATCCTCCAACGCGACTGGGGCGCCGAAGATCGCCATCACCCCGTCGCCGGTGTGCTCCACGGAGCCGCCGTAACGCTGCACCACCGCTGCCGAGCGCTCCACCAGCTCGGTCATGATTTCGCGCAACCGCTCTACATCCAAAGCAGCCGCGATGTCCATCGAGCGCACCACATCGGCGAACAGCACCGTCACCTGTTTGTACTCCGCTGTGTCGACCGAAACCGCAGTCGGCGCACCGCACTCGTCACAGAACTTGGCCTTCTCGCGCAGGCCAGTGCCGCAGGACCCGCACGCCACGCCTGTCGTCACTCCGAGCACCACCGATCTAGAGGTCGATCATCGCCTTCGCCCAGGCGATGTGTCCTTCGTAGCCAAGCGATTCCGCCATTGCGCGATAGCGACTGACCAAGTCCCGGCAGGCAACGTCATCGCCGCGGGCCTGGGCTAGCAGCGCGCGCAGCCGCAGCAGGGTGATCTCTCGCAATCGCCAGCTCCTTGATCCGCCTGCAGGCTCGCCAGCCGATCGATTACCTCCTTGGGCTTCGGCTACGTCAGCCCTCGGCGCCACGTCTCCAGAAGCGTCTCCGCCAGAACGCCGGTGCCCCAAACGCCATACCCGAGAGCTCCCGCGCGGTGCAGTTCGTCCACTGCTTTGCGCATCACCGGTATCGCATCGTCGCGCTCGCCCCGCCTGGCCGTTTCCTGGGCGATCCACAAATCGGCGACCGGAACCAGGACGAGAACCCCCTCACGCAACCACAGGTCGCGGATCTGCATCATCAGCTCCAGCCCGCGTTGACGGTCGGCCGCGTCGTCCCGACTAAGCAGCGCGACACCCAGCGTGTATTCGGCCAAGCTCAGTCCGACATCTTCGCTCGATCCCGCGGCAATCTGCACCGCCTCCTCGATCGCGCGCACCGCGGTGCCATCGGGCCGGAGCACTCCGTACTGGATCGCTAAGCCGTAGGTCCAGGCCACTATGGCGGCGAGGGTTGCCGGATCTCTGTGTCGGGCCATTGCGATGGCGTTGTCGAGGTCTTGGCGCCATTCCGGACGGCCCAGCCACCATCGAGCGACGCCCTGAAATGCCAACGGCGGCCGCCAGCGGTGATCCCATACCGAAGCCGGCACCCTTGGCGGGGTCGTCGGCGGCCAGGTCGACGACGATCTGCGACCACCGCAAGATCTCGCCGAATTCACCGACAAAGCACCAATTGGCGAACGCTGCGAACGACAGCCCTACCGTCAAGGTGGGATCGCCGATCGACTCGAGCAGCGCCATCTGCTCCGATACCAGCCGCGATGCCTCACGCAGACGCCCAGCATAGAGGAGCTCGGATGCCGGCCCCGTCATGCCGATGGCGAGCGAAGCCTTGTCGCCGGCCGCGCCGCACAACTCCCGCAGCTCTGCGAACCGGCCCCGGCTTTCGTCGGCTGCTGGGGCGCGAAAGTCGGTGGCACACAGCATGGTGCGGGGGGCGATGCGCATCGACAATCGGTCGGGGTCGTCGGCTGGTAGCGAGTCGGCGATGCGGCGTGCCCGCTCCCAACTCAGTCGCGCCGCGACCGATGTCGCGATCGGTCGCCCACGTTGCGGCGCGCATGTGCCAGCCGTAGGCGGCGTGCAGCTCGCCGGCGGCTTGCAGATGTTCGGCGATCAGCGCCGCATTCTCGTCAGCCGAGCCAGGATCGTGTTGTTCGATCGCAGCGGCCAGGCGCTGGTGCCATTGGGCGCGATCGGATTTCAGCTGCGATTCGTAGGCCACCGCGCGGATCAGCGGGTGGTGGAAGGCGTACTCGGCACTCGGGGTGAACCGCACCTGATCGATCAGCTCCGCGCTGACCAACTCATCGAACACCGCATCGATGCCCAGCGCAGCGAGCAGCTCCGCGTCAAAGCGGGCTCCGATCACCGACGCCGCGTTCAACGTCCGCCTCGCTGGCGGGTTCAACCGGTCGATGCGCGCCTCGATGGCCGCCTGCACGGTGGCCGGCACGGTCAGCTCGGCGGCATCCGCGCGACAGACGTGGCCGCCGCGCTCGCCCGGCAAGCACCCCGCGCTGCACCAACTCGCGGACCATCTCCTCGGCGAAAAACGGGTTCCCGGCGGCTCGGTCGGCGATGATCGCCGCCAGCTCACCGACCGAGGGATCCGCACCCAGCAGCTCACCCAGCAGCGTCTGCGGTGTCCGAATCACCCAGCGGGGCAAGCGCTATCGTCTGCGCGCCGTGCACCCGCATCAGCGCTCCCTCATACTCGGGACGCGAGGTGATCAGCACCATCGACGGGGTGCGCGGAATCAACAGACAGGAAATCGACCAGCATCGACTCGCTGACCGCATCGATCCAGTGCGCATCCTCGATGATGAACAGCGCCGGTGCGGTGCGCGCCAGTGTCACGGTGTTGACTCAGGGCGGTCAACCGGCGCCGCCGCGCATCCGGGTCGATCGCGGGCAGCGCCACATCAGGGTCGGCGATGCCGAGCAGATCATCCAGCAGCAGCAGATCCTGCGGGTCGGCATCGGCGGGTACTTGTTCCCGAACTCGAGGGCGGGCGGCGTCGCCGTCGAGGTCAGCCACACCGACTGCCCGCCCGCAGCAGCCGCGCTACCACACCGAAGGGGACATCACGGGCGTGGGATTCGCAGAAGGCCCAGAACACCTCGACCCCGCGACCGGCCGCCAGCGCCGCGGCCTCCCGCGCCACCCGGGACTTGCCGATGCCCGGCGGTCCCACCACGTTCACGACTCCACCGCGGCCACCGACGTGCGGTCCATGAGGGCGTCGAGCGCGGCCATCTCCCAGCGCCGACCGACCAGGTTCGCGTCCGCGCGCCCGAGGTGGCCATCGCGCGGGCCGATCCCCATCAGTCGTCGCGCGCGCACTGGTTCGTCGGCGCCTTTGATGCGCACCCACTCCGGTTCAGCCAGCGTCACGGTGTGCTCGACCAGTCGTGCGGTCGATTCCGAGAGCATCACCCCACCCGGGGGCGCCACCGATTCCATCCGCTGGGCAAAGCCGACCGCCTCGCCGATCGCGGCGTAGCCCAGCGACCCCGAACCGATCTCACCGGCGATCACCCGACCCGAATTCAGGCCCACCCGCAACCGCAGCGCCACGCCATCGCGGCGGGCCACCTCGGCCGCCAAACCCTTCGCCTCATCCTGGATGGCCAGCGCGGCCAGACACCCCCGAAAAGCGTGATCCTCCAACGCCACTGGGGCGCCGAAGACAGCCATCACGCCGTCGCCGGTGTACTCCACGGAACCGCCGTAGCGCTGCACCACCGCCGCCGCCCGCTCCACCAGCTCGGTCATGATTTCGCGCAGCCGCTCTACATCCACGGTCGCCGCGATGTCCATCGAGCGCACCACATCGGCGAACAGCACCGTCACCTGCTTGTACTTCGCCGTGTCGACCGAGGCCTCCAGCTGTGACCCGCATCTGCTCGCAGAAGCGAGCACCCTCGTGTGGCACGGCTCCACACGAGCCGCACGTTGCCGGAGTCAAGGCGTCCCCCGCCGACGCGGCCTGCGCTGACTGACTAATCCGCCAAGAATATGGCGTCTGGTGACCGGCAATGGGCAGAAGCGACGAAAAATTAACGTGGTTGACAATCAGCTGGACGGCGAACCTAGAAAGTTCGCGTTTCGCAAGGGGCCGTCGTGGTTACCGTCAGTTCATGGCTATCACCGAATCTCGCGACATCACCATCGAGGCCACCCCCGACGAGATCATGAAGGTACTCGTCGACCTCGAATCGCTGACCGAATGGTCGTCGACCCACCAAAAGGTCGAGGTGCTCGAGCGTGACGATGAGGGCCGGCCGAAGAAATCCCGTCAGGTGGTCAAGGTCGTCGGCGTCAACGACGAACAGGTGCTTGACTACACCGTTCACGACGACGGGGTCAGCTGGACGCTGGTCAGCTCGAAACAGCAACGCGCACAGGAGGGCCATTACACGCTCACGCCCGCAGGAGATTCCACCCAGGTGCATTTCGAACTGACGGTGGACCCCGTCGTGCCCCTTCCCGGTTTTCTGATCAAGAGGGGCGCGAAAGGATTGATGGACACGGGCACCGACGGCCTGCGCAAGCAGGTCCTCAAGGTGAAGAAGGGCGGCTAGATCTGCCGGTCCAGCTCGTCGGGTTCGGCGATCGTCAACACCGCGTCGACGATGTAGGGATCTGACTGCAACTGAGTCTCCAGGCTGCGCAGCGTGACAGCCACCTCCGACTCGGTCGCATCGCCCACCAGATCGACGCTGGCCACCAGGAACAGCTGCTTCGGGCCGACGAATACCAGCCGAACGAAACGCACCTTCGCCACCTCCGGCAGCTCCTGAAGACGGGCTATCGAGGCCTCCCGTAGCTGTGGGCTGGCCGGTTGGCCGACCAGAAACCGGCGGTTGCGGTCGATGAGCACCACGGCGACCACACCCAGCAAGATGCCGACGAGAATCGATCCAATCGCGTCCCAGACAATCTGGCCGGTGAGCTGGTGAAGCCCGATACCCAGCGCGGCGATCACGATGCCGATCAACGCCGCAGTATCCTCGGCGAACACCGCACGGGTGGTCGGATCGGACGTCTTCATCACGTGGGCGAGGAGTTCTCTGTCGTATTCCTTTGCCTCACTGTGTAATTGGCGCAACGCCTGCAGCAGAGACGACGACTCGAGCAGGAACGCGACGCCCAACACGATGTAGGCGATGAGATAGTCCTCGTTCGTCGACTCGCTGTGGAGCAGTTCGGTGACGCCGCGCCAAACGGAAACTGTTCCGCCGACCACGAACAACCCGCAGGCCGCCAACAACGACCACACGTAGGCCTCGGCCCCGTACCCGAGCGGACGCTCTGGGTCGGGCGGCCTGCTGCTTCGCCGGTTGGCGACGATCAGGAACCCCTGATTGCCCGTGTCCGCCCAGGAGTGCGCGGCCTCGGCAGCCATCGACGCCGACCCGGACACCACTGCCGCGACCGTCTTGGCCACAGCAATGGCCAGGTTGGCGGCGAAGGCGACGAACACTGTGAACTTGCTTTCCGTTTCAGCCATCCCACTAGTCTGCGTCCCATGACCAACACGGGACCTCTCGCCGGGGTGAAAGTGATCGAGCTTGGTGGCATCGGCCCGGGCCCGCATGCGGCGATGGTGCTCGCCGACCTGGGCGCCGACGTGGTGCGGGTGCGCAGACCCGGCGGGCTGACGATGCCCGCCGAGGACGTCGACCTGACGCACCGCGGCAAGCGCATCGTCGACCTCGACGTCAAGAAAGAGCCGCAGACCCTGCTGGAGTTGGCGGCCAAGGCCGACGTGCTGCTGGACTGCTTCCGGCCCGGCAACCTGCGAGCGGCTCGGCATCGGACCCGACGAATGCGCAGCGGTTAACCCGCGACTGATCTTCGCCCGCATCACCGGATGGGGACAGGACGGCCCGCTGGCGATGACGGCGGGCCATGACATCAACTACCTGTCGCAGACCGGGGCGCTGTCTGCGATCGGCTATCGGGACCGGCCGCCGGTTGCGCCGCTGAATCTCCTCGCCGACTACGGCGGCGGCTCGATGTTCGTGCTGCTCGGGATCGTCGCCGCGCTCTACGAGCGGGAGCGGTCCGGCAACGGACAGGTGATCGATGCGGCCATGGTCGACGGTGTCAGCATTCTGTCGCAGATGATGTGGACGATGAAGTCGACGGGCTCGCTGCGCGACGAGCGCGAGTCGTTCCTGCTCGACGGCGGGGCACCGTTCTACCGCACCTACGAGACCTCGGACGGCAAGTACATGGCCGTCGGTGCGATCGAGCCGCAGTTCTTCGCGGAATTGCTGAATGGTCTCGGGTTATCCCCAGACGCGGTGCCAAGTCAGTTCGAAATAGGTGCCTATCCGCAGATGCACAAGATCTTCACAGAACGGTTCGCGGGCAAGACGCGCGACGAGTGGAGCGAGATCTTTTCAGGCACCGACGCGTGTGTCACGCCTGTGCTGACCTGGACCGAGGCTGCGGAAAACGAGCATCTCAAAACACGTTTCACGCTGGTGGACAACGACGGCGTCGAACAGGCGGCACCGGCGCCGCGATTCTCGCGCACGCCGGCGGGACCCGTCGGCACCCCACCCAGGACGACCACCCGGCTCGACGAAATCGGCTGGTGACTCGCGCGTTGCCTGTCGCGTTGGCGTCCAGAGGATTAGATTTGCCAACGTGGCCGTCAGAGCATCGCGCGAAGTCGTCGTCGACGCCCCTCCCGAGGCGATCCTCGACGTGCTCGCCGACATCGATGCCGTGCCGACGTGGTCCGCACTACACAAGAGTGCCGAAGTCCTCGACCGCCACCCCGACGGCAAGCCGCATCACGTCAAAGCCACGTTGAAGATCATGGGCCTCACCGACAAGGAGATCCTTGAATACCACTGGGGTGACCGGTGGATGGTCTGGGATTCGTCGGAGACCGCCCAGCAGCGCGGGCAGCACGGCGAGTACACCCTCACACCCGAGGGCGAGGACAAGACGCGGGTGCGGTTCGACATCATCATGGACCTGGCTGTACCGGTCCCCGAATTCCTAATCAAGCGGGCCAAGAAGATGGTGCTCGACGTCGCGACGGAACGCCTGCGCGAGCGCGTGATGTCCGACGGCCGCTGACTCTGGGTCGCTGCACTGAACAACTCTACTTTCGACGCAGCACGCCCAGCCGGCGGATGGCCTCGTCGAGGGTGTCTTCGCGCTTGCAGAAGGCGAACCGCACCAGGTGATTCCACGCGCCGGCGTGCTCGGCGCCCGGGTCGCAGAACGCCGACATCGGGATCGCGGCGACGCCCGCCTTCTCCGGCAGTTCGGCGCAGAACGTCGCGCTGTTTTCATAGCCCAGCGGCCGGGGGTCGGCGCACAGGAAGTACGTGCCGAAGCTGTCGTGCACCTCGAAGCCCAGCTCGTCCAACGCCGTACCCAGCCTGTTGCGCTTCGTCTGCAAGGACTCCCGCAGCGTGGCCACCCACGCCTCCTCGGTGTTCAGTGCCTGCGCCACAGCAGGCTGAAACGGTGCACCGCCGACATAGCTCAGATACTGCTTGGCCGCCCGCACGCCTGCGATGAGATTCGCAGCGCCGCAAGCCCATCCGATCTTCCAGCCGGTACAGTTGAACATCTTGGCCGCGCTCGAGATCGTGATCGTCCGCTCGGCCATGCCCGGATAGTTGGCCAGCGGGATATGGCGGTGGCCGTCGAACACCAGATGCTCGTACACCTCGTCGCTGATCACCAGCAGATCGGCGTTCACCGCGATGTCGGCGATCGCTGCAAGCTCGGCGTCGGTGGCCACCATGCCGGTCGGGTTGTGCGGCGAATTCAGGATCAACGCCTTGGTCCGCGACGTCAGCGCGCGACGCAATCCGTCGACGTCGATCGCGAAACCACGGCCGTCGGGCACCATCGGCACGGCCCGTCGGTGGGCCCCGGCCATCGCGATCACGGGGGAGTAGGAGTCGTAGAACGGCTCGATCAGCAGCACCTCGTCGCCCGGCTCGACGAGCCCGAGAACCGCGGCGGCGATAGCCTCGGTGGCGCCGACGGTCACCAGCACCTCGGTGTCGGGGTTGTACTCGGTGCCGAAGTGCCGCTTGCGCTGCGCGGCGATGGCCTCCCGCAGCGGAGCGATGCCCAGCCCGGGCGGGTATTGGTTGACCCCATCGGCGATGGCGTTCTCCGCGGTCTTCAACATCGCCGGGGGGCCGTCTTCGTCGGGGAATCCCTGCCCGAGGTTCACGGCGCCGATGCGGGCCGCGAGCGCCGACATCTCGGCGAAGATCGTGACCGCGTAGGGCTGCAGCCGCTTCACCGTCATGGTCGTCGAGCGTATGTGATGAGCCTTTTCGCCGAACGTGTGTCCGGCGCGACGGATCGATGGCGCAGAAATCGCAGTGACTGCACGTTCGCGACTGCGTCGTCAGTGGTGACGAACCTCCCAACCAACAGGTTGGGAGGGGCTGTTAGGCTCAACTCAGAGGACTACCGCCCATGCGGGCAGGTCTCCCAATAACCCCACCTGAACAGGAACATCTTCATGTCTGAAGAAGCCTTCATCTACGAGGCCATTCGCACGCCTCGCGGCAAGAACAAGAACGGCGCCCTCAACGAGGTCAAGCCGATCAACCTGGTCACCGGTCTGGTCGACGAGCTCCGGTCGCGGTTCCCCGACCTGGACGAGACCCTCATCAGCGACATGATCCTCGGCGTCGTGTCCCCGGTCGGTGATCAGGGCGGCGACATCGCCCGCACCGCCGTGCTGGCGGCGGGCCTGCCCGAGACCACCGGCGGCGTGCAGCTCAACCGCTTCTGCGCGTCCGGCCTCGAGGCCGTCAACACCGCGGCGCAGAAGGTGCGCTCCGGCTGGGACGATCTGGTGTTGGCAGGCGGCGTCGAGTCGATGAGCCGTGTTCCGATGGGCTCCGACGGCGGCGCATGGGCCACCGACCCCGAGACCAACTATCAGATCGGCTTCGTGCCGCAGGGCATCGGCGCAGACCTGATCGCCACCATCGAGGGCTTCTCGCGTGAGGACGTCGACCGCTACGCGCTGCGCTCGCAGGAGAAGGCCGCGGCCGCATGGTCGGGCGGCTACTTCGCCAAGTCGGTCGTCCCGGTCAAGGACCAGAACGGTCTTGTCATCCTCGACCACGACGAGCACATGCGCCCCGACACGACTCTTGAGGGCCTCGGCAAGCTGAAGACCGCATTCGACGGCATCGGCGAGATGGGCGGATTCGACGACGTGGCGCTGCAGAAGTATCACTGGGTCGAGAGGATCAACCACGTCCACACCGGCGGCAACAGCTCCGGCATCGTCGACGGCGCCGCGTTGGTCCTCGTCGGCTCGGAGAAAGCCGGCACCTCGCAGGGCCTGACTCCGCGAGCGCGGATCGTGGCCACCGCCACCAGCGGTGCCGACCCGGTCATCATGCTCACCGGTCCGACCCCGGCCACGCGCAAGGTGCTCGACCGCGCAGGCCTGACCGTCGACGACATCGACCTGTTCGAGCTGAACGAGGCGTTTGCCTCGGTGGTGTTGAAGTTCCAGAAGGACCTCGGCATCCCAGACGAGAAGCTCAACGTCAACGGTGGCGCCATCGCGATGGGCCACCCGCTGGGCGCCACCGGCGCCATGATCACCGGCACCATGGTCGACGAGCTCGAGCGGCGCAACGCGCGCCGCGCGCTGGTCACCTTGTGCATCGGCGGCGGTATGGGTGTCGCGACCATCATCGAGAGGGTTTAAGACCATGGCAGAGAACACTATTCAGTGGGACAAGAATGCCGACGGCATCGTCACCCTGACGCTCGACGACCCCACTGGCTCCGCCAACGTGATGAACGAGCACTACGCCGAGTCGATGCACAACGCTGTCGAACGCCTTGTGGCCGAGAAGGATTCGATTACCGGTGTCGTCATCACCAGCGCGAAGAAGACCTTCTTCGCCGGTGGCGACCTGAAGGGCATGATCCAGGCCCAGCCGGAGGACGCGGGCGAGTTCTTCAGCACGGTCGAAGCGATCAAGAAGGACCTGCGCACGCTGGAGACCCTCGGCAAGCCCGTCGTGGCCGCCATCAACGGCGCCGCTCTGGGTGGCGGTCTGGAGATCGCGCTGGCGTGTCATCACCGCATCGCCGCCGACGTCAAGGGCCTCGTGGTCGGCTTCCCCGAGGTGACGCTGGGCCTGCTGCCGGGTGGCGGCGGCGTCACCCGCACCGTGCGGATGTTCGGCATCCAGAACGCGTTCATGAACGTGCTGTCTCAGGGCACCAGGTTCAAGCCCGCGCAGGCCAAGGAGACCGGCCTCGTGGACGAGCTGGTCGGCTCGGTCGAGGAATTGGTGCCCGCCGCCAAGGCGTGGATCAAAGCCAACCCGGACGCACACACCCAGCCGTGGGATGCCAAGGGCTACAAGATGCCCGGCGGCGCCCCGAGCTCGCCCGGTCTGGCCGGCATTCTGCCGTCCTTCCCGGCGCTGCTGAAGAAGCAGCTGAAGGGTGCTCCGATGCCTGCGCCGCGGGCGATCCTGGACGCCGCGGTCGAGGGCGCGCAGGTGGACTTCGACACCGCCAGCCGCATCGAGAGCCGTTACTTCACTTCTCTGGTCACCGGTCAAGTCGCCAAGAACATGATCCAGGCGTTCTTCTTCGACCTGCAGACCATCACCGGCGGTGGCTCACGGCCTGAGGGCATCGGCAAGACCCCGATCAAGAAGATCGGCGTGCTCGGTGCCGGAATGATGGGCGCCGGAATCGCCTACGTGTCGGCCAAGGCCGGCTTCGACGTGGTGCTCAAGGACGTGTCCATCGAGGCCGCGGAGAAGGGCAAGGGTTACTCCGAGGGCCTGGAGGCCAAGGCGCTCAAGCGGGGCAAGACCACCGAGGAGAAGTCCAAGGTGCTGCTGGACCGGATCACGCCGACCGCCGATGCCGCAGACTTCGCCGGTGTCGACTTCGTCATCGAGGCCGTGTTCGAGAGCCAGGAACTCAAGCACAAGGTGTTCCAGGAGATCGAGGACATCGTCGAGCCCAACGCGCTGCTCGGGTCGAACACCTCGACGCTGCCGATCACCGGCCTTGCCACCGGCGTGAAGCGTCAGGAGGACTTCATCGGGATTCACTTCTTCTCGCCGGTCGACAAGATGCCGCTGGTGGAAATCATCAAGGGCGAGAAGACATCTGACGAGGCACTGGCCCGGGTGTTCGACTACACGCTGGCGATCGGCAAGACCCCGATCGTCGTCAACGACAGCCGCGGCTTCTTCACCAGCCGCGTCATCGGCACCTTTGTCAACGAGGCGCTCGCCATGCTCGGTGAGGGTGTCGAGCCGGCCAGCATCGAGCACGCCGGTTCGCAGGCCGGGTACCCGGCGCCGCCGCTGCAGCTGTCCGACGAGCTCAACCTCGAGCTGATGCACAAGATCGCCGTCGCCACCCGCAAGGGTGTCGAGGACGCGGGCCAGACGTACGAGCCGCATCCGGCCGAGGCGGTCGTCGAGAAGATGATCGAGATCGGCCGCCCGTCGCGGTTGAAGGGCGCCGGCTTCTACGAGTACGTCGACGGCAAGCGCACCCAGCTGTGGCCGGGCCTGCGCGAGACGTTCAAGTCCGGCGCCTCGCAGCCGCCGCTGCAGGACATGATCGACCGGATGTTGTTCGCCGAGGCCCTGGAGACCCAGAAGTGCCTCGACGAGGGCGTGCTGACGTCCACCGCCGACGCCAACATCGGCTCGATCATGGGCATCGGCTTCCCGCCGTGGACCGGTGGTTCGGCGCAGTACATCGTCGGATACCCCGGCGGCAAGGCCGGTTTCGTCGCGCGCGCCAAGGAGCTGGCCGCCAAGTACGGCGACCGCTTCGATCCGCCGGATTCACTGACCTCCTAGCCCGCCCGCATGGCGTAAGGGCCCCCGAAACATCGCGTTTCGGGGGCTTTTGCGTCGCCGCGCGCCGGGTGGGTCAAGACCTCCGCCATCCGATTGGCGTCCGTCCTCGTGGACTACCCGATTGACGCGCGGGCGGCGCCTAGCAGCACAATGGCCGCGTGACCGAGAGCTTCACCGATAGGTTCGCGGCGGCGTTGGCGGGCTACGGCTGGCGGCCGTGCATCGAGTCCGATGGCCGGTGGTACTCCGGCGACGAGGTCACCGCATATGGCGACGCCATCGCCTCGGTGCTGCGCGACGCCGGCGTGGCCGACGACGCACCGGTCGGGCTTGTGGTCCGCAACCGCCTACCGCATGCCGCGGCCATCGTGGGCTTCATCGCCGCAGGCCGGGCGGTCTCGATGATCTACTCGTTCCAGTCACCGGAAGGGATCGGCCGCGACATCGAGACACTGGGCCTGTCGGCGATCGTCGCCGACGCCGACGACTGGACCGGTCCGGTAATCACGGCGACCAAGCGGGCGGGCAGTGCGGGTGTCGCGATCTCGCTCTCGGAGCCGACGGTCGAGCTTGTGCCGGGGCTCGAGCGCCGCGATGAAGGCCGCCGCCACGCTGAAGCGGAACCCGGTGTGGCACTACAGATTCTGACCAGCGGCACCACCGGCCCGCCCAAGCGGCAGTCGATCAAGACGGAGGTGCTGGAGCGCACCGTCTTCAGCGTGACCAGCGGAGAGGCCGCCCCGCCGGGCGCCCCGCCCGAATTCTCCTATTGGCAGTTCGGCGGCATCGGCGTCTGTCAGCTGATCGCAGGCGCCTACAACGGCAGGCGGATCGTCATCCTGGAGCGGTTCACCGTCGACAGCTGGGTGAACGCGGTGAAGAGGCACGGCATCAAGCGTTCCGGCGTGCAACCCGCCGTGATCCGCATGCTGCTCGACGCCGACGTGCCCAAGGAAGACCTGGCCTCGCTGGACTTCCTGATCAGCGCCTCGGGTCCGCTCGACCCCGAGACCCGAGACGAATTCGAGGCCCGCTACGGCATCCCGGTCAAATTAGCTTACGGCGCAACCGAATTCGCCGGGTCTCTCTGCGCGTGGACACCGGACATGGACCGCGAGTTCGGGACGACCAAACGCAACAGCGTGGGCAGGCCCCTTCCCGACACTGCGCTTCGCATCGTCGATGCGGACACCGGCGCGGAGGTGCCCACCGGGGAACTGGGGCTGCTGGAGGCCCGGATCACCTCGATCAGCGATGACTGGATCCGCACCACCGACATCGCCTCGATCGACGACGACGGCTTCGTCACGCTGCACGGTAGGGCCGACGGCGCCATCAATCGCGGCGGGTTCAAGATCCTGCCGGAAACCGTTCGCCGCGTGCTGATTTCGCATCCGGCTGTCCGGGATGCCTGCGTGGTGGGTGTTCCCGACGCGCGGCTCGGCCAGGTGCCCTTCGCTGCCATCGAACCCGCACCGGGCGCACCGGTGCCGTCCGAGGACGAGCTCAAGGACCTGGTCCGGCGGTCGTTGCCGGTGTACAACGTGCCCGTCGCGTTCGCCGTCGTCGACGAACTGCCACGAAACCCGGCGCTGAAGGTGAGCTTGCCGGACGTCGCGGCGCTCTACGAAGCGCGCTGAAACAGGTAGTACCGCCCCGGGTCCTTGCCGTTGTGGTCCATCGCCGGTTCGCTGCCCGATGACAACATCGTCCAGCCCGTCGCGAATCGCTGTTCCACCTCGTCAGGGTTGATACCCGGCACGCCGTACGAGCCGCCGCGGACGAACTCGACCAGCAGCAGCCGCGCATCGGCCGCGGCGACCGCCGTGACCTCCCGAACATAGTCATAGCGGTCCTCGTCGTTCATGCCGTGCAGACAGCCGTTGTCGACGATCAGCGCGAAGCCCGATCCGATGCCCTCCTCGCAGAGTCGGGTCACGTCGGCCTGTTCGAACCGGATATCGACGCCGACGGCTGCCGCCTTGGCCCGTGCCTTGTCGATCGCCTTGGCGACGAAGTCGACTCCCGTGACCTGCCAGCCGTTCTTGGCCAGGTAGATGGAGTTGTCACCGGTTCCGCAGCCGAGGTCGAGCGCGGTTGCGGCGGTCAGCGGGGGATGTGCGCCACCGCCTTCGATCAGGCCCTGCAGGCTCTTCGGCAGCGGATGACCGTCCCACGGAACGAAGCCGAACCGGTAGAAGGTCTTGAACAGCAGCTGCCGTGAGGCCATCAGACCGATCCGAGGTCGGCCGAGAGCCAGTGCTCGGGCTTCATGTGGATGGTCACGCCCTCGCCGTGCTCGCGGCGGGCGAACTCCAGATACGCGTCGACCTTGTCAGGGGGCAGGTAGCGCTTGACCATCTCGACGAGTTGCTCGTCGGTGGAGGGCTCGATACGGCTGACCGGTCCGTCGACCGCGACATACCGCACAGAGGGTTCGGCGCGGTCGACCATCAACGTGAACTCGCCCTGCGTCTCGATGAGCCGGTGTTTGCGCGAGCCGGCGCCGGTGTGCACCCACGGTTCACCGCCCGGACTGTACTGGTACCAGATCGGCACGGTCAGCGGGCCGCGCTTGTCGCCTGCGCTCACCGACAGTGCGGCGATGTGCGGCTCGGCCAGAAACTGTTCGCGTTCTTCCTTGGAAAGGGACATGATCGCCAGGCTAGTCGTGTCGACCGACTGCCCTTCTGACCGTGGTGAGACCCGTTGACGTGGACGGCCTAGAGTCGAGAGTCATGCGCTTTGGACTCTTCATTCCGCAAGGCTGGCGACTCGATCTGGTGGACATCCCCACCGAAAACCATTGGCCGGTGATGCGGGATCTCGCCGCATATGCCGACGCAACGGCGTGGGACTCGCTGTGGGTGTACGACCACTTCCACACCGTGCCGAGGCCGACCGACGAGGCCACGCATGAGGCGTGGTCGCTGATGTCGGCCTACGCCGCCACCACGTCGCGCATCAAGCTCGGCCAGATGTGCACGGCGATGGGCTATCGCAACCCGGTTTATCTGGCCAAGGTGGCCGCGACCGCCGACGTCATCTCCGGCGGGCGGGTACAGATGGGTATCGGAGGCGGCTGGTACGAGCACGAGTGGAAGGCCTATGGATACGGCTTCCCGTCCGCAGGCGTCCGGCTGGGGATGCTCGACGAGGGTGTCCAGATCATGCGTGACGCGTGGCGCGACGGCAGGGTCAGCTTCGACGGCAAGCACTACCAGGTCGACGGCGCGATCGTCGCGCCAAAGCCGTTGCAGGACGGCGGACTTCCGATGTGGATCGCCGGCGGCGGCGAGAAGGTGACGCTGCGAATCGCCGCGAAGTACGCGCAGTACACCAACTTCACGTCGGAGCCGCAGGGATTCGCGCACAAATCGCAAGTGCTGGCCGACCACTGCCGCGACGTCGGCACCGAATACGGCGCGATTGTGCGGTCGGCCAACTTCAACGCGGTGCTCGGCGAGTCCGAGGCCGACGTGAACGACCGGATCGACCGGATTCGCGCGCAGCAGATCAGCAGAGTGAACGAGAAGGCCGTCGATGCCATGCTCGACACGATCAAGGCGCCCGAATCCGCCACCGGCACACCGGAACAGGTTGTCGAGAAGCTCCAGCGGATGCGCGATCTCGGCTGCGAGTACGCGATTCTCTACTTCCCGGAAGCTGCTTACGACCGCTCCGGCATCGAACTGTTCGAGCAGAAGGTCATTCCGGCGCTGGCGTAAGCAGCGCGGCTAGGGCGTCGGCGGTGGCGCAGCCGCATCCGGGCCGGGAGGCGCGTCCAAGTACCTGGGCGGTGGTGGCCCATTCAGCGGGGAATACCCCTCCGGCAGCGGCGGGCCGCCCCCATACGAACCCGTTGCGGGAGGCCCATTGGACTCCGGTGCGGTCAGCGATATATATCCCGGCGGCAGCTGCGGCGCCGGACCGGCTCCCGGTGGAGGTGGGGCGCCTCCGGGCATCCGGCCCGGCGGCGTGCCGGCGAATCCGTACGGGTCCTGGGCCTGGTGCCACGCATCCCTGAGGAAGCCCAACGGACCGTCCGAATGTCCTGATCCGTACACGGGGTTGGCGATCTCCGGCACCGCCGGGGGTCCGACCGGTGGTGGCGCAGGCGCGGCGACCACCTCGCTGCCTGGAGCTTCGGGTACTAACTGACCAGCGGGAACGGGAACCTCCGGCCCCGGGGGCGGCACCGGATCGGCAGTCGCGTGGGCTGCCATGCCCAGCGCGCCAAAACCGATGACGGTGCCGGCGATCGCCATTGCGGCGATTGTCCTGGGTGCAGTGGATGGGGTGGTCCGATAGCGCTGCCGTCGTGTCATGAATGGCACATCTGCTTCCTGCTCAGGCCCGCAAGGACTGCTGTCGACTCGTGACGAGGCTAGCGCCCTTGCCCCAGCGGCCGCCTGGTCACCCGGCACTTGCGTGAACATCCGGTGACACCTGTCGGTCAAAACCGCGACCCGCCGGTGAATCTGTGAGGTCGCGTAAAGGAGCATCCTGGGCGATGATCTCGCCGTGCCGAAGACCTTTCCGCGGAGAGATGGCCTCACCCGCCCCGCGCATACCGCCGATACAGCGCAGGCACAGGCGTTCGTTCACCTGCTCCAGCGTGAGGTCGTGGACCTCGAGCAGCTCATAGCCTCGGCGGAGGCGCGCTGGTTACAGCGCTGCGAGCGCTCCCACCGCGTGTACCACCGAACCCCGGATTCCCTGGTGCGGTTCCGGGAGCGGCTGGCCGAGGTCCAGAAGCTGATCGAAAATCTTCGGACGCGGTTCCTGTTGGATTGATTTCCACTCGCAGTGATTCGAATGGGCTCTTAGACAGCAGGTCTCACGAGCAAGTCAGCTCAAGGCGTCCACACGCCGGTCACCGCAGCCTCAAGCGCCTACGTGCTGAAATCCTTCGGCTCGCGACCCAGTGCCCGCTGGACACCGTCGCCGATCTCGGCCACCGCGTCACGGAATGACAGCAGCCGCGACCGCGGACCGGTCAGTTCGTAGAGCTGGCCGACAGGTCGGTCGTCCGTCAGGGCCGCCACGACGTCGGCAATCATCGGCATCCACGAATGGCTCCTGGGGGTCGTCGACCGCTAATGACACCGCGCCCGGGAGCACCTCATCCAGCCACGCGCCTTCGTCGAAGTTCTGCGAGAGAAAGGAGCACCGCACGATCGTCCAGTCCAATCCGGATGCCCTGGCGTCCTCGGCCGGCACGGCCTCGCATTCGTTGCGGCCGGAGAGCAGCACGAGCCTGCTGACGCCGGCCTCGTCGGTGCCCACGTCTACGGATCCTCTCAGTCGAAAGGGGTGTCGGCTGTGCGGGAGCCATGCTGGACTGGGATCCCCATGCGCTCGAGTTGGCCGGTGACGCGCTTTCCGCCCTTGCCGGTGGTGCCGATGACGAGAATGGTGTTGTTGGTTGGTTCGAATCAGCCCGAGATCGAGACGATCCATGATTCGAATGCGCGAAAGCATGTCCGATCGTCTGAAGGGAGATGCCGGGTATGAACAAGGTTTCACTCACCGCCCTCGCGCGTGAGCATCTGGAGACTGCACGGGCGGCCAGCAGTGGCCGCAGCTCGCACACCGTCTACGGCGGCCACGAGCATGCGCTGCGCCAGACCCTGATCGCGTTGAAAGCTGGCAGCGGTCTGGACGAACACGAAAGTCCCGGAGAGGCCACGCTGCACGTGCTGCACGGCAGAGTCCGTGTCACCAACACGCATGCCCAATGGGAGGGCAGCCCAGGCGATCACATCGTCATGCCGACATCCCGGCACGGGCTGCACGCGCTCGAAGACTCGGCCGTCCTACTGACCGTCGCGAAACCCGTTGGGCCGCATGTCTAAATGGCCGGACCAAGCAGATCGTCGGCGTCCTTGATCACGTAACCGTAGCCCTGCTCGGCGAGGAAGCGCTGACGATGCGCGGCATACTCGGCGTCCAGGCTGTCGCGCGACACCACCGAATAGAAAATGGCGCCGCCGCCCTCGGCCTTCGGCCGCAGCAACCTGCCCAGTCGCTGCGCCTCTTCCTGCCGCGACCCGAATGTTCCCGAAACCTGCACCGCCACATTGGCTTCCGGGAGGTCGATGGAGAAGTTGGCGACCTTTGACACCACCAATGTGGGGATTTCGCCGCGGCGGAATGCCTCGAACAGGGCCTCACGCTCAGCGGTCTTGGTCGACCCCTGGATGACAGGAGCGTTCAACTCCTCGCCCAGCTCGTCCAGCTGGTCGAGATACGCACCGATCACCAGCGTCTGATCGCCCGGATGGCGCTCGAGGATGGACTTCACCACCGCGATCTTGCTGTGCACCGTCGAACACAGCTTGTAGCGTTCGTCGGGCTCCGCGACGGCGTAGAGCATCCGCTCGTTGTCGGTCATCGTCACGCGCACCTCGATGCACTCCGCCGGCGCGATCCAGCCCTGGGCCTCGATGTCCTTCCACGGCGCGTCATAACGCTTCGGCCCGATCAGGCTGAACACGTCACCCTCGCGGCCGTCCTCGCGGATCAGGGTGGCCGTCAATCCCAGCCGCCGTCTGGACTGCAGGTCGGCGGTCATCCGGAAAACGGGCGCGGGCAGCAGGTGCACCTCGTCGTAGATGATCAGGCCCCAGTCGCGGCTGTCGAACAGCTCCAGGTGTCGGTATTCGCCCTTGGTGCGGCGGGTGATCACCTGGTAGGTGGCGATGGTCACCGGCCGGATCTCCTTCTTCTCCCCGGAGTATTCGCCGATCTCGTCCTCGGTCAGCGACGTGCGATTCATCAGCTCGCGCTTCCACTGCCTACCGGCGACGGTGTTGGTGACCAGAATGAGCGTCGTCGCGCCCGCCTTGGCCATCGCCGCCGCGCCGACAAGTGTCTTGCCCGCACCGCACGGAAGCACGACCACGCCGGAGCCGCCCTCCCAGAACGAGTCGGTCGCCATCTCCTGGTAGTCGCGCAGATGCCAGCCGTTCTGACGCAGGCTGATCGGGTGCTTCTCGCCGTCGACGTAGCCGGCCAGATCTTCGGCGGGCCAACCGATTTTGAGCAGCATCTGCTTGACCCGGCCGCGCTCGCTGTTGTGCACCACCACGGTGTCGTCGTCGATACGGGCGCCCAGCATCGGCGCGATCTTCTTGTGGCGCAGCACCTCCTCGAGGACCGCGCGGTCGAGGCTCACCAGTGTCAGGCCGTGTACCGGGCTCTTCACCAGCTGCAGGCGGCCGTAGCGGGCCATGGTGTCGACGATGTCGACCAGCAGCGGCTGCGGCACCGCATAACGGGAGAAGGACACCAGCACATCGACGACCTGCTCGGCGTCGTGCCCCGCCGCGCGCGCGTTCCACAGTGCCAGCGGTGTGATCCGGTAGGTGTGCACATGCTCGGGCGCGCGTTCCAGCTCGGCGAACGGAGCGATCGCCGCACGCGCGGCGGCGGCTTGCTCATGGTCGACTTCGAGCAGCACCGTCTTGTCGGACTGCACGATCAGGGGGCCGTCCGTCATTTCTCGACTCTCACTCGCTCCGGTCCTCGCTCGTGCCTCGCTGCGATCCTTGCGCGTGGTCGTCTGCGGGCGGTCATTTTGTCCATTATCCCGACTCCGGTGACACGCGCTGCGACGAGCGTGCATGAACTGGTGCTTTTCCGCGGGGCGTGTCTGCCGCAGACACGCACCCTCGCCGGAGGGGTGACTAGGCCTCGTCGGCCGAAACTACCGACGTGACGCGATGGATGGCGAAGTCGCGGACCCGGCCAGTCGCCGGATCGTAGGCGGTCAGCTGTCCGCCGCGGACGTTGACTGGAGCCACGACGCGCTGGGTGGCCACCCCGGCCGGGTCGACGTAGCCGATCACCACCGAGTTCTGCAGCCGGGCCGCCTCCTGCAGCTGCGAGATGGCCACCGCCGGGTCGATTCGCATGCTGGCGAACGGCGTCGCGGCCACCTTGCGCAGCACCGCGACGATCGCGCTCAGTGACTGCCCCGCCGGGGGCGTCACTGGTCGAGGGACGCGGCGATGCGCGGGTGCGGGCACCCGTGCGCCGCGGGCCCGGATGTCGACGATGGTGCCCGTCGAATCTTCCGCCGCGGGGGCGAAGCCGGCGCTGCGCAGCGCCGCAAGCACCTCCGAGATCGGCGCCTGCGATACCGCGACGGTCGGGGCGAGCAGCCGCATCTCGAGCTGCTCGGTGGCGGGCGCGCCGACGG
The DNA here is from genome assembly GCA_963804905.1 of uncultured Actinomycetota bacterium. Lineage (GTDB taxonomy): Bacteria > Actinomycetota > Actinomycetes > Mycobacteriales > Mycobacteriaceae > Mycobacterium. The sequence goes on along the minus strand of CAWDSB010000008.1, from coordinate 87,983 downwards.
CCTGGGCCAGCAGCGCGGGGTCCTCGCAACGGACGAACGACGCGGCCATCCCGACCCGCAGCTGCCCGTGTCTGCGGGCGATGTCATCAATGAGGTACGTCAAGCCTTGCGGCACAGGCGTTTTCGAATGTCGTGCAAACAGGGCATGCAACTCGCCTGCGGTGCGGCCGGTGTCCAGCGCGCGCCGGATCGAGGGTTCGCTGATCCGGTACACCATCGCCGCACCCGCTGATTCCACGGTGGCCACCGCCGCCAACTGCTCGGCCAGGTCGCGTTCCAGCGGTCCCGGCACGATCACCGTCAAGTCGGCCTGCAGCAGAAAGTGGTCGATGGGTTTGGGCAGCACCGTGGTCATGGTGGCGACGGCGTCGGCGTCGCCGGTCAGCAGCCTGCGTCCCGGGCCCGTGATCGCGCCGCGGCCGACGATGCCGAGCGCGTGCGCCTCGGTCAGCAGGTCACGGACCGGCTGGGGCCGCAGCCGCACCGCCCAGCGGGGGCGTCGCCAGATCATCGCCCGCGACGCCTCAGCGGCGTCGACGCCGGCGCCCACGGGCAGGTCGGCGAGCACACTCAACAACAACCTGCGGTCCAGCGGGGCGGCGGTGGAGTACAGCGAATCGGAAAGGGCCGCATAGGGTTTGCCGTCGGGGCCCCGGCCGCCGATCAATCCCGGTCTGCCGGGTAGGTCGAGCCAGGTGGAGGCCAGCAGATGCCAGCGCGCCGCGACAGGAGACTCGACGAACCGGTCGGCCGCCACAGTCGGCGCCCAGTACGGTCCCGCGCCGTCCGGTGGTTCGGGGTCGGGCAGCCCCGCCGCGATCAGCCCGGCCGCCGCCGAGAGCTCGAGGATCAGTCCGAGCCGCGGTTCGTCGACGCCGGTGAGCTTGGTCAGCCGCTTGACGTCGCGCACGCCGAGGCCGCCGCTGCGAAGCTCGGGAACCGGTGTGGCGCCGAGGGTTTCGAGGACCAGCTCGACTTCACGCAACACGTCGATGACGGCACCTGCGGCGACCGCGTCGATATCGGCGGCCGTGGTCGTCGAGACCACGGGATCAGGCGGGGTCAACGCGAGCGGTCCTGGTGTCTCGCCGCGCAGCACCTGGCCGACCAGGCGCGGCAGGATGACGGTTTCGGCGTCCACCTGCCGGAGCAGGCCCGCCGTCAGCAGCCGCTGCACGGGCCGGTCCGATGGGGTGCCGGGCGCCGCGTCGCGTGTCCTGCCCATCGGCGAGCCTTCCAACAGGCGGCGCAGCAGATCCCGCTGCGCGTCGTCGATGGCCGCGAGCCGGTCGGCTATCTCCGCAGCGGTGTGCTCGGCGCGCTCGAGGACAGCCTGTCCGGGGTACCAGGGCAAACCCGACGCGGCCTCGGCGGCCACCCGGACGGCGGAGTCGCCCCACACCAGCGCCCGCTCGCGCAGGTCGTCGAGAGCAGTGACGACCGCCCCTTCACTGGCGCGATCGCCGATCAGCGCGGTCAGTTTGGACACCTCGACGGGGGTGGTTTCGGCGTGCAGCGTCAGCAGTGCATCGAGCACCGCCAGCCGCAGAAAGTCCAGCTCGTCGGTGGCGGCCTTGACGGACTGTCGCGCCTGCGCGCGGGCCGCAAGCGCCGCGATGCTGCCGGGCGGCGGCTGGGTCAGATCGGGTCGCAACTCCAGCAGCCGGATCAGCCGTTCGTCAGGCAAATCGGCCAGCCAGGCGCCCAGCGGGGGGCCCGAATTGTGTTCGGTCATTGCTGACCAGCGTAAAGCAGCCCGCCGGTCTCGCCAGTGGTCGCAGGGCCTGCCACAATATGGGGCGTGGCAGAGAAGAAGCAGAAACCCCGGTACGTCGATCCAGGCTGGCCGGCAACGGACGGCGAGGACGATCATCCGATCAGCGAGCTGGCAGCGGACCGCACCGGCGCGCTGTCGCCGTTCGGTGAATTGGCGTTCCCGCTTCCCGCCGATGACCTTCCATATACGCACCCGGTCACCATCGTCAACAGGTAACGGTGGCTGGACCTCGCGAGGACCGGCTTTCGCACCTGGACGAATCGGGCGCGGCGCACATGGTCGACGTGACCGTTAAGGACGCCACCAAACGCACCGCCGTCGCGGCGGGCACGCTGCGGACGCGCCCCGACGTCGTCGAGCTCATCGCCACGGGCGGACTGCCCAAGGGCGACGCGCTGGCCACCGCCCGGGTGGCGGGCATTCTTGCGGCCAAACGCACCAGCGACCTGATCCCGCTGTGTCATCAGCTCGCGCTGACCGCCGTCGACGTCGACTTCGAAATCGGCCAGGCCGAGGTGACCATCACCGCCACGGTGCGCAGCACCGACCGCACCGGGGTGGAGATGGAGGCGCTGACGGCGGTCGGCGTGGCGGCGCTGACGCTCTACGACATGCTCAAGGCCGTCGACCCTGCCGCCCGCATCGACGACATCCGGGTGCTGCGCAAAGAGGGTGGCAAGACCGGGATTTGGGAGCGGACGTGACACGCGCGGCGCGGGTGATCATCACGTCGACGCGTGCGGCGACAGGCATCTATGAGGACCGCACCGGCCCGCTCATCGTCGACTGGCTCAACCAGCGGGGCATCGCGACCCCTGCGCCCACCGTGGTTGCCGACGCGGGAGCGGTCCGGGCGCTGTATACCGCGCTGGAGCAGCGGCCGCACCTCATCGTGACGTCGGGCGGCACCGGCATCTCGCCGACGGACGCGACGGCGGACGCCACCGCGAACATCGTCAACTACCAGATCCCGGGCCTCTCCGATGCGATCCGGCGCTCGGGGCTGCCGCACGTGCCGACATCGGTGCTGTCGCGCGGGGTCTGCGGGGTCCGCGATGGCACGTTGATCGTGAACCTGCCGGGCTCGACCGGCGGCGTCAACGACGGGCTGGGCGTCCTCAACGACGTCCTCGAGCACGCGCTGGATCAGCTCGCGGGCAAGGACCACACGCAATGACGGCCGTCGTGTTGCGTGCCGATCTCACCGAGCACACCATCGAACTGTCCGAGCACGAGGGGCTGGTTGCACATCACGCCGCAGGCGCCGTCGTCGGCTTCGCAGGTGTCGTCCGCGATCACGACGGCGGGCGCACGGTGACGAGGCTGGAGTATTCCGCGCACCCCTCGGCGCAGCAGACCCTGGCCGACGTGGCCGCAGAGATCGCGGCGGGCTGTCACGGCGTGCGGGCGATCGCCGTCAGCCACCGCGTCGGCACCCTGGACATCGGTGACGCCGCATTGGTTGCCGCGGTCGCGGCCGACCACCGCCAGGCGGCGTTCGACACCTGTGCCCGACTGGTGGACACCGTCAAAGCCCGGCTACCGGTGTGGAAGCACCAGCTGTTCGCCGACGGCTCCGACGAATGGGTGGGCTCGGCTTAGGACGTCGGTGCCGGCGATTGGCGTAGGCCGGCGATCGGATCAGGCCGAGGCCTGCGCCGGGTCCGACGGGAGCGGCGGGGGAACCTCCGCACCCGGTGCGGGCCCCGGTCCGTTGACGTTCTCCTGCGCAGGCGTGGTCAGCGGGCGCTGGGTCAGCGCGAGCAGCGCGTCCTTGCCCGTGATGTCCTGCGTCTGAATCGCGTGCCACAGTTCGTGGAGGTACGTGACGTTGGGGCCCTGGGTCGGCAGCGACGACGCATCCATCGTGCTACCCGTAGGCAGGTTGTCCGGACTGGCCAGATGCGGGATGCCCTCAGGCGGCGTGGGGAGTTGGCCGGTCACCGCCTGGTTCGCCGCGTCGAATGCGGGGGTTGGGATGTCGACCGCATTCAGCGATGCCAGCGGATCGGGTGCCGGCGCGGCCAGGTCGGCGGGCGGTGCGGCCAGGTCGGCGGGCGGTCCCGGCAGCACCGGGTCAAGCGGCAGCGGTGCGGTGTGCAGCGCCCAGACCTCAGGCCCAGCCGCGGAAGCGTCCGCGACATCCCAGTTCGGGACATTCCAGTTCGGGGCGAGTGCCTCGAGGTTCGGATCCTCGACGGGCGGCGTATCGGGCGCTGGCGGCTGCAGCGAGGCGTCCACGACGGGCGGCGTGTCGGGCGCTGGCGGCTGCAGCGAGGCGTCGACGACGGGCGGCGTGTCGGGCGCTGGCGGCTGCAGCGAGGCGTCCACGACGGGCGGCGTGTCGGGCGCTGGCGGCTGCAGCGAGGCGTCCACGACGGGCGGCGTGTCGGGCGCTGGCGGCTGCAGCGAGGCGTCCACGACGGGCGGCGTGTCGGGCAGCGGCACATCCAGCGCCACGGCCTCAGCGGCGGGCGGAGGCGGCAACTCATGCGCCGGGGGAGGCGGTAGAGGGGCGTCCGGCAGCGGAGCCGCCATCGCCTCGACAGGAGCTTCCTCGGGTGGGGAAGGCGCGAACGGGTCGAAAGGCGCTGGCGGTGACGGCAATTCGCCGTTCAGGCCGGCGGCGTCCAAGGCCTTGTGCTCGTCGACCACGTTGCGCGGGGTTGCGCTGGAGAGGCCACGTCCGCATACCGGCCACGCGCCGCGGCCCTGGGAGCCCAGCACCCGCTCGGCGACTGCGATCTGCTCTTCCTTGGTCGCCAGGTGCGCGGAGGGCGCGTACTCGCCGCCGCCGTGAGACCTCCAGGTGCTCGGCGAGAATTGCAGGCCGCCCTGGTATCCGTTGCCGGTGTTGATCGCCCAGTTGCCGCCGGATTCGCAGCTTGCGACCCGGTCCCATTCGCCGTTGGTGGCGGCGCCGGCATGCCCGGCTAGGGCGAGGCCTCCGCCGCCGATGACTGCGCCGGTGAAGGCGACTTTCGCTACTGATACTGCCGATGACGTGGGCTTGCGGTGCCGTCCACTGCTCATGGGTGCGTTAGGTCCTCTCTAATGCGCCCACGAGGTCAGCTGTCGGGTTCGGGCTGGAGAGGTTGCCCGGCCGCGCCGTCGGTGAAAACGGCACGGCTTCACCCCTAGGAGCCGCAAGCGGCCCCAAGGTCCTGCTAGTCGGTGGACCGGTGGGTCCCCCGCCCCCATCCCAGTTGTTCGTCGTTTTCCTTGCCCAACGGATGGAGCTCGGCGCAATCGGGCAAGAAGGGCCAACGATTAGGGTCGAATGGCTTGCGGAAGAACCTAACGGGTCGCCGCGTTGTAGTCATCTTTTGCCCGACGCGGTGGTTCGCCGGTTGGCAAATCCTAATAACGTTCTAAAACCGCTGGAGATTCGGGCGTTTTCGCTGGTGCATACCGCGTTCCACCGCTTCGTAGCCAGCTTGTGACCATTTCGTTATGTGATGCAAATCACGATTACCCGCCGGCAAACGGCGGGAGCACATCAATCGTCTGGCCGTCGGACAGCTTTATCGCCTCGTCGCGCACGGCGATCCCGTCACGAAGGAACGAGCAGCGACGCAGCAACCGGGCGAGCTCTGGACCGCGCGCCGCGAGGGTCTCGACCAGCTCGGCGACAGTCGTGCCGGGTTCGACGCGCACGTTTTCGGTCTCGGCGCCTGCGGCCGCGCGGGCCGCGGCGAAATAGCGGACGGTCAGCTGGACCGTCATCGTCGACGTGGTCTCCACCGGTAGCTGTCCTGCTCCTCGCGTGCGCATCAACCGCCGATCGCGCTCATCGGCCGGTCGGGCTGCACGAAGTCCGGGTCGTTGATGCCGTGGCCCGCGGGCTTGGCCCACATCGCCGCGCGCCATGCGGCCTCGACGGCGTCGTCGTCGGCGCCTGCGCGCATGAGCCGACGCAGGTCGGTTTCCTCGCGGGAGAACAGGCAGCTGCGGACCTGCCCGTCGGCGGTGAGCCTGGTGCGGTCGCAGGCCGAACAGAATGCGTGCGACACCGACGCGATGATGCCCACGGTCGCGGGGCCTCCGTCGACCAGCCACAGCTGCGCAGGCGCGGAACCCCGAGGCGCCGGGTCCGGCGTCAGCGTGAAGTGCCGTTGCAGCCCGGCCAGAACGTCGTCGGCGCCGAGCGTCGTGCCGCGCGACCACTCGTGACCGGCGTCCAGCGGCATCTGCTCGATAATGCGCAGCGCGTAGTCGTGGTCGATGCAGAACCGCAGCAGCGACACCGCGTCCTCGAGGCCGGTCGTCGGGTCCAGCACGGCGTTGACTTTCACCGGCCTCAGGCCGGCCCGGTGTGCTGCGGCGAGGCCCGCCAGCACGTCGGATAGCCGGTCGCGGCGGGTGATGTGAATGAAGTGCTCGGCGTCGACGGTGTCCAGCGATACGTTGATCCGATCCAGCCCGGCCCGCTTCAGGGCTGCGGCGCGACGGTCCAGTCCAACTCCGTTGGTAGTCAAAGCGATTTCGGGCCGTGGCCGTAGCGTGGCGGTCGCGGCGACGACCTCTTCGAGCTGCTTGGCGACGAGCGGCTCGCCGCCGGTGAACCGGACGCGGGTGATGCCGAGCCGGGTGACCGCGATACGCAGCAGCCGGGTCAGCTCGCCGAAGTCCAGCAGCTGCTCACCCGGCATCCAGTCCAGCCCTTCGGCCGGCATGCAGTAGGTGCACCGCAGGTTGCACCGATCGGTCAGCGACACCCGCAGATCGGTGGCGGCGCGGCCGAACGTGTCGACCAGCGGACCGTCCGTGGGCGCCCCCTCGATCGGGCGGTATACCGACGGCACACCCAGTGACGTGACGGTCATGAGGGGACCTTGAGCGAGTCGGCGGGCACGATCTCCTTGCCGAGCGGCACCAGCGAAACGGGGATGAGCTTGAGGTTGGCCAGCGCCAGCGGGAGGCCGATGATCGTGACGGCCATCGCCACCGCGGTGATGACATGACCGATCGCCAGCCACAGCCCGAACAGCACGACCCAGATGACATTGCCGATAAGGGCCGCGGGCCGCGGTCCCGGTTTGTCGATGATCGTGCGGCCGAACGGCCACAACGCATAGGACGCGATGCGCAGCGCCGCGAACCCGAACGGGATTGTGATGATCAACACGAAGCAGATGAGCGCTGCCAGCAGGTAGCCCAGCGCCAGCCAGAGGCCGCCGAAGACCAGCCAAATGATGTTCAGGATCAGGCGCATCTCTTCCTCCAGCAGTTCTTCTAGCCTACCGATAAACAGGGGTGCTGGTCGCGGGGCGGTCCGAGTAGGATCACCCCATCGCGTCCCAGCGCACGAAGGCGGGACGCTTTCCTTATGTGAGGTGAGACCAGTGCCGACCGGCCGGGTGAAGTGGTACGACCCTGAAAAGGGCTTCGGCTTTCTGTCCCAGGAGGAGGGCGAGGACGTCTACGTCCGGTCTTCGGCGCTGCCAGCCGGTGTCGAAGGGCTGAAGGCCGGCCAGCGGGTCGAGTTCGGGGTGGCGGCGGGCCGGCGGGGACCGCAAGCGTTGAGCCTCAAGCTGATCGACCCGCCGCCGAGCCTGACCCGGACGCGTCGCGAAGCCGCCGCGGCCGAGCACAAGCACACCCCCGACGAACTGCACGGCATGGTCGAGGACATGATCACGCTGCTGGAGGGCGCGGTGCAGCCCGAGCTGCGCAAAGGCAAGTACCCCGACCGCAAGACCGCGCGGCGCGTCTCCGAAGTCGTGAAGGCTGTTGCCCGCGAGCTGGACGCGTAGCCCGCGAAACGAGCGTGCATCCGGTGCAATCACCACTTGACATTGCCCACTGTTTTTCGCAGTAGCTTCACGTTCGGTGAATGGGGGCATGCTGAAGGCATGGCTGCATATGTCTCCGGCGGTGGCGAGTTCAACCGCGATACCGACTACATCACCACCCGCATCACCGCCGACGGCTCCGACGGTTACCCGGTCGAGCCGGGCCGTTACCGGCTGATCGTCGCGCGGGCCTGCCCGTGGGCCAACCGCGCGATCATCGTCCGTCGACTGCTCGGCTTGGAAGACGTGCTGTCCATCGGCTTTTGCGGCCCGACACACGACGAGCGCAGCTGGACCTTCGACCTGGACCCCGGCGGCGTCGACCCGGTGCTCAAGATCCCGCGCTTGCAGGACGCCTACTTCGCCCGCATCCCCGACTACCCGAAGGGCATCACGGTGCCCGCCATCGTCGACGTGCCGACCGGACAGGTCGTCACCAACGACTTCGCCCAGATGACGCTGGACCTTTCGACCGAGTGGACCACATACCACCGCGATGGCGCGCCAGAGCTGTATCCCCTGCCGCTGCGCGACGAGATCGACGAGGTCGCCAAGCGGATCTACACCGAGGTCAACAACGGCGTGTACCGATGCGGCTTCGCGGGCTCACAGGAGGCCTACGACAAGGCATACAACCGGTTGTTCACCGCGATGGACTGGCTCAATGAGCGGCTGGAGACTCAGCGGTATCTCGTCGGCGACACCATCACCGAAGCCGACGTCCGGTTGTTCACCACGCTGGCCCGCTTCGATCCCGTCTATCACGGCCACTTCAAATGCAACCGGTCCAAGCTCGCCGAGATGCCGGTGCTGTGGGACTATGCCCGCGACCTATTCCAGACGCCCGGCTTCGGCGACACCATCGACTTCGTCCAGATCAAGCAGCACTACTACATCGTGCACGCCGACATCAACCCGACGCGTATCGTCCCCGAGGGACCCGATCTTGTCCAACTGGCTGACCCCGCATGGCCGGGAGGCGTTGGGCGGCAAACCGTTTGGCGAAGGAACGCCACCGGGCCCGGCCCGCGAAGACGAGCGCGTACCCGCGGAGCATTCAGCAGATTAGGACCACACAGTGCTGACCGACCACTCGGCGTGCGGCAGCGGGAACTCGTTTCCCTGCTGGTCGCGCACCCACGTCGGGAGTTCCACCGCGATGCCGGTGAGCCGGCCCCGGCGCGGATCGACGGTGGGAATGGTCACCGCGCGTGTGGTGTCGCGCGGGAACATCTCGACGACGGTGTTGTCCGGGCCTTCGTAGGCCCGCAGCAGCACCCATGGCGCGTGCGAGATGGCCGAGGGCACCGACAACTGAATCGGGTTGCGCGACGTTACGGCCAGTTCCCCCATTGCTTTTGGTACGTCGCAGTCGGTGAGGTTCAAGACGTTGCAGTACCGGTACGGTCCCACCCGCACCAGCTGACCACGCGTGTAGGCGCTGATCTCCGGGTGCGCCGGTGGCGGGGTGCGGGTCAACCGCCAGATGAGCACGCCGGTTGCCGCGGACGCCAGCACCGCGACGGTGGCCAGCACCGCCAAACCTTTCTTCACTCCCGCGGCACCGCCGCCGGGTCGTTGCGGCGGTAGTCCTTTTCGCTCCTCGCGTGCGCACTCTCTTGCGCCGCAAGCACCGGGCGATTTCCGCCGAGCCCGGGGATCAAGGAGTCGCCGCGGTAGCTCACCACCGTCTGCGCGAGGCCGAGGATCAGCAGGGCCGAGATGACCGTAAAGCCAATGTGCAGTTGGGTATACACGAGCACACCCGTCGCGCCGCCTGCCACCCACGCCAGCTGCAACAGCGACTCCGAGCGGCCGAACGCCGAGGCGCGCGACTCTTCGGGCAGATCGTGTTGCAGCGACGCGTCCAGCGACGCCTTGGCGATCGCGCTCGCCGCGGACGTCACGAGCGCGGCGAGCGCGGCCACCATCAGCTTGCCGGTCAGCGCGGTCGCCAGCGCCACTGCGGTGACCGCGATCGTGCTGCGCACCACCAGCTGCGCCGGATGCCCCAGCTGCAACCGCGCGCTGGCGTAGTTACCGCCGAAGTTGCCGATCGCCGCCGCCGCGCCGATCAGGCCGAGGATCAGCAGCTGCTCCCAGCCGGTCTTGTCGTGCGACTTGGCCACGAAGGCGGGATACAGGAACAAGAAGCCCACCATCACCTTGATCGTGCAGTTGCCCCACAGAGAGGTGATGATGTTGCGGCCCAGCGGTTGTCGCGCGGGTCCGGGTTCAGGGAAGCCTGGCGGCCGACGACGTAGTTCACCGCCGCGGAGGCGAGGACCGGTTCCACTAAGGTCGCCGTGGTAGCTGAGCGTGGTGGGGACCTCGCCCTCGGTGACCTCCACCCATTTCGGTATGCGCATGGCCGCCGCGGCGCCCGCCACCGTGACGGCGACGCAGACGTACAGCGCGCCTGGCATATGGAACAGGTTGAACAGATACTCCGCACCGGCGGCCACCGCGCCGCCGGCGATCGTCCCGCCGAGCAGTCCGAACACCGTCAGCCGCGAGTTGACCCGGACCAGGTCGATGGTCGGCGGCAGCACACGAGGCGTCACCGCACTGCGCAGCACGCTGAACGACTTGGACAGCACCATCATTCCCAGCGCACAGGGGTACAACACCCAGGACGGGAAGCTTCCCGTTGCGCCGTCGTAGTTGACGATGAGAAGCAGCACCAGCACCGTGCGCAGCGCGAACGACGTGGCCAGTGCCACCCGGCGGCCGTGCTGCAGACGATCCAGCGCCGGCCCGATCAGCGGGGCGATGACGGCGAACGGCGCAATCGTGATGAGCAGGTACAGGGCGACCTTGCTCTTGCTTTCCCCTGAGGCAGCCGCGAAGAACAAGGTGTTGGCCAGCGCCACCGCCATCGCGGAGTCGACGGCGAAGTTGGCCATCACCGGGTAGGTCAGCGCGGTCAGTCCCGACTTGTCGGCCCCGTCGGCGGTGGCCGCGCGGTGGAAAAGGCCGTACATCTTCGAGCCCATTTCGCGACTGCGCTGCGCGGCCGAGCGGGGTGCGGCGGACTTATGCCCGGGACCCTCTCCGGCGCCGGGGTCGCTACGGTTGGACGATCGCTGTTCCAGCGGCGGCAGATAGCGGTTGGAACTCGGCGTGGACGTGCGCCGCTGCCGACGGTGATTCACGCCGTCGCTGGGATAGTTCGCCATCCCCGGGTGTTCTTCGGCGTCTGTGGGGGGTCGCGGCGGGTAGTAGCGGGGATCACGCTGGCCCGCCGGGCCTCGGTGGTCGCGCCGCGATCCGGTCACAGAACGATTCTCCCTCATCGCGATGACGGCGTCGTGAAGCCGACCGGTGTGGCTCCGCGCGGGCCGGTCAGGCACTATTAAGGCCGTGGACAGCGTGACGGAATCCACCGAGGAGGACTCGGCCGCGCAGGTGACCGAGCGCCCGGCGGACCTGGAGGCGGTGCTGACGGGCGCCCTCGATCAGGCGCGCATGGCGATCATTGAATACAGCGGTGACACCGTCGGGGAGTATCTGGGCGCGACGTTCGACGACTCCAACTCGGCCACCCACCGTTTCATGGCCAACATGGCTGGCTATCAGGGCTGGCAGTGGGCCGTGGTCGTCGCGGCGCACCGCGGTGCCGACCACGCGACGATCAGCGAGGTGGTGTTGGTGCCGGGGCCGACGGCACTGTTGGCGCCGAAGTGGGTGCCGTGGCAGAACCGGCTGCGGCCCGGCGACCTCGGCCCCGGCGATCTGCTGGCCGCGCCGACCGAGGACTCCCGCCTGGTGCAAGGCTTCTCCGCGACGGGTGACCCGGAGATCGACGAGATCGCCGTCGAACTGGGTTTAGGCCGACGCCGTCTGCTCAGCGAACTGGGTCGTGCCGACGCCGCTCAGCGGTGGCACGACGGCGACTACGGGCCGGGCTCGGCGATGGCCAGGTCCACCCGCCGGGTGTGCCGGGACTGCGGGTTCTATCTGCCGCTGCGCGGATCGCTGGGACTGATGTTCGGCGTGTGCGGCAACGAGTTGTCCGCAGACGGACATGTCGTCGATGCCGAATACGGTTGCGGCGCACATTCGGACACTCCGGCCCCAGCCGGAGCCGGTTCACCGCTTCACGACCCGTACGACGACGGTGTCCTCGACGTCACGCCACCGCAGGCGCCGAGCGACGAGCAGCAAGCCGACGGTGACGACGAGCAGACAGCCGACGACGAGCAGCAAGCCGACGGCGACGACGAGCAGACGGCCGACGACGAAAGCGATCCGCCGCCGCCGTAGCCGCGACGTGCTTGGTCATCGTGTGTTCAGATCGACCGCCGCGCGAATCAACGCCTTGAACGCCTTCTCGTCGATTTTCTCGTCCTCGCGGAAATCGATGGCGCGCCGGGTATTTCCGTCGAGGCTGGAGTTGAACAGCCCCGACGGGTCCTTCAACGATGCGCCCTTGGCGAACGTCACCTTGACGTAATCCTTGTATGTCTCACCGGTGCAGATCATTCCGTCGTGGTACCACACCGGCACGCCCCGCCACTTCCAGTCCTCGGTGACGTCGGGGTCGGCTTGCTTGATGAGCTTTCGGATCCGGGCGAGCGTGTCGCCGCGCCAATCGCCGAGCTCCTTGATGCGCTCGTCGATCTTGTTCGACGCATCGGTCATCAGCGCAGCTCCTGGATGCGGACCATGTTGCCCGCCGGATCGCGCAGCGCACAATCACGTACCCCGTACGGCTGCTCGGTCGGCTCCTGGACGACCTCGGCGTCGCCCTGCACCCGCTCGAAGGTGCCGTCGAGATCCTTGGTGGCCAGCAGCAGCGTGCCGAAGGTGCCCTTGGCCATCATCTCGGCGATGACCCGGCGCTCGTCGTCGGTGAGGCCGGGGGTGGCGGTCGGCGGGTAAAGGACGATGTTCGTGTCGGGCTGGTTCGGCGGTCCGACCGTGATCCATCGCATCTTGTCCTTGCCGACATCGAGGCGGACCTCGAAGCCGAGGGTGTCGCGATAGAACGCCAGCGATTCCTCCGGCTCGTCGTGCGGAAGGAAGCTCGAGTGAATGTTGATGTCCATGCCGATCACGCTAGATGCAGCGCGGTGGCGGGCGCTTCTCGATTCCTGATCGGTCTGGTCACCTGTTTCTCCACGCATGACGGAATTCCCGCGGTTACACCGGCTGTCTGTTCCCGGTAAGCGCTTGGCGGCATGCCGACCAGCTCGGTGAAGCGAGTGCTGAAGGTGCCCAGCGACGAGCAGCCGACGGCGAAACAGACCTCCGTCACTGACAGGTCGCCACGTCGCAGCAGCGCCATCGCCCGCTCGATGCGCCGCGTCATCAAGTAGGAGTACGGCGATTCTCCGTAGGCGATCTTGAACTGGCGCGACAGGTGGCCTGCCGACATGTTGACCCCGCGGGCGAGCGCCTCGACGTCCAACGGCTGCGCGTAGTCGCGGTCCATCCGGTCGCGGACGCGGCGCAGCAACTTGAGGTCGCGCAGGCGCTGTTCCTCCGCGGGTGTGCCGGTCAACTCTCGGCCGCCGCCTTGATGCGCGCCAGCGAGGTGTTCATGCCGTCGATGAGTTCGCGTTCGAAGTTGGGCACGCCGCCGAACAACTTGTCCACCGTGAAGTTGGCCGACGGTTTGACACCGTTTTCGGCGTGACGGCTCTCCACCACCCGGGTGCCCTGTTCGGTGGGCTCCAGCTCATAGCTCCAAATGGTGTTGTTGGTGTTCACCCGAAATGCCAGCTTTTTCTCGGGAATGACTTCGGTGACCGTGCTAGTGGTCGGCCAGAACAGGAAATTGCGGCGGTTGAGGTTAATCGTTCGCGTGCCCTGGCGCAACGGCCCGAACGACTTCATCAGTCGGCATTGCGGGCTCCATTGCGGCATCCGGCTGAAATCGGAGATCAACGCCCACACCTTCTGCACCGGGGCGTTGATATCGATCTGCGCTTGCAACAGCGGCTCGGCCATTACGTTTCCCTTCTGGGTTTCCGGTCGTCGTTTTTCGAGTTCAGGTCAGGCCGCTTTGGGCACCGCGCGAGCCCCGGCGCGCAGCGCGGCGTTGCAACAGGAAGATCGACGTGCCAAGCACCCCGACTCCCAGGCCGGCCACTGCGATGGGACGCCATTCCTGCAGTCCGGCAACGGTGAATGCGAGTATCGCGGCGATCAACCAGGCCACGGCGAGCACGCCGATGACGGGTGAGGGTTCGAGCAGGATCGCGGGCAGGGCAGGCGGTTCCGGCTCGGCGGGTTCGGAGCTCATCGGTGACCAACCTAGTCCTTCGGGACTGATCGTGGTGAAGCCAGTCGTGTTTTGCCCCGCGGGGGAAGACCCGATCGCTATTCTTTGCCTTTGTGAAGGATATCGACTCTCGGTTGGCGAGCGACTTGTCGCTGGCGGTTATGCGCTTGGCACGCCAATTGCGGTTTCGCCGCCCGGATTCCCCGGTTTCCTTATCTCAGTTGTCCGCCTTATCGACCCTGGCCAAAGAGGGCGCAATGACGCCGGGTGCGTTAGCTCTGCGCGAACGTGTTCGGCCGCCGTCAATGACGCGGGTTATTGCCTCACTCGCCGAACTCGGATTTGTGGCGCGAGACGCGCATCCCGCCGACGGCCGCCAGGTATTGGTGTCGATTTCGCCGACCGGCGCGGAGCTGATCGAGGCCGAGCGGCGAGCGAGCCAGGAATGGCTGCAGATGCGGCTGGCGCAGCTCAACGCCGACCAGCGCAAGGCACTGCTCGTCGCTGCCGACCTGATGTCGGCCATCGTCGACGAAAGAGCGTGATGGGTTTCCGGAGGGGCACGAGCGAAGCGAGCGGGGGATGAATGGGGTCGTCGACATCGACGATGCCGCCGACCCGAGGCTGGACGATTTTCGCGACCTCAACAGCGTCGACCGCAGGCCCGATCTGCCGACCGGCAAGGGGTTGGTGATCGCGGAGGGTGTGCTGGTCGTGCAACGGATGCTGGCGTCCCGGTTCAAGCCACGCGCCATGCTGGGCACCGATCGCCGGCTGCGCGAGTTGGCCGCCGACCTGGGCGCGACCAACGCCCCCTACTACCGGGTGACCGCCGAGGTGATGGCCGACGTGGTCGGCTTTCACCTCAACCGCGGCGTTCTCGCCGCGGCGGCTCGGCCCGGCGAGTTGACCGTCGACCACGTCCTCGACGGCGCACGCACGGTCGCGGTGCTCGAGGGCGTCAACGACCACGAGAACGTTGGCTCGATCTTTCGCAATGCGGCCGGCCTCGGCGTCGACGCGGTGGTGTTCGGCACGGGCTGCGCCGACCCGCTGTACCGCCGCGCCGTGCGCGTCTCGATGGGGCACGCCCTGTTGGTGCCGTATGCCTGGACAGCAGAGTGGCCGGCGGACCTGACGTTGTTGCGCGACAACGGCTTTCGTCTGCTGGCGATGACGCCCGATTCGGCTGCGGCCACGCTGGCCGAGGCGATGGCGACCGCCAGCGACGAGCGCCTCGCGATACTCGTCGGCGCCGAAGGTCCCGGCCTGACCGAGACGGCGATGCGAGCCAGCGACGTCCGGGTGCGGATTCCGATGTCACGCGGGACCGACTCGCTGAATGTGGCAACGGCTGCCGCGCTGGCGTTCTACGAGCGGGTTAGATTGGGCCGGTGATCGACGAAGCCACCCCGTGGGGAACGGGCCTGACAGTGGCGGTTTTCGTTGCGATGGTGACCGCGGGCGCGGTGGTGGTATTGAGCATGGGGTTGATCCGGGTGCATCCGCTGCTGGCGGTCGGCCTCAACATGGTGGCCGTCGGTGGACTGGCGCCGACGGTATGGGGATGGCGAAGGACGCCGGTGTTGCGGTGGTTCGTGCTTGGTCTCGGCGTCGGCGTCGCGGGCGCGTGGCTTGCCCTGCTGGCGCTGATTCTCCGCTAGCGCTGGCCGCCGGAGCGCACCCCGAGCAGCACGTCCTCCCACGCGGGGACCGGCGGCTTGCCCTTGGCCTTGCGGGCGCGGGCAGGCTTGGCGGGCTCGGGCGGTGCCGGCTGCTCGGGTTCCATCGGTAGCTCGGGCTCCTCGAATTCGAGCGGCGCGACTGCCGCCACCGGCCGCAGCGGCCGGGCGAAGTCGGGGTCGATCAGCGCGCAGGCGGCGTCGTCGAACGCGGTGGCCGTGCCGCCATGAGCGCCGGGTGTGAAGCGGAAGTGCGCGACGTTGTCCGACAGTCCGGCCTTCCAGGACAGCTGAACCGTCCAGCGGCCGTCCTCGTTGCGCCACGCATCCCAGTTGGTGGCGTCGGGGTCGAGGCCACGGGAGATCAGGGCCGTCGTCACCGTCTCCAGGAGCGTGAGTACCGCGGGCCCGTCGGCAAGGACGGGATGTGCCGCGGTTGCCAGCTCGGCCGCGCGGGAGCGTTCCAGCAAGACCGGATGCGCAAATCGCTCGACCCGGGAGGCGTCGACACCTGCCGACTCCGCGACCTGCTGAACGGATGCTCCCGCGCGAATCCTGGCTTGAATCTCCTTGGGACGCAGCACGCTTGGAACCTCATCGGGTTGTGATTGGCTTACGACGGAGTTGTCGCCACGCATGGCGGCACGCAACCGGTCGTCAGCGCGCAGGATGAATTTTTCGCCTGGGTCGTCGCTTTCGCAGATGATGCGTTTGCCGTCAACATCGAGTCCGACGACCTTGAGTTCCCGCATGGCGACCTCCTCCGGGCTTGGCGCTCTGCCCGATTAGCAGGTCACCCTACTGCGTTATCGGCTCGTTACCCGGCCGACACGCCCGGGCTACCTGGTCGGAGCCGTTCCACCACCCAGTCGACGCATTGGGTCAGCGCCGAGACGTCGTCGGGTTCGACGGCGGTGAACATCGCCACCCGCAACTGGTTGCGACCCAATTTGCGGTACGGCTCGGTGTCGACGATGCCGTTGGCCCGCAGCACCTTGGCCACCGCGGCGGCATCGACGTCGTCGGAGAAGTCGATGGTGCCGACCACCTGCGAGCGCTGCTCGGGGTCGGCGACGAACGGCGTTGCGAACTGTGAGGCCTCGGCCCAGGAGTAGAGCCGCTGCGACGAGTCGGCGGTGCGCTTGACGGCCCAGTCCAGACCGCCGTTGCCCAGCATCCAGTCCAGCTGCTCGGCGAGCAGGATCAGCGTGGCGATCGCCGGCGTGTTGTAGGTCTGGTTCTTCAGGCTGTTCTCGACGGCGATGGGCAGCGACAGGAAGTCGGGCACCCAACGGCCGGACGCGGCGATCGACTCGATGCGCGACAGCGCGGCGGGGGAGACGACCCCAACCCACAGGCCACCGTCGCCGGCGAAATTCTTCTGCGGCGCAAAGTAATACGCGTCGGCATCGGCGATGTCCACCGGCAGGCCGCCCGCCGCCGACGTGGCGTCGATGACGATGAGCGCGTCGCCGGAACCCTCGGGGCGTTGCACGGGAACGGCCACGCCGGTCGACGTCTCGTTGTGCGCCCACGCGATGACGTCCACGGACGGGTCCGACTGCGGCTTGGGGGCGCTCCCGGGCTCGGCCTTGATGATGACGGGGTCGCCGACGAACGGATTCTTCGACACCGCGGAGGCGAACTTCGAGCTGAACTCCCCATAGGTGAGGTGCAGCGAGCGTTTGTCGATCAGCCCGAAGGCCGCCGCATCCCAGAACGCCGTCGACCCGCCGTTGCCGAGGATGACCTCGTAGCCGTCGGGTGCCGAGAACAGCTGCCGCACCCCGTCGCGGACCCGGCCGACCAGGTTCTTCACCGGTGCCTGCCGGTGCGACGTGCCGAACAGATCGCCTGCTGCGGCAAGCGCCTGCAACTGCTCCGGCCGCACCTTCGACGGCCCGGAGCCGAAGCGTCCATCGCTGGGCTTGAGGTCGGCGGGAATCGTCAGTTCAGCCATGCGGTCAAGAGTAGTGACCGGGTTTGTGCACTTCCTGCGGGGATGGGGTCGGTAGAAAACGTCGAAAAAATGGGAAACGCCTGCTTTATCGACGCACGATGGGTAAATACTGAGATACCGGTCGGGGGGCTGCAGCTGGCGCCCGATTGGGGGCACGTGATTACTAAAGGAATAGCTTCGACGTTGATGCCGGTCTGTGCGGCGGCTGTGACGGTCTTCGGTTCGATGCTCGCCGCGATTCCGGCCCAGGCCGACGGCGGTGACCAGGGCGGCGCGGTGCTGAGCCAGATCAACGCCGAGCGCGCGACGAACGGGTGTGGCCCCGTTGCGGCCAACCCGCAGCTGACTGCGTCCGCCGCGCGGCAGGCCAACGACGTACTCGAGAATGGAGCGGTCGGCCACACCGGGTCGGACGGCTCCACCGTCGTCCAGCGCGTTACGGATGCCGGCTACGCGCCATACGCCGCGGTCGGCGAGGTCGTCTTCTGGGGCACCGGCTCAGACGGTAGCCCGGCTACTGCGGTCACGTGGTGGATGAACAGCCCGGGCCACCGCGCGATCATCACTGACTGCGGATTCACGGATGCCGGGTTCTCGGCGGTGAGCGATGGCGACAAGATGACGGCGGCCGGGGACTTCGGGAAGAAGTAGGCCCACTACCTCGGCTTTCGCCTTCAGCTCCACCGCCTGTTGTGATCTCCGTCACACGCGCTGCCGGGCGGGCCACTTGGCCACATCGCCCGAACGGGGCCTGTTCAATATGCGATACCTGCGGTACCGTCAGTGGACATCAGGCCAATTAATGTAAACCTCATAGGAGGCTTCTGATGGCTCGGACCCGCATGGTCAGGCGCTGGCGTCGCAACATGGAAGTGGTTGACGACGTCGAGTACACCGACATGCTCACCACACTGTCTGAGGGGTCAGTGCGGCGCAATTTCAACCCCTACACCGACATCGACTGGAACTCTGAAGAGTTCGCCGTCATCGACAACGACGAGCGGTGGATCCTGCCCGCGAGCGATCCGCTGGGCCGGCACCCCTGGTACAAGGCGCAGCCGGTCGAGCGTCAGATCGAGATCGGCAGGTACCGGCAGGCCAACGTCGCCAAGGTCGGCCTGCAATTCGAGCTGATTCTGATCCGCGGACTGATGAACTACGCGTCCTGGGTGCCCAACGGCTCCCCGGAGTATCGGTACTGCCTGCACGAGTCGGTCGAAGAGTGCAACCACACCATGATGTTTCAGGAGATGGTGAACCGGATCGGGGCCGACGCGCCGGGTATGCCGCGACTGCTGCGCTGGCTGTCGCCGTTCATTCCGCTCGTGGCCGGTCCGCTGCCGATTCCGTTCTTCTTCGGGGTGCTCGCGGGCGAGGAACCGATCGACCACACCCAGAAGATGGTGCTGCGTGAAGGCAAGTCGCTGCATCCGATCATGGAGCGGGTCATGGCGATTCACGTCGCCGAAGAGGCCCGCCACATTTCCTTCGCGCACGAGTATCTGCGTAAGCGGGTGACGGATCTGCCGCGCCGCAAGCGGTTCTACCTGTCGCTGTACGTGCCGATAGTCATGCGCGTGCTCTGCCAGGCGATCGTGGTGCCGCCGCGCAGCTTCTGGAACGAATTCGACATCCCGCGGTCGGTGCGCAAGGAGTTGTTCTTCCGTGCACCGGAGTCGCGGCAGTTCCTGCGCGACATGTTCGCCGACGTCCGGATGCTCTGCCACGACACGGGTTTGATGAATCCGTTCGCCAAGATCATGTGGCGGATCTGCAAGATCGAGGGTCGGCCGAGCCGCTTCCGCAGCGAACCGCAGCGCCAGCACGTGGTGGCCGCCGCCTAGGAGGCACTGGCTGTATGCCGCACATCATCACCCAGTCGTGCTGTAGTGACGGGTCCTGTGTCTACGCCTGTCCGGTGAACTGCATCCACCCCTCACCGGACGAGCCCGGCTTCGCCACGGCCGAAATGCTTTACATCGACCCCGTGGCCTGCGTGGACTGCGGGGCATGCGTGAGCGCCTGCCCGGTCGGCGCCATCGCACCGGACAACCGGCTGGAGCCCGAGCAGCTGCCGTTCGTCGCACTCAACGCGGCTTTCTATCCGGAGCGGCCCGCAGGCGAGAAGCTGCCGCCGACGTCGAAGCTGGCGCCGGTCATCGAGGCGCCGAAGATCGCGCCGCGCGCCACGCATCCGCTGACCGTGGCGATCGTCGGCTCCGGACCCGCCGCGATGTACGCCGCCGACGAGCTGCTCACCCAGCCAGGTGTGCGGGTGAATGTGTTCGACCGGCTGCCCACGCCCTACGGGTTGGTGCGAGCAGGCGTCGCACCCGATCACCAGAGCACGAAGCGGGTCACCCGGTTATTCGACAAGATCGTCCAACGCCGCGGGTTCCGGTTCTACCTCAACGTCGACGTCGGGTCCGACGTTTCGCACGCCGAACTGCTGGCCCATCACCACGCCGTCGTCTACGCCGTCGGCGCCCCGAACGATCGCCGCCTCGACATCGACGGCATGGGACTGGCGGGTACCGGCACCGCCACCGAGATCGTCGCGTGGATCAACGGCCACCCCGAATACACTGATCTACCAGTCGATTTGGGGCATGAGCGAGTGGTGCTGGTCGGCAACGGCAACGTCGCGTTCGACGTGGCCAGGATCTTGACGGCCGATCCCGACGCGCTGGCGCGCACCGACATCTCCGATCATGCGCTGGCCGCACTCCGGCAGTCGAAGGTCACCGAAGTGGTGATCGCCGCCCGCCGCGGCCCCGCGCAGTCCGCGTTCACGCTGCCCGAACTCATCGGGCTGACGTCGACGTGTGACGTGGTGCTCGACGCCGCCGACCACGATCTGGTGCAGGCCGACCTGGCCGTCGAAGAAGACCCGCTGACACGCAACAAGCTGGAGATCCTGAGCAAGCTCGCTGACGCGTCGGTGCCCGCGACGCGCCCACGGGTCCGCCTCGCCTACCGCCTTACGCCGCACCGGGTCCTCGGCGAGGTCCGCGCCACTGCCATCGAGTTCAAGGTGACCGACGGAGACGAAATCCGCCGACTGGACGCCGGCCTGGTGCTGACGTCAATTGGCTACCGCGGCAAGCCGATCCGCGATCTGCCGTTCGACGAGACAGTCGCCGTGGTGCCCAACGACGGTGGGCGGGTCATCGACATGCAGTCCGAGCGGCCGGTGCGCGGAAGCTATGTCGCGGGCTGGATCAAACGCGGGCCGACCGGCTTCATCGGCACCAACAAGTCGTGCGCGCTGCAGACCGTGCAGAACCTGGTCGACGACTACAACGCCGGTCTGTTGACGGACCCCGCCGCAAGGCCCGCCGCGTTGGACACGCTGGTCCGCAGCAGGCGCCCCGACATGGTCGACGCCGCCGGATGGGAAGCGATCGACCGTGCCGAAATCGCGCGCGGCGGCGAGGACCGGCCGCGCGACAAGTTCACCGCCGTCGCGGACATGCTGACCGCGGCGGCGACCGCACCCGCGCCGCCGCTGCGGCAGCGGCTGCTCGCCGGCCTGCGCCGCTGAAGCGGCTACGTGTCACCGTTGGTCGTTTGCATCACAGCAATCCACGTTTCGCAGAGGTCTTCTCGTACTTTCCCTGCAGAACGTGTGGCGCTGCAACGGGTCTTGCGAAAAGCTAGTGCTGCTTCATCGCCTCTTCGATTTCCTCCATGCTGACCTCGCGCATCGGCTGGCCCATCGACCACTGATGGCCGAAAGGATCCTGCAGCACGCCGTAGCGGTCGCCCCAGAACTGGTCCTCGAGCGGATGGACGACGGTCGCGCCCGCGTCGATGGCCTGCTGGAACTGGTTGTCGACGTCGGTGACGACGAGGTGGATGGTCACCGGCGATCCGCCGAGCGCCTTCGGTGTCGTCGACCTGCCGCCGCTCATCTCCGGGAAGTCGTCATTGAGCATCACCGACGAGCCGTTGATTCCGAGGGAGGCGTGGATCAGCTTGCCGTCCGGACCGGGAACGCGGCCATGCTCGACCGCGCCGAACGCCTTCACGTAGAAATCAATCGCAGCGGCGGCGTCGTCGACAACCAAATGTGGATAGACAGCGGGCTGGACCTCGATTGCCATGGGGATCTCCTCTGTAGTTGACGTCACCCGGGATGGGGCTGCCGTATAGACCATGCGACGTCCCCGAATTCATCGCTAGACGACGGAGAAGGACGGCGGCAGCGCGGTGCGCCCCGTCAACGACAGCAGCAGCGATTCGCCTTCGCCCGTTGCCACGCCGATCCGGGCTGCCAGCACCGTGGCGTCGTCCAGCACCTCCTCGGGCAGCGTGAACGAAAGCCCGGTTGCCCGCGCGATATCCAGGCCGTGCACCGCAAGCTCGAACGTCCGGGTGGGAAGGTAAGTGTGCAGCCGGATGCCGAGGCCGCCGATCACCTCGATGAGCGGGTCGTCGGCCCGGGCAACCTCGCCCAACACGCGCTCGACGAGTCGGTCGATCGTGGCGGCGGGGTCGACGCCGAGGTCACGGCCGGCCTGCCTGCCGCGTTCGACGATGGCGTCGGCTCCTAAGCTCGATGCGACCTCGCCGACACGCGCGTAGTACGCCTGCGGCGTCGCGAGGTCCTCGCGCTCAGCAGGGGTCTGCAGATAGCTGGTCACGGTGACCAGTGAGCGCGACGCGTGTCCGACCAGCGCCCGCAGATCCCACTCACCCAAACCCGGCCCATCCCACGCCGACTCGGGAATCTCATGCACCAGCACGGCGAAACTCCGTGCCGCCGAGGCGAATGCCGCGGTCGGGTCAGCCACCCCTCGAGACCTCGTCCCACCCCTCCACGGACTCCGGGCTGCGCGGGGCGGGACCGACATAGACCGCCGACGGGCGGACGAGCTTTCCGAGCTGCTTCTGTTCGAGGATGTGGGCACACCAACCGGCGGTGCGCCCGCACGTGAACATCGCGGGCATCATCTTCGCGGGCACCTCGGCGAAGTCCAGGATCACCGCCGCCCAGAACTCCACATTAGTTTCGATTGCGCGATCGGGGCGACGTTCGCGCAGCTCTTTCAGCGCTGCCTGCTCCAGCGCGGCGGCCACCTCGTAGCGCGGGGCCTCGAGTCGCTTGGCCGTGGCCCGCAACACCCGTGCGCGCGGATCCTCCGCGCGGTACACGCGGTGCCCGAACCCCATCAGCTTCTCCTTGCGGTCCAGGACGCCACGGACCACTGCCCCGGCGTCACCGGTGCGCTCGGCCTCCTCGAGCATCGGGATGACCCGCGCCGGGGCGCCGCCGTGAAGTGGGCCGCTCATCGCGCCGATGGCACCCGACAGCGCCGCAGCGACGTCGGCGCCCGTCGATGCGATGACCCGCGCGGTGAAGGTCGAGGCGTTCATGCCGTGCTCGGCGGCCGACACCCAGTAGGCATCGATGGCCTCGGCGTGCTTGCGATCCGGCTCACCCTGCCACCGAGTCATGAAACGTTCTGTCACAGTGGAACACTCGTCGATCATGCGCTGCGGAACTGCGGGCTGGTGGATACCGCGGGCCGACTGCGCGACGTACGACAGCGCCATCACCGACGCACGGGCCAGCTGCTCGCGGGCGGTGGCGTCGTCGATGTCCAACAGCGGCGGGTATCCCCAGATGGGGGCGAGCATCGGCAGTCCGGCCTGCACGTCGACCCGTACGTCGCCGCTGTGGATCGGCAGCGGGAACGGCTCGGCAGGCGGCAGTCCGTGGCCGAACCTGCCGTCCACCAGCAGGGCCCACACGTCACCGAAGGTGACGTGGCGGTTGACCAGATCTTCGATGTCGACGCCGCGGTAGCGCAATGCGCCGCCGTCTTTGTCCGGCTCGGCGATCTCGGTGGTGAAGGCCACGACGCCTTCCAGGCCAGGCACGAAGTCCTCGGGTACCGCAGTCATGCGCCGATTCTTGCACCCGCGTTCCGGTCCTTCCCTACCGGCCGGTAACAAGCCGCCGAACGGTTGGGGCGTAGCGTTGGCGCCGTGGCTACGCATGAGAACGAACACCTGGCCGCAATGAGAGTGGAGTACGGATCGGTCGAGAAGGACGGCAGCCCCGATCTCGACGCCGATTGGCTCGCCGAAGGGTGGGTTGTCCTGCTGCGCAAGTGGTTAGCCGATGCCGAACGAGCCGGCATCGCCGAGCCGAACGCGATGGTGGTCGGGACAGTGGACGGCGACGGACGGCCGGTGACCCGTTCGGTGTTGTGCAAAAGCGTGGATGACTCGGGCATCACGTTCTTCACCAATTACGACTCGGCCAAGGGTGAGGACCTCGCTGCGACGCCATACGCGTCGGCGACGTTTCCGTGGTTTCTGCTGGGCCGCCAGGTGCACGTCCGTGGCCAGGTGACGAAGGTATCCGCCGAGGTGACCTCCGACTACTGGCGTCACCGGCCGCGCGGTTCCCAGCTGGGTGCGTGGGCTTCACACCAATCCCGCCAAATCGCCTCGCGGGAAGCGCTGCTGAGTCAATTGGCCGAAGTTACCCAACGTTTCGCCGATCTCGACGACGTTCCGGTGCCGCCGAACTGGGGCGGATATGTCATTGCGCCCGAGGTCGTTGAGTTCTGGCAGGGCCGGGAGAACCGGGTACACAACAGGATTCGCCTCACGGAGGGCCGCGTCGAGCGGCTTCAACCTTAGTGCGGCGGCTCTTCGCCGACACTACGCCGCTGCGGACCCCCGACTACCGCAGGCTGTGGCTGTCGGGCATCGTCACCGTCATCGGCGCCAACCTCACCATCTTCGCGGTGCCGGTCCAGCTCTACGCCCTCACCGAAAACTCGGCGTACGTCGGGCTTTCCGGCATCTTTGCGCTTGTGCCGCTGGTCGTGTTCGGGCTGTGGGGAGGTGCGTGGGCCGACGTGATGGACAGGCGTGTGCTGTTGATAATTGCGTCGTGCGGGTTGGCGGTGGCGTCGGTTCTGCTGTGGCTGCAGGCCGCGCTTTCGCTCAATAACGTCTGGATAGTGATGTGCCTACTGTCGGTGCAGCAGGCCTTCTTCGCGATCAACTCGCCGACACGCACTGCCGCCATCTCACGGATCGTGCCGGGCGACCAACTGCCTGCAGCCAGCTCCCTGAACTTCACGGTGTTTCAGTTCGGCGCCATCGTCGGGCCGATGCTGGCCGGGGTGATGTTGCGCTGGGTCGACCTGTCCACTCTGTATCTGATCGACGCGATCACCTGCATCGTGCCGCTCTGGGCGACCCTTCGACTTGCGCCGATTCCACCCACCGGCGGAGACGCCGGCTCGTCCGGGTGGGGCTTTCGCGCGGTGCTCGACGGGTTCCGCTACCTGGCAGGCAACTCGGTGGTGTTGATGTCGTTCGTCGTCGACTTGATCGCGATGATCTTCGGCATGCCGCGAGCATTGTTCCCTCAGATGGCGCATGAGAGCTTCGGTGGTCCGGTCGAGGGGGGCACGACCATGGCTCTGCTATCGGCGGCCATTGCGGTGGGTGCGGTTCTGGGCGGGGTGTTCTCGGGCTGGCTGCCGCGCGTCCAGCGCCAAGGGATGGCCGTCGTGCTGGCGGTCGCGGTGTGGGGTGTTGCGATGATCGGGTTCGGCGTCGCCGCGGGGTTTGCCGGCGGCCATGTCGGGGTCATGTTGTGGATTGCGTTGCTGTTCCTGGTTATTGGCGGCGCGGCTGACCTGGTGTCGTCGGCGTTTCGCAATACGATTCTGCTGCAGGCTGCGTCGGACGACGTGCGTGGGCGGCTGCAGGGCGTGTTCACCGTCGTGGTGGCGGGCGGCCCGCGTGTGGCCGATGCGGTACACGGCGCGGCAGCGGCCGCCGTCGGCACCACCGTCGCCGCGGCGGGCGGTGGCGGGCTCGTCGTCGTCGGCGTGACGATTGCCGCACTCCTTGCACCTGCGTTCCTGCGGTACCGGGTGAACGACGCAAACGAGCGACGGTCAACCGATGTCAGCGAACACGCGGCTGACGACGACAAAGTCTGACCGCACGCAGTTTTCGGCCAGCGGCACTTTTTGGCGTCCCAAAGACGGCCGCGCTAGCATCCTCGAGTGCCTTATGTGTCGGGGGATACACGGTTCGGTTTGCGTGAACGTAAGAAGCAACGCACTCGCGCCACGCTGATCGACGCCGCCATCGAGCTGTGTGAGCGACAGGGTTTCGAGCAGACCACCGTCGAGCAGATCGCCGCGATCGCCGACGTGTCACCGCGTACCTTCAGTCGCTACTTCGCCACCAAGGAAGCGGTGTGCGTGGCCCTGGTCGACGACGCGCTCGAGATAGCCGCAGTCGAGCTCGCCGGCCAGCCCGATGAGCTGAACCACTTCGAGGCGCTGTACCGGTCGCACGTGGACATGTACCGGAACACCAAAAGCGCGGGCACAGGGGATCTGACCGCCTCACGGCTGCTGTGCACCGTTCGGATCATCATGTCGTCGCCGACGTTGAGACAGGCCGCCGTGGAGTTCCGGCCCCATGCGGTCAACATCGAGCTGGCAAAGCGGATGGGCGTCGGTCTCGACGATCGGGGGCTGCGCCTGGTTGCCGCGGTGTGGGCGTCGATCATCATGAACGCCCTCGCCGACCTCGGCCGGACGACGGATTGGCAGGGCGTCGGCATCGACGACGCCGTCGGCCGGATCGAGGAGACTTTCGCCCAGTTCACGGGCCTGATTGATGGGGTCGTACAGCCGGTCTGATCCTCTGCCGACCCCGCGCGGGCGCGATTGCCACAATGGGACTACCTTTTGAGGGCAGAGGTCGGTTCTCTCAGCGAAGAAGGGATTCCCGTGGCAGAAAAAGACGAGCACGCCACCCTCCAATATCCCGGTGGCGAGCTTGACCTGGAGATGGTCAAGGCCACGGAGGGTTCCGACGGTTTCGCCCTGGGTTCGCTGCTGGCCAAGACCGGCTACACGACCTTCGACGAAGGCTTTGTCAACACCGCCTCGACCAAGAGCGCCATCACCTACATCGACGGTGAAGCCGGGATCCTGCGCTACCGCGGGTATCCCATCGAGCAGCTCGCCGAGAAGTCGAACTTCATTGAAGTCAGCTACCTGCTGATCTACGGAGAACTGCCGACTCAGGACGAGCTCGAAAAGTTCACCACGCTGATCCAGCGGCACACGCTGCTGCACGAGGACCTCAAGCGGTTCTTCGACGGTTTCCCGCGCAACGCGCATCCGATGCCCGTGGTGTCCAGTGCGGTGAACGCGTTGTCGGCGTACTACCAGGATTCGCTTGACCCGTTCGACGACGAGCAGGTGGAGCTGTCCACCATCCGGTTGCTGGCCAAGCTGCCGACCATCGCGGCGTACGCGTACAAGAAGTCGGTCGGGCAGCCCTTCCTGTATCCGGACAACTCGCTGACTCTGGTCGAGAACTTCCTGCGGATGACGTTCGGGTTCCCCGCCGAGCCCTACGAGGTGGACCCGGAAGTGGTGCGTGCGCTGGACTTGCTGCTGATCCTGCACGCCGACCACGAGCAGAACTGCTCGACGTCGACGGTGCGTCTGGTCGGCTCTTCGCAGGCCAATCTCTTCACCTCGATATCGGGCGGCATCAACGCGTTGTGGGGCCCGCTGCACGGCGGCGCCAACCAGGCCGTGTTGGAGATGCTCGAGAAGATCCGTCAGGCTGACGGCGACGTGAACGATTTCGTCAAGCGGGTCAAGGACCGCGAAGACAACGTCAAGCTGATGGGCTTCGGTCACCGGGTGTACAAGAACTACGACCCGCGGGCGCGCATCGTCAAGGAGCAGGCCGACAAGATCCTCGGCAAGCTCGGTGGCGACGACGAGCTGCTCGACATCGCCAAGGCGCTGGAAGAGGTCGCGCTCACCGACGACTTCTTCGTGGAGCGCAAGCTGTATCCGAACGTCGACTTCTATACGGGCGTCATCTACCGCGCGATGGGCTTCCCGACCCGGATGTTCACCGTGCTGTTCGCGGTGGGCCGGCTGCCGGGCTGGATCGCGCACTGGCGTGAGATGCACGAGGACGGCAGCGGCAAGATCGGCCGTCCCCGGCAGATCTACACCGGATACACCGAGCGCGACTACGCCGAGCTCGACAAGCGCTAAACCGCTAGTCACCTTCACCGCGAGAGTGCGTGGCTGCGGCAGACACGCCGCGGAAAACCCGCAGTTTGCGCACGTCACGCCTCGCTGCGACTTATCTCACGCGGATCGAGCTTGCGCGACAAACACTTGTAGTTTCACAATAGTTGTGTGAATGAAAGTGTCGTCCGGTCGCTGAGTGCTCGGCGCAAGGCCATCATCCTGATGTCCTGCTGCCTGAGCCTGCTGATCGTGTCGATGGACGCGACGATCGTCAACGTCGCGATTCCGAGCATCCGCACCGACCTGAACGCGTCGGCTTCCCAGATCCAGTGGGTCATCGACGTCTACACCCTGGTGCTGGCTTCACTGCTGCTGCTATCCGGCGCCATGGGCGACCGGTTCGGCCGTCGACGGACCTTCCAGATCGGGCTGACCGTCTTCGCGGCGGCATCGCTGCTGTGCAGCCTCGCGCCGAACATCGAGACGCTGATCGGCGCACGCTTTCTGCAGGCCGTCGGCGGTTCGATGATGAACCCCGTGGCGATGTCGATCATCACCCAGGTTTTTCGGGGCCGGGTGGAACGTGCCCGCGCGATCGGTGTCTGGGGCGGTGTCGTCGGAATCTCGATGGCACTGGGCCCGATCGTCGGCGGCGCGCTGATCCAGTACGTCGACTGGCGGGCGGTGTTCTGGATCAACCTGCCAATATGTGCGATCGCGATCCTCCTGACCGCGATCTTCGTGCCGGAGTCGAAGTCGGCCACCATGCGTGACATAGACCCGATCGGGCAGGTGCTCGGTATGGCGTTCCTGTTCGGTGTCGTATTCGTGCTCATCGAGGGGCCGGGGATGGGCTGGGTCAACGCCCGCATCATCGCCGTGGCCGTGGCTGCCGCCGTCGCGTTCATCGCGTTCCTGCGATACGAGTCCCGGCGACACGACCCGTTCATTGACTTACGGTTCTTCCGGAGCATCCCGTTCGCGTCGGCGACGATGATTGCTGTTTGCGCGTTCGCATCGTGGGGAGCGTTCCTGTTCATGATGTCGCTGTACCTTCAGGGCCAGCGTGGGTTCTCGGCCATCCACACCGGACTCATCTACTTGCCCGTTGCCGTTGGCGCACTGATCTTTTCACCGCTTTCGGGCCGATTGGTGGGCCGATTCGGCAGTCGGCCGTCACTCTTGATCGCGGGTACCTTGATCACCGCCGCGACGTTGATGCTCACCCGCTTGACGGCGACGACGCCGGTGTGGCAGCTGCTCACGATCTTCGCCGTGTTCGGTATCGGCTTCTCGATGGTGAATGCGCCGATCACAACTGCGGCCGTGAGCGGCATGCCGACCGACCGGGCGGGCGCGGCCTCGGCGGTGGCATCGACCAGCCGCCAAGTCGGTGTCAGTCTCGGTGTGGCGCTGTGTGGTTCGGTCGCCGGTGCCGCTCTGGCGACGACGGATTCGAACTTCGCGGCCGCGGCCGCACCGCTGTGGTTCATCTGCGCGGGCCTCGGTGTCACGATCTTCGCGCTCGGGCTGTTTTCGACGTCGGCTCGGGCGACGCGCTCGGCACAGCTTCTCGCGCCGCTGATCGACGGCACCCCGATTCCCAGGGAGGGCGCGCATGCCGGATAACGCGCTGGCTGACCAGGTCTGGCGGGCGATGGCCGCACTGGTGATCGACAACCGCGACAGCTGGAAGCGTGCGGTAGTGGAACGCAGCGGATTGCCGTTCAGCCGGATCCGAGTGCTGCGACGGCTGGCCAGGGGGCCGATGACGGTCAAACAAGTGGCACAGGCCGCCACGATGGACGCGCCTGCTGCCACGGTCGCCGTCAACGACCTCGAGGATCGCGGGCTCGTCGTGCGAACGCCCGATCCGACCAATCGGCGGTGCAAGACGGTGTCGCTGACCGACGCCGGCCGCGACATGATTGCCCAGATCGACTCGATCGCGGACCCTGCGCCCGCCTCGCTACACGCTCTCGATCGCGATGAGCTGAAACAGCTGCGCGCGATCCTCACCCAGATCGCGCCGAAATAGCATTCCTGGTCGTCAACTCGGCCATTTGGCAGCCCTGGCTGCTGTCTCGGCGGCACGATGAGGTGGTGGCAATTTCGTGCGGAGCCTGCAGCGCAGAGCTGCGGGAGGGAGCACGATTCTGCGACGCCTGCGGCACGGCCGTCGCGGCGGACAGCCATGCCGAGTACAAGCAGGTCACCGTCCTGTTCGCCGACGTCGTGCACTCGATGGACATCGCTGCCGCCGTCGGCGCGGAGCGGTTACGCGAGATCATGGGGGAGGTGTTCCGCCGCGCGTCGGCGATCGTCCAGCGCTACGGGGGGACGGTCGACAAGTTCACCGGCGACGGGATCATGGCCGTGTTCGGGGCGCCCATCGCACTCGAAGACCACGCCGTGCGCGCCTGTCGCGCGGCACTCGACATCCAGGCCGACGTCAAGAACCTGGCGGCGGAGGTCGAGAACCGCGACAACGTCGCATTGCAGCTACGAATCGGATTGAACTCCGGTGAGGTGATCACGGGCGAAATCGGCTCTGGCCCAATGACCTACACCGCCGTCGGGGAGCAGGTCGGGATGGCACAGCGCATGGAGTCGGTGGCGCCGCCCGGCGGGGTGATGGTCACTGACTCGACCGCACGCCTGGTGGAGGCAAGCGCCATGCTGGGCGATGCCGAACTCGTGCACATCAAGGGTGCTCAAAATCCGGTTCCGGCGCGCCGCCTCCTCGGGATGGCGACCGGCAGGCGATTGGACAGGGCAGAACCGACTTTCGTCGGACGGCAATGGGAGATGGGTGCGCTCAACGGCGTTCTCCAGCGATCCATCAACGGCAGCGGAAGTGTCGTCGGCTTGGTCGGGCCGCCGGGAATCGGCAAGAGCCGCGTCGTGCGTGAGCTGACCGGGCGGGCCAAGGACCTCGGTGTCGAGGTGTTCACGACATATTGCGAGTCGCACACCGTTGACTTGCCTTATCACGCTGCCGCCGAGTTGGTCCGCGATGTCGCCGGTGCGGCGGGCCTTGAGCCCTCGGCAGCTCGCGGACGAGTGCGCGAACGATTTTCCGGCGCCGACGATGAGGATCTGATCCTGGTCGACGATGTGTTGGGCATCGCAGATCCCGACGTTGCGCTTCCACAGATCGATCCCGACGCCAGGAGGCGCAGGCTGTCGGCAATGGTCAACGCCACCGCCCTCGCACGGTCGACACCGACGGTCTACGTCATCGAGGACGCACACTGGATCGACGGTGTCAGCGAGTCGATGCTGGCGGAGTTTCTGGGCGTTGTCCCGCAAACTCCCTCGCTCGTGCTGATCACCTACCGGCCGGAATACGATGGCGCGCTTGCCCATACGCCGCGATCGCAGACCATCGCACTCGAGCCTCTGGATGAGTCGCAGATGCTGACGTTGGGGACCGAACTTCTGGGCGAGGACAGGTCGGTAACCGAACTTGCCGAGCTGATCGCCGAGCGTGCTGCGGGAAATCCTTTCTTTGCCGAGGAGATCGTCAGGGACCTCAGCGAACGCGATGTGTTGGTCGGCGGACGCGGTTGCTACCTGTGCACGGGTCCGGCTGCCGATGTCCACGTGCCCAGCACATTGCAGGCAGTGATCGCCGCGCGCATCGACCGCCTCCACCCCGCTGCCAAACGCACGCTGAACGCCGCGGCGGTGATCGGGTCGCGGTTCACACCTGCCACGCTGAAGGCTCTAGATGTCGAGATGTCTTTGACGGATCTCGTCTCCGCGGAGCTCATCGACCAGACAGCGTTCCACCCGCAGCCCGAGTACGCGTTCCGGCATCCACTGATCCGAGCCGTCGCATACGAGTCACAGCTCAAATCCGATCGCGCGCAGCTGCATAGGCGCGTCGCCGACGCGATCGAACAGGAGGACCAGTACGCGGCCCTGATCGCCGAGCACACAGAGGCTGCAGGTGATCTACCGGCCGCTTATGAGTGGCACATGCGGGCCGGAGCATGGTCGTCCAGCCGTGACATCGCTGCGGCGGAACGCAGTTGGGAGCGTGCGCTCCAGGTCGCCGACGCGCTGCCAACCGACATGCCGTATCGGATGGCCAAGCGCATCGCGCCGCGGACGTTGATATGCGCCAACACGTTCAGGAGGTTTCACCCGGACATCTCGCCACGCTTCGAAGAGCTACGTGATCTTTGCAACCAAGTCGACGACAAAGCGTCCTTGGCGACGGGGATGGCCGGCATGACGGTCGAACATGTGCTGTACAACCGCCTTCTCGACGCGTCGCGACTCGCATCGGAGTACATGGCGGTGGTGGAGTCAATCGGTGACCCCGGGTTGACAATCGGATTGTCGTTCGCGGGGATTGTGGCGAAGCACCAGACCGGCGAAACCGACGAGGTCTTGCGATGGGCCCAAGCCGTTATCGATCTCGCCTGCGAGAATCCCGAACAAGGCGGCTTCATCCTCGGTTCGCCGTTGGCGACTGCGTTGGCTTGGCGAGGTGTCGGCCGCTTCCAGAAGGGTCTCCCCGGGTGGCGCGATGACTTCGAGCAAGCAAGTGCAGTTGCGGGACAATCGGATGTCTTGTCTCAGGCGGCCATCATCGCCTACAAGTACGCGGGTATTCCGCGCGGCGTTTTCTTGGCGGACGAATCAGCGCTGCGCGAGATCGAATCAGGGCTGCAACTCGCCGAGCGGTCGAATGACGACATGGCGGTTGTGCTGCTGCCCATGACGTTTGGGATGGCTCTCGTTCACAACGGCGAGGATCGGTCACGTGGCTACGACATCTTGCGCACCCTGCGGGAAACGTGCATCAAGGAGCGCTTCGCGTTGAACGTCATCACCTTCCTCGACGCCTACCTTGCTCGCGAGTCCGCGGAGCAGGGCCGAGAAGATGTGGCGATCCAGCAATGGCGGGATCTCGCGGAAGAGATGATCGGCGCGGGGAACTATGCCAACGTCGACCTCCCGCTGATGTTCCTGGTGGAGACGCTGATCTCGCGCGGCGACTATGACGAAGCCGCCGTCGAGTTGGAGCGGCTTGCTGCGACCGCAGCAGATCGCAAATGGAAATCGCGGGAGATTTCAGGGCTTCGGCTCAGATCGCTGCTCGCTCAAGCGCAAGGCGACGAAGAGGCGTATCGGGAACTTCGCGACCGCTACCGCGAGATGGCGAACGAGTTGGGCTTCGAGGGCCACATTGTGTGGGCCGGTCAGATGCCCTAGCTCGCAAGCACCGCCATTGCGGCGTTGTGCCCGCCGATCCCCGACACCGCACCGCCTCGCCGAGATCCCGACCCGCACAACAGGATCTGCTCGTGTGCGGTCGCAACCCCCCAGCGCCGGGCCGGGGTGTCCAGCGGATCGTCGTTCTCGGCGAACGGCCAACTCAGTGCGCCGTGGAAGATGTTGCCCGCGGTCATACCCAGCGTTCGTTCCAGGTCGACGGTGGTTTTGGCCTCGATGCACAGCCGCCCCGACGAGTCTTCCATCAGCAGATCCTGAATGGGTTCGGCCAGAACCGAATTGAGTGACCGGAGCACCGCCGACGTCAGGTCCTCTCGCAGCCGGTCGGGATCCGTACCGGCCGCCAGGTGATGCGGGGTGTGGAGACCGAACACAGTCAGCGTCTGCGCGCCGGATGCTCGGAGCTCATCGGACAGGATGCTGGGATCGGTCAGCGAATGGCAGTAGATCTCGCACGGCAGTGGGTCGGGAATGGTGCCGTCGGCAGCGTGCAGGTACGCGGCGTCGAGCTGGCTGAAGTTCTCGTTGATGTGAAATGTCCCGCCGAAAGCCTGCTCGGGCGTGACGGTTTCATCGTGCAGTCGCGGCAGACGTCGCAGCAACAGGTTGACCTTCACCTGCGCGCCAGGCGCTACGGTGGGCTCCGCGTCGCCTACCAATCCCGCAAGCACCGCCGGTGTCACGCCGGCCAACACATACTCTGCACGTACCCGGTGCTCCCGGCCGTCCAGCCGGTAATGCACCTCACCATCCGGATCGATGGCGTAAACCGCGGCGCCGGTGATGATTTCGGCGCCGTGGGCGGCAGCGGCCGCGGCCAGCGCTCCGCTGACTGCGCCCATGCCGCCGATCGGCACATCCCATTCGCCGGTGCCGCCACCGAGCAGGTGGTACAGAAAGCAGACGTTCTGCAGCAGCGATGGATCGTCGGCGCGCACGAATGTGCCGATCAGCGCATCGGTTGCCATCACACCGCGAACCAAGTCGCTGCGCACGGCTTCGGTGATCGCGTGCCCGATCGGCTCGCAGATCATCGTCTGCCACGCCTGCTCCGCGCCCGGCTCGCCGCCCGCGAGGACGTGTTTGAAGGCGTCATCTCGGGACTGAAGCGGAGCGGTCATCGTGGGCCACAGCCGAGATGTGACGATCCGGGCGCGCCGATAGAACCCGGCGAACGCCTCTGCATCGCCTGCCGCACCGACGGCGTCGAACGTCGACTCCGGCCCGACCAGCAAGCCGGTCTGTCCGCGGGTCGCCGGATCGGGCGTGTACGACGACCAGCGGCGCCGGGCCAGTCGTACCCGCACACCGAGATCGTCGATGATGCGCCGCGGCAGCAGACTCACCAGATACGAGTAGCGGGACAGCCGAGCGTCGACACCGTCGAAGGCGTGCGCCGACACCGCCGCGCCGCCAACGTGGTCGAGTCGCTCGAGTACCCGGACGCTACGCCCGGTACGGGCCAGATAGGCGGCGGCAACCAGTGCATTGTGCCCGCCGCCGACGACGACAACATCGGTCCGCGGATCGGCGATCAACCGAGGTAGCCCTCCACCTCGTCGGGCGGGCGCAGCTTGGCCTCACGCGGATCGCCGCCGGTCTCCCGCAGGGCACGGCGCTGCCGCAACAAGTCCCAGCACTGGTCCAGTTCGACCTCGAGCGCACGCAGCCGCGCGTGCTCCTCATCTGCGCTGATCTCATGCCGCTGCAACCGGCCCCGCAGTTCCTTCTCTTCGTCGACGAGATCGCGGATGCGGGCCAGGGGGTTGTTGTCAGGTGCCACGGCTCCAGTGTGCCCGCTGGCGCGGCCGGCCACAGCCGATCGCGGCGTAACGTAGCCCTCCGTGGCGACGAAACCCGAGGTTGAATTTCCGGACGGACCTGCACCCACCGAACTGGTCATCGAGGATGTAGTGGTCGGCGACGGCGCAGAGGCGGTACCAGGCGGAACGGTGAATGTGCACTATGTCGGCGTCGAGTACGACACCGGTGAAGAGTTCGACAGCTCCTGGAATCGCGGCGACTCCATCGAGTTTCCGCTGAGGGGGCTGATCCAAGGTTGGCAGGACGGCATTCCCGGGATGCGGGTGGGCGGTCGTCGCAAGCTGACCATCCCGCCCGCGCAGGCATACGGATCGCCCGGCTCCGGGCACCGATTGTCGGGCAAGACTTTGATTTTCGTCATCGACTTGCTCGACGTTCGCTGACTGCGCGACGGCAAATTCCCGCCGTTTATCGGTCAATTCAAAGCCCTCCGAAAAGGTGTCGATCGTTCTAGGCTCGGCTCGAACAAGATCACAGCGAACCTCTGTCGACACCGGGAGGGCCCATGTCGGGTTCCGAAGACACTCCTACGAGCACGGGCAATCGCGCCGCTTCCAAGTTGTACCGAAGGCCACCCGGCGCGGCCTGGCTCTTGGCGCTTGTGGCAATCCCGCTACTGCTGGCCCTGATCGGCTGGGCCGGCCTGAACAAGTCCGACAACGACACCAATCTGTCCACCCCGAGGGTCAACCCGTCGGCCACGCTGGCGTCCCCTGACGTCAACGCGCCCAAAGTCAATGCGCCCAACCTCTCCTTGTCTCCGCTCTCAATTCAGCGGACTGGCAAGGGCTTCAGCCTGTCGGGCGACCTCCCGAGCCTCGAGGCCAAGAACTCGTTGATGGACAGCCTCAAGCTGGCGTTCGGCCCCGACATCGATTTCATCGACAACCTGAACATCAAGGCGGATGCCAACGCGCCGGACTTCGCTGCGCTTGGTTCGATCCTCGGGTCAGCCGTCGAGATTCCAGATTTTCACTTCGACCTCAACGGGGACGCCATCACACTCGAGGGCACCGCGCCTACTGACAAGGCAAAAGCCGATGTGGAGGCCGCGGCGAAGGCGGCGTGGCCGAACATGAAGATCACCAACAAAATTGAGGTTAAGGCAGCACCGGCGCCACAGGCGCCCCCCGCACCCGCGCCGTCTCCTACCCCCGCGCCAGGCGGTGGCCCGTGATTTCGCAGGGTGTCGCTGGTGACCGCGTCACCGCCAATGGAGTCGGCTCGGCAGAGTCGATCGCCCCGAACGACACCCCCGCGGCCAAGGCGCGGAACCGTCGAGTCGACATCACGGTCAGCTGAAGGAGATATGACATGGACTTCGTCATCCAGTGGTTGTGGTATCTGCTGGCTTTCGTGGTGGGCTCGTTGGTCGCCTGGCTGATCAGCGTTCTCACGATCAAGCGGACAAGCGAAGAGGAAGCGCTCGCGGATCTTCCTGGCGGCCGCGAATCGGGCGCAGAGTGATGCAGGACCTCAACTGGTGGTTGATGGCCGTCGCATTCGCGCTCGGTCTGGTGCTGACGCTCGCCCTGACGATCCGCAGGGTCAAGAGCGAGGTGCCGGAGTCCGCTGCGGCGAAGTTCACCGACACGTCAGCGGACGAAACAACCAAAACCTCGCGCGGTAGGTCGCAGCGCGACGAACAGTAGCAGCGGCTAGCGGGGTCCTGGCAACCTCAGCAGCAGGCGCGCGCCACCCAGCGGACTGGCCTGCAACAGCGCTGTGCCGCCGTGCAATTCGGCTTGCTGGGCCACCAGCGCCAGGCCGAGGCCCGAGCCTGAGTGCGAGGCCGTCGAACCCCGGGAGAAGCGCTCGAAAACCACCAGGCGTTCTTCCTCGGGGATGCCGACGCCGTCGTCGTCGATCGCGATCTCCACGCCCGCGCGGGAACTGACCGCGGACAACTGCACTCGGGTGGCGCCACCGTGCTTGACGGCGTTCGCGATCGCGTTGTCCACCGCCAATCGCAGACCTGCGGGCAACCCGACGATGATCACGGTCGGCGCAGGCACAAGGGACACGTCCAAGTCGGGGTAGATGCGCATCGCGTCGTGTGCGGCGCGGTCGAGCAACTCGGTGATGTCGACCGGCACGTGGTCGTCGGAGGTCGACAATTCACCCTGCGCAAGGCGTTCCAGCGCGCCGAGGGTCGCCTCGATGCGCGACTGTGTCCGGATGACGTCGTTGATGACCTCTTTGCGTTGCTCGTCGGGCAGGTCGAGGGTGGCCAGCACCTCGAGGTTGGTTCGCATCGCGGTCAGCGGCGTGCGCAACTCGTGCGCGGACACCGCCGAGAAGTCGCGCGCCGACGCCAGCGCCGCCTTCGTGCGGTCCTGCTCGTTCCAGATGCGCTGCAGCATGCCCTTGACGGCCTCGGCGATCTCGACGGCTTCGGTCGCGCCGCGCACTTCGACGTCGGGGGCTTCGTCGCCCGCATCGATCTGCCGGGTCTGCTGTGCGAGCCGTTTCAGCGGCCGGACCGCGAACGCGGCAAGCAGCCAACCGGCGAAGGTCGCAGCCCCGATCGCGAACGAACAGATGATCAGAACGCGGCGATGCAGGTTGTTGGTGTCGGCGATGGTGGCGTCATAGGTCGCCCCGACGGCAACCGACATCGGTTCGGGCACGCGAATGTCGACGGTGCGCACCCGGTAGCGCACCCCGTTGACATAGGTGTCCCCGTAGCCGGCGGGCAGTTGCGGAAGAACGACGTTGGCGTTCGACGTCACCTGGTCGCCCTTGCGCACAGTGATGACGGCGTCCTGGTCGTTGGGCGACTTCGGGATTTCGTCGAGTCCGCGAGGCAGGAACGGGATCGCGAATCCCGCCGCCTCGTCGAGCCTGCGGTCGAGACGCTCCTTGCGGTCGTTGGTGATACCGATCCATACGACCGTCCCGACGATGCCGACGACGATGGCCGCGGCGATGGCCGTCGCGAACGCCACACGGGTGCGCAGCGACGGGGTGCGGCTGAAGAAGCGCGACAACGAAACCATCGGACTACTGCGTCCTCAGCACAAACCCCACGCCGCGAACGGTGTGCAGTAGCCGTGGCGCGCCGCCGGCTTCCAACTTGCGGCGCAGGTAGCCGATGAACACGTCGACCACGTTGGTGTCGGCGGCGAAGTCGTAGCCCCACACCAGCTCCAGCAGCTGGGCCCGCGACAGCACGGCGGTCTTGTGTTCGGCCAGCACGGCCAGCAGATCGAACTCGCGCTTGGTCAGGTCGACGTCGACGCCGTTGACGCGGGCTCGCCTGCCGGGGATGTCGACCTCGAGCGGGCCGACCTGGATGGTCTCCGACGAAAAGGTCGCGGTCGCGCCCCTGCGGCGCAGCAGGGCCTTCACCCGCGCCACGAGCTCGGCCAGCACGAATGGTTTGACCAGATAATCGTCGGCGCCTGCTTCCAGACCGGCGACCCGGTCGTCGACCGAGCTGCGCGCCGACAGCACGCAGACCGGGACGTCGTTGTCCATCGCGCGCAGGGCCGTGACCACGCTGACGCCGTCGAGCACCGGCATGTTGATGTCCAGCACGATCGCGTCGGGGCGGGTCTCGGTGGCACTGCGCAGCGCCTCCGCACCGTCCCTGGCCGTCGATACGTCGAATCCGGACAGCCGCAGCCCGCGCTCCAGGGAGGCGAGCACATCGTCGTCGTCGTCGACGACGAGCACCCGGGGCGAAACAACACTGTCCATGTACGCCATCTTGCCTGATCGAGCACCGCGAATGGGATAGGCGCAAGCGACGTGGGGCGATCAACTGCCGAGGCCGCGTCCGGGTCGCCAGCCACCAGCGGCGACGACACGCTCAGAGTTCATCTGATCGGCTATTTCGGACTGTGTGACGCCGGGTCAGCCGCCTGCCGCCGCGCCGCCCCCTCCGCCGCCACAACCTCCGCCGCCGCAACCGGTGCCACCCCCACACGCGCCACCACCCCCGCCATCACCGGCGCCGCCTGCGCAGGCCCCATAGGCGCCGCCGAGCGCCGCGCCGCCGAAGCCGGTCTCGCCGTATCCCATGGGCGCCCAGTGCTCACGCCGTTCTTGCCGGATCCGGTTTCGTCGTCTGTCCACCGCGATCATCACCGCGACGAAGGCCGCAGCGATCGCCAGCATGACGATCAGCGCGACAACCGCTTCACTCATGAGCCTCCGCCCCCGCAACCGCCGCCGCCACCGCAGCCTCCACCACCGCACCCGCCGCCGCCGCCGCAGCCTGAGCCTCCTCCGCAGCCGACCCCGCCGCCACAGGAGCCGCCGGCCAGCCCCGGACTGCCGCTGCAGCGTGCGAGGGGATCGCCGACCCCGTCGTGGTTCTCGGCCAGATACAGGCCCGCGGCCCCCGCTGTCCACGCGGCCGCCGTCCACCTGCCGCCCGCGCCATACCTACGGGCCCATAATGTCCTGCGGTCCTTGACTTGTCCGGTCCCCCACGTGGCGGCAGCGGCCGACCCGGTTCCCCAGTCGCCGGATCTGCGTGCTCGCGTCCTGCGGTGGCCCCGCGCGCGCCGAGCCCAGTTGATCGCCGCCACGGCGGCCCACACAGCCAGGACTGCGCCGACGATCACAGCCGCGTGCGGGACATTCATGGTCGAATGCTACGGCGGTTTGCCCTGGCGACATAGAGTATTTGCATACCTCACTGGCGCAGGAATCAGCTTGATCGGGCGAATGCAGTGGTCGCGGACCTCGATCTGCCGCCCGCCGTCTTCAAGACGTGTCCGTGGGAGCCGCGGGAACTCGTTGAAAAGGGTTTGCGGCAGTGGCTGCGCTGCTGTGCGGCCGCGATGCGCGACAACCAAGTCATCGGGATGCCGTCGCACGCGGTGGACGAGGCATGGCACGGCCTGATCCTCTGCACCGCAAGGTATTCCGCGTTCTGCGACAAGGCCTATGGCCGTTTCCTGCATCACCATCCCGACGGTGGCGCACCCGACAACGTCCCGGCGGCCATCGAGCCGATGCATGAGCAGCTTCGCCGGACGGTCATCGCGTGGTCGATGGTCGCGATGCCCGGCGAGCAGTGTGCGCTGTGGGACCTCGACAGGCATGTCGGTGTGGAGAAGCCGTGGGGCATCGATCTCGCTTTGGTCGAGGCGATACAGGCTGACCTCGAGCGACTGACCCCCGGGGTTTGAGGCCGCAACACCCCGGGAAGTCGTTGACCTCATCCATTGTTGAGGTTTTACGGTGAATCTATGAGTTTCGAAACGGTAGCGAGGCAAGCCCTGTACCGGCAGACGCACGCCAAGGGCGGCGACCTGCGGTCGCTGGTCGACCGTGAACTGGTCGGTCGGATCTGGCGCTTCGCCTCGCGGCATCACCGCCGGCTGGGCGTGTTCGTCGTGGTCAGCGTGGTCAGTGCGCTGCTCGGCCTGGCCACTCCGCTGTTGGCGGGCAAGGTGGTCGACGAGATCGGCAACGGCGCGGCCGGTGTGGTCGTGGTGCTGGCCGCGGTGATCGCGGCGGTCGCGGTCGCCGAGGCAGGAGTGACGCTGGTGATGCGGTGGCTGTCCTCGGCCATCGGCGAGGGCCTGATCCTCGATCTGCGCACCGCGGTCTTCGATCACGTACAGCGGATGCCCGTCGCTTTCTTCACCCGCACCCGGACCGGTGCCCTGGTCAGCAGGCTCGGCAACGACGTGATGGGCGCTCAGCGCGCCTTCTCCGACACCTTCTCCGGGGTCATCACCAACATCGTCACACTGACGCTGACGCTCGTCGTCATGCTCAGAATCTCCTGGCAGGTCACGCTGCTGTCGCTGGTGCTGATGCCGCTGTTCCTGCTGCCCTCCCGATGGATCGGGCGAACCATGGCGCGGTTGTCCCGCGAGGCCGCCATGCACAACGCCACGATGAACACCCAGATGACAGAACGCTTTTCGGCGCCGGGTGCGACGTTGGTCAAATTGTTCGGCAGCCCGGTCACCGAATCTCGCGAGTTCGAAATCCGTGCCGGACGCGTCCGCGACATCGGGGTCCGCACCGCAATGCTGCAGTCGGTCTTCATGAACTCGCTGACGTTGATGTCGGCGCTGGCGCTGGCGCTGGTGTACGGGCTCGGTGGCGTGCTCGCGATCGGCGGGCATCTGCAGACGGGCGCGATCGTGTCACTCGCGCTGCTGCTTACCAGGCTGTACAGCCCGCTCACCGCACTGGCCAACGCACACGTCGAGATCGCCAGTGCGCTGGTCAGCTTCGAGCGCGTCTTCGAGGTGCTCGACCTCGACCCGCTCATTCAGGAGAAGAACGACGCCCATGCGGTGCCGAACGGTCCGGTGTCAATCGAGTTCGACGATGTGCGGTTCTCCTACCCCTCAGCCGACAAGGTGTCGCTGGCCTCCCTCGAGGAGGTCGCCGTGCTCGACGATCGTGGGGGAGGCGAAGTGCTGCAGGGCATTTCGTTCACCGCGCAGCCCGGTGAGATGGTGGCGCTGGTCGGGTCGTCGGGAGCGGGTAAGTCGACGATCGCCTCGCTGATGGTCCGTCTTTACGACGTCGACAGCGGGGCTGTGCGGCTCAACGGGGTCGACGTCCGCGACGTGACGTTCGCGTCGCTGAAGGAAACCGTCGGCATGGTCACCCAGGACGGGCATTTGTTCCACGAGTCGATCGGGTCGAATCTGCGGCTGGCCGCGCCGGACGCGACCGACGACCAGCTGTGGCAAGCGTTGGAACGCGCCCGGTTGGCTGACGTCGTCGCCGAGATGCCCGACGGCCTCGACACCGTGGTGGGGGAGCGCGGCTATCGCCTCTCCGGCGGGCAGCGCCAGCGCCTGACCATCGCCCGGCTGCTGCTCGGCGGCTCCCGGGTCGTGGTGCTCGACGAGGCCACCGCGTCGCTGGACTCGGCGTCGGAGGCCGCGGTGCAGCAGGCGCTCGCCGAGGCGCTGGCAGGCCGGACCTCGGTCGTGATCGCCCACCGCCTCTCGACGGTCCGGGCGGCCGACGTGATCCTGGTCGTCGAAGACGGCCGCATCGTCGAACGCGGCACACACGATCAGCTGCTGGCTCGTGGCGGTCGCTACGCCGAGCTCTACGAGACCCAGTTCGGCAGCCAAACGGACACCGACGATGTCGTAGCGGCGTGAGAGCCTTGGAGCGACCGATATTGATTTGCCGCTCAGCGGATAATTGGAAGTACTTTGACTGAATTGAATGTGTGTACGCAGCGCGCGGCGCCGGCGATAGCGCCGCCGCCTGCCCGCAGGCGCACCAGCTCGGATCTGTGGCGGCTGCTGCCCTATCTGATGCCCTACCGGGTGCGTTGGATCGCGATGATCTCCGTGGCGCTGTTGAGCCTCGTTGCCACCGTGGCGATTCCGCTGATGACCAAGGCGGTGATCGACGGCCCGGTGCGCCATCAGGACCAGCGCGGCCTGTGGCTGCTCGGAACCGCGGCGTTGGGAGTCGGGATCTCCGAGGCGGTGCTGTGGTTCATCCGTCGGTGGCTGGTGGCACGCGGGACGATGGGCGTGGAAGCCGATATTCGCAAGGATCTCTACGCCAGGCTGCAGATCCTGCCGATGTCGTTTCACGGCCGGTGGCAGTCGGGGCAGCTGTTGTCGCGAATCATGAACGATCTGAGCACGATTCGCCGGTTCATGTCGTTCGGCATGGTCTTTCTGCTGCTCAACGTCATCCAGATCACCGTCGTGACGGCGATCCTGCTCGCCATGTACTGGCCGCTGGGTGTGGTCGTGCTGGTGTCGATCGTGCCGATCGCGGCGACGGTCCTGCATTTCCAGCGCGAGTACACGCGGTTGTCGCGGCTGGCGCAGGACCAGGCCGGCCACGTCGCAACGCACGTCGAGGAGTCCGCGCTCGGCCTGCGGGTGGTCAAGTCGTTCGGTCGTGAGGACTACGTCTACGACCGCTTCGACGAACAGCTCACGAACCTCTACGACACGCAGGTCAACCGCGTGTCGGTGTCGGCGAAGTTCTGGACGCTGCTGGAAGTCATCCCGAACCTGACGCTGATCGTCGTGCTGGGCTTCGGCGCATACGCCGCGGGCCACGGCCACGTCACGATGGGCACGCTGGTCGCGTTCATCACGATGATGCTGTCGCTGGTGTGGCCGATCGCCTCGTTGGGTTTCCTGCTGTCGATGACGCAGGAGTCGTTCACCGCCGCGAACCGGATCGCCGAGATATTCGACGCGCCCCGCGAGATCACCGACGGGCCGCATGCGCAAACGCCGCGTGGCGGGCGACTCGAACTCGTCGACGTCGGCTTCCGGTTCCCAGGTGCGGCTGAAAACGACTGGGCGCTGCGCGACGTCAACGTCACCGTCGAACCCGGCGAGACACTGGCGCTCGTTGGGTCCACCGGATCGGGCAAGTCGGTGCTGGCCGCCCTGCTGTCGCGGCTGTATGACGTCACCGAGGGCGAGATCCGCATCGACGGGCAGGACATCCGCGAGTTGTCGCTGCCGGTGCTGCGCCAGGCCGTGGCGACCGCATTCGAGGATCCGACGCTGTTCTCCATGTCGGTCCGCGAGAACCTTGCGCTCGGCAGGGCTCCAGGCGATCCGGCGACCGCGGACCAACTGGACGAAGCCATCGAGGTGGCCGCCGCGCAGTTCGTGTACGACCTGCCGTTCGGGCTCGACACCCGGATCGGCGAGCAGGGCATGAGCCTGTCCGGCGGTCAGCGGCAACGGCTTTCGCTGGCCCGGGCCATCCTCGCCACGCCGCAGATCCTGGTGCTCGACGACACCCTTTCGGCGCTCGACGTACACACCGAGGCCGTCGTCGAGGAGGCGCTGCGACGCGTGCTGCACTCGGTCACCGGCATCGTTGTCGCACACCGGGCGTCGACCGTGCTGCTCGCCGACCGCGTCGCGCTGCTGGACCACGGGACCATCACCGACGTCGGCACGCACTCCGAACTGCTCGCAACGGTGCCGCAGTACCGCTACCTGCTGGCGGCGGACGACGAACTCGACGACGGTGTCGAGCGGGCCTGCGCATGGCAGGACGACGAGAGCCGCAGCAGGCTCGGCAAGGCCTATCGCGAGCAGGAGGCTACCGACGCCGCGTGCGAGACCCGGGATCGTCAATTCGCGACGACGGAGGCCGAGGGCCGATGACCGCGACCGACACCCCGCCCGTGGACCTCCCGGAGGATCCGGACCAGCAGCCGGTCGACCGCTGGCGCGGCCGGTTCGACGAGCAGCGCGAGGACCTGCCGATCGACGAGGCGCTGCCGCGCAGGCGTGAGGCCCGTGCGCTGCTCGGCTCGCTACTGCGGCCGTATCGGTGGACGGTGCTGTTCCTTGCGATCATCGTGGTGGTGGAAAACGCTGCGCGCCTTTCGGTTCCGCTTCTTGTGCAGCGCGGTATCGACCACGGTATCCCGCCGATCGTCGACGGCGGGTCGGCACACGATCTGATGATGATCGTCGCCGCGCTCGGCGTGGTCGTGGTGGTGCAGGCCACTAGCCGAATGTTCTTCTTGCGCCGGTCCGGCCGGATCGGACAGAAGGTGCTGCGGGAGTTGCGGCGTCGGGTGTTCCGTCACTTCCAGCGGCTCGATATCGCGTTCCACGACCGCTACACCTCGGGGCGGGTGGTGAGCCGGTCGACCAACGACGTCGAGGCCATCCAGGACATGCTCGAGACCGGTTTCGACAGCCTGATCACCGCGGTGCTCACGTTGGTCGGCACATCCATTCTTCTGGTCGTGCTCGACGTGCGGCTCGGGCTGATGTGCTTGGCGGCGTTCCCGATCCTGGTCGTGCTGGTCTGGTGGTTCCGCAACGAGTCGGCCAAGACGTACCGCAGGGTCCGCGAGAGCGCGGCGCTGGTGATCGTGCAGTTTGTGGAGACGATGACCGGCATCAAGGCCGTGCAGGCATATCGGCGGGAGCCGCGCAACCAGGAGATCTTCGAAGACATCGCGGACCGGTACCGCGCCGACAACGAGCAGACCTTCAAGCTGTTGGCGATATTCATGCCGGGGGTGAAGCTGGTCGGCAACATCACCACCGGCGTGGTGCTGCTCTACGGCGGCTACCGGGTGCTGCACGGACAGATGACGATCGGCACGCTCGCGGCGTTCCTGCTCTATCTGCGGATGTTCTTCGAGCCGATGCAGGAGATCTCGCAGTTCTTCAACACGTTCCAATCCGCGGCGTCGGCGTTGGAGAAGTTGTCAGGGGTGCTGGCCGAACGCCCGGGCATCGAGGATCCGGCGCACCCGGTGAACCTGACAGCGGTACGCGGTGATGTCTCGTTCCGCGACGTGCACTTCTCGTATGTGCCCGACCGTCCGGTCTTGCCGGATCTGAACCTGACCGTCCCCGCCGGGCAGAC
This sequence comes from uncultured Actinomycetota bacterium, assembly GCA_963804905.1. Classification (GTDB taxonomy): domain Bacteria; phylum Actinomycetota; class Actinomycetes; order Mycobacteriales; family Mycobacteriaceae; genus Mycobacterium. Next base: position 43,085 of record CAWDSB010000008.1, on the reverse strand, counting down.
CGTCGCGCTCGTCGGCACCACCGGCGCGGGCAAGACGACGATCGCCAAACTCATTGCGCGGTTTTACGATCCGGCATCGGGTTCGGTATCGCTCGACGGCGTCGACCTCCGCGACCTCTCGCAGAGCGAGCTGCGCCGCTACGTCGTGATGGTCACCCAGGAGAACTTCATGTTCGACGGGACCGTCGCTGACAACATCAGGTTCGGCCGTCCGGACGCCACCGACGCCGAGATGCGCGCCGCCGCGGCCGCCGTCGGCGCGGACCGATTCATCGAGTTGTTGCCCGACGGATACGACACCGACGTGGCCAAGCGCGGCGGTCGGCTGTCGGCGGGCCAGCGCCAGCTGGTGGCTTTCGCACGCGCGTTCCTCGCCGATCCCGCAGTGTTGATCCTTGATGAGGCGACGTCGTCCCTCGACATTCCAAGCGAACGGATGGTGCAGCGGGCGCTGGAGACGGTGCTGGCCGACCGCACCGCGCTGGTCATCGCGCACCGGCTGTCGACGGTCGAGGTCGCCGACCGCGTGCTTGTGCTCGAGGATGGACGCATCGTCGAAGACGGTCCGCCCGACGAACTGATCCGCCGCACCGACGGCCGGTACGCGGCGCTGCACCGGGCGTGGATCGAGTCGCTGGCCTAACCGCCTCCGTTCAGACGCAGGGTCAACGAATGAGCCGCTCGAGCTTGTCGTTGGTTTTGTGCAGTTGCGACCGCAGCACCCCGATGATCTTCTCTCGCGCGCGTGGGCTGACCGCGGCCGTCGCGTGGCTGAGGATGTTCAGCCTGGCGGCGTCGAGCCAAGCCATCATCTCCGGTTCGTCGAACCATCGGAGCTGATTCCCGTTGTACGTCAGCATCATTCGCAGCCAGTCCATCGGAACCTCGGGGTTCGGTATCGGCCGGCAGAGCGAGTTCTTGATGTCATCGTCGGCATAGGCGGCTTCGACATGCGCGATCAGGGCCGCGCTGAACACCGGCTGGCAGGTGCGGACGGTCTGCAGCGTGATGCGGTCGGCGGCGAACACCGTGGTCACCTCGCGCCGGCCCAAACCCACTGCGGTGCAGTCGATGTAGAGTGCCGACCCGGCGATTTGCAGGGATCCTCCGTCGAGCACGACGCGGCCCGGTTCGATCTCCTTGACGTGGCCCAACCGCACCACGTCGTCGATCCGTCGCAGCTGTTCGAGTTCGGCCTGCGACACGATGGCGCAGCGGTACATCTGCGGATCGATCGACTCGTCGATACGCAACAGAGATCCGGCGTCCGCCAGGCGGGCGAAGAGGTCGTCGACCGATTCGGCGAGCTCGACCGACTTCAGCTGAGCGGAGACGTCAGCCAGCACGCGCTTGGCGAACTGTGTCCCCGGTTGGATGTTTGCGCGGTTCAGCAGCCACGCATCACGCGGCTTGATCCAGGTCAGCCGCTCCGGCCCGATGCCGTGGCGCAACAGCCACAGGCAGGTGTCCATGGCGGTCTTGCCCGCGCCGACGATCACGTATCGGTCGCGCGACGTGCACCTGGGCAGGTCGTTCGGCGGTATGCAGTCGACCCCTGGCGCGACGGCGTAGGGCGGTGGCCGCATCGACGGCACGGTGACACCCACGAAGGTCGTGTCGACGACCCGCCGACGCGCGGTGACCTGAATGTCGTCGCCGCCCAGCGTGCGGATCCGGCCGTCGCCGAGGTACTCGCTCATCGGAAAGTACGAAACGCGCCCCGTCGGCATCAGCTGCTGCTGCATGACCGCGTCGAAATAGGCGCACACCTCAGCGCCGCCTGCCAACTCGTAGAAGCCCTCGTTCAACCCGGTGCTGTCGATCTTGTCGCTACCCAATGGTCGCGAGTTCACGCCGTAGTAGGCCGACGGTTGGTGCAGCCGAACGAAGGGGTAGGCGGTGGTCCAGTGCCCGCCGGGCTGGTGGTTGCGGTCGACGACCACCACGCTTGCCGATGTCTCACCGACCAGTGTGTCGACGAACGCCATCCCGGTCGCGCCGGCCCCGATGACCAGGTAGTCGGCCTCGATGGTCACCAAATGTTCCTCCAGCGCCGCGTGCGTCGAAATCCGAGTTTTGCACGTCGCTACTCGCACTTCTTCTACAAAGTTCTACAAAGCTCGGATTTCTCGGTACGGCTGTCCGCGAGGATGTGAACGATGACGCCCCGCAACTGGGTACCGGTCGTCATCATGATCGTCGTGATGGCTGCCGCAGCGGCATTCCTGATCCTGATCGCCGCGAACGGCTTGATGCTGCCCCCGTCGCCACCCTGATCAGCGGTATACGAGGCCGCTCAGCCGCCAGGCTAGCGCGCGGTTCGCGGCCGGGATCCGTCCGATGACACTGAACACGGCGTTGCGCAGCGCGCGTGCGGCCCGGGGCAGCGTCGCGAGCCGTGTCAGACGGTCGGTCATGGTGACGACATCGCGTGCGATCGGGCGACGCGCCGCGCTGTAGTCGTCGAGCAGCGAGTCGGGCCCGCCGGCGAGCACGTCGGCCAGCGCTTCGCTCAGCGCGACGGCGTCCTGGATACCGAGGTTCATGCCCTGCCCGCCTGCCGGGCTGTGCACGTGCGCCGCGTCGCCTGCGAGCAGCAGCCGTCCGGCGCGGTACGTGTCGGCGACCCGATGATGGATGCGGAATCGGGAACCCCAGATGACGTCTGTGACCACGAACCGTCCCTTGCCGGGTCCGCGGCTGTCCAGAAGCTGCTGAACGTAAGGCGCAGAAGGGCTTTCGGGGGCATCCGGAACCGGCGCGACGATGCGGAAGACGTCGCCGGGAAGGGGTGCCACGACGGTCAGCCCGGCGGTCGCCCAGTACAGGATCACCTCGTCCGGCGGTGCCTCACCGGTCAGCCGGACGTCGGCCAGAACGAACGACTCGCCGTACGCGCCGCCGTGGAAGCCGATGCCCGCCTGCTCGCGCACGGTGCTGTGCATGCCGTCGGCACCCACCGCATAGCGCGCGCGGATGACGTCGCCGTCGTCGAACGTCGCGGTGACACCGTCGGCATCCTGCTCGATCGAGGTGAGGGTCTCGGGCCGCAGCACGGAGCCACCGAGCTCGATCAACCGGTCCAGCAGCAGCCGTTCGGTGGTCGACTGCGGAACCATCAGCGAGTACGGATACTCGGTCGGCAGCGCGCTGAAGTCGATCGGGATGAGTGTGCGCGCTCCGTCGCGGATGCTGAACATGGGCGCCTGCACGCCTTCCTTGACCAGTCGCCGGGCCACGTCGAGCCCTTCCAGGACCTCGAGGCTGCGGGCATTGACCACGGCCGCGCGCGAGGTGTTGGCGCCGGCGGCCTGCCGGTCCACGACGGCGGTGGCGATGCCCCGCTGCACCAGCGACGCGGCCAGGGTCAGCCCGCTGGGGCCTGCCCCGACGACGAGAACATCGGTGTCATAGCTGCTGTTCATGATCTTTTCCTTCCTGCAACGGTCTAATGCCAACGCTTGTTGGCACAACTATGCGCCGGGGAAATCAGAATGTCAACAGTTGTTGGCCTACACTTGTAGGCATGCGTAGATCCTCTACCGAAACCAAGGCGGTGATCCTGGCCGCGGCCAGGGAGCGGTTCGCCGAATCGGGCTTCGAACGGGCCACCATCCGGGCTATCGCCTCCGACGCCAACATCGACCCTTCGATGGTGATGCGGTACTTCGGCAACAAAGACCAACTGTTCGCGGCCGCGGCGGACTTCGATCTGCAGATGCCGGACATGTCCGACGTCGAGCGCGAAAAAGTGGGGGCGCGCTTGGTGACGCATTTCGTGGATCGCTGGGAGCGCGACGAGATCATGGTGGTGCTGCTTCGATCGAGCACAACGAATGCCGATGCGGTACAGCGCATGCAGGCGATCTTCGCGACGCAACTGCTGCCGGTGATTGCCGTCATCAACTCCGATAACCCGCTACGCCGCGCCGGGTTGGTCGCGACGCAGATGCTGGGCCTCGCGCTGTGCCGCTATGTCCTGAAGCTCCCGCCCGTCGTCGGGATGTCGCGCGACGAGATCGTGGGCTGGCTCGGGCCCACCATTCAGCGCTACCTCGCGGCACCGCAATAATCGGCGGTGATGTGGACTCCGACGCTCGTCCTGATCGCCATCACCACTCTCACGGCTTGCGTATCGCTCGGCGGTGGCCTCTACGAGTTCCTCGTCGTGGACCCCTACTGGCCGAAGCGGCCCGGCATCATTCAGCCGACTCACGGAGGCATATCCCGGCGCCGGTTCTGGATTCCCGCTCATACCGCGTTCGAGGTGCTGCTGATCGTGGCGCTCATCGTGGGCTGGGACGAGGCCGGCGTTCGGATCGCGTTACTCGTGGCGCTGCTCAGCCACGCCGCAATGCGGATCTGGTCGCTGGTCGACTTCGTGCCCAAGGCGGTGGAGTTCGAGAAGACCGACCCGGCCGTCGTCGACGAGGCCGCCGCGGTCCGGTGGACGCGCCGCAGCCTGCTGCGACTGCCGCTGGACCTGATCGCCTGTGCGGCGATGCTGGCCGCGTTGGTGTCAGCTGCCGGACAGGCCGATGCGGCGGTAGCGGGTCAACCGAGCGTCCAACCGCTGCTCGTCGGGGATCGCGGGCAGCCGGTGCAACTCATTGGCGATGGTCGCCGACAGCCGCTTGGTGAACTCGACCGGTTCGTCGGCGGCATCGGGATGCTCGGGCACGACGACGTCGACGATGCCGTCGCGCAGAAGGTCGACCGATCGAATACCTTGGGCGGCAGCCAGTTCCGCGGCATGGTCGACATCGCGGTAGACGATCGCACTGGCACCCTCGGGCGGTAGCGGCGCGAGCCAGCCGTGCAGCGCGGCGAGCACCCGGTCCGCGGGCACCATCGCCAAAGCGGGCCCGCCGCTGCCCTGGCCGAGCAATACCGACACCGTCGGCGTATCGAGGGTGACAAGGTCGGCCAGACACCGCGCGATCTCGCCCGCCAAACCACCCTGCTCGGCCTCCGCCGACAGCGCGGGTCCCGCAGTGTCGATCACCGACACCAGCGGCAGCTGCAGGCCGGCGGCCAATGCCATGCCGCGGCGTGCTTCGCGCAGCGCGGCTGGGCCGATGAGGCCGCCGACGACGCGTTGTTGGCCGAGCACAACCGCGGGTTGGCCGCCGAACCGGGCCAGCGCCAGCAGCGTCGTGGCGGCCTCGCCGAAACCGATACCGGACAACAGCGCCCATTCCGTTGTGCCGTGCCGCAGCAGCTGCGCGACACCGGGGCGGTCCGGCCGCCGCGATGCCTCCACCGACTCCCATGCGGGCACGTCGGGCAGCGGCTCGGTCTCGGGGTCGGGCGGCGGTGGCTCGGCCTCGTCGGCGACGACCTTCAGCGCGCGGTCCAGGGTGGTGCGCAGCCGATCCAGCGGGATGACGGCGTCGATGACACCATGCCGCTGCAAATTCTCCGCGGTCTGAATACCTGCGGGAAACGGCTCGCCGTAGAGGTGCTCGTAGACGCGGGGGCCGAGAAACCCGACGAGAGCTCCCGGCTCGGCGACCGTGATGTGCCCGAGCGATCCCCACGATGCGAACACCCCGCCGGTGGTCGGGTGGCGCAGGTAGACCAGGTAGGGCAGATGCGCGCGCTTGTGTAGCTCGACGGCCGCCGCGATCTTGACCATCTGCAGGAACGCGACGGTGCCCTCCTGCATGCGGGTGCCACCCGAGCTCGGCGACGCGAGTAGCGACAGCCGTTCGGCGGTCGCGCGCTGCACGGCCCCGGTGATCCGCTCGGCCGCGGCGACCCCGATCGAGCCGGCGAGAAAGTCGAATTCGCACGCCACCACCGCGACGCGCCGCCCGAAGACGAGGCCTTCGCCTGTGACCACCGACTCGTCCAGTCCGGTCTTCTCCGCGGCCTCGGCCAGTTCACGGCGATATTCGTCGTTGGCCGCGACGGGCACCGGAGGGGAATCCCAGCTGCGGAAGGACCCCTGGTCCAGCACCGCATCCCGCAGCTCAAGGGCACCAATCCGGCTCACAGGAAGACCCTAATAGGCTGGGGGCCATGATTGGTGTGACCCGCGACGGCGACGTGATGACCCTGGAGATGCAGCGTGCCGACCGCCGAAACGCGCTGAACGGCGAGCTCGTCGATGGCTTGCGCGAGTCGGTCGAGAAGGCCGCTGCCGAAGACGTCCGCGCTATCGTACTGACCGGCCACGGCCACGTGTTCAGTTCGGGCGCGGACCTCACCGACGCCGCGGGGGTGGCCGAGGAACTGCCCGACAAGGCCAAGGCGCTGAACATCGCGATCGACCAGGTGCCGATTCCGGTCATCGGTGCGATCAACGGACCAGCGATCGGGGCAGGCGTCATCCTGTCGATGATCTGCGATTTGCGGGTCGTCGCACCCGAGGCGTACTTCCAGTTCCCTGTCGCGAAATACGGCCTGGCGCTGGATAACTGGAGCATTCGGCGGTTGACGTCGCTGGTGGGTGCTGGCCGGGCGAGGGGGATGCTGCTGGCCGCGCAACGGCTGACTGCCGACGTCGCCCTGCAGACCGGGATGGCCAACCGCATCGGAACGCTCGCCGATGCCCAGGCCTGGGCCGCGGAGATCGCGGGGTACGCACCGCTGGCCCTGCAGCACGCGAAGCGGGTGCTCAACGACGACGGCGCTTACGACGACCCGCGGCCCGAGCACACGGAGCTATTCGACCGGGCGTGGTCGAGTCAGGACGTCATCGAGGCTCAGGTGGCTCGCATCGAGAAGCGGCCGCCGAACTTCCAGGGAGCCTGACCGCCGATGCTGGGAGCAGCGCTGCGATTCGCGCTCGGGACGGCCACCGTCGCCGCCAGTGGCTGGGTGCTGCGCGCGCTGCAGGGGTCACCGACGGCGGTAGGGGCGCGGCCGGACGAAATCTGGCCGGTCGCCCGTCGATCGCCGAACTATCGCGACGGCGTGTTCGTCAATATCGACCCGGCGTCGTCGATCAGCCTCGATCGCGAGCAGCAGCGTCTGCTCATCCGGGAGTTGGTCGGTTCCCGCAACGGGACGCGGCCACGCAGCCCCATCCCGCTGGCCGTGCCGCCGAAGGTGGACGCCACCCCGCTCGACCTCGCGGCCAGCTGGTACGGGCACTCCACGGCGCTGGTGGAGGTGGACGGCTACCGCGTTCTAACCGATCCGGTGTGGAGCCGACGTTGTTCGCCGTCCCGGACGGTCGGCCCGGAGCGGATGCACGAGGTGCCGGTTCCGCTGGAGGCGCTGCCCGCCTTGGACGCCGTGCTGATCAGCCACGACCACTATGACCACCTGGACATGGACACGATCGTCGGGCTGGCCCACAGTCAACGCGCGCCGTTCGTGGTTCCGCTCGGAGTCGGCGCACACCTGCGCAAGTGGCGAATCCCGGACAGCCGGATCGTCGAACTCGACTGGCACGAGAGCCACCGGATCGACGATCTGACACTGGTGTGCACACCGGCCCGGCACTTCTCCGGGCGGCTGCTGACCCGCAACACCACCCTGTGGGCGTCGTGGGTCATCATCGGTCCGCGGCACCGCGCGTTCTTCGGCGGCGACACCGGTTACACGAAGAGCTTCGCCGAGATCGGCATGGATCACGGCCCATTCGACCTCTCGCTGCTACCGGTCGGCGCCTACCACACCGCGTGGCCGGACATCCACATGAATCCCGAAGAAGCGGTGCGGGCCCATCTCGACATCGCGGAGGCCGGTAAGGGGCTCTTGTTGCCGATCCACTGGGCGACCTTTCGGCTTGCCCCGCATCCGTGGGCCGAGCCGATCGAGCGGTTGCTCGCCGCGGCCGATCCGGCGGGTGTCGAGGTCGTGGTGCCTCGGCCGGGGCAACGTGTCGATCCGACGGGTCTATCGGAGCCGGTGCCTGGGTCACACTCCTCGCGCGTGCGCTCGTCGGCGTTCGACCCGTGGTGGCAGCAATAACCGGCTAGCGTGCTGGCTGTGATCAGAGCCGGCACGTTATGTGCGCCTTTAGTCGTCTTCGCCGTTGCGATATCGCTGCTGGCGGCATGCGATTCCGGCAAGTCTGAAGGCACGAAGCCGTCCGCTGAAGAGAAGCCGACGCTCTCCGATGTTCCGCCGCCACTGGTGCCCGCGATGGCGTTGCCCGACAAGGCGGTCGACAATGCGGTCGCCAAGCTCGACGGCCTCGCCGGGGACCTGATGAAGAAGTCCGGCATACCGGGGATGGCGGTCGCCGTCGTGCACGGTGGAAAGACCGTCTACGCCAAGGGCTTTGGCGTCAAGGATGTGAAGACGGGTGACCTCCAAGACAATAAAGTCGATCCGGACACCGTCTTCCAGCTGGCATCTCTGTCCAAGCCGCTCGCCTCGACAGTGGTGGCCCATCAGGTCGGCGTGAACGCGATCGGCTGGGACACACCCGTCGTTTCGAAACTGCCGTGGTTCGCCTTGTCCGATCCCGCGGTCACCCAGATGGTCAACGTCGGCGACCTCTTCTCTCACCGCTCGGGGCTGCCCGACCATGCGGGCGACATGCTCGAAGACCTCGGTTACGACCGCCGCTACGTGCTCGAGCACCTACGTCAGCTGCCGCTCGATCCGTTCCGAATCTCGTACGCATACACCAACTTCGGGTTGACCGCCGCGGCCGAGGCGGTGGCGGCGGCCGCGGGCAAGTCGTGGGAGGACCTCAGCGACGACGTGTTGTTCAAGCCACTCGGAATGTCGTCGACGAGCTATCGCTTCGCCGACTACGACTCCAGGCCGAACCGCGCGATCGGCCACATTCATGTCGACGGCAAGTACGAGCCGCTGTACAAGCGCGACGCGGACCCTGAGGCCCCTGCGGGCGGCGCCAGCGCATCGGTCAATGACATGACGCACTGGCTGGCGATGGTTCTGGCCGACGGCACCTACGACGGAAAGCAACTCGTCGACTCGAAGGCCCTGCTGCCTGCGCTCACCCCGCAGGTCGTGTCCAGCCCGGCGAGCGAGCCTGCGATGCGGACGGGCTTCTACGGCTACGGGTTCAACGTCGGCACGACGTCGGCGGCGCGCATGGAGCTCAGCCACTCCGGGGCGTTCGAGCTCGGATCAGGGACGAACTTCGTCATCCTTCCGTCCGCCGATGTGGCGATCGTCGCGCTGACCAACGCCACCCCGGGCGGCTTCCCCGAAACGCTGACCGCCGAATTCGCAGACCTGGTGCAGTTCGGAGAGGTACGCGAGGATTGGTACAAGCTGTACACCGACGCGTTCAAGCCGATGGGCGCACCTCAGGGCTCGTTGGTCGGCCACCAGCCGCCTGCGAATCCCGCGGCCGCCGCGCCGTTGTCGACCTATGTGGGGACCTACCACAACGACTATTGGGGACCTGCGCGGATCAGTGAGAAGGACGGCAAGCTGCAACTCGCGCTCGGCACCAAGCTCGACGTCCCGCTCACCCACTGGGACGGCAACGTGTTCACCTACTCGTGGGTCTCGGAAAACTCACCTCCCGGAACGGTTTCCAAGGCCACGTTCGACGGGAACAAGCTGACGCTCGAGTACTACGACGAAACGGGCAAGGGAACATTCACGCGATGACCGCAGTTGTTGCTGCAGGTCTGTCGGACGCCGAGGTCGCGCAGCGGGTAGCCGAGGGCAAGACCAACGACGTCCCCACCCGGGCGGCGCGCAGTGTATCCGACATCGTGCGGGCCAACGTCTTCACCCGGATCAACGCGATTCTCGGCGTGTTGCTCATCATCGTGCTGTCGACCGGCTCGGTGATCAACGGTGCATTCGGGCTGTTGATCGTCGCCAACAGCGCGATCGGCATCATCCAGGAGCTCCGCGCGAAGCAGACCCTCGACAACCTCGCCATCGTGGGACAGGCGAAACCATTGGTGCGCAGGCAATCCGGAACCGAGGCGCCGACTGCCCAGCGAGGTGGTCCTCGATGACATCATCGAGCTCGGGCCCGGCGACCAGATCGTCGTCGACGGCGACATCGTCGAGGAGGTCAACCTCGAGGTCGACGAGTCGCTGCTCACCGGCGAGGCCGACTCGATGGCCAAGGATGCCGGCGACAAGGTGATGTCGGGCAGCTTCGTCGTCGCGGGCAGCGGTGCCTACCGCGCCACCAAGGTCGGCCGGGAAGAGTACGCCGCCAAATTGTCTGAGGAGGCAAGCAAATCCACGCTCGTGAAATCCGAACTGCGCAGCGGCATCAACAAGATCCTGCAGTTCGTCACCTACCTGCTGATCCCCGCGGGCCTGCTGATCATCTATACGCAGCTGTTCACCACCGGAGCCGGCTGGCGGGAATCAGTGCTGCGCATGGTCGGCGCACTGGTTCCGATGGTGCCCGAGGGTCTGGTGCTGATGACGTCGATCGCATTCGCCGTCGGTGTGATTCGGCTCGGCCGACGGCAGTGCCTGGTCAACGAACTACCCGCCATCGAGGGTCTGGCCCGCGTCGACGTCGTATGCGCCGACAAAACCGGCACGCTCACTGAAAGCGGTATGCGCGTCTCCGATCTGAAGCGGTTGGACTACGGCGACCTCGGCAATGTGTTGGCGCAGTTGGCCGCCGACGATCCCCGGCCGAACGCCAGCATGCAGGCCATCGCCGAGGCATACGAGATGCCGCCCGGGTGGACCCCGACGGCGACCGCGCCGTTCAAATCGGCGACCAAATGGAGCGGAACGTCTTACGGCGACAACGGCAACTGGGTGATCGGCGCCCCTGACGTACTCCTCGACCCGCTGTCCCCGGCCGCCGAGCAGGCCGAGCAGATCGGCTCGCGGGGACTACGGGTCCTGCTCCTCGGATCCAGCAACCTGCCCGTCGATCATCCCGACGCACCGGGCGCCGTGACGCCGGTTGCATTGGTGGTGCTCGAACAGCGCATCCGGCCCGACGCTCGTGACACCCTGGAATACTTTGCCTCGCAGCAGGTTTCGATCAAGGTCATCTCCGGCGACAACGCGGTGTCGGTGGGCGCCGTCGCGGACTCGCTCGGCTTGCAGAGGCGAGACGATGGATGCCCGCAGGCTGCCCGCGGAGCAAGACCGGCTGGCCGACACCCTCGAGGAGTGCACCACCTTCGGGCGCGTGCGGCCCGATCAGAAGCGCGCGATGGTGCATGCGTTGCAGTCACGCGGCCACACGGTCGCGATGACCGGCGACGGCGTCAACGACGTGCTGGCGCTCAAGGATGCCGACATCGGGGTTGCGATGGGAGCGGGCAGCGCCGCGTCCCGTGCGGTGGCCCAGATTGTGCTGCTGGACAACAAGTTCGCGACGCTGCCCTATGTCGTCGGCGAGGGCCGTCGGGTAATCGGCAACATCGAGCGCGTGTCGAACCTGTTCCTGACCAAGACCGTCTATTCGGTGCTGTTGGCGATCCTGGTCGGCTTCGCCGGGCTGGCGTCGAAGATCTTCGGCTCGGATCCGCTGCTGTTCCCCTTCCAGCCGATCCACGTGACGATCGCGGCCTGGTTCACCATCGGTCTCCCGGCGTTCATCCTGTCGCTTGCGCCCAACAGCGAGCGGGCGCATCCCGGCTTCGTGCGCCGGGTGATGACGTCGGCGTTGCCGTCCGGACTGGTCGTCGGCGTCGCGACCTTCGCCTCGTATCTGGCGGCGTACCAGGGCCGCGACGCGAGTGCTAGTTCAGCAGACGCAGGCATCGACGGCGGCGTTGATCACGTTGCTGGTGACAGCAATATGGGTGCTGGCGGTGGTGGCGCGTCCGTACGAGTGGTGGCGGGTCGCACTGGTCTCCGTTTCTGGCCTGGCCTATGTGGTGATTTTCTCCATTCCGCTTGCTCAGAAGGCATTCATGCTCGATCCGACCAACCTCGTGGTGACCTCGATGGCACTGGTCATCGGCGTCGTCGGCGCCGCCGTCATCGAGGCGTCATGGTGGGTTCAGGGTGCGATCATCGGGGAACGACGCCGGCTATGGAAATAGCTGTAGGGTGAGGCCCATGGGATTTCTAGACAAGGTCAAGAGCCTGGTATCGAATAACGCCGACAAGGTGGACACCGCGATCGACAAGGCCGCTGACATCGTCGACCAGAAGACACAGGGCAAGTACGCCAGCCAGGTGGACAAGGTTCAGGACGTCGCCAAGAAGGCTGTCGACAAGACGAATCCGCAAACCCCCTGACGCATGGCGAAGCTGTCCGTCTCCGTTGACGTTCCATTGCCGCCGGAGAAGGCGTGGGAATGTGCCTCGGACCTGTCGCGCTACAAGCAATGGCTGACCATTCACCGGGTTTGGCGTAGCAAGCTTCCCGAAACCCTGGAAAAGGGAACGGTCGTCGAGTCGATCGTCGAGGTGAAGGGCATGCCCAACCGGATCAGATGGACCATCGTCCACTTCAAGCCGCCGGAGGCGATGACCCTCAACGGGGACGGCGTCGGCGGCGTCAAGGTCAAGCTCATTGGGAAGGTCAAGCCGTCGGGTGAGGGGTCGACGGTCACGTTCGACGTTCATCTCGGCGGCCCGGCGCTGTTCGGCCCGATCGGCATGCTCGTCGCCGCAGCGCTCAAGGGCGACATCCGAGAGTCGCTGAACAAGTTCAAGAACGTATTCGCCCCTGCGTGACCGTCAGCGACGGAACCGCCTGGTGACGAGCCTGCCGAATTCCACCGCCGACCGTCGCACGGACTCGACTTCCAGCGACACCAACAGCGTGTCCACCATCGCGAACGGCAGCGTGGTCACCACCGCTCCGCGGCCGTACTCGATGTGCCACGAGCCGGGATGAATGGTCAAGCCCCGCGCGTGACCCTTCTCCAGGCAGGTGTGTTCGCCCGGGCGCAGCGTCATCGGCAGCATCTCGTCGGACTCCAGGTCGTAGGAGTCGATCTGGCCGGCCATCAGGAACTTGTGGATTTCGACGTGCTTGTAGCGACCCGAAAAGCCTTGTGTACCAGTGGGAGAACCGAAAAGCACAACATATTCGCGGGGGCTGAAGTAGAGAAATCGGACCTTCCCGAGAATGCCGCCCGCTTTGCTGCCCACCCACCGTCCCGGCGTGGGATCGATGAGGTCGGGGTATTCGGCGGCCAGCAGTTCGGTCGCTCGGGTAGTGAGTTCGCCACCTTCCAGGGGGAGGCCGACGACCTCCTTGGCGACGGTGGCCAGCACATCCGGGTCGATCTTGTACGGCATCGTTAGAGATAACCACATCAGGTCGTAGGCTGCAGTAATGTCTGGCGAAAAGTACGAGTACGGAATCGATTTCGACGCTGTCGACGCGATCGACATCCACACCCACGTCGAAGCCGACGACCACGGGCACCATGCGTACGACGACGAGCTGATCGCAGCGACCAAACAGTACTTCAAGCTGGACTCCGAGCTGACGACCGTCGACTCGGTGGCCGAGCACTATCGGCAGCGCAACACCGCCGCCGTGGTGTTCACCATTGACGCGCAGACAGTGTCCGGGCATTCACCCAACTCCGTGGAGAACCTGATCGAAGGCGCGGCGCGCAACAACGACGTGCTGATCCCGTTCGGCACCGTCGACCCGTTGACCGGCGATCGCGCCGTGGACGGGGTGCGCAGACAGGTCGACTTGGGCGTCAAGGGCTTCAAGTTCCACCCCAGCCTGCAGGGCTTCGAGCCCAACGACCGCGCGTACTACCCGATCTACTCCGCGATCGCGGAGGCCGGCGTGCCCGCGCTGTTCCATACCGGGCAGACCGGCATCGGGTCCGGGCTGCCGGGCGGCCACGGCGTCAAGCTGAGGTACTCCGACCCAATGCTGCTCGACGACGTCGCCGCAGATTTCCCCGACCTCACGATCGTGATGGCGCACCCCGCGGTGCCGTGGGTCGACGCACAGATCTCGATCGCCACCCACAAGGCGAACGTCTACATCGATCTATCCGGCTGGTCGCCGAAATACTTCCCGCCGCAGCTGGTCCGGGCGGCCAACCGCCAGCTGCGCACCAAGATGCTGTTCGGAACGGACTACCCGTACATCGAGCTGGACCGGTGGCGCCGCGACTTCGACTCGCTGGACATGAAGCCGGAGGTGCTGCCGCTGATCTTCAAGGAGAACGCGCTCCGAGTCCTAGGTGTCCCCTCCTAGCGCGAGCAGTCGCGAAGCGCCGTTTCCGGCGTGTCGGGGGCTTTGCGTCTGCTCGCCAGAAACGCGGGCGTCAACCTGTCGTCGCTCGACTGACTCCTCTGCTGCTGTCGGGCTGCCGGCCGCTCTGTCCCTTTCGCAGGGTGGCCAGCAGCTCGCGGTATGGACCGACCAGATAGGCGGTGTCGCCTGCAGTGAGCCGTGTGTCGCGGCGCGGATGCAGCCGCACAGCAGTCTGCGGCCGGGTGATGGCGATGACGCGTGTCTGGGTGGACAGGTCCGCCATCCGAATGCCGTCCAGCTCGCTGCCCGGTTCGACGTGGACACCGCCGATCATGAACGAACGCTGGCCGACCGAGAAGGTCCCGAATACCAGCAGACCCATTGCGGCGCCGATGAACCACGGGGCGGCCAGTTCGACGGTGGACCGGACGTTCTCGAATTTGAACCGGTGGGCGACCGCTGCGCCGAGTGCGCGGTCGTAAACCCTCAACACGATCGGCACGTCGCGCCGGCCGAGCATCTCATGAAGCACGATGGCGGTCTCGATGTTCACCATGTCGTCCTGGGTGAGCACCGCCACCGCCCTGGCATCTTCGATGCGAGCCGATTCCAGCGTCTGCCGAAGCGTGGCGTCGCCGAAAATCACCGGCACATCGAGTCGCGCGGCCGTGGACAGATAGCGGTTGTCGTCGTTGCGCTCGATGACCGCGACGTCGTACCCGGCGGCTACCAGATCGCTGACGACGCGGATACCGAAGGAACCGAGGCCGACGACGATGACGTGGTTGCGCAGGTGCCGTACCCGCCTGCGCCCCGCCGACCGCGCCATCCGGCGTGACAGCAGCACGTCGGCGATGAAGGCCACGAGGATCGCGGTGGTGGTGACGCCGCCGAACATCAGCCCAATGCCCCAGATCCGTAGCCACATCGGCTGCTGCATGAAACTGAAGTCGCCGTACCCGACCGTGGCGATGGTCTCGGTGCTGAAATACAGCGCATCGATCCAGCTCATGCCCGGCGGATGTTGGTAGGCGAACCGGAGCAACACCGTGGAGCCGAGCCACAGGGTGAGCGATGCCGCCAGCGCCCGGTAAAACATCGGGTTGATGTCGTCGCGGACCACGCGCACGGCGTCGATCACCCGCCGCAGCGGGGGACGTACCACCCGAGTTTGGGGAAGCGGTTTGGGGACATCGATGTCCTGGGCGGCCAACTCGTCGGAGGTGCCGATCATCGCGGTCCAGTCACCTTCGTGAACACGGAAGTCGCGGCCGGGACAGGTCACGACGTCGCCGGGGTTGTCCGAGTTCTCCCCATAGATCACCGCGACCGGCGCCAGGTCGCCATACATCTCGCGCAATGAGGCATCGTGCGGCGCGTCCGTCTCGGAGACGACGAAGTCGATGCCGGCCACCGAAATCGCGTGTGTCGTGCGAGCAAGGCACGCCTCGACAACGGAGGGCGCGGCCAGATCGGCCACGTCGAGGATGGCTCCAGGCCCGTTGTCCTGGGCCATCGCCTCGCGCAGGACGGTGTTGGCAAGTCGGGCCACCACGCGCACGTGCGGATTGGCCTGCCGTGCGAGCAGCGCGATTTCGAGGTTCAGCGCATCGTCGTCGTCGGCGCACACGATCGCTTCGGCGTCGGCGACTCCCTTCGCAGTCAGCTCGTCGGGGGATTGAAGGGTCACGACGCTCACGCCGGCAGTCCTGAGCTCCTCGACGATCCGCATCGCGAGCGCATCGTCGCCACAGACGATGGTGTGGCCCTTCATGAGAAGCACGCTACTGCTCGCACCGGCGGTGCGACGGGTGAAGATGGAGGCATGCCAAGCACGAAGACCTACCTCAAGGCATGCATCAACGGGGTCCGCACCCCGAAGGAGCACCCGAACCTGCCGGTCACCCCCGAACAGCTCGCGGCCGAGGCCGTCGCCGCGCACGGGGCAGGCGCCAAGGCGGTGCACGTGCATCCCAAGACCGCCGACGGTGTGGACTCGCTGCTGCCCGACATCGTGGGGGCCGCGGTGGAGGCAGTGCGCCACGCGGTTCCCGGCCTGCCGCTGGGGGTGACGACCGGCTTCTGGGCGTTACCCGACCCGGATGAGCGGCTGCGCGCGGTGCAAGCATGGCAGGCGCTTCCCGACTTCGCTTCGGTGAACTGGCACGAGCCCGGATCTGAGCGACTGGCCCGGTTGTTGCTGAGCATGGGCATCGGCGTGGAGGTAGGCATCTTCCACACCGAGGCGGCGGCGTCGTGGGCCCGCTCGGAGATGGCCGCGCACTGCATGCGGGTGATGGTCGAACTTCAGGCCGACGGTGATATCGCCACCGCGGACGACGTGCTCGGCGAGGTGCTCGCGGCGGGATCGCATGCACCGGTGCTGCTGCACGGTATGGACGAAAGCTGTTGGCCTCTCCTCGAACACGCCGGCGTGCGCGGGATTCAGGCGCGCATCGGCATGGAGGACACCTTGCTGCTCCCCGACGGCTCGACGGCCGAGAACAATGCCGCGCTGGTGTCGGCGGCGGTGCAGCTGCTCAGTCGGTAGGAGCGGCCAGCGCGAAGTCGGCGTAATCGAATCCGGGCACCACGACACAGCTGACCAGTGAGGGCTCGTCGTCGCGCGGGCGGGCCCGCTGCCAGTGCCCTGACGGAACGACCTGCTGCGGCTGCTCGCCCGCGGAGATGTCACCGCCGAGCAGATGCGTTGCGGCACCGGACTGTTCGGCGCCGAACTGCAGCAACAGCGGGCTGCCGCGGTGGTAAAGCCACAGCTCGGCGCTGCGCACGGTATGCCACGCCGACTGCTGGCCGGGCATGAGCAGAAACAGGATGGCGGTGCCCGCGCTGCGCGGCCCGGCGTAGTCCGGCGGCAGGGCGGACTGCGGAATCGTCAGTCCACTGCGCCAGGTTTCCCGGAACCAGCCACCCTCGGGGTGAGGGGACAGATCGAGCCGCTGAGCCCAATCGGGAAGTTCGCTCATCGCATTACCGCCCCTCGATCGATGTCGAAGTTCCACACTAGGAGTGATGTCTACGGTAAAGACGCCTATTGTGCTGATTCACGGTCTGTGGATGACGCCGCACAGCTGGCGCGGCTGGATCGACCGCTACCACGCGGCCGGCCACGTCGTGCACGCACCCGCGTGGCCCGGGGTCTGCCCCCTCGACCGAGTCATCGACCACGGCCAAGCTCCCGACGACATCGGGCTGCTCGATGTCGTCGACCATTACGACGCATTCGTCCGATCGCTTCCCGAACCGCCCATCATCATCGGTCACTCATTCGGTGGCCTGGTGACCCAGATCCTGCTGGACCGCGGACTCGGCCGCGCCGGCGTCGCGCTTCATCCTGCCTCGCCCCGCGGCGTCCTGCGTCTTCCGCTGTCGGTCTGGCGTGCGACGTGGCCGGTGTTTCGCGACCCCGGCAACCGCCGCCGCGCCATCGCCATGACGGCAGGCGAGTTTCACTACGCGTTCGCCAACACCGCGTCGCGCTCCGAATCGGACCGATTGCATGCCGAATACGCGATCCCGGCACCCGGCAGGCCGCTCTTCCAGGCCGCGCTGGCCAACCTGACGCCGAAGTCTCGTGCGGTGACCGTGGTCGACTACGCGAACCAGAACCGGGCGCCGCTGCTGTTGGTCGCAGGCGACCGCGATCATCTGGTGCCTTCATCGGTTGTCTACGAGAACTTCACGCGCTACCGGCGGTCGTCGGCCCCGACCGACTTCAAGCTGTACGGCGACCGGCCGCACCTCACCGCGCTGCTCGACGGGTGGGAAGACGTCGCCGATCACGCGCTGACCTGGACGGCACGGCACATCAGGACGACCCGATAGTCTGATCGCATGCCTCGCCCGAGCCCCGGTTGGCTGGTGGCCTTGTGTGCGGCGATCCTGGCGCTCACGGTCTGGCTGCCTTGGTTGACCACGAGGGCAGGCGGCGGTGGTCGCGCGAACGCGATCGGCGGCACCGTCGGCAACCTGGTCGTTCCGGCGCAGTTCGGCGCCGGCCAGCTGATCACCCTCTTGGCGTCGACGTTGATCGTCGCAGGCGCCATGGCGGCGCGCGATTTGTCAGCTCGGGCGGCATCGACTGCCGCGGTGGTCATTTCGCTGCTGTTGGTGGCTCTGACGCTGTGGTACTACCGCATCAATGTCCACCCCCCGGTGTCGGCGGGCTACGGGCTCTACATCGGCATGGCCGTGGCGGTGGTGGCGCTCGGGTTCTCGGTGTGGACATTCGTGGCATCACTGACGTCGGGGCGTCGAGATGCCGTGACGGGCTTCGTCGAGCCGGTCAGGCTAACCGGACAACGGTGGGTGTCGCTGGAACCCCTGGCGCGAGAGCATGTTCCGGAGATCGCGGCGGCGACAGCGGACGGCGATGTCGGCAGCCTGTGGTTCACCGGCGCTCCGTCGCCGCAGACCGCCGCAGGCTGGGTGGACATGCGGCTGGGATTGCAGCAGCCGAACACCGGCCTGACGTTCGTGGTGCGTCGACTCGACGGCACGCTGGTCGGTTCGTCGAGCTACATGAATGTCGATCCGCCCAACCGGCGGCTCGAGATCGGTAATACCTGGTATGGGGCCTCAGCGCGGCGCAGCGGGGTCAACACCGAGACCAAACTGTTGATGCTGGGCCACGCGTTCGACGTATTGGGCTGCGTAGCAGTCGAATTCCGCACTCACTTCTTCAATTTCACCAGCCGCACGGCGATCGAGCGGATTGGCGCGAAACTCGACGGCGTGCTGCGCAGCCATCAGCTGCTGCCGAACGGGTCGCGGCGCGACACCGTGGTGTATTCGATCCTGGATATCGAATGGCCTTCGGTCCGAACACATCTGCAGTTCCGGTTGGACCGCCACGGGTAGCGCCGCGACCCGCGTCGTGCGCTATTCCGAATCGACCGTGATGCTCTTCTGGCCGCCGCCGTGTGCAACGTCGATCTTGCGCGGCTTGGCACGTTCGGCCAGCGGGATGGTGACAGTCAGCACGCCGTTCTCGTAGGTCGCCGAGATCGCGGCCGCGTCAACACCCTCGCCGAGCGACAGCTGGCGACGGTAGCTGCCGAAGAAGCGCTCGTTGGTCAGCCACTGAACGGACTCGTCGCTCCGCGCGGTTCGATGCGCGGAGATCGTCAGGGTGCCGTTATCGACGTCGATATCGACCGAGCCCGGATCCACGCCGGGTAGGTCAGCGGTCAGCAGGTAGTGATCGTCGATCTTGCACAGATCCATCGGCATGAACCGAGGAGTGCGATTTGAACCGGCTTGGCTGGTCAACAAGCCCCGGGTCAAAGCATCAAGGTCACTGAACGGATCAAAACGAAGCACAGCAATTCACCTCCTATGTCACTCAGGGCCCGCCACCCTGGCGGGCAGCCAATCACTGTGCACCGGCGATGTTAGCACTCTCCCCTCGAGAGTGCTAGACCGCGGAGACCTGTGTTCCGCGCAGCGGCCGGGCGCACTGATCGCAGGTCAGGACGGGCGTGAAGCGCCGACCGCACGCCGTGTGGGTGAGCACGACCGCTGGTCCTTCCGGCGCCCGGAACCACCGCTGCGCCCACTGCAGGGCCGCGATCAGGACGGGGAAGAAGGCCCTGCCCTTCTCGGTGAGCCGGTAGCGGTTGTCCACCGCGGCCAGCACGCCGTTGGCGGTGAATATCGCCAGCCGGTCCGCGATCGAGCCCGGCGGGGCACCGAGCTGGGTCTGGAAATCGGTGAACCGGCTGACCCCGACGAACGCGGCGACCAGAATCGCGAACGCCCACCGGTTGCCGAGCACGCTCATCGTCTGCGGGAACAGTCCGGCTTCACGTTTTCGCCGGTCGGTCGCCGACCGTCGCCGGGTTGTGCTCGCAGGTATCGATCGCTCCCAAGAGCCGCTCGGGCCCCACTGTGCGACAACATCTTTCTCGCTCGCCGTCTCGCCGCAGGCTCGGCAAGTCAGCTGCGGAGCGAAGTCACCGCCGCAGACGGTGTGGCGCATAGCGGGCAAGTCGTCGGCATGACCCGGCACCCAGTGGCGCTCCCAGTCCCAGATCGACACCAGCATCGGCCATAACGAGCGACTGCGCGCGGTGGTCACATATTCCGAGCGCGGCGGATTCGTCTGGTAGACACGGCGTTTCAGCAACTCATCGTCGGTCAGCGACCGCAGGCGGCTCGACAACACCGAGTGGGAGATCGGCAGGCGCGCTTGAAATTCGCCGTAGCGCGTCGCGC
The DNA here is from genome assembly GCA_963804905.1 of uncultured Actinomycetota bacterium. GTDB lineage: Bacteria > Actinomycetota > Actinomycetes > Mycobacteriales > Mycobacteriaceae > Mycobacterium. The sequence continues at coordinate 22,783 of CAWDSB010000008.1, read as the reverse complement.
CCATGAGGGCTTGTTGCAGCACCAGCAGCGTCCATTCGTCGCCGAGCAGCCCAAGCATGCGGGCGACGGCGTTGGGCTCGGGCTGCTGCACCTACAGCCCGATCGCGGCGGCCGCGTCGTCGGCGCTGTGCCAGCGCCGCAACGACGATCCGTCGGCCCAGGTCGAATGGGTGCCGCTGGAAATCCGCTCCGGCAGCCGCAGTTTGCACACCGGGCCGTCGGCCACCCGCGCGGCGTCGAAGACGAGACAGTACGAGGCGTCATCGGTCATGTCCGTGGTGAGGGTCACCAGATAACCGTCGTCCTCGCCGGCGCTGCCGATGCGCGGCGCCATCGCCGTCTCGCTGCCGTAGACGCCGTCGTCGAACGCGAAGCGCTCCTCGGAACCGGTACGCAGGTCGTGCTTGACCAATCCGTCGAACAGGAACCAGCCCGGTTTCCCGGTCGCGGCGTAGGTGTAGCGGTAGTCGCGGCCCGCGTAGCCGGCGTTGATCATGCCGAACTCGGTGATGCTGTCGGTGAGCTGCTCTTCGGTGCTGGCGCCGGTGACCAGGTTGAACCGCCAGCGGCGCAGCCGGGTCTGCAGCCGGTCGAGGGCGAGAAATCGAAATGCCTTCTCCCACTGTCCACCCGTGAGGCTGTCGACGGGTGCAGGATCCCCTTCGTAGAAGCCGTCAAGCACGATCTCATCGCCGTCTTCGTACGCGTTGGTGAAGTGCAGCACGAACGTCGGGTCGGCCTCGAACCACCGGATGTCGTCCGGGCCGCCGCGACGGGGGATGACCGCGAACCGCGACGGCATGTCGGGGTGGAAGCCGGGCAGGTGGATGTCGGCTTCCAGCAGCTTGGGATCCCAAAACAACGGAAAGTCGTTGAGGATGGCGTAATTCGGCGTGAACGCCATGTCGTGCGGCAGTCGCGGACCCGGAAGCGGGATATCGGTGATGTGCACCAGGTCGTCGTTGGCGTCGACCACGCCGTAGCGCATGTAGGGGGCTTGCTTGCTGTAGGTGAAGAACAGCAGTTCGCCGGTGGCGTCGTCGACCTTCGGATGCGCCGACACGCCCCAGTCGAACGGGAAGCGCCCGTTGAAATCTTCTTTGCCGAGTGTCTCGGCCGTCATCGGGTTGATGCGATACAGATCACCGCACTGGTAGAAACTCGTCAGGGCGGTCCCGCGATGGACGATGACGTCGGTGCTCGATGCATCCTTCATCAGGGTCCGAGCGCCCCAGCCGTGGTCGCGCTTGGCGATCTGCACCGGCTCGGCCAGGCCCGGCCACAGTGCGCCGCCGGCCTCGTCCTCCGCGGCCAGTCCGTCGGTTTTGATGAATCGGTTGCGGTAGAACGCTTTTCCGTCGCGGAAGCCGACGATGTGGATCATGCCGTCACCGTCGAAGGGGTGGTAGAACTTCAGCGACGGGTGCAGCGGGTTCTCGGTGTTGCGCAGATACACGCCGTCCAGGTCCCGCGGGATCTCCCCTTCGACGGCGGTGAGGTCGCTTCGCGTCCCATTCGGTGGTCTGCGGGCGCCACGGGCCCGTCCGGTAGGGGTGGTCATCGTCCTCGGGCAGCGTCGAAAGAAACTTGCCGACTACCTCGACATCCATCAGGACTCCTCGCCGATCCGACGACGAAACTGACCGTGGTGGCGGTGCTCCCGCCGAAGTTCAACGTGCCGAACGTCTTTGCGCCGTCGACCTGATAATCGCCAGCGCCGTCGCTGACCTGTTTGGCGGCGTCGAGCAGCATCCGCACGCCGGAGGCACCGACGGGATGGCCGCCGCCGATGAGCCCGCCGCTGGGGTTGATCGGAAGCGACCCGCCGATCTCGATCTCGCCGTTCTCGATGGCCTTCCACGATTCGCCCGGCCCGGTCAGCCCGATGTGGTCGATGGCGAGGTACTCGCTTGGCGTGAAGCAGTCGTGTACCTCGAAGCCGTCGACGTCGTCGAGGGTGACGTGGGCGCGGTCGAACGCATCCAGCACCGCACCCCGGACGTGCGGCAGCACGTACTGTTCGGCGGCGGAGCGGTCGAGCTTCTGCTGCAGACCCAATCCCACGGTGCGATGCCCCCAGCCGTCGATACGGCCGATCGGACGCGCATAGGGGTGATCGCGCAGGAAGTCGTCGGTGACGAGGACGACGCCGGCACCGCCGTCGGTCATCTGGCTGCAGTCGAAGCGGCGCAGCCTGCCTTCGATGACGGGATTGACCTCATCGTCGGAGGCGGAGTCGCCGTCCCGTCCGGTTCGCAGATCCGGCACGGTCCAGCCGCGGGTCTGCGCGTTGGGATTCGAGCGGGCATTGGCGAAGTTCAGTTGGGCGATGGCGCGCAGGTGGGTCTCGTCGAGCCCGTAGCGCCGGTCGTACTCGTCGGCGACCTGGGCGAACATATTCGGCCACATGAACTTGGCGTCGGCGCCCTCATGGCCGATCCAGGCCGCCGCGCCGAGGTGTTCGGCGGCGGTGTCGCCGGGAACGGTCTTCTCCAACTCGATGCCGACCACCAACGCGGTTCGGTAGGCACCGGACCGCAGGTCGGCGATCGCGGAAAGCGTCGCGACGCTGCCGGACGCGCAGGCGGCCTCGTGCCGGGACGACGGTGTGTCCCACAACCCCTCGTGAACGCTGGCGGGCATCGCGCCGAGGTGGGCCTGGCGGGCGAACAGCTCACCGAAAGCGTTGGCGACGTGCACGACGTCGATCGCCTCGGCAGCTACTCCTGCGGCGGCAAGCGTGGATTCGACCACCTCGGCTGTCAGATCGGCGAAATCCAGGCCCTCCCGGGTCAGGTTGCGGCTGAAGTCGCTCTGGTAACCGCCGAGGATCCAGACATTGGTGGAGCTGCCCATGAAGGAAGGCTACTACAACTAACGGAGTGACTCGAGGGCGGCGAAAATGGGCAGGCGGCCCCGCCGGCTCGTGGTCTGAACCGACGAAGCCTCGGTGAATGCAGTGGTCGACCGCCGCACCCACCTGCGCCGCAGCATTGCCAAAGTGCGGTGATGACAAACGTTGATTACCCATTAGTGATGTGGGGGACCACATCGGGGGTGTGCTTCTGGGCTTCATCGGGAAGACTCTCAGGTATGACGGAAACGCGAAAGTACGATCTCGCGATGCGAATGGCCGAGCTGGCACGTGCCGCCGCTGCGCCGCGCAGCGTCGAGGATGTGCTTTCCGACGTCACGGCCGCATCAATGGAACTGATTCCCGGAACCGATACTGCCGGGGTGCTGATGATAGGCAAGGGCGGTAAGTGGGATTCTGTCGCCGGTACCTCCGATCTCGCCCCATCAGCTGGACCAACTGCAGATGCTGTTCAACGAGGGGCCATGTATGGACGCAGCCCTCGATGAGGTGATCGTGCGGACCGACGACTTCCGCACAGAAGATCGTTGGCCGAAATATTCGCCGGCGGTCGTCGAGATCGGCGTACTCAGCGGTGCTGTCCTTCAAGCTGTACACCGCCAATCGCACCGCCGGGGCGCTGAATCTATTCGCGTTCAAGCCGCACGCTTTTGACGGCGAGGACGAGACGATCGGCACTGTATTGGCCGCACACGCAGCCGCGGCGATCCTGGCGAGCCGCGAGGGCGAGGAGCTGCAATCGGCCCTGACTACCCGAGACCGCATCGGCCAGGCCAAGGGCATCATCATGGAGCGCTACGGAGTCGACGACATTCGCGCATTCGAGATGCTTCGCCGACTCTCTCAGGACAGCAATACACGGCTGGTCGAGGTCGCTCAGCGGGTCATCGAGACTCGCGGAGACGGCGACGACTGACGTGGCGGGTTATGGTGCCTGCAATGTCTTATCCCAAATCAGCGCTGGACGTCGACAGAGTCGGCGACGCGATGCAGGCGGCTTACTTCCGCGAGTCGTTGATTAGTGAGCGCGAACAACTCGCGACCTACCTGGCCAAGCAGCGCGACGAGATCACCCGACGAACGCATCAGGGGCAGCACTCGGCCCTGAGGCGCTTGAGATCCAATGTCCGCAGTGTGGAAACAGAACTGCGGTACGTCGACGGGTTGATCAATCGTCTGGACCGCCGATTCGCTAACCGCGCAGGCTAGTCAGCTGTCCAGCTGACTCAGCTGCCGGTGTGCGCCGGTGTCTGCCGACTTGCGGTGCGACGACGCACAGCGCAGTTGGGTCGGCGGCACTGCTAGACCAAGGCGGCAATGAACGCCAGTAGAGCGATGGCTACAGACGATGAGTCCGACCATCACGCAAAACGCGCCAGTCGCTGTCAACTTATCGGCACGGCTTGCTTCGGAATTGGTCATGCCGTTGATGGACGTCTTCATCCGCCCAAACAGGTCTTTCCACGAGATACGCGACAAACCCTGTCTAGTGGCTGCCGGTTCGCGGCCAAGATCGTCGGGAACTTCGCCGGCGCCGTTGCCGTAGAGGACTAGTCCGAACACGATTACGACAGCGGCCAGGATCAGCAGCACCACCGCGAATACAATCATTGCCGCCCTTTCATCATCGACTTGACCCGTTACTCGAGCCGATCGTTCCATTCCGCAGGGGGCAAGAGCAACGAGTTCCGGCTCTGACGTGCCCCCAGCGGGATTTGAACCGGCAACACCGGTTTTGCAGCCGCAAAATCGGGCGGGGTCGCCATCAAAAGGATGCCGTTCCAGACAAACGGTTCGTGACATGTGTCTCAGTCAGGGGGCTCCAGGTTTCTAGAGCCCCCTCTTGGGGCATCTACTACCTGCGAGTTGAAGGCTGGGAGCACAGAAGTAACGCTCTAGCCCCACACAGGCTAGAGATCACTGGTCCGCACACCCCTTCACTGGTCGTCAATGACCATTATCTCCAGGAGCAAACACATGCGTAAGACACTAGGCATCACGTTGACCACCGCCGCCCTGATGTTCGGCGGCGCGGGCGTAGCCAACGCCGCCGCCCTCAGCGCACCGGTGCCGTCGTCCACCACAACGATATTGGCCGACGACGCCAACAGCACCAACGACAACAGTGACAAGACCGGTCTGTGGGGCCTGGTAGGCCTTCTCGGTCTCGTCGGACTCGCGGGACTGAAACGACGCAACAACACCGACGTCGCGACCGGCGCCGCTCGCGGCCCGGGTGCCCCTCGCGTCTGACCTAACCCGACCCACGAATACCCCCGTCAGCGCTTCGGCGCTGGCGGGGGTATTCGCATGCCGGCATCAAGCGCCTCGCCTTCCACCCCGTTTGACGCCATCGGCAATAAGCGATGCCTAACAGGTTTCTGGGATACAGTGAGGGCACAGTGTGCCCGTAGCAGCGGTTATCGCATGCTCCGAACGGCGCAAACTATGAGTACTGATCTGCTGGCACCCTTGGCCAGGCTGACAACTACAGCCGAAGCGATCGAGGGACTACGAGACCTCTTCGCCGCCGAAGAGCCCTTGGACGATATAGCGGCGCGGGTCGCCGAGACTGCAGCCGCCGCGATCCCATACGCGGACGCCGTCAGCATCACCGTGCTGTCGGGGCCTGATGCCCGCACAGCGGCCTCCACACATGAGCGGGCGCTGGAACTCGATCGCCAGCAGTACGCGTCAGGCCGGGGGCCGTGCCTGGAAGCCGCGCGGAAGCGCGCGCCGGTGCGCGCGGTGATCGGTGAAGAACACCAACGGTGGCCGGAATTCGTCGAGGCCGCGCAGCGGGTGGGCATCCACGCGAGTTTGTCGGTTCCGCTACTCATCGGCGCCCTGGACGAGAAGCAGGAACTTCTCGGTTCGCTCAACATCTATAGCCAGACCGTATCCGGGTTCGACCCGTTCGACGCGCAACTCATGCGCCTCTATACGGTTGCCGCGGGTCAAGCAATCAGTAACGCCGGCCGATGGCAGCGCTCCCGAGAAGCTGTCAACCAGCTTGAGAATGCGCTCCTCTCGCGTTCAGACATCGACATGGCCAAAGGTGCGCTAATCGCGCTGCACGGCTGCGACCCAGGCGAGGCGTTCGCCAGACTGGTGGACGAGTCTCAAAGGCGCAACATCAAAGTGCGCGACGTCGCCCTTGAAATGCTCAACCGACTGAAAGCATCTGTGTAAGTACGCTAACGGGCTACCGCGCCACGGGGCCGGCAGTAGGCGCATAGACCCGCACTCGGATAGCCGCACGCGGGGCAAATGGCCACAACAGTGAGCGGGTCCACTCCTCCTGTGACCGGGCCAGCACGGGCACGTCGTCCGTTCATTGGACATCCCTCCGCTTTTGGGAAGATGTACCCGTGCGTAGCTCAAATTAACCCCGCCGTCAGCCCAATGCTTTGGCTACGTATGTGGAACTAACCTGCGCTATCGACAATCCGTCGCTGATCACCGCTAACACCGCCCGATACCGCTGCTCGGCCACGCTCAACTCCCTCATTTAGGGAGTGTCAAGGATCAGCCGAAGTAACTGTCAAGCATCAGCCGAAACACAGTCAGCCATCACCCGAAGCCGAAACGTCAAGCTCAGCCGAGCTAATACAGCGCAAACGTGCCCCCGGCATGATTCGAACATGCGACACAAGCTTTTGAATTTTTCTGCCTCCCCCGCCGCCCGCTACCCGACTCGCGCTGCCCGGCAAGGGTGTGCTGACCGTTCTGCCCGGTCAACGCGACCTGCTCGCCCTGACGGTCGGATGATGGCGTCAGCAGCGACGTCGTCCGCCTCTACACCGAGTTCGCCAAGGACACCGGAGTGCGGCTGACCTATTTCGTTAACGGCACCTACCGCTCATGGAGCGACAACGCGCCGCTGCTGCGGCCACTAGTGGAATCCGGTCAAATCCAACTCGGCAACCACACCTATTCTCACCCGGACCTGACCACGCTGGCGCCGGCGCGGATCGCTGATGAAATCAGGCGCCATGACGCGTTTTTGACGAAGACGTACGGGATCGACGCGCGCCCCTTCCTACGGCCCCCCTACGGCAGACACAATCCGGCTGTCGACGCGGTCGCCGCGGACCTCGGCTACACCGTCACCACCATGTGGTCGGGCTCGTTGGCCGACTCCACAATGATCACCGAGGACTACATCGTCAAGATGGCGGGAAACGTACTTCCGGCCCCAGAACATTGTGGTCGGCCACCTCAATCATCTGCCGGTAACCCACGTATACGGTCAGCTCGTCGATCTCATCCGTGACCGCGGTTTGCGCACCGTTACCCTCAATGACGTATTCGTTCGGCCCCAATTCTCGCGCTAACTCAGCGCCCTGCGGGCCGTAGATCCCTCGATCGTCGCCCTGCATGATCCACCGGTGCTGCCGGTGTCGAACTGGCTCTGCAGCGACCGGATTTGGTGTCGGCGCTGAGGATTTCGAAGGACAATTCGGTGAGGCGCCGCGCGTGGTGGCCACGAGCATCGCCATATGGCAGACAGGACACAAAATGCTGATCGGTCTGATGGGGGCCGCCCTGGCGTGCGTCGGCTACGGAACCGCGTCGGTTCTGCAGGCTTACGGCGCGCGCAGTTCGGAAGTTGTGGCTGCCGGCCACGGACAGCGGACGGAAGTCACCGCGACCGGCGCCCCGACGCTTCGCTCCACAGTCCAGGCCGCCCTGACGCCGACGTTCATCGCGGGGATGGTGCTCGATATCGTGGGTTTCCTGGGAAGCATCGTCTCGGCCCGTCTGATTCCGTTGTTCCTCTCGCAGACGATCATCAGCGCGAACCTTGTCGTGACCGCCGTGTTGGGTGTCCTCATACTCGGCGTTCGCCTGCGCAGGCGTGACTGGATGGCCATCGCCACAGTCGTAGTGTCGTTACTGGTGTTGGGGCTCACCGCCGGTCATCCCGGTGATCGGCCGGCGGAGCGGGCCCTGCACTGGGGTGTGCTGGCGGCGTCGGTGGTGATCCTTGGCGCCGGCATCGCTCTGATCCACGTGCTTGGCGCGCGCGCTGCCGCGCCGGCCGGGCTGATCGCGGGGGTGTTATTCGGTGCGATGGCGGTGGCGGTGCGGGTGCTCGACGGTGTCGCGCCGCTTCGGGTAGGCGTCCTGCTCACCGACCCGGCGTCATGGACGATCGTCATCGCCGGACTGGGCGGCTTCTACCTATTTACCGTGGCGCTGCAACTGGGCTCGGTCAACGGCGCCGCCGCCGCTCTCGTGGTCGGAGAGACCCTGGTGCCCGGTGTCATCGGCGTGGTGCTGCTTGGTGACACCGCTCAACCAGGGCTGCTGTGGCTGGCCGGCGTGGCGTTCGTGGGTGCGGTCGCGGGTGCAGTGGCCGTCGCGATGCTCGGAGCGGCCGAGCAGGCACACGGCGCGGCGAGGGTCGACACCGATTAGTAGACGGTCGACCCGCGGGGCAGCAGACTGGTCCCGACCCGCTCCCGAGCGCGGTGCGGCCATTTCTGCGACCTCGGGGTCGAACAAACGCCGAACCTGCTGTGTGGAAATGCCCAAGATCACTTACCTCAGCGACGAGCATACCCGCGCGAATCGGCTTCCCGGGCAACCTGATTCCCAGGACGCGATGCCCCGGAAGTCGGCCTCCCGCAAGCTTGCCGATGCCCTTGGTCTCAGAAGTTTGTCGGGCCGGATACGGTTTTCGGCGGGTTACATCCCGGCCAACGACCGTGGTGACCCGTGCGCGGTGTCGAGATCCGCCGAGATCCACAAACAGGTGAGGCACACCTACACCGTTCGCGACCACACGAGCGAGGCGTGATGGGTCACGACTGCCATCGCGTGGGCCTCCTCACGTCCACGGCGTGGGCCGCTCGCTATCTCACTCGTGCCGGGCGCGCTGCCTTTTTCGTAAGGGATGCGGGGTGAGGCCACCGCGCGTGCGAAGGTCCCAGTCGCTCAGGCGTAATGAGGATAGCGGCCAGCACAGCATCGTCAGCGCGTTGTGATAAGCGGCGAGGTGCGCAGCCCACAAAGGCTCGATCGCGTCGGCGGTGTCGTCGTGGATATGCACCCCGGTGCGTTCAAGCCGGTCCCAATTCAGGGGCGTCCGTGCCAGATCCGGGCGTCAGGGATCTCCCGCTTGAGTGCGGCTATGGGCAACGGTTCCGTCCAACGGCACGGCGGCATCCCATTCGATCGGAACATAGTTCGTCAACCCGCGCACGGAGACCAGGATCGCTGGACTCGCTGCGCTGGCAACCGGCAATGTCACCGTCGTGGGCAAGAAGGGGTGTGACTGCTATTCCGCGATCTTGTCGGCCCAGGCATGAACTTCTGCATCACTGCCGACGATTTGGACTTTGACTTTCAGCTCGGGTGTGTAGAGCGTGCCCACCCAGCGACCCGACTCGATGTCCACCCGCACGAGTGACCCGTCCGGTAGCCGGTGATGGCCGGTCCGCAATAGGACCCTGTGGTCGATCACCCGGTGCTGTCTGGCCATGTGATCACCTGCTGCTTCCTGCCCCTGCTAGAGACACGACTGGTGAGTAGCTTCGGTTCAGCGCGGGCGGTTTGGTCAGAGGCTGCGCTGCAGCAGCACATCGCCGCGGTCGCCGGAAACGATTTGTACCGCTGCGATTTGGTCGATCACCATCGACGTGCTCCCGCCGGGAGTTGCGCGCACGCCCTCAACCGCCATCCAGTTGGCCAGTCGGTCGTGACGTCCGTCACGACCGACCACCTCTATCGCCAGCTTGGCGGGGGGTTCGTCACCGTGGGGGCCGGAGGCTCACAAACTCGAGAGGATCGTCATCATGTTGTCCGGTCAAATCGCGATGCTCGGCGCCATAGCTGGATTCACCATCTTCCTCGGCCTGCCGGTAGGCAGGATCGGTCCCGGCTGCCACGCACAAAGGCGGCGTTGAACGCAATCGCGATCGGCATCCTGGTCTTTCTGCTGTGGGACGTGCTCACCCACGCCTGAATCCGATCGACGAAGCCTTCGGCCACCACGAGATCGGAGGCGCGCTCACCCGCGGTGCGGTCCTCACCACAACATTCGGTATCGGCTTGCTGGGGCTGGTGTGGTTCGATCGCTCCCACAACCACCGACCCAACGGGGCTGTGCGCGGGCCTGGTGCTGCCATGGTCGGTGAGCTGGCCACATCCTCCTGGGTTGCGGGTGCGGGCCGGCTCGCGGTGATGATCGCCACGGGGATCGGACTGCACAACTTCGCCGAAGGGATGGCGATCGGAAGACTTAGCCGCCGCAGTGATGTCGCGCTCGCCCTCATGCTGGTGGTCGGGTTCGGCCTGCACAACGCCACGGAAGGCTTCGGCATCGTCGCGCCGCTGACGACGAACCTGCCTCCTCGGCTGTCCTGGCTTTCCTCGGTATCATCGTCGGCGCCCGGACATTTTCGGACACTTCAGCCAACGCTTCACGAGCGATCTTGTCGATCACCTTTCTCGAACTGGCCGCCGGCTCTATCCTCTACGTGACGATCGAACTCTCGGCGTCAGCGCGAAGCTGACCTACGACCATCACTGCGTCGGTCTACGTCGGCCTGATGCTTGGCTTCGCCGACTACATCATCCTCACCACCGCAGGAGCCTGACGACAGGACTCCGCAAGCAGCAATCTCTGACCCACGAACTTCTATGCACTGAGTGATGTCTGTGCAAAACACTCCTGACAACTATGACGACATCGATGCGTACTGATCAGCGGCTGCCGGCGGACTCCGGTCGCAGCGACCATCATGACGGCGACAGTCGCGAATTCGACGCCTCGGGCCGACGGATGGGTGGAATTGAACAGGTCGTTGTTGAACGGGGACCAGGAACAGCCATACGGTCCCAACGCCGGCGGCAGAGGCCGATTCGAACAGCGAGCAGAATCGCGGCGAGGTCTCGATGGCCACGGCGGCAGATGATCAAGCAGTCGGTGCGCCGGCGCGCGGAGGGTGGCAGCTTGGCCGGTCGTTCGGCGAGGTTGACGGTCATGGTGACATAGATAACAGTGAATGCCGAGTACCACCCAGCACCAGCATGGCGCTGGCGAACACCGGAGTGGCGGTCGCTCGATTCGTCCTCGACTGCATCGGTGTCGGTGTCGCAGCCGCCGGGAGGGCCGTGGCAGCGGCCCGCGCACGATCAGCGACTGGTTCCGTTTCGAAGCGGACGGGTCCATCCCGGTCCGCTGTTCGTGATGGATGCGGGCCATCATCTATCACGTACAGCGCGGTGCAACGATTCGTCCACCAACCCCAACGAGGCGAACACTACAACAGTGCTGCCGGAGGGATGACCTTCACGTCAGTGCGCCGATGCGCGCGCCGAGCTTGTCCGCGAGCGCAGTGCCGGCTAGCACGCCGTCGCCGGGCAGCGTCCGGGCGGCGCCGTCGGGGGTGTGAATCCGTGCATGACCGTGGCGGGTCGAGGCCGTGAATGAATCGATACGTGCGACCGTTCACAGCGACGGTCACCCGTCGATGGTTGCCGGCTCGACGGTTGCGATGCCGGGAAGCGATTGTAACTGTGCGGCAACATCATTGGCTCCAGACGCGACCACAACGATGGCATCTTGGCGTTGGACCACGCCGAACTCGATGTCGAGCATCGCCCGCACACTGGTTAGCATGCCGGCCGAGGCGAGGATCAGAACGAGAGCCAGCACGCCGCCGATCATCGTAGCCACGGTGCGGCGTCGGCTGCGGGTCACGGAACGTAGCGCCATCCGCGCCACTACGGGCATCGCTGTCCACCGTGCGGAAAGCCGGGTCAGCGGACCCACCGGGATCGGATCGACACCGGTGCCGCGCATCGCCTCTGCCGGCGCGGTTCGGGCGGCGCTGATCGCGGGAGCGAGCCCACCGATGACTCCTGTGGCGAGCCCGAGGACGAAACCGATAATGGCGGTGAGGATTCGGTGCTCAATCACGGTGTCCGGCAGGCCCAGCAAGGACGCATAGACCTTCGTGTAGGCGGAAGTCCCAGCCGCTCCGGCCAGGACCCCGGCCAGCGCGCCGACTCCAGCGACGACCGCGCCATGCCACGCGTAGTGCCGGACCACCGCGCCCCGGCGGGCACCCAGCGCCAGGAGGGTGCCGATGATCGGTCGTTCGGTGTGGATGAGGCGGGTGATCAACACGTACTCGGCGATCGCTGCGGCCGTCAGGAACAACGTGGGAAACCCGATCGCCATGGCGGTGAAGCCGTTGAAGTTTTCACGCAGCGCGGCATTGGATGGTTGATCGCCACGGTCCTCGATGTCGACAGCGCCAGCCGAACGGAGTATGCGGGTGACGACGTCGCGATCCGATTGGGTTGCAGCGCTTGTCATCTTGACCAACACCTGGTTGGGCGTCGCGCGGGCCGACAACGTCCGCGCGAGCGACTCGGGTGCGAAAACCACGGCGAACCCATGGGGGTCGCCGAGTACGTCTTGGCGGTTCCGCGCCGGCCAGAGATACTCGGGCGAGCGCGCGACACCCGAGATCGTCGACTTCGTGCCACGCAGTCCCGTCGAAGACCTGCATACGGTTGCCGGCGGCGAGGCCGAACGTGTCGGCGGTGTGACGTTCGACGACAACCTGGTCGTCACGTGCGGGACCAGGTAGTCGCCCTGCGATGAGGTCGAGCTTGTTGATTTCGTCGCCATTTGGCGGTGGCATTCCGACGACCCGGCCGACGAGTTTCGTAGCGTCGATCGTCATCGGTAGATCGGCTTGCGTGCGTGTCGCGACCCGCTCGACGCCGGCGGTATCACGGACCGCCGCAGCGATCTTGTCCGGGTCACCGCCTGTAACCGTCAGATCGGCGAAATTTGTTCTGGCGTAAGTACGGTCGTAGGACGCTTGCACATTGCGGAAGGAGTCGTAACTGACGATGAAGAGCAAAACCCCGAACATCACGGTCACACTGATCGCGACTACTTGCGGCAGCCGGCGCCGCAGGTCGCTCAGAGTCTTCTTCTGCAAGGCGCGACTCATCACGCTGCGTCACCACTCGACCGTCGCGGCGTCGGCGGGCAGGGTGTTGCGGTGCGCGGACACGATCGCGCCGTCGCGCATCCGCATGACGTGATCAGCTATCTCGGCCGCGGCCTCGTTGTGAGTCACCATGATCACACCGCGGCCGGCGCGGCTTGTTTGTTGCAGCAACTCCATAACGCGACGTCCGGTCGCCACGTCCAACGCGCCTGCCGGTTCGTCTGCCAGCAGCAGGTCGGGGTCGGTGGCCAACGCGCGGGCAATCGAGACCCGTTGCTGTTCTCCGCCCGAGAGCTGCGCCGGAAAATGACCGGCACGGTCCGACAAGCCCACCGCGGCAAGTAGATCCGGGACGCGCTCACGGTCTCCCTGGCCCGTCAAATCGATAACCACTTCCACGTTCTCGGACGCAGTAAGAGTCGGAATGAGATTGAAAAACTGGAACACAAACCCGACATGTTCGCGGCGGAATGCACCCAGATCGCGCGGTCGACAGTCCGAAATATCTTGCCCCGCAACCTCGATCGTCCCGCAATTGGCTGATTCGATGCCACCAATGACGTTGAGCAACGTGGTCTTGCCCGATCCGCTCGGGCCCAGTATCGCTACGAACTCGCCTGCGGGGATGTCGAGATCGACCTCGCGCAAGGCGTGCACCGTCGCCGCAGCCTCGCCGTACGTCTTGCTGATCCCGCGTAGCCGGACTCCGCCGCGCATGGGTTTCTTCATCGCGACACTCCTGTCGTCCTTGTCGGCCGTCCGGCGATCAGTCTCCGTTCTACCCCGTGCGTGTCGTGCCCACCACCGGTGCATGGGCGAGCGAGATCCGCATCCATGCGAGCTTGAGCCACGGTGTGAAGGTCTCGGGCGCGCGTGCGATCTCGGTCTGCAGTGCTTGCGGCGAGACGTAGCGCCAGGCCGCGATCTCGTGAACATTCGCGCGCGGCCGCTCGGCGCACTGTCCGGCGTAGACCCAGCACAGCTCGTGCTCGGCGCCTTGGTCGTCGTACTGCGCCCGGTATCGGAACTTGAAGAGAAATTCGAGCTCTGCGCTTATGCCGAGTTCTTCCTGCAGGCGGCGGCGGACGGCATTGTCCATCTTCTCGCCACGGCGTGGATGCGAGCAGCAGGTGTTGGACCAGCAGCCCGGCCAGAGGCGTTTGCCCTCGGCGCGCTGCTGCAGAAGCAGTTCGCCCGCGGGATTGAACACGAACAGCGAGAATGCGCGGTGCAGCGTTCCGCGTCCGCGGTGCGCATCGGCCTTGGCTAGAAAGCCGATCTCGTGGTCATCGCTGTCCACCAAAATCAGCAGCTCGTCGTCGCTGGAAACGACCCGGTGATCGAGTTTCAGATTATTGCATGCGGCACCTCGCCCCGTGCTCTCGCCCGCCCGCGGACGGGAAATTTTCGAAATCGCGATGGTGTCCATTGCCCCACCAGTGTCGGCAGCGCCAGCGCCGAATCCACCGCCAGCGCGCAGAAGATCGCGGATAGGTAGGTGTTGGCCCGCTGGAAGAGCCGCAGCGGTTCGACCGGCTCGCCGCGACCCGCCCGGGCGTAGACGCGGTAGGCCATCAGGACGAGCCACGCTGCGGCGAGCAGCGCGACCGAGTCGTACAGCCAGCCGGTGGCAAGCGTGAGCAAAAGCGTCGCGAACACCGTCAACCAGGTGAAAATGAGGATCCGCCTGATGACGTGGCGTTCCGTCGCCACGGCCGGCAGCATCGGCACACCCGCGGCCTGGTAGTCCTTCTTGTGGCGCATCGCCAAAGCCCAGCTGTGCGGCGGCGTCCAGAAAAAGATAATCGCGAACATCACTAGGGCTTGCCACCCGACGGCGCCGGTGACCGCCGACCAACCGATCATCACGGGCATGCCGTTGGCGGCACCGCCCCAGATCACGTTATGCGAGGTGCGCCGCTTGATCAGCAGCGTGTAGACGAACACGTAGAACGCGATCGTCGCCACTGCCAGCAGGCTCGTCAGGAGGTTCGTGGTCAACCACAACCACAAGAACGACCCGACACTCAGCGCCAGCCCGACCACGAGCGCATGACGGTCGGAAACAGCGGCGCGCGCCAGCGGCCGGCCCGCAGTGCGCTTCATTAGCTTGTCGATGTCGGCGTCTGCAACGCAATTCAGCGTGTTGGCGCCCGCCGTCATGAGCATCGCGCCGATCAGCGTGTTGAGAATCAACAACGGGGCCACGACACCACGGTTGGCGAGCAGTATCGCGGGAATCACGCCCACGACAAGGTGGATGGTCCGCGGCTTCGTCAGGGCCAAGTAGTCGAACAACTTGGCGCGGATGCGACCACGCCTTGACTGGGTAACCGGCTCAGGAATGCTCACTTTGGTACCTCCAGGCTCATCTCGGAAGGTCGCCGATATCAGAGACACGATTCGCGCGTAACTCCCGTTCAACGACTCGGGTATGTCACAGCCCTGGTGTTCGAAACCGGCAAAATGCCGCAAAAAGCGTCGGGAGGTGAACCGGCAGTTCGCGCGTACCGTAATCAGATTATGGATGCTTCTGAGGCGGCTGGAGCGGGCTCGCGCGCCACGGTGACGGTGGATCGTGGCGGCATCATCAATCAATGGGGTGACGCGGTCGCCGAGGTCACGGGCCATGCGGCCGACGCGACGGTCGGCCGCAATCTCAATGTCGTCGTCCCGCCCGTCCTTCGGCCGCTGCATTGGTGGGGCTTTGACAAGGCAATGAGGCGCGGGCGAATTAGCCACCGCGGGACATACAAGCTCCCAGCACTTCGCGACGACGGGCGGATCGTCGTTGCCCACGCGACGATTGACTTGATTCAGGGCAAGGACGGAGACACAGACGGCGCCGTGGTCACCTTCGTCGGTGTCGGTGCGCCATGGCAAGGAATGGTGTGGCGAGCTGCCCTTGCACCGATCAACCTCGCTGGCCGGATTTGGAATCGAGCCCGATCCAACCACTAGCTCGGGAAGGCCAGTGATCGGACCCGAACTGGCTTCTGTGCCCTTAGGTTTTGACGGTGGGATATGCGGGTCAGGGCAGCGCGGTGATCAGCTGGTCTACCGCGATCTGGGGTCCCGCGAAGAAGGGGACCTCCACGCGCACGTGCCGACGGGCCTCAGTCGCCCGCAGCTCACGCATCAGGTCGACGATTCGGTGAAGTTCCGGGGCTTCGAAACGCCAGGATCCACTCGTAGTGGCCTGAAACACCGAGAACATCTCGTATCGCGGCGTTGATCCGTCGATAGTCGCGTCGTGTCATCGTCATCCCATCTGTTGACGCCGCTGTTCGATGTCGATCGGTCCGGCGGCACCGAAGAACGCCGGAATGGTGGTGGGGTCGAAAACTCGTGCCCGGCCTCCAAGGGTTCATGACTCTTTGCAGAGATCCGACGTACGGTGAGCTGTGTGCGCCAGGTAACTTCGCAGCACCGACTCACATACTCTGCATGGCCGCGGCGCGCAGGCTGCTGCGTGGCAGTTAGGCCGCCCATCACGCCGAATGACCAGGCCCAGGTAGCAGACCATCTTGCTCAGGGCACTTACCAGACATATGGCACCAACCGATAACGCACGTGGCGCATATATTCCCGGTATCCGGCCAACTCGTGGGTGAGTGCCTTCTCTTCGTCGACGATGCGCACGGCGAGCACGACCAGGCCAGGTATCACGAAGACGAGTCCCCAATAGGAGCCAAGCGCGAGCGGGATGCCCACCAACATGATGAGGTTTCCCACATACATCGGATGCCGCACCAGCCCGTACAGGCCGGTGGACACGACGTGCTGCTCCGCCTCCACCTGGATGTTGGCGGCCGCATAGCGGTTTTGGATAACCGCGAGCACGGCGATCCCAAGTCCGATCACGACGAGGACATCGCCAGCCGACGACACTGCCGTCGCCACTGGTGACCAGCCAAAACGATGGTCAAAACCACTGAGCACTAGCAACGCCGCCGCCGACAGAAATGCGACGGTAATGACGACCTTCTGCAACGTCCTTGTTTCGGCCGCGGGCCCCACACGCATCCGCCGCTCGAGCGCTACCGGGTTCGCACAAAGCAAGTAGACGCCCGGGATCCAGGTCGAGACGGTGAACACGGCGAGAAAAACCCATGCCTGCCAGTAATTGAACGTCCCAGCTGGCCAAAACAGGAGCACGCCGAACACGACAAGTCCGATGAGACTCGACCCCGCGGCTTGCAGAGCGGTCTTCATGAGCCCATCCCGTTCTCGTTATTTCTCAGGCGTCTCGCTGAGGCAGAAGAATCGCGCCCAGCCCCAGATGAGTCTCTGTTACAAACATCGCCGCCTCCGCGCCCAGTATCCCAGCGGGTCCGAAGAGGCCAGCAAACGGTTTCCGGGTAGGTGTGTTGCCGGGCCATCGCCAAGATAGCGCCAAGAATAGCCTGCGCGGGTTCGTTGCATCGGCTAAATAGGCCGTCTAGCTGCGCTTTTGTAGAGCCGATGATGGGAATCGAGCCCGCGTATTCAGCTTGGGAAGTATTTTCTACGCCCGAACAAGTGAGCGAAAACGGCTGGTAGAACACCATCGAGGCGAATGCAGAAACCATCCGCACCTGTGGTTTTAGTACGTTTAAGAAGTGGGCCTGCGGGGGCCTGGCAGTAGCTCTCCATGCCGGTGGCAGTACGCGCACAGTCCACACCCCCAGGGTCCGTAGACGATTACCGGATCGGCCGCCGTGAATCCGGTGACGCTCGGCCCCAGTTCCTGTACCCACCCGGCGTTTTCATGGCCGAGGGTGAAGGGAAGCCGAAATGCCCCCTCGTCGGCGGGTAGCTCCATGAAATGCAGATCGGAGTGGCAGGTACCGCGCCGCCGACTTTGACCAGAACCTGACCAGGCCCCGGCTCGGGCACCGGCACGTCGCGCAGTTCGCCCGGCTTTTGCCATTCGACGAATTGGAACGCTCTCACGGAGCTTGATCCCTGATGCCGTCGCAGTCGATCCACACGTGCAGCGGGCCGCGGAAGAACGGGTTGCGCCGGTACGGCGGCGGGTCTTCGACAAGCCGCGGATTCTCCACGCGGCGGATGAAGGTCTCGAATGCGAGATTGACCTCCAGGCGAGCGAGCGGACCGCCGAAGCAGACGTGGATGCCGCCGCCCCAGCCGAGGTGCTCGTTGTCGTTGCGTTCGGGATCGAATTGGCTTGGGTTGGCGAAGCGGATCGGGTCGTGGTTGGCGGCGCCGTAGCACAGGATGACCGCCGCGCCTGCGGGGATGACAGTCCCACCGACCTCTATGTCGCTGGTGGCGCTGCGGGTGGGAAAGAACTGAACCGCCGACTGCAGCCGCAGTGTCTCCTCGACGGCGCGGGGGATCAGTTCGGGGCGGCTGCGCAGCAGCTCGAGCGACCCAGGGTTGCGCAGCGCGGTCAGCACGCAGTGGGCGATCGTGTTGACCGTGGAGTCATGACCGGCGATTAGCAGCAGCGAAGTGTTGGGCACGGCCTCCTCGGGCGACATCGGTCCATCGGGACCGTCGTCGTGGAGCAGCCGGGAGATCAGGCCCTCGCCGGGTTCTCGCGCGTACCGGTCGATCAGCTCACGCAGGTATTGCGCCAACTTGGCGGCGGCCTCCCTGCCCTTGACAGCGCGGGCCTGACCCTCTTCGGTGGCTGCCTCCGGACTGAAGTCGATGCCCGCCAACTGGTCAAAGATCAAGGCGTGAAACATGGGTTCGTCCTCGAGTGGAACACCCAGGATCTTGCAGATCACCGTCACCGGCACCGGATAGGCGTACTCGTCGACAACGTCGAACCTGTTGTGGCCGTCGACTTTGTCGAGCAGGTCGTCACAGAGCCGCTGAATGACGGGCTCCATGCTCGGGATGAGGTCCGGTGAGTGTGGGGGACCGAATTGCCGCATCACCTGGCGGCGCATCCGGTCGTGGTCCGGCGGGTCGGTAGAGATGAAGCTCCGCTTCGGGGCGTAGGCCTCGATGTCGTCTGCGCCGGCCGGTGCCGCTTGCGACCGGCCGGATAGCAACGGACTGCGGTTCCCGTCGGAACTGAGCCTGGGGTCGTGCAGCAGCTTGTGCAGTTCCCAGTATCCGGTGACGACGTAGAGGTTGTCGCCCACCCGCGCCACCGGCGTCTTGCGCAGCTCGTCGAAAAAGGGGAACGGATTGGCACGATTCTCGTAGCGCATCGCCTCCGCCCAGGCGGTTTCTGCTGTTGTCACGCGGGCTCCTTATTTCGCGGATTCAGCGACTCTTGGGGCGGAACTCCGCACCCCGTGAGGTCGGGTCGTGGCCGGTCAAAACCACGTCGGGAATTCCCGTCGGCACGCGCGGATCGGGGAACCCGGCCGGTATTGGCTGGGCATCTTTGGGTTGGTCGTAGCCCGGTGGCGGCGGCGGGAACGGCGCCGACCGCTCGATCAATGCCCCGTAGTACTCCAACCACTTGCCGTGGTTGAAGGTGACGGCTCCCACGATGCGCCCGTTGTGGCCATAGGCGGCAGCGAAGCGGCGCTCCTTCACCGAGCCCTGGGTGAAGACGATCTCCTCGCCGAAGGGGCACACCCCGACGCCTTTGATATTGACGCCGAACTGGCCCGACCAGAAGGACGGCAACGGCAGGTGCGGCACGCGCTCGGTCTCGATCCGGACCATGTTGTGGGCGGCCACCTTGGCCCCCGATACGGCGTTGTCCCAGTGCTCCATCGACAGGAACTGGTAGCCGTACAGCACATGGGGAGCGCGCGCGATGTCGCCGGCGACGAAGATGTTGTCGGTCACCACCCCATTGACGTCGAAAGCACGGCAGCCGGCGTCGCACGCGACCCCCCAGAAGCCGGTCGCGAGACGGGCTCCCTCCAGCCATTCGGTGTTGCGGATCGACCCCAGCGAGGCCACCACCACGTCGACGTCCAGCGTGGTCCCGTCCGAGAGCTGCGCCCGCCGCACGTGGCCGGCCGCGTCTCCTTCCAGCGCATCGACCGCGACACCTGTGCGCAGGTCGACCCCGGCGTCGCGCTGCATATCGGCCGCGATGTCGCCGATGACGCCGCCGAGCGCCCCGATCAGTGGCGAATCAGCGTGCTCTGCGACAGTGACGTTTAGGCCTAACTCGCGACAGACCGAGGCCATCTCCGAGCCGATGAAGCCCGCACCGATGATCAGCACCCGCCCCGGTCCGGCCAGCAACGCGGCCTGCAGGCGGGCCGCGTCATCCCTGGTCCGCAGCGTGAAAACGCCCTCCAGCTTGGCCTCTTCGGGGTCAAACCACGGCCGCGCGCGGGTGCCCGTCGCGATCAGCATCCGGCCGAACGGGACCGTGTCCCCATCGGCGAGGTGCACCCGTCTGTTGGTCCGGTCCAGCCCGACGGCGGAGACGCCGAGCCTCCACTGCGCGTCGATCTCGCGCATCCGCGGAAGCTTGGTGTGCTCGGCGGGCACCCATCCCGTCAGCACCTGCTTCGACAGCGGGGGCCTGTCATACGGCTCGTGTGGCTCGTCGCCGATGATCGTGAGGGACCCGTTAAAACCCTCGTCGCGCAAGGCTTCCGCCGCGCGCAGCCCGGCGAGGGAGGCGCCGACGATGACGATCTTGCCTTCGGATTTGAAGGCGTCGACGAGCGCTGTTCAGCAGCGCTTCTCTTTTCGCGACCGGGGTCACTTCGCCGGGCTCTCGGCCAGGTCGATCGCATCCACCAGGATGGCCTGCACCGGGCAGGACGCTGCCGCCCTCACCACCCGCTGGCGTTGCGAATCATCGGGATTGGGGTCGTAGGCGAGCGCCTCCTCGCCCTTCAGCTTCAGCACCTCCGGCGCTAGCGGGACGCACTGCGCATATCCCTGACACCGATTCAGATCAACCACTATGCGCATATCCCGCTCCTTCGTAAGCCGTGTTCGCGGGGCTGGTCGAACGGGGCTGCTCCGTGAGATCGCGGCTCGGGCTGATGCGTCTTAGCGAGAAATGCTACTCGCGACATGCGCGAAGAGAACCGGTGTTTGTACAGCGGTCCGGCGGGCTGGCACGCGTCTGGCTGACAAGCGGTGAGTTGCGTGAGCGGGAACGGGCTAAGGCGCAAGCGGACAGCTGATCCGCGAACCCCGGTTATCGAGCGGGAAGGTCGTGCGTGTTGATGCCATCAACACCTTTCGCGTATCCGCAGGTCGTTCCACGTTGTTTCGCGTGCTTTCGCGTCGTCAGATTCGACATTTCCGCAGCTCAGCGCGATTTCTGCGCTGGGTTCGATTCCCGGCAGCTCCACCTAGAAGGGGCGCAGAGATGCGGCCATGCGGGACATCGTGAGCCAGCTCCTGGCGTCGGCGACAGAGCCAGCCGCGGGCGATTCGCCTAGATGCACGCCTGTCGAATGAGGGCTGCCGTCTCGGCGGGCCGTGACATGTAGACGGCGTGGCTAGCGGCCACCTCGACCGTCGTAGCACCGGCCCGCTGCGCCATGGCGCGCTGGGCTGACGGTGCGATCATGTGGTCTTGGGTTGCGATCAGGTACGAGCTTGGCTTGCTGCGCCAGGCGGGGTCGGTGACCGGCTCATCCATGGCTTCCACGGCAAACGGGACCTGCGCGTCGGCCATGAACGCGGCGTCTGCGGTGGGCAGGTCAGCAGCGAACGAGTTGTGGAACCCCAACCGGTCCTGGAACAAGAACCCGCCGGGCGCTGACACGAGCGGTGACCCCGGCGCGTTCGGGTCGCCGTTGAATGCTTCTAACCGACTCGCCCTTATCCGGCGCGAAGGCCGCGATGTAGACCACGGCCGCGACCTTGTCGTGGGTGCCCGCCTCGGTGATGACCGCTCCGCCGTAGGAGTGCCCCACCAGCACGACCGGCCCATCTTGCGCGTCGATGATCAGCCGCGTCGCGGCGGCGTCGCCCTGCAATGACAGGTTCGGATTCTGGACCACGGCAACGTGATAGCCGTCCCGTGTGAGCAGGTAATAAACCGCCCGCCAAGTAGATCCGTCTACAAAAGCGCCGTGCACCAAGACGACGTTCCTGGGTGCTGAGCCGGTACCCATGACGATCTCCTTACGACACCAGTGGCTGTGACGATAGCGGCGGAATCGGACGGTCCGCGCTGATCGACTTCACCCGCCCCTGACGTGGTGCCGATTACCGGATCGTGCTGCTGCCGCCGACGGGTGAGGACGTCACGTCGAACCTCGGTTCGGCTCGCAGTCGATGGCGCCGTTTCCTCTGAAGACGCACCGGACACATATCTGATGGCCGGCTCCGACCGCTATCCGCGGACGCCTATGCCCAGAGCCCTGACGAAGCCGCACGGGTGCCGGCAGCCGGAGCCCGCCGCGTGGCGTCGATCTGCACGGGCGCATTCCTCCTTGCCGCTGCCGGCCTCCTCACCGGCAAGCCAGCGACCACGCAGCGTCGCCGAAGCGCAGAGGCTCGCGGCACGTGCTCCCGGAGGCAGCGGTCAGCTGTGCGACAGTGTGGCAGCTTACCTGTGCGGATCATCGACCTTGAGCTGTTCTCCGGTGGTGGCGATGAAGACGACCAGCAGCTTCGCCGGTTCGGTCTGGCTGGTGTTCTCGGTGGCCGGTGGTGGGCGCCTGGCTGCCCTGACCAGTTCTCGCCTTGGTGGTACACGTGCGCGGGCTCGCCTTCGAGCTGGCTGGTCACGGCACCTTCGAGCACGTAGGCGTAGACAAAAGCGTCGCCGTGGCGGTGGGGCACCGCACGTGCGGCCGGCGGGAAGGTCACGATCGCCGACGTGACGGTCTTGCCCCGGACGTTTGGGAGCACCTGTTGGAAGAAGGGCGCCAGATTCTCGGACGGGTATGCCGAAGCAGTGTCGGCCTGAGGCTCTGCCGCAGGAGCGCAGCCGACGACCATGGCAGCGACCGCGGTGGTCAGCAGGCCATCGGCGATACGCGCTCCGATCATGCAAGCTCTCCTCCTGGGGGTGAAGCCG